>JBDWQJ010000001.1:0-10701 GCA_039986595.1 Lentilitoribacter sp.
TTCCATATTGACGTTTTATGTTGAATGGTTCTATAAGCCGTCCACCGACGACGCAGCGGTCGCCTTGGAGCGACTTGTGCTGTTTTGTTGGTTCACCCGGAAAGGCGTCGCGTTTAGCGGAAACCTACCTGAACTGGTAAGTGGCTTGCTTTGGCGTCTTTTATCTGGTTCGACGAAATGCTTTTGGCGTTTTGGTTCTTTGACAATTGAATATGAAGAAAGAGAAACGTGGGCGGCGGAGTTCTGCTGGATGGTTTGGTATTTCCTTTTACCAGATGCATCCGATACGAGACTTCGGCGGACACGTTTTTCGAGAATGTTACAAATACCGGGATGACTTCGGTCATCTCAGGTGTGTTTAAAATAATGTTCTCGTCAATTCGCGGTTCCCTACCCAGGGAACTGCAATTTTTCTCTGTCATTTATGGCAGGAAAAGCGTGACCCAGTCTTCGCATTGAGTGCCTTTTTAGGTTCGCGAAGATTGAAATAGCCGGAACAAATCTCAGATCAAACCTGAGAGTTTGATCCTGGCTCAGAACGAACGCTGGCGGCAGGCTTAACACATGCAAGTCGAACGCTCCCTTCGGGGAGAGTGGCAGACGGGTGAGTAACACGTGGGAATCTACCTATCTCTGCGGAACAACACATAGAAATGTGTGCTAATACCGCATACGCCCTTTGGGGGAAAGATTTATCGGAGATAGATGAGCCCGCGTTTGATTAGCTAGTTGGTGAGGTAATGGCTCACCAAGGCGACGATCAATAGCTGGTCTGAGAGGATGATCAGCCACACTGGGACTGAGACACGGCCCAGACTCCTACGGGAGGCAGCAGTGGGGAATATTGGACAATGGGCGCAAGCCTGATCCAGCCATGCCGCGTGAGTGATGACGGCCCTAGGGTTGTAAAGCTCTTTCAACGGTGAAGATAATGACGGTAACCGTAGAAGAAGCCCCGGCTAACTTCGTGCCAGCAGCCGCGGTAATACGAAGGGGGCTAGCGTTGTTCGGAATAACTGGGCGTAAAGCGCACGTAGGCGGATTGGAAAGTTAGAGGTGAAATCCCAGGGCTCAACCCTGGAACTGCCTTTAAAACTATCAGTCTAGAGGTCGAGAGAGGTGAGTGGAATTCCGAGTGTAGAGGTGAAATTCGTAGATATTCGGAGGAACACCAGTGGCGAAGGCGGCTCACTGGCTCGATACTGACGCTGAGGTGCGAAAGTGTGGGGAGCAAACAGGATTAGATACCCTGGTAGTCCACACCGTAAACGATGGAAGCTAGCTGTCAGAATGTATACATTTTGGTGGCGCAGCTAACGCATTAAGCTTCCCGCCTGGGGAGTACGGTCGCAAGATTAAAACTCAAAGGAATTGACGGGGGCCCGCACAAGCGGTGGAGCATGTGGTTTAATTCGAAGCAACGCGCAGAACCTTACCAGCCCTTGACATACCGATCGCGGTTTCCAGAGATGGATACCTTCAGTTAGGCTGGATCGGATACAGGTGCTGCATGGCTGTCGTCAGCTCGTGTCGTGAGATGTTGGGTTAAGTCCCGCAACGAGCGCAACCCTCGCCTTTAGTTGCCAGCATTAAGTTGGGCACTCTAGAGGGACTGCCGGTGATAAGCCGGAGGAAGGTGGGGATGACGTCAAGTCCTCATGGCCCTTACGGGCTGGGCTACACACGTGCTACAATGGTGGTGACAGTGGGCAGCGAGATCGCAAGATCGAGCTAATCTCCAAAAACCATCTCAGTTCGGATTGTTCTCTGCAACTCGAGAGCATGAAGTTGGAATCGCTAGTAATCGTGGATCAGCATGCCACGGTGAATACGTTCCCGGGCCTTGTACACACCGCCCGTCACACCATGGGAGTTGGTTCTACCCGAAGGCGCTGCGCTAACCGCAAGGAGGCAGGCGACCACGGTAGGGTCAGCGACTGGGGTGAAGTCGTAACAAGGTAGCCCTAGGGGAACCTGGGGCTGGATCACCTCCTTTCTAAGGATGGCTCTTCAGTTGAAGGATGGATTTATCCATTTGGATCTATTGGGCTTCTTAAGAACATAAGATTGGTCAAAGTCATTGACTGATCGCTAACTACATAGAGCGGCACACCGCCGTCTTCGTTTCTCTTTCTTCTTGGATGTATTCCACTCTTGTGGTTGGTCGTTAGGCTGAACGCAGGTGCTGTTGGCACATTATTCGGCCGTTTGTGACGGTTGTTAGGAATTGGGCCTGTAGCTCAGGTGGTTAGAGCGCACGCCTGATAAGCGTGAGGTCGGTAGTTCAACTCTACCCAGGCCCACCAATTCTTATGTGGCTGCCTCAAGATTATTGGGGCCATAGCTCAGTTGGGAGAGCGGTAGCTTTGCAAGCTTCAGGTCGTCGGTTCGATCCCGTCTGGCTCCACCAATCTTCTGAAGTCGAATACATTGATCCAAGAATTAAGAAACGATTTTGCAATCGTTGGGATATTTGTCTCGCCGATTGCCTGTTTAATAACATTGTAGAGAGAAGATCTGATCGGCCGGTTTAGCTGCTATTTTTAGCCGGCGGCTTTACCTTACGAAAAAGCGATGCCTAACCGCACGCTGCCTTTCAGGTCTCGTGAAACTGGTCTTTCGCCAGTATGGGCCGTGTTACAGTCACGGCAACCCAAACCATGCTGGCAATCAACATTTTGCGGTTGAGATTTTATGCATTTGCATGAATTTAACTGCCTTTAGAGGTGACTGCACAGGATCCTTTATTGATGTTGATCAAGTAGATTGTTTGCCAATGGGTCCCACTTCCTGAGTTCAAAAGGCGGGGAGATGGTCATTGGTAATGAGAACGATCAAGTGTCTTAAGGGCGTTTGGTGGATGCCTTGGTATGCACAGGCGATGAAGGACGTGATACGCTGCGATAAGCGTCGGGGAGCTGCGAATAAGCTTTGATCCGGCGATTTCCGAATGGGGAAACCCACTCTAGGAACTAGTAATCAAACATCATTTTGGTGGTTGGTTCGGTTTAGACTGATTTGGCCATTGTTATGATGGTTCGACTACTAGTTTCGATTAAGAGTATCTACATCTGAATACATAGGGTGTAAGAAGCGAACGCGGGGAACTGAAACATCTAAGTACCCGTAGGAATAGACATCAACCGAGATTCTGTTAGTAGCGGCGAGCGAACGCGGACCAGGCCAGTGGCAATTTGAAGACAAGCAAAACATTCTGGAAAGTTTGGCCATAGTGGGTGATAGCCCCGTATGCGTAATTCTTCTTTTTGTCCTTGAGTAGGGCGGGACACGTGAAATCCTGTCTGAACATGGGGGGACCACCCTCCAAGCCTAAATACTCGTGCATGACCGATAGTGAACAAGTACCGTGAGGGAAAGGTGAAAAGCACCCCGACAAGGGGAGTGAAATAGTCCCTGAAACCGAATGCCTACAAACAGTCGGAGCCCATATGGGTGACGGCGTACCTTTTGTATAATGGGTCAACGACTTAGTCTAACGAGCAAGCTTAAGCCGATAGGTGTAGGCGCAGCGAAAGCGAGTCTGAACAGGGCGTTCAGTTCGTTGGATTAGACCCGAAACCGAGTGATCTATCTATGGGCAGGTTGAAGGTGCAGTAACATGCACTGGAGGACCGAACCCACGCATGTTGCAATATGCGGGGATGACCTGTGGATAGGGGTGAAAGGCCAATCAAACTCGGAAATAGCTGGTTCTCCGCGAAATCTATTTAGGTAGAGCGTCGACCGAATACCCTCGGGGGTAAAGCACTGGATGGGCTATGGGGGCTTACCGCCTTACTGATCCTAACCAAACTCTGAATACCGAGGAGTACTAGTCGGCAGACACACTACGGGTGCTAACGTCCGTAGTGGAGAGGGAAACAACCCTGACCGCCAATTAAGGTCCCCAAGTTATGGCTAAGTGGGAAAGGAAGTGAAGATCCCAAAACAACCAGGATGTTGGCTTAGAAGCAGCCATCATTTAAAGAAAGCGTAACAGCTCACTGGTCTAAATAAGGGTCTTTGCGCCGAAAATGTATCGGGTCTAAAGCCATACACCGAAATTGCGGGTGTGCAGTTTACTGCACGCGGTAGCGGAGCGTTGTGTAAGTCTGTGAAGGGATATCCGCGAGGAATCCTGGAGATATCACAAGTGCGAATGTTGACATGAGTAACGATAAAAGGGGTGAGAGACCCCTTCGCCGAAAGTCCAAGGTTTCCTGCTTAAAGTTAATCTGAGCAGGGTTAGTCGGCCCCTAAGGCGAGGCAGAAATGCGTAGTCGATGGGAAACAGGTTAATATTCCTGTACCTGGTGGTAGTGACGGATCGCGTAAGTGGTTCACTCTTATTGGATTGAGTGGGCTGTGAAGCGGTTCCAGGAAATAGCTCCACCGTTAAGACCGTACCCCAAACCGACACAGGTGGACAGGTAGAGAATACTAAGGCGCTTGAGAGAACTATGCTGAAGGAACTCGGCAAATTGCATGCGTAACTTCGGGATAAGCATGACCTCATTGAACGCAAGTTTGATGGGGTGACACAAAAGAGGGGGTGGCGACTGTTTATCAAAAACACAGGGCTCTGCGAAGTCGCAAGACGACGTATAGGGTCTGACGCCTGCCCGGTGCCGGAAGGTTAAAAGGAGAGGTGCAAGCCTTGAATTGAAGCCCCGGTAAACGGCGGCCGTAACTATAACGGTCCTAAGGTAGCGAAATTCCTTGTCGGGTAAGTTCCGACCTGCACGAATGGCGTAACGACTTCCCCGCTGTCTCCAGCATAGACTCAGTGAAATTGAATTCCCCGTGAAGATGCGGGGTTCCTGCGGTTAGACGGAAAGACCCCGTGCACCTTTACTACAGCTTCACACTGGCATTAGTGATATTATGTGTAGGATAGGTGGTAGGCTTTGAAGCGTGGGCGCCAGCTCATGTGGAGCCATCCTTGAAATACCACCCTTACTATTATTGATGTCTAACCGCGGCCCGTTATCCGGGTCCGGGACATTGTGTGGCGGGTAGTTTGACTGGGGCGGTCGCCTCCCAAAGAGTAACGGAGGCGCGCGATGGTTGGCTCAGTCCGGTCGGAAATCGGACGTCGAGTGCAATGGCATAAGCCAGCCTGACTGCGAGACTGACAAGTCGAGCAGAGACGAAAGTCGGTCATAGTGATCCGGTGGTCCCGCGTGGAAGGGCCATCGCTCAACGGATAAAAGGTACGCCGGGGATAACAGGCTGATGACCCCCAAGAGTCCATATCGACGGGGTTGTTTGGCACCTCGATGTCGGCTCATCGCATCCTGGGGCTGGAGCAGGTCCCAAGGGTTTGGCTGTTCGCCAATTAAAGCGGTACGTGAGCTGGGTTCAGAACGTCGTGAGACAGTTCGGTCCCTATCTGTTGTGGGCGTAAGAAATTTGAGTAGATCTGACTTTAGTACGAGAGGACCGAGTTGGACTAACCGCTGGTGTACCAGTTGTTCCGCCAGGAGCACTGCTGGGTAGCTACGTTGGGAAGGGATAAGCACTGAAAGCATCTAAGTGCGAAACCCACTACAAGATGAGATTTCTTTTAAGAGATGTTCTAGATTAGGACGTAGATAGGCTGCAGGTGTAAAGGCAGTAATGTCAAAGCTGAGCAGTACTAATTACTCGTAAACTTTTTTGAAGCGTTTCGATAAACTCGCGTTTTTCATGTGAATCTTTCATTTTTAATGTCAAGACATTAAGTCCTGTCCATTAAATGGATATAGGCAAATTTTATGGTGATTATAGCGACGGGGTCCACCTCTTCCCATTCCGAACAGAGAAGTTAAGCCCGTCAGCGCTGATGGTACTGCCGTAACAGGTGGGAGAGTAAGTCGTTGCCAGTTTTTATTATCAAGGGATATTGTGAAAACAATATCCCTTTTTTTGTTTCAAAGCATGGACTTTCATTGAGCCTGTGCCTAATGTTTTGCATAACTTGCTATTCAGATGTTCGTATAGATATCAATCTTAATTGTTTAAGCTTAGTTTATGTGGTGGTATTTCCTTCCTTTTTTGATTATCCCTATTGTTGTTCATCTTTTCGATTTTAGGAAGGCAAAAAAGATATACTTTTCATCGATAAAGTACATTACCAACTTATCTTCCAAAACGAAATCAAATTATCGGTTAAAGTACTTGTTAATTTTAACTACGAGAACCCTGATTGTCCTATCGGTAATTGTTTTTATTCTTTCATTTGCTGAAACTAAGACCATTCCGAATTCTGTTTCTGTTTATTTTGATAATTCAGGAAGTTCTTTGGTCAATGATCAAGGTTTGATTGTAGAACAATTTATGCGAAATTCTTTCGATCGAGGCGTGAAATCAATATCATATTTTGATAATAAACAGAAAAAAAACTTAGATAAGTCGCTATTCGAAGAGGTTGATTTTGATATTGTCAATAACACAAATTCTATTTTAAGTGAAATCGAAAATTCTTTTACTGAGAATCTAGCTGAATATAATTATATATTCAGCGATTTCCAGGCTTCAAATCCAGAAAGCGTAGATTATACATTTTTTGATTCAAGTAAGGTCTACAATATAGTCCTTACACAAGATCTAAACCGGATGAGAAATATAAATGTTGATACGCTGTCTATTCAACCAAGCCAAAAAGATATCTCTCAACAAATTATTACTGTCAGTTTTGAAGTGTGGAATGCTGAAGAGGGGAATGTTATTATAAAGTTGATGCAGGGTGACCGTCAATTTAGTTCGGTGGTTAAAGAAATTTCTGAATTGGATGAGATTCAATTCGATCTTCCTAAAACATCAACAGGTAGCTATGAAATAGTTATTGATGGTGATGAAGTAATCTATGATAATATTTTTCATTTTGTAATCCCAAAGCAAGAGGTTCCTAGAGTGAGTATTATCAACACTAATGATTCAAAAGCGTTGAATTTGATTTTTGATAAGAAAGACTTGTTTGATTTGAATATGCAATCCATTAACTCCCTGGATTACAACAAAGTAAAGATGAATGATCTGATTATTTTAAATAGTATCTCATTTATCCCAACAAGTTTATTGGATCAGTTTCGTAATACTTTTTTTGTTGTTTTTCCTCCTGATTCTATTGTTATAGATAGCTACGATAAATTTCTAGGACTCCATATAATAAAAGCAGGAACTAATCAACTGACTGAAATTGACATTGACTATTCGCATCCTCTCCTTCAAGGAGTTTTTACTCGTAATTCAAAAGAAGTTTCTTTACCAAAGGAATATGTTTTTTTTGATTTTGAAGGTGATTTTGAAGTAATAATAAAATACAGAGATGGTCGACCTTTTCTTTTACGGTCTGGTTTAATCTATTTCTTTAACTTCATCCTAGAAGGTAACGAGACAAAATTTGAAAGCCATTCGCTTTTTCTTCCTATTATGTATCAAATTGCTTTTTCCTCGACAAAGGAAGTAGAGCCTTCTTATTTTTATCCGAACGATTTGATTACGATATCAGAGTCCGTTTCAGACATACCAGTTAGAATTAAAAGTAATGCTTATGAAGTTATTCCATCTTTCAATTCATATGGAGATCGAATGGTATTAGAAATACCGGATGATATTAGTGCAGGTAAATATTATCTCCTTCAAGGAAATGACACATTAAAAGAAGTTGCGATAAATATTTCTAGAACTGAATCAATTATGAGGTCTGCTAAAATTGAGACATGGAGAAAGGTATTTTCGGAATACGAGAATATAAGCG
This sequence comes from Lentilitoribacter sp., assembly GCA_039986595.1. Classification (GTDB taxonomy): domain Bacteria; phylum Pseudomonadota; class Alphaproteobacteria; order Rhizobiales; family Rhizobiaceae; genus Lentilitoribacter. The sequence goes on from JBDWQJ010000001.1 coordinate 7,742, forward strand.
TGTTAAAGTCTGACGATAATTTTAATGATTTAGTATCTAAAATGTCTTCTAAGCACGACATATGGAAATATGCATTAATTTTGATGATATTGTTTATCCTAATAGAAACAGGATTGCACAGATACCTCAAATGAGTTTACTACTTAAGAATGTACTCGTCGTAGATTGTAATTCCCAATCTCATTTAAAACAGGTCAATTTATTAATCGAAAAGGGTAAGATTTCCTCCTTAACCGGTAAATCTGCAAAAAAAGAAATTGATCTTACAGGAAAAATAGTTACCTGCGGTTGGTTTGATTTAAATGCCAATTTTAACGACCCTGGATTTGAGTATCGAGAGGATATCGATTCTGGCTCAAAGCTGGCTCAAGCAGGTGGATTTACTGATGTTTGTTTAATGCCAGGAACAATGCCTCCTATAACCTCCAAGAGTGATGTTGGTTATATAATAAAAAAATCTAATCAATCTGTTGACTTACATGTTACTGCAGCGCTTAGTGAGGATATGAAAGGAGAGAATCTTAACGAAATTTTGGATTTAATTGATGCTGGTGCTTGTTCTTTTTCTGAAGGGGATATGCCAATTTGGAATTCTGAACTACTTCTAAAAGCTCTTCAATATACAAGTAGTATTGATGTGCCAATTTTTCAAAATTCTCGTGATTTGAATATTTCGAGTAATACGCACATGCATGAAGGAAGAGTAAGTACAAATCTTGGTCTTCGTGGCGAGCCACCTCTTTCTGAAGAGCTTATTGTGCAAAGGGATATTGAAATATTAAAGTATAGTGGAGGTCGTCTTCACTTCTCTAAAATAACTTCTGGCAAAAGCCTAGAACTTATTAAAAGAGGAAAAAAGGAAGGTTTATCGATCACTTGCGACATAGGCTTGCATCACTTGATTTTCGAAGATAATTCTATTGAATCTTTTGACACTAATATGAAAAGTTTACCTCCTTACAGGAATAGTGTCCATAGGAAAGCACTTCTTAAGGGATTGAAAGATGGAACAATAGATGCAATTTGTTCAAACCATCGTCCATTAGAACAGGAAGTGAAGCAATTGGAGTTTGACCTTGCTGAACCTGGAAATATATCCATTCAAACTTTTTTTCCTTCTTTGCTAAAATTAGCGGAAGATATTCCTCTCGAAATACTAATTGACAAGATTGTGAATGGCCCGCGAAAAGTATTACGATTAGATCCAGTCAAAATTGCTGAAGGAGAAGAAGCTAAATTAACTATTTGTGATGAAGACCTGAACTGGTTTTTTGATGAGAAAACTAATTTGTCTAAATCTAAAAATTCCCCTTTCTGGAATATGCAATTACGGGGAAAAGTGGTTGGTACTGTTAATAGGGAATTTTTGACTCTCAATTAAATTATTTTGATAAAATCAGCAATTAAATATTCTGTATTGTGTGGAATATTCCTCATTGGTATTTTTTTTGTTTCAATCAATTTTGGAAGTAATCCCTTGCTAGATAGCCGCCATTTTTGGTTTGATCTTGGAGTCTATTTTTTGTTTATTTTTTTTGCGGGTAAAGAATTTAAAGATTTCAGGAATGATGGATTTCTTCATTTTTGGCAGGGGATAAGCATCGGGTTTATTGTTTTTATCCCTGCTATTTTACTTTTTGAAGCCACTTTCTATATTATTACTCAAACAGATTCGAGTATATTAGAAGCTTATAAGAATGGGGCTACCATGCTTCTCAAGAAAAACGAGGAATTCTATCTTATTGAATTGGGAGAAAAAACGTTAAATGAGCGGTATAGATCAATTTCAAATATGAGTTCCGCTCAGCTTGTTCAAATGACCTTTCGGAATAAACTCTTCTCTGCTTTTTTGATTACGCCTGTAGTTGCCATAATTTTAAGAAAAAAACCTAAATAACTTATGAACAATCACGCAATCAAGTCTGGGTTAATTGTCGGTGTAATAAGCATCGTACTCAACCTTTTAATTTACATTGTTAATCCTGCTTTCTTAGTGTCAATGTGGATGATCTTGTTTTTTCTAATCTTTATTGCTTTAGTTTCCTACTTCGGAATACAGCATCGAAAAGAAATTGGAGGTTTTATGGCTTTCGGGAAAGCATGGGTATACTCTATGCAATTATTGGTAGTTGCAGGTATTATTGGAACAGTTTTCAATATTTTATTGTACAACGTTATTGATCCTGAATTGCCTACTATGTTGGCTGATCAATCTGTTGAAAATGCGGAAGCTATGATGCAAAACTTTGGTATGCCTGAAGATCAAATGGAAGAGGCTCTTGAAAAGTCTCGTAATGATACTTTAGATAGGTTTACTGTTACAGGATCAATCGTTGGGTTTCTTTGGGGTCTGATTGTTTATGCTATACTGGCTTTAATCACTGGTGCAATCATCAAAAAGAAAGAACCTGAATTTGAAGGATAAAAAATTATCACTAGTTATACCTGTTTATAACGAAGAAGAATCCATTCCAGAACTTTTGGAGTGGATTTTTCGCGTTGTAGACTCTCATTCTATATCTACTGAAATTTTATTTATTGATGATGGTAGTACAGATAGGTCCTGGAAGACTATTCTTAAAGCCTCAAAAGAAGACCAAAGAGTAATTGGTTTGAAATTTAATCGCAATTATGGTAAATCAGCTGCTTTGCAGACGGGCTTTGATCATGCTTCAGGTGAAGTAGTGATTACGATGGATGCTGATATGCAAGATAGTCCAGATGAAATTCCGGAGCTTGTAAAGATGATTGTAGAGCAAAAGTTAGATATTGTTTCTGGCTGGAAAAGGAAAAGACACGATCCTATAAATAAAACTCTTCCTTCTAAGTTTTTTAATTGGGTAACTAGAAAAGTGTCTGGTATTAGACTCCACGATTTTAATTGTGGATTGAAGGCTTATAGAAAGGATGTCACTAAGAATATACATGTATATGGAGAAATGCATAGATACATTCCACTG
>JBDWQJ010000002.1:0-233518 GCA_039986595.1 Lentilitoribacter sp.
AGCAACAATTTAACGCCCTTTAAAAAAGCTTACCAAACAAACACAAGTAAAACTCGCTAGCGACCTCGTCGACCGCTCTCGTTCGGTGAGTGGCGTTCTACACACACCAATCATAACCGTCAACATCAAAATTTAAAAAAAAGCACTTTTTATCAAATTAATTTCATAAATGTTTTTCACTATGCTGCGGCGCAATATCTACACACAATATGTAGTGTATTTAGCGATCCCCAGTCATAAAATCGCCCTTTTATTATGAAACTGCTTTTTGAAACTAAATGTAAAATTCTTCGAACTTTTATTTTCTTTATAAAAGTAGTACATAGCTCACGTAATGTCGCTATGCTTTAAAAGGTCATGATGCAAACGAGTAAAGATCACAAACGGCGCTTAGGTGAAGAACCGCCAATCTTAGCAGGTGGCACGCGCGCTCCTGATCGCCGAGAAGTTTCATTTAGATGGCTTTCAAGCACGTTTATGACAGGCATCACTTCCATGACACTTATGGGTGTTGCATTATTTGTAGCGCTTGAGGGTAAAGAACAACTCGCTCCGCCCGCTGTTGCATTAGCAAGTACTGATTTTTCAGTTCCCTCTTCGGCAGAACTTGGTCAAAAGAAACAACGCATCCGAAATAGCGTGACAACAAATGCCGAGCCAGACAAATTGGTTATGGATGTTCCCACGCTTGTACAAGATGGTGACCGCCAGATTGTTCGCAGCCGTCCTTTTGCATTTGTATCCATGCCGCTAGCTTCTGGATATAATGTCAATTCGGAATACCCAAAGTTTAATCCACTCCAAATCTTTGCTAATAATGAGAATGCAATCGGCTCTAGCATCCTATCGGGTGCAATATACGGCGCTAAGATTGATTCCGAAATTTCTTTGCGGACGCTCGAATTTCCTCTTGAAGACAACAGATTTGGATTTGCCGCTTCAATGACAGTTGACGAAGCTGAGGAAACTGTGCGCACGAACGGTTCTGTTCTTATTGGCCAAGATAGCCAGATTGCAGCACTTCACTATGTAGATCCACGTAGATTTGGAGATCAGCCGACTTCTATTTTTGACTTTACCGCGGGGATCAATGCTCGCGTCGTTGCAGAAAATGTATCTATTGCATCTTATGCACCTGTTGAAAGTAAAAAAACTGACTTCCACGAAGATATTCAAACAGTGCGCTCTCCAAGCAAGCTAAGTGCGATTTTAGCAGAAGCTGGATATATCGAAGAGCAAATACTGATCTATGAAGACTTGCTTTCAGGGGAAATAGACACAGATAATCTAGAACCGGGCATGTCATTGCGCATTGGCGTTGAGCAATCCGAAGAAGATACGCAAATCATGCGATTGTCCGTTTATGAGCAGAATAAACATCTTGTTACCGGCGCGCGAAACGATCGCGGTCGCTATGTGCTTGCTGAGGAGCCTGTTTATTCACCAAGTATAGCGGCACTTTTAGAAGATTCGCCAGAAATTGCACCACAGCCGGCAAAAATGCCACGTGTGTATGATGCAATATATCAAGCAGGCCTTTCTTATGGAATGACACCAGATATGATCAAGCAACTCATTCGTATGATGGCTGCAAGTGTTGATTTCAGAGCACGTGTTAAACCAACTGATCGCCTTGAAGCGTTTTTCTCAGTTTCAAATGATGAGGATGTGGCATCCGAAAGTTCTGAGCTCTTATTTATATCCGCAAATTTCGGTGGCAACCTTACAAAGTTCTACAGATTTGCACATCCTGAAGACGGCACTGTTGATTACTATAATGAAGAAGGCCGCAGCGCGCGCCAGTTCTTAATTAGAAACCCCGTGCCAACTGCGAAATTTCGTTCAGCTTTTGGCATGAGACGCCACCCAATTACGGGCCGCAGGCGTATGCACTCTGGTGTGGATTGGTCAGCACCGCGCGGCACACCAATATTAGCAGCTGGCGATGGTGTTGTTGAAAAAGCTGGTTGGCATTCCGGCGGCTATGGAAAGCAGACGAAAGTTCAACATGCAAATGGTTATGTTTCGTCTTATTCTCACCAATCAAAAATTGCCAGCGGCGTGGTTCCCGGCGCACGTGTGAAACAAGGCCAAGTCATTGGTTATATAGGTTCAACCGGTCTATCAACCGGTCCGCACCTTCATTATGAATTGATCGTAAACGGCACAAAAGTTGACCCGTTGCGGGTCAGGTTACCGGGCGGGAAAACATTAAAGGCTGAAGCCTTGGATCTATTCCATCGCGAACGTCAGAAATTAAATTCGCTGTTGGATATTGATGAAGAAGCAACTGAACTCGCCAGCAATTAATCTGGCTGGTTCAAACCAAGCTCTTTTTGTAGCTTTTTCGTCAAGTTGAGACTGATCAAACGATGTGATTCTGTTAGATAATCACAAAGAGCTTCCTCATCTAATCCTGGCTTTTCAAAATGCTGTATCCATTTCGCACCACGCGGCGCTAAATAAGGTGCTGGTCTTAAGCCCGGTTGTTCTTTTAAGATATCAAATGCCAGATCTGAGACTTTAAATGTTACGCGTGTAAAATTAGCATCATCTTCCCAGCCGGCAATGGCAAAGACTTTCCCGCCAACTTTCCAAACATCAGAACCGCCCCACTGAACGACATGGGTTGTAACCGGTAATTTTGAACAAAAAGCATTAAATTCATCACGGTTCATAAAACCATCTCCAATAAACAAAAGGGCCAGCTGTTAACTGGCCCAATCTTAAAGTGATTCGATCTTATTCTCTATTTATGCAGCAGATTGTTGATCATCTTTTCGCACATAGACATTTAAACGATCAGACCCATTGGTGATGACAAGGCTTGTTCCATCATGGATTTCACCGCCAAGAATTTTCTCAGCAAGCATATCCTGAAGATACTTTTGAATAACTCGTTTTAACGGACGGGCACCAAAAGCTGGGTCATAACCTTTATCTGACAACCATGTCCGCGCTTCATCTTCAAGTTCAATCGTAATTTTGCGCTCCGCTAAAAGTTTTGACAAACGTTGAAGCTGAATATCAACAATCGCGCCCATATCCTGACGTTTTAAACGATGGAACAAGATTGTATCATCCAAGCGGTTCAAAAATTCAGGACGGAATGCTGTGCGAACAACTGACATGACATCATCTCGCGCAACATCGACATCTTGATCTTCAGCCAAATTCACTAAGAATTCAGCACCTAAATTTGATGTCATAATGATCAAGACGTTCCTGAAATCAACAGTTCGGCCTTGGCTATCTGTTAAGCGGCCATCATCAAGAACCTGCAAAAGCACATTGAAAACATCACTGTGGGCTTTTTCAACTTCATCAAACAAAACAACCTGATAAGGCCTGCGGCGAACAGCTTCTGTTAATGCACCACCTTCATCATAGCCAACATATCCGGGAGGTGCCCCGATAAGACGCGCTACAGAATGCTTCTCCATATATTCAGACATATCAATGCGAACCATCGCTTGTTCATCATCGAACAAGAATTCAGCTAATGCTTTGGTCAGCTCAGTTTTACCCACACCAGTTGGTCCTAAAAACATGAACGAGCCAATTGGTCTGTTTGGATCTTGCAATCCGGCGCGCGCACGACGCACAGCTCGAGACACTGCTTGAACAGCTTCACCCTGACCAATCACGCGTTTTGCTAATTCATCTTCCATTCGTAAAAGTTTATCGCGTTCGCCTTCAAGCATCTTATCAATAGGTACACCTGTCCAACGAGAAACAATATGCGCAATATGATCAGGTGTTACCACCTCTTCCACCATGCTGGCAGTCGCACTTTCTTCGCGGTTTTCAGCATCTAGCAGTTGCTTTTCCAATGCTGGGATTTCGCCATAGGTCAATTCACCAGCTTTTTGATACTCACCATTTCTTTGGGCGATTTCAAGTTGGTTACGCGCTTGCTCAAGCTGCTGTTTTAAATCAGCAGCAACACCAAGCTTTTGTTTTTCAGATTGCCATTTAGCTGTTAAAGCCGTCGATGTTTCCTCAAGACCGGATAATTCTTCTTCAAGATTTAAAAGCCGCTCTTTTGTCGCATCATCATCCTCTTTCTTTAATGCTTCGCGTTCAATCTTCAATTGTATGATACGACGATCAAGCTCATCAAGTTCTTCGGGTTTTGAATCAACTTGCATGCGTAAACGTGCTGCCGCTTCATCCATCAAATCAATGGCTTTATCAGGTAAAAACCTGTCCGTAATATAACGACTAGATAAAGTTGCGGCAGACACAAGCGCACGATCGCTAATGCGAACTTTGTGATGCTGCTCGTATTTTTCTTTAAGACCACGCAAAATTGAAACCGTATCTTCAACAGTAGGCTCGTTAATTAAAACTTGTTGGAAACGTCGCGCAAGTGCAGGGTCTTTTTCAACATGTTTGCGATATTCATCAAGCGTTGTCGCCCCCACACAATGCAATTCGCCGCGCGCCAATGCGGGTTTCAGCAGATTAGATGCGTCCATGGCACCATCTGATTTACCCGCTCCGACCAAAGTGTGCATTTCGTCAATGAAAAGAATGATTTGCCCGGCTTCCGCCTGCACTTCATTTAAAACCGATTTCAAACGCTCTTCAAATTCACCACGATATTTAGCACCCGCAATCAGCGCACCCATATCCAGTGCCATGAGGCGCTTGTCTTTTAACGATTCGGGAACATCACCATTAACGATACGCAAAGACAAACCTTCCGCAATTGCTGTTTTACCAACACCGGGTTCACCAATAAGAACAGGGTTATTTTTGGTTCTGCGAGACAAAACTTGAATTGCCCGACGAATTTCATCATCGCGACCAATCACTGGATCAAGCCGACCTTCACGCGCATCTTCGGTTAAATCACGCGCATATTTCTTTAGCGCATCAAATCCTTCTTCGGCGGATGCACTATCAGCTGTACGCCCTTTGCGAATAGAATTGATGGTTTCATTCAGCGCTTGAGCGGTTAATCCCGCTTGCGTCAGTATTTTGCCAACAATTGTCGACTTATCAGTCACCATTGCAAGCAATAAGCGTTCAACCGTGACGAAGCTGTCGCCTGATTTTTCTGCAATTTTCTCAGCATCGGCGAATAGTTTAGCCAATGGTTGCGTGAGATAGATCTGTGAATTACCACCAGAAACTTTTGGTAGCTTATTAATGGCAGTTTGCGTTGCTATTTTCGCTTCAGAAGAACGACCACCTGATCGATCAATCAATGATGACGCCATACCTTGCTCATCATCGAGCAATATTTTCAATAAATGCTCTGAAGAAAATTGCTGGTGACCTTCACCAAGCGCAAAAGATTGTGCTGACTGGATGAAACCACGCACACGTTCGGAATATTTTTCTAAGTTCATTTTATTCTCCAAATCATGTTTCGCCCATTTGCGGCACGAAAACAATACTTCCGGATAAACTCCCACTAAGTGGCAAGTTCGTTACTTCACTTATATGGGTATTCATAGATATTTCGAAAAGGGGCTTTAGCATAAAAACAAAAAAACCCGGTTAAAACCGGGCTTTTCAAATCAATACTACCTAAAATCTATTCTGCAGGCGTTGCCGCTTCAACTGGATCTGAAGTTTCAACAGGCGCTTCGGCAACAACTTCAACCTTTGGTGCAGCTTCACCACCTTCACCAGCCTCATTCGTGCGTGGGCGACGTTGGCGCGGTCCAGTTCTACGGCGCTGATTCCGACGAGGTTTTTCCTCTGAATCAGCTGACTGTGCGGTATCGCTTGCATCTGCATTTTCAGCATTTGCCTCAGCAGCTTCGCTCACTTCATCTGAATTTTCTGCAGCTTCTGCAGCTTTTTCTTGTTGCTCACGCTCTTGTTGTTCACGTGCAGCTTCGTCACGTTGTTGACGCTCTTGGATCTGCGCCTGACCTTGCGCAACAATACGATTATAATGCTCAGCGTGTTGCAAGTAGTTCTCGGCCATCACACGATCACCCGAACTTTGGGCATCACGCGCTAAGGTCATATATTTTTCAGCAACCGTTTGCGCATTACCCCTAACTTTTACGTCAGGTCCAGTACTATCATAAGAACGGGAAAGTGGATTGGATGGCTTTCGGTTATTATTATTATTACGTCCGCGTCCACGATTATTCTTTTGTCCAGGCCTCATTGGTAACTCACTTAAAATCCTGTTATGATGATGGTTGCTTAATCTGAAATCAGATCAAACATTCGGTTAATGTCATAATTTTATATGACGTGATAAGGTCGACCCCTATGCCGCAACGATATCAAAGTTCTGTCGACGATTTAGCAATTCCAATGAGCTAGATTGTATCTTGAAAAGATTGCAAATTAAGTTTTTTGGATTGCTAGCGGGCACTGCCCCGCGCCAGTTTCTAACAAGGACATTAGACATATTCGTCTGTAATTCCAAGTCTTTTCTTCATAAAAAATTCTCATTTTTTACATGTTAGCTCAGATTTATGGTGTTTATTTCATTTCAAATAGCAACACACGGTCATGTCCTGCCAAATCTTTATGCTGAGCCACCAATGAAAAACCCTGCTTTGAAAAAATGTCCGTCACATCTTGAGCTTGGCGCCAACCAATTTCGACACCAGTTATCGCACCGACATGCAAAATATTCGAAATACCAGCCGCTAATATTCGATAAGCATCAAGACCATCCTCACCCCCATCAAGGGCAAGCATCGGATCGTGATCGGCCACTTCAATGCTCAATTGTGAAAGTTCGTTTTTCGTAATATAGGGCGGGTTTGAAACAACAATATGATATCGCTCATCAACCTTGGACAACCAATTACTGCGTAATGTTTGAAAGCGAGAACTAAGACCAAGATTTTGCGCATTTTTGGAAGCGGTTGCCAAAGCATCATCTGCTTGATCAACACCCAGGGCAGTTGCCAATTTGCAATTATGCAACAAAGATAATGCAATCGCTCCTGTCCCAGTGCCAAGATCAATGATACTGCACTTGCCTTGCTCGCGAGCGAACTTTTCAGCGTATGGCAAAATAACATCAACCAAAATTTCAGTATCAGCTCTGGGTTCTAAAGTAGCTTCTGACAGTTCAAAATTTAGACCGTAAAACTCACGCCATCCCAAAATACGATAAACCGGCATACCCTTAAGGCGTTTTTCCATTGCCTGGTGAGAAAGCTGAACTTGTTCTTCTGTAAGTTCCAGATCTCTGCGCGTAGCAACATCAATTGTGGTAAAACCAAGCAGACCAGTTAACAGTGCTTTTGCTTCAAAAGATGCCCCATCAATACCCGCATTTTCAAATGCAGTATTCATTTCATGAAGCATGTCTGAAAGGGTCATAATCTGATTTTACCAGTTGTGGTTTTTATCAATTACTTTGACCAAGAGCTGCCAATTGCGATGCTTGATGGTCAGATACAAGCGCATCAATCATTTCGTCAATTTCACCAACCAACATTTTATCGAGCTTATAAAGCGTTAGATTAATCCGGTGATCCGTCACCCGACCTTGCGGAAAGTTATAGGTTCGAATGCGTTCAGACCGATCACCAGAACCAACTTGGCTTTTACGATCAGCTGAGCGCTCATCATCAGCTTTTTGACGTTCAATATCATAAAGTCGCGCTTTTAAAACCTGCATGGCGCGCGCTCTATTTTGGTGCTGAGATTTCTCAGATGAGGTTACCATAATACCAGACGGAATGTGGGTAATACGCACTGCACTATCTGTTGTATTCACGTGCTGACCACCAGCACCAGATGCGCGCATTGTATCAATGCGAATATCTTCGTTGCGAATTTCGATATCAACATCTTCTGCTTCCGGCAACACCGCAACAGTTGCTGCAGATGTATGAATTCGACCACCTGATTCTGTTTCAGGCACACGTTGAACACGATGAACACCTGATTCAAATTTCATCCGCGCAAATGCACCGCGCCCTGAAATGGTTGCTGAAATTTCTTTAAAACCACCAACATCACCATCGCTTGATGAAATAACTTCAACTTTCCAACCATGTGCGGAGGCATAACGCTCGTACATTCTGAATAAATCGCCTGCAAATAGCGCAGCTTCTGAGCCGCCCGTGCCACCACGGATCTCCAAAATAACATTTTTGCTGTCAGCTGCATCTTTTGGCAAAAGCAAAATCTGCATGTCTGATTCTAAAGTTTCGATCTGCTCTTTGAGTTCTGGCATTTCCATTTCAGCCAGCTCTCGCATTTCAGCATCAGATTCTTTATCTGTTATAATCTCAGCTAAATCCTGAACTTCTCTCACAGCCTTGTTGTATGTTCTGATCGTTTTCACAACAGGTTCAAGTTCTGAATATTCAGATGCGAGCTTTACATATGTTTCTGAATCGGGACCTGCGGACATACGCGCTTCGATTTCATCAAAACGGCGTTCGAGTTCTCGCATTTTATCAATTGGTAATGTTGCCATAGCTCTTATTTTTCAGTCTATTTTGATGACACCTAAGATGTGCTGATTTCAAGATTTAAAGTGATATACCATTTTCTTCAATAAAATCAGTAAGAATTTCGGCAATTGTCATTTTTGCCTCTGTTTCTTCAAGTGCTGGCAGTAAAACACTCTCTAATTTACCGATATCAAGCGAAAGCAACATCGACTTCACAGGTCCGATGGCTGCTGGCGACATGGAAATTGAACGATAACCGATACCAAACAACGCCATCGCGCTTAATGGATTGCCAGCAAGTTCGCCACATAAGGTAAGCGGTGTATTTGTCTGCTCAGCTTTTTCCACGATCGATCGTAGTACACGAAGGAAAGGTCGTTTTAGCGGTGAGAAACGGTCGGACACGCGCGCGTTGCCGCGGTCACTGGCTGTAATAAACTGGAATAAATCATTTGAACCAACAGAGATGAAATCAACAACCTCCATCAATTCGTCTAGTTGCCATAAAAGACTTGGCACTTCGAGCATCGCCCCAAAAGTGATTTTTTCCGGAACTTGATAGCCGTGGCGTTTTAAAAAATCTGTTTCTTTTTTGATGAGCTTACGCGTATCGCTCAACTCAGATAATTCGGTCACCATGGGGATCATAACACGCAATTCAGATCCGCCCGTGGCGCGAAGCAAAGCGCGAAGTTGAGTTTGCAATAATCCCGGGCGATCAAGGGAAAAACGAATGGCTCGCCATCCCAATGCTGGATTTTCTTCTTCAGCTGATCTTAGATACGGCACGACCTTATCGCCGCCAATATCAACAACGCGGAATGTAACCGGAAGGTCCCCTGCCTGGTCAAGAACTTCACGATAGAACATCTCCTGCTCTTTAACCTTCGGCATTTTCGAGGAGATCATAAACTGCAATTCTGTCCGGAACAGGCCGATACCCGCAGCACCAGATTCTTTAAGCTGCGGTAAATCGACAACCAAGCCAGCATTCATAAACAGCTTACAGGCTTGCACGTCTTTACTAATTGGCGCGACATTTCGAAGTGCAGAAAAAGCCTTTTGGCGTTTGGCAAAAAACTTTACCTTATCAGCATATGCAACTTGAAGATCGACAGCAGGACGCAGGTGTACGGTCCCATCATTGCCATCAACAATGATCGGATCACTATTTTCAGCAAGTGAAGCTATACCGGTTGCCTGGCTAACAACGGGAACGCCCATCGCCTTAGCAACAATTACAATATGGCTGGTAACTGCACCTTCTTCTAAAACCAGCCCGCGAATATTATCGCGCGGATAATCCAAAAGCTCCGCCGCGCCCATACTGCGTGCAACGATCACCGCATCTTGCGGCAAGCCATCCACCAACGCGCTTGGGGTAAATCCGGTCAATTGTCGAAGCAATCGATTGGCCAAATCATCAAAATCAGCAAGGCGTTCACGCAAGTAGGGATCGGTCAAATTGATCATCCGCGCGCGCGTATCAGACTGAACTTTCTCAACCGCAGCTTCCGCCGTTAGGCCATTGCGAACGGCCTCTTCCATTTTACGAACCCAGCCGCGATCATTGGCAAACATGCGGAAAGCTTCAAGCACTGCACGATGTTCGCCTTCCATAGGGACATCACGACGCTCGAGCATATCATCGATTGAAATCCGCAAAGACCCAACTGCACCATCAAGTCTTTCAAGTTCAGCATCAATATCATCATTGAGCAAATTGGTGACCACAACGCGTGGTTCATGCAAAACAACATGCCCAAGTCCAATACCTTCACCATAGGCGTCAGCATCAATTGAAACAGGGCGGGTCATATTCAATTCTAACCCGGGTTTTGTGACTTTTTTAAGCTCGCCCGTAGCAATCATTTCCGCCAAAACCATGGAAGTAGTTTCCATAGCTTCAACATCATCATCGCCATATTCGCGTTGTTTTTTATTTTGGATAACAAGCACACCCAAAGAGCGCCCTGCCCTTAGGATCGGCACTCCTAAAAATGAATTATAAATTTCCTCGCCTGTTTCAGGAAGATATCTAAATGCATGGTGCGATTGCGCATCTGATAAATTTAGCGGTTCAGCATTTGCGGCAATAACACCAACAAGACCCTGCCCCATTTTCAATTGTGCTTGGTGGACAGCGTCTTTTTTCAAACCTTCTGTCGCATAAAGCTCAAGCACGCCATCAGCGCGCAACACATAAAACGAGCAAACTTCTGCAACCATGCTGGTCGCAATCTGATGCACAACCCTATCAAGCCGCTCTTGCGGCTCAAGAGCTTCTGCCATCAACTCACGGAGGCGCTTTAGGAGATTACGCGGGCCAGTTTGATTAGGCACCATAAACCCTCCTAAATGTCACACTGATTTTTATCTCATGTTCGGTGAACATGATCAGCCTCCATGAAAACGATCGAATTTTTTAGTCTAGTTCGTAAACAGAATGTAAGGTGCGAACCGCCAACTCAGCATACTCGCTATCGATCAAGATTGAAATTTTTATTTCAGATGTCGTGATTGCTTTAATGTTGATACCTTTTTCAGCCATCGCTTTAAAAGCAGTTGCGGCAACACCCGCATGAGAGCGCATGCCAATACCAATGACTGAAACCTTGACCAAACCAGTTTCACTTTGAACGACATCAAAACCGATATTCTGTTTTTCTTTTTGCAAAACACCAAGCGCTTTGTCGATATCACCCGAAGGCAAAGTAAACGTCATATCCGTATGTGTACCATCTTCAGATATGTTCTGAACAATCATATCAACATTGATATATTCATCTGACAATGGTCCAAAAATTGCTGCCGAAACACCTGGAGAGTCTGACAAACGTCTCAGAGAAATCTGTGCCTCATCTTTTGAATAGGCAATACCTGTGACAACTTCTTGTTCCAAAATCTCATCCTCATCACAAATTAAAGTACCGGGAGGGTTTTCAAAATCACCCATACCCTCGGCATCAGGGTCTTCAAAACTTGAACGCACAAACATGCGAACCTTGTGTACCATGGCAAGTTCAACTGAACGAACTTGTAAAACTTTTGCACCTAAGGATGCCATTTCAAGCATTTCCTCAAAGGCAATTTTGCCCAATCGACGTGCCTTTGGCTCAATCCTTGGATCTGTTGTGTAAACACCGTCAACATCTGTGTAGATATCGCAGCGATCTGCATTGACCCCAGCGGCAATGGCTACAGCGCTTGTATCAGACCCGCCCCGACCAAGGGTCGCCACTCGATTATCTGGACCAATACCTTGGAAACCAGCAACAACAGCAACTTGCCCTTCACCAAATCGGCGCACAAGATCTGAACCATCGATATCTTCAATACGCGCAGCACCATGGGCACCACTTGTACGAATTGGGATTTGCCAGCCCTGCCATGATCGTGCGTTCACGCCCATGGACTGGAGTGTTATGGCTAAAAGACCAGATGTAACCTGTTCACCAGAAGAGACCACAACATCATATTCGCGTGCATCATGCATCGGTGATGCTTCACGCGTCCATCCAACCAATTCATTGGTTTTACCTGACATTGCAGACACCACAACAGCCACTTCATGGCCATTATCAACTTCGCGCTTAACGTGGCGTGCTACATTTCTAATACGGTCAATATCCGCAACAGATGTGCCGCCAAACTTCATTACTATTCGGGCCATTAAACTGAAAGGTCCTGTTGTATTTCATTCACATATGCTAACTCGTCCGGTGATACCGACTGCTCTGTGACCAATCATGTGGGACGAAGTTGCCGCTACATATCGAATAAATGCAAAAACTGCAACATAGAACTATCATCCTGCTGGCTGACAAGCCACTAAACAAACCTGTGAGATAAGATTACCACAATGAGTTTATGACAGCGATTAAACAGCGCAGGCGGTCTAAAACCTTTTGACTTGCGTAGTTATGTTATGATTGAACATGAATAACCAGTCTCATTTAAAGGCGTAATGACATGACCGTTGCAGAAAAGACCACAATCGACCAAAGTGAAGTTGACCGCTTTTCAAAAATGGCCGCAGAATGGTGGAACCCGGACGGCAAGTTCAAACCATTGCATAAGTTCAATCCTGTTCGGTTAGCGTATATCCGTGATCATGCTGCTCAGCATTTTGGCAAAGACCCGCATGCTCCAAAACCATTAGAGGGTTTGCGGATGCTAGATATTGGTTGCGGCGGCGGTTTATTGTGCGAACCTATGGCACGCATGGGCGCAACAGTTATTGGCGCTGACGCATCTGAAACAAACATTGAAATTGCTAAAATCCACGCTGAACAAAGCGGCTTGGATATTGATTATCGCGCGCAGACATCAGAAGCCTTAGCTGCAAATGGCGAAAAGTTCGATATTATTTTAAACATGGAAGTTGTTGAACATGTTGCAGATGTCGATTTGTTTTTAACTTCTTGCGCTGACATGCTTAAACCCGGCGGCTTGATGTTCATCGCAACAATAAATCGCACGATGAAAGCTATGGCGTTGGCAATCATTGGCGCTGAATATGTGTTGCGGTGGTTGCCGCGCGGCACACACCAATATGAAAAACTTGTGCGCCCTGAAGAGATTAAAACACCACTTGGAAATTCGGGTCTCACTTTGGTTGATCAAACCGGGGTGTTTTATAATCCATTGCTCGATCAGTGGAATTTAAGCAACGACATGGACGTGAACTACATGATGTTGCTGGAGCGCAAAGCTTAATCAATAGACTTACAATTCGACTTGAAAACAACGATCGACACTTTGTGTCTTTACAAAAATATTACGTTGTGCAATTCTCATATATAAGAAATATTCCCACATATGAGAATTTAAATGCAAGAAGTGTTCACAGGAAAATTAGCAAACCACTTAAAGCAATTGCGTCTAGTCAAAGCGTTATCGCTTGATCAGCTCGCAACTGAGACCGGAATTAGCCGCGCCAGTTTATCGCGTTTGGAAAATGGTAGCGTCAGCCCAACCACTGAAGTTTTAAGCAAACTTTGCGTCACCTACAAAATCAAAATGTCGAAACTCCTTGCGATGCTAGAGGGAGATTTCGAACCCCTTATCAAAGATAACGCCCAACTTTACTGGAAAGATCCAGACATTGGTTTCACGCGTCGGTCTGTATCTCCATCAACGGATGAATTATCCGGTGAGATATTAAAATGTGAGATCGAACCCGACACCACGATAACCTATGACAGGCGGTCAATCCCAAGTCTTGAGCATCATTTACTCATGCTCGAAGGATCATTGTGTTTAACCGTCGGCGAAGATGAATACCAGTTATCAGCCCAAGATTGCCTTCGATATATATCCGCCGAATTCGTTGAATTTAAAACACCGAAAGATAGCCATGCGACATACCTTGTATTCATCGTTGGAGGGTAACTTTATGCCACTTCATAAAGAACACGCGTCAATTAAAATCCTACAACCAGAAGACATTCATAAATATCTAGATCCATTATCCGATATTTTGGTGAAAAGCGTTCACGCGGGCGCTGCTATCCGCTTTGTTATGCCATTTACTAAAATGGATGCACGCGCATATTGGTGGAATGAAATTCTGCCCGCTGTGCAAACAGGACAGCACATCTTATTCGCAGCTTTTGAAAACAACATCCCCGTTGGAACCGTCCAACTTATTCAGGAGATGCCATCAAACCAGCCGCACCGATGTGAAGTTTCAAAACTGATGGTTCATCCCGATCACCGTCGGAAAGGCATTGCAGGAGAGCTCATGCATGCTTTGGAAACACATGCTAATTTCACCAAGAGATCACTGATCACGCTTGATACAAGAACAGGCGACGTTGCAGAAGGCTTTTACAAATCACTAGGCTTTATGCAAGCGGGCGTTATTCCAAATTTTGCCCTTAATCCAGACGGCAAAGCATATCATGGAACAACGTATATGTATAAAGAGCTAACCGCGCACCCTTAGCCAAAGCTTGATAAAACCCAGCCAAGACATGCGGACAATGCAAGTACTTTAAGCAAACCAATTTTAAACCTAAGCAAAAGCAGAGCAGCGAGCGCAGATAAGAAAAATACATGCCAATTCAACGAAGCAAAATCAGGCACCCAGAGCGTTAATATACCGACCTCTTGGCGCGATACATTTTCAAAAAACACATGCAACCCAAACCAGATCGATAGGTTTAAAATCACGCCAACAACTGCGGCTGTAATCATCGATAATGCTGAGCTCAAACGGGGCTGTGCCGAGATCCATTCGATATAAGGTGCACCTGTGAATATCCATAAAAAGCATGGAACAAACGTCACCCATAGCGTCACGATTGCACCCAAAACGCCTAATGCAAATCCACCTTCTTTAAATGCTGCTAGAAAGCCAACAAATTCAGTCACGAGAATCAACGGGCCAGGCGTCGTTTCCGCAAGTCCCAAACCATCCATCATCTCGCCAGCTGTTAACCAGCCAAATTGTGTCACAACATCCTGCGCCATATAGGCAAGTACGGCGTAAGCACCGCCAAATGTGACGACAGCAAGCTTGGAGAAAAACCCAGCAAGGGCATTGAGTATTTCAATTTCAAAAATCAAATCGACTAAAAACAAAGGAGCAATCCAGATAAATAGCCAAACGACTATTGTCTTGATGCTTTTTAAAAAGTCCGAAGTTTCTAATTTCGATGGAACCTCGTCCGTTGCAACATCACTAGATGACAGAAAAAAACCATATAGACCTGCACCAAGCACAATAACCGGAAACGGCAGCGACAGAAAAAAGATCCCGACAAACGCGATCACCGCCATCACCCAATGGATCGTGCGTTTAAGTGCCCGTTTTGACACTTTTAACAACGCCTCGATAACAATGATTAAGACGGTGGCTTTTACCCCAAGGAAAAGCGCTGCCATCAAAGGCACATCACCAAAATATGCGTAGATGCTCGCAAGCGCTAAAATGACAAATGCACCAGGTAACACAAACAACAACCCGGCAAGCAACCCGCCAATAACACCTCTCATCCGCCAACCTGCATATGTCGCAAGCTGCATGGCTTCAGGCCCGGGTAACAACATGCAAAAGCTTAAAGCATTGAGATATTGTTTTTCTGAAAGCCATGATCTTTCATCAACCAAAACCTTATGCATGAGCGCAATTTGTGCAGCAGGTCCACCAAATGATAAAACACCAATACGACCGAATGTGTGGAATAAATCCTTACCCGTTGGGGAACTCATCTCATCGGTATTCATGATGGCGATCCATCAGGCAAGGAATGATGTGCTTCATTCATCGCATCTCTCGCCCAACGATATAAAGCATCATAAATCAGCATGCCCGCATCCAATTGTTCAAGATCATTTTTATACATACGAGATAGCCCAAGTGAAATCGCCATAAGTCCTTTGCATTCTGCAGCAAGATTATGACAGTTTGTATCGGCACCGCGAATAATCTCGGCCAATTTATTTAATGCCTGAGTATGCAGGCCAAATTCGTTCAACATCGTATCAAAGGTGCATTTATCATCACGGTGTGACCAGAAAACATCTGGTATATCAAAAGGTGTCGCATTAAATTTCTCTGCAACCAATTGCACCTGGCTTGGCGCAACAAACAAAAACTGCGCATCAGGATCAATAAATCGTCTAATAAACCATGGGCAAGCAATGCGATCTATTTTCGGGCGTTGTTTAGTGACCCACAAACTATGTGTTTTTCCAGCTGTTTGCGGTATTTTACCCGCATCAACTAGAGGGGCATTCGCATCCCGCCAAGCAAAATGTCCACCTTCGAGCGTTTCAACATGTATATAATGCGTCCGTAATATCGCGGCAGCACCCTGACTGATCTTAAAACCCTTTTGACAGTAAACAACAACAGATTTGCCAGTTAGCGCGGGGACAAGCGCTTCTATATTATCAAACCTGAACCTTTTC
This sequence comes from Lentilitoribacter sp., assembly GCA_039986595.1. Classification (GTDB taxonomy): domain Bacteria; phylum Pseudomonadota; class Alphaproteobacteria; order Rhizobiales; family Rhizobiaceae; genus Lentilitoribacter. The sequence goes on from JBDWQJ010000002.1 coordinate 16,320, forward strand.
GCGCTGGGTATAAGTGTCGGTTCATCGTGAAAATCTTCATCAATTCGAACGTCGATGATAACTGGGCAATTTGGAGTGCCGATTAGCTTTGATAATTGCGGTACGGTAATTTCTGTTGGTGACGCCATGACGTATCCTTGCATTTTAGCTATGAAGAGATACGGGATTTAAGCTGACGCCTCACGGGGCACCCCGTGCGCCCCATAACAACTTAATGCCAATTTTTTACATAAAGTGTCAAGTCAGATCAGTTCTGATCTTCAGGCACATCTGGAAGCGGCAAAATTTCAACGCCTTCTTCCACCAATTCATGCACCTCATCAAGTGATGCATTGCCATGAATACCACGTGCTTTTGTCTCACCATAATGGATTTTGCGCGCTTCTTCTGAAAACTTATCGCCAACATTTTCGGTGTTGGATTTCACCTGATTGACCATCTCTCTAATAGTTTTCATCGCCTCTTGTTGCGCAGCAGACATCATCATTTGCTGTTTGGCTTCTTTCGCACGTCCCGTTGTTACAGATGGGACCATCAACGCTTTTTGCACATCAGCTGAGCCGCAATGCGGACAACTAACCAATCCACGGCTTTGCTGATCGTCAAAGTCTGATCCGGATGAAAACCAGGCTTCAAAATCATGCTTATGTTCACAGGCGAGATTAAATTTGATCATTACAAGAACTTACACGGTTTTTAGCTTGTATTCGCGTGCATTTTTCAAATTCGGTATTTTTGATCGCGCAGCAACAGATAACTCAACATCAATATCTGCAATGGCAACACCAGGGGTTTCAGAGTTTATCTCGGTAAGTATTTTGCCCCATGGGTCGATGATAATCGAATGACCATATGTTTCGCGGCCATCATCGTGCAGGCCGCCTTGTGCAGATGAAATCATGAAAGCACCATTTTCAATCGCACGTGCACGCTGCAAAATATGCCAATGAGCTTCGCCTGTTTGCTTGGTAAAGGCGGCCGGTGCTGTCAAAATATTTGCACCCGCAACCGCTTGATCTCTAAACAAATGCGGGAAGCGCACATCATAGCAAATACCAAGACCGAAATGATGCCCCTTCAATTCAACAGTGATCGCCTCTTCACCGGGCTTATACGTATTGCTCTCGCGCCAACTTTCGCCATTATCAAGATCAACATCAAACATATGAATCTTATCATAATGTGTTTTGAGCTCGCCATTTTCAAAAACGAGCGCACGATTGGCGACCTTATCACCATCAATATCAATGGCCGTTGAGCCAATATGAATTGCAACATTTAATTCAGCAGACAAGCTTTGGGCCATCTTACTGATTAAATCATCTTCTTGCTTTGCTATAACTTTGCGAAGTTCTTCGCTGGTTGAATGCACACAACCAGTCATTTCAGGCGTCTGAATATAGTCAGCGCCCTTAAAAGCAGCATCTCGTATCATAGGTTCAAGCGCTGCCACCGTATCAGACGGCACCAACCCAGATCGCATTTGTATAATAGCAGCTTTTAACATATTGGACCTTTTCGGTTATCCTTCCAACATAACACCAAGTGCACCACTTTTCTCAAGCGCAAATAAATCATCACAACCGCCGACATGCTCTTTTCCGATAAAAATTTGTGGAAACGTGCTTCCGCCTTGTGAACGCTTGATCATTTCTTGCTTCAAAGCAGGATCAAATGTTGCGTCATGTTCGGTAACTTTTACGCCCTTATCTGCAAGCAAGCGTTTTGCAGCTGTGCAAAACCCACAAAATTGGCGTGTATAAATTGTAACGTCTTTCACGTGATAATTCCATTCTTTTTGTTTATGAACTTAAACCCCGGCAGCTTCATATAATTATCATCTTATCAGACATCAACTTGATATTTCCTATTGTCGTCCAACTCGCGCAAATGTGAGCACCGAAACCTCACTGGCTCCTGCATTTAGTAATATTTTTGTTGCAACATTTACGGTTGCACCTGTTGTAAACACGTCATCGACCAACAGAACACGCTTTCCCAAAATGTCACTTACTCGTTCGTTGGAGATATCAAACGCGCCTTTTACATTATCTATTCTTGCGCGTGCCCCCAGACCTACTTGCGGTTTGGTGTTTCTACGCCGGGTAAACGTGGATGCCAGATAAGGTAATTTAGATCTCTTGGAGATTGCTCGCGCCAATTCAGCACTTTGATTATATTTGCGCCGCATAAGACGCCATCGGTGCAATGGCACGGGTACAATACAATCAGCATCAACCAGACAATCCCGCCCTGCCCTTATCATCCAACCCGCCATCATGTTCGCAAGCTCGGTGCGATCATTAAACTTGAGCTGATGCACCATTTGCCGTGCAATACCATCATATAAAACTGCTGAACGTGCTCGTTTATATGGCGGCGGATCAGCAATCGCATCCGCCGAAATTATACCATCACCCAATTCATAAGCAAATGGTCGTCCGGTAACCGCACAATAAGGCGCGTCGATAAACTGAACTTCATTCCAGCAACTGGTGCACAAAGCGTCATGTTGGCTTAATAATAATCCACAATTGATACAATTTGGCGGGTAAACAAAATTATTCACCCAAGATAAAAGATTTGCTGCTGGTTTAAACAACTGCGGCATTGCCGGAATTTTCAGATTTTTGTATTGTTTCATACCATCCATGGCTTGACTTTATATCGACATTGTCAGTTAAGCGAGCAGAATTATCTATTCACTTACTGTAGCGAAAGAGACCAACGTGACCGTTAAACCTATTATCGATCTGCAATTGTTACGCCGTCGGCAAAAACGAGCACAAACAGCTAACGTTCAAGGTGCCGATTTTCTGTTAAAATATATTGCAGAGGAAATGGATGAACGTTTGTCATTAATCGAGCGGGAGTTTGAAAACCCAATCCAACTTTTTGGATACAATAAAGCGGCTCCAAATCAGATAGTTAACAGAGGTCAGGCGCGGGAATTTAGCTTTTACAATTCAGTTGATCAAACAGCTGAAACACTTGATGCAGAAGCTCTGAAATTTACCGACGCCTCGTACGACCTTATCTTATCCCCCGCATCATTACATCTTACTAACGATACTCCAGGCCTTTTTGCGCAGTCTCACAAAGCACTTAAAGAAGACGGGTTGTTTATGGCCTCAGTGCTTGGCGCTGGTACACTCCAAGAACTTAGGGAAGCACTATTAACAGCTGAGAGTGAGCTTTATGGCGGTGCAAGCGCACGCGTAATCCCCTTTGCTGATATCCGCGACTATGGCGGATTGCTTCAACGCGCTGGTTTTGCACTTCCGGTGATTGATAGTGATACATTGACGGTGCGCTATGACAATGCAACGGTTTTGATGAAAGATTTACGTGCTATGGGAATGACAAACCCACTCACAGATCGCAGCAAAAAGCCTGTTTCAAAAGCCTTTTTTAATCGAGTGAATGAAATTTATGCTGAAAGATTTTCAGACCCTGACGGTCGCATTCGAGCAAGTTTTACAATTATCTACTTAGCTGGCTGGAAACCACACCAAAGCCAGCAAAAACCGCTCAAACCAGGCAGTGCGAAAACACGATTATCCGATGCTCTGAACGTCGACGAAATCAAATTAAAGAATTAACGGAAATTTTAGTCTTCAGTTTCAGGAACGTCGGGAATTGCTTCCTCAATTTCACCAAATATACCTTCGATGCCATCGCCGATAAGGGTCGCACCAGAAACAACAGACAAGCCAATCAAACCGGCGATTAAGCCATATTCGATTGCTGTTGCGCCATTTTCATCAGACGAGAATTTTTTGATCAATTTTAACATATCATTCCCCTATTTGCAGTTATCGGCTAGAGGATCGATATCGTAAATCACACATGCCTCACCAGAAGCCTGCGTAATGGAATGACGAATGGTATACTGCTTCTTTGAAAAATTAGGGGAGCGCTGCTCACCATTTGAAACAGTTCCAATAGATCCAGTGATAACACTATCGTAGTTTACACCATCATTTGCAGCGATATTTGTATTGGTTTTACCAGCAAGAATGGGTGTCATCACAACCGCACCTGCCACGACTGCGGTCGCAAAAAGCATCGAAAGGTGTAACGCGCTAAATTTTCGTTTTGGCTGTTGCCAATTAGTAGTATCTGAATCAGTCCACAATTCATTATTCGTCATTTCAACATCAAACCTCGCGCTTACTTGCCCTATAGTTGCACAAGTTCTTAAACGTTAGATTAACGAATGAAGCCAGAAGTCATCAGAAGACGTTTCATTTTGGGACAGATATTTTAAACAACATCAATTAAGTGCGGAATTAACGGCTCATCAGCTGGCGGCATGTCATAATCCCTTAAATCACGTGACTTGACCCACTTAAGTGCTTGCCCTTCTTTTGGCTGCGGCACCCCCCAAAATCTACGGCAGATATAAAGCGGCATAAGAAGGTGAAATTTATCATAGGAATATGATGCAAAAGTCAGTGGTGCTAAGCATGTCTCTTTCGTTTCAATACCCAATTCTTCATTCAATTCACGAATGAGAGCTTGCTCAGGGGTTTCACCCTCTTCAACTTTACCGCCGGGGAATTCCCACATACCCGCAAGTGACTTACCCTCAGGGCGTTGCGCAATTAAAATTCTGCCATCTGTGTCAATCAATGCACATGCAGCAACTAAAACAATAGGTTTGTTATTTTCTAAACTCATAATTCATGCTCGGGCTGCTTGCGATAAGAATAACGGTACACTTCTTCAAAACCCAAGCTTTCATAGAGCGCAATAGCACCACGATTTTGCTTTTCAACTTGTAACCAAATCTTCTGCGCACCATTATAACGCGCCCAAAGGAATGCAGATTTTAAGATATTCCGCGCATGGCCCTGTCGTCGACAATCAGCCCGCGTTCCCAAATCAAGCAATCCGGCAAACTCTGTATCATGAACGCACAAGACGGTAGAAACGGCACCAATTTCTTTATCTTCTAAAACAAATAGAGCATTTTTCTGCTTAATTGAACTGATCACTTCACTCAGCCCAGCTTTAAACAGGCCATCGCGCCCCTGAACGTCAATCACAGCATCAACAAACCAACCAATATCTTTAACCGGCAACATATCAACAGCATCATCTAAATTCATTGCCGTTAAATCAGCCATTAAAACGATAGAATCATCAAAGCGGATCCAACCACGTGCATCCAGATAGCTGTCAAGCTGCGGCGGCGCTAAGGGTGACTGACGAAATACAAGCGGTCGATTATATGCCTTAAACCTACGAGCAGCGCTTTCAATACGCTTTTCAATATCCATATGATCAGACGGATCTAGCGGATTAACCGAGTTAATACGCTTTGAAGGATGGCCTGCCGTCTGACGAATTTGCCAGCTGCCATCATAATGCACAGATGCAGCGGGCCATGCGCGAAACGCCATAGCCTCCAAACGTCTTACGATTGCAAGATCATTTACCAACTTATCCACCCAATACCCATGTTACGAACGATAGTCTCCATTAATGGCAACATATTGTTTGGTCAAATCACATGTCCAAACTCGCCCATGACCATCGCCCAAACTTAAATCTACTTTGAGAAAAATCTCATCGCCCTTCATCGCAAGAGATGCGTCTTCTTCGCTATAGTCTGGATCGCGCTCGCCATTAACGGCAACACGAACATCGCCGAACCAAATTGCGATTTTATCCCGATCAGCCTCTTCACCAGCCTTGCCAATGGCCATTACCACGCGGCCCCAATTTGCATCTTCGCCCGCAATCGCAGTTTTCACCAATGGGGAATTTGCAATGGATAAAGCTATTTTCTTCGCAGAAACGTCAGAAACCGCCCCGGTCACATCAATTTGAACATGTTTTGATGCGCCCTCGCCATCACGGACAATTTGCATAGATAAATCATGCATAACCGTGTTAAGCGCCGATGAAAATGATGCAACTCGCGGATCACTTAAGGATGAAATTACCTCACCTTTTTTACCCGTCGCAAACAACAAAACAGTGTCAGATGTAGACGTATCACTATCGACCGTGATTGCATTAAAACTGGTTTCTGTATGCTGTGATAACAACGCTTGTAAAACATCTGGAGCGATGTTCGCATCAGTGACAATGAAGGACAACATTGTCGCCATATCCGGCATGATCATCCCGGAACCTTTGGCAATCCCGTTAATGACGATATCGCTATTTTCAACCGCTTTTGTCGCCAATTTTGGATATGTGTCTGTGGTCATAATTGCGCTGGCAGCATTATGCCAATTATCGCCCGAGCAATCCTGCACCAACCCATGCATCACACCATCAAATTTACTCGCATCCAATGGCTCACCAATCACGCCAGTTGAAGCAAGATAAACCTCATCTGAATTACAGCCCACGGCACTTGCCGCCATCTTTGCTGTTTGATCCGTCGCACTTGCGCCCTTCACCCCGGTAAATGCATTGGCGTTACCAGAATTCACCACAAGCGCTTTTGCAGTCCCATTTGTAAGTATCCTCTTACAATGATCAACAGGTGCAGATGCGCATTTTGACTTGGTAAATACCCCGGCGACCGATGTTCCCTCATCAAAAACCATGAGCAAAACATCATCTCGACCGGAATATTTAATTCCAGCCTCAACGGTTTTCATCTTCACACCATCAAGAGCTTGCAGTTTAGCAAACTCCTTTGGTGCCAAAGGCGATATAGTCATACTAACCACCTGTTATTGTTGTTGAATTTTCTCATATGAAGCTTTGAGTTCTTCATCAAGAATTTCAAAATCAGATGCCGAACGCGCTTCTTTTACAGTTTCCAAATAACGCTCACGCAAAACAACCTGACGCATTTGGTCTTGAACATCTTCAAATTTTGGCAACGGACGATCGCGTTTTTCTTCAAGCTTAATAACGTGGAAACCAAACTGTGTTTGCACTGGAGTTTTTGTATAAGCACCCGGCTCTAACTCAAAAGCAGCAGCTTCAAATGGTGGTACCATTTGACCTTTTCCAAAAAAGCCAAGGTCACCGCCTTGAGGTCCACTAGGTCCCGTTGATTTTGTTTTGGCAAGCTCAACGAAATCTGCACCACCATCTAATTCAGCAACAATGGCATTCGCCTCTTCTGCTGTTTTGACAAGGATATGACGAGCGCGAAGCTCTTGCTCAGGTTCAACCGCAGAAACTTCTTTTTCAAATCGCGCCTTGATATCTTCATCAGATATCGTCTCAATCACGTTCTTTTGGAAATATGCATTATGCAACGAACGTTCTCTTAAAAGGGCTTGGCGTTTTTGAAAAGCTTCATCTTCATCCATTTTTTCTGACATAGCTTTTTTGGCGAGTGATTTTACATCAATCAGCGCTGATAAAATTGCCAAACGCTTCTGCTCACCTTGCAATTGTTCAAACTGCGGATCTAACTCCTGGAACAAATCAAAGTCACTTTGGCGGATTTCTACACCATCAAATTTGAGTATTACTTTGTCTGTTGAATCTTGCGCTGAAACCTGCATCGGAGCAATCATTATTATTAGCGCCGTCGCCAGGCCTGCTGCATATTTAAAATAACCCATTATTTAATCCTTTTTATAAAGCACAGGCCCTTGAGAACCTTGATCCTGTTGACATCGCCCAAACTCACTCTTATCTGTCAGGAAAAGCTACGTCTATAGTTTGTTTATTTACGTAGGCACAAATCAAATAACAACCGTCTTTCGGTTCAAATAACATGTTAGTACCTCTTAGCGCCTTCGCGCAGTTTAATCCAGAAAGGACCATATAGATGGTCAACTTCGGCAAAATCGCCCAAAAAATCTTCGGCTCTTCGAACGATCGTCGTATAAAAGGCTATCGACCGCGTGTGGATGCAATCAATGCTCTTGAGCCACAGATACAAGCTCTTTCTGATGATGAACTCAAAGGTCAGACAGAAAAACTCAAAGCAGAGCTTGCAGCTGGTAAAAGTCTTGATGACATTCTGCCCGAAGCATTTGCAACGGTTAGAGAAGCATCAATCCGCGCTTTAGGTATGCGTCCGTTTGATGTGCAGCTGATCGGCGGCATGATTTTACACGAAAATTCCATTTCAGAAATGAAAACCGGTGAAGGTAAAACTCTTGTTGCGACACTTCCTACATACCTTAATGCCCTAGCAGGCAAGGGTGTTCACGTCGTAACCGTCAATGACTATCTTGCAACGCGCGATGCGGAATGGATGAGCAAGCTCTATGGTTTCTTGGGTCTAACCACAGCAACAATTGTCCACGGAATGGAAGATGATGAGCGCCGCGCCGCCTATGCGTGCGACATCACTTACGCAACAAACAATGAGCTTGGCTTTGATTACTTGCGCGACAATATGAAATATGAGCGCGCTCAAATGGTTCAACGTGGTCACTATTACGCAATCGTCGATGAGGTGGATTCTATCCTTGTTGATGAAGCACGTACACCGCTTGTCATCTCAGGACCGCTTGAAGATAAATCTGATCTCTACATTACTGTTGATAAATTCATCCCGCTTCTTGTTGAAGATGACTATGAGCTTGATGAAAAGCAAAAATCAGCCAACTTTACCGAAATTGGTACAGAAAAACTGGAGAAGCTTTTAGCTGAAGAAGGTCACCTTAAAGGTGATTCGCTTTATGACGTTGAAAATGTCTCAATCGTCCATCACGTCAACAATGCATTGCGCGCGCATAAATTATTCGTTCGGGACAAAGATTATATCGTTCGCAATGATGAAATTGTGATCATTGATGAGTTTACGGGTCGTATGATGCCTGGTCGTCGTTATGGCGAAGGACAACACCAAGCGCTTGAAGCCAAAGAAAATGTGACCATCCAGCCTGAAAATCAGACGCTGGCATCCGTTACGTTCCAAAACTATTTCCGCATGTACGACAAATTGGGCGGCATGACAGGTACAGCGTCAACTGAGGCTGAAGAATTTGCAAATATCTACGGCCTTGAAGTTGTCGAAGTCCCAACGAACATTCCAATTTCTCGTCTTGATGAAGATGATGAGGTTTATCGGACAGTTGAAGAAAAATATAACGCGATCATCACAGAGATCAAAGAAGCTAAAGCCAAACTCCAACCTGTGCTTGTTGGTACAACATCAATTGAAAAATCTGAACTTTTAGCTGACAAGTTAAAAGCAGAAGGCATTGAAGGCTATAGTGTCCTAAATGCGCGCTACCATGAACAAGAGGCATTTATTGTCTCCCAAGCAGGTGTTCCTGGCGCTGTCACAATCGCCACCAATATGGCCGGCCGTGGTACAGATATTCAGCTTGGCGGCAACTTTGACATGCGTGTTGCAGAAGAGCTTGGCGAAATGGAAGCTGGCGCTGAACGAGATGCAAAAGAAGCCGAGATCAAGGCTGATATTGAAAGACTAAAACAACAAACATTAGATGCAGGTGGTTTATATATCATCGCAACAGAACGCCATGAAAGCCGCCGCATTGACAACCAGTTGCGTGGACGTGCTGGACGTCAAGGTGACCCGGGTCGTTCAAAATTCTTCTTGTCGCTACAAGATGACTTGATGCGCATTTTCGGTTCAGAACGTATGGATGGTATGCTGAAAAAACTTGGTCTTGAAGAAGGCGAAGCAATTGTGCACCCATGGATCAATAAAGCGCTTGAACGTGCGCAGAAGAAGGTTGAAGCACGAAACTTCGACATTCGTAAAAACCTACTCAAATTTGATGATGTACAAAACGATCAGCGGACAGTGATTTTTGAGCAACGTCTTGAGCTTATGGATGCAGAGAGCATTTCAGACACTGTTGCAGAAATGCGCCAGGATGTTGTTGATGATTTGGTTGCGCAACATATTCCTGAAAACGCCTATCCAGCGCAATGGTCTGTGGCAGAATTAAAGCAGGATGTTTTGACATATCTAAACATAGATGCACCAGTTGATGAATGGGCTGAAGAGGAAGGTATTGCGGAAGATAATATTCGTGAACGCCTGACCGAACTTGTGGAAACAGCAGCCAAAGATCGTTCAGAGCGTTTTGGCGAAGAAATCACAAACTACGTTGAAAAATCCGTTGTGTTGCAAACACTCGATCAGCTTTGGCGCGAACACTTGGTCAATTTGGATTCACTCCGTTCCGTTGTTGGTTTACGTGGCTACGCGCAACGTGATCCGCTTCAAGAATATAAATCCGAAGCCTTTGACTTATTCCAAGCATTGTTGGGAAATTTACGCCAAGTGGTGACATCTCAGCTCATGCGAGTTGAACTTGTCAATCAGGCAGCGGAAGAGCCCGCACCAACACCACCTGAGCACATGGAAACAAGCCATGGCGCAGATGATGAGCCACAAGCAGCTGAAAGCGGCAACTTCAAAACAGTGACAGAGCAACATGTTGCACCTGAAGATCGTGATCCCGAGGATCCATCAACTTGGGGAAAAGTGGGTCGCAATGAGGCGTGTCCTTGTGGATCAGGCAAAAAATACAAGCATTGCCACGGCGCATTTAATAACGACTAAAACGCATAATAAGGCGTCACGAAAACACTTTATTAACGCTGTTTTATTATAGTTAAGGCAGCGTAAATTGAGTTCTGTGAGTATCTGTGACGTCGAGTATTGTGACATTATTGGAGAAATTACTCCCCGAAAAATTAGGCAAGCTTTTATTGCCTAAGGTTTTGATGTTGTTTGCTATTCTTGCAAATAAGGATGGTGATAAAAACGCTGAACGCACGGCTCTTGTCGCCTTTTCAATACGTATTATTTCCGCAGCTTTAGCCTTCATATCACAGATCATTTTAGCCCGACTTATGGGTGAGTTTGAATACGGTATCTTTGTATTTGTTTGGGTTTTTATTATCCTTGCAGGAAATTTGTCATGTCTTGGCTTTCATACGGTCGTCATTAGGTTCGTGCCGGAATATAACGCTCACAATGATCCAAGCCACATCCGTGGCCTAACCATAACAGCCAGAATTTTCGCACTTATTTTAGCAACAATCATTGGTGCTATTGGCGTTGCCGCTGTAGTTTTCTTTGCAGATAAAATACCAAATTACTATCTCGTTCCAGCCGTCTTGGGTATTTGCGCATTACCAATGATCGCGCTTGGTGATGTCTTAGATGGAACATCTCGCGCGAATTCTTGGCCCATTGTTGCAATGAGTCCAACTTTTATTATCCGCCCAGCATTAATCATCATCTTTGTGCTTGGAGCATTCTTGTATGGCCAGCAACCAACAGCAAAAATCGCGTTAATAGCCGCAATTTTTGCGTCATATATGACAACCATTGGCCAGTTTATTGTCGTGACGAGAAAACTTCGTAACCGATACGAGACTGGTGAACGTCATTGGGAGCTGAAAAAATGGATCACCGTTGCGCTGCCAATTTTCATTATTGAAGGGTTTTATTACCTGCTCACCAATGCAGACGTCATCATCGTTGGATTTTACTTAGAGCCCGAAAAAGTAGCGGTTTATTTTGCAGCAGCCAAAACTATGGCCTTGGTGCATTTCATCTATTTTGCCGTAAAAGCAGGCGCTGCACCAAAATTCTCATCAATGGTGGCTGAGAATAAAATGGCTGAGCTCAATAATTTTGCCAAACAAACTGCGCGCTGGACCCTAATCCCTACACTTTTGATCGGTGGTCTGGTTCTACTACTTGGACGGTTTTTATTATCAATGTTTGGTGAGAGCTTTATCGACGGCCACACGGTTATGATCATTTTGTTCTTTGGCATTCTTGCCAAATCATTCATTGGCCCGGGTGAAATATTGCTAACAATGGCAGGCAAACAAAAGATTTGCATGATCGTTTACGCAGGCGCACTAGCAGCAAACTTAGCATTCAATATCACGCTTATTCCGATGTTTGGCATCCAAGGTGCAGCATTTGCTACTGCTGGGGCCATGACGATTGAGGCAATATTGTTGTTCTTTGTCATCAAGTCCCAATTAGGCATTACCATGTTTGCGCTCGGACAGACATCGAACAACGACGACGAAACGACTTTATCGCCCAGCAGGGAAGTATCATGATGACAACGCAATTAGAAATATCACCAGATGTGCCTGCAAAGCCGGATCAAGTTGAAGCAAGCCCTGATCATACAGTTGAGCTTAAAACACTTGGGCGAGAACTTTCAATTTATCCTGCAAGGTCAGGTTATGAATTGGAGACTGAGTTAGAATTCCTGTCCAATCGCGCAGTTGAACCAAATATCTTTTTCACAGGGCGTTTTTTAGCACCTGCAATGCCACGATTGGATAATCGTTCTGTTCAACTCATGATCATGAGAGATCGTGCCAAGGGCAAAGATCGATTGCGTCTCGTCCTACCTTTTTCAATTGAAAATCCGGGTTTTGGTATTGGGGCGCCGATCATTCGTGTTTGGGCAAATGAATTTGGTCCATTAGGTACGCCACTTGTTGATAGTGAAAATGCCGTGGATACGATTACAGATTTCATCCAAGGCATGGGCGATCCATCGCTTAAACTTCCAAGCGTTATTGTTCTTCCTGATATCAGGCTCGACAGCACATTTGCGACTATGTTGCGCGGTGTTGCACTTAGCAACAACCTGCCGCTGATGGAGACCAATAAATATGAACGCCCTATGCTGGACAGCGAAATTGATGCACCAGAATATATCGAACAAGCTATTTCAAAACATCATGTACGCGAGCTCAACAGACAACGACGCCGAATTGCCGATCTTGGAAGACTAGACTTTGAAATCGCGCGCCAACCTAATGATGTAAGAAGTGCCCTTGAGGAGTTCTTGCATCTTGAAAACCAGGGTTGGAAAGGCAGAAAGCGCACTTCACTTGTAGCTGACCGCCATAGAGCAGCTTTTGCCCGCGAAGCGATAAACAACTTAGCTGAGGTTGATCGTGTTCGTATTCATTCGCTTAATTTGGATGGAAAGACGATTGCATCGCTAATTGTGTTTATTATGGGTGGTGATGCCTATACATGGAAAACCACTTATGACGAAGAATATGCTAAATATTCTCCAGGTAAATTGTTAATGCAGGAAGTAACCGAGTGGCAGCTTGATGATTTTAATATAATCAAAACAGATTCATGCGCGCGACCTGATCACCCGATCATGTCACGTTTCTGGCAGGAACGATGCTCGATGGGAACATTGGTCGTTGGTTTACACGCCAATAGTGACCGAGATGTTCGTCAAGTTACCAAACAGCTGCATATTTATAACAATTCGAAGAATATTGCCCGGAAATTACGTGATAAAGTTCGTGCAATTGCGCGAAATAAGTAGCTTAATCGCTAATATCACCAAAGAACCGCTTTTAGCATACGAAAAGATAGTGTAAGCCCGCACTATCTTTTTTCCATTTGAGTTTGAAAGAACCCAATCGATGCTGCTTATTCGTTCGACACTCTTTAATATCGCTTTTTACGGCAACACAATCATCCGTCTTGTCATGATGATACGTGTCATCTTGTTCGGTACGAGTAAACAAAATTTAGCGCAAGCCAAAAAATGGGCGAGCACATCAAACACGATGCTTGATAAAATCGCGGGCACCAAAGTGGAATTTGAAGGCTTGGAAAACTTGCCTGAAGGCGGATTTATTGTTGCAGCTCAGCACCAGTCTTTTTGGGACACCTTCGCGCTTATGCCTTATCTGGATAGTCCAGTGTTTATCTATAAAAAGGAACTAAACAAAATTCCTTTGTTTGGATCATGCTTGCAAAAAACCAAAATGATCGCTGTTGATCGAAGCGCACGCGGAAAAGCAATGGCTGGTGTTTTAAAAGGAGCACGCCGAGAAGTAACGGAAAACGGTCGGCAATTATTTATTTTTCCAGAAGGTACCCGCCGCGCCGTTGGAGCCCCGCTTGACTATAAATTTGGCGTCGGGCGCATCTACCAAGATGTAAATGTACCTATTGTGCCTGTCGCGCTTGTTTCTGGTCTTTTTTGGCCCCGACATTCGTTCTTGCGCCAGCCTGGCAAATTCAAAGCAAAAATCTTGCCACCAATCGAACCCGGTTTGTCGATTGAAGATGTGATGGAACGCCTCGTTTCGGAGACACAAATTGCAAGTGATGAATTGCTCGTAGATGCAGTTGAAAACAACCCAAATTTACCGATCACCGAGGAAGTAAAAACGCGATTGGAACTCATTCGTTCCAATAAAACCGCCGAAGACTAAGCCTTCGTCGGCAATTTGGATACAACATCCTCAAGCCAATGATCTTTAAGATCCATTGATCGTAATTGCTCAACAGTGCTCGTCACATATTCAATATTGTGACCAGACTGCCCTACTGAATCACGCACAATCTCGACCGCTTTTTCAACGCTGATATTCTTTGCGTATTGCTGGTGATTTAAATCTGCAACATAGCAAAAAGCTGGCACACGAGATTGGTCTGCAAGTTGAACTTTACCGATCCGCTCGATGTAAACATTCGTCACCAGTTCACGTGCGTGCAGGTATTCAAAAACCTCATCACGTTTTTGGCCAGAAACTTTAAACGCGACGCCGCTACATGATCCACCACGATCTAATCCCAAAACCAAACCGGGCTTTTCAGGTGTGCCACGATGGATATGAGAATGAATGCAGAGCGTTCTTCGATAACCAAATAATTTAGCCCGTTGTTTTTCAATAAAATCAAAGCCAGGACGCCACATTAAAGATCCGTAGCCGAAAACCCAAAAATCGTCCATATTTACCACTAATGATTCCAATTAAATAATTTAAATTAGACATGCCCGTTTGGCGGGGTTAATTCAAGAGTGAATAAACAAGAACGAGATCAGAATGAAGCCCCGACATAAGTTAATCCTTCTCATTGCCAGTATTTTCATAATCCCAGGTCTAGTGACCGTTGGCTGGCACTGGGGCGCAGGGAAGCTAGAAAACGTAATAGAAAACAGAATTACTAAGATTGCTGACCGCGGCGTGACCATAACTTGTAACAATCTACAAATTCGCGGCTTTCCATTTCGTATTGGATTAAACTGCGACAACACCAGTTTTGATGACACAAAACGGCGCGTTGGATTAACCGCTGGCGAATTGCGAACAACAGCACAAATTTATAATCCCAGCCACGTGATCTCAGAACTCGACGGCCCGATGATCCTAACCAATCGCAACAGCGTGGTGAAAGCAAATTGGCAGTCAATGCGCGCGAGTTCAGTGTTTGATATTTCTAACTTGGCACGCGCTTCTATTGAAGCAACTTCAATTGATCTGGCGACTCAGATTTTAAATCTCAAAGAACTGACAAATGTATCAGTTGAAAACATACAGATGCATGTGCGTGAAAACGAAAACAACGTCGATATTGCCGCAAGTGGGATAAACATCGCGCTAGAAAATCAGCTGACAGATACACCGATCAAAATAAATGACATCAACCTTTTCACCACGCTGCATGACAATCTCAAAGTGTTGGAATACGACACCCCCCGCGACATCTCTATGCTCCGCGGATCGAAAATCACATTGCATGATTTTACCGTCAAAGGGCAACAAAATGTCCAACTCACAGCAAACGGTCCAATGAACATATCAGACCAAGGAATGATCTCTGGTGAAATTGCCGTTACGGTGAAAAACATCGCTAATTTACGACAAGTTATCAGCGAGATAAACCCAGCTTTTGCTGCAAATTTCTCGAACATTATCAATATATTATCAGCGCTCAGCCCACAAAATAATCCAAGTGAAATTGCAATCAAGGTGTCGATACGAGATGGCGTTGCGCGAGCAGGGATTATCCCGCTAGGACGCATACCTGCAATATAGGTTTAAACTATTTGCTCTCAGAAGGATCGGCAGCTAACTGACGACCGAAATCAGGCACATCAACGTCCTGACCCGCTTCAATAATATCGCGACGAATTGAACGTGTTTGGGTAAACAAATCAAACAATTCATCCCCTTTGCCCCAACGGATCGCTTTTTGCAGAGAAGATAGATCTTCTGAAAAACGCGCCAACATTTCCAAAATGGCTTCTTTGTTATGTAAACAAACATCGCGCCACATCGTTGGATCAGAAGCAGCAAGACGAGTAAAATCACGGAAGCCAGAGGCTGAGTATTTAATCACTTCAGAATCTGTCACGGTTTCCATATCTTTTGCGGTGCCGACAATATTATAGGAAATCAGCTGCGGTAGGTGAGACACAATCGCTAGGACCCGGTCATGATGCTCGTGGTCCATGAGATCGATATTCGACCCACAAGCCTCCCAAAACGCTTTTAACTTTTCCATCGCATCAGGGTCTGTGTTTTCCAATGGCGTTAAAATACACCATTTACCGTCAAAAAGCTCGGCAAAGCCGGCATCAGGTCCAGAGCGTTCTGTACCAGCAATTGGGTGACCAGGGATGAAATGAACACCCTCAGGGATATGCGGTTGCATTTGCTCGATAACAGAAGTTTTTGTTGAACCCACATCCGTTACAATCGCACCGGGCTTTAGATGAAATGCTATATCCTTTGCCACAGACGCAGACGCCCCTACTGGCACGGAGACAATAATCAGATCGGCATGTCGAACCACATCGCCATAATCTGTTGAATACTCATCACCCAAATCAAGCTTTCGCGCCTCATCAAGTGTCGTTTGTGATCGTGTCATGATCGAAATGGTTTCTGCTAAATTCCGTTGACGAATGATACGCGCCAATGAAGAGCCGATCAGACCAATTCCGATAAGGGCAATTTTGTTAAAATGCACGTCAGCCATTTCTATGCTTTCATAAATTTTGTGAGCGTAGCAATCACACCAAGATTGGCTTCTTCACTACCGATTGTCATTCGAAGTGCATTTGGCAGGCCGTAACCTGAAACGCGTCTTAAAACAAACCCATGATTTAACAAAAATGCATCGGCAGCAGCTGCATTTTTTGCGTCATCATCAAGGAAGTGAATGAGCACAAAATTACCAACTGAAGGCGTAACCTTTAGGCCCAATTCCTCAAGCGCTATGGTTACTTTTTCAAGCCAGATTGAATTATGTTCAACGGCTTTTTCCAAGTGAGCCTTATCTGTCATGGCAGCAACACCTGCTGCAATTGCGACAGCATTGACATTAAATGGCCCACGAATACGGTCCATTGCATCTATGATAGCAAGGGGAGCGTATATCCAGCCAATGCGTAAACCGGCCAAGCCAAATATCTTGGAGAATGTTCGCGTCATAACCACATTTTCATTGGCTGAAACAAGTTCAATACCCGCTTCATAATCATTTTTTCGCACGTATTCAGCATAAGCTGCATCAAGTACTAAAATCGTGTCTTCAGGTAACCCCGCATGCAATCTGCGCAATTCTTCAATTGGCAAATATGTGCCAGTTGGATTGTTTGGATTTGCAATGAATACCATTTTCGTTTTTGGTGTCACAGCCGATAAAATGGCATCGACATCAACCCGCAAATCCACCTCCGGCACCACAACCGGCGTTGCACCACTTGCCATGATCTGAATTTTATAAACTAAGAACCCGTGTTCGGAATAAATGGCCTCATCACCATTTGACAAATATGTCTGGCATAAAAGCCCCAACAATTCATCAGAACCGTTACCGCACATGATGTTGTCTGGGTTAAGTGCATAGGCGTTAGCAATCGACTTACGCAATGCATGAGAGGTGCCTTCTGGATAAATTTCAAGTTCTTCCAAGACATGCGCCATTGCTTCTTTCACAGACGGGCTCGGCCCCAACGGTGTTTCATTTGAAGACAATTTATATGTCTTAACATCCCCATTTGCCTTGTCGGCACCTGGAATATATCGCGCGATATCAAGCACACCAGATTTTGCTTCAGGTCGCATTTTCTCAGTCATTGAACAACTTTCCTTAAGTCACCATGAATAAAACCAGATCGAGCTATTACTGCTCTCATCATCTAGAAGGCATTAAACACTTATGACCAAATTGTCGAGCAACCTTGCCTATTCTGATAAGAAAAGATTGACGAATGGCTCGTCAAATCCTACCTGTACGGTCCATCTTGATGAGATATGGGTTGCAAGCTCCACCAAAGCGCAGGTTAAACACTCCTTTGTCTGATCAAAATGGTTTAAATGGATCTAATTTGCGGATTGTTAAATGGCACAGAGCAAAGCGACACAAAGAGCACATTCAGAAGCTCAAAGTCCCTCAAGCAATATTGCTCATTTTGGGGAAGATGCCCCATTGCATCTTGATGCGGGGGTATCTCTTTCCCCATTTCAAATTGCCTATGAGACCTATGGCGAGCTTAACGCGGATAAATCCAATGCTGTCCTTATTTGCCATGCTCTAACGGGTGATCAATATTGTGCCAGTGTTCAGCCCATCACCAAAAAACCGGGTTGGTGGGAAACGCTTATCGGCCCTGGCAAGCCGATTGATACAGAGCGCTATTTTATCATTTGCTCAAACGTTTTGGGCGGATGCTTGGGAACAACGGGCCCAGCATCTATTAATGAAAAAACGGGCAAGCCATACGGTCTTGATTTTCCAATTGTAACAATTGCCGATATGGTTAGAGCCCAATCTATGCTGGTTGACCACTTGCAAATTGACACTTTATTTGCCGTCATCGGCGGTTCTATGGGCGGTATGCAGGTTTTACAATGGGCAGCATCATACCCAGAGCGCGTATTTGCGGCCATCCCGATGGCAACAGGCGCAAGGCACACATCGCAAAATATTGCATTTCACGAAGTTGGTCGCCAAGCAATTATGGCTGACCCAAACTGGCATCAGGGAAAGTACTCTGATGAAGGCGTTGTGCCTTCAAAAGGCTTGGCAGTTGCGCGTATGACAGCGCATGTCACCTACCTCTCAGAACCAGCATTGCAACGTAAGTTTGGTCGCCAATTGCAAGACAGAGACAATTTAAGTTTTGGTTTTGATGCAGATTTTCAAATTGAAAGTTATCTCAGGCATCAAGGCTCAAGTTTCGTCGATCGCTTCGATGCAAACTCATATCTTTATATGACGCGCGCAATGGATTATTTCGATATGGCAGAAGACAATGATGGCAAGCTGGCCAATGCATTTTCGGGGACGAACACTCGTTTTTGCCTTGTGTCCTTCTCATCAGATTGGCTGTTTACCACCGCTGAGAGCCGTGAAATTGTCCATGCGTTAAATGCTACGGGTGCATCTGTATCCTTTGTTGAGATTGAATCCGATAAAGGTCATGATGCCTTTTTGCTTGATGAGCCTGAAATGATTGCAACGGTTAGCGGCTTTTTAAACTCTGCAGCAGATGCGAGGGGAATTTAAATATGACCCACGAAAATAATGACAGAATTGATCTGGCAATGATCACAAATCTTGTCACGCCAGAGGCTAAGGTTCTCGATATTGGTTGTAATGACGGCACTTTGTTGAAAATGCTGGAAAGTCAAAAATCAGTTGATGGCCGAGGCATTGAAATCTCCCAAAAGGGTGTGAACAATTGCGTGGCTTTAGGGCTTTCGGTTATCCAAGGCGATGCTGATCATGATCTGGTCTATTATCCCGATAATAGCTTTGACTTTGTAATTTTGTCGCAAACTATTCAAGCAACGCGCAACACGAAAACCGTGCTTGAAGAATTATTGCGCATAGGAAAACACTGCATTGTCTCTGCGCCAAATTTTGGTCATTGGCGCATGCGAGCACAATTGCTCATTCAAGGGCGCATGCCAGTGACAAAAAGCCTGCCTTATAGCTGGTATGACACACCTAATATTCACTTTTGTACTTTTGAAGATCTTAAAGACCTGTGTCACGAGGTAAATGCGGACATACAATCCATCAATGTGCTAAGCGATACGGGTCGTGACATTACCAAAATTGCGCCCAAACCGTTGTGGAATTTACTCGCGCAACAATCTGTTTTTCTTCTTAAAGGATCGGATTAATCCGTTTTTTTACGACCAAGCGTAGAGGGTTGTGGCGATAACACCGGGACAAACACCCGGCGTGAATTTCGTGCTGCCACCGGAATACCCTGATAGAGTTTTTTCTGCGCTTCAATGATTAAAACACCTGAAAACAACGGCCAAAAACGACGTCCCATTCGCTCCCAAAATGGCGAAGATTGCAAAATCGCACTCCGTTCTGATGGTGGGAAAAACAAAGCTTCACTCTGACTAATGGGTGTAAAGTTTGTGGCGCGCAGTAGCGAAGACAACTGACCTTTTGAATATGGCTGACCGGCGCCAAAAGGAGTATGCTCAAATCGAGACCAAAGACCGCGTCGATGCGGCACAACAATCATAATCCGCCCATTTGGTGACAAAACTCGCCACAATTCTTTTAATGTTTCTTCGGGGTTTTCGGTAAACTCAAGCGAATGCACCATTAAAACGCGGTCGATAGATCCATCTGAAAGCGGCAGTTCTTCATCATAAACCAAGGACACGGCACACGGTTCATGACGCGGCCATGCAATAGCACCCTGCCGTGCGGGCATAAAGGCAATCGTTTGCTCAGCTTCTGCCCGAAAGCGATCAAGATATGGCAGAGTGTAACCAAAGCCCATTAAACGCTCATTACCAGCAGTCTTCCACAGAGCTGACAAAGCCATTGCGATTTTATTTCTCGCACGGCGCCCTAAACGTGAATTGTAAAACTCGCGGAAATCAACGATATCTGTGTTCATAAATAAGATGTAAGATGATCTTAGCCGAACTGCAAGGCCCAGCGAAACGGTTACGACATGGCTTGGACGATAATGAAATACAGGAGATGGCTTTGGCATCGTTTTATGGATTAACCGCAGCTGAAATTATCGACATACTCAAGATGGAACCTCATCCAGAAGGTGGGTATTACCATCAGACATTTCGCGATGAACAAGGCGGCCCACGCGGCGCATCAACAGCTATCTATTATCTGTTAGAACGTGGACAAAGATCTCATTGGCACAAAGTTACAGATGCATCTGAAGTGTGGCTTTGGCATGCGGGTGATGGCATGGAATTAAATATCTCAGATGATGGTCATGATACTACACGTCATATTTTGGGTATGGATCTAAAATCTGGGCAACGACCACAATGCATCGTCAAAGCTGATGCATGGCAAAGCGCTGCCCCATTGGGCGATTGGGCCCTTGTTAGCTGCACAGTCGCGCCTGGGTTTGAATTTACATCGTTTGAGTTGGCACCACCTGAGTGGAAACCTACAAACGCATAAAAGACAGGATTAAAGACGCGTCGCTCTCACGTGTACGATGCCAATTTTGGTTGGAATCTTTGCCAAAACGGGGACATAGGCTTTTAGCTTATCGCTTTTACCAAACCAGACTTCCATAGAATCTGAATTCTGCAAATATTTCACAGAACGATGGTTTGAACGATAACCGCCTTTTGGCGAAAACTTAACCTTACAAGCAACAACCTTGCCCTTAAAGCCTTTAGTCTTAAATCGTCTATGCCCTTTGTGAGAAAGCTTAAGATCGACCAGTGATTCACCGTCAAAAATTGATACTGTTCTTGAGCATACCGGAGAATTTAATGGAAAAATCAGGCTCGAGACGGGATCAACAACCGCCGCGAGATCAGTCTTATTCACGCCGACCCAATCTGAAGGCAGAGGATTGCGCGGCGGAACTATTTGCGCTTTAACGACTTTACCGTTCAGATCATATTCGACGTCAAATGCTCGAGACTTTTTCCCGGTTGTATAATTGATCTTGTATGATTTTGCTTGCAGACGGTTTGGGCTAATTTTACCAACCACTTTTGTATCGCCGCGCGTCTTACCAACAATGTCTGCAAGTGCTGAAGATTTTATCTTTCCAACAATCGTATAATCATCACCATTGATTTCCGTAGAGAAATTAATTTTGGCAATAGGGAAGCCGTGAACTCTAATCCTGTATTCAGAACTTGCTTTAAGAGTTTGTGCTTGAGCAAATCCTGCACCTAAGACTCCTGCGCCCAAAACTCCTGCGCTTGAAATACCCGCGCCTAAAAACAATGCAAAAACCACTCTTGAGATATTAAAAATCTTCGGCATCTCTTATCGACCCATCTTAAAAACCTGATATTTTTTCCACCTAAAACAGATGGTCTATAGCTTCTTAAGTGTAATTATGGTTTTATTATGCCAGAATATGATTTTAAGTCGTAAGTTAGTCATCAAAACGCTTGACGTTTTAAACGTTTCTGACTATGAAACCGCAACTTTCCAATCGATCGTTACGAGTTGACGCGCTGGACGCGCTCATTTTGCTTGTTGGACGATCCGAGTAAAATAGGTGAATGAAATGTCTCGTACATGTGAATTAACAGCTAAAGGTGTTATGTCTGGCAACAATGTGAGCCACGCGAAAAACCGCACAAGACGCAAGTTTTTGCCAAACCTTTGTAATGTGACTTTGATGTCAGAAGCTCTAAACCAACGTTTCCGCATGCGCATTTCTGCAAATGCTTTGCGTTCTGTTGAGCACCGTGGAGGTTTGGATGCATTCCTTGTGAAAGCAAGTGATACAGAGCTTTCAACTCGCGCACGTTTGATCAAAAAACAAATCACTAAAAAGTTGGCAGAAGCTGCTTAATTTTTTTAGTTAGAATTATCGCTGGGCAAGTCTGAACAAGGCTTGCCTTTATTTCAACTGGTGGCATCACCCAGGATAAAAAAATGCTAAATGTAAAATCTATATTCCCTTTCGTATGTTTAATGGCGTTCATTGTTGTTGCGTCAAACCATCTTGTGCAATTCCCAATTAATTTTACAATCGGAGAATATAATCTCGCCGATTTGTTGACCTGGGGTGCATTCACATACCCAATCGCATTCCTGATCACGGATATGACCAACCGCAAGTTCGGTGCAAAAAATGCACGTATTGTGGTTTTGGTTGGCTTTTTGATCGCTGTTGGCCTGTCTATCTGGCTCGCAACACCACGTATCGCAATTGCATCAGGTACCGCCTTTTTGGTGGCTCAATTGCTTGATGTCATCATCTTCAATTCCATGCGCAATGCTTCTTGGTGGCGCGCACCTTTGATCTCATCGATTATCGGATCAGTTGTTGATACTATTCTATTCTTCTCAATCGCATTTGCAGGAACGTTTGGCTTCTTAGGCTTTGAAGATGGTTTTGCAATGGAAGTTGCGCCATTACTCGGCCTATTTGCCACAGAAGCACCACGTTGGGTGTCATGGGCATTAGGTGATTTGGGTGTAAAACTCATCGTTGGCTTTGCAATGCTTGTGCCATACGGCGTTGCGCTGCCTTACTTAACTGGTAAATCCCAAGCACAAGCAGCTTGATTTAAATAACCGGCTAAATCTAATTTTGGATTAATCTAAATTCGAGCAGTAAATTACGCTGTAGGAATGAATGATTATCATCAGAAACTAAGGTCACATTTATGTGGCCTTTTTCGTCTTCAGTGATGCTCATACCCTCCATATTATCAATCTGATATCCAGCACCTGCTTCCAATAATACGTCACCATCTAAAACGGTGCCCTTTTTAATATCATCGCCTGATATTCTGCGAATGCGCATCCCCACACCTGTGGCTATATTAAAGCGTCTTTCAAGCAGCAAAAGATCACCACTGGGTAAAAAATCCGCATCCGTAATATTAAAAGGAGCATCTCGCTTTACCGTAAAGACACCTGCCTGAGGCCCGTCTACGATTGCAGCGAACAGATGACCATTTTCATCGACACTGCGCTCTGACAGGGCAACCATGGCGCCTTTAAGCGCAGAGTTTGGGGGAGACACCGCTAAAGCTTCAAGACCGCCATTTTGTCTAAATTCACCGGCTGGAATTTGCACGGGTACATTCTCTTGAACAGGAGAGTTTAACACCTTATCAAGCGGATATCCGTCAATGCGCGCGTTGCGTTCAAAGCTAACAAATGCAAGGTCACCTTTGATCGCCAAGCCTTCAGCGTCAAATCTCCATTTTTCACGAGATGCTTGACCGTTTTGGTCGAGAATAGATGCAATCTGAAAGGATGAGATCGCCTTTGGCATACCATTCTGATCGCGCTCAACCTTGCCCTTAAACCAATATCCCGTATCTGCAACAGCTAGAAAATCGGAACGGTTGCTTAAAAACCGAAAACCAGACATTGCACCGACGAGATCATTATCCGATTCAAATTCTAAACCACCTAAAAATTCAAAATCACCAAAGATCTTTTCTTCAGAACCGACTTTAAAGTGTGAGATCGCGCGGGCTTTGATAGTTGCGTCAACCGTTTCTGCAAAAGAAGCCGTCGATAAACCCAAAGTGAATAAAAGGGCAGCAATTATGGGGCGATGGGTCATTTAGCTGGCCCTCCGCGCCCCGCGTTTGTTTTTCGAATTTTCCTCGCCAAACAGTTCAGCAAGTTGGTCGGTCATTGCGCCGGCTAGTTCTTCCGCATCAACGATAGTGACCGCGCGACGATAATAACGCGTCACATCGTGCCCAATACCAATTGCGAGCAATTCAACAGGAGATTTCGTTTCAATCTCCTCGATAACACCACGCAAATGGCGTTCAAGATAATTGCCGTTATTCACCGATAATGTTGAATCATCCACCGGCGCACCATCTGATATCACCATCATAATGCGGCGATGCTCAGTGCGCATCAATAGACGGTTATGCGCCCAAATCAACGCCTCACCATCGATATTCTCTTTGAGCAAACCTTCGCGCATCATCAGACCTAAATTACGTCTGGCACGACGCCAAGGCGCATCACCTGATTTATAAATGATATGACGAAGATCGTTTAATCGGCCTGGTGCAGGTGCTTTTCCTTCACCCAACCATTTCTCGCGTGATTGACCACCCTTCCAAGCCTTTGTCGTAAAGCCAAGGATCTCAACCTTCACACCCGAACGTTCAAGTGTACGTGCTAAAATATCTGCACAGGTGGCCGCAACAGTAATCGGACGCCCACGCATTGAACCCGAATTATCAATGAGCAATGTCACAACGGTATCACGGAAATTGGTATCGCGTTCGCGCTTAAATGACAGCGATTGCGTAGGATCGATGATAATTCTTGGCAAGCGCGCTGTATCAAGATGACCTTCTTCAAGATCAAAATCCCAAGAGCGGTTCTGTTGAGCCATTAAGCGGCGTTGTAATCTATTTGCAAGACGCGAAACCGCACCAGACAAATGTGCTAATTGCTTATCAAGGAAACCACGAAGTCGGTCGAGCTCTTCTTCATCGCAAAGTTCTTCTGCAGTGATAACCTCATCGAAATCTTGCGTGAAGACTTTATAATCAAGCTTTTCGTTCAGCTCATCAAATTGACTGTCTGGACGTTTTGTTTCACCTGGCGTTTCAGCTTCTTCATCACCATCATCGGTAAAATCATCATCTGAAAGTTCAGCGCCATCTTGCTCGCCTTCTTCCATTTGATCATCTGCGGTATCATTTTCTTCCGCAGGTGCTGTGTCAGAACCAGCTTCTTCATCAAGCTCTTCAGAATTTTGTTCTTCAGAACGCGGCTGTTCCTCTTCAGAGGAATTATTATCCTCTGATTCAGGCGGTTCTTCATCACCTTGATATTCTTCCGCAACATCGAGCGAGACCAACATATCACGCACGGAATGCGCAAAATCAGCCTGATGCTCAATGTTGTCCATCAAATTATCAAGATCACCACCGGCTTTTTCTTCAATCCAGTGACGCCACAAGTCGACAACACGACCTGTTGATTTCGGTGGTTTAGCTCCGGTTAACCGTTCACGCACGATCAGAGAAATTGCCTCTTCTAGCGGCGCATCTTCACGTGATTTGATCGATGAATAATTTTTCTGGTCATACTTGTTTTCAAGCATCGCATTTAAATTATCAGCAACACCAGACATGGTGAGCGATCCAATCGCCTCAACACGCGCATGTTCAACCGCATCGAAAATCGCACGTGCATCTGCGCCTTCTGGCATCATTTTCCGGTGCACCATTTCATTGTGGCGCGCTTTTTTCAAAGCAATGGAATCACCAATACCACGAACAATCTGAAGATCTTTTAATGTCGGACGTTTCGGCAATTCCGGCAAACGCACACGGTCTTCTGAAATACCCGGTGGATCTTTTGTAAAGACAACCTCGAGATCTTTTTCACCAGAAATAGCGCGCACGCATCCTG
This sequence comes from Lentilitoribacter sp., assembly GCA_039986595.1. Classification (GTDB taxonomy): domain Bacteria; phylum Pseudomonadota; class Alphaproteobacteria; order Rhizobiales; family Rhizobiaceae; genus Lentilitoribacter. Next base: position 42,394 of record JBDWQJ010000002.1, read on the forward strand.
CAATAGAACGCTTAATAGGTTCAGCGTCTACTTGCCCGGGAGGATTTTTTCTCCTGTTATCGCCGCGTCCAGCTGCCATTGATTAAAATCCGTTAGCTCGCTGCACTCAACACAAGATTGGCTGAGCTTTCCTTAAGTTCTTCATTAAATGCGCGCTGATAATGCTCAGCAACCAATGCACGTTCCAACTCATCACATTTATTCATAAATGTGAGACGGAATGCTGTTGCCAAATCTCCAAAGATCGCAGCATTTTCAGCCCAAGTAATAACCGTACGCGGGCTCATCACAGTTGATAGATCACCTGCAATAAATGATGCACGTGTCATATCAGCCAAACGCACCATGCGAGACACTTTGTCTTTACCTTCTTCACCAGTGAAGCTTTTCACCTTCGCTAGAATAATATCAACTTCATTGTCATGCGGCAGGTAGTTCAACGTTGTCACGATTGACCAACGGTCCATCTGTGCTTGGTTGATCTGCTGCGTACCGTGATAAAGACCTGTTGTATCTCCCAAACCAACCGTATTGGCTGTTGCAAACAAACGGAAAGATGGGTGCGGATGAATAACTCGGCTCTGATCAAGCAAAGTCAAACGACCTGATGTCTCCAAAATACGTTGGATCACGAACATCACATCAGGACGACCCGCATCATATTCATCAAAGACCAGCGCCACATTGTTTTGATATGCCCAAGGCAAGATACCGTCTTTAAATTCCGTAACCTGCATGCCATCTCTTACGATGATCGCATCTTTACCGATCAAATCGATACGGCTCACATGGCTATCAAGGTTGATCCGTACGCAAGGCCAGTTCAAACGCGCTGCAACTTGCTCAATATGGGTTGATTTACCCGTGCCGTGATAACCGCTGACCATCACACGACGATTAAAAGCAAAACCTGCCAAAATGGCCATGGTTGTATCTTTATCAAACAGGTAATCAGGATCAATTTCAGGAACCTGCTCCGCACGCGTTGAATATGCGGGCACTTTCATGTCGCTATCAATGCTGAACAATTCTCTTACTGAAACTTCAATATCAGGCGTGTTGGATGCTTGAGTGCTTGTATTTGTCATCTTGTCTCCGGAAAATCTCTCTGGCGCGGCTTAGCAAAATCCAGCGGATTTGAGCATTTGGTAGGCTTGAATTACGTCTCTGAAACGTTCTTCAGAACCGCGGTCACCGCCATTGGCATCAGGGTGATGCTTTTTGACGAGTTCTTTATATTTTGATTTGATATCATCAGAATTTGCATCTGCCTTTAGGCCAAGCGTGTCAAAGGCTTTTGCCTCAAGTGACTTCAGCTTACGCAGACGTGGCTCAGGTGCTTTGCTCGCACCCTCTTCAAAAAAGCCAAATGTATCATTCATGCGCGCACGTGCGCCAGCGCTACCTGATGGACCTGGGTCGTTAAGTGGCGAATGCTTAACTTTCTTATTCACACCCATGCCCCAAGTTGGACGATGGCCGGTCAAAGCTTCTTTTTGATAACGCGCTACTTCGCTATCTGAAAGACCGTCAAAATAGTTGTAACCTTTATTGTATTGGCGCACATGCGTTGCGCAGAATTTGAAATACTTACCTTCCGCATTGCGACCAACAGGAGCTTTGTGCTCACTTTTTTTATCGCAACCATCCCACTGGCACAGTGACTCTTCCTGCGCAACTTTGGCAGAACCTTTCTTTGTGCCTTTCGGCTTAGTCCTAATGGAATCGAAATATTTGGAATCAAGTTTCATATTTTAAATACAACAGCGTTCTAGAAATAAATATTTAGCTCTCGATAGATGAATCATCTATCAGTCGAATATATAACAGTCCTGAGTAACCCGAATAGCTGCAAATTTCCATAGACCAATTGCATTTTTTCGAGAGTAGGGGCGTAAACAGATTAATAAGGAATCCGCCATGTCGTTGCAAGACACAATCGAAACTAAACTGCGCTCGAATTTCAACATAGTTGAAATGAACGTCATAAATGAGAGCCACTTGCACGCAGGCCATCAGCCAGCTTTTGACGGCACAGGTGAAACCCATTTCAGAATTCAACTTGTTGCAGAAGATTTTGATGGGCAATCACGCGTACATCGTCATCGTTCAATCAATGCACTTTTAAAGCCAGAACTTGATGCAGGCCTGCATGCGTTAGCTCTGGATTTAGCAGCTCCTGGTGAAGCCAAACGCTGGTAATAGCTGTTAAACGACCGCCTGAGATGCAGGGCGCAAACTTAGTTTAGTGATGCGATTTTTTGAACGTTTGAGCACAATGAAACGCATTCCATGAAAGGTAAACGCTTGTTTTTCTTCAGGAATAGTTTGGCTTTCATGAATGACCAACCCAGCCACCGTTGTCGCATCTTCATCGGGTAACGACCAGTCAAATGCACGATTTAAATCGCGCACTGGCACTGAACCATCAACGATCACTGAGCCGTCCGCTTGCTGGCTAACACCTTGCACATCCAAATCGTGTTCATCGGCAATCTCGCCCACGATCTCTTCCAAAATATCCTCAAGCGTTACAAGACCTTCAAACTCGCCATATTCATCAATGACAATTGCCACATGCGCTTTACGACGTAAAAATGCATTTAGCTGGTCCTTAAGATTTGTCGCATCTGGCACAAACCAAGGCTTTTGCGCGATCTTCATGATATCAATATTTGAGACTTTGTTGTCTGCGGCAGCAAGTGCGCGCAATAAATCTTTGGCATGAATAACACCAATAATATTGTTCGGCTCACCGCGCCAAAGGGGAACACGTGTATATGGGCTTTCCAAAATGGTCTTCACATTATGCGCTGTTGTGTCATCTGCATTGAGCATTTGCACCGAAGTTCTATGCACCATCACATCAGATACTTCCAGATCACCCAGATCAAGCACCCCGCCTAATCGGTCTTTGTCTGCTTTGACAACAGAACCCTCACGATGAAGCAAATCCACAGCGCCGCGAATTTCTTCCTGAGGTGACAACATAGATGCGTCCGACGCTAGACTAACGCCAAATATACCCAAAATTGCGCGAACCAACGCATTGATAAGCGATGATAATGGGCCAACAACTAAGACAAAGGGACGAATGATCGGTGCAACAAACATTGCAAATCTATCCGGCGTTGAAATCGCCCAACTCTTTGGTAGCACTTCAGCAAACACAACTAGCGCTGCCGTCATGATCAGTGTTGCAAAGACAACGCCAGATTCGCCAAAAATCGATAAAAGCATGCTGGTCGCAAGTGAAGACGCCAAAATATTGACCAGGTTATTGCCAATGAGCAATGCCCCGATCAATCGATCACGTCGTTCAATCAGCTTATTAACGATACCCGCTTTCTGCTCACCATTATTTTCAAATGAGTGCATGCGTGCGCGTGATACCGCCGTTAACGCAGTTTCTGAACCTGAGAAAAACCCAGACAGACAAATTAAAAATATTATTGTTGCAAGTATCACCCAGTTTTCAGTGATAAACTGCAGAAAAGCATCAAGCATTTCGTGTCTCTTCGATAAAGCGCCAAACTTCATTGGTCGGCACATTGTTAGCCACAAAGGATTGGCCGATCCCTTTTGTCAAAATAAACGTCAATTCCCCGCGTGAAACCTTTTTATCCTGAGCTATATGTTCCATCAGTATATCGGTTGAAGGAAGCTCTCCGTCAATATCATTCATTGAAATTGGTAAACCAACTTCCCTTAGATGTTTTTCAACCCGCGCACCGTCATCAGGGCTACAAAGGTTCATTCGTGAAGAAAACTTATGCGCCATCACCATACCGATTGAAACGCCCTCCCCGTGCACCAGACGTTTGCTGTCATAATTTGTTGCAGCTTCTAAAGCATGACCAAAAGTGTGACCCAAATTTAACAACGCACGTGTGCCATACTCAAATTCATCTGCAGCAACAACCTCAGCTTTGGCTCGACAACTTGTGGCAATAGCTTGAATACGCTCTGGACCACCATTGAAAATACCTTGCCAGTTTTTCTCAAGCCAATCAAAAAAGTCCGGACGATCAATCAAACCATATTTGGCAACTTCAGCATATCCAGCACGCATTTCACGCGGTGAAAGCGTATCCAGCGTATCAGTATCAACAAGCACCAATTGCGGTTGGTGAAAGACACCTACTAAGTTTTTACCAGCGGATGTGTTAATCCCTGTCTTACCGCCAACGGAAGAATCAACTTGCGCAAGCAAACTTGTTGGAATTTGGATAAACTTCATACCGCGGCGAACAATACCGGCGGCAAAGCCCGTTAAATCACCAATCACACCGCCACCCAGCGCGATGACCGCATCTCCACGCTCAAGCTTGCATTTAAGAATATGATCGCATGCCGTTTCCATATTCTCATAGTTTTTAGTTTTTTCACCAGGCTTTAACACCAGCGGGTCAATTTCAATCCCAGCGCTCAGCAAACTTTCGGTCAAAGGCGCTAAATAATTTTCAGCAACTGTTTCATCCGTAATGACGGTTGCCTTTGCCTTTGGCAAACGCTTGGCGATCTCCGCACCAGCATCCTTCATCAATCCGCGGCTGATTAAGATATCATAAGAGCGATCCCCAAGTGAAACTGAGACACATTCTGCATTGATATTTTCATCAGACATTTACAAATTAACCTTTTGTTTTGTTGCGATGATATCACCGCTTTTCTCAATCATCTTCGCTGCATCATAAGCAACATTTTGCTTGGGCGCATTGCGTGATTTAACAGACACATCTGCAAGGCCATAGATGGGATAGCGTTCATCCATAAGATCGCGCAAGATCTTCTGAGGATTGGGTTGCTGCAACAACGGTCTGGTGGAGCGTTTTGAAACCCGTGCCCAAAGCACATCATAATCAGCGTTTAACCATAACGATAATGCACTATGTAAAATGTTTTCACGCGTCTCATCATTCATAAAGGCGCCACCACCTGTTGAAACGATTTGCGGACCATCTTGCAATACACGTTTCACAACACGGGATTCAAGCGCTCTGAATTCGGGTTCCCCATATTGCGCAAAAATTTCAGTGATCGGCATTTGTGCAGCAGCCACAATCTCATCATCTGTATCGACAAAAGGCAGACCTGTATATTGTGCGAGCAACTTACCAATGACAGACTTTCCAGCGCCCATCAGACCAACAAGCACAAGATTGCTATCTCCAAGCGCCAAACGCGCAGCATCACCTGCCTCTATTAACTTGCTTTCCGAAACTGCTGCCAATTTAACGCTCCAATTTTCCCTTCTCCTATCATGCACCAAGCCATAGAGGTCAAGGGTGATTGGAACGTTTTTACCCCACATGCGCTAAATTCAGAGCTTGCAGATTGCACATAAGTTCCATAAAAACGGGATAGGTTCTTAAATTTCAGGATTATCTCAACTTGCCATCACTTTTCAGATTGCTGTTCGTCATCGGAATTATCGTGGGAATTTGCTATGGCACGATGTACACATTGGTGGAATTTGTTGAACCAAAAGACCGCGAAGTCACGATCCGAGTTCCCAGCGAAAAACTTTATAAAGAACAATGAAACGAGATCTCAGCGCCGCCCATCTTGAAGCATTTTTAGAAATGATGATTGCTGAGCGTGGGGCAGCAGATAATACAATTGAATCCTATCAACGAGATTTAACCGAAGTTTCAAACTTCTTATCAACCAGAAAAACCACTCTTAATAACGCCTCATCAGACGATATCAAAGCATATCTGAAAAAGATGTCTGACAGCGGTTATGCACCATCATCACAATCACGCCATCTGTCTTCAATGAAACAATTTTATCGGTTTATGCATGATGAAGGTTTATTAGATGATGATCCAACTGGTATTATTGATGCGCCAAAATCTGGGCTCAAACTTCCCAAAACATTGTCTGAAGATGAAGTGGGGCAATTATTAGATCTTGCCGAGGCAGCAGCCAAATCCGCTAAAGACGACAAAGAGCGCATTAGTAAAACACGATTTCGAGCGCTTTTAGAATTATTATACGCAACGGGCATGCGCGTCAGCGAGCTTGTGGCATTGCCCGTTGGCGTTTTAAAACGCGATGAACCTTTTTTGATTATTAAAGGCAAGGGCAACAAAGAACGCCTTGTTCCCATATCACAAGCTGCCAAATCGGCATTGGCCGATTATTTATCCGCCATAGAAGCGTTTAACGCCAAACAAAAAAAACCGAGCGAATCTGCGTTTTTATTCCCAGCAAATTCAAAAACCGGATATTTGGCGCGGCAGGTTTTTGCCCGCGAGCTTAAATCCATCGCTGCGCAAGCGCAAATTGACGTTGAAAAAATCTCACCGCACGTTTTGCGGCACGCATTTGCATCCCATTTATTATCAAATGGCGCAGATTTGCGCGCTGTGCAGGAGCTTTTGGGCCATTCAGACATCTCAACCACTCAAATTTACACACATGTTTTGGACGAGAGACTGAAAAAACTCGTCAATGAGCATCATCCCCTTGCCAAAACGCACAAAAAGTTTGATTAGAGTTAAAAATCGTGTGAGAAGCAGCTTCTCCTTGATTATGCCGTGTTTGGGCTTACATAGAGACTTAAATTTTAAACAATTGTGCTTGGCGTTGATCTAATATGCATCATTATCTTGATTTCGAAAAACCAATCTCTGATCTCGAAGGTCAAATTCGTGAACTTAAAACACTTTCTGGCAAAGAAGAAGGCGTTGATACCGCAGACGAAATCGAGCGACTGGAAATTCGCGCTAGTGAAGCCATGGTCGAGATTTATGCCAAATTAAATCCTTGGCAGAAAACACAGGTTGCGCGCCACCCAGCTCGCCCACATTTCATCGATTACGCTTCAAAATTGTTTACAGAATTTACCCCGCTTGCCGGAGATCGTAAATTTTCAAATGATGAAGCCATTCAATCTGGTTTAGCCCGTTTTGAAGGCCAAGCTGTTGCCGTTATCGGGCATGAAAAAGGTAACGACACCAAATCTCGCATCAAACACAATTTTGGTAGCGCCCGTCCTGAAGGTTATCGCAAGGCAATCCGAGTGATGGAAATGGCTGATCGTTTTGATCTGCCAGTCATCACGTTGGTAGATACAGCTGGCGCATACCCAGGTGTTGGCGCTGAAGAGCGTGGCCAAGCAGAAGCGATCGCCCGCTCGACAGAAACATGCTTGAAACTCAGCGTTCCAATTGTTTCTGTTGTAATCGGTGAAGGCGGCTCCGGCGGCGCGATTGCAATTGCCGTTGGCAACAAAGTTTATATGCTGGAGCATTCAATCTATAGCGTGATTTCGCCAGAAGGCGCAGCATCTATTTTATGGCGCGATGCAGCTCGTGCAAAAGATGCAGCAACAAATATGAAGATTACCGCGCAGGATTTAAAAGAACTTGGGATTGTTGACGGCATCATCACAGAACCAATGGGTGGTGCGCATCGCGAACCAGCAACCGTCATTGATGGCGTTCGTAATGTTATCAAAACATCTTTGGCGGATCTATCTGGCAAGTCTCGCGAAGAGCTGAAACTTCAACGCCGCGAGAAGTTTTTGTCAATTGGCCGTAATTTAGGCTAATTTTTGCGTCATTTCGCTTGTTGACCAAGTTTTCGCGTCTAAAATTGCTGATCACAATCTGTTTATCTGCAATTTTAACACGGGCGTGGTAAGGTTTTAAAAACCATCATAATGGTATGAGTAATCCATTCGATAACTTGAAATTGTGTGACGCGGACAAGAATGACAGTTACTAACGTTAAATGGGTCGTATTGGCGGCAAGCTTAGCCCTTGCAGGGTGTAATGACACGCTGACATCTGTCTCCAACAAGGCAGAGCATCCCCTTCCTGATAAGCTTGTTAAAAAGATGAAAGCGCAAGGCATGACCACGCGCTCTCCTATTTTAATGCGCATTTTTAAAGAAGAAAACACGCTAGAGATTTGGAAACAAAAGCCCAATGGTCGTTATGAGATTGTCACCAATTATGGCATCTGCAAATGGTCAGGTCAGTTGGGACCAAAACATAAAGAAGGTGATCGTCAAGCACCTGAAGGATATTACAGTATCCGCAAACACCAGATGAACCCCAATTCCAGCTATTACTTGTCCTTTAACATGGGTTTTCCCAATAGATTTGATCGGGCGCATGGACGAACTGGTTCCAACCTCATGGTTCATGGCGCATGTTCATCAGCTGGTTGTTATTCTATGACGGATGAGCAGGTTTTAGAGATTTTTGGCTTTGCAAGAGACGCCTTTAAAGGTGGTCAGGACGCATTTCAGGTACAAGCTTTTCCATTCCGCTTAACGCCTGAAAACATGGCACGATATAGAGATCATGCGAGCTTTGATTTTTGGAACCAAATCAAAGAAGGCTATGATCATTTTGAAATCACCAAGCGTCCTCCAAAAGTGGATGTGTGTGAAAAACGTTATGTGTTTAATCAAACAGCGACAGATGGCGGAAAATTCCGCGCATCGGCCGCATGCCCTGAAATGTCTCAGCCACAGTCATTGAAATTTGCCTATGCGGCATATCAAAAAGACTATCAGGAAAAGTTTGACGCAGCTGTTGCCAAGTTTGAGCGAGATGAAGCACGCGAAAAAGAGCAAGAAGTTGCCAAAATCGCCTCTGAAGCCAGAGCCCAAGAACGTGCAATTTTAGCTGACCAACGCTCTGAAAATGTCAAACAAACCTTAGCTCCGGTCGCATCATTATTCTCGCGTCAGAGAAATTCAAATACGCAAAATAGCAATGCGCTTTCAGCCAACCTTTATAAAGCGAACACACAAACAGCGCCAACCCAGCAACCAGTTGTGCAACCAATAGTGCCGGCACCGTCTACGCAGATTGTTGCAGCGGCAAATCCTTCAGTTCCAGTGCCAACGCTTGTTACCGATGAGGTAAATGCAGCTGAACAAACCAACGCAAATCCGAGATGGAAATTTTGGAAGCGTAAAGCCAACAACGCTCAATAATATGATTTTTTATGTTAGAACTTGATCTTAAGGGTTTAAGATGCCCGTTACCAGTGCTGCGCCTAAGACGATACTTGCGTGATCATGTCAAAATCGGCGAACAGGTCCAAGTTTACACCACAGACCCAATGTCAGAAATTGATATTCCGCACTATTGCAACGAATTTGATCAAAAGCTTATCTCCTCAAATACCGATGAAGATGGTCATGTTTTCGTCGTTGAAAAGCACAGCGAAGTCATCACACCTTAAAAGGTATACCGAGCTAAAGCCCAAGATTTTGTTTGATCTGAGAAAGCGTTTGCCCCTCATCATCGCGCAGTGACCTAATAGACGTATCTTGACTGCTTTTTGACAGCTTACGACCATCTTTACCCAAAATCAGTTTGTGATGAATATATCCCGGTTCTGGTAAATCGAAAAGAACTTGCAACAATCTATGAACCGAACTTGCGAGATATAGATCCATGCCTCTGACGACGAGATCAATATCTTGCGCGGCATCATCGAGCACAACAGACAAATGATAACTCGTGGGCGTATCTTTACGCGCGATGATCACATCACCCCAAGCGCTGGGATCAGCGCTGATGACAGTCTTTTTAAAATTGAGATCATATTCAGACCAAGTAAGGTCCTGATTGATATAGGAAATCGCTTTTTGCATATCCAACCGCCACGTAAACGGCGCACCATCATCCGCACGTTGATCTGATAACTTACGCGTTTGTTGTTTGCACAGATCAGGATAAAGCGGCGCACCATCGGGGTCATGCGGCCAGTCATAGTCATTATTTTGCTTAAATTTCTCGGCGAATTCTTTGATCTCCTTACGAGATAAAAATGCGCGATAAACCAGCTCTTGTTCGATCAACCATTCAAGCTTTGCATGATACGCTTCAAATCGCTGCGATTGTTGCATAACAGGTTTGGGCCAGCTGAGACCCAACCATTTTAAATCCTCATAAATAGCAAAGACATATTCTTGCCGCGCACGTGTCTGATCGATATCTTCCATGCGCAGCAGTAATTCGGCATTTAATTGCAATGCCAACTTCTGATTTAACAAGGCAGAATAAGCATGACCTAAATGAAGATATCCATTTGGGCTGGGAGCAAAACGTAATCTTTTAAAGTTTGAAAGAGCCATTTATTCTCTATGCCATGAGATTTTCTCTCCGTCACCTTCCAAACCATGTAAGATTTTGAATATGATCGATCGAATAAGAAACGAATCAGATATCGAATTTGCCCTCGTAAAACTGTCCGAACGGGATCCTGCGCTGATTCCCATTATAAATTCAGTTGAACATGTGCCTTTACGCCTATCAAAAGATGGCGTTGAAGGCTTGGTAAAAATCGTTACATCGCAACTCATTTCGCGCGCTGCTGCCAATGCAATTTGGTTACGAATTGAAAACGAAATGGGCGAGGTGAATGAAGAAAATATACTCCGCTACCCCGAAGATGATTTAATGGCGCTCGGACTGTCGCGTGCAAAAGCAAAAACCTTTAGAACAATTGCAATTGCATCCTCTAAAGGCATGATCAACTTTACAGAACTAAATATTATACCGGCAGATAAAGCATTGAAAGATTTAATGTCTTTAAAAGGCATAGGTCGCTGGAGTGCTGAGGTTTATCTGATGTTTTGTTGTGGGCATTGTGATTTTTTCCCCGCAGGAGACATAGCGCTTCGAAGCGCAGCAGGAGACATTTTTCACGATGGCAATCGACCAGATGAGAAATCACTCCGTTTACTTGCCGATCGCTGGTCACCATATAAAAGCGTCGCGGCTCGACTGCTTTGGAGCTATTATGCCAACACGAAAAACAGAGAAATTTTACCTTTGTAATTTCTTGAAAAAATCGGTTTTGATTTTAGCACGGGAAAATATTTTATTCCCCTTCACAACATCGTCACATATTGCATAGTATAAACCCCAATATGTTGTGTAGTTTAGGAGAAGAGTGTGACGATTGCCGTTTCGCCTCAATCCCTGCCGGCACTGGTGCTGAATGCGGATTACAGGCCTTTGAGTTACTACCCCTTGTCATTATGGTCATGGCAGGATGCGGTAAAAGCCGTTTTTCTAGATCGCGTTACGATTATAGCGGAATACGAACACTCGGTTTCCTCCCCCAGTTTTTCGATGAAAGTGCCAAGCGTTGTTTGCTTGAAAAACTACATCAAGCCGCCAGAATTTCCGGCCTTCACCCGCTTTAATGTATTCTTGCGTGATAAGTTTGAATGTCAATATTGTCACTCAAAAGATGATCTCACTTTTGATCACGTCACACCGCGAAGATGTGGCGGGCAAACCGAATGGGAAAACATTGTTGCTGCATGTTCGCCATGTAATTTGAAAAAAGGTGGTAAATTGCCAAAAGATGCCAAGATGCATCCGCGCCAAGCACCTTATCGACCAACAATGCATGATCTTCATAAAAATGGACGTCTATTTCCACCCAACTATCTCCATGACAGCTGGATGGATTTTCTCTATTGGGATTCTGAACTTCAACCTTAGAATGATCGATTAGACGGTTCTAAACGCCAATCTAAGCGTAAAAAATGCTAGAATTGCGCTTGCGATCACGTTCCAACCTGCAAATGATAGTCCTAAGAAACGGCCTGCCGCTTGATCACAAGATGGCGGGCGCTTTGAATTTAGATCACCCAACAAATTAGATGCATCACCTGACAGACCATCGGCAACGGTTACACATGATTCAGGACCAGGCCACCAACCCCATTCAACACCAGAATGGAAGGCGCCCAAATAAACCCCATACACCATCAACAAGCCAGCAATAAGAATAAGACCGCGGGTAATAATAGCGGGTGCGGTAAAGAGCGCAGTTATGCCTGCAATCAAGGTAATAGGAATACCAACATAATATGGCACGCGCTGTTCCAAACACAAAGCACACGGAATAAAACCACCAATATGCTCAAATGCGAGCGCACCGCCAACAACCAAAGCCATCAGTAAGGCAGCGTAGAACGTCACCTTGCGATGGTCTGCCAATATTGGCGTCGTTAACGCTCCAATAAATGATGAATTCTCTGACATAACGCCCCCTAAAACAAGAACTTAACCGCGTAAAACCCGCCGAACAATAATATCAGGAATAAGGCAAAAAGGAGACCAAGATATTTTTCAATAAACAAACGGATCGGTTCACCAAATTTGCTTAAAAGGTATGCGACAAGGAAGAAACGAGCAGACCGCCCGATGATGCTCACAATCGTAAATGTCAGTAAATTCAAACCAGTCGCGCCAGAGAAAATCGTCAGCACTTTATAAGGAAACGGCGTGACGGCTGCAAATAATACGCCCCAGCCTCCATAGACATTATACCACTCAGAAACTTTATCAAAACTATCAGCCTTACCATAGAGCTCTAAAACATATTTACCGATCGTCTCATATAAAAACATACCGATCGCGTAGCCCAAAAAGGCGCCTAATATGGAGAACAATGTGCAGATGAAAGCAATGCGCACCCACTTATCTGGGCGCGCAACCACCATAGGAATTAATATGACATCTGGTGGAATGGGAAAGATTGAGCTTTCTAAGAACGAAACACCAGCTAGCCCCTTTTCAGCGTGCTTGGTGCCAGCAAGCGACATGGTCCAATCATACAGACGACGTATCATATTTATTCCGATCAAAACATATTTTAAAACAAAGCAGGCTGCGAGTGTCGCGACCAGCTTGGTACTCAATACGAGATTAACTTTGATAATTCCTTACAAATTACCTATATCGCTGAAGTAGAGAGTTCAATGGGTTTTAAACTATGCCAACCAAAATGCCGCAACAATTAAACATGTCAAATGAAGAGCTGCATAACAAAATCACCGAATTAAACCGGGAATTAAGTACACTTAATCAGCATCGCTACATAAGAATACACAATTCGATCCCGCGGATGCTAGGATTTCAATTTGTTCGCGGCTTGGCATTTGGCTTAGGTTCAGTTTTAGGTGCGACGGTACTCGTTTCAGTCTTGGTTTATTTCCTCGCACAGATCGATTTTATTCCAATTATTGGCGAATGGGCGCAGGAAATTTTGATCGCGATCAAACCGGAAGCCTAAGCCAATAACCAAGATGTTAAATTAAGAACATTTTTCATCTATTTCCTATTGCGTATCTGAAATCCATATAGTACATCGCTCTCAGGGCCTCCCTGGCGGAACTGGTAGACGCGTTGGATTCAAAATCCAATTCCTCACGGAGTGCCGGTTCGATTCCGGCGGGAGGTACCAATTTTCTATCCAAACTTATCCAATGACATCCGGTAATTCCTAGCTCATAAGGGGTTTATGGTTTTGTTTGTCCAATATAATCTGTCTGCGATCGGGGGCATCCTATCTAATTGGGGGTAATTTTTAGGGGTACTTATTGGGGGTATATTGGAACTTGGTTCGAAAAGGTCCCCCCAGATACCTTTGACAGGCTCAAAGATTAAGAACCTTAAACCCAAAGAAAAAGCCTATAAAACTGCTGATTTTGATGGCTTGTTTGTATTGGTGAACCCAAACGGTTCAAAACTTTTTGATTTAAGTACCGGTTTAACGGCAAAGAGAAGTTGCTGTCATTTGGAAAGCACCCTGATATCTCTTTGTTGCAGGCGGGGGAAATGCGTGATGATGCAAGGCGCATGTTAGCAATAGGCAATGATCCAAGCGAAGAGAGAAAGAAACAAAAACGTGAATCGCATACTAGGTCTGAAATTACATTTGCTAAAATCGCTGAAGGTTACTTTGATAAGATAGGTAAAGAGAGCAGAGCCGAAGCCATCATGAAAGGGGTTATTGCATCTATCGCGAAAGCCAATCAGGGATTGGGTCATCGTCCGATTGCTGAAATTAGTTCTGCGGAAATCTTGGATAATCTCCAGCATTATTGAGGAAGATAGCGTAAATTTTATATATGTCTGCCCAAACTTGATGAAAATTAAATTTGCGGAACCTCGACATGTATTCTTTTTGGAATCGCCAAAAGACATCCAAGAAAACGTCCTTCGCTGAAAGCGAGCGCCTCATATCACGCGGTTATAGAAATGACGACCCATTGTTCCTTGCTATCGATAATCGCTTCCATGCTGAAAATCTTCTTGAGGACCAAATCCGCCCGAACGGAATCAAACCAGACACAACGATAAGAAACATTTTTAGAAAAGCTTTTGAGCAGGCAGGCTTAGAATACATCAACCGCCATTCTTTCCGAAACACTATCGCTCGCCATGCCCAAAAGAGAGCCCAAACTACCTGAACTCGATCAGACAAAATTAGATTTTTAAAAAACTTTCATTCTCATATTGCCTGACAAGCGGACGTGACACATTACAAATTTTTAGTTTGTTTTAGGCCCATTTCAGAAATCTTACACTACAAACTATCGTTTGCTCGTACATGACACTAAAGCCATCTATTGGGATAAATTTAGTTTTGGACGTTGGCTTGAAAAGGCTTCCCAACATTTACACAAAAACAAACTAGCCGTTGCACTTGCCAACAAATTGGCAAGAATTGCGTGGAGCGTTCTGTATCACGAACAGGAATTTGACACACACAATGCTGGCTTAAAAGTCATATAATTAAAGCTGCCCCCAATTATCGCGATGTAAAATTATTGGAACAAAAGAAAAAGCATCTCAAAGCCAGTGTGCCAAAATGGCTATTGCAAGCCTGTCCGCTAATGTGGTTAAAAGATGCAGCGTATTACCCAGGAAGGCCATGACCCGCGAGTCAATGAAATAGGCCGGATACATATTAGTGACTTCAAATGTTCTGAAATTTTTACTTGCTATACGCAGCCAGTCCATACATTTTGGTACGAAATTGGAATTAAAAATTTGGCGGTGATTTCTGATATAGAGCTGTAAACGGTAACTGACAGTGCCGGAGAGAGGGGTGGCTTTTAGCTCTGTGCGAACATTGATACGAATTCAACTTGAGTCCGGTTCCAAAATCATCACTGGGCTTAACACTAGATTTACCCATGTTGTTGGAAGATATTACCGTAAGTTGAAATAAGGCTAATTCTGCGCAATAGTTATCACCAAATTGGTCTCCTTACAGGGTGGTACATGATGAAAACTTTCAAGGCTTCTCTCTCCATTTTCACAAGTATAAGCATGTTCGCAGGCATCTCTATCTCGCAGGCTAAAACCATTGGTGTTCCAGAAACAGGTGTTGAATTGGGTATTGGATGGGATAGCCAAACCGCCAGCGTTGTGCGCAATAGATGCATTCGTTTTGCACCGATTGAGGAAACCGGCCAATCGATTGAAATGGAAGTTACTGAGGTGAGCGATTCATCAGATGTGGCCGATACGCTGAATGTATCGGCGAGCATGGCGATCAACTCCAAATTTGGCTCTGCCAGTGCGCAAGCAAATTTTTCAAAAAAGTCAAAGGTGACATCAACCAGTAATTCTCTGCTGATAAGAGCTTCTGTCAATAATGGTGTGATGTTCGTTGGCCCGCCGCGCCCTCCGGAACTTACGCGAAACGCGTTTTCTCGAACGGGAACTGTGGAGCGCGATTATATCTCGTCGTGGAATTATTGGGTGGGTGAAGATCTGCCACGTCAGGTGACTTTAACGGACGAGGCAAAGAATATTTTAGGAGGCGGAGATATACAGGAACGGAAAGAGTTTGAACATTATTGTGGGGATTCTTTTATAGGTTCGATCTTTAGCGGCGCAGAAATTCTGGCAATAATGTCGTTTACCTCAAAAACAAGATCATCGGCCAAAACCTCTAAAAAATCAGCGCAGGCAGCTGTGTCTGCCTGGGGCACATCTGTTGACGTGGCGGGTTCTAAAACCGCGTCATCTCAGGTCAGCGGAACAGACGAAGAAATTCAGATGGAGTTCACGCAAATTGGCGGTACTGGCGGTATTATTCCGACCGACAAGGATCAATTTTTTCAAAAGCTAAACAACCTGCCAAAAGAGGCCCTAGAAGGGCCAAAGTTTCATACTATGTCAGTTGTCGCTTATAATACCCTGCCAGATTGGCCGCAGAATATACCGCTTGAAACAGAAGATGAAACAATTGATGTGGTACTGACCAATTATTATTCAACCCTCACATCTATTGATTATTTGCTTGAAGATTTGCGTACACAGAACAACCTAAGTGATCGTCAAATTCTCGATGCATTTCTTGATCAAATTGCCAAAAAGAAAGGTAAGCCAGCCCCGACGATTGCTCAATTACGAAAGTTTGCAAAAGATAAACAGGCCGAAACACAAGATGTTCAGATAGAACGGATTAATGATGTGCAAGACAAGGTCAATGAATTTAGACAGGACATTTATGACTTGTTGTCTCAATCCTATCAGCTTGATCAAATCAAGAAACCACTAATTCCTGACTGGAAAATTTGGCGAAAAGCTGAGAAGGAGGCAAATGAGAAAGAGCGCACTGATCTCGAGAAGCTTATGAAGCAGCAGGCGAAAAAGCTCCAAAAATTTAGTTTTGGTGTGAATAATCCAAACCTCATCAAACTCTATTTGCCAGCGCCAAGAGAAGCTGTTTTGGATGGTAACGATGATTATGAATTGCGCGCGCATATCGCTGTTGAGAGATATCTTGCAGCTCAGTCTAAACGGATTTGTAGACAGAACCCTCTTTCTGCCGAATGTCTGAGCAATGATGATATGGATGCGCTTAAAAAATGCGTCCCCACATCGGACAACTGGCTGGCAATTCCGGCGACATGTGAGTTTGCAAAAACAAAGTAATTGTTTCAGGGCTACATTTATCTTAGTTAAACAACAACTCAAATCATGCATTATGGGCTGCATTCAGTTTAATTTTAAACGTGGAATAACGGTCAAATGAATAGTGCTTTTAACAGCCATAGCGGTCATTCTCATAAGCAACAAAACAATCTATAACTGGTACTAAGCGGACACATTAAAATTATCCTAAATGGTATTTTACGCTCAATCGTAAAGAGTACGTAAAACTGATGAGGTTTAAATGTAAGTTGGAACGCAGACCTTGCCATCGAAGAGTTTGCGAGATGTGCGCAACAGGCCTGCCGAATGCAAATCAAACCCATGTTTGTCGATATCATAATCAAAAACCACATCAATTGATCCTGTAGGATGCTCGATTTTTATCTTTGCAGGGTTTTCATTTGGAATAACGGCCAAACCTTCAGCAACTGTATTGGACGCAAGTAGGCACGAACCGGTGCAAATAGAACCTGTGACGGCAAACGCGGGATGAGCCGTCCATGGCATGAAATAGCGAGCAGCAATCGCGCCACCTTCTTTGGGTGCTGCAAGCAAACCAAATTTTGGAACTACTGACCTACTCACATCACCAAGACCCATGAGTTCCCCAGCTTTAATACGAAGCGGCTCAATCAGCTCAAAGAGTTTTTTGTTTTCGTCCAATTCTTCGCGCGTCTCATAACCGGTTATGCCGAAATCTGACGCGCGACCAATTACCATCGGCATGGCAACATCAATGCAGGTTAATTCAATGCCATCGATTAAATCCATTGCATTGCCAGTTGGAAACAATTTGCCGGTTTTTGATCCAACAACATCTTTGAAATTCAAAACAATTGGCGCTGCGGTTCCCGGCACACCATTCACGCTGGCTTCGCCCTGATAGTTTACATGTGCGTCTTCATTGCTGGATGGTGTTTCGACAATCGCTTCAACGCGTGCACCAGTATTGGTGCTTAGGATTTTAACAGCAGTTGTTTCACCCTGAATTGGCATCAACCCCATTTCAATGGCTGCAGGACCTACACCTGCTAAAATATTTCCGCATGTTGGGGAATAATCAACGCGTTTTTCATCTACCGAAACTTGTGCGAAAAAGTAGTCAATATCCGCCCACTCATCCTCAGAAGGAGATAACATTGCAACCTTTGTTGTCACTGCGTTGCCACCGCCAATACCATCAATATTCAGTGAATGCCCCGCACCAACTGCTGCGATTAAAACCTCTGAAAGTTGGTCCAGATCTTCCGGCAAATCTTTGCGATTAAAATACGGTCCCTTTGAGGTTCCACCGCGCATTAAAACACAAGGAATTTCTCGCTGTTTCATGACTAGGCACCCCCTAAAGGCCAAGGCAGGTCAACAAAATCCTGCAACAGACCAGGAGGGAAATCACGATTTAATGTCCATGCCATGAAGCACATAAACGCAATGCCAATCGCTGTTAGCAGAGCCGATTTACCCCAGGTTTCACCAGCGCGAATTTTAAAGAAGCTTAAGAGGAAAATACCTAAGGCTATAATGAATCCCAATAAGCCGCTTAACACCAACAATCCAGCAAACCATGCCAAAGTTGGCCACAAACCATGCGCAGCGTCCGCATCTTCCCCATCAGCTTCACGGTCAGCAAAAATCATATCTGTTTCTGGCTGCCGGATCATTTTAACGATCAAAATAAGACAACAAACAATCGCAACGATCGAGATCACCATCGGGATAATTTTGTCTCCCATCAATCTGTCGCTGATCTGCGAAGCATTCCAATAGGTAATAATGAAGTAGCCAGTGATAATGCTTAAGAAGATAAATGGCGCTCGCTTAGAACCTGATTTCACATCGCCCTCTGCTAGAATAGATTTCGCCTGACGAATACCAATTGCAATGGAAATAACGGTGATAATCAAAAGCACCAGAACAATCGGGCTAAAGATATATTCAAGGCCAGCTTCCATGCTTTCGCGAAAACGAAAACGTGCAATTTGGAAAGCCTGATTGGTAAATTTCTCAACTGGATTTGATAGCACAAATCCAATTAGAAATGCCGGACGCGACCAATCAAACCGACGGAGGAAAATACCCAATAAACCAATCGCAAATAGCGCTACAAGATCAGCAAAATTTTGACCTGATTGAAACGCAGCAAACGAGATCAACATAAATAGGAATGGCGCAAGTAGAGTAAATCTAATCGTCGTTAGTTTTGCGATCATCCCTGATGAGGCGATGCATAAGACCGTTCCCACAACATTGGCAAGCGCAAGCAGCCAAACAATCGAATAGGTGAAGTTTAGATTGTCTTTTAGCATTGAAGGGCCAACTTCAATTGAACCTGAACCCAATAGCGCCACGGCTCCGATGAAAATCGCCATTGAGCCTGAACCGGGAATACCAAACAGTAAAGTTGGCACTAAACCGCCGCCCTCTTTGGCATTGTTTGAACTTTCTGGCCCAATAACTCCGCGAACCTCGCCGCTACCGAAGTTTGATTTATCTTTTGTTGTTTGAACCGCATGCCCATAGGCGATCCAATCGACCACCGATCCGCCCAAACCTGGGATAATTCCAACAACAACACCGATGATAGAACAACGAATTGATAGCCAAATATTTGCCCACCAGTCTTTAACACCCTCAAACCATCCCGCGCCCAAAGTTGCCGTCTTTGAGATTGCTCGATCTTGCCGCAACAATGATATAATTTCTGGAATAGCAAAGATCCCTAGACCGACAATGACAAGTTTGAGACCATCGGTGAGATAGGGAATGTCATAACTTGCCATGCGCAAGCTACCACCCGCATCCGCTTCACCAATGGTGCCCACAACAAGACCAAGACCTGCAGCTGCCATGCCTTTAATAGCAACGCGACCGGCAAGAATAGCCACCATTGAAAGACCCAAAATGGTGATCATCAGCATTTCAGGAAGGCCGAAAGACAATACAATCGGCCGCGCGATCAAGATAAAGACGGTTAGAAAAGATGCCCCGATCAACCCGCCAAACAAGGATGATGCAAATGCTGCTGAAAGCGCGCGCGCTGCTTCACCCTTCTTGGCCATTGGAAATCCATCAAGCACTGTGGCTTGCGAGGCAGACGAACCCGGAATACCCATTAATACCGATGCAAACGTATCGGATGTGGGCACAACGGCGACCATGCCAATCATCAATGCAAGACCAAGAATTGGATCCATACCGAACATAAATGGCAGTAAAAGAGATAATCCAGCGATCCCACCTAAACCGGGGAACACGCCAATACATAAACCCATCACCACTCCAAGGATAAGATATCCCAGTACGATGGGTTGAAGTATGAGCGCAAATGCGTCGCCAAGGGCTGGTAACGCCTGAGTAAAGACGTCCATTACGGCCTCCAATGGATTAAAAATTTATGATTTGGAAGGCCCTGCCGCGATCAACGACAGAGCCAAAATTAAAGCTGTTAGTTCAGCTCAACACCGTAGGCTTCTTTGAGCCAATTAGTGACAAAGGCTTTCGCTGAATCGGGCACTGTTGTTGCCACACTCAAAGCTTTTGCAGCCTCATCGCCCACATACATTGGATATTTACCAACGCGTTTGGCTGAAATTTCTGCAAAGTCCGGGCGTGCTTTTACCGCAGCAAATGCTGTTACAAATGCATCGATAATTGCTTGATCTGTACCTGCAGGCAGGAACGCGATTTTCTGAGATGGGAAGCCTGCTACAAAGAACGCCTTCCATGCATCCCATGCTTCGCCAGACGTTTCACAACCGTCTGTTGCTTCACACACTTCTTTAAATGTCGGCATATCAGGGAATGTTGGATCGCGAACAATATTGCCATCGCTATCCAATGAACCCCAAGACATCATTGGAACGGCAGTGCCTGCTTCCACCAATGGTGTTGAACCACCGAGATATCCTGATGTTGTTTGGTAATCGATATTTGCTTCGCCACGTTCGAACATTAAACGACCATCACCGCGACCTTTAATACCAAATACCGGCTCAACATTCATTCCAAGCATTTGCCAAGCGAGAAGCGGAACAAGATCAAGACGTGTTGCACCTTGTGAACCGTAGATGAAACTCATCTCTTTAAGACCATTGGCTGAACCATCAAATTTTGCACCAGCTTCAGCGTTTAGATATGCAACACCGCCGGTTCCTGTTGCCATAACAGGATTCCAGTCTTTGTACTCATATTTCACACGTGGATCACCCAAAAGATAAGGGAATTGTGTTGATCCGGATGAGCCGAACATAACCGATCCATCACCATCTTTTTGCTGCTGGAACCAGTTTGCGCCTTTGGTTGAACCAGCGCCTGGCATGAATTTAACAACAACAGTTGGTGCACCTGGCAACGCTTCAGATAAAAGCGGAGCAAAGAAGTTTGCCCATTTAGCCGAGCCACCAGTTTCTGAAAACGGAATAGTCCATTCGATTGTTTTGCCTGACATATCCATCGCGTTTGCTGATGTTGCCATAGACAAAGCCATTGCTGCTGCTGATGCAGTCAAAGCAAGTTTAGTTAGAGTTTTCATATATTCCTCCCAAGAATTAATCTCTACGGCTTCGCAATGAAGCGATGAGCCGCAGGCAACGTGTATTTCTCCCAAATACTATGTTGACAAACATAGGAGTAAATGGCGAACCTTTCATACAGCTTTCAAAGTGAAAGTTTTTTTAAATAGCAATGGACGAACGATGAGAATAGCAGTTGTTGAGGATAACAGGCCATTGGCGGATGGGATTGCCCGTGCCTTTCGCGACGATGGCCATGGGGTGGACGAGCTGCATGATGGGGAATCAGCAAATCAGTTTCTCAACCAAGAAACTGTTGATCTGATCATATTAGATATCAATCTACCGGGTAAGTCGGGCCTTGATGTTTTACGTTCATTAAGGCGTCGCGATATTCAAACCCCTATTCTCATGCTCACAGCGAAAGACACGATTGACGATAAAATTGGTGGTTTGGATTTAGGTGCTGATGATTATATGACCAAGCCATTTGATCTAGCAGAACTAAAAGCAAGAGCACGTGCACTGCTTAGACGATCAGAAAAAGATATCGCCAAGGTTTTAACTTTCGGAGAAATTGAATTTGATGTGACTGCACGCGAAATCCGCCTTCATGGAGAACAATTAGATTTGCCCCGGCGCGAGTTCGCGCTCGCCGAAATTTTAATTAATCGGCGTGGGCACGTGATTTCCAAACAACAGATTATCACGCATTTATATGGCTCCGGGGCAGATGTCGAAGACAGCACTGTTGAACTTTATGTGCACAGACTTCGAAAGAAATTTGGTGATTATGGTTCATGCATCAAAACCGTTCGCGGACTTGGATATTGCTTTAGGGAAACATCATGACATCCATACGCAGGCGATTATTATTATGGTTGATTATTCCGCTCACCGCGGTGGCGGTTATAGTGTCGATAGAAACGTTCGTTTCAGCGCAAAAAATTTCAAATGATCTACATGACAAAACGCTACTCGCCGCAATGCTGACAATTTCCGAAAATGTTGTGGCATCCAACGGAACTCTGCTTGCAGAGCAAACACTTAAAGTGCTGACTGAAAATTTGGGCGATGAGTTTTTCTACCATGTGTTGGGTCCTAATGGCGCCTTTGTGACCGGTTATAGCGGATATCCCAGATTGCCCGAGGATATTAAATTAGAAGATGGCGTTCCAATCTTCTATGATGGGACTTATCAAGGAAATACAGTTCGTGTAACGACAATGCGTCAGCTTTTATCCGGGCGCGATTTAAATGGTTGGACAACAATCACCACATGGCAGGAAACAACGCAGCGCGCTGATCTGACTTTAAGCCTATTTGGCCGTTCACTTATCCGTCTAGCAGCGCTGGTGATTGCCGCTGGAGTGATTGTTTGGTTTGCGGTTACCCAAGGTCTTCAACCATTAAGACAACTACAGCAAGCAATTGATAGCCGAACACCGCTCGATTTAACGCCGATTAAACGCCAGATGCCGATTGAGTTGAAAGGCATTGTCGC
This sequence comes from Lentilitoribacter sp., assembly GCA_039986595.1. Lineage (GTDB taxonomy): Bacteria > Pseudomonadota > Alphaproteobacteria > Rhizobiales > Rhizobiaceae > Lentilitoribacter. The sequence continues at coordinate 65,142 of JBDWQJ010000002.1, forward strand.
ATCCATGAACGATCTGTTTGCGCGCGTAGCACGTTCAAAAGCGAACCGAGAGCGTTTTATTGGTGATGCCGCCCACCAGCTTCGTAATCCAATAGCGGCATTAAAAGTGCAGGCGGAAGTCGCGCTTCAGGCAAAAGACGGAAAAGCCAGAAATCAAAGTCTCAAGCAAGTGGTAAACGTAAGTGATCAAACCAGTGAGCTTGTAAGTCAAATGCTAACTAATGCGCGAGCAAATGCAATTGAAAAGGATGCTGGTGAAACATTTGATTTATCTGAACTGACACGGGATGCAGCGCGCTCAGTTGCGCCAAAAGCGATTGAAAAAGATCAGGATTTTTCAACTGAAGTAACAGAGGGGATTTGGCTAAAGGGCGACAAGGTTTTGATAAGAGAAGCCATTGCAAATTTGATTGATAATGCTGTCAAATACTCGCCCCGCCAAGCAAAGGTTTCGATCTCCTTGGTCTTAAATGGTGACGAAATATCCATCGGCATTAGCGACGATGGTGAACTGATTTCAGATGAAGAATTCTTCCAATATTGTCAACCATTTTACACAGATGACAGCGCCCATTCTGGATCAGGCTTAGGCTTAGCTATCGCCAAAGATGTCAGTGCAAATCACGGCGGTTATCTCGTCAATCGAGCTGATGGAGATGGCAGGGGTAAAACCATTTCAATCATATTGCCGAAACCCAAATAAACGAAATACTTACTTCTGGAAACGATCTACAAGCTCTGACGGGAGGCCCAAAGTTTCGAGGTCTTTTGAAGAAAATTTTCTGTTTCGCTCAAATGCATTTGTCATGTTTTGGGCGGCTCTGATTTGACTAAAGAAGTTTAACTGTCTCATTTTTACTTTCCTTCTATACACCGAATACATAGCATTATTTGCTTGTGAGTAGGTGTGCGATTTTGATATATCAGGCATGCTTTGGTTAGATAGATTTTGCTGCCCCATAGCCAGCGCGACGACCAAATACAGCGCCTGATGTTAAGCCTGATCCACCTGGATAGCCGTTGAAAAACACTCCGCCAACCAGTTCACCGCAGGCATATAAACCACCGATGATTTCATCATTTTCGGTTAGCACATTGCCATTTTCATTTACCTTCAAGCCGCCATAGGTGAACGTAATCCCGCAGGTAACTGGATAGGCTTTATAAGGTTGCTTATCAAAAGTCTGCGCCCAGTTTGATTTCGCCAACTTAAGACCCAGTGTGCCTTTGCCGTCTTTTATCGTGGGATCAAAAGAGGTGTTTGGATCAACGGCGTTATTAAACTCATCAATTGTCGCGCGCGCAGCGTTTTTGTCTTCGATACCATCGAGTTTATCGACCAGTTCATTAAGTGTATCAGCCTCAACGAAATGCGCGTCATGAAACGTATATTCACCGTATAACAAGTCATCGACTTTTGCGTCGAAAATTTGCCAGGCAAAATGCCCCGGTTGTTCAATGATTGCTCGGCCAAATTGGGCATAGGTATAATTGCGAAAATCTATCCCTTCATCGACAAAACGCTCACCATTAGCGTTCAGCATAATGCCGAGGAAATAACAGATCTTCCGGTAGTTTTTTCGTTCAAAATGCGGGATGTCCAGATTTCCATAGTTTTTCATATGTAAATCCATCGGGGTTGCGTGGCAGCCTTGATAAAACCCATATTCCGCTGCGCCCAATTCAAGCGCCATTTTAAGCCCTTGGCCGGTATTATGCGGGGTTCCGCGAACCTTCGCCTTATCCCAGTCTGAACCTATATATTTCTTGCGAAGTTCTGAGCTTGCTTCAAAACCGCCTGAGCCGAGAATAATTGCACTCGCAAACAGCTCATTTTGAACACCATTTTCATCTTCCACTTTGATGCCAATGACGGTGTTGTTTTGTGTGATGAGTTCCACACCCGAGCAATTATATCGAATACGACCACCTTTGCTTTTGAACACTTCAAGCTCAGCATCGACAAGACCAACACCTTCGCCATCAGCAGCAAGTGTTAACCCGCCCCAAAAGACAAAGCGTCCGTCTTTTTCAAATGATTGACGCTCATAAATAGGTTCAAACTTAATACCATTTTCCGCAAGCCAAAGCATGGTTTCATATGAGTGATCAATTAAGATATTTTGCTCAACTGATAATGCTCGGCCATCATTAAACCCAAGCAGGTCGTTACGAAATTTGTCCGCTGTATATGAGCCAAAATCAGTGTTTGGTAGGCGCGTATCTTCAAGAGATTTCAATAACGGCATGAGGTCTTCATTTGAATTATAAACAAAGCGCATAGCACCAGCGGTATATTTCGAATTTCCGCCTGCAAGCTCCTCATTCGCTTTTTCGATGATTAATACATCCGCGCCTTTTTCTATGGCGGCAATCCCAGCGCAAAGAGCCGCATTTCCTGAACCCACGACTATGATATCTGCAATTGTGTTGGTGTTCTTAGTCATTTTTGTATACCTTGGGGTTGATCATATTAATCGGAGCACCTTTGGCATAAGCAACAATCTGATCGTAAATATCGCTGAACTGCAGCTCATATTCATCCTCGGTTACAAAACCAATATGCGGGGTCGCGATCACATTTGGATGTGAGGTCAACGGATCATCTTTCCATGTGATGGGTTCCTTATCGAACACATCAATTGCAGCTGACCCGGGATGGCCTTTATTAAGTGCTTCAAGCAGCGCGTTTGGCTCGATTAGCCCGGCACGCGAAGTATTAATAAACAACGCATCATCGCGCATATTTGAAAAATCATCAGCTGTTATGATGCCTTTGGTCTCTGGCTTCATGCGTACATGAACGGAAATTATGTCTGGTCTTGCGAAAAATTCTTCCCGCGATGAAGAGATGTTTTTTCCATCATCTTTAAGGCGTTGCTGACCGCTTTGTGATCCCCACCAAATCACGTTCATGCCAAAAGCTTGCGCAATATGCTCAACTCCTTTGGCAATCCGCCCATAACCATAAAGCCCAAGCGTTCGACCTTGGAGAGTTCGCCCCACACTCATTTGCCAATTCCCGCTTTTAAGAGAAGCAACTTGTTGGGGTATCTGTCGATAGCTTGCAAGGATGAGCGCCCAAACATGTTCAACGGTTGCAAACGAAGGTGTCCCCGCATGCATATTAGAACATAAAAGCACGTTGTTTTTTGTGCACGCATCCACATCAACATGAGGATAAACACTGCGCTGGCTAATTAATTTCAAGTTCGGCAACTTATCTAATAACTGCGCTGTAATTTGCGTACGTTCACGAAAAAGAACAAGCGCACCGATGTCTGAGAGACGCTCGGCTAATATATTTATGTCTTCGACATGATCATTAAAGACAGTCACGTGATGATCGCTTAATTTTTCAAATGACGGTAGCTTTTTAAGCGTATCGAACCAATCGTCTAGAATTGCTATTTTCATTATGTCCTAATGACCTTTTTGAATAAGTTCGGTTGTTTCTGCATCAAGAACAGCAAGAGCTGATGCGATTTTCTGGCGTTGCTCCAAAAGGTAATTGAACTGGCAGTCACAAACAGCGATCGGCGTTGGATACGAACTAATTTCTTTTGCCAAGATTTTTCGCGCCACGTTCAGCTCAGCCTTGGCAAGTTCAAGACACTCTTCAGGTGTTGTTGTATTGCACTGCATATTCAGCTCCTTTTGATAGGATTGTTATGCAGATAATAGACAAAGTTTATCATTATAGATATTATATGAAATACGTAAAACTCATATGTTTTGGATATGCTTTATGGAACTTCGACATCTAAGATATTTCAAGACCGTCGCTGAGGAAGGACATATCACTCGGGCCGCAGAAAAGCTTGATATGCAACAACCGCCGTTGAGCTTACAAATTAAAGCGCTTGAGCAAGAGCTTGGTGTGCAATTATTTAGAAGGTTGCCGCGAGGCGTTGAATTAACGGAAGCCGGTAAGTCTTTTTACTCAGATACTAAAAGACTGCTTGATGATTTAGATCGTGGGATCTCGAAGACACAACGCATTGAAAGAGGCGAACAGGGTTCGGTTACAATTGGGTTTACCAGCTCAGTAATCTTTCATTCCTCAACGAAATTATCGATCCAAAACTTTCGCGAGGAAAACAGCGAGATCGAACTCAATCTTACGGAAGACGGCTCGGCTGAACTTGTGCGCGATGTAGCTGACCAAAAACTTGATGCTGCGTTTATCAGAACCAACATTTCTCATATTGATAATATCAAAACCTATAAATTAGCCGACGAAGAAATTATGTTAGCAATGCCTTTGGGCCATCCGCTATTAGCCTTTGATACTATCTCCGCCTCACAGCTGGGCGAGCATCCGCTCATTCTATATCGGCGCTCCGCCGGGCCGGGGATCTACGATAGTGTGATCTCCGCGCTTAACAAAAGTGCATCCTCTCCAAATATTATTCAGGAAGCACCGCGCGTTGGTGCTGCACTCAATCTCGTTGCCACAGGCATGGGTGTTAGTTTTGTTCCCGCCTCGCTATGTAGCGCGCATTCTGAAGATATTCGTTATCGCCCGATAAAAATTGACCCTCCGCTTACAGCCTCAATTTTGCTGGCATGTCGAAAAAATGAAGGATCTGTCTCGGTTCGCTCTTTCATCGCAACGGCTAGAAGAACGTTCGAGTAAACTCAATTACGTCTCTTTTTGACACGAATTTGCGCAAAAAGGACAAGTACGTAGCCTCTGCTTTGCTGCGAACACCAGAAAGAATAACAAATACGGGGTATTTTTGGGGTATATGAATTTTTATAATTAAATTAATTGATATGAAGACGGCAATAGGTACCAATTTTCTTATTTCAGTTCCATTTTAATATATCTGTATCAAATTAGCTGGCGCCCCAAAATTTGTGGCAATCGGGTTTCTCATGTGTTTAATTGCGAAAAAGCATTATTACAGAACTGGGATGATTTTATGATCAGTCGATGGCTAAAAGCCTTGGGTCTTAATGGAGGTGTTCGCATCCGATTCAGCCAGCATGGTGAAGATGCGATACTACATAAAATATTCGATAAAAAAAAATGGCTTTTATATCGACGCCGGAGCTTACCACCCATTCCGACAATCTAATACAGCTCGTCTGTGGTGCACTGGATGGAACGGAATTAACATCGATGCAAATCCAAATAGCATACAAATATTCAACAAAGTTCGGCGTCACGATACGAATATTTGGGGTGCAATTGTTTCAGATGAAACGGCTGAAAAAGAAAGTACAGTTCAACTATCCTTTTCAAAAAAAATCGATCTTAAAGGTTCCATATCCAAAGAGCTTATCGCAGAACGTAACCTTGCACAAAATATGGATGTGCCAACAATATCTCTTAAAGGTGTCGTCAACAAACACGCGACGTTGCACAATGGCGAATTCGACTTTCTAAACGTTGATGTTGAAGGAATGGACTATGCAGCTGTTTCAAGCATTTCAAAATGGGAGAAGCAGCCATCAGTCATTGCGATTGAAACATATGGAAATGGTGTTAGGCAGATTTTAGAAAATGAAACAACAACTCTACTCGAGGGTGTTGGATATAAATATATCTATCAGATTGGCATGACATCGGTATATTCAAAACTTAAATAGCACCGCCGCGTCTTAAGTTCAAAAACAGGACGGCAAAACACAACACGCTTTACATATCAAAGATCAAACCTTCAGCAACTCGAGCAGCATAATGACAGCATTAAATAAGAACGAGCCTTTAGCAACAGCTGTTATTTTAACCTATAATGAAGAATGCAACATCGCTGAAACCATTTCAAATGCGCGTTTATATTTTGATACAGTATTTATTCTAGATTCAATTAGCACAGACAAAACTGTTGAATTGGCAACAAAAGCTGGCGCACGTATTTTAGAAAATAAGTTTGATAATTTTGCCTCACAACGCAATTTTGCAATAGCATCTTTAAAGGACGACTTTGATTGGATTTTTTTCCTTGATGCCGACGAGAGCATTGATGGTGAATTAGGAGAAAACCTAAAGCAAACCATTTCTCATGCCCCAGATCAGCAAATCGCTTATAGGATGAAACGACAAAACTAATTTTTGGGAAAAAAGATGAAATATGCTTTCGGTTCAGATAGGCAATTCAGGCTTTTCGGACAGTTTGGCCACTTGAAATATTTTGGAGAAGTACATGAAGGTGTTGATCTGACCAAAACCAATGTTCGCACGTTGCCCGGCCGCATTATCCATCAAGATAGAGCAACACTATCGCATATGATTAAAAAAATGAACAGTTACACAACATTAGAAGTCAAACGACGCAAAACACATTCATTGGCCCGAACTGTGCTTCAATTAATAACAGTGCCAATTCGGACGTTTTTAAAAATATACTTTTTGCGACGTGGCTTTTTAGATGGATATCGAGGATTTATAATTGCTTGGTTAGCAAGCACCTATAAACTTGTTATCATCAGCAAACAGATCGAAAAAATTCTCCAAGAATAAATTCTTATTTGTGTTTGAAATCTGCTTTTCGTTTTTCAGTAAAGGCTGCCATACCCTCTTTTTGATCTTCAGTTGCAAACAACGGATAGAAAACACGTTGCTCGTAATGAAGACCTTCCGCAAGCGTTGTTTCAAATGCTCGATTAACCGTTTCCTTCGCTGCATAAACAGACGGACGAGAAAAGTTCGAAATCTGCTTTGCAGTTTTAAGGGTTTCGTCGAGTAATTCATCAACAGGTATTATGCGTGCAACTAGACCTGAACGCTCAGCTTCTTCAGCACCCATCATCCGGCCGGTTAAAACCATATCCATGGCTTTTGATTTACCAATAGCGCGGGTCATGCGTTGTGAACCACCCATACCAGGTATCACACCGAGTTTGATCTCAGGTTGGCCAAATTGCGCAGTATCCGATGCAAAAATCATATCGCACATCATAGCAACTTCACAGCCACCACCAAGCGCATAGCCTGATACTGCTGCAATGATTGGGATCCGGCATTCATTCAGCGATTTCAAAACACCAAAGTGGTCACGCATGAGCATATCAATATAAGAATTCTCAGCCATCTCTTTGATATCAGCACCAGCGGCAAAGGCTTTTTCTGAACCCGTGAGAACAATACAGCCGATTTCTGGATCATCTTTTAATTGAGAGAGATGCCCATCTAACGTTGATAGTAGCTCAGCATTAAGTGCGTTAAGCGCTTTAGGTCTATTCAACGTTAAAACAGCAACGCGCTCATGTTTTTCCAAAAGAACTGTATCACTCATCGTCATCTCCAAATCAGAAAGTCATTATTTCATGTCGCCAAGCAGATTAATCATCGCTGAGAAATCCAAATCACCATGACCTTGCTCGACCATCGCCTTATATAGTGATGCGGCATGAGCGCCAAGAGGAGTTTGCGCATCAGCATCTTTTGCAGCTTCCATTGCAAGATTGAGGTCTTTGTTCATCAAACTTGCCGCAAACCCTGGCTGGTAATTATTATCAGATGGGCTTTTTGGCCCCACATTAGGCACCGGGCAATAGGTATTGACCGACCAGCAACTTCCCGATGATGTTGAAACAACATCAAACAATTTATCCTGATCAAGACCCAGCTTTTCAGCCATGGCAAAAGCTTCGCACGTCCCAATCATCGAAATCGCTAAAAGCATATTATTACAAATTTTTGCCGATTGCCCTGCTCCGCCCTCACCGCAATGAACCGCTTTTTGGCCCATAATATCCAGCACCGCAGATCCATTGGCAAAAGCATCACCGGAACCACCAACCATGAAAGTCAGCGTGCCGCCACTAGCACCACCAACACCACCTGACACAGGGGCATCAAGACATAACTTACCGGCATCAGCTGCCATTTGATGAACCGTTTTTGCTGATGCAACATCAATCGTTGAGCAATCTATCAGCAAACTGCCATCAGGCATCTGCGATAATAATTCAGAAGCAACGGACTTGGAAATCTCTCCATTTGGCAACATCGTAATAACGATACCAGCATCTGCAGCAATCGCACCCAATTGATCAGAAACTTTCATATCTTCCGATTGCGCAGCTGATCGCGCCGCATCACTTACGTCAAAACCTAAAACGTCATGCCCTGCGTTCTTCAGGTTCTTTGCCATGGGAAAACCCATATTGCCTAATCCAACAAATCCAATTTTTACCATAACATACTCCAAAGCTTTTATAGCTGCCAAAACGAAAAATGGCAGGATTTTACACCTGCCATTTGAACATTAATCCATTGTCGGAATGGAGAAGTCAGCACCTTCTTTAATGCCAGAAGGCCAACGTGTCGTCATTGTTTTCGTTTTTGTATAAAAACGAATTGCGTCCGGACCGTGCTGGTTTAAATCACCAAATGATGAACGTTTCCACCCACCAAATGTGTGATAAGCCAATGGCACAGGAATTGGCACATTCACGCCAACCATGCCCACTTGAACCCGAGATGTGAAATCACGCGCTGTATCACCATCACGGGTATAGATCGCAACGCCATTGCCATATTCATGATCATTAGCAAGACCTAATGCTTCCTCATAATTTTTAGCACGCACAACAGATAGCACAGGGCCAAAAATTTCTTCGTTATAAATACGCATATCTTTGGTCACATTATCAAACAGGCAACCACCCATATAAAAACCATCTTCATAGCCCTGCATTTTAAAATCACGACCATCAACAGCAAGATCTGCACCTTCGCCAATGCCGATTTCAACATAATTTTTAATGCGAGCAAGCGCTTCTGATGTTACAACAGGACCGAAATCTGCATCAGGATCTGTTGAAGGACCAATCTTTAGCGCCTCAACACGTGGCACCAATTTTTCCATCAAACGATTAGCGGTATCTTCACCTACAGGAACTGCAACTGAAATTGCCATGCAGCGCTCGCCAGCGGAACCATAGCCAGCACCAATTAGCGCATCTGTTGCTTGGTCTAAATCAGCATCAGGCATGATGATCATGTGGTTTTTCGCGCCACCAAAACACTGAACGCGCTTACCATTTGTACAGCCACGACCATAAATATATTCAGCAATTGGTGTTGAACCCACAAAGCCGACAGCCATGATATCTGGATGGTCCAAAATCGCATCGACAGAAACTTTATCGCCATTGACCACATTGAAAATTCCGTCTGGCAAACCAGCTTCTTTAAACAATTCGGCAATGCGCATTGGTACACCAGGGTCACGCTCTGATGGTTTGAGAACAAAAGCATTACCACATGCAATCGCAGGAGCGGCTTTCCACAATGGGATCATTGCAGGGAAGTTAAATGGTGTGATACCGGCAACAACGCCCAAAGGCTGGCGCACAGAGTGAAGATCAATACCAGGGCCTGCACCTTCGGTAAATTCGCTTTTCAAAAGATGCGGAATACCTATGCAGAACTCAACAACTTCAAGCCCGCGCTGGATATCACCTTTGGCATCAGGAACAGTTTTACCGTGCTCATCTGAAAGCAAAAGCGCAAGCTCATCATATTCTTTATGAACAAGTTCAAGAAACTTCATCAAAACGCGTGCACGGCGTTGCGGGTTGACTGCTGCCCATGCCGGTTGCGCAGCTTTTGCAACAGCAACAGCGTGCTCCAGCTCATCTTGGCTAGCAAGCGCAACTTTCGCCTGCACTTCACCTGTCATAGGTTTGTAAACGTCTGCTTCACGACCTGATTTGCCAGCAACTTTCTCGCCGCCGATATAATGTCCGTATGTCTTCATGATACCCTCCATTGGTTACAAACAAGCCTAACGAGTTTTCGTAGAACAGAAAAGAGCTTCAAATCTCATAATCATTGTGCAAAAATACATGAATAACAAACTTAATAGGCATGTATTTATGAACTGGGACGATTATAGATTTTTCCTCGCCGTCGCACGCGGTGGGCAATTAAGTGGTGCAGGCCGTTCAATGAACGTCGACCATGCAACAGTTTCAAGACGCATCAAGTCTTTAGAACTCGAGTTGCAATCGAAATTGTTTGACAGCTCGCCCCAAGGATATTCACTCACCGCTGAAGGTTTAGAACTGCTTCCAATTGCCGAACAAATGGAACAGGCTACACTTCAAGCTGAAGCCGCGCTCGCCAATTATGATAAAAAACTTTCAGGCACCGTTCGCATTGGTGTGCCAGATGGGGTCGCAGCTTATGCTCTTTGTGACGTTGCAAAAAACATCTGCCAAAACTATCCAAAACTGCAAATCCAGCTTATCGCTATGCCTCAGCAATTCTCACTATCAAAACGAGAGGTGGATTTTGCGATAACTGTTTCCCCTCCGCGATCTGGTCGCACAAAACAACGTAAGATTACCGATTACACTTTACATCTGTACGGCACAAAATCTTATCTTGAAAACGCACCATCGATTACATCAAAAGCGGATTTATCACATCATCGTGGCGTTGGTTACGTACCAGAATTATTGCACGATAAAGAGCTTGATTACATGCCACTGATTGATTCTGAATTTGAACTTCAGCTTACAAGTACCAGTGTTCACGTTCAACTTCATGCTATTTTAAAAGGCGCAGGGATTGGCATCGTGCATGATTTCATGGCTCGAAATCACGATGAACTCATTCCCATACTAAAAGAAGAAGTTTCCGTGCAGCGCAGTTTTTGGCTCACGGTTCATGAAGACTATGCACATATTGATCGTATCCGCATTTGCATGGACGCAATTGTTGATCATATGCGGAATGTTCTAATTCAATAAATGATGAACCTGAACCCTATTTACCCTGGGTAAATAAGATGCGAACGGCAAACATTGAAAACACACTGGCAAAACCATAATCCAGCCAACGCAGAAACTTTGGATTGCTTTTCAACCATGAAGAAATTTTATCCGCAGCAACCACTGTTCCTATGACAATCGGCAAAGACACGACTGCAAACAAGCACCCTAAAAACAACAAGCGCGTGGTAAAATTCGGATCATCAGCGCGCACAAACTGCGGCAGAAAAGTCATGAAGAATATGATGATCTTTGGATTAAGCAGATTAACCCCAAGTCCATTGAACCAGAATTTAAATAAGCTCCTACCGGTTGATACTCGTCGTTCAACAGAAAAGCTAGAACTTCCGCGCAGAGCTTGAATAGCCAACCATAAAAGATAACCAGCTCCCGCGATCTTTAAAATCCAAAATGCGGTTGGTGACGCCACAACAAGTGCAGACAAACCAAATGCAACAAGACAGGTATGGATCAAAATGCCCGTTGAAGTCCCTGCAATTATCATCAGGCCCGCCTTAACCCCATCACTTAAAGAACGGGAAATCATCAAGGTCATATCAGGACCTGGGGTGATCGCCAGGACAATCGAAGCCGTGCAAAATGCAATTAATGTCAAACTATCAGGAATAAAGCTCATAAGCTTACCTAACGTTTTCATCTCATTCGGTCAATTATCGAATAATTGGGAGTCGCCAACGCTAAATATTTCTTGTATAGCCATGATTATCAGGGTCCGAACTCAAAAATTACTATTCAGGATTTAAAATAAATGACGACGTATAAAGACGTGAAAAAGGTCGTATTGGCCTATTCAGGCGGATTAGACACTTCCATCATCCTCAAATGGCTTCAAACAGAAATTGGCGCAGAAGTTGTGACATTTACAGCTGATTTGGGCCAAGGCGACGAGCTGGAACCAGCACGTAAAAAGGCTGAATTGATGGGCCTTTCAGACGAGAGCATCTACATCGAAGATCTCCGTGAAGACTTTATTTCAAATTACGTCTTCCCAATGTTCCGCGCAAATGCGGTTTACGAAGGCGTATATCTATTGGGCACATCAATCGCCCGCCCGCTGATCTCAAAACGTTTGGTGGAAATTGCGCATGAAACTGGCGCAGATGCTATCGCTCACGGCGCGACAGGCAAAGGCAATGATCAGGTTCGTTTCGAGCTTGCAGCATATGCGCTTAACCCAGACATCAAAGTGATCGCACCATGGCGCGATTGGACAATTAAATCCAGAACCGAACTGATCGAATTTGCCGAAGCGCACCAAATTCCGATTCCAAAAGACAAACGCGGCGAAGCGCCATTCTCCGTTGATGCAAACATGTTGCATTCATCTTCTGAAGGTAAAGTTCTTGAAGATCCTGCAGAAGAAGCGCCAGCTTATGTTTTCCAGCGTACTGTATCACCAGAAGACGCACCAGATGAAGCAACAATTATTGAAATTGAATTTTCAAAAGGTGACGCAGTCGCATTAAATGGCGAAAAAATGTCTGCAGCGACACTCTTCCAAAAACTAAACGACCTTGGTCGTGACAATGGTATTGGTCGTCTTGATCTGGTTGAAAACCGTTTTGTCGGCATGAAGTCTCGCGGTATTTACGAAACACCAGGTGGCACAATCCTGCTATCAGCGCACCGTGCAATGGAATCCATAACGCTTGATCGTGGCGCTGCGCACTTAAAAGATGAGTTGATGCCACGCTATGCTGAACTAATCTATAACGGTTTCTGGTTCTCACCAGAGCGAGAGATGCTACAAGCAGCGATTGACCACTCACAAAGGGACGTTGAAGGTGTTGTTCGCCTCAAGCTTTATAAAGGCAACGTCATTGTAATCGGTAGAGATTCATCGAAATCCCTTTACAGCGATGAACTCGTAACATTTGAAGATGATCACGGTGCATATGATCAAAAAGATGCAGCTGGCTTCATCAAACTAAATGCACTACGTTTACGCACACTTGCGGCGCGCGATCGCTCAAAATAATTACAAATGGACGGCGCGGGGGAAAATTCTGAAAGTGAGATGACGGCAAATGCTGCATCTGTTCAGACCCGCGCTGCACGCTTACGATGGTTCATAGTCTTTATCGCCATCGTTTTAATTGGTGCAATCATTTATTTTTGGACCAATAAGGAAGCTGAAATCACCACCTTACGGGTAGGTACCAGCCCCATTGGAACAGATACTGATAAACTACTCAACGAAGTAAGCTCTGTTCTTAAACGTCATTCAGATATTTTACGTATCGAAACTATCCAGACCCGTGACCCAAGCGAAAATATTGCAAAGCTCAATAAGGGTGAGATTGATTTAGCAGCCATCCGCTCAGATACACCTGTTGTTGCCAGCGTGCAGATGATCGTCAATCTTTATGAAGATTACTTTCAGTTCATCGCCCGTAAAGACTTAAACATCAGAACCATAGAAGATTTTGCATCATCAAAGATCATCATCCCACCTGCAGGTACTGATGGTTTTCGCTCGTTCTTTGCCATCATCGATCATTACGATATCCCCACAGAAAACATCAAATGGAAAGCGCTGCCATTTCAACAAGCAAAACAGCTGCTGCTCGAAGGGCAAGCGGATGGTGTTTTCACTGTTCGCTCATTACGCGATCCGGCATTATTAAACCTGTTTGAAGATGCAAATCTGACGAAAAAGCATCTCAATTTCATTCCCATAGATCAAACAGAAGCAATCGCGCTGAAACGTCCATTTCTTGCAAAAGGCATACTGCCAAAGGGCGCGTTTTCAGGCGCAGAACCTGTTCCAGCCAGAGACATGGAAACACCTGTTGTCAGCCGCATATTGGTCGCCCGCGATAATGTGCCAGAAGATGCAGTTCGCGAGTTAACTAAAATACTATTTGAACATCGGCTTGACCTTGTGGTGCGCTTTGAGCTTGCAACAGCAATTACTGCCCCTCAACGAAATGCGGGTTTAACAATCCCATTACACCCAGGCGCGGAGCAATTCTACGACCGTGATGAACCAAATTTCCTGCAGGAAAATGCCGAGCCATTAGCACTCATCGTCACGCTTTTAACTATATTGATTTCAGGACTTTTCACCCTGCGCGGCAGATTTAATTCTGACCAAAAAAATAGAGCTGATGTCTTCAACAAAGAGCTCATCAACATCTCAAGCAATGCATTAAATGCGCAAAATATCAGCGAACTTGATGAACTAACTAGGCAGCTTGATGCCATCCTGCAAGAGGTCGTTCATGCGCTTGATACAGATGAAGTGACCGAAGGTGGCTTTCAAAGTTTCTCATTTTTATGGGAAGTTGCGCGACAAAAAATAAAAGAACGCAAAAAGACCTTTTTGAAAGGCGCTTAAATACCTATATGATTTAGATACGTTTTTGACCACAATAGGAACATATCTTGTCTGACAATTCTTCCCAAGCTGATATTTCAAATCTAACCAACTGGAACGGTCCGTTTGACCTACCGCAATTTGAAGCACTGAAAGAGGCTGACTTTAGAACAGCCTTTGACATCACGTTAGAACGTGACAAAGAACAAACGCTTGAAATTGCCAATAATCCAGATGAGCCGACATTTGAGAATACCATTGTCGCATTTGAAGTCATGGATGCAGGGCTTGGCAAAGTTGCAAGCCTTTTTTATTCACGCGCCGGAAATGATACCGATGATCGCATTAAAGAGATCGAACGTGAAATAGCACCTAAACTGGCAGCTCATCATTCAGAAATGTCGATGAACCCACAAGCGTTTGCAAGAATTGATGCGCTTTACCAAAAGAGAGATGAACTAAATCTCTCAACGGAAGAGCTTGAGGTTTTAGAAAATTACTGGCGCGGCTATGTCAAAAATGGCGCCAAACTTGGTGACGAAGACAAAAAACGTCTTGCAGAAATTACATCTGAACTTGCTGTGCTTTACACAAATTTTGGTCAGAATGTTTTATCAGACAGTAATGATTGGACCCTGCACCTGACCAAGGATGATGAGATTACAGGGCTACCTGACTTTTTGCTTGATACGTTAAAAGCACAAGCTAAAGAGCGCGGTTTTGATGATGGTTATCTTTTAACATTATCACGTCCCGTTTTGGCACCCTTTATGCAGTTCAGCACGCGTCGCGACTTGCGAGAAAAAGCTTACAAAGCCGGAGTTTCTCGTGGCGCTCGCGGCGGTGACACTGACAATGTAGACAACATCAAAAACATTCTAAAACTCCGCAAAGAAAAAGCTAAGCTACTTGGCTACAAAGACTTTGCTGAAGTGCGCCTTGAAAATACCATGGCGAAATCTGCAGACAACGTGAACCAATTGCTTCATGATGTTTGGCCACGTGCGTTAGAACGTGCCAAAGAAGAAGAAGCGGAATTGTTATCGATGGCGCAAAAAATGGGCCATAATGATATTATCGAGCCTTGGGATTGGCGGTTTTATTCTGAAAAACTACGTGAGAAAAAATTTGATTTCTCAGAAGCTGAGCTCAAACCATATTTCCAACTTGATCAAATGATTGATGCAAGCTTTGATGTCGCAAACCGCCTGTTTGGTCTAACGTTTAAACAACGCGATGACATCGCACCTCATCATCCAGATGCAAAAGTATTTGAAGTCTTTGATCCAAACGGCAAAACAAAAGCCATCTTCATTGCTGACTATTTTGCACGACCGTCAAAACGCTCTGGGGCTTGGATGAGCGCCTATCAAAGCCAACACAAGCTTAAAACAATTGATGGCAAGAACGGCAAAATGCCATTCATCTACAACATCATGAATTTTGCCAAACCAGCAGAAGGTGAACCTGCACTCTTATCTGCAGATGACGCCCGCACTTTATTCCACGAATTTGGTCATGCACTGCACGGCATCTTATCCGATGTTGTTTATCCAAGTGTATCTGGAACATCCGTATCGCGTGATTTTGTAGAACTTCCATCGCAGCTTTATGAACACTGGCTCACTGTTCCAGAGATCTTACAAAAGCATGCAACACATTATAAAACAGGTGAAGCAATCCCCGCGGAATTGGTTGATAAGCTGATCAAATCACAAACTTTCAATAATGGTTATGAAACACTTGGCTATTGCGCAAGCTCGCTTGTTGATATTGCGTTTCATACAGCTGATGAGGTTGAAAATCCGCTCAAATTCCAAGAAGAGCTTTTAGAAAAACTACAAATGCCACATGCGGTTTCAATGTATCACCGTGCACCACATTTCTTACACGTCTTCTCAAGTGAAGGATATGCAGCAGGCTATTATTCTTACATGTGGTCTGAAGTCTTGGATTCAGATGCATTTGCAGCGTTTGAAGAAACAGACAATCCGTTTAATCCGGAGCTTGCAAAACTGCTACATGATCACATCTATTCGAAAGGCGGCTCTGAGAAACCGGAAGTGCTTTATGAGAAATTCCGCGGCAGAATGCCATCACCTGAAGCGATGATCAAAAAACGTGGTCTTGAAACTGCATAAGTCAATTTATTGGGGGAAATCATGAAACAACGCCAATTAGGACAAGATGGTCCAATGGTCGGGGCTATCGGCTTGGGATGCATGTCCATTGCAGGATTTTATGGTGCATGTGATGTCAAAACCGCACATGCAACGCTTGCAAAGGCGCATGAAATTGGGATGACGCATTTAGATACCGCCAAAATTTACGGCGACGGTATTTCAGAAAACATTATCGGAGATTTCTTAAAAGATAATCCAGATAAGAAATTCACCATCGCGACCAAGGGCGGGATAAACACCACGCCACCAAGAAGCTTTGATAACTCAGAAAAATATTTAACGGAATGTCTTGAGGGCTCGTTAAAGCGCCTGGGCGTTGATTATGTCGATCTTTATTATATTCACCGCCGCGACCAAAATATCCCAATTGAGGATGTGATGGAAACCTTGGTCAAATTTATCGATCAGGGTAAAATCGGATCCATCGGGCTTTCCGAAATTTCGCCTGCAACACTCGAACGTGCCAGCGCTGTTCATCCTGTTGCAGCGGTGCAGAATGAATATTCTCTTTGGACCCGCCAACCAGAACTTGGCCTCATTCAAGCATGTAATCGTTTGGGGACAACATTTGTGCCGTTTTCACCCGTTGGACGCGGCATTTTAACAGATCATGCAGCAAATTTGGACGTCAGCGCTTACGCAGATAACCACTTCATGAAAACAAATCCGCGTTTCATGGAGCCTAATTTTTCTGCCAACCAGAAAAAGATAGATCATTTCAGAGCTTACGCGGCTGATAAAAATATTAGCACAGCAGGCTTGGCAATCGCTTGGACCCTAGCTCAGGATGATCATTCTATCCCAATTCCGGGCACCCGCACGGTTGAACATCTGTTGGAATGCGCACAAGGTGCAGAGATCACACTATCGACGGATGAACTCGCCGAAATTGAAGAGATCCTTCCTGTTGGCTTTGCCCATGGCAGTCGGTATTCCGATCAACAAAAGGCTGGTCCTGAAGATTATTGCTAACTTTTTGTCAGCTTTAAATGATCAAAATATAGTGTAATTCATTGCGCTGGTAACCATTCCAACGAATTAGGCCTTTTGTTTTTGGCAAAAACCGTGTATCGAGCGCCCAAGAGGCGTTGCTGCTTGGGAATTATTCCCGCCGATGCTCAAGAGATTTAACCATATATAGCCAATTCTCCCTAAAAGGCACACACAAAATGAAAATGCGCAATATTGCAATTATTGCCCATGTTGATCATGGCAAAACGACACTTGTTGATGAGATGATGAAACAATCATCTACATTCCGCGACGGACAACAAACTGAAGAACGTATGATGGATTCCAATGATTTGGAACGCGAGCGCGGCATTACAATTCTTGCCAAAGCAACGTCCATTGAATGGGAAGGTCTCCGTATCAATATTGTTGATACCCCAGGTCACGCCGATTTCGGTGGTGAAGTTGAGCGTATTTTGAACATGGTGGATGGCGCTATTGTTTTGGTTGATGCGGCTGAAGGCCCAATGCCACAGACAAAATTCGTTGTTGGTAAAGCGCTTAAAGTTGGCCTTAAGCCGATAGTTGCGATCAATAAAGTCGACCGTTCAGATGCACGCGCTGAAGAAGTTGTCGATGAAGTGTTCGATCTATTTGCAAGCCTAGACGCAACAGATGAACAACTTGATTTCCCAATTCTATACGGTTCAGGCCGCTCTGGCTGGATGAATTCTGAACTAGATGGTGATCAGTCCGAAGGTCTGCAACCAATGTTCAAACTTATTTCTGAGCACGTAGCTGAGCCGACAGTTGAAGAAGGTCCGTTCTCAATGATTGGTACAATCTTGGAAGCAAATAACTTCCTTGGCCGTATCATCACAGGCCGTATCAACTCCGGTTCAATCAAACCAAACCAAGCTGTAAAAGTACTGCACGCTGATGGCAAAACGCTAGAAACTGGTCGTATTTCAAAGATCTTGGCATTCCGTGGTATGGAGCGCGTTACTCTTGACGAAGCACATGCAGGTGACATTGTTGCCATTGCGGGTCTTTCAAAAGGAACTGTTGCGGACACTTTCTGTGACCCATCCATCAACACGCCAATGGTTGCACAACCAATTGATCCGCCAACAGTGACCATGTCGTTCATCGTCAACGATTCACCGCTTGCAGGTACTGAAGGCGACAAAGTAACGTCTCGTGTTATTCGTGACCGCCTCTTTAAAGAAGCTGAAGGCAATGTTGCACTTAAAATTGAAGAAGCTGATGACAAAGATTCATTCTACGTTTCTGGTCGTGGCGAACTTCAACTTGCTGTTTTGATCGAAACAATGCGCCGTGAAGGCTTTGAGATCGCAGTGTCTCGTCCTCGCGTTGTTATGAAAGAAGAAGACGGTCAGAAACTTGAGCCTGTTGAAGAAGTTGTAATCGACGTTGATGAGGAATATTCAGGCGTTATCGTTCAAAAAATGTCTGAACGTAAAGGTGACATGATTGAACTACGTTCATCAGGTGGCACACGCCAACGTCTTGTCTTCCACGCACCAACGCGCGGTCTGATTGGTTATCAATCAGAGCTTATGACAGATACGCGCGGCACAGCCATCATGAACCGCTTGTTCCACGCTTATGAGCCATATAAAGGCCCAATTGGTGGACGGAACAACGGTGTTCTTATTTCACAAGAACAAGGCGAGTCTGTTGCATATGCAATGTTCAACCTTGAAGATCGTGGTCCATTTATCATTGGTTCAGGCGAGAAAGTATACGCCGGCATGATCGTTGGTATTCATAATCGACCAAACGATCTTGAGATCAACATCTTAAAAGGCAAAAAGCTCACCAACATGCGCGCATCTGGTAAAGATGAAGCCGTGAAGCTTACAACGCCTATTAAAATGACGCTTGAACGCGCTTTGTCTTGGATCCAAGACGACGAATTGATGGAAGTAACACCGAAAAACATCCGTCTTCGTAAGCTCTATCTTGATACGCATGAGCGTAAGCGTTTTGAAAAAGCACGTGCTTCTTAAGCACCGTTTTCCAGCTTAATTCTGAACCGCCCATAGTTATGAAACTGTGGGCGGTTTTTTTTAATTTAAAAAAATCCTTTATAAATGGTTAAAAATGTCTTTTACTAAGCGCCATGGATGCATTGACGATAGACATACGCCCCGCAGAACCTGAGGATACTTGGCAGGTCGCACAGACGCACCGCCTCTCCTGGGAAGGCGCATATAAAGGTATGCTACCGCATAAATCTTTGCGCGAAATGTTTGAGCGTCGGAATGCTAACTGGTGGGGACGTGCGATAAATGGATCGGCGAACGTTCTTGTGTTGGATGTTGGTAACGTGATCGCAGGCTACACCACTCTTGGCGTGAACCGCGTTAAAGAACTTAGCCAACAAGGCGAGATCTATGAGCTGTATTTAAGACCAGAATTTCAAGGTGTTGGCCTGGGGCAGAAACTTTTCACAGAGTCCCGCAGGTTCCTAAATAGCTTAGGGCATCAAGGTTGCGTTGTATGGAGCCTTGATGAGAATACTGGTGCAAAACAGTTTTACAAAGCCATGGGCGGGCAAAAAATCGCTTCTGGTCATGAGACCTTCGACGACAAACGCTTTGCCAAAATAGCTTACGCCTGGTCGTAGCACATAGTGTTTACAGCTTCATATTACAATTAAACGCAAGTATTGGCACAAAATTGCACTCTAAGGTGCTTTCAGCCTTTACAAATTTATTTTGCAGCGCAATAAACCGTTCAAACTTATTTAAACAACATCTCGTATGTGATGATCACTGACTTGCTTTTTATAGCGATGAAACGATCAAAAAATACAAGAATTAAATTGGAGCTGCTACATGCGCATCGACGCTATTAAAATTGGGAACAATCCACCAGAAGACGTCAACGTTATTATTGAAGTCCCAGTTGGTGGTCACCCAATCAAATACGAATTGGACAAAGAATCTGGTACACTCGTCGTAGACCGTTTTTTGTATACACCAATGACATATCCAGGCAATTACGGTTTCGTGCCGCATACGCTTTCAGATGATGGTGACCCAATTGATGTTTTGGTATGCAACACGCGCCCGCTTATTCCAGGCTGTGTGATCAATGTACGCCCGGTCGGCGTTCTTGTTATGGAAGACAATTCTGGTGAAGACGAGAAAATTATCGCAGTTCCTTCAGCAGAACTTACAAAACGCTATGACAATGTAAACGACATTTCAGATATGCCGGAAATCACATTGCAACAGATCGAACACTTCTTTGAGCACTATAAAGATCTAGAGCCTGGTAAATGGGTTAAGATCGGCGACTGGCAAAACGCAGACCGCGCCAAGGAACTTATCGTAACAGCAATTGAACGCGCTAAGTCTTAGTCTAGATAACGTGTTCTGATGCTCACACTGCATTGTTAATTCATGCAGAGGCATAAAACAAAAAAGCGGCTTTAACAGCCGCTTTTTTTAATGACTAATTTCAAGTTCGCTTACATGAACATTGGACGGATTGTGGTCGCCAAAAATATACGCAAGAAATAAATGCCGAACAACAAGGCAATTGGTGACAAATCAAGACCGCCAAGATTAGGCAGGATATTCCGAATTGGCCGTAAGACTGGCTCAGTTAACTTGAACAAAAAGTCGCCAATCATACCAACAAATTGGTTACCCGAGTTCACCACGTTAAAAGCGTATAGCCATGAAAAAATAACACTACCAATGACGATCCAAGTATAGAATCCCAAAATCGCATCTAGTGTGGCAAAAACAGCAATCATTTATATCTCCGTTTTTCGTTCGATCATGTCGCACAGAATTGCGACAAACAAACAAATCTAGTCCAAGTAATTTATTATAGCTATGTAGTGATTTGCAATACGGACAGCAAGAGCAATTAAAAAATATGGTTTATACGTAAAACTATGCGTGTTTCGCCGTTACTGATTTCCCGTTTTGCTCATTAAGCCAGTTTGATATTTTTGTATTTAACATCTCAGGCGAAATCGGCTTGGTCATATAATCATCCATTCCCGCATCTCGGCAATTTTGCTCATCAGTTTTCATAGCGTGTGCAGTAACCGCAATGATTGGCGTATGAGGTAATCCCTCAGCTTCTTCGATACGGCGAATTTCCCTGGTTGCCTCATGTCCATTCATATGAGGCATAGAAACATCCATCACAATGACTTTAGGGGATTTCTCACGCCATAAAGCTACTGCTTCTCGTCCATCATTTGCAATTTCAAAATCAAAGTCGTTTTGCTTGAGTGCTTCGGAAAAAACAATTTGATTAACCGGGTTATCTTCAGCGACGAGTACAGTTAGACGTGGTTGTTCTGGCTCTTGCAAGTTTGCATTGTGTGAAATATCTAGGACATGCGAATGAGCTATCGGCGCAGTGTCCGTTGGTGCAGGCTTTTGTTCGATAACAGGATCAACAAACTTAGAATTCTGCAATTCTTTTTGTTGCTGGTTAGCCAATAAGAACTGCTGCCTCTTATGCTTATTCAAAATAGAGTCAATTGTTGACTTTAGTAGCTTACTGCGCGCTGGTTTTGACACATGCCCTTCGATATGAGCGTTAGAAAGCTGTTCTAATTCATCCGCCTGATCGACAGATGACAAGATCAAAATGGGGGTATTTGAGATGCCATGTGCTGCACGTATAGCTTTCACAACATCAGCACCGTTCATATCAGGCATGTGGAAGTCAAGAACAACAAGATCAACCGGGGCCTGATGCTGTTGATGTGCATATTCCAAGAACTTAATACCAATAGGCCCTGATTCAACCGCAACACATTCATGCCCCCAACCTGTCAGTTGTTCGGTCAAGATTGTTCTGTTGATCGCATTATCATCAACAACCAATACTCTCGCATCAGAAACGCTGATATTGGCGCCTGCTGGATCAGTTTTGGTATCCGCTTCAATTGGTAGATCAATCGTAAAATTAAAGTTTGAACCATAGTTTAGTCGGCTAGATACACGAATTTTACCACCCATCAAGGCAACCAAACGTGCTGAAATCGCGAGCCCTAATCCAGTTCCTTCATGTTTGCGGGTCGTAGAGCCATCAACCTGACTAAACTTTTCAAAAACGTGAGTAACGCGATCCTCTGGGATGCCAATCCCTGTATCTTCAATTTCAATTTTAATTTGGGCTGTCTGAGCACCAGCTTCATCATCAATAATTTTACAAGTTGTGCGCACTAAAACATGACCAACTTCTGTAAATTTAACAGCATTACCAATTAAATTGGTGAGAATTTGACGTAATCGACCGCTATCACCCATCACCATTTCAGGCGTATTTGGGTCTATACCAAGAATGAGTTCGATGTTTTTCTCTGCAGCTCTGGAACTCATAAGCGCGCCAACATCTTCAATAGATTCAACCAAATTAAACGGCGCTTCGATAAGCTTTAACTGAGCGGCTTCAATTTTTGAGAAATCCAAAATGTCGTTGATGATGGTTAGGAGTGCATTACCGGATTTGATAATAACATCAGCAAACGTTTTTTGGCGTGTGTCCAATTCCGTCTTGGACAATAATTCAGCCATTCCCAAGACACCGTTCATCGGCGTTCTAATCTCATGGCTCATTGTCGCTAAAAATTCAGATTTAGCTTTGTCAGCAGCTTGTGCTTTTTCAAGCGCTTTATTTGCTTCCTCAGTTTTGGCATTTAATTTAGAAAATAATCTTCTAAGAATAATATCGACAGGTAAGAACACAAAAAGCGCTAAGCATATCAACGTGAATATGCTCATGATCAAAACTTCTTTTTGCATCTGCGATTGCTGTTCAACAAAACGCGAAAGATACGATTTTAGAAAACTCTGTGTGTCATTGATGCGTGGTTTTAGAAAGTCATCAAAACGTTTTACAAACATATCAGCAGCATTGTGCATATGCGCTTCAGATTTCGCAGATCGCATATAAACGTCATTGGTAACACTCTTAAACACAGAAAATGGCTTTGAAGCATCAATGAAGATCTCTTCGCGGCTGAATTCTGCTCTAAACTCTGACGGTGCTTTGCTCCATAGTCGCTCTAGAACTTTTATCTGTTCAAATAGAACACTTAGATCGACGAGCTGTATTCGTCGTGCAACTTGAATTTTCTTTGCAGGCTCTGCAGTTTTATAAAATACTTCTTGCTCTTGCTCGGTAAGGCCAGCGGTTCGCTCATCAACAGCGTCAGCTGAAAACACACGCGTTAAAATCCCCGCCCGTTTGGCGGCATCTGAAAACCCTGTACTGATTTTGCCAAACTGATTAGACAATGCAATCATATTTTGAATACGGGTTTCATTTTCCTTTTGCTCAAAATAAATTTGAGAGCTCATGTAACCCATAATAATAAGCGCAGCAACATAGCTCACACGCAGCCACATCATGGATTTGCGAGCACTTTTCAGAGCATCATCATCTACTGGTTTTCTCATACGCTACACCTAAAACCGGAAAATATCCGAGCAGTTTAGGTGTTTTATATTAATGATCTGTTATTTATAATTCCAAGAAAGCGCATGTCTAATGGTAAGGAATTGCAATTTATGCAGCTTTTAACGTTCAAAACATAAGCTTCAGAACGTGATCAATCATTCACAGTGACTGGCGAGACTTTTGCAAATAATCGCACACCCTTACGCTTCATTAAAACAATCAAAACAGCACCTGCAACAATGCCACCGACATGACCACCCCAAGCAACTTGCCCATCGCTATCATATATCAACATAAAAAACTGAAATAAGATCCATAAAGTGAGTGCCAAATAACTTGGCAATGGGAGCGGAATTCGGCCAAATGCTAATATCCAAATCCGGACTCGAGGGTGTAAAAGCAGATATGCCGACACCATGCCCGATGCAGCACCTGATGCTCCAATGAGCGGGCTATCAGAGCTAGGGTCTAAAAGACCGTGGGCAAAGGCACCTGCCGCTGCGCACAAAAGATAGAATATCAAAAATCTAAAATGCCCCAGCGCATCCTCAACATTGTCGCTGAAAATCCACAGGAATGCCATATTACCAGCTAGATGGATAAAACCACCATGCACAAAAGAATAGCTAATGGATGTGAACCATGGAGGAAAGATTGCCAAATCAGGTGAAAGTTCTTTGATATCAAAGGCAACAGAAGGGATATAGCCATAACCCAATACGATTTGCTCACTGAAATCACTGCGCTCGCCTGACAGCCACATCACAACCCACATACCAACATTTAATATGATAAGAATGAGCGTTACCCATTGGAAACGAATATGTTCCAAATCATTCTGATCATATAATGGTATGAACATTCACGTGTTTCCTGCATCTCGTAGCGAGCACAGTAAACTATCAATTATGAATATTGAAGTTATTTATGGTTGCGATACCGAGTTTAACGGTTTTTACCCGGAACCCATAAAACGTCGTCAGCACCTTTATTGTTGCACCATCTTGCTGCAACGAACAAAAAGTCCGACAATCTATTTACGTATTTGAGTGCGCTTTTGTTAATCGTTTCATCTGGATTTTCTGACAAGTGCGAAATAATCCGCTCGGCACGCCGCGCAATGGTTCGCGCTAAATGAAGATGCGTCGCGCTTGCAGATCCACCTGGAAGGATAAATGATTTAAGCGGGGAAAGATCTGAATTGAGATTATCAATATCAGCTTCTAAACGGCTGACTTGCGCTTCAATAACGCGCAATGGCTCATAGTCCAATTCGCTATCTGCCTGTGCTGTTGCTAAATCTGCACCCAAATCAAAACAATCATTTTGAATAAGCCCCAACATCACTTCAACGTCACTGCCGACTTCTAAGTGAAGACGTGCCGCGCCAATGAATGAATTTAACTCATCCACAGTGCCATAAGCTTCAATTCGCAAATCATGCTTTACACGACGTTCACCACCAACGAGTGCCGTTGTGCCATCATCACCCGTTTTTGTATAAATTTTATTCAATGTAACCATGATTAACGTCCTCCACCGGTGAGCCACAAAGTAATCACGATCAAAATGATAGCGATAAATTGCAAGAACAATCTCATTCGCATGAGCTTGTTTGATAAATTCCCGTCACCGCCCTTGAGCATGACCAGAAGCCCACGAACAAGAACAAAAGCGACTGCAATCATAAAGATGATTGCCAAAACATAGGTGAATGATGCCATTAGATACCCTTAACTTTATTACTTATACGTGGTGTGCGTTCTTTCAGTTTGGTTTTGGTACAATTGAATTGTGCAAATTGAAAGTCAAAAATTAGATCTTAATCTGTTTTGAAATTCCCATCTAAAATTCCCAGTAAAACACTTAAAATTTTATCGATATTCGCAACCTGTTTTTCACGCAAAGACGAGAACAAGAATGCGGCAGCTTCTATATTATGCTAAAAAGCATTGCGGGGGTCGTTGAAAGGACGACCAAATGTTATCACAAATAATAAGTGGGTTAGACCTTACCGGCTTAGCCCTCATGCTGATTTTGAGCTTCTTTTTAAGCTATTCCATGGACCTTATCATGCATCGGCATGGATTTGGCATATGGGGTACTATGGGCATAATGAACGTTCAATTTTTCATCGGCTTTTATTTTTCCAAAAAATATTTAACCGGTGAGATAACGCTCAATCAGCATCTATTAATAGCGCTTGCGGTTGCTTTTATGACCATACTTTTCTTAGCATTGATCAAAACACGCCTCACCAAGGCGTGACGATTTAGCGCTGTAAAGTTGGTGCAGGAATTGGAACATTCTTTAAGTTTGAAAGCTTTGTCGCAGGTCTTGGATTGCGATAAGGTGCTGACGCAATTTTTGGCGCAATTCTTTGACGCTTAATATGTGGTGATGCTTCTTGAATTTTAACTTCAAGATCTCTGCCATCAAGGCGCGCGGCGCGTGCTTCTTTTGTACAAATCTGATTGCGAATGTTAGCCAGCTGATTACGAGTTTGCCCATAAGGCTTCATTTTAGCCAATCGACCACCTGAGCGTTTGCCAGACATACCGGCTTGCAAAAGGTTCGCAGCTAATCCTGCGCGCTCTTCTTGGCTTTTTGCACCCAACACAACAGCAACGATGGATTTACCCCCGCGTGTCGCAGAGCTAACCAAATTAAACCCAGATGCACAAATATAACCCGTCTTCATGCCATCAGCGCCTGAAAAACGTCCAAGCAATAAATTGTAATTTGGATACGTTTTCTTGCCCGTTGAGATACCGCCCAGACTAAAATAACCCTTATATCTTGGGAATTCTTTTTTAAGCGCAACGCCCAAAACCGCCATATCACGAGCATTGGTATATTGGCCATTACCAGGCAAACCATTTGGGTTTACAAAGCGTGTATTGTTCATACCAATACGTTTGGCTTCACGGTTCATCATCGCAACAAATTTTGCTTCCGACCCTGCAACGCGTTCGCCAATTGCAACAGCCACATCATTTGCGGATTTCACCAGGAGATATTTCAATGCAGAATCGACGGTAAATTCCGTTCCGGGTTTAAAATACATCTTGCTGGCAGGTTTTGATGCAGCATATGAACTCATTGTTACCATCGAATCAAAACTCAGCTTACGGCTTTTAATTTCGCGGAAAACCACATAGGCGGTCATAAGCTTTGTGAGCGATGCAGGATACCACTTTTGAAATGCCTGACTATGCTGAACGACGCGGCCAGACTTCACATCCACTGCAATATAGGGGCCAGCGGCCTGCGCTGGATTTAACAAAGTTAAAAATGCAAAACTTAATAGAACAACAAGTTTCGAACTCAATCGCTTATGTAAAATATCACTCATTTTGTCCCCGTAGCCCTTGATAAGGTTTGACTATATAAACAAATAGGCAAAAAGAGCATTGCGCTCAACTCAAATTTAATACAATTCTCAATAAATCGATAAAATCTATCAAGGTAGCGACATGCCCATACTCAACAGTCTGAATGAAATGCATCCTGAGATCACAAAATGGCGCCGAGAATTGCATCAAAAACCAGAACTTCAATACGATGTTTTTGAGACGGCGGAATTTGTTGTAAAGAAACTCAAAGAATTCGGCGTTGACGAGGTTATCACCGGCTTGGGTCAAACGGGCGTTGTTGGCATCATCAAAGGAAACTTGGGTGAAGGTAAAACCGTCGGATTACGCGCTGACATGGATGCGCTGCCAATCGAAGAAATATCAGGCAAACCTTGGGCATCAAAAATATCTGGCAAAATGCATGCATGTGGTCATGATGGGCACACGTCCATGTTATTGGGTGCCGCCAAACATTTTGTGCAAACGCGAAACTTTAAAGGCAATATCGCACTCATTTTTCAACCCGCTGAAGAAGGTGGCGCTGGCGCCAAAGCCATGCTCGACGACGGCATGCTGGAAAAAACCTCGATCGATGAAGTTTATGCCATGCACAATATGCCTGGCATTCCTGTTGGTGAGTTTGCCATTTGCGAAGGCGCGATTTGGGCATCTACGGACGAGTTCGAAATTACACTGACAGGCAGAGGTGGTCATGCCGCCTACCCGCACACAGCTACAGACACAATTGTTGCAGGTGCAAATGTAGTCACAGTTTTGCAAACCGTTGCCTCGCGCAACACAAACCCACTTGAAAGCTTAGTGATTTCTGTCACCAAATTTCATGCAGGAACTGCAATGAACGTGCTACCTGAACAAGCTGTAATATCCGGCACCATCCGCACACTTAAAAACGAACTACGCAATTTAGCTGAGACGCGCCTTAAAGGTATTGCTGAAAATATTGCCGCCACATACGATATGAAAGCGGAAGTGCATTATAAACGCAACTATCCTGTCACCGTTAATCACGACGCGCAAACAGCCCTTGCAGCAGATGTTGCAGCTGAGATTGCAGGGCAAGACAAAGTTGATCGAAAAGCTAATCCAAACATGGGTGCGGAAGACTTTGCATATATGTTAGAAGAACGCCCAGGTACATATATCATGGTTGGAAATGGCGACACGCCAGCGCTTCATAATGCAGCTTATGACTTTAATGATGAAGCCATCCCATATGGTGTTTCCTATTGGGTCAAATTAGCAGAACGCGTGTTGGCTTAAAACAATAACGGTCCCGTAGCTCAGGGGATAGAGCACAGGATTCCTAATCCTGGTGTCGCAGGTTCGAATCCTGCCGGGATCACCAAGTTCAACTTTCGCAACCGCGAAAGATGACCACCAAGTGCAAGATGTTGTGGCTTGTACAATCACTAAAAAGACCCGGAACTTAAAGACTGAACTAAAATTCAAAACTAAATATCAGCTGGATCTGTAATCGAAGCAATACGGTATATTGCAAGCGCTGCCGCTAAAATTAAAAGAAAAGAATAGATGAGTAGGAAGTGACCTATAAATGATCCAATAGTGGCCACATATACAAATAATGAACTCATATAATTATATCGGATAGCCAACCATTCGAAAGTATCCAGCACAAACGTTCCATCATACAAAAATGCCCAAACTAAGCTTATGGTTTGAACAAATATAAAATGGAAGAAAGTGGCATTTATTTCATCAAGATAACTGCAATCACTCAAACACACTTGATCCAACCGACAGCGCAATTGACAATACCGATGTATTTCAGACATTTGTATTTCACCTAACCAAAATTTGATTATCGATGAATGATTTTTACCCCCAACCTTCCGGTCTTTCATACAAAGAAGATTTCATCACGCCTGAAATCGAGCAAACATTGGTCGAGAAGATTGATCAATCTCAATGGCGGAACGATTTAAAACGTCGTGTCCAGCATTATGGTTATCGATATGATTATAAAGCGGGGCGCGTCTCTCGGGATGATTATTTGGGAGAGTTCCCGGACTGGCTTGATACATTGGCATATAGACTTGTGGACGAGGACATATTCACCGCAGCACCCGATTAAGTCATAATCAACGAGTACCTACCGGGTCAGGGCATTGCACCGCATGTCGATTGCGTTCCATGCTTTGACAATACAATTGCCTCACTCAGCTTAATATCCTCGTGCGAGATGAATTTCAGAAATTTGGACTATCCTGAACTTAAGTCCAACCTTTATTTAAAACCAAGATCATTGCTGGTCTTAAAGGATAAATCGCGCTTAGACTGGACCCACGGAATTGCCCCTCGTAAGTCCGACGTGGTCAATGGCGTTCGCTTGTCACGAACACGAAGACTTTCGCTAACATTTAGAAAAGTAATTATTTAGAAACTCCATGATTTCAATAGCTTATCTGCGTTAAACGATTACTATTTTACAATTTCGTGCAATACCAGAAATACAAACATCCCCAATATCAAGCGGCAGATATTATTTGTGAAATAAGAACATCTAGATCGGGTTATTAATCAAAGCGAATCCCGATAAATTCGCACCGCATCTTCATATGTCACTTCGCGTGGATTGTTGATCAGTAATCGCGTTTGGTTCATCGCATCTGTGGCGAGTTTTTCAATGTCGTTTTCATCAATACCAACCTGGCGCAAACCTGCTTGCAAGCCTAGCTCCACATTTAAATTTCCAAGTCGTTCGATAAATTCTGCTGCTATAAGCGATGTGTCCTGATTTAAATTGATATCGGGGAAAACATGTGGCGCTAATTCTGCATATTGCTTGGCGCAAACATCAGCATTAAACCGCATGACATTTTGCAATACGAGTGCATTAGATAGTCCATGCGGCACATGAAACAAGCTTCCCACAGGGTATGCGAGCGCATGGACCGCAGCAACTGGAGAATTGGCAAAGGCTTGCCCTGCCATCATCGAACCGAGCAACATGTTGGCGCGCGCGATTTTATTATCACCTTCAAAAACCGCAGTGCGAATATTTGCGCCTAATAAATCGAGCGCATTCAGCGCCAATATTTTAGAGATTGGATTATTATTCGCGCTTTTGGATGTATAGGCTTCAATTGCATGCACCATTGCATCCACCCCTGTGGCGGCGGTCACATGTGCGGGCAGACCAAGCGTTAATTCTGCATCAAGCAGCGCGATATCTGGCAGAATTTTTGGTGATACGACACCTTTTTTCTCAGCTGTTCCTGTCGTTAAAATTGAAATGCCCGTCACTTCTGATCCGGTGCCTGCGGTGGTCGGCACTAAGATAAGCGGAAGACGTGATCCTGTCACCATATTAACGCCATACATATCATCCAGCGGCTGATCAGATTTTGCTAAAAGCGCCACCATTTTTGCAACATCCATAGAGCTGCCACCACCAAAACCAATCACACAATCACAGCTTTTATCCTGCGCAAGTTTTGCTGCCTTTAACACACTCGCAGCACTTGGATCCGCTAACACCTCATCAAATAGCGTAACGTCAAAACCACCAGACTTTAGATTTCTTAGGGCTAAATCCGCTAAACCCAAAGACATAATGCCCGGGTCTGTGACGAAAAAAACATGTTTATCTGTTTGCTCAATTTGTAGATCTTTTATCAAATCACCAAGTTTTGCAGCGCCGCCCATAACCTGGCGAATAGAAGGCGTCGTGTTAAAAATAAAATCATTCATTTTTAATATATCCTGTTGATCTTTGATCAGAATATTGATCATCGATTAGAGCCGATGTCCAGCTTTCAAGAGGGCAACACGCATCTGCGACAATTTGTTTAGAATAATTCTAAATTCGCGACAGTCTGCCACATAATTTTCATGTCCAGAAATATTATATATGATGCAAGCTATCGGAGTACGAAATTATGGACCCATTTATATTATCGAGAATGCAATTTGGTGCAAATATCACCTTCCACATTCTATTTCCCACCATCACAATTGCGCTTGGCTGGATATTACTTTTTTTCAAATATCGATATAATAAAACGGGCGACCACGCATGGATGGATGCCTATTTCTTTTGGGTCAAAATTTTTGCCCTCTCCTTTGCGATGGGCGTTGTGTCCGGCATCACCATGAGCTTTCAATTCGGCACCAATTGGCCCGGATTTATGGAAACCGTCGGCAATATTGCAGGACCATTACTTGCCTATGAAGTTCTCACTGCATTCTTCTTAGAAGCGGTTTTCTTGGGCATCATGCTCTTTGGTTTCCGTCGTGTGTCCAACCGCGTGCATACACTTGCCACGTTCTTGGTCGCCTTTGGCACGACCATGAGCGCATTTTGGATATTGGTGCTTAATTCGTGGATGCACACCCCGCAAGGCCATGAAATCATCGATGGTGTTGCCCATGCAACGGATTGGTTTGCTATCATTTTCAATCCATCCATGCCGTATCGTTTAACCCATATGCTCATCGCATCTGGTTTAACGGCTGCATTTTTAGTTGCTGGGTTGTCAGCGTTAAGGTGGTTATTGGGTGATCGAAGTGCGGCCATGTTCAAGGCACTTAAAACAGGTGTCACTGTTGCGGCAGTCCTTATTCCTGCACAAATATTTGCTGGCGATTTGCATGGCCTCAACACTCTTGAACATCAACCCGCAAAAGTTGCTGCGATGGAAGGCAACTGGGAAACAAGGGGTAATGTTCCACTTCTTTTATTTGCAATGCCAGACGAAGAAACCCGAAGCAATAATTTTGAGTTATCAATCCCCAATGGTGCAAGCATTATCTTAAAGCATGACCCTAAAGGCGTCGTGCCCGGATTAAATGATTTTATTGCAGAAGATGGAACTGTTCTCCATCCACCTGTTGCAGCGGTATTTTGGGGCTTTAGAATTATGGTTGGGACAGGTTTTGCGATGCTGTTCTTATCTTGGATTGGCAGCTATTACTTATGGCGCAAAAACGAGTTTCCAAAACCACTTGCATATCTCTTCGTTCCAATGGCGTTATCTGGTTGGGTTGCCACTATTGCCGGATGGTATGTCACAGAAATTGGCAGGCAACCATGGTTGGTCACCGGTGTGTTAAAAACCGCAGATGCGCTGGGCCCAATATCAGGCGGGATGGTTTTATCCACCTTCATCACTTATCTCGCGACCTACTTTATTTTGCTCGGAGCATATATATTCGTTGTCGTGAGATTAGCCGTTAAAGCTGCGAAAACGGGTGATAAGCGGCCTGAACCAGGCGCAACAGGTAAACCTGCATTACCGGGCGCTGTCCCCCACCAAGCCAGCCTTCCAGCGGAGTAAGACACATGGATATCACACTAATATACCCCTATCTGCCAATTATCTTCGCAGGCCTCATGGGCATCTCAATTTTAGTTTATGTGATCTTAGATGGCTTTGATCTAGGTGTCGGCATCTTGTTCCCGTTTGCCCCTCAATCAGAACGAGATCGCATGATTGCTTCCATCGGCCCATTTTGGGATGCAAATGAAACATGGCTTGTGCTAGCTATTGGTATTTTGCTCGTCGCCTTCCCCGCAGCGCATGGTGAAATTCTCACAGCGCTTTATCTTCCGGTCACCATCATGCTTATCGGCCTTATTGCACGCGGAGTTGCGTTCGAGTTTAGAGCTAAAGCACAAGCAAGTGAAAAGTGGCTGTGGAACAGAGTGTTCTTCACAGGCTCGCTCGTCACCGCGCTAAGTCAAGGCTATATGCTTGGAATTTATATTCTAGGCTTACAATCAGGTTGGCAAGCATTTGCCTTTGGCGTACTCGTCGCCGTTTGTCTAACAGCAACATATGCAGCTATCGGCGCTGGTTGGTTGATCTATAAAACCGAAAACGACTTACAAAAAAGAGCAGTCAATTGGATGAAAAAAGCGCTTATCTTCACATTGATCGGCATGGCGATTATATCCATCATCACCCCACTTGCCAGCGATAGAATTTTTGCGAAATGGTTCTCAATTCCAGAAATTATCGCGCTTGCACCATTGCCGCTAATGTCTGGGTTATTCTTCATCTTTACCTATTGGCAGCTTAAACATTTGCCAGATGAGGCGGATCGCTTTTCGTTGCTGCCATTCATTGGGATTGT
Organism: Lentilitoribacter sp.; assembly: GCA_039986595.1. GTDB lineage: Bacteria > Pseudomonadota > Alphaproteobacteria > Rhizobiales > Rhizobiaceae > Lentilitoribacter. The sequence continues at coordinate 98,291 of JBDWQJ010000002.1, forward strand.
TGCCATTATGACGCTTGGATTTGCAGGTTTAGCCTACTCCTTTTATCCATATATCGTACCTGAAAAAATGACGATTGTTGAAGCTGCGTCCGCACCTGAAAGCTTATTGATCATCTTATTTGGCACAGCCTTCGTTCTACCTGTCATCATTGGCTACTCAATCTTTGCCTATCGCGTATTTGGCGGCAAAGCCACTGAACTACGTTATGATTAATCAAGTTACGGTGAGCATCTAAAATATAACTGCTAATTGGCTTGGAGTTTTTCCCGTTATATGCGATTGAAACACTATAAACGTCACTTTCGGGTGACGGTTATCGTCAAAGCCAATCTATAACGAGTTAGAATTCTGCATCTAAATGTCAAATTTTGATCTTCCTAAAAAGATATCGATCCTCGGAGCAACGGGATCAATTGGTCAAAACACGCTTGATGTACTTGCTCATCATGGCGGTGCAAAAAACTTTGATATTGTTGCTCTGACTGGCATGTCCAATGTTGAATTATTAAGTCAGCAAGCGCGTACATTTAACGCAAAATTTGTCGTGACTGCGGATGAAGCAAAATATTCAGAACTCAAAGAGCTATTATCTGGCACAGATATTGAAATAGCCGCCGGGCGCGATGCTCTCATTGAAGCTGGACGGCGCCAGAGTGATTGGGTCATGGCGGCAATTGTTGGAATGGCTGGATTAGCACCGACAATTGCAGCGGCTGAACGCGGCGCTGATATAGCGCTCGCCAATAAAGAATGTCTCGTTTCAGCAGGTACTTTATTTAAGTCAATCGTTGAAAAAGGCGGCGGCAAGCTCCTTCCGGTTGATAGCGAACATAGTGCCATCTTCCAAGTTTTAAACCGCAAACACGCACCTTCTTTGGATAAGATTATCCTCACGGCATCAGGTGGGCCTTATCGCAGCTTTACGCGCAGTCAGATGGCAAATGTTACGCCCATAAGTGCCGCTGCACACCCAAAATGGTCAATGGGAACTAAAATATCAATCGATAGTGCATCTATGTTCAACAAAGCGCTTGAGATGATTGAAGCGATGCATCTATTTGATACGCATCCCGATAAAATCGATGTTGTGGTTCACCCGCAATCTATTATCCACTCGCTGGTTTCTTATTGTGATGGATCTGTTCTTGCCCAACTCGGTGAACCGGATATGCGTACAGCAATAGGCTATGCGCTTGCATATCCAAACCGCATTGACCTGCCCGTTGAAAAACTAGATTTGGTCAAACTCGCAAAGCTTGATTTTGAAGCACCCGATGAAGAAAAATTCCCATCACTCAGATTAGCGCGCCAATCCATGAAAGCTGGTGGTCTAAGCGGCGCGATTTTTAATGCCAGCAAAGAAGTGGCCTTGGACGCATTTATCGAAGAGAAAATCGGCTTCTTGAAAATGGCAGATATTGTCGAAGCGGTTCTTAATAAAATCCCATCAAATATTAGTAGCAACATCGACATCCAAACGATTTACGACATTGATGTAACAGCACGTGAAGAAGCACAGCGCCTCGTTAACCAATTAGCCTGATTTTTGTCATATTTTACGCCTAGCCTAACCGTAACCAAAAGGGGTTTGTTATGAAAAAAATTATCGCAATCGTCGCTATTTCTGCAGCACTAGCAGGCTGTAATTCCACACAACAAGGTGCCACAATCGGCGCTGCAACAGGTGCAGCAGCTGGCGCACTTGCAACAGGTAATCTTAAAGGTGCGGCAGTTGGTGCAGCCGTTGGCGCAGCAGCTGGCGCTCTCATCGGTCGCGTGACTGGCGATCCAACAAAATGTCGTTATTCAGATGGCAATGGCGGCACATATATTGCTGCATGTCCTTAATCTTAAGATTAAGATCATAAACCAAAAGATGGGCAGTCACGATGATATCGTTGGCTGCCTATTTTTTTGAAAAGATATATTCTGTCCGTTGCACTAATTCACTACCGGGCTGCAAAATAGCGCTGGGGAATGCCTTTTGATTTGGGGCATCGGGCCAAACTTGTGTTTCCAAGCAAAGGCCTGCACCACGTTGATATGGCACACCCGAAAGCCCATTTGCTGTGGGTGAAACTCCAAATCCTGTATAAAATTGTATACCCGGCTCTGTTGAAAAAACTTTCATTTCAACGCCAGATTTTGTACTTTGAAGTGTCGCAACATGACGGCAATCAACACGATCATCGGACAAACAGAAATTGTGATCATATTCGATAAAACCGTCCGCTGTTTGAATGGGTCTCATTTTCCGAAATTCAAAATCCGTTCCGGCGACCGATTTTATCTCACCTATTGGGATCAGCGCATCAGAAACAGGCAAATAGGTATCGGCATTGATCATGATATCATGGTCAAAAACATTCTCTGATCCATCTAAATTAAAATAGCTGTGATGGGCAATATTTGCAGGGGTTGGCTTATTTGAATAGCAGGAATATTTCACCTCAAACACACCATCGGGTTTCAAACTATACAGGCAAGTGATTTCACAATTTCCCGGATAGCCAGTAATGGAGCCATCATCAATGATCGAAAGCAAAACTGAACTTTCATCACAGTGTTCAATGTTCCACAGCTGCTCTGAGATACCTTTACTACCTCCGTGCAAATGATTTCCACTCACTTCGTTTTTATCAACCTGATAGAGCTGACCATCAACTTCGAACTGGCCATTATTAATACGATTGGCAAAACGGCCAACGCTTGCACCAAAATATTGAGAATGGGCTAAATAGTCTTCAAACTTATTAAACCCAAGTACAAGCGGGCTATCATGTCCTTCAAGTCGAAGGTCCTGCAACACCGCGCCCCAGTTTAAAACTTTCGCCGTTAAACCACCACCATGAAGCGTTATTACTTTCACGTCAGAACCATTAAACTGACCAAAATCACTCATCATAACCGTTAGCCTCCCGCTTCTAACTCTTCACGTAACATTTCCAGTTCAAGCCATTCTTCTTCCATTTGAGTGATACTTTGCTTGACAGTTTCAAGTTCTTTTGCAGCCTTTGCAAACCCTTCCGGATCGGTTGTATAAAAACTACCATCGGCCATTTTAGCTTCAATCTTATTAGCTTTACTTTCTGCCTCTTCCATTTGGATGGGCAGGTTTTCAAGTGCATATTTTTGCTTAAACGACAATTTGCCAGTGGATTTATGAGCTTGGGATTTGTTGCCAGCAGATTTATCGCTTGATGCTTTTCCACCCGCGGCTTTAGACGCATTTGCTTTTTTCTGCTTCTTCTCCGCCTGCGCAACTTCTTTTTGCTGCGCCAACATGTCAGAATAGCCACCAGCATATTCAATCCATTTGCCATCCGGCGCAAGCGGGTTCGCAGGTGCTAAAGTAGAGCTAACAGTCCGGTCAAGGAAATCACGATCGTGGCTAACAAGCACCACAGTTCCCGGATAGTTTGAGACAATCTCCTGAAGCAAATCCAATGTTTCCATGTCCAGATCATTGGTTGGCTCATCTAGCACCAAAAGGTTAGAGCTGCGCGCTAAAATACGCGCCAATATAAGACGTGCGCGCTCACCACCTGATAATTTTGCAATCGGCGTTCGCGCTTGTTCAGGTGCGAATAAAAACTCTTTCATGTAACCAGTCACATGTTTGACTTCACCGCGAACCAACAAGTTTTCGCCGCGCCCATCGGTCAGATAATGCGCAAGTGTATCATCCAGCGGAAGGTCGCTTCGTTTTTGATCAATTTGCGCCATATCTAAATTTGTACCAATTTTAACGGATCCTGTATCAGTTTCGAGCGCGCCAATAAGCATTTTTAAAAGTGTGGTTTTCCCCGCGCCATTCGGCCCAACTAGACCTATGCAATCCCCACGATTGATACGAATTGAAAAGTCATCAATAATTTTTCGTGACCCGTAGGATTTAGAAATATTCTTCGCTTCAATAACCAGTTTACCGGATTCACGGGTTTCAAATTGTGGCGCATCGATTTTCCCAAGAGGGCCTTTGTGACCGCGATATTCAGCGCGCAGACTATGCAAGTCTTTCAAACGACGTTGGTTCCGCTTACGGCGTGCAGACACCCCATAACGAAGCCAATGTTCCTCACGAACGATCTCGCGTCCTAGCTTGTGCTGTTCAAGCTCTTCCTCTTCCAAAATTTTGTCGCGCCAAGCTTCAAACTTTGTAAATCCCTGATCTAGTCTTCGCGCCTCGCCACGATCTAACCACAACACAGCGTTTGAAATATTCTCCAAGAAACGTCGATCGTGGGAGATCAAAACCAATGCACTTCTAGACCGCGCAAGCTCTCCTTCAAGCCATTCAATAGTCGGCAAATCAAGATGGTTGGTCGGCTCATCTAACATCAATATATCAGGCTCTGGCGCAAGAACACGCGCAAGCGCTGCACGGCGCGCTTCACCGCCTGACAAATGATTTGGATCTTCCTCACCCGTTAGTCCCAGATGGGAAAGCAAATAGCTCGCTCTATGGGGATCATCGCTTGGACCCAACCCTGCTTCTACATATGTAGACACAGTATCAAAGCCATCAAAATCTGGCGCCTGTTCTAGATATCGAACGGTGGTTGAAGGCTGGAGAAATATCTCTCCTCCTTGTGCTTCAAATTGACCAGACGCGATTTTTAAAAGCGTTGATTTTCCTGACCCATTACGGCCAATGAGACAAATACGCTCGCCAGGCAATAGCTGAAAATTAACTTGATGCAGTAAATCATCACCGCCAAAACTATGCTGAATATTATCCAATTTCAAAATGGGTGGTGCCACACTAAACTCCTGAAAAATCGTGAGGGCGCGCAATCAATAAAGCACTACCCTTTGTCAACGAAACCTTAGTGAGCCCTTGGGAGACATTTGACAAGGTAAGCGTTGAGCCGAATTCTGTTTTGATATTATCGAGTGGATATTCTGCACCAGAAATAGACAGACCTTCGAGATCTTCAAAAGGCAGAATTGAAAAAAGCGACCCTTTGGGTAACTCTATTTCAAATTCACCTACATCAAGCGGCCAGCATTCTTCCAAGCCTGATGTCATCATTGTTTCAACACCGGCTTTGTGCAATTGCATCATTTGGTGCATGACAGCAATCGTATGATCGTTTCTTGTTCCACCCAAAGCACCTAAAAAGATGATCGAAGATGCACCTTTTTCCAACGCAGTTTGAACGGCAAGTGCCCCATCGCTCATGGCCTTTTGCCGATCAAAGGTCATTGTTTGGACATGTTTATATTGTTCTTTAAGCGCGTCAGGGGTCGAATCAAAATCACCTAACCAGAGTTCGGGTTCAATACCCAAACTTGTCGCGTGCTTGATCCCGCCGTCAGCCGCAATAATCCGGCCCGATTGACATAAAGCCCGGACGCGATCATCGATGGTCAAATCTCCGGCGAGTAATATAATAAATGTGCTATCTATGTGCATTGCAGTGTGGGAATATCAGTTTTTGCTCGTTATAACATCAACAATTTTAAATGATTGCTCTTTATATCGAAATCTCGTGGCATGCGAGGTCCTACCGCTAGGAATTTTTCGTAAATACCGTTACGGTAGCCTTCAAATCAGCTAGATCCGTTAGACAACCGATGAAGACAAATATCCATAACTCAATTTTATACCCAAACCCCATTGCTCTTAAAGACATGAGGAAATGGGTTTCATTGACTTTTATGGGTTTGATTTTAAGCGGCTGCATCACTGCAAGCGATCTGGAAGCTGACTTTGCACCATCTGCTAATCCCCAAACAGTCAACACAGTTCAACAAAATGATGAGCGCGCCAAGCTTGGTGCTGCACAACATCCAAAAATTTTGACAAGTTACGGTGGCGAATATCAAGACCTTGGAACGTCAAAAATGGTTGCTCGCATTGTTGGTATTTTGACAACAGTATCTGAAAACCCTCTACAATCATACCGCATTACGATTTTGGACTCCCCTGATGTTAACGCATTTGCACTACCCGGCGGGTATCTATACCTCACACGTGGCCTTCTCGCACTTGCCAATGATGAAGCAGAAGTTGCAGCAGTTATCTCTCACGAAATGGCACATGTGATTGCCAATCACGGCGTACAGCGCCAGCAACGTCAGGATGCAGCACTTATTGCGGGCCAAGTCGTATCAGAAATACTTACAGGTCGCCTTGCAAGTTCAAGCGTGTTGGCGCGTAGCAAACTAAGACTGGCTGCTTTCTCGCGCCAACAAGAACTACAAGCTGATGAGATTGGCATCCGAATGCTTGCGCAAGCAGGATATGATCCTTTTGCTGCGGTGAGGTTTTTAAAGTCGCTGGAAGCTTACAGCACATTTAATAGTAAAAGCCCATCCGGATTGAACTTTCTATCAAGCCATCCGTCAACACCAAAACGTCGGGCGGCCGCTCTAAGACACGCGGAGCGCTTTAAAAATGAGCGCGCGAAGATCACCAATAGAACAGCGTTTTTAAATGACATTGATGGCCTTACATTCGGAGATAATGCGCAACATGGATATGTGCGCGGACAAACCTTCCTTCACCCCGGATTAGGGATTAGATTTGATGTGCCACAAGGGTTTGAAATCGACAATACAAGTGATGCAGTTTTAGCCAATGGACCCAATGATGTTGCAAGCCAATTTGACGCTGTTGAAATTGAAGCTGGCAGCACTTTGCGCTCATATATTTCAAGCGGCTGGATCAAAGGATTGGATGCAGCCTCTATTCGCGACACAACGATCAATGGCTTACCTGCCCTAACCGCGCGCGCAAAAGCGGATCGCTGGATTTTTGACGTTACGATTATCCAGTATAGAGAATTTTACTACCGGTTCTTAACAGCGGTTCCGCGCAACAAAGCGCGCTCGTTATTAATTGCGGGAAATATTTCGGGGACATTTAAAGCCCTCACCCAAAGTGAGGCCGAAAACCTTAAACCCTTGCGCATTCGCGTTGTCAAAGTGCAGGCTGGAGATAGCCTTGCTTCAATCGCTGCAAAAATGCAGGTCAATTCTCGCAAAGAAGAGCAATTGCGGATTTTAAATGCACTTAGCCCGGGCGCTTCTTTGCAGCCCGGAACCTTGATTAAGATTGTTGCGGAATAAATCTAGCGCCGTGATCACAACCCATGAATGACAAAAAACCCGAAGCGAACATTATGTCCAAGCTTCGGGTTTTTAAAATTCAGCAATGAATTGAATTAAGCTGCGGCTTCTTCTGAACCGTCTTCAGCTTTCTTGCGCTTAGCTGGCGGTGTTTTATTCAGGTTCACCTCAATAAGCTGAATGGCTTCAGTATCAGAGATCTTTTGAACTGCTGACAATTCGCGCGCCATACGATCAAGCGCTGCTTCATATAACTGACGCTCTGAATAAGACTGCTCAGGCTGGTTTTCGGCACGATAAAGATCACGAACAACTTCAGCAATCTGAATAAGATCACCAGAATTGATTTTCGCATCATATTCCTGCGCACGACGAGACCACATTGTTCGCTTGATACGGGCACGACCTTGAACAACTTTCAAAGCGCGCTCAACAAAGTCTGTCTCTGATAACTTACGCATGCCGATTGAAACAGCTTTTGCCACTGGAACTTTCAAACGCATTTTGTCTTTTTCGAAATCAATTACGAATAGTTCAAGTGAATATCCTGCAACTTCCTGCTCTTCAATCGAAGAAATTTGACCCACACCGTGAGCTGGATAAACAATAGATTCACCGATTTTGAAGCCTTGACGCGTCGAAGATTTTTTTACTTGGGTTGCCATTTGTGTACAAACACTCCCTGCTACATTTTCCGAAATACTAGCTCCGAAAAACTCATATTATGATTTTGCGATACGCCCGCAAAAATTGATCGCCAACTATTTGAGTACAAACAAAGACACCCGTCCGCAGTTAAAAACTAGCGCAGGTGTCATATAAAATTATCTTGAGATTACCATGCCAAAAATGTTAAAATGGTCATGGAATAATGTGCCTCGTTTGCCAAACTCTTGTTGTTAGACGCAGACAATAACACAAAAAACACCAAAATTCAATGCCTTGGCAATTTACACCGCCAAAGATCCCAAAAATTGGTTAATCCATATCATTATCGGTAATTAAATCATTACCTATATTAGCTCTAATTCCGGCTTAATCGCCTTGACCTGGGGCTTCCGAGAAGAACTGCTTAAACTTGTCAGCAACACCATCCATGTCTTTTGCATCACCGGGTGCTTCACGTGCGATTGTAATATTAGGCCATTTATCAGCATATTCTGTATTAACTTTAAGCCACTTATCAAGACCAGGGTCTGTATCTGGAGAAATCGCTTCAGCCGGACATTCAGGCTCACAAACACCACAATCAATGCATTCGTCGGGGTGAATAACCAACATGTTTTCACCTTCATAGAAACAGTCAACTGGGCAGACTTCAACACAATCCATATATTTGCAGCGAATGCAATTTTCAGTCACGATATAAGTCACTTAGAACTCCGGAATATTTTAATAATTAAGGCATCTGGGTAAATGCTTTATCTGGGCAATGCAAGGCATTATGTTCCACAAACTGCTAGCATAATAGACACATATTTCAAACGTTAAACTCAGCGTAAAAACAATCACGCATCAACTAACCTTTTGTACGAAATTTGTCCATCTCGCGACGTTCTTTTTTGGTTGGTCGTCCTGAACCCGGCTCACGTTGGGCTGGCGGCGGCACAAAACCTGATGCGTCACGCTTTACAGGTTCAGGGGATAAATCCTCATAAAGCTCTTTAGCTTCAACATAAGGTCCGCGTTTTTCGCCCGGCGCAAGAATTTTGAGCACAAGTATTTTGCGCTCCAAAGTGATGGTTAAAACATCTTCGACTTTAACCTGATAGCTCGCCGAATTTATTTTATTGGAATTAACTCTGATTTTTCCTGCTTCAGCGAGCTTTCCTGCCAGGGTCCTTGATTTCACGACCCTGGCAAAAAATAGCCATTTATCGACACGTTGTTTCGCAACAGGTATTAAACTCACTTATTCAACTGATCCTTCAAAGCTGCCAATTTTGCAAATGGTGAATCTGGATCAAGCGGCTTGTCTTTGCGCGGTGGGCGATTGCTTCCACCTGCATTTTTACCCTTATTGTTATGACGCGGTTTACCGCCATCTTTATAAGAGCCCTTGCCGCCTTTATTGCCGCGATTTCTGTTTCCAGAATTATTAGCACCACCTTTACCCTGACTTGGGCGGGCACGACTGCGATCATTACGACCCATTGGACGCCATAATAGAACTGGTTTTGGCGCTTCTTCTGCGTCTTCAGATGCATCTGTATTTTCTTCAACAGCAGCATCAGAACTTTCAACATCAGATTTTGCGCCTTCTGACGCGGCTTCACTCGCCTCATCAGTTTTTGCAATTTGCTTTGATGTGACAACTTCAACAACAGGCCCAGCATCCCCACCTTCTGCATCAGCAGAAAGGCCCTCAAGCTGAGCTTTTGCAACCTCGGCAGAAACAGATTCTGCGCGATAACCAAGACCTTTTAGAATTTCTTCAATGTCTTCAGCCGTTGCACCTAAAATTGATAGCATCGCAGGTGTTGAGATAAAGGACTTTCCATCATAACCAGCTTCCGGACGCGGAGCATCTCCTGGGTTCCAACTCAATGCAGGACGAATAAGATCAGCCAACCGCTCAAGAATATCGATACGAACAGCACGTTTCCCCAAGAAACGGAAACCTGCAAGACGATAAAACTCACGCTCAAAACTTTGCTCTGTTGGCAATGATGTGCGACCAGCAGCCAATGCTGGAATAATCTCGCCATAACCTGGCTTATCAAAGCCATCATTGTTGATCGCCCAGAGCAATGTGACGAGTTCAGCCGGTGCAGGCTTAAGTAGAGCTGGCATAAAAATGTGATAAGCGCCGAAGCGAATACCGTAACGGCGCAAAACGCCACGCGCTGTTTGGTCAATGCTTTTTACTGTTTCATGCACGTCACGACGGAATAAAACACCCAAGCTCTCAACAAGCTGGAACGCAAGACCGCGGCCTAAACCATCAATATCTTCTGCCCGTGATAATTCATCAAGCGGCTTTAAGATCGTAGTGATGTGATGATTTACAAAACGCTCAATGCGCCCTGCAACCAATTCACGAACGTTTTCCGCAACCTGATCATCAGCTAACAACAAAACATTTGGACGCAAAACATTATCGCCAGATGTGAGTTTACCAACAGGCTCACCCATCCAACGGATCGTTCCGTCATTTCCAATAGCGAAATCGTTATTGCCTGATGCATGCAATCGCGCAGCGCGCGCTTCAAACTCAATAGCAAGAGCTTTTTGCGCAGCACCTGTCACTGCTTTGGCATCCAAACCTTCAGCGGAGCTATCCGGTACAAATCTAAATCCTGTTAGTTGTCCAACAAGATGACCTTCGACGAACATGTCGCCATTTACACTAATTTCTGCTTCTAGCATCGTCTTCTCTCTTAAACGCCTCATCAGCACAGATGTCCTGCGGTCTACGAAGCGTTTCGTCAACCTTTCATGGAGCGCATCTGATAAATTGTTCTCTATTTCTCGTGTTTTTTCCTGCCAATGGTTAAAATTTCTAAGCCATCCCGGATGATTTGCAACATAAGTCCATGTTCTTATCTGTGCGATTCGCGCCGAAAGGGTATCAATTTCTCCATCAGTTTTGTCTAATAATTTAATCTGTCTTGCGATATAATCTTCATTTAAGGCACCTTTTTGAACAAGGTCTTTGAAAAGTATTGCAATCAACTCAGCATGTTGTGCAGGCGCAATCCGCCTATAATCTGGTAATGCGCATATATCCCATAAAAGTTCAACATTTTCCGCCCGGCCCGTCAGCGAAATAATTTCATCGTCTTTAGACAAAAACTCCAACGCTCTTTGATCTACCGCAGGAACAGCTTTGGTCAGCCCATCAACCTTTGGGACTTTTTCTAAGCTATGTTTGAGCGCTTGTAACGATGAGAAATCAAATTCTTTCGAACGCCATTGCAATATTTTAACAGGTTCAAAAACATGCGCTTCCAACCTTTCTATCGTCTCATCACTGAAAGGGGCTGCATGTCCGGTAACACCAAAGGTTCCATCTTGCGTGTGCCGTCCGGCGCGACCGGCGATTTGCCCCATTTCGGCGATATTAAGCGGGCGATATTGAAAGCCGTCAAACTTATGATCTTGCGCAAAGGCAACATGCTCAACATCTAAATTAAGCCCCATTCCGATAGCATCAGTTGCAACAAGATAATCAACATCCCCATTTTGATAGAGCTCAACCTGCGCATTTCGTGTCCGCGGTGACAACGCACCCAATACAACCGCAGCACCACCTTTTTGGCGACGAATAAACTCAGCAACTGCGTAAACTTCTTCCGCAGAGAAAGCGACGACAGCTGAACGACGTTTCAAGCGAGAGATCTTCTTTGATCCTGCATATTCAAGCTTTGATAAACGCGGGCGCTCCATGATGTGAATACCCGGCAAAAGCTTTGACAGCACATTGCGCATAATATCAGATCCAAGAAACAGTGTTTCCTGTGTTCCTCTTAAATGCAAAAGCCGGTCTGTGAAGACATGGCCACGTTCCAAATCTGATGCGAGTTGAACCTCATCAATAGCCACGAATTCTGCACTTGTCTGACGTGGCATCGCTTCAACCGTGCAAACTGTGTAGCGCGCATTTTTTGGGCTGATTTTTTCTTCACCTGTGACAAGCGCAACAGCGCCCTCACCCACGCGTAACACAAGACGTTGATAAACCTCACGCGCCAAAAGCCTTAACGGCAATCCAATAACACCGGATTTATGCGCAACCATTCGCTCCAACGCATAATGGGTTTTCCCAGTATTTGTAGGCCCCAATACAGCAGTTACCCCACGTCCTGACAGGATAAGCGGGGAACTCGCATTAAGGGCCGCATTGGCTGCTGAAATGTCGGAATGTCTATTCATCATCGAAACTCTAAAATCGGATTACATTGCTAGCATAACGGTTATCACCTTCATACCCAAAATCGCTATGTCAAACCTCTCCTCTTAATCGATGTTAACGATTGGCCCCGTTAACCTTTGGAACAGGGGTGGAACGAATCAGAGACGAATCACTGACATTGGAATTTTCCCGTTTCGTTCACCCCCATATTTAGTTCAATACAGACTTATTGTGACAAAATGGAGCTTATTGGCCGTTAACCTTTTATCATTTGAGACTGCAAAGATTAATTTACACATGAACGACATCTAAACTGCCTGTCAGATGACAGGGCCACGACACCTTAACCAAATGTTTACGAAAGCAAACAAATCATTAAAATTTTAATCAAATTTGATTTAAATACATTAAGAATTAGACCAAAGGCGGAACGAATCAGAGACGAATCGCTGACATTGAAAGTTTCCCGTTTCGTTCACCGCTAGATGTTGTAAAAACAGCCATATCACGCACTAAATTGATCGAAAATCAAATCATCCCACTTTGCCAATGAGCGGCTTTCATTAACCAGTCTTAATAAGGCATTAAAAAAGGCGCCTCATAGAGACGCCTTTCAAAGCAAAAACTTAATAAAGTCTTACGTAAAGTATTGCCCACCATTGGCAGAAATTGTTGAGCCAGTGATAAAGCCAGCATCATCAGATGCTAAGAAAACAACACAACGAGCGATCTCTTCAGGCTCACCCAAACGACCAACTGGGATCAGTGGCAAGATGTGCTTGTTGAGAACATCTTCATCAATCGCTTTGACCATTTCCGTACCAATGTAACCTGGGCAAATAGCATTGACGGTAATGCCAGCACGTGCACCTTCTTGCGCAAGAGCACGTGTCAAACCAATGTCACCAGCTTTAGCGGCAGAATAGTTTGCCTGACCAGCTTGGCCTTTCTGGCCGTTGATTGAAGAAATATTGATCACGCGACCAAATTTACGATTGCGCATACCAGTCCAAATTGGGTGGGTCATGTTAAACACACCATTTAGGTTGGTATTGATCACTTCGTTCCATTTTTCAGGTGTCAATTTATGGAACATGCCATCACGAGTAATACCAGCATTGTTAACAAGAACTGAGATCTCGCCGAGATCTGCTTCAACTTTCGCAATACCATCAGCACATGCCTGGTAGTCAGCAACTGACCATTTATAAGCTTTGATGCCTGTTTCAGCAGTAAATGCTGCTGCGGCTTCATCATTGCCTGCATAGTTTGCTGCAACTGTGTAACCGGCCGCTTTCAAAGCAATTGAAATCGCTGCGCCGATGCCGCGTGTTCCACCTGTGACTAATGCTATTTTACTCATGTTTAAATCGTCCCTTTTGTTTGTACCTGCTAGAATCCCCCTAGCAATTTAACTAGGCCTTATCTAGCAGGTTCCTCCAACTTATACCCGTGCGATTATGTAATGGCTGCCTAACGCTCTACGCAAAGCGCAACACCCATGCCACCACCAATACATAGTGTTGCAAGACCTTTATGCACGTCACGACGTTCCATTTCATGAAGCAGTGTTGTCAATACGCGCGCACCAGATGCACCGATTGGGTGACCAATAGCAATTGCACCACCATTGACGTTTACGATCTCTGGATCCCAACCCATGTCAACGTTCACTGCACAGGCTTGCGCAGCAAAGGCTTCATTGGCTTCAACCAGATCAAGATCGCCAACAGACCAACCAGCGCGTTCCAGCGCTTTGCGCGAAGCTGGGATTGGACCTGTACCCATGATTTGCGGATCAACACCTGCAGTTGCCCAAGATGCAATACGCGCCATTGGCTTGATGCCACGCTTATTGGCTTCTTCCTCAGACATTAAGATCGCCGCAGCAGCACCATCATTTAGACCAGAAGCGTTGGCAGCCGTGACTGTACCTTCTTTATCAAATGCAGGACGCAGCTTTGCAACACCATCAATCGTTACACCATGTTTGATGTATTCGTCTTCTTCAACAATTGTGTCGCCCTTACGGCCTTTAATTGTGAAAGGAACAATTTCGTCTTTAAACTTGCCAGCTTTTTGCGCAGCTTCCGCTTTGTTTTGCGAATTCACTGCAAATTCATCTTGCACCAAACGAGACAACTGCCACTGTTTTGCAACATTTTCAGCTGTTGTACCCATGTGGTAGCCATAAAAAGCTTCGGTCAAACCATCTTTGATCATGGTATCAACCATTTTCAAATCGCCCATTTTTGTGCCCGCACGAAGATGCGCACAATGCGTTGATAATGACATAGACTCTTGACCGCCCGCTGCGATGATATCTGCATCACCTGACATAATCTGCTGCATCCCAATTGCCATTGCACGAAGACCAGAACCACACACTTGGTTAAGTCCCCAAGCTGTTGCTTCTTTTGGAACACCCGCAGCCATTGCCGCTTGGCGTGCTGGGTTTTGACCCATGCCCGCGGTTAGAACCTGCCCAAGAATAACTTCATCAATAACACCTGCTTCAAGGCCAGCTTTTTCCAAAGCACCGGTGATTGCAGCGGCACCCAATTCATGTGCTGGCGTTTTAGCAAATGAGCCATTAAATGAACCAACAGCTGTTCTAGCTATGCTGGCGATTACGATTGAGGAGTTACCCATAAATATTTCCCTTATAAATCAGACTGATTATCCCTGAACGCAAATTGCGCTCGCGCTCCCATCAAACATAAAAAGTGTTCGCACACCGATCCTAAGTTCATATAAGCGAATACTAACACTGTCCGTCAAGCAATGTTTATGCTGCAGCGCAGCAATTACTTACACAAATTAACTGCGTTGCACAATAGACTTGGCAGGAACGATATTTTTGCAGTAGGGTCCTAATAAGAGTATTTCGTAATTTGCATTTAGGAGGGTCAGATGAGCGGGAATGGGTCTGTGGTTATCAAGAAGTACGCGAACAGGCGTTTATATAATACAGGCACAAGTGCTTATGTGACATTGGAAGATTTAGCAGAGATGGTTCGCAAGGGTGAAGACTTCACCGTCAACGATGCAAAATCAGGCGATGACATCACCCACTCTGTTTTAACGCAGATCATTTTTGAGCAAGAAGCAAAAACCGGAAACACATTATTACCGGTGTCATTCTTAAGACAATTGATTTCGTTCTACGGCGATCAAATGCAAATGGTCGTGCCAAGTTACCTTGAGCACTCCATGTCAGCACTCACAGATCAGCAAGAAAAATTCAAAGATCAAATGTCAAAATCAATGGATGCAAATCCGATGATGGCCAATATGAAAGCGCCAATACAAATGATCGAAGAACAGGTTAAGCGTAACACCGAGATGTTCCAACAGGCCATGTCGATGTTTTCACCCTTCGGTCTTCCAACCGGCGCTCAAGAAGAGCAAGAGGCAGAAAAGCCTGAAGCCAATGACATTGATGAGTTAAAAGCGCAGTTGAAAGACCTGCAAGGTAAGCTGGATAAATTTAGCTAATTGCACGCAACCAATTGATATGCGTTTGTGAAACAATAAATATGATCGCCATGATGTTCATGAAACCACATCATGGCGATTTTTTTAATAACCGATAGCTAAGCCATCTTTGCGCGGATCAGAACCGCCACAATAATAACCGCGATCATCCCGCTGAATAATCTGTCCACCACCAATGGGCGTATTTGATTGGCGAATTTCATGACCGCGCGCTTCAAGCCCACCAATAACCGCACGAGAAATCCCACTTTCTGCTTCAAGCACACCATCGGGCGCCCAGAACATGCGCGGATGATCAAGCGCTGCTTGCGGATCAAAGCCATGATCAACAAGATTGGAAAACACATGCGCTTGCCCCATTGGTTGATAGGCGCCGCCCATAACCCCAAATGAGAATGCAGGATTGCCGTTCTTTAATGCAAAGCCAGGAATAATTGTGTGCAACGGACGCTTAGATGGACCAATCGCATTTGGATGCCCAGCAATTGTGTTAAAACACGCGCCGCGACTTTGTAGAACAATACCCGAATTCGGCGTCACAATCCACGAACCAAAATCGGTATAAATGGAATAAATCAGCGACACCATTTGCCCGTCTTTATCCGCTACGGATAAATAGACCGTGTCGGAACTTGGTAAATCTGGCAGCAGAATTTTCGGGTTACGCTTCAAAGGTTTGATTTGATGATAGAGAGTTTTAGCAAATTCCATTGATGTCAGCTCTTCAGCCGACATTGTCATATGCGCGGGGTCCGCAAGCATTGCATCTCGCACAGCATAAGCCACACGACCGATTTCAATCTCATGGTGGTAGCGCTCGGGACTATCGTGGCTCATGGAACGCACATCCAACAATTCCATCAAATTCATCATAATGAGCGCAACCATGCCCTGACCATTTGGTGGGATCTCAAACACTTGATGACCGGAATATTTCGTTGAAATTGGCTCAACCCAATCAGCTGTAACCGCGCCAAGGTCATCCTCGTTTAAGAAACCACCCTTTGCTTGCACTGTATCGGCAATTTCGGCTGCAATACTGCCTTTATAAAACGCATCAATACCGTCTTTTGCAATGGATCGAAAACTATTCGCCAGCGCTGAAAACTGAACTCTATCACCCATTTTGGGGGCATTTCCATCGTGCAGTAAATGCATCGAAGCGCCAACATCTTTACTCAGTGGCGTTACATTTTTCTGCCAATCATAGGCAACGCGAGGGGATACTAAAAAACCCTCATCAGAAATCTTAATTGCATCTGTGAACAATCGGTCCCAGGAGAGCGTACCAAATTTCTGATGCATTTCATCAAAAGCTTTAAGAGCACCAGGTACTGTAACAGAATGCGCGGACGCATCCGAAATTTCGCTAAATCCGTTTTCTTGATACCATTCGACATTTGCACGTGCCGCCGAACGACCAGAGCCATTAATCGCATGCATTCCTTTTGCCGGGTCTGAAATAATTGCAAAGCAATCACCTCCAATACCCGTCATCTGCGGCTCGACCGCGCTCAGCACGAAAGATGCGGCAAGCGCGGCATCAACAGCTGATCCACCTTCGCGCAAAACACTAAGTGCAGTAGATGAGGCAAGCGGATGCGATGTCGCCACCATACCATTATCAGCGAAAACCTGTGAACGACCAGGTTTATCAAACAAGCGCATATTATTTCTCCTTTGGAAATAATGTTAATCAAATACAGACAAATGACTTAAGGTGCGAACGTCTATATACTCGATTTTCAACAATCGCTATCAATTATAGCTGAAATTTCATCAATCCCAACCTAATAAAGAGTTACAAACATGCAAATCAGTCTTTCCAAAGCGAATAAAATGATCACGTCTGCGTTCAAAAAAGGTGCAGAGCTCGGATTAAAGCCATTAGCCGTCGTCGTGCTTGATGCAGGTGGTCACGTAAAAGCATTCCAACGTCAGGATGGCGCATCTAACATGCGTTTTGAAGTTGCAAAAGGTAAAGCCTATGGCGCTGTAGCTGTTGGTGTTGGTTCACGCTGGCTGGATGCGCAAGCAGTAACTCGCCCACATTTCCTTGAAGGTCTATCAGGTGTTTCTGGTGGTAATATCGTACCTGTTCCAGGAGGGGTATTGATCAAGAACAAAAAAGGCGAAATTCTCGGCGCTGTAGGAATTTCAGGCGATGTATCAGATAATGATGAAGCCGCAGCTATTGCTGGTATTGAAGATGCAGGCTTTGAAGCTGACGCAGGTTAAGACATTAAAAATGGGCGGTCGTTTCCGCCGCCCATCATTCATCAAATTTCAATTTTATATTCCACTACAGTCCAATTGAGACATCTCGTCCTGCCGATTTGATGGAAACCGAAAATCCTGCAATCACATCAATAAATGCGATGGCCATTAGGATGAAAAACACTTGCGTTGCAGCCCCCTGCACCAACAAAAATTCCAGCAAAAATGCGATAAATACGAATGTCGACAATAGGTGATCGACAACGGAGAAAGCTCCTGTACGCGTTGCCTTTAAAATCTCAACAAACAACAGCACCAGCGCAATTAATATAAACAGATCACCGACATTTAAAATCCATGTCGCGCCTGAGAGCATTGGCAATTCCAAAATATGGTTTTCCAACCCGCCAATGCCGGAGCCAGGTCCCAACATCACAACATTATAAAGTACCAACGGAATGAGCATTAAAGGGATAGCGACCAGCATATTTATCTCTCTTAGATTAAATGGTTAAATCGATTACTTGATATATCTCATACAAAAAGGCCAGCCGTAAGGCTAGCCTGATTGAAATCATTCATATCTATAAAAAAGAGCTTATGCGTCTTCTTTTGGTGTCAAAACTTGACGACCACGATACATGCCAGTTTTAAGATCCACATGGTGTGAGCGACGAAGCTCACCTGAATCTTTATCTTCAACGTATGCCGGCGCGTTTAACGCGTCTGTTGAACGGCGCATGCCGCGCTTCGAGCGCGAAATTTTTTTCTTTGGTACAGCCATTTTCTACTCCATTATAACGGGCAATCAACAAAACTTGGCAGTGTTTACCGCCAAATTGGACGTGATGCCAAAATTGGGAATTGGCGCGGCTTATACATCGACTTTACGAGTTTGACCAGTGGGATTCGTAAGATTTTTTTCAATCCTGCCAATAAATGAGAAAACAAAGCTATTTCGACCTATTAATGACACTTCTTAGCCTACATTAAGCCTCATCTTCATCCACAATCCAAGGCTCAGCTTTGCCTGCTGTCTCCCATTCTTGCCAGGCATCAAGTGACTTCATGTTTTCCATATATTTCAATACGGTTTGATTTTCGCTTAGTTTATAAACCTCAAAGCGGTTCACAACCGGTGCAAACATTGCATCAGCACTGGTAAAACTTCCAAACAAAAATGGACCTCCAGATTGCGCAAGGCAGTCTGACCAAAGCTTTTCAATGCGCGAAACATCTTTCTGCAGAGCTTCATCCTGCTCCATTTTTACAATTGGTCGACGCATATTCATCGGGCATTGATTGCGAAGTGCAGAAAAACCGCCCAGCATTTCACATGATATGGCCATTGCGTGACTGTGGGCTTTCTCATCAGAAGGCCAAAAACCGCTCTCTGGAAACTTGCGAGATAGATGATCTAATATTGCCAGAGATTCAAATATGGTTTGATCGCCATCAACCAATACTGGCACCTTGCCTGTTGGCGAAAACGTTTTGAACTTCGGGTTTCCACCGGCCATATCAAATGGAATTAGTTCTTCTGTAAATTCAGCACCCAAAACTTTCATGCCAATCCAAGGCCGAAATGACCATGACGAATAGTTTTTGTTACCAATATAAAGTTTCAAATCAGACATAAATCACCTCGTAATGTTTCACACAATAATGTCAGTGCCTTTGGGAAATACTAGCGAAATAATTTGATCTAAGGATAAATACATTTGATGTATGCACCCGATTGGCGCGCGCGCTTTTCAACCCTATTGGCAAGACGTTGCAAGCCATTGCTTGGCTTTGCAGGATTGCGCAGAATGGGATTGGGTAATGTCACCGCCAAAAGCGCAGCTTGCTTTCGGGTTAACTTACTCGCTGAGCGTCCAAAATATGTTTGCGCTGCAGCTTCAATTCCGTAAACGCCATGACCCCATTGAGCGATATTTAAATAAAGCTCCATCATGCGTTCTTTGCCCCAAACATAGTCCGAAGTTAAGGCCAGCGGAATCTCAAGAGCCTTTCGTATGACTGAACGCGTGGACGTTAAAAACAGGTTTTTTGAGGTCTGCATAGCAATCGTGCTGGCCCCACGCGAAGCTTCACCCTCCAACGCCTCTTCAATAACAATATTGATCGCGTCCCAATCCACACCTGAATGCGCGCAAAATTGACCATCTTCAGACATCATTACAGATTGAATAACAACAGGGGCAATATCATCGATGTCCACCCACGAACGTTCATAAGAACGTCCTGTAAAAGTTTCGCTCAACATAAGAGTGGAAATTGGTTTGACGGCATCAATTTTATAAATAAAAATCAGAGCATATGGCGCAATTAATAAAAACAGAATGAGCAGCACAAAACGCTTGAGCCATTTTAACAAAAACGGGCGCAAGGCAAATTTTGACTTCGCTTTTGCTTTAGTCTGCTTTTTCTTGCCAGCCTTCGCCAAAGGATAGCCCCCAATTAAAATGTCGCGACATGCGATTTAAAACAATATCGCCCTCAATGTTATGGATAGCTCTAGTGCACCGAAGCTGGAATTTCCAGTTATTCAACCGTTTTTCTGTAAGAAAAGATTGCTCAATACAAATTGCCGTGGCAATAGGGCTTCATGTCCGATCAAAGTCAAAATCAATTTAAACCACGCATGGCAAATGCCGCAAAGCGCGTTGAAGCAGAGCTGAAAGCAGTTCTGTCTGATAAAATCCGTGGTAGCGAAATAGCACGCCCTGAACATCTCATGGCTGCTATGCGTCATGGATCACTCAATGGCGGCAAGCGACTGCGCCCGTTTTTGGTAATGGAGGCAGCGCACTTATTTGATGGCAATGAAACAGCTGCCTTGCGCGTCGCAACAGCACTTGAATGTATCCATTGTTATTCGCTGGTGCATGATGATTTACCCGCAATGGATGATGATGATCTTCGTCGTGGCCAACCTACTGTCCATATCGCATTTGATGAAGCGACAGCAATTTTGGCAGGTGACGGTTTGCTCACTCTCGCATTTGATATTATCGCTTCCGATGAAACCCCGTTGGATGCGAGCGCCAAAATCAAACTAATATCTGAGCTTGCACAGGCGGCTGGATTAGGCGGCATGGTTGGCGGGCAAGCACTTGATTTAGCCGCGGAGAAACAACAGCCAGATGAGGCCGGTATTATAGCATTGCAACAAATGAAAACCGGTGCGCTTATTCGCTTTGCCTGCCAAGCGGGTGCGATTATTGGCAATGCAGACCCTTCTGATTATCAACGCATGACCAAATTCGGTCAGATTGCCGGGCAAGCATTTCAACTTGCTGATGATTTGCTGGATGTCACATCAGATATACAAACAATGGGTAAGAACACGGGCAAAGATGCAGATGCAGGCAAAGCAACACTTGTGGGTCTGCATGGCATTGTGTGGGCGCAAGATCAGTTGCAAAAACTAGCAGCGGATGCGAGCAAAACGCTCGATGATATGAACTGCGATACTGAGATTTTAGCGCAAACAGCCCAATATATTATCCTGCGCGATCGATAAAGAATTTCTATCGATCCATTGGTTTGGAAGCAGTAATTTGTCAATTTATTTCCATTTATTGAGACGAATCGCCACCAGATCTAACCATTGGGGCGAATTTGGTTTGACTTGCTTATAATTATACGATTATTGATTTGCCAAGCGGCGAAGTTTGGGCCCAATCTCCCCAACATTCATAGAACAAATCTATTGATTTCGTCGATTGAATTGGTGTTATTGAATAGCATTAAGTTGCTTGAAGAAAATAGATGAGAAGGATTTAAAATGAAGGTTCTCGTACCCGTGAAACGGGTTGTTGACTACAACGTTAAAATTCGGGTTAAGCCGGATGGTTCTGGCGTAGAATTGGCAAACGTTAAAATGTCAATGAACCCATTTGATGAAATTGCTGTTGAAGAAGCTTTGCGTTTGCGCGAAGCCGGCACTGCAACAGAAGTAATCGCTGTTTCCATTGGACCTGCCAAATCAGAAGAAACAATCCGCACAGCTCTTGCGATGGGTGCTGATCGTGGTGTTTTAATCGAAACTGATGACTTGGTTGAACCGCTTGCAGTTGCAAAAATCCTTAAGTCAGTTGCTGAAAGTGAAGGCGCTGATCTTGTCATTGCTGGTAAGCAAGCCATTGATGATGACGCTGGTCAAACAGGCCAGATGTTAGCGGCATTGCTTGGTTGGTCTCAGGCAACTTATGCCTCTGAGATTAAAATCGACGGCGATACGGCAGAAGTCTCTCGTGAAGTTGATGGCGGCATGCAAGTTGTCTCACTTAAAATGCCAATGGTAGTGACTACCGACCTTCGTTTGAATGAGCCACGTTATGCGTCCTTGCCAAACATCATGAAAGCCAAGAAAAAGCCAGTTGATAAGAAAACTGTTGCTGATACTGGCGTCGATATTGCCCCACGTTTGGAAGTGGTTACCACAGAAGAACCAGAAGCACGTAAAGCAGGTGTAGTTTTAAACTCTGTGAGCGAGCTTGTCGATAAATTGAAAAACGAAGCTGGTGTAATCTAAGGAGCACAATGATGACTACTCTTCTTGTTGCTGAACACGATAATTCAGCTCTTTCCGATCAAACTGCAAAAGCACTAACAGCTGCGACTGAAATTGGTGGCGATGTACATATCCTTGTTGCAGGCAAAGGCGCTTCAAGCGTTGCCGATGCAGCTGCAAAACTTGCAGGTGTTGGCAAAGTTCTTCTTGCTGATGCGGATGAATACGCAAATGCGCTTGCAGAACCAATGGCCGATTTGATCGTATCAATGGCTGGTGATTATGATTGCGTGATCGCCCCTGCGACAGCGTCTTGCAAAAACTTCATGCCACGTGTGGCAGCTTTGTTGGACGTAATGCAAATCTCTGAAATCACAGATGTGATTGCAGCCGATACATTCAAGCGTCCTATTTATGCAGGTAACGCTATTCAAACCGTTAAATCCTCTGATGCAACGAAAGTGATCACTGTTCGCACAGCAACTTTTGCTGATGCCGCAGAAAGTGGCTCTGCAAGCGTTGAAGCCGTTGCTGGCAAAGGCAATTCAGGCCTGTCTTCATTCGTTGAAGATAAGATCGTTCAAAATGATCGTCCTGAACTTACATCTGCGAAAATCATCATCTCTGGTGGTCGTGCATTGGGTTCAGCTGAAAAGTTTGAAGAAGTTATTTTGCCTGTTGCTGATAAACTTGGTGCAGCCGTAGGCGCGTCCCGCGCAGCGGTTGATAGTGGTTACGCGCCAAACGATTGGCAAGTTGGCCAGACCGGTAAGGTGGTTGCACCAGATCTATATATCGCAGCGGGTATCTCCGGTGCTATTCAGCACTTAGCGGGTATGAAGGACAGTAAGATCATCGTTGCGATCAACAAAGATGAAGAAGCGCCGATCTTCCAGGTTGCTGATTACGGTCTTGTGGCAGACTTGTTTGATATCTTGCCGGAACTTGAAAAAGCGCTTTAAGCTTATTTTCAAATTCGAAGAAATTATTATGGCTGGCAAATTCATTTGCTGGCCATTTTTGTTGCCATAAAACAAGCTCGGCATTGCATTTTTTGCGACGCAATATAAATTGCGCAAAACTCGATCATTTTAAAGTGGACACCATCATGGCTATAAAAATCAAAACCGTCGGCATTATCGGAGCTGGACAAATGGGCAGTGGCATTGCCCATGTTTGTGCGTTATCTGGCTATAATGTTCTCATCCATGATGTATCTGCAGATCAAATCGACAAAGCGCTCGCCAACATCGATAAAAATATGAGCCGCCAGGTTGCAAAAGAAAAACTAACAGAAGCGGACAAGACAGCAGCATTGGCACGCATTTCAGCAGCACCTGAATTATCAGCACTTTCAGAATGTGATATGGCGATTGAAGCAGCTACTGAAAATGAAGCGATCAAAAAGAAAATCTTTGAGGCGCTCTGCCCTGTTTTAAAACCAGATGCGATTTTAGCGACAAACACCTCTTCGTTGTCTGTGACCCGTCTTGCAGCTTCAACAGATAGACCAGAACAATTCGTTGGTATTCACTTCTTTAATCCCGTTCCACTGATGAAACTTGTGGAGCTGATCAAAGGCATTGCGACAAGTGATGAGACTTTTGATCTGGCAAATAATTTTGCCGTCTCTTTGGGAAAAAGCGTCACAGTTTCAGAAGATTTCCCCGGTTTTATCGTCAATCGGATATTATTGCCGATGATTAATGAGGCCGTATATGCCCTTCATGAAGGTGTGGGTTCAATTCAATCCATCGATCAAGGTATGAAGCTTGGCACAAACCACCCAATGGGGCCATTTGAACTTGCTGACTTTATTGGTCTTGATACGTGTCTGTCAGTGATGCAAGTTCTGCATGATGGCTTAGCGGACACCAAATACCGCCCATGTCCATTACTGGTCAAATATGTTGAAGCCGGTTGGTTGGGCCGTAAAACAGGCAAAGGCTTTTATGATTATAGTGGTGAGGAACCGGTTCCGACCCGCTAAAATTAGCACTTTACTTCAACGCACTCACATTGGTTTCTTTCGATGCAATCGCTGCATCAATGTAATTAAGTGCGTCTTGGCTCGACCAATGCGCAGGGCCATTCATTGACGCTAAGATATAACCGTTTTCATCTAACAGCATGGTGACTGGCAAACCAAAGGCTAAACCTTCTTTTTTAAGCGCATTAAAAATACCCATCGAACTATCTTGATAAAGCGGTAAATTATCGACACCAATCTCATTTAAAAAGCCCTCAGGCTTATTGCGATCGCCTCGATCGATATTGATCGTCACGACTTCAAAATCAGCACCTTGTTTGGCTGTTTGCAACTCAGATAAAGCCGGCATTTCTTCACGACATGGCGCGCACCAAGTGGCCCACAAGTTCACCAAAGTAATCTTACCCTTGAACATATCGATAGATTGCACATCGCCATTTGGGTCTATGAATTGATGTTCAGGCATGAGTTTAGGTTCTTCAAGCGCGATCATCGCGGCAACGTCACCTTGAGCGCTTTTACCTAATTCACTGGCCCTTGCGATGACATTAGCATTTGCTTTTGTGCTTGCAGTGTTAATTGTATCATTGCCATACCCCCCCATCATCACGTATACCCCAGCCGCAACCAAACTAATTCCGCCAACCAGTAAAATGGTTCCAAGAATTTTGGATCTGCGTTTACGATTACTTTGCTCAGTCATAAAAATTCTCCGAGGTCTTCAAAATGTCCGAAAACGAAAACAACAAATCGTCGAACAAAATGTGGGGCGGCCGTTTTGGCTCAGGGCCTGATGCAATAATGGAAGAGATCAACGCTTCCATTGGTTTTGATAAAAAGCTATATGCGCAAGACATTGAAGGTTCAATGGCTCATGCACAAATGCTGTCAGATAATGGCATAATTTCGGCAGAAGATCGCGACAAAATTACTCACGGGCTCAACACAATTTCGTCAGAGATTGAAAGTGGCCAGTTTGAGTTTTCGCGTGCACTAGAAGATATTCATATGAACATTGAAGCGCGCTTGCGTGAATTGATCGGCCCAACTGCTGGACGTCTTCACACAGCCCGCTCACGTAATGATCAGGTTGCCCTTGATTTCCGCCTATGGGTCAAAGCCGAACTTGGCAAAACAGCAACATTATTGGAGCAGCTAATATCTGCGTTTATCACGCGCGCTGAAGAGCATGCCGACACCGTTATGCCGGGCTTTACACATTTACAAACAGCGCAGCCAGTAACGTTTGGCCATCACTGTTTGGCATATGTTGAAATGTTCTATCGAGATCTGTCTCGCGTTTTGGATTGCATTGATCGTTTGGACGAATGCCCACTGGGTGCGGCGGCACTTGCGGGAACTGGTTTTCCAATTGATCGTCATCAAACAGCGGAAAAACTTGGTTTCAGAGAACCAACACGCAATTCACTCGACAGCGTATCAGATCGTGATTTTGCAATGGAATACTTAGCTGTTGCAACAATCTGCGCAACGCATCTCTCACGCCTTGCAGAAGAGATTGTCATTTGGTCGACGCCACAGTTTAATTTTGTAAAGCTTTCGGATTCATTTTCAACCGGCTCGTCCATTATGCCGCAAAAGAAAAATCCTGATGCAGCTGAATTGGTGCGTGCAAAAACCGGACGTATAAATGGTGCAATGGTTGGACTTCTAACTGTTATGAAGGGCCTTCCGCTGGCCTATTCAAAAGACATGCAAGAAGATAAAGAACAAGTCTTCGATGCAGCCAATAGCCTAGAACTTGCACTAGCAGCAATGGCAGGAATGGTTGCCGATATGCATGTTAACAAAGACGCAATGCATAAAGCTGCGGGTTCTGGTTTCTCAACGGCAACAGATTTGGCCGACTGGTTGGTTCGTGAAGCGGGTCTTCCATTCCGTGATGCGCACCATGCTACAGGAGCAGCCGTCGCATTGGCTGAAACGCAAGGTGTTGAACTACACGAACTTGCACTATCTGATTTACAAGAAATCAATAGCGCAATTACCGACGATATTTATTCAGTCCTAACCGTTGAAGCATCTGTTGCATCACGAAAAAGCTTTGGCGGAACGGCACCTGATAATGTGCGCGAACAGATTAAATATTGGAAATCGAAAAACTGGCTTTCAAACTAAGCCCGGCACGCAACCTCTTTTTAAAAACCTTAGTAGAAAAAAAGGGGTGCTTTGTGTTGATTTTTTCGTTAAAAGGTTGCTCATTATTTAAGCCTTACAAAGGACATAGCTCATGAAGCTTTCAAGACTTTCCATCGTGCTAGCCGCTCTTATGTGCGTATTGTCCGCATGTGGTAGTAAAACAGATTTGATTGCACCTACAACAATCGCTGAACCTGTGGCACAACCAGTGACGAACGAAACGCCAAAGCAACCTGGCATTCTGTTAGACTAGTTTTAAGAGCACCTAATGAACCATTTTGATTATATCGATGGCGTCTTGCACGCTGAAGGCGTTTCTATTCAAGACATCGCTCGTGAAGTTGGCACGCCGTTTTATTGCTATTCTACAGCAACATTTGCACGTCATTTCAACGTTTATAAAGACGCATTTTCGGGTTTAGATTCGCTTGTTTGTTACGCAATGAAAGCAAATTCAAACCAAGCTATTCTTGCAACATTGGCAGATCTAGGTTCAGGTGTTGATATCGTATCTGAAGGCGAATTAAGACGCGCGTTGCAGGCTGGAATTGATGCAAAAAAAATCGTCTTCTCCGGAGTTGGAAAAAAAGCATACGAAATGGATGCAGCGCTACAAGCAGGTATCTTGTGCTTTAATGTTGAATCCGAGCCTGAATTAGAGCTGCTTAATCAACGCGCTCTCAAAATGGGCGTTAAAGCACCAGTCTCTTTCAGAATAAACCCTGATGTGGATGCCAAAACCCACGCGAAAATCTCAACAGGTAAAAAAGAAAACAAGTTCGGAATTTCCTATAAACGCGCACCAGAGGTTTTTGAGCGCGCGAGCAAAATGGAAGGCATCGATGCGCATGGCATTGATATGCATATCGGAAGTCAAATCACAGATCTGCAACCATTTGACGATGCGTTTGTGCTCGTCGTGGATCTTGTCGAAAGCCTTAGATCAAAAGGTTATAAAATTGATCACGTCGATATTGGCGGCGGCTTAGGCATTCCTTATAAAAACGATAATTCACCCCCACCTGATCCAACAGCTTATGCAAAAGTTGCCGAAGAACGTCTTAAATCATTAGGATGCAAAGTTTTAATGGAACCCGGTCGTTTAATCGCGGGTAATGCGGGCATTTTAGTTACCGAAGTGATCTACGTCAAAGATGGCGGTGAGAAAAACTTTGTCATCGTTGATGGCGCAATGAACGATCTTATTCGCCCAACGCTTTATGATGCCTTTCATGAGATTTTGCCGGTCGAAATTTCAGCGGTAAACTCACCTGCAATGACAGCTGATATTGTTGGGCCTGTTTGTGAGACGGGAGACTATCTCGCTCTTAACCGCCAAATGTCAGAACCAAATCCGGGTGATTTGATCGCAGTTAGTAGCGCTGGCGCTTATGGCGCGGTGCAATCTGGTACTTATAACACACGACCACTTGTTCCTGAGGTTTTGGTCAATGGCAGTGAATATCACGTGATACGTCCACGCCAAGAAGTGCAAGACATCATCGCAATGGACTCTATGCCCGATTGGCTAAAATAGATCTTCACAAATTTGTGTGAAGTGAAATTCAATCTTCTCCCATATGTGACCTCGTTTTTGACACAAGACCATGTTAGGCTCACCAAATCAGAGTGATAACCACGTGCGAGGGTCCATGAGCGAACGCCCCTTTGACATCAAAGGAAGACTAGCGAAACATCGCTTTGTCACGCGTACCATCATGATTTTTGAACGCTTGTGGTCCGCAGCGTTTATACCCATCAGCATCATCGGCGCGTTTGTTGCGCTTTCATGGTTTGGCGCATTCCGCATAGCGCCCTTCTGGGTCGGGTATATTCTTGCAGCAATTTTGATTGTTGGGTTTATCGTTTCACTTCGTCATTTCAAGACCTTCAAATTGCCAAACACGCATGAGGTCAATACTCGCATAGAACAAGACAACAAAATTGATCATGAAGGTATCGCAATCCAACTTCAGTCCATAAGCCAATCAGAAGATGAAACCGCTTCTGCTTTATGGAAAGAACACAAAACACGGATGTGGGCAAAATTATCAGATGTGAAGCGCGGTAATTATCAATCAGATATACCTGACAGAGACCCCTATGCTTTGCGCGTTTTTGTCCTCTTACTGTTGACCTCAGGCTTTGCTTACTCTTTTTCAGGGCAAGCGGGACAACTAAGCGATGTCGTAAATTTACGGCCACCAATTGAACAAAACACAGACCGTATCCGCATCGATGCGTGGGTCACCCCGCCGGCATATACCAATCGCGCTCCAATATTCTTAAATCAATTGCAATCACGAGAAACAGCGATCTCAATTCCTGAAAAAAGCGAAATTACAATTCGCATCGTGGGTTTAAATCAAGATGAAAACGTTGAACTGCCAAGTGTAAGCTTTATGGCAAAAGACGGGACCATGTTGCCGTTAACACCATCAGATGAAAGCACGCAATCCTCAACGAGTTTTGAATATACCCCTGATGAAGATGGTACTTTAAGAGTTTTGGATAGTCATGTGTGGGAGCTTGCGGTTATTGCAGACAATCCGCCTGAAATTGACTTTCACGAGGAACCAACACAAGCTCAAAATGGCGCATTGCAACTCGCTTATAAAACAACGGATGATTATGGCGTTGTTGGTGCACGGGCAGAAATAACATCCATATACGGCGTTGATGATCATGCTTTGCAATTATATGAAGATCCGGTTGTGGATCTGCAATTGCCGCGTCGATCAAGCGAAGACGGTTTGGCAACTACAAGCTACGATCTAACCGATCACCCATTGTCTGGTGAGGAGGTTTATATCACGCTTGTTGCTATTGATGGCGCGGGACAGGAAACACGCACTGAACCCTTGCAAACAATACTACCTCAAAAAAACTTTGTCTCGCTTTTGGCACAGTCAATTGTTGAGCAACGCCAGATTATTGCCTTTGATGCTTTTGAACGTTTTAGAGCAATCGAACTCAATGATGCGCTAACCATTTTGCCAGAAGTTACGATCCCAAGCATTCGAGATTTTTTGCTGGTGAAATCAGCTCGTGAGGGGCTTGCCCTCGCCTATAGTGAAGACGCTATGCTGCGTTCCATTGATGAACTTTGGGAAATCGCGCTGCTTTTAGAAGATGGCAATTTGTCACTCGCTGAACAACGATTAAGAGATGCGCAGCGTGAATTGTCTGAGGCTTTAGAAAATGGCGCATCAGACGAAGAAATTGCAGATCTCATGGAAGAGCTGCGCGAAGCTATGCAAGAGTTTATGGAAGCATTAGCGCAGCAAAATCAAAATAATCAACAACCACAAAACCAACAATCACAAACCCAAGAGCTTGAGCAACGTGACTTGCAAGACATGCTTGATCAGATTGAAGACATGGCCCGATCGGGTAATCGCGAGCAGGCCCAACAGATGTTGCAGGATTTGCAAAACATGATGAACAATCTGCAAGCCAATCGTCAGCAGCAGCAACAACAGCAAAATGGTGAGCAAAGCCCTATTGAGCAACAAATGGAAGAGCTTGGACAAATCTTGCGCGAACAACAGCAGTTGATGGACCAAACGTTTAATATGCAACAGCGTCAATCAGAGGCAGAGCAACAACGTTCACAAAACCAACAAAACAACCCGCAAAGTCCTAATAACCAGCAGAACCAAAACAATGAAAGTGGTCAGCAAGAACCGATGTCGCCGGAAGAGCTCGCCGATGCACTTGAGCAATTGCGCCAACAACAGCAAGAGCTGCAAGAACAATTGCAAGAGTTGATGGAACAAATGGAAGAAGAAGGATTAGAACCAACTGAAGGATTAAGCGAAGCTGGTGAAGCCATGGGGCAAGCCGAAGGTGAATTGGGTGAAGGTGATACGGGCGAAGCTGGCAATCAGCAAGGCAGAGCTTTGCAGGCGTTGCGCCAAGGTGCGCAACAAATGCTCAATCAACTTCAACAACAAATGCAAGCGCAAGGTCAAGGGCAAGGCCAGGGACGCGGTGAAGGTTTGGGTAATCAGCCAGGCCAACAGGGTCAGCAAGGACAAGGCAATCAACGCGATCCGCTGGGACGTCGACAAGGTGGTGATCGCGAAGGGCTATATGGACGCAGCGAAAATGGTAATTTCGATGATGCTGATAATGTTCAGCGCGCACGCGAAATATTGGAAATCATCCGCAGACGCCTGGGTGAAAACTTCAGGTTAGACTTTGAAAAAGATTATCTCGAGCGATTGTTAAAACCGACAGAATAGCTGCCGAAAAAACTTCGCTCGAAAATTTAATTTGATTTAAGCTGCAAGAGCCTGTGCAACGGCATTACGAATATCAGGCAATGAGAATGGTTTAGGCACCACATCGACGATAATTTTTTCAAGATTATCAGCGCGTTCACGTTGCTCTGCATAACCTGTCATCAATAGAATTTTGGTATTCGGATAAAGTTTTGCTGTTTCCTCGGCAAGTGCGATACCATCCATAACCGGCATGCGAATATCTGACAAAAGCAGATCAAATTCATCCTGCTCCAACTTTTCTAATCCGTCTGATCCATCTTCAGCTTCCGTTGTCTCATGCCCATCCATGCGCAGTGCACGTGCAACAAAAGAACGCAAAGCAGTTTCATCTTCGGTAATTAGAATTTTGGCCATTGAACACACATCCCTAAATCCGCATCTTATATCGATGCTAAGTCGAATTCATTCGAGCTTTTCGATGCACCTATTAAAACACGAATTTCTTTTCGGGCCGTAAATACGGTTGGTAAACAATCTCTCAATTTTTGTAAATTGCTGCGCCGGGTGTTTAGTAACTACTCAGCATCACCAGTAACAATTCCAACATATGGTAATTCGCGGAATGCATAGGCAACGTCCATTCCGTAACCAACGACAAAATAGTCTGGGCAGACAAAACCGACATGGTCGGCAACCAGTTCGCCTTTACGCTTTGATTCTTTATCAAGCAAAACAGCAAGGCCAACATCCTTCGCACCGCGCTCATACATAAGATCACGTGCAAAACGAAGCGTATTGCCTGATTCTAAAATATCATCGATCAACAACACGTCACGACCTGTTACGTTACTATCGATATCTTTGATGATTTTAACTTCTTTACCTTCAGTGCCAGTGCCGTAGCTCGACAATGTGATAAATTCTACTTCAGGTGCAAGACCTGCACGATAAAGCGCACGAACCAAATCAGCAGCGAAGATAAAAGAACCTTTTAAGATGGCAACAACTAAAAGATCATTTTTCGGACTAGCCGCAATCTCAGAAGCTATACGCTCAATTTTTTCTTCAATTTCTTTATCTGAAAAAAGAACATCAATGTTCTTGCCGCGCACAACTTCCATAATTTAACTCTCATTCTGATATTAAAGCCAGTGTGACTTGTATCAGTCCTGCGCACCGAAATAAATAACAGAACCCTCAGAAGAGCCTTTAACCACAGAACCTTCACCCACAGCATGCAATGATGAGGTTTTATCTTGTAAAACCGGGTTCTTCTTACCTAAAATTTTCGAATTTTGCGCGCTGCGATTTGTTATTTCTGGGATCGCTGGCAACGTATCAATGCTACCGGTTGCCACAGATGCATCCGGTAGAAAGCTTTTCATTTCATTGGCAATTTGATCAGCAGCACCTTCGCGATCCAACATCCACACGATTGGCAACACAGCTGCAATTGTAAACACACAGATAGCGACAGACAAAATAAACTGACTTGCAAAGGGGGATTTACGTTCTAATGGCGTATCTTTAGAAAAAATATTTAAACCTTTTTTCGGAACTGAACTTACCGAATGTTCACTTCCATTCAACTTACCAAAATTTGGTTTTTGTGTTTTGTATGCTTCTTTTATGTCTGCACGGTTATTGCTTTGATCTTCCACAATAGTTTCAAAAATCGCATCTTCGATGTCTCGCTCAAAGGATGTGAAGATTTCAGATCCGATCGTAGATGTACCTTGTTTTAAAGAATGAGGTTGAGCGTTAGCTGACATAAAAAGTTCTCTATGTAGATTTATACTTTCACCAAGCAAAAATTGGCGCTTAACAATTGGTAAATGAATATGGTTAACAGATCGGTAATTTCTTCTGTGCTAGTGCTATTTTCAAACAAGTTTCCCTCGCATGATTTGTGTAAACACTTGGCTGGGATCTGCAATTGAAGCTATAAGCAGCCTATAGCAATTAGGGATTTTCAAATTGATTCGATTGGAAAATGTTGGTGTCAGATATGGTATGGGTCCGGAAATTTTGCGCGACCTTACCTTTGATATACCAAAACACTCATTCCAATTTCTAACCGGACCATCAGGCGCGGGGAAAACAACGCTCATGCGCCTGCTCTTTATGTCTTTGCGGCCAACACGCGGCAACATCTCAATGTTTGGCAGAGATGTCGTTGATATTCCGCGAGATGAGTTACCATTATTGCGCCGCCGAATTGGCATTGTGTTCCAAGATTTCAGACTGCTCAACCATTTAACCACCTATGAAAATGTCGCCCTGCCCTTGCGCGTTCGCGGCAAAGAGGAAAGTTCCTATCGTGCAGATGTTGTGGAATTGCTTGAATGGGTTGGTTTGGGTGAACGCATTCATGTCCGTCCGCAAGTTTTATCAGGCGGTGAAAAACAGCGTATTGCAATTGCGCGTGCGCTCATTGATCGCCCCGAAATACTCTTAGCCGATGAGCCAACAGGTAATGTTGATCCACCAATGGCATTGCGACTTTTATCTTTATTTAAAGAGCTCAATCGCTTGGGAACTGCCGTCTTAATCGCAACACACGATCTCAATTTGATGGAGCAAGTTGACGCAAGACACATGATTTTATCGGAAGGGCATATCGACATCTATGATAGATAAAGCCAAACAAAGTGTCGCAAAGGTCAAAAAGGTTGCCAAACAGCAGTTCAAGGCACCCGCTCCCATTGTGCCGCCTGCAAATCTATCGAGTAAAGCACTCATCGTTGTCGTCATTATCATGTCATTTCTGGCATGTTTAACGCTTGGCTTTGTCACACTCATTCAAGAAACATCTAAAACTTGGCAAAATCAAATTTCAGAAGAAATTACAATCCAAATCAAACCAGAAGAAGGGCGAGATATGGAAATTGCGCTTTTGGATGCGAAAAGTTTAGCGCTTGAATTCTCTGGCACTTTAAGCGCAGAGATTGTTGATAAAACAGATACCGCTCGACTATTGGAGCCATGGCTGGGTGAAGGCTTTAATATGGATGAATTACCAGTTCCGCGGTTGCTCATCATTACCATCGACAAGGACAATCCGCCAGATTTTGATAGCATGCGTAAAACCCTTGCCGAGACCATTCCAAATGCTTATCTGGATGACCATCGTACATGGGTAGGCCGCCTTGTGAGCATGGCACAAAACACGGTATTTATTGGCGTTGGACTGCTCTCACTGGTGCTCGTCGCAACCACATTAACTGTTGTTTTTGCGACGCGTGGCGCGATGTCAGTCAACCACGAAATCATAGAAGTACTGCATTTTGTTGGTGCTGAATCCTCTTTTGTTGCAAACGAATTCCAAAAGCACTTTTTGCTCACAGGGTTTTATGGGGGCGCAATTGGTGGTGGATTGGCAGCATTTGTGTTTTTTATCACAGATATTTGGCAAGGTGCCAGCATGGCAACAGCGCTTAATGATCAGGCAAGCGCTCTATTTGGCAGCTTTTCCATGGGCCCCGCTGGATATTTAGGGATCGCAATTATTATCGTTACTGTTGCGATACTTACGGCTTTAACAACCCGTATCACAGTGATTAAAACAATCCGCGAAATTGATATCGTTAGATCTGATCCTGCTCGGTCTGATCTTGCCTAATATTGCAACAAATGCACGTTTTCTAACACTCGATTAAATACCCTAAAACTAGCATAAAAAGGTCTGGTCTTTGCCATATTTCGGGGTTACAAATAAGTATGGAAAACAATGACCACAACATTGATGACACCACAAACACCGAAAACCAACAGGACACTTTGATAGATGCGCCTGAGCAAGAACAGGTCTCTACCAAGCGCAAATCAAGCTTGATTGGATGGATCTGGACACCAATTGCGCTGGTATTATTGCTTGCCATCGGCACAGGTATCGGCGGATTTGTACGTTTTGCTGAAGATGTTGCAAATTTAAAAGCTCCTGAAATATCGGAAATGTCGGATGCCATTGTTGTTTTAACGGGTGGCAAAAGTCGTATTACTGAAGCGGTTACTCTGCTCAAAGACGGCAAAGCCAATCGATTGTTTATTTCAGGTGTGAACCCAAACATCTCCGATGCCGAACTTATTCGCGTATCTGGCGCCGACAAAGCGTTGTTTGAATGCTGTATTGATATCGGAAAAGATGCCAAAGACACCATAGGAAACGGCAAAGAAATTGCACAATGGGCAACTGCGCAAGATTTTAAAACTCTGATTGTCGTGACCAATAACTATCATATGCGCCGTAGCCTTTTAGAATTGTATTCTGCAACGTCCGGCATCGAGCTTGTTGCCTATCCGGTCATGAACTCGGAAGTCAAGACAACGAACTGGTATAAAGACAGACCAACGTTACGCACGCTGATAAATGAGTTTGCAAAACTTAACCTTGCTTATTTTCGAAAATATATAGGTGTCGAAATGGCCGGAAACTTATATTCAGAACAAACACTTACCAAACAAGCTGGCATTTAATTTTCACTTAGAACACCTCCCATGACTTTTATTCCATGGTTAATGAGGCATTAACCCCCTGAGGGTAAAATTACGCGAACGCCCGTAACAGGGCGAAACGTTGGCATTGATTTGCCACTTGAGTTTAACCAGCGTATTTGGACCTGTTCTGACCATGCAAACGACAGCACATTCGGCCTCAAACCGTAACTACGACCGTAATTCCAACCAGCGAATTATGCCATATTATCTCAAACGACAGTTTCAGATCGTATGTGCATTTGCGATATTTTTGGGATTGGTCTTTGCAAGCGTTTCGTTGGCAACATGGAATGTTCTAGATCCTAGTTTTTCTCACAAAACTGCCAATGTTGCGACGAATGCCTTTGGTTATATGGGTGCGTCCTTTGCCGATCTTATGATGCAGTTCTTCGGGCTGGCTTCAGTGGTTGCCCTTATGCCTGCCATCGCATGGGGCATTGCACTCATGCGCGGTAAACCTTTTGATAAGAAAAGTTCTCGCTTAACTGCATGGTTTTTTGGTGCGATTTTAACTGCAGCAATTTTTGGTCTGGTACCAACGACAGAAACTTGGCCACTTCCAACAGGCTTGGGTGGTGTACTGGGCGACATGTTCTTAAAGCTACCAGCAACCATCATAGGCGACTTCCCAAGCGGCATTTTAGCCGTCATGCTCGCTGTCCTATTATCAGCACCAGCGATATGGCTGATGTTAAAAGCATCAGGACTTGTACAGAGAACAACCCATATCGCTGACGAACAGGAAACAGAAGAACTTCCATGGGATGATGCTGACGCGCAGGATGACGATACAGAACGCGAAGGATCATTATGGCTTGGCATTCTTGCGCACACAATGTTTACAATACGTGCAAGACTGCGTCGTCTATTCGGCCTTAATTCTAAGGCATCGGATGATTGGGAATATGAAGCACCTTACGACATGCATGATGGAGATGTACAATTTGATCAAAATCAGTACGACCAACAAAGCGCACCACATATAGAGCCAACATTCCGTCAAGAACCTCAGTTCAATGGGCAGATCCATGCTCCGAGCGTCGATGCCCCGTTTACCGAAAGCGAGCTGGATGCAAACGAACTTCCTTATCAAGCCGTCAATCGTGTTGTTCAACGCCCTACCCAAGAACCTGTCGCGCCAAGCCCGCGTGTTGTGCAAGCCGCACCACCACCGCGCCCAGGTAAGCGTGTTGTGCGTGAAGCACAAACTTCGCTGCTAGCACCATCTGATTTCGAGCTACCATCAATTCATTTGTTAGCTGAGCCTAAAAACATTGTCCGAGATGCAACGTTATCTCCTGAAGCACTTGAGCAAAACGCACGCATGCTTGAAGGTGTGTTGGAAGATTTTGGCGTAAAAGGTGAAATCATTCATGTGCGCCCGGGCCCAGTTGTTACACTTTATGAGCTTGAACCAGCACCAGGGATCAAATCATCCCGCGTGATCGGTCTTGCAGATGATATCGCGCGTTCAATGAGCGCAATTGCAGCCCGTGTAGCTGTTGTTCCAGGCCGCAATGCTATTGGTATTGAACTACCGAACCAATCGCGTGAAACTGTTTATTTCCGCGAGATGATCGCAAGTCGTGATTTTGAAGCCAATAAAGGTAAATTGCCACTTTCATTGGGTAAAACAATTGGTGGTGAACCAGTATTTGCAGACCTTGCTAAAATGCCTCACGTGCTTGTTGCTGGTACCACTGGTTCTGGTAAATCGGTGGCGATCAACACAATGATCCTATCTATACTTTATCGCTTTAATCCATCGCAATGTCGTTTGATCATGATTGATCCAAAAATGCTGGAACTATCCGTTTATGATGGCATTCCCCATCTTCTAACGCCTGTTGTAACCGATCCTAAAAAGGCTGTTGTGGCGCTGAAATGGACCGTGCGTGAGATGGAAGAACGCTATAAGAAAATGTCTAAATTAGGCGTTCGGAATATTGATGGCTTTAACCAGCGCGCCGAAGAAGCGCGCCGCAAAGGTGAAGCAATCACACGCACAGTTCAAACAGGCTTTGATAAAGAGACAGGTGAAGCAGTTTACGAAACTGAAGAGTTTGATCTCGAACCGTTACCATACATTGTTGTAATCATTGATGAGATGGCCGATTTGATGATGGTTGCTGGTAAAGACATTGAGGGCGCTGTTCAACGATTAGCGCAGATGGCTCGTGCTGCTGGGATCCACGTGATCATGGCAACCCAGCGTCCATCTGTTGATGTGATCACAGGTACCATTAAAGCCAACTTCCCAACCCGTATTTCCTTCCAAGTGACATCAAAAATTGATTCGCGTACAATTCTTGGAGAACAAGGTGCTGAGCAATTACTTGGTATGGGTGATATGCTCTTTATGGCAGGCGGTGGACGCATCCAGCGTGTCCACGGTCCTTTTGTTTCAGATATGGAAGTTGAAGGTGTCGTGGATCACCTTAAAACTCAGGGCGTTCCGCAATATCTTGATGCAATTACTGCCGATGATGAAGAAGATGAAGACAATGGTGGTGGACCGAAAGGTACAAGCAATCTCGCCGATTCAGATGATCCTTATGATCAGGCAGTGGCGGTCGTGTTGCGTGATGGCAAAGCTTCAACATCATATATCCAGCGCCGTTTGGGTATCGGATATAACCGTGCTGCATCACTTATTGAACGGATGGAAGATGAAGGTGTTATCGGACCAGCAAATCATGCTGGCAAACGTGAGATCCTCGTACCAACTGAAAAAGACATTATGGGTGAGTAAACATTAATCGGGCATTTGAGAATTAAATGCCTCGTCGCAATCATGCCTCAGTTTTCTAGTATTTCGTATTTCTGATGGATCATTTAACCACACTGGAATTGAAGTATATGATAAATGCAAAAAAACCGATTTTCGGCTTTGTGCGCCTTATAAAAAAGCAAACTAAACTTGCTGTAATTGCGACAAGCATGCTGGTTGCAGGTTCAATTGGTGCAAGCGCAAATAATGAAACTGCGCAAAAAATTGCCGATCACTTTGCTTCTGTAAAAACAATGATGGGCGAGTTTGTTCAGCTAAGTCCCGATGGAAATCAGGTTGCCGGAAAGTTCTTTATCTCTCGCCCGGGCAAACTTCGCTTTAACTATGAAAAACCATCTGCAGTTCGCGTTATCTCTGATGGGAAAAACCTTGCAGTTGGCAATCAAAAGTTAAAAACGTGGAGCTTGTATCCACTTCGTACAACGCCATTGAAGCTATTGTTATCTGATAAGATCGATCTTTCATCGAAATCTGTTAAATCAGTAACAGAGACTGAAAGTTTAACAACGATTGTCATGGGCAATAAATCTATTTTTGGAAAATCAACAATTACCATGATGTTTGATCCAAAGTCTTACGAATTGCGCCAATGGACAATTAAAGATGCACAAGGCAAAGACACAACGGTGATGATTTTCAATATCGAAACAGGTGTTGATTTCGCCCGCAGCGTTTTCCGCGTTCCATATGAGAGCGCTAAAAAAAATAAAAACGGATAAGCTTTAAAACCCGTTAAAAATACTTTAGATCTCCTTGGACTGTTACATGCAGATCAAGGAGTTTTATTTTGGCATTTACAATCGCAACATGGAATATCAATTCAGTTCGCCTACGCATGCCCATTGTGGAAGCGTTTTTAGAAGAGCATCAGCCTGATGTTTTATGTTTGCAGGAAATTAAATGCGAAAATGATTCGTTCCCATCTGGCGGGTTTCGCAAATTAGGCTACCAACACTTCGCCATTCACGGCCAAAAAGGCTATCATGGTGTGGCAACAGTTTCAAAAACACCGGTGAAAGATATTCAGCGACAAGATTTTTGTGGCAAAGGCGATGCAAGACACGTTTCTGCAATTGTTGAAACCGGCTCAAGAGACCTTCGCGTCCATAATTTCTATGTGCCAGCAGGTGGCGATGAAGCCAATCGGGATATAAACCCCAAATTTGCACACAAGCTTGATTTCCTTGAAGAGATGAAAGCCATTCATGCAGAAGCGGAACATAATGATGATGTTTCTTCTGTTTTGGTTGGCGATTTAAATATTGCACCGGCTGAAACAGATGTCTGGTCGCATAAACAACTCTTAAAAGTCGTAAGCCATACACCAATTGAGGTTGATGAGTTGAATGACGTGCAAGCCAAAGGCGCTTGGCATGATCTAGTGCGTGCACATATCCCAGTTGAGGAAAAACTATTTAGCTGGTGGAGCTACCGCTCAAAAGACTGGAGCAAGGCCGATAAGGGCCGCAGACTTGATCATATCTGGTCATCTAATGATCTAGCTGACAAACTAGAAAAGGTTGACGTTCTACGCCACATGCGCGGTGTCGAAAAACCTTCCGATCACGTTCCAATGATTGCGCATCTAAAACTGTAATCTAACGAAACTTTTCGCCCAACTGGTTGAGCTTTACGGCAAGCTCACCCAAATTTTGTTGGATACGCTCGCGAAGCTTATCAGCGATCTGGGGGTATTCAGCCATAAGCCTATGGAAAACATCTCGATTTATTTTAATCAAGTCAGATGTTTCTAAAGCTTTGATCGTAAATTGTCGTTCGGACGGCGCGATTAAGGCGATTTCGCCCATTAATCCACCGCGCCCCAAAACGCCTTGAGAAACTGGCTCACGCTCGCCTAAAGTCCACAATATTTCAACTTCACCAGAAGAAACAACATAGGCACAATTAGCAGCGTCACCCTGACGATAAAGCGTATCACCTTTGATCAAACTGCGATGATCACCACCAAACGCGACTAGTCTCAGCGCATCAACTGGCAGCTCAGAAAACAACGGTGTATCACGCAGAACGCTCAGATCATCGTTTAATGCCATCTCGTCATTTCCCCCAATTTAAGGATAAACTTGTTAAGGAACGAGTTTATAGCCACCGCTTTCCGTCACCAAAATCTCAGCGTTGGAAGGGTCTTTTTCAATCTTCTGGCGCAACCTGTAAACATGAGTTTCCAAAGTGTGCGTTGTTACGCCTGAATTATAGCCCCAAACTTTTTCCAAAATATCGTTGCGCGGCACGACTTTTTGCTCAGCGCGATATAGGAAACGAATGATCGAAGCTTCTTTCTCAGTTAGACGGATTTTATTCTCGTCTTCATCGATCAAAACTTTTTGGCTTGGTTTAAATGTATAAGGACCAACAACAAAAGTCGCATCTTCACTTTGCTCATGCTGACGAAGTTGCGCGCGAATACGAGCAAGTAGCACCGCAAAGCGGAATGGTTTTGGCACATAATCATTTGCACCAGCTTCCAGACCCAAGATTGTGTCTGAATCTGTATCGTGACCAGTAAGCATAATAATCGGGGCTTTAAAGCCACCTTTGCGCAAAAGCTTTACGGCTTCACGACCATCCATATCCGGCAAACCCACATCCATTATCAACAAATCAAGATGATTGTCTCTGGCTGTTTTAACACCCTTTGTGGCTGTACTTTCCTGAATGATAAAAAATTCTTCATAAAGAGAAAGTTGCTCAATGAGCGTCTCACGTAAATCATCATCATCATCAACAAGTAGGATTGTGCGTGCAGACATGAATAATTCCTTTTTATCTTTGTTAGGGCGAACTTATTATAGAACACCAGAATTGGCAAAGAGTTATCTCAATTCTCCAATACCAAATCTTTTATCAATTGGCCTTAGTCAAGAATCGTGGCAATTTGTGGGACATACCCAGATCCTTTTTCAACCCAGTAACGTTAAACTATGAAGCCTGCTAGTAAATCTCGATCACATAATGGTGTAAAACGCGTCATCATACGTCAAAGACCAGGTGTAAAAACACAATGCCTTGTGCGGATTGGCTCTCTCACATTTAAAGGTGCATTGGGTCGCTCAGGGCGAACCATTTTCAAGCGTGAAGGTGACGGCGCAACCCCAATCAAACCAATGCGTTGCCTTTCAGGGTACTATAAACATCGCCACAAATTTCGTGCGCAAACCAAACTCGCGATGTTGCCAAATTCCAAAAACATGGGATGGTGTGATGATACTGATCACGCAAGTTACAACAGAGCAATTAAACTCCCCTTCACGTCATCACATGAAAAACTGCTTAGAGACGATATTCTTTATGACTATGTGATTGTTCTTGATTGGAA
Source organism: Lentilitoribacter sp. (assembly GCA_039986595.1). Lineage (GTDB taxonomy): Bacteria > Pseudomonadota > Alphaproteobacteria > Rhizobiales > Rhizobiaceae > Lentilitoribacter. The sequence goes on from JBDWQJ010000002.1 coordinate 139,465, forward strand.
TATCACATCGCGCAAGCGCAATTATGGCAGCGCCATTTTCTTTCACGTAGCAAAACCCGGCTACCCTCCAACGCAAGGATGTATAGCCATATCCCGACAAGATATGATGCGGCTACTGCCACTTGTTGATAATAAGACAGTGGTTGAGATCGTTTAACTAAACGCCAAACCAGCCGATGACACTGCCCATAACACACGCAACAAGCAGCCAGTGAAGTCCATCAATGATGGTGAGATCCCAGCCGAAATCTTGATATCTGTGATTGATCGTCATTGTTGGCATGATAATACCAAGCCATAGAAAAAAACCTGAAATCAATCCATTCATTAATGTGACCTGTCCATCACCTAAATGTCCAATCACACCTGCAATCATAAATGCCAAAACCAGCTGACAGATAAACGTTATGACAAACAAACTCGGCTTCATATTGGGCTCTTGGCCCTCGGGTATTTTAACAGCCTTCATCCATTGCTTGGCCAATGTGCCATAAAAGACAGCACCAATCACAAATGCAGCAATCGTCGCAGCGATAATTGCGACATAATTAATTCCATCAAATTGCATTTCTACTCCTCCATCTTTGGGAGAGGTAAAATAAATCAATTTTCTATGAAATTGAACAACTAAGTTCTATTCATGCCAATGTGACATGACTACATCGGCGGATTTGCCAATTCACCCATCCGGCAAACTTCAAGATATTCTTCTTCTGTCACCGGTTGAACTGAAAGACGCATCGAGGTGACCAATGACATTTCAGCCAAAGCTTCACTGGCTTTTACATCCTTAAGTGTCACAGGTTTGGGCATATCGCAGACGGCTTTGATATCAACGCAATCCCAGCGCTCATCATCAGTCGTTGAATCCGGATGAGAAAGTTTGCAGACCTCAACAATTCCAACAACTTCAAGCCCTTCATTAGAGTGATAGAAAAAACCTTTATCGCCTAATTTCATCAAACGCATGTTATTACGTGCCTGATAATTACGAATGCCGTCCCATTCTTCGCCAGCCTCGCCTTTTGCTTTTTGCATGTCCCAAGACCATTTGAAAGGTTCTGATTTAAAGAGCCAATATGCCATTTATCTTACGCCTCCGGTGCGTGGAAAATCCAAGTGTAAGGCTTAATATCAACCTTCTCAAACAATCCAGCATGTGCGTATGGGTCTTGTGCTGCGATATCTTCAGCTTCTTTTTTGCTGTCTAATTCTAAAATAATCAGGCTACCGCATGGCTTTTCATCATCATCGAGCAATGGACCAGCTGCTTTGACAATGCCTTTTGCATCAAGGTCTTTTAAATAGGCCACATGGTCAGGACGGGTATCCATCCGAACTTGCAAAGCACCTGGTTTGTCATGACACATAAGGGCAAAATACATTTAATAAACTCCGGTTATTCCTGTTCATGGCGCAATGGACGCGCCAGAAGCTGTTGAATTGCTTGGGTTACATCTAGCCGACCTTGGATAATATCCGCAACAGAATTTGTAATCGGCAAGGTAATATTTTCGCGTTTGCTCAATTCACTCGCTGCAATGGCGGCATTCGCGCCCTCAACAAGAGGCTTGTCAGGCCCCACAAGATCTTCAGGCAGCGCCCCTTTTCCTAGCTCAATTCCAAATCGATAATTGCGTGATTGTTCACTTGTGGCCGTTAATACTAAATCGCCAAGTCCTGATAAGCCTGATGCTGTTTCAGCTTGACCACCCATGAACAATATATAACGCGACAATTCAGCCAATCCTCGCGCGATGACAGATGCGCGCGCGCTTTCACCCAAACCAGCGCCGATTACGACGCCAGATGCGATTGCCAAAACATTTTTCAACGCTCCTCCGGTCTGAACACCAATAAGATCATCGCTGCCGTAGAGCCTAAATGTTTGCCGCGAAAGCGCATTGGATAATTCTTGAGCTGAAGCTAAATCATGTGCAGCCAGTGTCATCGCTGTCGGCAAACCTTTTGCAATATCCGACGCAAACCCAGGGCCCGAGAGCACAGCAACATCATGCTGGGATAGTAAATTGCGGACACTATTGCTCATGAGCCCGCCGGATTTTTTATCAAAACCTTTTGAACAAATAACGAATGGCGTTTTTGCATCCAAATGAGGCTTTATCTGATCTGCAAAACTTAATTGCGCACTTGTTGGAACGACAGAGAGCAAGATATCAGCGGTTTCTACACAGCTGACATCACTGGTAATTGAGAGTGCGTCGGGCACTTTCACATCAGGCAAACGTGATTGATTAAACCGCGATTTTTGCATCACGACCGCATTCTCTTCATTGCGCATAAGCAAAGTGATATCACTTTCATCACTTGCTGACATAACAATTGCTAATGCAGTTCCAAAAGCACCACCACCGGCAACTACAATATTTGTTCCCATTAGGCTTTAGCTCCTCGTTTACCTGACCCGACTTTGCTATTGGCGCTTTCATCAAGCGGCCATCTGGATCGCGGCGCTATATCTAGCGCATCTGGCTCAAACCCCAAAGCCATTCGCTCAGCTGCCGCCCAAGCAATCATCGCAGCGTTATCGGTACAAAGATGGTGCGGCGGCGCGACAAATTGAACGTCGTGATCAGCGCAAAGCGTATGAAGTAACTGCTGGATTTTCTTATTTGCTGCCACACCACCTGCAACGACAAGTGCAGGTGTTTGAGGTAAATCATCTCGTTCAGTATAAGCTTTTAGTGCCCGGGAAATTCTATCGCGCAGAGTAGCTGTTACTGATTTTTGAAATCCAGCACAAATATCACTCACATCTTGGTCTTTTAGAGGTTGTGCTTTTGTTGCCGCTTGGCGCACTGCGGTTTTCAAACCTGAGAATGAAAAATCCAAACTCTTATGACCACGCATCGGAACAGGCAAATCAAAACGGTTTTCATCACCTAAAAGCGCTGCCTTTTCAACCTCAGGTCCACCAGGATATGGCAAGCTCAGTAGCTTAGCGGTTTTATCAAACGCTTCACCCAATGCATCATCAATTGTTGTTCCCCACCGCTCATAAGAACCAACCCCTTTGATAAGAATAAGCTGTGTGTGACCACCTGAAACCAACAACAACAAATACGGAAATTCTAATCCATCGGTTAGCCTTGCAGTTAACGCATGCCCTTCAAGATGATTGATCGCGAAAAAGGGTTTATCTGCCACCATTGCCAACGCTTTTGCGGACATGAGCCCCACCATCAAACCACCAATAAGCCCCGGTCCTGAAGTTGCCGCAAACCCATCAATATCATCAAGCGCGCAATCGGCATTTTCCAAAGCTTGGGCGATTAACCCATCCAATTTTTCAACATGCGCCCGCGCAGCAAGTTCTGGCACCACCCCGCCAAATTGAGAATGCTCATCGATCTGAGAATAGACGATATCGCTATCAATAACCGAACTACCGTCTTGATGACGCGTGATAACAGACGCTGCGGTTTCATCACAACTTGTCTCAATCCCCAAAATTTTGATGGGTTCTAAGCTTTTTATCGGCTTTTTCGACATAGATGGTTTCCAACAAATATACTTTGGCGTAAAGCCTTTTATATGGTCAGGTAGCAATGGAAACCCGCGGATGCAAACAAAACCTTTTCAAATCGGTACACGAGGCGGCCCTTTAGCGCTCTATCAAGCGCATGAAGTGCGGGATCGCCTGATGGCTGCTCATGGATTGCCACACGAGGCTTTTGAGATCGTGGTTTTGTCCACAAAGGGTGATCGCATCACCAATAAAGCACTATCTGAAATCGGCGGCAAAGGTCTCTTTACCCTCGAACTTGAAGAAAAACTCCATGATGGGTCATTAGATTTTGCCGTTCATTCGTCCAAAGACATGGCAACGACATTACCTGAAGGGCTTTATATTTCAGCATTTTTACCGCGCGAAGATGTGAGAGACGCATTTATCGGCGGTACAGCGCCAACCATTTTAGAACTTCCAGAAAATGCCCTTATCGGTTCATCTTCTTTAAGACGTCAGGCGCTAATTCGCCGTATGCGACCTGATTTACGCGTGACTATTTTCAGAGGCCTGGTTGAGACAAGATTGCGCAAACTTCAAGAAGGTCAAGTTGATGCGACACTCCTTGCTTATGCGGGGATGAAACGCTTAGGTATTGAAGACAAAGCCACTGAGATTTTGGATGTATCAAACTTTCTAACAGCTCCAGGTCAAGGTGCGATCTGCGTTGAGAGCCGGATCGGCGATAAAAAAATCGACGATCTACTTGCGCCGATCAAACATCAACCAACGCATACAGCTCTTTTATGCGAACGCGCATTTTTAAGATCACTAGATGGTTCTTGCCGCACTCCAATTGCAGGCTATGCAACACTTGAAGACAACAAAATCAACTTCTCTGGAATGATCCTGACACCCGACGGAAAAACAGTTTATGACATTAAAACTCAAGGCAAGGCCGAGGATGCAGATACTTTGGGTAAAAATGCCGGAGATACGCTTCGCAGTGAAGCTGGCACATCATTTTTTGATGGTTGGGGATAGTGGAAAATGGCGCAGGTACTTATTTTAAGATCTGAACCTGCCGCATCTGAAACCGCGCGTAAAATTCAAGAACTAGGTCATCAACCTGTACTTTTACCGTTAAAAAAGTGCATCTGCCAAACAGATATCAAACTACCATTACCTGATAAAACATCAGGATTTGTGTTCACCAGCGCAAATGCTATTCGGTGCTTAAATTCGACTGTGAATTTTGATCAAACCCTTTTAAGTCTGCCAACTTATTGCGTTGGTGCTAAAACCGCAGAAATCGCAAAAGAGATGGGCTTTTGTGATGTGACATGTGGCGAAGGTGGCGGAAAATCATTAGCAAAAGATATCATCTCCGACCAAATCAGCGGAAAAATCAAATCAAATACACATGCACCGCTGTATTATTTCACACTTGAAAAACGCACACCTGACCTGGAACAAGCTCTTGATCAAACCGATGTTTTTCTAAAACCAATCATCTCATACGAAATGGTCGATCAAATATCTGATCAAAGCCTTCAAAATACGTTAGAGAATAGCCATATTGATATTGTTCTGTTTTACGCCAAAAGTGCAGTGCGGCGTTTCTTCGCGATTGAAGATGAATTACAGTACAACTTGTTTACAAACATGCAATTTGGGTGTTTAAGCAAGGAGATCGCAGGCGCTGTTCCCAGACACTTTGCTCGTCAAACTGTCATTGCGGAAAAACCGAACGAAACACATCTTTTAGCCTGTATTGGTTGATAGATTTATATTAAATTACCAGTCAAAGTTATTCCCACTTTGACAATTTAAGAGATGATAAAACATGGTCAAGACACCTCGACACTCCAAACCGACAGATGAAGGCAAGACAATTGACCTCGATTCCAAGGATGTAAGCACCCTTGATGAGGAAAATCTGGAGAACGAGGCAGAACCGACTGATCAGATATCAAATGAAGATCCACAGTCAGATGAGATTGAAGCAAAAAACTCTGAAGAAAATGCAGATGTGAAATCTCAAACTTCAAAAAAATCATCTTCACCTATTAGTGCCGGTATCATCGGTGCAGTTGTCGCACTTGTTGGTGGCGCAGGCTTACAATGGGCAGGAATATTACCTGCAATACAAAATTCTGCACCGCAGATCAGTGCAGAAGTCACAGAAAAAATCAGCGGCTTAGAACAAAATCTGACAGCGCTTGATACAAAACTATCAGAACAAAGCACGTCTGATTCAGCATCCCTAGTGAGCAACTTATCGGCTTTGACCTCCCGAATTGATGCGCTTGAAACACTGGTTCAAAACGATAACACGGGCGCTCTTGAAGCGATCAGCACAATCAACGCACGTTTGGATGAGATGTCCTCAACGATCATCAACATGAAAAATGCACCTGCGGCAGGTTTAGAAAATGCCGGCACGTTGCCAGAAGGCTTGCAGGATGAAATTGCAAATCTTGTTGCCCTAAGTGCCGCGCAAGCAACTGAGATCAACAATTTAAAAACGCTGGTTGAAACAACCGCTCAGGCTACATCACTGGATGATACAACAGTTGAAACACTCGCTGATTTACAAACTCGTTTAAGTGAAGCAGAAACAGCACTTGAAAAATCTCAAAGTGATGTACCAATTGCACGTTCTCTAGCAGCAGTAACAGTTAAAAATGCAATTGATCGCGGCGGAAGGTTTACTGTCGAGCTTGATGCCTATGCTCAGCTAGATGCAGAGAACCCCGCGCTAACCGAGCTGCAAACAATTGCAGAACAAGGTGTGTTATCACGCGCTGATTTACTCCAGCAATTTGATGCAATCACAAACCAAATTATAACTGCAGATAAGCCCGAAAATGCTGAAACTGATATTATGACGCGCTTGCTTGATAGCGCAGCAAACATGGTCAAAATCCGCCAAGTTGGCGAGGTTGAAGGCGATACTGCAGAAGCTATTGTGGCGCGCATGGAGCAACGCCTTTTATCAGGTGAGCTTGATAGCGCGATGAGCGAATGGCAAAAACTATCCGATGCGAGCAAAGCCGTATCACAAAATTATTCTGATCAATTGCAAGCACGCATGACTGCTGAAAAACTTGCTGATCAACTTTTGCAGGCACGCCCTGCTACAGCAGGCTAAGGTAAAAGCGTATGATTAAAGGTCTCATATTTTTTGTAATTGTTCTTGCAATGGGTGTTGGTTTTGCTTGGCTAGCTGATCGACCGGGGGAAATGTTGATTAACTGGCAAGGTCAGCAGATCGAACTTTCTTTAATGACGGCTGTGAGTATCATCGTTGCAATCATCGTATTTGTAATGCTGACTTGGTGGATTATCAGAGTGGTTTTAACATCACCTGAGATCATGTCCAAATTCTTCAAAACCCGCAAACGTGACCGTGGCTACAAAGCACTGTCTGAGGGTTTAATTGCAGCTGGTGCTGGCGATGCCACAATGGCCAAAAAGCTGACCAAACAAAGCAAAAGCCTGCTTGATGAAGATAGTGAGCCTCTTCTAAACCTTCTTGAAGTGCAAACAGCAATGATTGATGGCCGCGATGATGATGCGCGCGCCTCTTTGCAAAAAATGGCTGACAAGCCTGATACAGCAGTATTGGGTTTGCGCGGACTTTATTTGGAAGCAAAAAGACTTGGTGCCGGAGAAGCTGCACGACAATATGCAATGAAAGCTGCAGATCAAGCTCCACATTTATCTTGGGCCAGTGACGCTGCAATTGAATATTGTGCGCAAGATGCAAATTGGGATGATGCCATTCGCCGTTTGGAAAAACAGCGCACCGCTGGGGTAATTTCAAGTGATGATGCCAAACGCAAAAAAGCAATTTTACTTGCAGGTCGCGCTCTCACCCGCTCAGATGGCGAACTACCTGAGATAAGTAAAGACGCGCTTTCAGCACTTTCAATTGCGCCTGATCTAGTCCCTGCGGCAACGATTGCAGCAAAAGCATTATTCCGTCAGGGTAACTTGCGCAAAGGATCAAAAATCCTTGAGAAATTGTGGAAAGAAAAACCGCATCCTCAAATCGCTGATGTTTATGTTAACGCACGTGTTGGCGATACGGCCGGTGATCGTTTAAAGCGAGCTCAAAAACTTGAAAACCTTAAAGGTAATCAAGTTGAATCTTTGTTCATCGTTGCAAAGATGGCGCTCGAAACACGTAACTTTGACCTCGCACGCCAGAAATTGGAAGCTGCTGCACGGCTTGAACCTCGTGAAAGCATGTATTTGCTTTTGGCTGATTTAGAAGAAGCTGAAACAGGCGATCAAGGTCGTGTACGCCATTGGCTCTCATGCGCGGTGAAAGCGCCGCGTGATCCGCAATGGACTGCGGATGGTTATGTCAGTGAGAAATGGGCGCCATTTTCTCCTGTCACTGGTAAGCTAGACAGTTTTGAATGGAAGGTGCCGCTAACAGCTTTAACTGGCCCACTAACAGAAGGCGAAGCCTCTGAGAACGGATTTGATCAAGCGATTTCTAACCTACCTGCAATCGCAGCAATGCCCGAAACAGCACCAGTTGAAACAGATATAGCTGAAGAGACTGTTGTGACACCAGTTGAAGACGACAATGTCATTGATGTAACCCCGCAAGAGGCTGAAACTGAAATCGCTTCGACATCCAATCAGACCGTTGCAAGTGAAAACGATGCAAGCGACGAAAAGCCAAAAGAAACTGTTGAAGCTGACAATGCGGCAGAGGATGTTTCTGAAGAAGATAACGCAGTTACGCCTCCTGCAATTGATCAACCAGATGTCACCAAACCTAAGGACCAGCCTGAAAAAGAGGTTATGAGTATCAGGGTTGACGATCCGGGCATTGATGAAAACGTGGATGAAGCGGATAAAAAAAGCCGTTTCAGCTTGTTTTAATTCAACTTAGCAACCATATTCAGCCAACACATTACGGTTGGAGATAAAATGTTAATTGATAGGCTGCGTCAGTTTTTTGAATCGATAACGCATGATGACGATGCGAATTTTAAAACCGATAAAAATGATCCTCAAATTGCAGCCGCTGCACTTTTTCATCATCTTATTGAGGCCGACGGCGTTGTTGTTGAAAGCGAGAAGCAGCGACTAAGAGAAATCCTGGGCTCTGAATTTGACATCAGCGTGGATGAAGCCATTCTACTTTATCGTGCCGGACAAGCTGCAGACAAAGATGCTGTTGATCTTTATTCATTCACCAGCGTGTTAAAAGTAAAATTGGATGAAAAACAAAAAATTGACCTAATCGAAATCCTATGGGATCTAGCGTATGCTGATGGCCATCGCCACGAGTTGGAAGATCATGTGATCTGGCGTATATCTGATCTCTTGGGTGTGTCCTCACGTGAGCGAGTGCTCGCACGTCAACGTATTGAATCTGAGCACAAATAAATTTTATGATCGATCTATCACTAAGTTCCAGACCAAAAATTCTTGTTGTCTTACATCAAGCAACATCAACACCTGGCCGTGTTGGACAATTATTGGTCAAAATGGGATTTGAACTGGACATCAGAACACCGCCATTAGGTGATCAACTTCCAACCACATTAAAAGAACATGCGGGTGCTGTGGTTTTTGGTGGCCCTATGAGCGCCAATGATGATTTTGAATATGTTGGCCGCGAGATTAATTGGCTGGACATCCCACTTAAAGAAAACAAGCCATTTTTAGGTATATGTTTGGGTGCACAAATGCTGGTGAAACATCTGGGCAAACGCGTTTATTCGCATCCAGATAATTTGGTTGAAATTGGCTGGTATCCCTTGCAGGCTTCAAAAGCAGGTCAAGATTTGATGGAATGGCCAGAGATGGTTTATCAGTTCCACCGAGAAGGCTTTGAATTACCGGATGGCGCCGTTCATTTAGCTGGATCAAAAGACTACCCAAACCAAGCATTTCGTTATGGTGAAAATGCTTGGGCGGTCCAATTTCATGCGGAGCTAACACTTGCAATGATGCATCGTTGGGTGGTCAAAGCCGAAGAGCGGTTTGAATTGCCTGGCGCACAAGATGGTCCACAACATCTTAAAGGTCGTCTATTATACGACCGTGAACTGCTTGCATGGCTTAAGGTGTTTTTGCACAAAGTCTTTAGCTCTGCGCTATGAGCAAAATCGCTATTTTATTGATAGTGCTCTTCGATATATTGTTTAACCAACACCTGAAAATCATCAGCAATATTCTCGCCGCGTAACGTTGTTGCTTTTTCACCGTCAATGAATACTGGCGCTGCAGGTGTTTCCCCAGTACCTGGCAGAGAAATACCAATATTGGCGTGTTTTGATTCACCAGGACCGTTAACAATACAGCCCATGACAGCGACCTGCAGGTTTTCAACGCCGGGATATTTCTCACGCCATACCGGCATATTTTCGCGTAAATCACCCTCGATTTTTTGCGCAAGCTCTTGGAAGACTGTGGACGTTGTTCGGCCACATCCAGGACACGCTGCCACAACAGGGACAAATTGACGGAAGCCCATAACTTGCAATAATTCTTGTGCCACCTGTACTTCACGCGTACGATCACCGCCCGGTTCTGGGGTCAATGAAATACGGACCGTATCACCAATACCTTGTTGTAAGACAATGCCAAGTGCAGCCGATGACGCAACAATCCCTTTTGAGCCCATTCCAGCTTCGGTGAGGCCCAAATGGAGTGCATAGTCACCGCGTTCTGCCAATTGCGAGTAAACCGCAATTAAATCCTGCACGCGTGATACCTTTGCAGATAGGATAATTTTATCGCGCCCTAATCCAACATCTTCTGCCAATTGCGCTGATAATAAAGCGGATTGAATAATCGCTTCATGCATAACTTGATCAGCCGTTAAAGGTGAACCCTTCTGCAAATTTTCATCCATCAATCGTGTCAGCAGCACTTGATCTAGCGAACCCCAGTTTACCCCAATGCGGACGGGTTTATCATGCTCAATTGCAGTTTCGATAATCTGTGCGAACTGTTTGTCTTTTTTCGCCTTAAAACCAACATTACCAGGATTAATACGATATTTAGCTAAAGCCTCAGCACAAGCGGGGTGGTCTGCAAGCAATTTATGGCCGATATAGTGAAAATCCCCAATCAACGGCACATCTAGGCCCAAACGTTCTAAGCGTTCGCGAATTTTGGGAACCGCAGCTGCACTTTCATCGCGATCAACTGTAATCCGTACCAGCTCAGAACCAGACTTTGCCAATGCTGCGACCTGCGCAACAGTACCATCGATATCTGCGGTATCAGTATTGGTCATGGATTGCACAACAATTGGCGCATTGCCACCAACTGTTACTCCGCCAACTTTAACCGCGACAGAATTCCTGCGAGGACTTGGGCCTAGATCTAAACATTCAGACATCGGAAACCTTCATTTAAATGTAATAAGACAAGCGCGACGTTGTCTGCCCCAGAAGTGGTAAATTGCAAGCTGATTGTCAACCGTTAGGCTAACTTGAAGAAACGAAAACCTCATCTTCGTGACTATTTGTCACTTTCGGCGACCCCTTCAGCTAGCGCATCTGCATGACGGACGGTCCAAACGAGGAAGAAAACGATCAACAGACAAAACGGCATGATGGCATAAACGGCAGTATAGCTCCATGTTTGGGCAATAAAGCCAAACAGCGGCGGCGCCAATAAAATGCCGCCATACCCCACCGTTGTGACCATAGAAACAGCAATCCCGCCCGGAATGTTAGGCACATTGCCAGCTGCTGAAATAGCGATAGGAAATAGGTTAGCCAATCCGATGCCTGAGATAAAGAACCCCAAGACCGCCGTAATTGGCGAAGTTGATAAAGTGACGAGCGAGAACCCGATAATGGCAGCAATCACTGAACACCTTAGCGTTTGAACAGCGCCAAACCGTTTGCGCAAATGATCACCTGAAAACCGCATGATGGCCATCGCTGTTGACGTTGCCGCAAAACCTGTTCCAGCCCAAGCGATAGAAACGCCACGTTCCGTGTTTAAAAACAAGGCGCTCCAATCAATGATCATGCCTTCCGGCACCACAGAAAACAATGCAACGACGCCCAACAGATAAGGTAATATCGCGCGCGGGAATTGAAGCGTTGGTTTTTCACCCTCATCATTTAAACTAGAATTTACCTGCAGTCTCGGCATTGCATAGAAATAGAAAATCAAAAATATGATTTGCCAGAATATCCCATGACCGATCTCACCAAAATATGACAGCGTAAAGCCCCCAACAAGGGCACTAACCAATGCACCAATACTCCAAAATCCATGACAAGATGACATGATTGGAAAACGATGTTTCTTCTCAACCTCAATCACGTTGGAATTCATCGCAACATCCATCCCTGCCCATGTCGCACCAAAGAAGAACATAACGAAAATCGCAGACCAAAAATCAGGCACCAAAGTTAGAAAAGGGATACCAAATGAACAAATAAATGCGAGATATTTTATCGGCAAGCGCGTGCCATTTTTTGCAACAAATGCGCCAACAAAAGGCATGGCTAAAAGAGAGCCGAAACCCAACGCCAAGATTACCAAGCCAACCTGACTTTCGGTTAATTCAAGACGTGCTTTAAACGTCGGTATCATCGGCGCCCAGGCACCAATCAACATACCATTGATCAAAAACAAAGCAGATACCGCAATACGCGCAGGGGGCATCGGGCCAAGAATTTTTTTCATTTGAGGTAACCAAGAAATCGAAGTTGGCTGTCAGCTAAACACCATTATTGGAGACTTGGCAAACGTTCTTTTTCGTTGAACATATTAAGTGACTGGCGCGTAAAAGCGTAATCTCACATCCGTTATATCCCCAAAAGCAGATGCAAACTTATTTGCAGGAAACGGAGGCCTCGTGCCATATGCGGAAGTCGGACCAACAATTTCCATATCCCTGAAACGCTTGAAAGCACAGTTCATCATACATATCTATTCAGTATGTCAAAAAACAAAATGCTCTCAGATGTGCAGTTTTGGATCCTAATCACTGGTGTAGCAGGTATTATTGCAACTTCATACTTTACTGTTATGTCAGACCGCCGCGACGCAAGGTCACTTGAGATTGAGATAGGTGAGAAGTTTGAAGGTGTCATGCAAAGGGCACGTAGCAATGATCGTCTAAATATTGATGACCTTCGTTGGGCACTCGATTTAAGTAACAAACAGTGTGAGTATTATGGTGTCGCCGACAATGGGCTTCGATTGCAACGGCTCGCTTGGAAATCATTTCCAGCTGATAAGACGGACTTGGACGCCAATATGCCCGTGATCCGGTTGTTATTTGATAGCATGAATGCCATCGCAGAACACGGGTGCACTTCTGCTGATATACGCAGCCACCAAGAGGTGCCTTTAAGCCGAGCTTTATATTTGGTACCCAGTAGCACTGACCAACTTATTAGTCCTCAAGATGGTAGATTCTCAGCTGTTTGGCGGTACGCGACAGATGAACGTTATAAAATAGATTTAATCAAAGTAGCCGAAATGCCCAGAAATCAACGCCGGGAGCATGCTGTAGCAAGAATTTCACTTGAATACCCAGTGTATCGTATTAGGCGAGCCGATGGGGGCAGATATCCAGCACTGATGATGTCAGATCTATTTGAACAGCTTCTTAAACTAAATGGTAGTGCGGAGATGTGTTTCATCACAGATTGTCACGCTTCAAATCAAACCTGCAACAATTGCTTCACGGATTCCAGCGGGAAAATTCTAATAGAAGAATAACTCCAAAATCTGAGTTGTACTGATATCTTAAGGGTGTACCCGTTGAGGGAATTTAAAATCCACATAAGTCTGCCTCGGGCCAAATGCACCACAGCTTTCAAAGCCAAAAAAGTTCTTCTCGTTCGTCGAAAGCGGAAATGCTCTACCCTAATAAAAACCTGTTTAGCTAGAACTTTTTCTCAAAATCCTCCAACCAGCTAAAACGCACAAAAAAAGCACCAAACCGTTCAGCTTGGTGCTTTTAAGTCTTCATAACTAAAAAGAGTGATCTACACTTTATAGCTCACAAGCAAGTCTTTGGCGTCAATCTGGTCACCAATTTTAACAAGAACCTCGTCCATGATGCCGTCCTTTTCAGCGTGAATGGCTGTTTCCATTTTCATCGCTTCAATGGAAAGTAGAACATCACCAGACTTAATCTCTTGACCAGCAGATACTGCAACGGTTGAAATAACACCCGGCATTGGCGCGCCAACATGGTTATCATTGCCAATTTCAGCCTTTGAACGAACAGCAGAACCTGATGCACCATGTGCACGATCCGGAACTTTAATTCGGCGAGGTTGGCCGTTAAATTCGAAGAACACTGTGACCATGCCCTTCTCATCAGTTTCACCTACAGCTAAGTTGCGCACCACAAGTGTTTTACCTTTTTCAATTTCAACAAAGGCTTCTTCACCCGCAGGTAGACCGTAGAAATATACAGGTGTCGCAAGCGTGCTAACAGGACCATATGTTTCTGAGATAAGCGCAAAGTCAGTAAACACTTTTGGATACATCAGATATGATGCGAACTCGTTTTCACTGATAGAACGCTCAAGCTTTGTCTCAATGTCGGCGCGCTCTTGCGCAAGATCAGCATCTTCAAGCAATGAGCCTGGACGAACTGTATAAGCATCTTCGCCTTTAAGCACTTTTTTCTGCAATGCTTCCGGCCAACCTTTTGGCGGTTGACCCAAATCACCACGCATCATGGATACAACTGATTCAGGGAATGCGACATCCTTGTCTGGATTTTCAACATCCGCGACAGTCAGATCCTGGCTCACCATCATCAATGCCATATCGCCAACAACTTTCGAAGACGGTGTCACTTTTACAATATCGCCGAACATTTGGTTCGCATCAGAATAAGTTTGCGCAACTTCATGCCAACGTGTTTCCAAACCAAGCGAACGTGCTTGTTCTTTTAGATTTGTAAACTGACCACCTGGCATTTCGTGAAGGTAAACTTCAGATGCCGGGCTTTGGCTGATAGACTCAAACGCCGCATATTGATCGCGCACGGCTTCCCAATAGAAGGAAATGCGGCGGATCCATTCACTATCAAGATTTGGATCACGATCAGAACCTTTAAGCGCTTCAACAATTGAACCAAGGCAAGGTTGCGAAGTATTTCCCGACAGCGCATCCATTGCAGCGTCAACCGCATCAACACCTGCATCTACTGCTGCAAGCACAGTTGCCGCTGAAATACCTGATGTATCATGCGTGTGGAAATGAATTGGTAGATCTGTAGATTCACGAATTGTTTTAAACAATTGTTTCGCAGCATTAGGTTTTAACAAACCAGCCATATCTTTAACCGCAATGATATGAGCACCGGCTTTATCTAGCTCTTCAGCAAGTTCAGCATAATATTTAAGGTCATATTTTGGACGTGCTGAATTTAGAATATCACCTGTGTAACAGATCGTTGCTTCACAAAGCTTATTTTCCTCACGTACCGCATCCATTGAAACGCGCATGTTTTCAACCCAGTTAAGGCAATCAAACACACGGAACAGATCAATGCCGCCATCAGCAGCTTGCTTAACGAACTGCTTTACAACATTGTCAGGGTAGTTTTTGTAACCAACACCGTTGGCCCCACGCAAAAGCATCTGCAGCAAGATATTTGGCGCAGCTTCGCGGATAAGCGACAAACGCTCCCATGGATCTTCAGTTAAGAAACGCATGGATACATCAAATGTCGCACCGCCCCAACACTCAAGTGAGAACAAGTTTGGTAATGCACGTGCATATGTACCTGCGATATTTGCAATATCATGCGTACGCATACGTGTAGCCAACAAAGATTGGTGACCATCGCGCATTGTTGTATCAGTGATCAATGCTTGCTTTTGAACTCGCATCCATTTGGCAAATTTATCAGGACCCAACTCGTCCAATTTATCTTTCGTGCCCGGAACAATATCGTTTGTAGTGTAAGGAACAATCGGCGGCGTCGCATCTGCTTGTGGTAACGGACGACCTTTTGTTTCAGGGTGACCATTCACGGTCACATCAGCGATATACGTCAAAAGCTTTGTTGCACGATCCTGACGTTTAACTTCTTCAAACAGAGCAGGCGTCGTATCAATGAACTTTGTTGTGTAGGTATTGTTCTTAAATTCCTCGTGGCCAATAATCGCTTCAAGGAATGTTAAATTGGTTGCAACACCGCGAATACGAAACTCGCGCAATGCACGATCCATACGCGCAATCGCTTCCTCAGGTGAAGGTGCCCAAGCCGTTACTTTTTCAAGCAATGGGTCATAAAAACGCGTGATCACAGCACCCGAATATGCGGTACCACCATCAAGGCGAATACCAAAACCAGTTGCACCGCGATAAGCTGTAATACGGCCATAATCAGGGATAAAGTTCAGCTCCGGATCTTCTGTCGTGATACGGCACTGCAAAGCGTGACCATTTAGCTTGATATCTTCTTGCGCAGGCACACCAGATTCAGGTGTTCCAATCGCTTCGCCATCCAAAATGTGGATCTGAGCTTTAACAATATCAATGCCGGTTACTTCTTCGGTAACAGTGTGCTCAACCTGGATACGTGGGTTTACTTCAATAAAGTAGAACTTGCCTGTATCCATATCCATTAGATATTCAACGGTACCCGCGCCAACATATTTCGTCGAACTTGCAAGCATCAATGAATAAGTCGCAAGCTCTTGGCGTTGCTCTTCAGTTAAATAAGGTGCAGGCGCGCGCTCGACAACTTTTTGGTTACGACGTTGAACCGAGCAATCACGCTCAAACAAATGTACGACATTGCCATGCGTATCACCAAGAACCTGGCTTTCAACGTGACGAGCACGCTCAACTAGTTTTTCAAGGTAAATCTCGCCTTTACCAAATGCAGCAATCGCTTCGCGGCGCGCTTCTGTCGATTCACGTTCAATCTCATCCTCAGAACGAATGACGCGCATACCGCGGCCACCACCACCCCATGAGGCTTTGAGCATAAGAGGATAGCCGATTTCAGCGGCCATCTTTTTTACTTCTTCAACATCTTCTGGCAGCGGGTCTGTTGCAGGAACAACCGGCACACCAACTTCTAGTGCAAGATTTCGCGCAGCAACTTTATTACCCAAACGGCGCATGGTTTCACCACGCGGACCAATGAATGTTATTCCTGCTTCATCACAAGCATCAACAAATTCTGGGCTTTCAGATAGAAGACCATAACCTGGGTGAATTGCATCAGCACCAGAAAGTTTTGCGACACGAATAACTTCTTCAATTGAAAGATAGCTTTCAATCGGGCCAAGATCACGGTCTAAATGTGGACCGCGGCCAATCTGATAAGATTCATCTGCTTTGAACCTATGAAGGGCAAGTTTGTCCTCTTCAGCCCATATTGCTACTGTTTTAATGCCAAGCTCGTTAGCGGCACGAAAAACACGAATGGCAATTTCAGACCGGTTCGCTACAAGAATTTTGGATATTTTCACGAATACATCTCCGTCAGATGGATCAAATTGATCGGGCAAGCCTTGGGTTTGTCCCAAGCCTGGAAGTTACAAGAACTTCATAACGGGTGATGTATTGCATTGCAACATTTGAAAATCAATCCGTAGAACTGACGAAGTAAAATCCGTAGTCCTACGGTACAAGATTATTCGGTTAAAATGCAGCTATGCCGCGCGTTTCGCGCTGCCTTTGCGTGCATTTGTGCGGCGTCGAGTTGACTGTGGACGAGCAGATTTATCTGCACCTTCACCGCCTTCTTTCTTCTTGCCACCACGTGCATGTTTCTTGAAACTAAACGGTTTTGCCTTGCTTTTCGCTTGTCCAGGCTTTCCAGCACCGCCTTTACCACCGGCTTTTTTACGCGCAGGACGTGGCACATCGGTGTTCGGGTTCATCAGTTTTGAGATCGCATACCATTTTTCATCATCAGCTTGTGAAATAAAGCACAATGCTTCACCTTCAGCACCTGCACGCGCAGTACGGCCAATACGGTGAATGTAATCCTCTGGTGATTGTGGCAGATCAAAATTGATCACGTGCTCAATGTGCGGGATGTCCAAGCCGCGAGCAGCAATATCGGTTGCAACCAAAATTCGAATGCGTTTTGCGTGGAAGCTTTTGATCACACGCTCACGCTTATTATGCCTTAAATCACCATGGATTGCATCAGCTTCATGGCCTTCTTTAGACAAACGCTTGGCCATTTTATCGGCATTGTACTTACTTTTGACAAAGACGATGATTGAGCCTTCGCGCTTATTCAACTCATCCTGCAAACGCGGGTATTTTTCCCCTTGCGTTAAATGCACAATCTCTTGCTTGATATTTTTCGCAGGATCGGTCACCGAACCGATAGCAACGCGCTCTGGGTTGATCATGTATGATTTCGAAAGGTTTACAATATTATGCGGCAGCGTTGCTGAGAACAATAATGTCTGACGTTGTTTTGGCATATGCTTGATGATTTTATCAATCTGAGACGCAAACCCCATATCCAGCATGCGGTCTGTTTCATCGAGCACTAAGAAGCTTGTACGATCTAAACGCAATGACTTACGCGTTAGATGGTCATTGATACGGCCAGGTGTTCCAACAATCACGCGCGGGTCGCGTCGTAAGTGGTTAAGCTGTTTAGGCATCGGCTCACCACCGATCAACAAAGCTGTTAGAATTTTTGATTTCTTACCCAAAAACCCTTGGATAGCTTGATGAACTTGCGACGCCAATTCACGTGTTGGCGTGATAACAACGGCCATATCGTCCGGGTTTGCCATCAGTTTGGCAACCAGCGGAATACCAAAGGCACCTGTTTTACCAGTACCGGTTTGTGCAGAACCCAAAATATCTCGACCCTTTAGCGCAAGGGGAATGGCTTTTTGTTGCACAGGCGTAGGTTTGTTAAATCCCAAATGGTCCAGACAGTGCTGAAGAGATTCAGGTAAATTAAATGAATTAAAGTTTTCCATGTCATAATCCTTTGCGACGGAGGAAAATCCATCGCATGTAAAAACGGCATCGCGCTGCTTTCATATAAAGCGCAACAACCGTTATAATGTTTCGTCAGACATTAAAGGATCAACAAAGATGAAAATGATCGCGAAAAGCCTGAGCTGGGGCAAGCCCTCGGAGCTCAACTGCTTTCGGGCCTTTTAAATGAGTTTTCATCAACTCTTTGGACGCTAATTATAGACAGGCGCTTAAGAATGCAAGAACAATTGTGCATAGCAGCATTGCGTTGCTCACCCAGAAGGCGCCCAAAGCCCTTCTATATAAGAGTGCCAAACGACCAAAATTCCTTGACTTGTCAGCTAATTGAGCGTATCGGAACAGCTAAGCGGTGCAATTTATTTTGTGCCGTTTATCTTTGCATGCAGTATATCGCATCAAAGTTGAACCGATAATCTTTTATTATACAATAGGTTATCATTGATCGTAGACTGAAAAAAGACGGTCTTTTGCCTGCATGAATAGATGCAAAAGCAAAAAGAACTGGACTGAACACTAAAAGGAAAAAAAATGTTCGCAGTCATTAAAACTGGTGGTAAGCAATATCGCGTTACTGCTGATGACGTTCTAAAAGTAGAACGTGTTGCTGGCGAAGCTGGCGACATTATCGAATTCACAGAAGTTATGATGGTTGGCGAAGGCGCATCTGCGACTATCGGCAAACCAACTGTTGATGGCGCAATGGTAACAGCTGAAGTTGTTGACCAAGGCCGTGGTCGCAAGATCATCGCGTTCAAAAAACGTCGTCGTCAGAACTCACGCCGCACAATCGGTCACCGTCAGCATTTCACAACAGTGAAAATCGCTGAGATTTTGACAGATGGCGCGAAGGCTTCAAAAAAAGCTGCTGCTAAAAAGCCTGCTGCAAAAGCAGAAGCACCAAAAGCTGCTGCTGAAAAAGCTCCAGCTAAAGCAAAAGCTGCTGACGCTGCACCTGCAGCATTGTTCACGGCACCTGAAGGCCCAGCTGATGATTTGAAAAAAATCTCAGGTGTTGGTCCAGTGCTTGAGAAAAAACTAAACGCACTTGGCGTGACAACATTTGCACAAGTTGCTGCAATGTCACGTGATGACATTGAAAAACTAGATGACGCATTGTCTTTCAAAGGCCGTATCGATCGTGATAACTGGCTTGAGCAAGCAGCTGAACTAGCTAAAGCGTAATTGACGAGATTGTAGGAGATAAAAAATGGCACATAAAAAAGCTGGTGGTTCATCCCGCAACGGTCGCGATTCAGAATCAAAACGCC
This sequence comes from Lentilitoribacter sp., assembly GCA_039986595.1. Lineage (GTDB taxonomy): Bacteria > Pseudomonadota > Alphaproteobacteria > Rhizobiales > Rhizobiaceae > Lentilitoribacter. The sequence continues at coordinate 159,172 of JBDWQJ010000002.1, forward strand.
TAGGCGTTAAAAAATTCGGCGGCGAAGCTGTAATTTCAGGCAACATTATTCTGCGTCAGCGCGGCACTAAGTGGCATCCAGGTACGGGTGTTGGCCTTGGTCGCGATCACACTATTTTTGCCACTACTCAAGGCAATGTAGAGTTCCGCAAAAAGGCCAACGGACGCACGTATGTGTCTGTAATGCCTATGGCGGAAGCAGCGGAATAACCGGAAACGCTCAAAATCATCCGGTGTCTCATCGACCCGGCTGATTTTAAAAAAGCCAAATGTTTTAAAGGGAAGATGAGAGATCATCTTCCCTTTATTTTTTGCATTAACAGGAGGCTTTAAAATGCAATGCCAATCAGATGAACAATATAGTGATGAATACGAAGAACGGATAAGCCAAAGTGATGGTCTCAGTATAAGCGTTACAGAAAATGTAACACAAATTGACACCCCTCGCCTTACTTTGCGCAAACCGCATTGTGATGACATAGACGCAATTTCCACGTTGGCAAATGATATTGCCGTGGCCTCAATGCTTTCTCGAATGCCTTATCCGTACAAACGCACGGATGCGGAAGATTTCGTCAACAAAGTGGCCAAACTGGAAAATGGAAATTGCGTCTATGCCATTACACTCAATGAAACGGGTGAGTTTATTGGTTGTTGCGGAATTGAAAAGAAACAAGGGCGCGAGCGGATGGAAATTGGATATTGGTTAGGCAAACCACATTGGGGTCAAGGCTATGCCACAGAAGCCGCGCATGCACTCGTCGATAAAGCTTTTCGAATTTGCAAGATCGAAGAAATCATTGGGCGCTGCAGAATTGGCAATATGGCCTCGCGCAGTGTCTTACAAAAAAGCGGGTTCCAATTCATCGGAACTGGCATGAACTACTCACTTGCACAAGATACACAAGTTCCGGTGGAACTTTACAGACTAGAACGGAAAGTTTGGGATTCACTGCGTAATTGGCCAGAAACCATCGAACAAAAAACCGAATTGAAAGGAGGTTAAGATGTTGGAAGTAATAAAAAATAACCAGGAACGCATAGCGCTGGAGCCGATCGCGCAAAGGCACGTTAAGCCAATGGCAAGTCTTGCTGGTAATCCAAAAATTCTTGACCGGATGCTTTTCAAACCTCAGCCTTTTACAGTTAGTGATGCGCAGGAATTCGTTGAACGTGCTCAAAACAGTAATCCGCTGGAACTTTTAAGCTACGCAATTGTTGATCGTTTAACCCGCGAGTTTTTGGGTGTGACCAGTATTTCTGTAAAACCAAACCATGTCATTCCATCATTTGGATATTGGTTGGGAGAGCAACATTGGAATAAAGGTTTGGCGAGCGAAACAGTTGGCGTTGTTGTACGCGATGTATTGCCAGAGTTTCGTTTTGCAATCTTACGTGCTGGCTGCGAGATTGATAATTTGGCATCACAACGTGTCCTTGAGAAAAACGGTTTTAAACCACAAGAAACCGGGTCTTTGAATATCGGTGATCAAAAATCTATCGATATTAAATGGTACCAAATTAACTTGGCACCATATCAAGGATATAAAAGTACAGATGCAAAAGAAGATATAGCGACATAGCTTTAATCTTTTGCCTTTTTAGGCAAGCATCTATATCCCTCTCAGCAATATCACGCGTTGAGATAAATTTTAGCCTCATATTTTGATCATTTCAGAATATGAGGCTATATGACTATTTAATTAAAGCAGACCAATTGGCGGACAGCACAAATGAAATTTTTAGATCAGGCAAAAGTATTTATTAAGTCTGGCGCTGGCGGTGCTGGTTGCGTCTCCTTTCACCGTGAAAAGTTTGTCGAATTCGGCGGACCAGATGGCGGTGACGGCGGCAATGGCGGTCATGTTTGGATCGAAGCTGTCAATGGCTTAAACACGCTTATTGATTACCGTTTCCAACAACACCATAAAGCCCAAACAGGTGTACACGGCATGGGTCGAAACCGGACCGGCGCCAAAGGTGAAGACATTGTCTTGAAAGTCCCCGCCGGAACGCAAGTGTATGAAGAAGATAATGAAACACTGATCTGCGATATAACTGAAGAAGGTCAACGCTTTCGCTTGGCAAAAGGCGGTAATGGCGGCTTTGGTAACGCGCATTTTAAATCAGCAACTAACCAAGCTCCCCGCAATGCCAATCCTGGCCAACCATCGGATGAAAAAACCATCTGGCTTCGCCTCAAGCTTATCGCCGATGCTGGCTTGGTTGGTTTACCTAATGCCGGAAAATCAACATTTTTATCCAATGTCAGTCGTGCGCGGCCAAAAATTGGCGCTTATCCTTTTACCACACTTCACCCAAATTTGGGTGTTGCGACATCTGATGGGTACGAGTTTATCATTGCAGATATCCCAGGTTTGATCGAAGGCGCACATGAAGGTGCGGGTATTGGCGATAGGTTTTTAGGTCATGTTGAGCGAACCCGTGTGATGTTGCATTTGGTTTCAGCACAGGAAGAAGATGTAGCCAAAGCCTATAAAACAGTGCGCAAAGAGCTTGAAGCTTACGGTAAAGGCATTGCAGAAAAACCTGAGATTATAGCGCTTTCACAAACTGATATTTTGGATGAGGAAACGCTTAACGAAAAAATGCAAGCACTTGAAGAAGCTGCTGGCAGAAAAGTTGAAAAGATATCTTCAATTGCCGGATTTGGCATGAAAGAGATGTTGCGTAACCTGCGTCAACATATCGATAAGAACCTAAAAGAAGAGGCAGAGTAATGAGCGCAGGGCGCAAACGCGTTGATGGTCACACAAAAATCGTGATCAAAATCGGTTCTGCTTTGCTCGTTGATCGCCAAAGCGGTCTGAAATCCGATTGGTTAGCCTCATTGTGTGATGACATCGCAGCGCTGAAAGCAAAAGGCGCGGATGTGCTTGTCGTCTCATCAGGTGCAATTGCCATGGGCCGCACCGTATTATCAGCCACAAATAAACGCCTTAAACTTGAAGAAAGCCAGGCTTGCGCTGCTGTTGGCCAAATTGCGTTGGCCCGCGCATGGAGCGAATGCCTATCCCACCATAATATTTTTGCAGGCCAAGTGCTGCTCACATTAAATGACACAGAAGAGCGCCGCAGATACCTAAATGCCCGCGCCACAATTGGAGAGTTACTCGAACTTGGCGCAATTCCGATCATCAATGAAAATGACACGGTTGCCACCAGTGAAATTCGTTATGGTGATAATGACCGACTTGCAGCTCGAGTTGCAACCATGGTCGGGGCTGACCTTTTGGTGCTTTTATCTGATATTGATGGGCTATATACAGCCCCTCCTCACGAAGATCCAAATGCAGAATTTCTCGACGTTATTGAACAGATAACACCAGAAATTGAAGCAATGGCAGGCGATGCAGGTTCAGAGTTATCGCGCGGAGGCATGCGAACAAAAATCGATGCCGCGAAAATTGCAACAACAGCCGGCTGTTCAATGATCATCGCATCCGGCCAGACGGCAAATCCGCTGTCATCCATTGATGATGACGCACGCTCTTCGTGGTTTACAGCATCAGGAACCCCGCGCACTGCGCGTGCGGTTTGGATTGCTGGGCAATTAGAGCCTGCTGGCAAACTCACAATTGATGACGGCGCCATTCGAGCACTTAAAAAAGGAAATAGTTTATTGCCGGCTGGCGTTCGCAAAGTACAAGGTGATTTTTATCGTGGTGATACGATATCAATCTGTAGCAACCAAGGCGAAGAAATTGCGCGTGGTATCTCACGATATGATGCGGATGAAGCGCACTCAATTGCAGGCCTACAAACATCACAAATTGAAGAGAAACTTGGTTACGCCGGGCGAAATGCCATGGTGCACCGAGATGATTTGGTCATGATGCATGCCAAAGAAAAAGCATCATAGGAAGATAAGATACGGGATTTAATCATGTCTGATACATTAGAAAAAACTCAAACTGTTGAAGAAATTATGACGGGCATTGGCGCACGCGCCATTGCCGCAAAGCCCGCATTAGCGATAGCAAGTGCAGAGCGCAAACATGCAGCGCTCATTGGTATGGCACAAGCTATTGAAGCCAGCGTTGACGGTATTTTAAATGCCAATGCTATCGACATGGAAAAGGCTGTTGCAAGTAATATGTCATCGGCAATGCTGGATCGCCTGAAATTAGATGATGGACGTGTTCGCGCCATGGCAGATGGCATTCGCGCAATCGCCGAATTAAAAGACCCAATTGGTGAAGTAATCGCAGAGTGGGATCGTCCAAATGGTCTCAACATTGAGCGCGTTCGAACACCACTTGGTGCCATTGGCGTGATTTACGAAGCCCGCCCAAATGTGACAGCTGACGCTGGAGCTCTTTGCTTAAAAGCTGGCAACGCTGTGGTGTTACGCGGTGGTTCTGATAGCTTTCATTCATCGGGTGCCATCCATGCATGTCTGGTTAAAGGCTTAGAAGCTGCAAACCTTCCAATAGATGCCATTCAGATTGTACCTACATCTGATCGCGCAGCTGTGGGAGAAATGCTCAAAGGTCTCAGCGGAGCCATTGACGTGATTATCCCGCGCGGTGGCAAAGGCTTGGTGGCACGTGTGCAATCAGAAGCACGTGTTCCAGTTTTCGCTCATCTTGAAGGTTTATGTCACATCTATGTCGATGCATCGGCGAATTTGGACATGGCAAAAGATATCGTCATCAATGCAAAGATGCGCCGGACCGGAATTTGCGGTTCAGCTGAAACGCTATTGATAGACAAAAATGCAGATAGCTCATTTGTGCCATATATCATCAATGCCCTAAGAGAAGCAGGCTGTGAAGTGCGCGGCACCGAAGACATTATCGCGCAAGTTGATGCGGTCATCCCAGCAACGATTGAGGATTGGTCAACGGAATATCTTGATAAAATTATCGCAGCAAAAACTGTCGATGGCATTTCAGGTGCGATTGCGCATATCAATGAATATTCGTCCAACCATACTGAAGCTGTTATTTGCGAAGATGCAAACGTTGCCGAGCGTTTCTTTAACGAAATTGATTCTGCAATTTTATTGCATAATGCATCAACACAATTTGCTGATGGTGGCGAGTTTGGCATGGGCGCTGAAATTGGCATCGCAACAGGCAAAATGCACGCACGTGGCCCGGTTGGTGTTGAACAGCTCACTTCGTTTAAATATCGCGTCCATGGCAATGGCCAAACTCGACCTTCATAACGGACAAAGTTTTTAAATTGAGCGCAACAGTCATCAAACCAGACTTTCTAAAAATGCCACTCGTACATAAAGGCATGCGCGTGGGTTTATTTGGTGGCTCGTTCAACCCGCCTCATGAGGGACATGTTCTGGTCGCAGAAACAGCAATAAGGCGCCTGCAGCTTGATCAAGTTTGGTGGATGGTTACACCTGGCAATCCACTCAAGAGCCATAAAGAATTAGCTGATTTAGAAACCCGGGTTAATTTAAGCCGACAGATTTGCGAAGATCCGAAGATAAAAATTACCGCCTTTGAAGCCGCACATGATTTGCAATATACCGCCGAGACACTTCAGTTCGTTAAGAGCAGAAACACAGGCGTCAACTTTGTCTGGTTAATGGGCGCTGATAATCTGGCAAACTTTCACCATTGGCAAAACTGGCAATTTATTGCTGGCCAATTTCCTATTGCTGTTATTGATCGACCCGGTTCTACATTATCTTATCTGTCATCACGCATGGCAAAAACATTTGCCAATGCCCGCCTTGATGAAACGGATGCCAAGCGTTTACCGTTTTTAAAAGCGCCTGCTTGGACCTTTTTGCACGGCCCGCGTTCAACGCTATCATCAACTGCAATCAGGAACGCGGCTAAACAGCCTAAATAATAACTTTCTCCGACATGGGGATTTGACTTGCTTCGCAACAGCATTCAATCGTATTATGCCAGTGTCGAGGTAATTCAAAACATTGCCCGATATAGGCGTGTTCTTATAGAAGAAAGGGATCAAGCTGAGAACAGCACACACAAAGACAGGGGCTGATAATGCACTGTCATCAGGTCAGAACTCGGGCGAAAATGCCATGAAGGAGACCTTAAAAACTGTATTAGACTGTTTGGAAGAAGCCAAAGCAGAAGATACAATTTCAATTGATATTTCCGGAAAGTCGTCAATTGGCGATTACATGATTGTGACATCCGGACGTTCAAACCGCCATGTTTCCGCTATTTGCGATCAACTTATCAAAGATATCAAAGGCGCAGGTTCTGCTTCACCTCGTATTGAGGGGCAAAACGCAGGCGATTGGGTCTTGATGGATTGTGGAGATATTATTATTCACATCTTCCGCCCGGAAATCCGTGATTTTTATAATATTGAAAAAATGTGGATGACACCAGAAACAGATGACCAGGTCGTACACTAGTCAATAGTGGCCTGATTTATCGACCTCTGAAAAGGCATGATGGAGCAAAAAAACCAGCTCCATTTCACTGGCAGAAACAGCTGACCAATTGGCCAGAAAAGACGTTTGACGCCTTAATCTGCACTTACATTTAAGATTGGCGATTATGCGCATTCATCTTTTTGCTGTAGGCAAATTAAAATCTGGGCCAGAGAGCGAACTTACCAAAAGATATCTGGATCGATTGTCAAAGTCCGGTCCTGCGATCGGCCTCGAGTTTGGCAAAATGACCGAAGTCACCGAAAGTCGCGCGTCAAACGCAAATACGCGAAAATCCGATGAGGCTGCACTGCTCAATAAAGCGATACCCGACAACGCAAAATTGATCATTTTGGATGAGGCTGGCGAAACCATTTCCTCATATAAATTTTCAAAAATGCTCGCAAATATGCGTGATAATGGTGATCGAGATGTAATATTTGCAATCGGCGGCGCAGATGGACATGCAGATGCATCACGCCAGAAGGCATACAAAACGCTGTCCTTTGGTAAAATGACTTGGCCACACCAAATGGCACGCTTCATGTTGGCTGAGCAGCTTTACCGCGCGGTTACAATTCTTTCAGGACACCCATATCATCGTATTTAGGAAATAATCTGTTTCGGCTTATCCACCAATGCCCCATTGCAAACACAAGTTTGTGAGATGACAATAATCCAGTAATTTGAGTATATTACGATAAACCACTTGAATAAGGTTCGATCAACAACGCTCATGAATTTGAAAGCGACCAAATATCTAAAAACTGCAATCGGCTTTGCTGCGTTTATGGGAACCGCGAGCATATCCTTCGCGCAAGATACTGGCACGTTAAACGGTGAGGATCCAACCAAATCCTTAGAACAAAATCGTACGCAAACCGAAGCTGAATTAAATGCGCTGCAAAGTGAAACGGTGCAAATTACATCGACGTTAAAACGTCTTGAAAATGACATTCAGTCCCTTAAAAAAGATCGTGATGCGCTAGAAACCAAATTAAGTACCGCTGAACAACGCCAAAATATATTGGATGAGCGGATCGTCACGGGTGAGGAAAAACTCACCGAGCTTGAAGACCGCGAAGCCATTGTTAAAAGCTCTCTTCGCGAACGCAATAACGTGCTTGCGGAAGTATTAGCTGCATTACAAAGACTGGGTTCCAATCCGCCACCTGCGCTATTGGTTTCCCCAGAAGATGCACTATCATCAGTCAGAAGCGCAATCTTACTTGGCGCAGTTGTACCTGAAATTCGCTCTGAAACTCAAAAACTACTTACGGATTTGCAAGAGCTTGCGGATATTCGCACCGAAATCACCTCTGAACGCACACAACTTGCTGCTGATTTGGACAAAAGCTTCAAAGAACAAGAAGAGCTCACAGCCCTGATCAAGGAAAAAGCAGCGCTTAATATTGCAAGTCTTACCCAACTTGAAAAAGAGCGAAAGCGCGCCAATGAACTCGAAGACAAATCCTCGGAGTTAAAGACAGTTGTCGCAGCTTTAACTACGGAAATCACATCTATTCGTGAAGCCGCAGAAATTGCGAGACTTGACAAGATTGAACGGCAAAAAAAGGCAGCGGAGCAATTAGCTCGTGCAAAAGAATTGGCTGAAGCTAGAATGCTCCCTAATCAGGAACGCTTAATGCCCGCATATTCATTTGCAGCTCTGCAATCAACGCTGCAATTCCCCATTAATGGCGCGGTTGAAAAACGTTTTGGCGATAAAGATAATTCAGGTCAAACCCTGCGCGGAATGCTAATCTCAGCAACCGAAAATGATCGGGTGCTTGCACCCGTTGATGGCTGGATCACTTATGCAGGTCCTTTTAGAACCTATGAAAACATTATCATCTTAAATGCTGGTGAGGGTTATCATATCGTTATGGCGGGGTTGGACCAACTGAAAGTCACCCAAGGACAATTCGTTATTTCCGGTGAACCAATCGCTACAATGGGTCGCGAAAGCTTTACCAATAATAGCGCTTTAACACTAGCGTCGGGCAAGCCAACGCTTTACATTGAACTTAGAAAAGATCAAACACCGATTGATTCTGCCCCCTGGTGGGCAAACATCGCTTTTGGAAGGGCAAGTAATGATACGTAAAATAACACTTCTCGCCTTAGGTATTTTTGTAGGTGCCGCAGCGACCAGTTTTGTGAAAACACAAGGCCTTTCCGCTGAAGCCGCTGGATCTGATACCTATCGACAAATCTCTATATTTGGCTCAGTGTTCGAGCGTATTCGCGCTGAATATGTCACACCACCAGATGAGAAAAAGCTCGTTCAAAGCGCAATCAGTGGCATGCTGTCATCGCTTGATCCGCATTCAAGCTATTTAGATCCCGATGCAGCAGGTGACATGCGCACACAGACCCGCGGTGAATTTGGTGGTCTTGGTATTGAAGTCACTATGGAAGATGAATTGGTGAAAGTTATTACACCAATTGATGACACACCTGCTGCAAAAGCTGGTGTTCTAGCTGGTGATTTTATTTCTGAGATTGACGGTGAACCAGTTCGCGGTCTGTCTTTAACCGATGCAGTTGATAAAATGCGTGGTCCGGTTAACACGCCAATTATTCTAACTATTCTTCGCCAAGGTGCTGACATGCCTCTTGAGATCGAAGTGGTTCGTGATGTTATCGCAATTAGAGCTGTGCGCTCTCGTGCTGAAGACGATATTGGCTATCTCCGCGTAATCTCATTTACTGAGAAAACATATGCGGATCTTGAAAAGGCTATTGAAAATCTCACTGATGAAATCGGTGAAGATAAGCTCAAGGGTTTTGTTTTAGATCTTCGTTTGAACCCGGGCGGACTATTAGATCAAGCGATCAGCGTTTCTGATGCATTCCTAGATCGTGGTGAAATTGTTTCAACACGTGGCAGAGACCCAGAAGAAGGTCGTCGTTTTAATGCCCGTCCTGGCGATTTAACAGGTGGCCTACCGCTAATTGTGATGGTCAATGGTGGTTCAGCGTCTGCATCTGAAATTGTTGCTGGTGCTTTACAAGATCACAAACGGGCAACCATTTTGGGCACTCGCTCGTTTGGTAAAGGTTCTGTGCAAACAATTATCCCATTGCAAGAATTTGGTGCGCTTCGCCTAACAACAGCGCTTTACTACACGCCATCTGGCACCTCGATCCAAGGCAAGGGCATTGAACCTGACATTAAGATCAATCAGCCAATCCCTGAAGAATTGCAAGGTCGTGTGCGCGCCTCAGGCGAATCTGAACTTCGTGGCCACATTCAAGGTCAAGAAGAAGACGAAGAAGGTTCAGGTTCAATTGCCTATGTGCCGCCAGATCCAAAGGATGATGAGCAACTTGGACATGCGCTAAAACTTCTACGCGGCGAGATCCAAGATGATGCATTTCCACCACAAAAGGATCAGGCAAGCAACGCTAACTAAAACTGTTGCCCATGCAATCAGATCTTAATCGCCCTCTTGGTCAAAATAACAAGCCAACGAGCAAAGCGAAAAACAAAAATAAGCCTGCCAACCAATACAAATGGTTGGCAGGTTTTGCTGTTGTTACAATCATTGCAGGCGCCAGCTTTGCAGCCTTTCACGAAGATCCACTAGAACAGAAATTAGTTGTCGCTACAAATGACACATCAGAATCCGAAATTGCATCTGATGCTGACATCAACACTGCTCAACAACGTGAAGATATTACGCTAAACAATGCGCAAAATACTGAACAAATCCAGCCTGGCATTATCGACCGGCAAGCGGGTAACTCCGGTGGTAATATTGAAACCATAACGACACCCGATGGATTAAGAGTTACAAAAATAACACCAAGTGTTCGTGACAACGATGGTGCTGTATTGCTAGATGCACCTGATCAACGTGGCCAAGATCCACATTTAGCCCATCTTCCAGACCCAAAAATTACCGAGGATACAGAGTTTGGACGCTTACCCGTTTACGGACAAAACGGTGAACGCGCATTTGATATTTATGCAAGGCCTTGGTCTGGCACTCGCGGTGTGCGCATAGCCATTGTTGTAGGCGGTCTTGGATTGAGCCAAACCGGTTCAAACTACGCGATCGATACGCTTCCAGAGGATATCACGCTTGGCTTTGCAGGTAATGGCAACAGCTTGCAACGCTGGATGCAATCTGCACGTCGTAATGGACATGAAATCGTCTTACAAGTTCCTTTCGAACCTTTCGATTATCCCAACAACAATCCTGGACGCGGAACACTGGTGACTTCAAATGATCCTGTGTCAAATTTAAATCTGCTTCACGAGGCGATGGGCCGTATTACCAATTACACTGGTATCGGTAATTTTATGGGTGGTAGGTTTTTATCAGACCCTGAATCTCTTGAACCAGTCATGAGGGATATCGCAAGGCGCGGTATTTTATTTTTTGACGATGGTACATCCTCTCGATCACTAGCTGAAACATTTACCAAAACGCTCGGCATTCCTTTTGTCGCCGCTGATCTAACACTGGACGTTAAAGCGGACAAAGGTCAGATATTGCAAAAGCTGGATGATTTAGAACGCATAGCGAGACGGAATGGAACCGCGGTAGGAACAGCTACAGCATTTACCGATAGTGTTGATGCGATCGCCGAATGGAGTAACGAAGCTAAAGCACGCGGAATTGAAATCGTTGGATTGTCTGCACTCGCGACTAATCCAAACTCAAGATAATTTTAAACGAGATATGATGGTTAAAAAGATAAAAGCTGAAGACCTCCCCTACCGCCCATGTGTTGGCATTATGGTGTTAAACTTAGATGGTTTGGTCTGGGCTGGGAAAAGAATTTCAAATAATGATCGTGATGAATATAAGGATGAACCATTCAAGTGGCAGATGCCTCAAGGCGGCATAGACAAAGGTGAAGATCCAGAACCAGCATCATTGCGAGAGCTTTATGAAGAAACTGGTATGAAAAGCGTTGAATTTATCGCAGAATCTCAAGACTGGCTAACTTATGACTTACCAGATGATCTCATCGGCGTAGGCCTTAAGGGTAAATATCGTGGTCAAAAACAAAAATGGTTTGTGTATCGTTTCATTGGAAATGAAAACGAAATACAAGTTAATCCGCCAGTTACGGGTGAAAAGGCTGAATTTGAGGAATGGGCATGGAAACCAATGGATGAATTGCCAAAACTCATTGTTCCGTTCAAACGAAAGTTGTACGAGGACGTAGTAAATGAATTCTCTGAATGGGCGGGACAGTAAATGAAAGAATTTAGCGGGCAAATCGGCGACTTTGACGAAATCATCAATCGCGTAGGTACCCATTCAGATAAATGGGATTCAATGGAAACTAACTATGGTGTGTCTCCTGAAAAGGGGTTAGCCATGTGGGTTGCCGATATGGATTTCAAACCACCACTCTGCGCAACGGATGCTATCAAACGCATGGCCGATCACGGTATCTATGGTTATTTCGGTGATGATGCAGATTATAAATCCTCCATCATGTGGTGGATGAAAGAATGTCATAACTGGGCTATAAAATCAGAATGGATTTTCTCAACTAACGGTCTCGTCAATGGCACCGCTCTTTGTGTAGAGGCATTCACGGAAAAACATGATGGTGTTGTTCTATTTACCCCCGTTTACCATGCTTTTGCGCGCGTAATCCAAGCTGCTGACAGAACGGTGACTGAATGTCCGCTCGTAATTGAAAACGGCCGATACGTATTTGATTTCGACGCATATGAAAAATTATTAACTGGCAAAGAAACGATGCTCATATTGTGCTCACCACATAATCCGGGTGGAACCGTGTGGATGCGTCAAGAGCTTGAAGCGTTAGCAGATTTTGCCATCAAACATAATCTAAAAATCGTATCTGACGAGATCCATCATGATTTGATTATGCCAGGACAAATGCATATCCCTATGGCGAAAGTCGATAAAGACATTGCCGACAGGTTAATTATGATGACAGCCCCTACCAAGACATTCAATATCGCCGGTTGTCACACAGGTAATGTCATAATTGAAGATAAGAAACTTCGTGCAACATTTGCCAAGACGATGAAAGCAACGGGCACATCCGCCAATGCCTTTGGCTTGCATATGACCGAAGCTGTATATTCTCCTGATGGGGCTTATTGGGTTGGTGCGCTTATGCGCTACATTGATGAAAATGCGCGTATCTTTGATGAAGGCATTAATGAGATTAAGGGAGCGCAATCGATGAGTTTGCAATCAACCTATCTCTCTTGGGTCGATTTTACTGAAACTGACCTTAGCCCAATGTATATCGCTGAACGCATTCAGGATGTGGCAGAAATTGCAGCAAGTCACGGGACAACATTTGGTAAGGGCGGTGAAAACTTCATGCGGTTTAACATCGGCATGCCACGTTCACGCGTACAAGAAGCAGTCACAAGGCTACATAAAGCCTTCGCATAAAACTAAAAAAGCCTCCTATATCGGAGGCTTTTTTAATTGAAAATATAATCTTTTAGAAAACTAGATCGCAGCTTTGAGATCTTCAAGCTGTGCCGCAAATGCAGACAATCTCGTTTTATCAGCATCAACTACAGCCGCTTCTGCAGCATCATTCGCAGCTTTGATACGATTATCAAGCTCATCAGCTTCCAATGCATCAACAGCAACAGCAGCTTCAGCTAAAAGTGTGCAACCAGTTGGAACGATATCAGCAAATCCGCCAAATACGACATACTTGCTAGAACCATCTGTACCTTCAACAGTAACAACACCAGGCTTAACTGTGCTCATTGTCGGCGCATGGTTTGCCATTACAGTCATTTCACCCTCAGAACCAGGAAGTACAACTGAGTTGACTTGAGCAGAAAGCAAAAGCTTTTCAGGAGAAACGAGTTCAAATGTAAATGTGTCAGCCATGACAAAACGTCCAATTAGAAACGAGTAAAGTTTAAAACAATTAAGCTACGCGAAACACATTGTTCCGCGTAGCAAACTATAATTAGGCAGCTTCAGCAGCCAATTTTTTTGCTTTTTCGATCGCCATGTCGATGCCACCAACCATGTAGAAAGCAGCTTCTGGAAGGTGATCATATTCACCAGCAACCAAACCTTTGAATGAATTGATTGTATCTTGTAGATCAACCAACTGGCCAGGAGAACCAGTAAACACTTCAGCCACGAAGAATGGCTGTGACAAGAAGCGCTCAACCTTACGAGCACGTGCCACTGTTACTTTATCTTCCTCAGACAATTCATCCATACCCAAAATGGCAATGATGTCTTGCAAAGATTTATAACGCTGTAGGATTTCCTGAACAGAACGAGCAACTGCATAGTGCTCTTCACCAACGATTTGTGGATCAAGCATACGAGAGTTTGAATCGAGTGGATCCACCGCAGGGTAGATACCTTTTTCAGAAATCGCACGGTTCAACACTGTTTGCGCATCCAAGTGAGCAAATGTTGATGCAGGCGCCGGATCGGTCAAATCATCGGCAGGCACATAAACGGCTTGCACAGAAGTAATCGAACCTTTTGTCGTTGTCGTAATACGCTCTTGCATGGCGCCCATGTCAGTTGACAATGTTGGCTGATAACCCACCGCAGATGGAATACGGCCAAGTAGCGCTGACATTTCAGAACCAGCTTGTGTAAAGCGGAAGATGTTATCAACGAAGAACAACACGTCCTGACCTTCATCACGGAAGTGTTCCGCAATAGTTAGACCAGTTAGAGCAACACGAGCACGCGCACCTGGAGGTTCGTTCATCTGACCAAACACGAGAGAACATTTAGAACCTTCGCCGCCGCCTTCAACGTTCACGCCTGATTCAATCATCTCATGGTAAAGATCGTTACCCTCACGAGTACGCTCACCAACACCAGCAAACACTGAGTAACCACCGTGTGCTTTCGCGATGTTGTTGATCAACTCTTGAATAAGAACTGTTTTACCCACACCAGCACCACCAAAGAGGCCAATTTTACCACCACGTGCGTATGGCGCTAGCAAATCAACAACTTTAATACCAGTTACAAGAATTTCAGCTTCTGTAGACTGCTCAGAGAAATCAGGTGCTTCTTGGTGAATACCACGACGAGCTTTTGTCTTAACAGGGCCAGCATCATCCACTGGCTCACCGATCACGTTCAAAATACGACCAAGTGTTTCATCACCAACTGGGACCATGATGGCTTCGCCCGTATCAGTCACTTCCTGACCACGAACAAGACCTTCTGTGGAATCCATCGCAATTGTACGAACCGTGTTTTCACCCAAGTGCTGAGCAACTTCAAGAACAAGGCGGTTGCCCACGTTCTCTGTTTCAAGAGCACTTAGAATTTTTGGGAGTGGACCATCAAATGATACGTCAACCACCGCGCCGATAACCTGCGTAACTTTACCAACTTGGCCAGCAGCAACTTTTTTAGTTGCTGCAGCTTTTTTAGCTGGTGCACGTTTCGCTGGCGCTTTTTTTGCTGCGGTCGCTTTTGTCGTCGCTGCTTTTGCCATGTTTATTAACCTCTTTATATCGACTTAGAGTGCTTCTGCACCCGAGATAATCTCAATGAGTTCTTTAGTAATTTGTGCTTGACGTTGGCGGTTGTAGCTCATCGTCAATTTGTCAATCATATCACCCGCATTACGCGTCGCATTGTCCATTGCGCTCATCTTAGCGCCCATTTCACCCGCAACATTTTCAAGCAATGCGCGGAGAATTTGAACTTTGATGTTACGCGGAATAATGTCTTCCAAGATCTCATTCGCATCAGGCTCATAGTCATAAGCTGCATCAGAACCTTGCGCATCATCTTCCGACGCTTCGATTTTTGCAGGAATAAGCTGTTGAGCTGTTGGGATTTGAGAAATCACAGATTTAAATTCTGAATAGAACAATGTGCAAACGTCGAATTCGCCAGCATTAAACAATGTCGAAATACGGTTCGCAATGTCTTCAGCATTGGCAAAACCAATGTTTTTAACCTCACGCAAGTCTACACGATCAAGAATTAAACTATCGAACTCACGCTTGAGCTGATCATAACCCTTTTTACCAACACAAAGGATTTTAACGTCCTTACCTTGGCTCTGTAGTTCCTTGACTTGAAGGCGAGCAAATCGAGCAATTTGAGTATTAAAACCACCACAAAGACCACGTTCAGCAGTACAAACTACAAGCAAATGGACATCGTCCTTGCCTGTACCTGCCATCAAACGCGGCGCATCATCACCACTTACTGCACCGGAAATATTTGCCATCACAGATGCCATGCGCTCTGAGTAAGGGCGCGCAGCTTCCGCAGCTTCTTGTGCACGACGCAGTTTAGCAGCCGCCACCATTTGCATGGCTTTGGTGATCTTCTGCGTCGCCTTCACTGAGGCAATCCGGTTTTTCAGATCCTTTAAAGAAGGCATCCGTATCGTCCTTAGTTTAGCCTAATTAGGCAAAAGTTTTCGCAAATGAATCAATCGCAGCTACAAGCTTTTCTTTGATTTCATCGGTGACAGCTTTCTTATCAGCAATTGCTGCAAGAATGTCTTTTCCTTCGCCGCGCATGTGGCTTAGAAGACCTTGTTCAAATGCGCCAACTTGGCTCACTTCAATTTTATCAAGGTAACCATTCACACCAGCAAAGATAACTGCAACTTGCTCTTCCGTTTTAAGCGGAGAGAACTGAGGCTGTTTCAATAGCTCTGTCAAACGTGCACCACGGTTCAGCAAACGCTGTGTTGATGCATCCAAGTCAGAACCAAACTGCGCAAACGCAGCCATTTCACGGTACTGAGCAAGCTCACCTTTAATAGAACCCGCAACTTGTTTCATCGCTTTAATTTGAGCAGATGAACCCACACGTGACACTGACAAACCAACGTTAACAGCCGGACGAATACCTTGGTAGAACAATTCTGTTTCCAAGAAGATCTGACCATCTGTAATCGAAATCACGTTTGTCGGAATATAAGCTGACACGTCATTCGCTTGAGTTTCAATAACAGGTAGAGCTGTTAGAGAACCAGAACCATTGTCTTCGTTCAATTTCGCTGAACGCTCAAGAAGACGTGAGTGAAGATAGAAAACGTCACCAGGATAAGCTTCACGGCCCGGAGGACGACGAAGAAGAAGTGACATTTGACGATAAGCAACAGCTTGTTTTGACAAATCATCGTAACCGATCAATGCATGTTGACCATTATCACGGAAGTATTCGCCCATTGTACAAGCAGAGAACGGCGCCAAGAACTGCATTGGAGCAGGATCTGACGCGGTCGCTGCGATCACGATTGAATATTCAAGCGCGCCACGATCTTCAAGAACCTTAACGAACTGAGCAACAGTTGAACGCTTCTGACCAACCGCAACATATACGCAGTAAAGCTTGTCAGCTTCGTTATCTGCATCATGTGCTGGCTTTTGATTAAGGAACGTATCAAGAAGGATCGCTGTTTTACCTGTTTGGCGATCACCAATAACAAGCTCACGCTGACCACGACCAACTGGGATCAAAGCATCAATTGATTTCAAACCAGTCGCCATTGGCTCATGCACAGATTTACGCGGCATAATACCAGGCGCTTTAACATCCACACGAGCACGTTTTTTAGCTTTGATCGGGCCTTTACCATCAATTGGGTTACCCAAAGCATCAACCACGCGGCCGAGCATTTCAGGACCAACAGGCACATCCACAATAGCGCCTGTACGTTTTACAACGTCGCCTTCTTTAATGTCACGGTCGGAACCAAAGATAACAACACCAACATTGTCGGCTTCAAGGTTAAGTGCCATGCCACGAATACCACCAGGGAATTCGACCATCTCACCAGCCTGAACGTTATCAAGTCCATACACACGAGCGATACCATCGCCCACTGACAACACTTGACCGACTTCAGAGACTTCTGCCTCTTTGCCGAAATTTTTAATTTGATCTTTTAGGATTGCGGAAATTTCCGCGGCACGGATGTCCATCAGCCAACCTCTTTCAATGAGAGCTTAAGGGTGGAAAGTTTAGTTCGCAAAGATGTATCAATCTGGCGCGAACCAATTTTAACTATAAGACCGCCGAGAAGCGACGGATCAACGGTAAGTTTGACCGCTACAGTTTTGCCAGTCACACTTTTCAGCGCAGCCTGCAATTCTTTTGTCTGCGTTGCGTTCAACTCATGAGCTGAAGTCACATCGGCAGTTACTTCCCCACGATGACGCGCGACCAACTCACGATAGCCCTGAGCAATTGCAGGGAGCACGAACAAGCGTCTGTTTTGCGCAACAACATTTAGGAAGTTTCCGGTCAAACCGGAGATTTTAGCCTTTTTGGCCAAAGCTGAAACAGCGTTATACTGATCTTCAGCTGAAAACACTGGGCTTTCAATTAGTCGTTTTAGATCGTCGCTTCCTTCGATCATGGCTTCAAAGCTTGCTAGCTCTTTGCCAACTTTATCAATGGATTTTGCTTCAAGAGCAAGTTCAAACAGCGACGACGCGTATCGTTCTGCAACACCGGAAATGAGATTGGAACTGTCAGCCACGGGCAATTTTCTCTGTTCTGGTCAAGCAATATCAAATTTGGAAGGGCTCCAAGTGATATCGGCTTAATGATTTACGATTTTAATGAAATACATGAGAATTTTCCCCACATGTTTTCCATATTTTGCGGGTAACTAGCATAGGATTTTATGACAGGCAACACACGTGAGGCACCAAAATTGAAACAATGTGAGATGAAACGCCGCACCCAAGACATTAAATAAGCATATCTATTTGATATATATACGTTTTTCTAAATTACACCAAAAACATATAATGTCGGTAAAATGCCCAGCAAAGCTTCGATAGGCCAGGATATCCAATTGTACTTAGTATTTCCCCCATCGAGCGCCATTGAGACAATCCGCCCACAAGCCGTGATTATCCAGCTTACGCCCAATGCTAGGTATAAAAGCGGTTGTGCCAATAAAATACAACAAAACCCAACACCAAGATAAAACCCCGCCATTGTTGCACGCGATTCTGACACCGCTGACGGCACATCATCAAATGTTTTTAATCGCAATATCTTCAACGACAAACGCGGCATGACCAAAAGCAATACACCAAAACCAATTGTCACAATCGCTGATGCAAAAGCAAACCACTCACCTGTTGATGTTGGAAAGTAAAAGTCGATCATATTATCTGGTCCTAAAAGCGTTTTTGTATTTCTGTTTACGGCAATACACCAAGAACAGATTAAAGAAAACTCTGCGGATCAATATCAATTTGAATGCGAAGAGATCCTCGTTCTTTCGGACCACTTTCAAACATCTGTCGGATATATTTTTGAATATCAGCACCCTTAGGCCCATGAATAAGCAGCCGCATTCTGTGTCTTCCGCGCACCAAGGCGAGCGGTGCATCCGCAGGGCCGAGCAAATTAAAAGGAGAACCAGATGGCGCTGAATTTCGCAAAGCTTTGCCATGAACCTCAGCTTCAGGGCGGTTAGCGGCTGAAATGATAATTGAAGCCAACCGACCAAAAGGTGGCAGATTAGCGCGCTCACGCTCGATTGTTTCACGTTCATAAAATAGATCACCATCGCCTGAAACAAGTGCCTGCATAACCGGGTGCTCAGGCTGATAGGTTTGAATGAGCCCTGAGCTTTTACGTCCAGTACGCCCCGCACGTCCTGTCACTTGCGATAACAATTGATAGGTGCGTTCCGCAGCGCGCGGATCACCATTTGAAAGACCAAGATCAGCATCCACAACGCCAACAAGTGTCATCAGCGGGAAATTATGACCTTTTGCGACCAATTGTGTTCCGATAATAATATCAGCCTCACCTTTGGCAATTGCGTCCAATTCAAGTCGCAATCGTTTGGACCCACCCATCATATCCGATGACAACACAATCACACGTGCATAAGGGAAATGTTGATCCATCTCTTCTGCAATGCGCTCAACACCCGGACCACATGCAACCAAATGATCAAAGGTTCCGCATTCAGGGCAAGATTCATGAACAGGTTCATGATAGCCACAATGGTGGCATTGTATTTGGCCTCTAAATCTGTGCTCTACCAACCAAGTTGAACAATTTGGACATTGAAATCTATGTCCGCAAACTCGGCATAATGTTAAAGGCGCATAGCCACGGCGGTTCAAAAACATTAGCGCCTGCTCTTCACGCTCGAGTGTTTTGCGAACAGCATCAATCAAAACTGGTGAGATAAATCCACCGCGTTTGGGCGGTGTTTTACGCAAGTCCACAAGGGAGAGATCTGGCAGCGCAGCATCGGAAAATCGTTTTGATAAAACAATGCGCTCGTAACGCCCTTGTTCTGCATTTACATGCGTTTCCAAAGATGGTGTCGCTGACGCCAAAATAATAGGGATATTGTTGAGTTGCGCTCTCACAACAGCCATATCACGCGCATGATAAAATACACGATCCTGCTGCTTATAGGCGGGGTCATGCTCTTCATCGACAACGATCAAACCCAAATTTTCAAACGGTAAGAACAATGCACTACGCGCACCAGCAACCACGCGCACTTGTCCATCAATGACTTGTCGCCACACCCGTTCGCGATTTTTTGGCGCAACATCTGAATGCCATTCACCAGGTGGCGCACCAAATCTGTCTTCAAAGCGTTTTAAAAACGATGCTGTCAGCGCGATTTCTGGCAACAAGATAAGCACTTGCTGACCGCGATCTAGAACCTTCGCGATTGCCTCAAAATAAACCTCTGTCTTTCCCGAACCCGTTACCCCATCAAGCAAGATAGAATGAAACCCCTCATCGGATATAATTTCAACAAGATCATCAGCACCTGATATCTGCTCATCGCTTAAATCCGTGCGACCATATTCAGGATCAGGCTTTGCCACAACGGGCGGAGCTGGCAACATGATAGTTTCAAACACGCCCTGTTTGCTCAATCCATCAATTACGCTCGGCGTCACCCCCGCAGCATGCGCTAGACCCGATTTACTCCACGCCATACCATCAGAGCTATGTTCTAAAACGCGTCTTCGCGCATCGGTCAATCGTTCAGGCTTTTGCCCGGTATTACGCAATGCAGGTATCATGGGTTCTGGATCAAATGCAGCCGGGGCTCTTAGAGCCATGCGCGCAACCAAACCAGGTGGTGAGATTGTATAATTAGCAATCCAATCAATGAATTTTCGCATGGAATGACTAAGCGGTGGGCAATCAAAAACCTCGCTAATGGATTTTAGTTTTTTCGCATCAACCTGATCGGTTTCACCATCCCAAACAACGCCAATAACTTTGCGCGGGCCAAGTGGCACCTGCACAATCGAACCGGGTTCCACTTCAACCCCATCTGGCACAGCATAGGTAAAAGGTCGATCAACCGGCATTGGCACCAAAACAGGAACCGAGCGCGGTTGAACTTCTTCAAATAATAGGTTTTGCGAATCATTCATCATTAGGACGTGACCTTGCCCCCAGATTAGTCTAAAGAAAAGCTGCGCCCACTAAAAATGATGGTTTTTACCATCAGCTTGATAAATTCGGAGTTCAATTATGAAATTTTTTGTCGATACAGCCAATGTAGACGATATCAGAGAAATTAATGATCTGGGTCTGTTGGATGGTGTGACAACTAACCCTTCCCTGATCATGAAATCTGGTCGTGACATCATCGAAGTAACTAAAGAAATCTGTTCTATTGTAGAAGGTCCTGTGTCTGCTGAAGTCACGGCAATGGAATATAGCGAAATGCTTAAAGAAGCAGAAGTACTTGCCAAGATCGCAGACAATATCTGCATCAAACTACCTCTAACGCTTGACGGCTTAAAAGCTTGTAAAGCGCTTACAGGTGATGGGCACCAAACAAATGTCACTTTGTGTTTTTCTGCAAACCAAGCATTGCTTGCAGCAAAAGCAGGCGCAACATTTATCTCACCGTTTATCGGCCGCTTGGATGACATCAGCCTAGACGGTATGGAACTCATTGCTGAGATCCGTCAGATCTATGACAATTTCGATTTCCAAACTGAGATTTTGGCGGCTTCTGTTCGCACAGTAAACCACGTTAAAGATGCAGCGCTGATTGGTGCAGATGTTATCACCGCTCCGCCTGCAACACTTAAAGCGCTTGTAAAGCATCCTTTGACAGACAAAGGTTTGGACGCATTTATGGCTGACTGGGCTAAAACCGGCCAATCAATTGGTTAAACTTAGCAGCTAGTCTGACGAACACACAAAATAAAAAAACCGGCGTTTACTCCAAACGCCGGTTTTTCTTTGTCATCTGTAAAATATATTAAAATGCCGCTGAATATTTTTTACTGAGGTCATGCTGAAAACCAAGATCAAAATCTCGGTCCAAATCATCAACAAGACCATGAACCGTATGATCCTCAAGAGCTTTAGTCGCAGCATTCATATCATTGCCTAACTCGTCTGGCATGATAATATTGCCAATTTTGAAATTAAAGATCTTATTCTTCTTATTCAGCAATTCATGAAAAACCGTGATATCGCGCAATTCAGCTGAATATTTCGACAAGAAATAAAATAGCCCGGAATTACGAGAACTCATATTCACTGGCAGAATTGGCAAATTATACTTCCGCGCCATGGAATACACAGATGGCTTCCATTCGCGCTCGGCAAGTTTACCTTTTTCATTGTCCCAATAAGCAATACGACCAGATGGGAACAAAATTCCCGCCTTATCTTGCTTGAAGGTTTGAGACGTAAGCTGCAAAGTCTCGCGCGCTTTTAAGCGTGATTTATATTCCTCGCGCCATTCAACTGGAATGATGATCTCATTTAAACGCGGGTTCACACGGATTGCATCACGATTGGCAAAAAACATCATATCAGGGCGTACGCCCTTGAGCATGTCAAACATGGCAATACCGTCAGCAATTCCCGTTGGGTGATTACTAACAAGCAAAAATGCGCCTTGTCGCGGGATACGATCATAACCTGAGACATTAATCTGAAGGTTCAAAATCTTGCTGATATATTCAAAAGAATCGTGCCCAGATAATTGGCTAGTCGCATCGGCAAATTGAATAGCTTCGCGATAATGCAAAATTGTGTGGGCGATAGGTCGAATGACAGGCCATAGCGGGTGGCTCATAATGCCTTTTCCGCGTTCCGCTATTAGTTCATCCACCACATGGCCAGGTCTGCCATATGTTAATAATTGCAGAGCTTCCGTCAAACCACCAAAAGCGGTCATTTCATTGCGCTTAAACATGTTGCACCATTATCTACATATACTGCTTGGTTCAAAACGCCCGAATTATTGTGGGCTGTTTGCCGTTATATTGCAGCAAATTGTGTAGTTACTATGACGTAAACCTAAATTACGTCTTTTCATCCATATTTAACGGCGCAATAACATATCTGCGGTAAAATTTGAAAGAGTTGAACCCAAATTATAGTGGATTTCATGGCTGAATATCTCACAATTGCCCATAAAGATGTAATCAAGCAACAGTCCAGTTGGTTGATTAATTTGGAATCTGAGCGCCGACTGTCTGATAAAACAGTTGAAGCCTATGAACGTGATTTACGTCAATTCCTCATTTTCATGACAGATTATTTGGCAAAACCACCTTGTATTAAAGACCTAGCTGATACTCGCCCGGCTGATTTACGTGGGTTCTTAGCCTCCCGTCGACGTGATGGCGCTGGAGCGCGCACATTGGGCCGCGGCTTGGCAGGTGTTCGCTCCTTCCTAAGATATTTGGAGAAAAAAGGCCTTGCCAATGCCTCAGGCGCAAGAGCCGTCAGATCTCCCAAGCAACCTAAATCACTGCCCAAACCACTCACCGCACAAGATGCTATCCGCGTTACCAATCAAGATCTACAAATGATCGACGAGCCTTGGTTAGCCGCGCGCAATACAGCCGTCATGGTGCTTCTTTACGGATGTGGCTTGCGCATTTCAGAAGCGCTTAACTTAATGCGTGGTGAAATTGGTAGCAAAACCGATACTTTGCGCATTCAGGGTAAAGGGGGAAAATCAAGAATTGTTCCCATCCTTCCGGTCGCGATTGAGGCCATTGAAACTTACATCGACTTATGTCCTTTTCAGCTGGATAAAAGCGAACTGCTTTTCCGAGGCGCACGTGGTGGAAAATTGCATGCGGCCATCATCCAGCGCGATATGAAGAAGCTGCGTTCAGCGCTAAATTTACCCGATACAGCAACCCCCCACGCCTTGCGCCATTCCTTTGCAACCCACTTGTTAGCAGGCGGTGGAGATTTACGAACCATCCAAGAATTACTCGGGCATGCAAGCCTATCGACAACGCAAATTTATACAGGCGTGGATACCGCCAGATTGCTTGATATCTATAATAAAGCGCATCCGCGGGCCTGAACCAATTTTCCATAGTTGGAATGCAAAAGCTCAGCGTTAATAAGTTGAAAACCATAAATGCGCTTGGCACTCATCCATTTACTAATTTTGTGGCATGTTTGGGATAATATCCTCGCAAGATATCAATTTAGGGATGCTCACGTTGACCAAAACTATTACTTGGCGCAAATTTTTAAACGAACACCTTGATCAGACGGTTGCTATTGGGCTCCACGTTCTGGCCCTCATCAGCTTTGTCATTTTCACAATGTTTGCTGTGGAACAAGTACAATCAGATGAGCTGGATAAATCTTGCATTGGTAACAATCTCATTGATCAATTACCTGCTCAAGCCCTAGTTGATGCAAAGTTGGAAGCTTCAAATACGCCAAATGGGCAAGGTCTTTTTTGGAAAATTTCCAAAGAAGGGCAAAAGCCTTCATGGCTTTATGGCACCATGCATGTGACCGACCCGCGGGTATTAAACTTATCTGATAATGTCAAACTAGCCATTGATCAATCCGATAAAGTTGTCATTGAAACGCTTGATTTACTTGATCCGCTCAAAGCCCAAGCTGCATTATTGAAAAATCCTGAATTGACCATGTTCACAAACGGTCAAAAATTGACAAGCACAATGACTGATGATGACAAGTCTTTTGTTGAAGCGGAATTAGACAAACGCGGCATACCTGCAAGTTTTGTTGCGCGCATGAAACCATGGATGGTGATGAGCCTTGTCAGTGTTCCAGAATGCGAACAACAACGAAAAGCCAACGGTGATCAAATTTTGGATTTCCAAATCGTTGAGCGCGCGAAAACTCAAGGTATCGAGCTGGATGGGTTAGAAACCATTTTGGAACAGGTTTCCGCAATGGCGTCATTACCTATTGATTTCCAAGTCAAAGGTCTGGTTGAAAGCTTGCGTTTGGGAGATGTACTCACCGATGTGAGCGAAACAATGACGCAATTATACTTGCAAGAAAATATCGCGCTCATCACGCCTGCGCTGAAAGCTGTGGCAATAGAATTAGGTCAAGACGAAAATCCCGATGAAGACTTTGGTGCGTTTGAAGCGAAGATTATTCTTGAACGGAACTATCTCATGGCAGAGCGGGCTGAGCCTATTTTAAATAATGGCAATGCATTTATTGCCGTAGGTGCGCTTCATCTTCCCGGCGAAGAAGGTGTCATCGAATTACTTCGTAAACAGGGCTTTGAGATCACGCGGGTGCAATAGAGCACCCCGCGCAATCTGTTTTACTTTAACCAGGTAATGTGCTGGTTAGAACATATTGTAAAATATCAACAACTTCACTTGCATTTTCGCAAACCGCAAGCGCTGCAGCATCAACCTCTTTAAGAGCATGTTGATGATCGTCTGAATGAATAACGATGATAGACTTGCCAAGCGCAGATGCGTAGCCTGCATCAAATGCAGCATTCCACTGCTTATATTTTTCACCAAAACGCACGACAACCACATCAGCATCTTCAATGCCTTTGCGCGTGCGAATAGCATTCATTTTCGCGCCTTTATGATCGTGCCAAAACTTTTGATCTTCCGCACCTAAGATCGCAACGCCGCAATCGTCTGATGCGCCATGATCAGTCACCGGCGCAGAAAAGCTTACATCAAGGTTTTTAGCCTTACAGCCATCCATAATCTCTTCACGCCAAGATGTGTGAATTTCACCCGATAGATAGATATTCAAATTCATCAGATCACCTTACATATGAATTGGTTTTGCAAATGTCGCCATTGCTGCTTCTTTCACAGCTTCTGACATGGTTGGATGTGCATGACATGTGCGGCCCAGATCTTCAGATGAACCACCAAATTCCATCAACACAGCAGCTTCATGGATCATATCACCCGCACCAAGCCCGATAATGTGAACACCCAGAACGCGATCAGTTGCTTTGTCAGCTAAAACTTTAACAAACCCCTCAGGCGCAAGCATCGCGCGTGCACGACCATTTGCTGAGAATGGGAACTTCCCTGAGCGATATGCGATGCCAGCAGCTTTTAATTCTTCCTCTGTTTTACCAACAGAAGCAACTTCTGGCTGAGTGTACACAACACCTGGAATAACATCGTAGTTTACGTGACCAGCTTGACCTGAAAGAATTTCAGCAACCGCCACGCCTTCGTCTTCAGCTTTATGCGCAAGCATTGCACCACGAACCACATCGCCAATTGCATAAATGCCTTTGACCGATGTTTGGAAATGATCATCGATCTCAACGCGACCACGATCATCCATCGCAACGCCTGCTTCTTTAAGACCAAGACTATCCGTGTAAGGCTTGCGGCCTGTGGCAATAAGAACGATATCTGCACCAATTGATTTTGCATCACCGCCTTTAACAGGCTCAAACGTCACCATGCCGCCGCTATCAGCTTTTTTCACATCAGTAACTTTTGCACCGAGCTCAAATTTCAGACCCTGCTTTTCCATGATTTTTTTGAACTGCTTGGAAACATCTTTGTCCATGCCGCCTAGAACTGTATCAAGATATTCAACAACAGTGACATCAGCGCCCAAACGTGACCACACAGAGCCGAGCTCAAGACCAATCACACCGCCACCAACAACAACCATTTTGCCCGGTACTTTTTCAAGCTCCAGCGCACCAGTTGATGAGACAATTGTTTTCTCGTCAATATCAACATCAACACCAGGAATACCTGCCACATCTGAACCTGTGGCAATCACAATGTTCTTTGTTTCTAAATCCTGCTTTGACCCATCATCAGCCGTTACCGTCACTTTTCCAGCAGCTGCGATTGAGCCTGTGCCAGTGAAGGTATCGATTTTGTTTTTCTTCATCAAAAACGCGACACCGTCCACATTGGATTTAATAACCGCTTCTTTGTGCTTCATCATGTTTGGCAGATTTAGTTTCGGCGTTTCAAGATCAACACCAAGCTCTGCGAACTGATGTCCAGCATGGTCAAATACTTCAGAAGCGTGCAACATAGCTTTTGATGGAATACAACCAATATTCAGGCATGTACCGCCAAGCGTTGCGCGCTTTTCAACAACTGCTGTTTTTAAACCCAATTGTGCAGCCTTGATGGCGCAAACATAACCACCGGGTCCTGTACCGATTACGACGAGATCATATGAAGACATGAGATTTTTCCTTAGGCTATACTAATTGGGTTGGTTTAAGGGACGATCGAACGCCCGCCAGAGACGTCAATAATTGTACCTGTTGAATAAGAAGCATCATCTGACATCAGCCAAATAATGGCCTTGGCAACTTCAATAGCGTCGCCTGGGCGCTTCATCGGGATAATGGAAGTAAGTTCCTGCGCGCGATCAGGCTGACCACCAGAAGCATGAATATCAGTATCGATAATTCCCGGACGCACTGCATTAACGCGAATGCCTTCTTCGGCAACTTCGCGCGCTAGCCCAATCGTCATTGTATCAATAGCACCCTTGGTAGAGGCATAATCCACATATTGACCACCAGCACCGAGCTTAGCAGCCGCTGAGCTTAAATTCACAATCGATCCGCCATGACCACCATGCTTTGTCGACATTGCTTTAACGGCTTCGCGCGCGCACAAAAAAGCGCCTGTGAGATTAATGGCAAACATACGCTGTAAACGTTCAACCGACATTTCATCCAAACGTGCTGGATAATCCACGACACCAGCATTGTTGATAAGAGCTTTAATGGTGCCCTTGGATTTTGCAAATTCAAACAATGCCAAAACATCGTCTTCGTGCTGGATATCACCCTGCAATGAAAAAGCCTTACTACCATTTTCTTTAACGCTGGTAACAACCCCATCAGCGGCTGTTTGATTAGAGACAAAATTGATAATGACCGTGTAACCTTGAGCGCCAGCAAGCTTGGCAGCTTCAGCGCCAATACCGCGGCTTCCGCCCGTCACTATTACAACATTATCAGTCATGTCGATCACCCCTTATCTTTATTGACGCGACGTTGCGACACGAACAGCAAGCATAACAAGCGCTGCGCCTGTAATGCGGTTAAACCATTTGCCAATTTTATAAAAAGCACCGCGGACATTTGGTGTTGTGAAAAAGATTGAAACCAGCAAATACCAAGCAAACAATTCAAAACTCATTGTCGCGACATAAATCGCTTTAACCTCAACCACAGTGGACGCGCTAACAATGGTAGAAAAGAGCGCAAGGAAAAATAACACAGCTTTTGGGTTTAATAGATTGGTTAAAAACCCAATGGCAAAAGCGCTAACAGGACTCGGTTGATCGCTTTGTTTTTCACCTTCAAAATCAGGCTTTACTGGAGGTGCTGATCTGAATGTCGAAATACCCAAATATAACAGATAAAGCGCGCCCGCAATTTTCAAAATTGAAAACAATAAAAGCGATTGGCTAACAATAAGTCCAATACCAAGCAGCGTGTAAGTTCCATGAACTAAGATCGCAGATGAAATCCCAAGACTGGTGAGAATTGCTGTCTTGCGACCATGCACGATAGACTGACGCAAAACCATGGCAAAGTCGGGCCCTGGTACAACGGCATTAATACCGAACGCAATAACCAATGCAGTAAATTCAAGCCAAGGAAATTCAAATGATGAAAATTCAAAACCCATTTTTAAATCCTATTTACCTTCAGTGAATTCATCATAAGCTTCTAGCGCTTTTGCGCCATAGGTTAATCCCGGACCTGATGCCATATAGCCAATCATCGCAAGACCTTCGCAAAATTCATCACGTGTTGCACCAAGACGAATGAGCGAACGCGTGTGAAATGCAATGCAGCTTTCACACTGGGTCGCAATCGACATAGCCAAAGCAATATATTCTTTAGTCTTCTCGTCCATTGCGCCTGGCTTTTTTGCAGCCTTGCCCATCGCTTCAAACGCACCATAAGCTTCTGGCATTTCAGCTTTTAGCTTTTCAAGTCGCTTGATATTTGCGCTCATGAGTTCTTTCCAAGCCATTACTTTGCTCCACAATCTAATAGATCGAAAACTTCAAACGGCTCACGATCAATATTTAATTCATTCCATATTGATTTAGACATAACAGATCGGGCAAAATCTGGCAGTAACAATTGCTTGACCGCAGGCTCATCTTCATCGGGAAGTAATCCAACAGCACCATCTGAATACAAACCATAAGGAACCCCTTGCCAAATGGTACATTCAGCCAATTCTTCTCCGGTTATATCGCCATCCGGACACTGGTGAACCGCATATGCGATCGGGCGCAAAGGGTTACCTTCCAAGGTAATAAAGCCTTTAATTTTTATTTCTGCAGCCTCTGAACCGATGGAAAAAGCTTGCAAAAAAGCAGACTGTTCTGACTGCTCTTCAAAGGCAAAAACCAAATCCGATTCAGGATCAATATAACGTGCTTTACTTTGTTCACACACCGCACTTGCAGCTTGAGCCGGCCCCACAAGAAGCATCATCACCGATAAAGATGAAATGAGTTTTAGCTTCTTGTGTAGAACCATATTTTTTACTCAATCAACTTAGAGATCAAGAACCAAACGCTCTGGATCTTCAAGGCTTTCTTTAACGCGAACCAAGAATGTCACAGCTTCTTTACCGTCAACAATACGGTGATCATATGACAATGCCAAATACATCATCGGACGGATCACAACCTGACCACCAATTGCCATTGGACGTTCTTGAATCTTATGCATACCCAAGATACCAGACTGCGGTGCATTCAAAATCGGTGATGACATTAGCGAGCCATATACACCACCATTTGAAATCGTAAATGTGCCGCCTTGCATATCCGCCATGCCGAGTTCGCCATCACGCGCTGCACGACCTAAACGGCCAATCTCTTGCTCAACTTCAGCAATAGACATGTCGTCTGCGTCACGCACAACAGGCACAACAAGACCTTTTGGCGTACCCACTGCCACACCGATGTGGCAGAAGTTTTTATAAACCAGGTCTGTGCCATCGATTTCAGCATTTACGGCCGGGATTTCTTTAAGTGCATGGCACACTGCTTTTGTGAAGAAGCCCATGAAGCCAAGTTTCACACCGTGCTTTTTCTCAAACAAATCTTTGTACTTCTTGCGAAGTTCCATAACAGCTGTCATGTCCACTTCGTTATAAGTAGTTAACATCGCTGCAGTATTTTGTGCATCTTTCAAGCGCTTCGCAATGGTCTGGCGAAGACGTGTCATTTTTACACGCTCTTCACGCGGAGCGTCTGCTTGTGTTGATGCTGCACGCGGAGCCGCAGCAGGGGCTGCCGGAGTAGATACACCTTTTTCAAGCGCACTAATCACATCACCTTTTAGAACCTGACCACGTTTACCCGAACCATCCACTTGATCGGTTGAGATATTGTTTTCAGCCATCATTTTTGCAGCAGCAGGTGCCGCTGGCATATCTGAACCAGAAACTGCAGGCGCCGACGCTGGAGCAGCAGCAGGGGCTGCTTCTTTTGGTGCTTCAGCAGCTGGCGCAGGTGCTGCGCCCTCACCTTCAGCGATCTGACCCAAAAGCGCGTTCACTTCAACAGTGTCGCCTTCTTGCGCAATAATCTCTGACAAAACGCCAGATGCAGGCGCCGGAACTTCTAAAGTTACCTTATCAGTTTCAAGCTCTACAATCGGCTCATCTGCGGTCACTGCATCGCCAGCTTTTTTATACCAAGTGCCAATAGTGGCTTCGCTCACACTTTCACCCAATGTTGGGACGCGGATTTCAGTAGCCATAGTGTTTTCTCTCGTTGTTGTTTTAAACGTTAAAATTCAAATAGGTTCAGTTTATCTAATTACCAAGTGCATCTTCTAAGAAGGCTTCAAGCTGCGCTAAATGCTGAGACATCAAACCTGTTGCGGTAGAAGCTGCAGCTGCACGACCTGTGTAGCGAACGCGCTGATATTTTGCATTGATATGCGCAAGCACCCATTCCAAATATGGATCAATGAATGACCATGCACCCATATTTTTAGGCTCTTCCTGACACCAAACCATTTCTGCATTTGCAAAACGAGATAGTTCATTGATCAATGCTTTGGCTGGAAATGGATAAAGCTGCTCAAGACGCAAGAGATAAATATCATCCAACCCGCGTTTTTCGCGCTCTTCGTAAAGGTCATAATAAACCTTACCAGAACACATAACCACGCGGCGGATCTTGCTGTCTTTTTGCAGCTGGATCGGTGCATCTTTAATCACCTCAGCATCATCCCACAACAAACGGTGGAATGTAGATTCGCCTGTCATTTCAGAGAAGATCGAAACTGCTCGTTTATGACGTAGCAATGATTTCGGTGTCATCAAAATAAGTGGTTTACGGAAATCACGATTGAGCTGACGACGCAAAATATGGAAATAGTTTGCGGGTGTCGTACAGTTAGCAACCTGCATATTATCTTCAGCACACAATTGTAAGAAACGTTCCAAACGTGCAGAAGAGTGTTCAGGTCCTTGGCCCTCATAACCGTGAGGTAGGAGACACACAAGACCAGACATCCGCAACCATTTGCGTTCACCAGATGAGATGAACTGATCAAACAGTACCTGCGCACCGTTGGCAAAATCACCAAACTGCGCTTCCCATAAAGTCAAAGCATTTGGTTGTGCCAATGAATAGCCGTATTCAAACCCAAGCACCGCTTCTTCAGACAGCATTGAGTTGATCACTTCATATTCACCTTGCGAAGGTGACAAATTGCTCAATGGAATATAGCGGTCTTCTGTTTCTTGATCGTAAAGCACTGAATGACGCTGCGAGAATGTACCACGCTCACAGTCCTGACCGGACAAACGAACGCGCGCACCATCTTGGCACATTGAACCAAAGGCCAATGCTTCACCCATCGCCCAATCGATACCTTCTCCGGTTTCGATCATTTTAGCGCGGTTTTTCATAAAGCGTTCAATAGTTTTATGTGCTTTAAAATCGTCTGGAATTGTCGAAATTTTCTGACCGATTTCACGCAGCGTTTTAGCAGGAACCGCCGTTTTACCACGACGCTGCTCATCCGCATTATTGGCTGTTGAAAGACCAGACCACTGACCATCAAGCCAGTCAGCTTTATTTGGTTTATATGCCTGACCTGCTTCAAACTCAATTTCAAGTTTTGCGCGCCAATCAGCTTTCATACCGTCAAATTCAGCTTGTGAAATTACACCTTCTTCAACCAGACGCGAACCATAAATTTCAACGGTCGTTTTATGCGCACGAATGTTTTTGTACATTTTTGGCTGTGTAAACGCAGGCTCATCACCTTCGTTATGGCCAAATCTGCGATAACAGAACATATCAATCACCACAGGTTTGTGGAATTTCATACGGTATTCTGTTGCAATTTTAGCTGCATAAACCACAGCTTCAGGATCATCACCATTGACGTGGAAGATCGGCGCTTCAATCATTTTCGCAACATCAGAAGGATATGGCGAAGAACGAGAAAATGCTGGATTTGTTGTAAAACCAATTTGGTTGTTGATGATAAAGTGTACGGTGCCACCAACACGGTGTCCACGTAAACCAGATAGGCCCAGGATTTCAGCAATCACACCTTGGCCGGCAAAAGCTGCATCACCGTGAAGTAAAAGCGGCATGACTTTCACACGCTCAGTCAATGGAACGATATCACCCTCAGGTTTACCGATGATATCCTGTTTGGCGCGCGCTTTACCCATCACAACTGGGTTAACGATCTCAAGGTGGGATGGGTTTGCTGTTAGCGACAAGTGAACTTTATTGCCATCAAACTCACGGTCAGAAGAAGCACCTAGGTGATATTTCACATCGCCTGAACCTTCAACTTCATCCGGTGCAAATGAGCCACCTTTAAATTCGTGGAAAATCGCACGATGAGGTTTGGCCATCACTTGGCTCAATACATTCAGGCGACCACGGTGAGCCATACCAAAGACGATTTCTTTAAGGCCCAAGTTACCGCCACGTTTGATGATTTGCTCAAGCGCTGGGATAAGCGATTCACCGCCATCAAGACCAAAGCGCTTGGTACCTTTGTATTTAACGTCGATGAACTTTTCAAAACCTTCGGACTCGATCAGTTTCTGCAAAATGGCTTTCTTACCATTGTCAGAAAACTCAATCGCTTTATCAGGTCCTTCGATGCGTTGCTGCAACCATGATTTTTCTTCAGGGTTAGAGATGTGCATAAACTCAACACCCATTGTCGAACAATAGGTGCGCTGCAAAATATCAACCATCTGCGGGATTGTTGCATATTCCAAACCAAGAACGTGGTCGATGAAAATCTTACGATCATTGTCTTCTGGGGTAAAACCGTATGAAGCAGGGGAAAGCTCATCATAGGCTTCTTTTTTCTTAGCAATACCAAGTGGATCAAGATCAGCATGCAAATGACCACGCATGCGATAAGCACGGATCATCATAATGGCGCGCACACTATCGCGAGCAGCTTGTTCAATTTCAGCTTGATCAGGTGCTGCGCCCGCGCTTTGCGCTTTGGCTTTCAGCTTATCTTCAACGTGCTTTTCAACCGTGCCCCAATCACCATCAAGGGCAGAAACAAGTTCGCCATTTGGCTGCTGCGGCCAATGTTCTTTCTTCCATGACGCACCTTGCGCAGACTTTCGAATGCTTTCGGGATCGTCACCTAATTCAGCAAAGAATGATTGCCACTCAACTGGTACTGAATTGGGGCTATCAAGATAACGCGCATACATATCTTCGATATAGGCGGCATTTGTCCCATCTAGAAAAGATGTCTGCTGGAAAAACTCATTGGCTTCTTGGCGTGCCATTTTTTATAACGGGAAAGCCCCGTCCCCTATCTATCGCTGAGACTTAAACTCAGCCATTTGGTTGAACTTAAGATCGCTTATAGCGCCTTAAGGTTTGCGCGAAGCTGGTAACATGGATTGCTACCAGCTTCATTTTTTCTAACCGTTCAACACTTTGACAAGTGTTTTACCCAATTGTGCAGGCGATGGTGAGACTGTGATACCTGCAGCTTCCATAGCTGCAATCTTATCATCTGCACCACCTTTACCACCGGAAATCACAGCACCAGCGTGACCCATTGTTCGACCTGGAGGGGCCGTACGACCAGCAATAAAGCCAACCATCGGTTTCTTGCGACCAAGTTTTGCTTGTTCAATCAACCATTCAGACGCTTCTTCTTCAGCTGAACCACCGATTTCACCGATCATGATGATGCTCTCAGTTTCAGGATCATCGAGATACAAATCAAGCATATCGATAAATTCTGTACCTTTAACTGGATCACCACCAATACCAACAGCAGAGCTTTGGCCGAGACCTTCATTGGTTGTTTGGAACACAGCCTCATAAGTCAGCGTACCTGAACGTGATAAGATGCCAACAGAACCTTTTTTGAAGATATTGCCTGGCATAATGCCGATTTTACATTCGTCAGGTGTCATCACGCCCGGGCAGTTCGGTCCGATAAGACGAGAATCTGATTTATCCAAACGAGCTTTGACTTTTACCATGTCAGACACTGGAATGCCTTCCGTGATACAAATGATCAATGGAATGCCAGCATCAATTGCTTCGATGATAGCAGCGCCTGCACCCGCTGGCGGAACGTAAACAACAGAAGCATTTGCTCCCGTTGCAGCTTTACCTTCAGCAACGCTTGCAAAGATCGGAAGCTTTTCGCCGCCTTGACCTTCCCAAGTCTGACCACCTTTTTTCGGGTGAATACCACCGACCATTTTCGTGCCGTGATAAGCAAGAGCTTGCTCAGTGTGGAAAGTTCCTGTTTTACCAGTTAAGCCCTGAACGAGAACTTTGGTGTCTTTGTTTATTAGAATAGACATCTATTATCCCTTCACCGCTTTAACAATTTTTTGAGCTGCATCATCAAGATCATCCGCTGCGATCACATCGACATCGGATTCATTGATGATTTTCTTACCAGCTTCAACATTGGTACCTTCAAGACGCACAACCAATGGCACCTTAAGACCAACATCTTTCACAGCTGTCACAACACCTTCTGCGATCACATCACATTTCATGATGCCGCCGAAGATGTTGACCAAAATGCCTTTAACATTTGGATCAGATGTGATGATTTTAAACGCAGCTGTTACTTTTTCAGTTGTCGCGCCACCACCAACATCAAGGAAGTTGGCAGGCTCAGCACCGTATAACTTGATAATGTCCATCGTTGCCATCGCAAGACCAGCACCATTGACCATACAGCCAATGTCACCATCAAGAGCAACGTAAGCTAGATCATATTTAGACGCTTCGATCTCTTTTTCGTCTTCTTCTGTTAGATCGCGCAATTCTTGCACGTCTTCATGACGGAACACAGCGTTTCCATCAAATGATACTTTCGCATCAAGAACACGCAAGTGACCATCTTTCATAACGATCAATGGGTTGATCTCTAAAAGCGCCATGTCTTTTTCAACAAACGCATTATAAAGAATTGGGAACAAACCAGCGCCGTCTTCTGCAGCCGCACCATCAAGCTCAAGCGCATTGTTGATTTTTGCTACATCAGCAGCTGTTACGCCCGCATCCGGGTCAATCGCAACAGTAATGATTTTTTCAGGAGTTTCTTCAGCAACCGCTTCAATATCCATGCCACCTTCTGTTGAGACAACAAAAGCAACGCGGCCAACAGTACGGTCAACAAGTAGCGAACAATAAAGCTCACGCTCGATATCCGCACCATCTTCCAAATAAAGACGGTTAACTTGTTTACCCAATGGACCTGTTTGCTTAGTTACAAGCGTGTTACCAAGCATCTCAGCCACATGAGAGCGAACCTCATCTGGATTAAATGCTAAACGCACACCACCGGCAGCATCTGCGCCAAGCTCTGTAAACTTGCCTTTACCGCGTCCACCTGCGTGGATTTGGCTTTTGACCACATAAAGTGGACCTGGCAAAGCTTCGATCGCCGCATCAACGTCATCCGCTGACATAATTGGTACACCTTGAGCAACTGGTGCACCAAACGACTTTAACAAAGCCTTGGCTTGATATTCATGAATATTCATAAATTCGTTCCCGTTTCTGGAAGATTATTTAAGGTTTGGTGCAATCTCTGCACATGTTTCGCAAAGGCCAACAACTGCTGACACAGATGCATCAAATGCTGCTTGCTCGCTTTTGTTTAAGTCAATCTCAACCACACGCTCAACGCCTTCAGCGCCGATGACAGTTGGAACGCCAACGTACAAATCTTTAACGCCATATTGGCCAGACAAGTGAGCCGCACATGGGATTACGCGTTTTTGATCTTTCAAATATGCTTCTGCCATTTTGATGCCAGATGCAGCAGGCGCGTAGTAAGCTGAACCTGATTTCAAAAGACCAACAATTTCAGCACCGCCGTCGCGTGTGCGCTGAATGATCTCTTCAAGGCGTTCTTTCGTTGTCCAACCCATATCAATAAGGTCAGGCAATGGAATGCCACCGATTGTTGAGTAACGTGCAAGTGGCACCATAGTATCGCCATGACCACCAAGAACAAACGCCGTTACGTCTTTAACTGAAACTTTAAATTCATCCGCAAGGAAGTATTGGAAACGTGCGCTATCTAGAACACCCGCCATACCAACAACTTTGTTTTTTGGAAGACCTGAGAATTTTTGCAATGCCCAAACCATCGCATCAAGTGGGTTTGTGATACAGATCACAAATGCGTTTGGTGCATATTTTGCAATACCTGCGCCAACTTGTTCCATAACTTTCAAGTTAATGCCCAAAAGGTCATCACGGCTCATGCCAGGTTTACGTGCAACACCAGCTGTTACGATACATACGTCAGCGTCTGCAATCGCTTCATAATCGTTCGCACCAGATAGCGCGCTGTCAAATCCGTCTACTGGTGATGATTCTGCCAAATCAAGCGCCTTACCTTGAGGGATACCATCTGCGATATCAAACAGAACAACGTCTCCAAGTTCTTTCATTGATGCAAGATGCGCCAGGGTGCCACCGATCATGCCTGATCCGATGAGTGCAATTTTTTTACGTGCCATTGAGCTTCGTCTCCGAGTTATTTCGCCTAAGTAAGGCCATTAGAACTGTGGCGATAAGAAAGTGTGATGATTTTTTAGTCGCCCGAATTAGTTTTTAACGCATTCAGTTGCAGCGAAGGGAAACTCACTTGCATCCAAAAGCCTGGAAGAGTTACTGGAAAGCCTTAGAATCCTACAGAAATAAATGCAAGTCACTTTTTTTAATGTTATTTATCAATAACTTAAGCTGTCTTATTCTTACGTAAACGTAAAATAAATCGATTTAAATTCATTTTCAAATCTAGCAATTTCAGTTATTTTCGATTGATTCCAGATATTCTGCGCTCTGCATTTCAAATAAACGCGAGGCTGTGCGTGCGAACTCAAATGCCTCTGTACCCCGTTCACCTTCATAAAGGTCATCCGCTGGTTTCTCCGCTGAGATGAACAATCGAATTTTCTTATCGTATAAAATATCGATTAAAGTGATAAATCGTTTACTCTCATTGCGCTTGTGATTACCCAATTGCGGCACATCATCGAGCACAATGGTATGAAATTCGCCAGTGATAGCAATATAGTCTGATGCACCAAGTGGCTTGGCACAAAGATCATTAAATGAAAATCTTGCGCTGCCTGTCACAGAAGCTGGTACAGGAATTTTGCGCCCCTTGTTTTCAATCTCATACGTATTTGTAAGGGTCTTCCCCGCGGTTACAAGCGACCAAGCTTCATCCATTTTCGAACGCGTATCACCATTTAATGGCGTGAGATAAACAGGCAGTTGGTTCGTTTTCTCCATACGATAATCAGTTGGAGAATCTAAACTTAAAACATCAACATGCTCATCCAAAAGTTCAATAAATGGCAGGAATAATTCACGGCTCAAACCATCTTGATACAAATTGACAGGCTCAACATTTGAGGTCGCTATCAATATGCATCCTTTTGAAAAAAGTTGTTCAAAGAGACGCGAGAGGATCATCGCATCTGTAATATCTGTGACCGAAAATTCATCAAAACATAAGATCCAAGCTTCGGCAAAAAGCTGAGATGCTACTGGCGGAATTGGATCTTTCTCACGGCTTTCACCAGCTTGAAATTTCTGTCTATGCGCATGAATGCGGTTATGTACATCGGCCATAAAATCATTGAAGTGAATACGCTTCTTGCGCTTTGCAGGCACAAGCTCATAAAACATATCCATAAGCATGGTTTTCCCACGCCCAACAGATCCATGAATATAAAGCCCTTTGGTGGGTGCATCCTTTTTTTGACGCTTGGCAAATAGCCAGCCCAAAGCATTAGATTTAGACGCAACCCTGCGATTGCGTACATAATCTAACACCTGATCTAGGGATTTTGTGATTGTTTTCTGTGCGGGATCTGGCTGAACCTCGCCAGAATTAACCAACAACTCATAAGAAGCTGAGACCGTTAGCATTTCCGACTGAGGCATAAAGGCCCTACCCTAGTGTACTGAACCTAATTAACGGCTCATTCCGACAGTACCACCACTTGTCAACGCACCGCTATAACGTTCAGATGCTGTTTTATAAAGACTAGCAACATTTGCGCCGGTACTATCAGCTAAGACAACTTGCTTGCCTTTAACATCCCAGGCGGAAATAACCGCAGACTGACCTGAACAACCGCGCGATGCTGCACGATAACCGCCAGTCCATTTTGTTAACGATAGGAAGATATCACAAGTTTGCCCATCAGCAGCGAGCGTCCAACGACCAATTAACTCTTCTTTGGTCAAGTCTTGCGCATTGGCTGCAATCTGCGTGGTGTCTGTTGCAGATGCATTTGGTGCAGATGGGAATTGGTTTGGATCGCTCGTAGCATCCGGCAATTGACTGGCTTCAACCCCACCAACCGGTGCTGGTGAAATAGGTTGCGGCTGTACCACTTGCGGATTTGCCGTACGCTGACCAGGAAAGCCACCAAAACTTGTGCGCTGACACCCAGATAGCACAGCAAGAACTGCTGCTGCAGTTACTAAATATGACAAACGCATGGTGAATACTCCCGTATATTGCCGCTTTTCAAACGCGAAACTCTATGACGTCTATTATCTTAGACCTCATAAAACCGCAATATGGTTAAAAATAAACAAAAATTCGACTAAACTGCGGCAAAGCCACAGTTTATCTCAATTAAAACAATAATTTCTTTGTCACTACACGCGACGTTCAACCATCATTTTCTTAATCTCAGCAATTGCTTTTGCCGGATTTAGTCCTTTAGGACATGTCTGTGCACAGTTCATAATCGTATGACAGCGATACAAACGGAATGGGTCTTCAAGGTTATCCAAGCGCTCACCAGTTGCCTCATCGCGGCTATCAATGAGCCAGCGATAAGCTTGCAATAGAACCGCAGGCCCTAAATAACGATCACCATTCCACCAGTAGCTCGGGCAAGATGTTGAACAACATGCACACAAGATACACTCATAAAGTCCATCAAGCTTTGCACGGTCCTCGTGGCTTTGCTTCCACTCTGTTGCAGGCTGCGGCGAAACCGTTTGAAGCCAAGGCTCGATTGAACGGTGTTGCGCGTAAAAATTATTCAAATCCGGCACAAGATCTTTCACCACCGGCAAATGAGGCAGCGGATAAATCTTCACAGTTCCGTTGACCTCATCCATACCCTTTGTACAAGCCAATGAGTTGGTGCCATCGATGTTCATCGCACATGATCCGCAAATTCCCTCACGGCACGAACGGCGGAATGTCAATGTTGGATCAATCTTGTTTTTGATATACAAAAGACCGTCCAAAACCATTGGACCACAATCATCTAAATCAACATAAAATGTATCAACGCTTGGATTATCGCTATCATCAGGTGACCAGCGATAGACCTTATATTCGCGAACATTGGTTGCGCCTTCAGGCTTAGGCCAAGATTTGCCAGTTTGTACGGTTGAGTTTTTTGGAAGTGTTAGTTCAGCCATATCTCAAATTTCCTAACGTCGTTCTTTTCGAATGATCAGCTTCAAACCGGACCATAATTAGTAAACCCGCGCTTTCGGTGCAATTTTCGCAATATCAATACCGTCTGCAATAAGTTCTGTATGCACCGGACGATAATCCAATGTCACATCACCTTTTTCATTCACCCATGACAATGTGTGCTTGCGCCAGTTTTCATCATCACGACCTGCAAATGCACCATCTGTGTAATCTTCACGCGCATGTGCACCACGGCTCTCTTTACGCGCTTCCGCACCATAAACAGTGGTGATAGCGTTTGGCATCAAGTTGGTTAGCTCAAGTGTTTCCACAAGATCCGAGTTCCAGATCATTGAAGTATCTGTAACTTTCAAATCACTCATCTCACCCCAAATAGCGCTAAGACGCTTACAACCGGATTCAAGCGATTCTTGCGTTCTAAACACCGCAGCATCGTCTTGCATAGCAGCTTGCATTTTATCACGAAGCACAGCCGTTGGTGTGTCGCCAGATGAATGACGTAGACCATCAAACCGCTCCATGATTTTATCACAAGCTTGCGTGTTCAGATTTGGAATAGGCTCATCTTTATTGATGACTTCTGCAGCGCGAATTGCAGCAGCACGACCAAA
Organism: Lentilitoribacter sp.; assembly: GCA_039986595.1. GTDB lineage: Bacteria > Pseudomonadota > Alphaproteobacteria > Rhizobiales > Rhizobiaceae > Lentilitoribacter. The sequence goes on from JBDWQJ010000002.1 coordinate 199,392, forward strand.
GACCACCAAATCAATCAGTGAATTTGAACCCAAACGGTTTGCACCGTGAACAGATGCACAACCCGCTTCACCCACAGCCATAAGGCCTGGAGACACTGCATCTGGAGAACCAAGCGCGGGGTTAACAACTTCACCCCAATAATTGGTTGGAATACCGCCCATATTATAGTGAACTGTTGGCAACACCGGGATCGGTGCTTGCGTTACATCAACGCCTGCAAAAATCTTCGCAGATTCTGAAATGCCTGGCAGGCGCTCAGCCAATACGGCAGGATCTAGGTGATCAAGATGCAAGTGGATATGATCTTTATTCTTACCAACACCGCGACCTTCGCGAATTTCCATCGTCATACAACGAGACACAACATCGCGAGATGCAAGATCTTTTGCTGACGGCGCATAACGCTCCATAAAGCGCTCGCCTTCGGAATTGACGAGATAACCGCCTTCCCCGCGTGCACCTTCAGTGATCAACGTGCCTGAACCGTAAATACCTGTTGGGTGGAATTGCACGAACTCCATATCCTGCAACGGAAGACCCGCACGGGCAACCATCCCGCCGCCATCACCAGTACATGTATGCGCTGATGTTGCAGAAAAATATGCACGACCGTAACCACCTGTTGCCAGCACAACCATTTTGGCTGAGAAGCGGTGGATCTTACCGTCATCAAGATTCCAAGCCACAACACCTGTGCAACGGCCATCTTCTTCCATGATCAAATCAAGCGCAAAATACTCAATAAAGAATTCAGCGTTGTTCTTAAGGGACTGGCCGTAAAGCGTGTGCAAAATCGCGTGACCTGTTCGGTCAGCAGCAGCACATGTGCGCTGCACAGGAGGGCCTTCACCATAGTTTTGCATATGCCCGCCAAATGGACGCTGGTAAATCTTACCTTCTTCATTTCGAGAGAACGGCACACCATAATGCTCAAGCTCATAAACAGCTTTTGGCGCTTCCATAGTGAGGTATTGCATAGCATCAACATCACCAAGCCAATCTGAACCCTTCACAGTGTCATACATATGCCACTGCCAGCAATCAGGCGTCATGTTAACCAGCGAAGCGGCAATACCACCTTGCGCTGCGACCGTGTGCGAGCGTGTTGGGAAAACTTTTGTGATACAGGCTGTTTTAAAACCTTGCTCTGCCATACCCAATGTTGCGCGAAGGCCAGCACCGCCAGCACCAACGACAATCACATCATAGGCATGATCAACATATTCATAGGCGCGCTTATCTTGCGCATTTCCTGAAGCTGCTCCTGAAGCTGCCATGAATTAACCCCCAAAACCGAGTTTTAAGATCGCAAACAGTGACAAAGCACCGATTAAAATTGCGAAAAATGTATTGAAAAGTAGAAGCGCGATTTTCGTGCTTTCAGTGTGGATGTAGTCTTCGATGATGACTTGCATGCCAAGTTTCATGTGCACAACGCCTGATATGATCACCAAACCAAATAGCACTGCCACAATTGGATTGCCCAATGCACCGGTCACTTCCGCAAATGATGCGCCGTTATATGTGATGATAAATCCGATGAAGAAAACCAGCAAAGGTACATTTGCAAGCGCTGTTAAGCGTTGACGCCAAAAGTGCTCAGTGCCCTCTTTTGCCGAGCCAAGGCCACGAACTTTGCTTAAAGGTGTACGATAATCCATAATTTACTCCTTACATGCGTGTCGCATAGCCGATGATCCAAATAAGGATCGTCAGGATAATGGAACCAGCAAGTGTCGCCCATGCCATTTTAGTAGAAAAATCTTTATCAAAACCTTTTCCGGTATCCCAGATAAAGTGACGAATACCGCCAAGCATGTGATGGACAAGTGCCCATGTGTAGCCAAACAAGATCAAGCGCCCAATAAAGGATCCGAAGATACCATTCACCAGGTCGAAATAAACTTCGCCGGAAGCTGCTGCGATAAGCCACCATGCGACTAAAATCGTCCCAACATATAAAGCTGCACCTGTCACGCGGTGCGCAATGGACATAACCATAGTTGGAATGGGCTTATAAACAGAAAGATGCGGCGACAATGGCCTGTTTTGAGGTGCACTGCTCATGTATAAAGCCCCCCTTTGATGTGTGCGAGTAAAGAAACCGATAAATCTACCCTGTGGTCATCTACAAAAGTATACGACCGTTCGGTTTCCACTGATTTGAAACAAAAATGCATCATTGTGGCGTTCTTTAGCAGTTCGAATCGCTTTGGCAAAGAGACCTTAGTAAATAAAATCGGTTTAGGTTCCCTCGTTTAACGAAAAATAGAATTTTATTTTTGCATCTTTGGAGAGTAATAGCGATCAAGCACCTCTTGGTAGGCTGAATAAATTGCATCAATGAGTACTGCAATTCCGACACTTCCGATGATTGCAGCCACACTTCTGTTAAGGCGCATCAGTGCTTTTGCTGATGAAAATACGCCCGCAGCAATTGATGCAGTAAATGCATAAACCAACAATGTAACCATCAAAATTGACGCGGTGATCGCAGCCAAAATTGACCAATCTACAAATCCAACTTGATTTAAGTCTAAAACATTTGGAATTAAAGCCATATAAAAGATGATTGTTTTCGGATTACCCAGTGTGACGAACAACCCGTAAATATAACCCCCTGCTATGCGAGATTTACTCGATCCTTTATGGTCAGGTTCTGATTTAGTAAATTTTGCCTTCGTGGTCCAAAGACCAAAGGCAATATATAGCAGATATAAAGCGCCAAGAATTTTGATGACGACAAAAACACCCGAGAAGGCTTTTGCAACAACAGACAAGCCCAAAACTGCCAATGTCAGGAAAAACACATCGCCCGATATATGCCCAAAAATAAATGGCATAGTATCTTTAACGCGCTTACCAAGGGCCTGCCCAATCAACGCTGCAACCCCAGGGCCAGGTATAAGTGCCGACACAGCCAAAGCTAATGCATAAGCTATAAATGGGGTGATCGTTTCCATGAGAAGCGCCTTTCAAGTTAAAACAACATAGATAAAGACTAACTCACACAAACCAATATCGCCACCATCTTGGCGTTAAATAATCATCATCGTCTTCAAATATTGAACAATGTGGTTGTTTGATCTAACGTTCGATCATGACCAAAAATGAGCAACGGCCAAATCCAACCCACATTCAAAATGCACAAGAGTTTAGGCGCTGGTACTGGCGCGAGGACGAGCTAACTGCGCTTGCCAAACACCATGGGGTCAAATCGTCAGGCGCCAAATTTGATATCTTGGACAGAATAGCACATTTTTTGGATACGGGTGAGAAAACCTCACCAAAAGATCTTGCGCGGAAAACACAGCGCAAACCGCAAATATCAAGATTTGACTGGCATTGCGAAGTACTTGATGAAAACACCATCATTACTGACAGCTATAAAAACACACAAAATGTGCGCAGGTTTTTCAAGCAGCATTGCGGTGAAAGCTTTAAATTCAACATCGCTTTCATGGAATGGATGAAAGCCAATATTGGTAAAACACTTCAAGATGCAGTCGATGAACACAAAAAACGTGAGCAGTTGATCAAAGCTTCTGGCGACAAGACAAAAATCAAATCTCATAATCAATATAATCAATATTGTCGTGATTTCTTAGCTGATAACCCAAATTTAAAAATGTCCCACGTGCGTATGGCGTGGGCCAAGAAAATTGAACTTCCATCTGACACCGGCCGGCACATCTATGAAAAGTCTGATTTGAGGTTTCTGTAAAGGCCCACATTTAGTGCATTTATAAGAAGGCGCCTGTTAAAACGGGATATAAAGTTGCCACTAAAACCAATGCGCATCCAATATTAAACGCGCGGAATGCTTTTGGGTTACTCAAGAATATACGGAGCTTTAATCCAATGATTGTCCAGGTATTTGCGGACATCATACCCACCGCTAAAAATACAAAAATGACGATGAAAACGCTGAACAGCATATTATTTGCAATTGTATAAGCTGAAATCGCGGTCAGCGCCATGGCCCAAGCTTTGGGATTGACCCATTGAAATGCAGCGGCTTGGACAAAGGTCAACGGTCGAGTGTTTTTGACCTCAGGACCAACACCCGCTTGCCGGGTCGAAGCAATTTTATAGGCTAAATATAGCAGATAAACTGCGCTTAAGACCTTCATGACAACCAAACTAGCTGGATATGTCTCGAATATCTGAGTGATGCCAAGCCCCACACAGAAAATCATCACCGGAAACCCAATGGCTATCCCCAATATATGGGGTATAGATTTCCGCCAACCAAAATTCATTCCAGAACTTAGCAACATAAGATTATTTGGGCCGGGTGAAAATGCTGACACCAGCGCAAAGCCAACTAATCCGATAACAAGGTCATTACTCATAAAAGATATGTTATTGCAAGATTGCGTAAATTTAATTACAAATATTCATTAAATATATGCTATTACGCAATATATGAAAGAAATTGATCAATTTGATGAAATTATATTGCGTGAACTAGCACGCGATGGACGTATTTCAAATGTAGACCTGGCAGAAAAAGTTGGTCTTTCGACATCGGCATGTTTAAGGCGCGTGCAAGAACTTGAGAAAAACAAAACAATAAAAAGCTACCGTGCAGTTATTGACCGGGAACGCACAGGTAAAGGTTTCACTGTTATTGTGACCGTGGGGCTGGCGCGTCATCTTAAAAAAGATCAACAAGAGTTTGAGCGCGCCATGCAGGCTTCGCCGCAAGTGGTGGAATGCCACAGCATATCCGGCGAATTTGAATATATGCTGCGCATCGAAGTGCGTGACCTTGCAGCTTACAAATATTTCCACACTGAGATTTTGGGAACAGTGCCGCAAGTTTCGCGCATTACCTCACATTTCGTGATGGCTTCACCCAAAGATATGCGCGGCTAACACTGTTTTTGAATTTAATTTCCTAAATTAAATCATAGATATATAGATATAGGGTTGATGCGCATAGTTTTATTGATTGACTTTCCTATCAAATGAGACATATTTGTCTCATGACTAAAATTAGATTAGATACAAAAGATGCAATTCTTCAGGCTGGTTTTGACGTTTTCAGTAAGAACTCCAGCGCATCGATAGATAAAGTTGCCAAACGTGCAGGCGTAGGGCGAGCAACATTACACCGCTATTTCTCGTCAAAAGATGATCTCATGGAAGCTTTGGCTTGGACCGCGATGGACGAGCTCAACAAAGCAGTCGAAGACGCGGTCAAAGATGCGCAAAGCTATACTGAAGGTTTAAAGCTCGCTCTTGCGGCAATTGTTCCGCTTTCTAATCGACAGCTTTTCCTAGCCAATGAACCTTTAGATAAAAATTCGAAAATTGCCAAGGCTTACGAGAAAGACCGACAAGAGTTGATTGCCGATATAGAACAGGCAAAGCGTGAAGGCACCTTTTCAACTGATATCCCATCCAAATGGATCGCCGAGAGCTTTGAAGCATTAACCTATGCCGCATGGGTGATGGTCAATGATGGCGAAGCCACACATAAACAAGCCGCAGAATTAGCGTGGCACACGTTAACTGCAGGCCTTTCAAATCCCACAGGTCAATAAGAAATGAATTTAGAACTATTAGAAAAACTTAGCACGCAAATCGATGATGTGTTCTTCATCATAGGTGTCATCATCCTTATAATTGAGATCGCTGAAGCCTTCTTTAAAGGCAATTTAAAAGGTCGTACTTTTTTAGAAATGCTTGCCAGCGCGTCTACACAAATTCCATATTTACTCGTTGAAATCTTCATCATGACCAGTGCCTATGGTCTATTTTACGTATTGGCTGAAGGTCTTGTCCCCTGGTCAATCCCGATGAATTGGTGGGCGTTGGTGCTAGTTGTGATAATCGCTGATATTACCTATTATTGGGAACACCGAATTGCACATCAGGTACGCATTTTATGGACCCAACATGCAGTGCATCATTCATCGCGTGATTTTAACATTGTCACCGGTATTCGCTTTGGTCCGCTTGAAAGCGTTTGGGCACTTATAGCGCATATTCCGATGGTCGTCATGGGGTTCTCACCGGATATGATTTTCTTCGGCTCGCTAACTGTGCTTGCTTATCAAACGTGGATCCATACAGAAACCATTGGCAAGTTGGGACCATTAGAAAAAGTATTAAACACCCCATCTCACCACCGAGTTCACCACGGTTCTGACGCGAAATATCTCGATAAAAACTATGGCGGGATCCTCATCATCTGGGATCGCATGTTTGGTTCTTTCCAAGTGGAAGAAGAAACACCGCGCTATGGCCTTACGACAGATTTTAATACCCCAAACCCGATCCATGTTTGGTTTTCTGAAATCCCGCAACTCTACCGAGATCTAAAATCGGCAAAAACCGGCAAGGAAGTGTTTATGCGGTTATTTGCAGGTCCAGGCTGGTCACCCAAAAAGGACTAACTAGCAAACTGATTAGGTGGGGTTTATGACCCCACCCATAGTTCAGTTTCAGGGTGGAACTGCGACCATGCAAACCAGAACGCCTGATGGCTACCAATATCCGCACCGTCTTTGCCAACTGCTTTAACGCCACTGCCCGATAGCACTAATCTCACATCGCCAAATGTGATTTCCTTACCACTTGTTAAAGCTGCAACGGCGTTCGCACGTTGGAAAGCAATTGGCTGACCAGTCTCAGTGATCACACCAATAACATCCTCATGAACAGGTAGGCGCGGATCAACATCACCAACCGGGAAAATTGGCCCATTGGCGTCGCGTCCATTTCTGAAGTCTGGATCTCTGCCAAGCGCATATCTTTCAAGCAATACCGTTGTTTCAGGATGCGCTTTTTTCCATGCACCCCATGTGGAGGTGACAACACTTGCTTGCTTCAACTTAATGCCTTTTTCATAAAGCGGCCCGGTGACAGCATTGCCTTTAAATGTATCCAATACAGAATAAGTCGTAAGATCATACATCACTTTGTTGGAACGAATGAGGAGACCTGATGTGCGCAAGACTGGTCGCTCAATGCCCTTAGGCAATTGATCGGTGAAATAGGCCTGCGCAGCGCCACATAATGTGCAATAGGGAATACCAAGATGACGACCACCAAGTGTATCATTGATCATCTCGCGCACTTCCATGATACGGCGCGGATAGGCGCGGTATTCACCGTTGACTTCAATGCCAAAGATCACATCGTCATCTTTGAGCCATGTTGCATCTTCTGCACTTGAGACCTGCGGGTTATCAGCAGCTGGGATACAATTACATGGCTCGTCCGTCGTATCATAGGCACGGTTATCAATTAAAACCCCACCCCAGGACACATGACGCCAATCAATATCACCCTCGACGAAAATCCGCTCCCAACCCGGCACAATCGTTGTGAAAATAGCGCGCTTATATTCAATGTAATTCGGCGGCTCTGGGATATCCCAAGCAATTAAATGATCAGTTGCAATGCCCCATTGGTTCTGCAGAGGTATTTCCTTACCCAACAAGTTTGTGGATGCTGCTGAGAGTTCAACATTCAAACGTTGCCCAGATGAAAAGCGCATCAGATCCGTTAAAATCCATACAAGACGTGGATCTTTAGATTGAGATATAGTTATCAGCGCGACAGACTGATCTCGATCCCAACTAGATTTTTCCATAGCATCGATAAACGCAACTTTCACTGCCGCAGCCACATCATCAGAAAGCGGTCCCTCAGGAATAGCAGGCGGTTCACCAAATTTCTCAATTACATAATCTGGCAAAGCTTTACGCTCTTCGGCGAGAGCTGCATTCATCAGCAATGAACACAATGCCAGCAGGGAATAAAGAACATGAAGATGAGGTTTTGAGCCAATTGCCATGAGAAAGCCTTTTTGCAAACTATCAATTGGCGACAAGCGTAATCGCAAGCCTTTCTTGAGGCCAATCACGATTACATCAGGATTTTGTGATCACTCAAACAAACAATACTAATGAGCTATTTACCGAGGACTTTTTCTTCTTTTGCGATTGACCATTCAATCAGATCACGCCAAACGGTTTCAGCAATCTGAGGGTCAAGATTTTTCTCAACAGCAAGTTTTCTAACGTTATCGACAACCTCTTCAACGCGTGAGGTAATTCTCGCAGGCATTTTCTCGCCTTGTTTAATCACCGCTGCACGATCGATATATTGAGTGCGCTTTGCGATCAATTCAATAAGTTGGCGATCAAGTTGGTCAATTTCCACACGCAATTCTGCCATAGAGCCGCAGTCTTCAGGAGGTCTTTGTGTCATTTATCGCTCGTTTTTAGATGAAGTCGCATCCTCTTACCACCACCTTTTACCATCAATCAACCCAGCAAAATGCCGCAATCACACCAAGATCATACCATCAAACAAGAGACGGTTAAGCCCGAGACTGGTAGCTAGCGTTAAAGAAATCAACTTCGCAATCAACCGCTTTGCCGAACATCTCTTCAGCTTTCGCGCGTTGCGCATCATCAAGATCGCCCCAGGCTTTATCAAGCTGATCGCGAAGATAATTCACCACGCCCTCAAAGCCCTCACCGCAATGAAGATCAATCCATTCAGAAAACCAAAACGGCAGGTTCTCATCATAATTCTCGTACCGTTCTGCCCAAGACAGATATGTCCATTCCGCAACAACGAGCACAGCCAACATCTGCTCATAGCGTCCTGATGTTTGCGCTTCATACATCAAATTCTGAAATGCTATTGTCTCAGGAGCAGCTGCAAGTTTGCGCTCCTCATCTGTCATGTCTAGCGCATCAAACGAACGCAGAAAATACGTATTTTCTGGGCCAGTGATAACAGCTAAAAACTGCGCTGCGGGCACGCTGTCAGCCAAGCTAGGCGCATGGGCAATGGCTGTCGCAAGCAATCGAACAAAGCGATCAATAAATTGATAGTCCTGTGCCAAATACCATTTCATTTTTTCAATCGGTAAAGTGCCATCAGCTAATTCTTTGCAAAAGGCGTGATCAGTTGCAGTGTCCCATTGGGATTGAAATTTTTGTTTTAAATGCTCGGTGGCTTGCATGACAGATCCTCGATGGGTTTAACTAAACTTAGACATCACTGCTTCGTGGGATAAATGAACCGCATTCGCAAGGCAACTGTGAAATAATCAAGGAATGAAAACATCTTTTCTCAATGGCTGATCGTATAGAGACGTGTAGCCCCATAAAAAAAGACAAAGCCATGAAACCAATTCTAATCCTAATCGCAGCATTCGCATTTGCACTTTCGCCATTTCTATTGCCAGAATTTGGCGGCTTTGATCCTGATTTATATCCCGTTCCGCAGGATAACCCTGCTGTTCAACCCGCAGGTTGGGCATTCGCAATATGGGGTATAATCTATTTAGGCCTTATCTTTCACGGCGCTTATGGCCTGATAAAACGCAAGACAGATCAGAGCTGGGATCGAGGGCGCATATCTTTACTCGCTTCATTAGCGATAGGCGCCATCTGGCTACCCGTCGCATTCGTCTCACCCATCTGGGCAACAATCTTAATTTGGGTCATGCTCATCACAGCTTTAATGTCGCTTTACCAAACCCAAACAGCTACCCCTAAATGGGCGGCAGCATGGCCTGTCGCACTTTATGCAGGTTGGCTAACAGCAGCATCCTTTGTGTCCATCGGATTAATCCTCGCCGGTTATGGTTTCATGGGTGAAGTGCCCGCCGCAATTATTGCGTTGATATTGGCAACACCGTTTGCGGTTTTCAATATATTCAAACTTCAACGCTGGACTTATGGCGCTGCGATCGCATGGGGCGTGATTGCCATTGCAGCAAATAATTGGGGAAGTAATTCCGTGTTGGTTTGGCTATCCGTTGCGGCCGCTACCATTGTCATTGGCACAACGATTTTAAAGGCGAGACGAACATACTAGTTATAGATAGATCAAGCCTAAATATCCCGACTAAGATATTTTAGAACACTTGTGTTTATAAAGCGCCAGTGCCATATCAAGTCTACGCGCGAACATTTTAAAACCCACACGCGTTAAGGAGCAGACACTTGGCCGAAGAGACCCGCTACATCATCCAAACCTATGGTTGGCAAGCTGCCAAAGGCAGAGCTCCAGCCAAACTTGTGATCACAGACACAAAGGAAGTGCCCTCTGAAGCAGATGCTATTCGCAAGGCCGAACGTATTCATCAAAATAGCACCGAACATGTCGGTGTTGATGCCTATCGATTAACCGTTGATGATGAAGCCGGCGAATATAGCGAACCAGAGTTTTTCGTGCGGCTTGGCGAAGTCCCAGATCTCGACTAGATACTCCCAAAATTCTTACAGCTAATGTCTATATCCCACGTACAAAAAACCGGACAGGCTCTCACCCATCCGGTTTCAATAATTACGTAAATTGTAAATGCGGCTTATAGCTCGCGCACGTCCACAAAGTGACCGTTAATGGCAGCGGCGGCTGCCATTGCAGGTGAGACCAAATGTGTTCTACCTTTAAAGCCTTGACGACCTTCGAAGTTACGGTTTGAAGTTGATGCGCAACGCTCTTCTGGTTTTAGACGATCGTCATTCATCGCCAAACACATTGAGCATCCTGGCTCACGCCATTCAAAACCAGCATCTGTAAAGATCTTATCCAAGCCTTCCTTCTCAGCCATCGCTTTGACCAATCCAGAACCTGGAACGATCATAGCATTGACGCTATCTGCAACTTTTTTACCTTCGACAACTTTAGCAACTTCGCGAAAATCTTCGATCCGGCCATTGGTGCATGAACCAATGAAAACGCGATCAACGGTGATATCCGTGATCGGTGTACCAGGTTTTAAACCCATATACTCAAGCGCACGCCATTTTGATGCGCGTTTGTTTTCATCTTCGATTTCATCAGGATTTGGCACAACGCCTTCAACTGAAATCACGTCTTCAGGTGAAGAACCCCAAGATACGATCGGCGGCAAGTTAGCTGCATCAAGAACGATAGTTTCATCGTAATGAGCGCCTTCATCAGATGCGAGTTTTTTCCAATATTCAAGAGCGGCATCCCAATCAGCACCTTGTGGTGCGCGAGGCTTACCTTTGAAATATTCGTATGTCTTTTCATCTGGTGCAATCAAACCAGCGCGCGCGCCGCCTTCAATTGTCATGTTACAGATAGTCATACGACCTTCCATAGACAATGAACGGATCGCTTCACCAGCAAATTCGATCACATAGCCAGTACCACCTGCGGTGCCGATCTTACCGATAATCGCAAGGATGATATCTTTTGCGGTTACACCATCGGGCAATTGACCATCAACACGCACAAGCATGTTTTTGGCTTTTTTCTGGATCAATGTTTGCGTTGCAAGCACGTGCTCCACTTCAGATGTTCCGATACCATGCGCCAATGCACCAAATGCACCATGCGTTGAAGTGTGGCTATCACCACATACGATTGTTGTACCTGGAAGTGTAAACCCTTGCTCAGGACCAACAACGTGCACGATACCCTGACGCTCATCACTCTCGTTGAAATATTCAACACCAAACTCAGATGAGTTGTTTGCCAAAGCTTCAACCTGAATTCGGCTCTCTTCGTTTTTGATACCTTCGTAACGGTCTTTTGTTGTTGGAACATTGTGATCCACAACAGCAAGTGTTTTTTCAGGCGCGCGAACTTTACGGCCGGTCATGCGCAAACCTTCAAAGGCTTGCGGGCTTGTCACTTCGTGCACGAGGTGGCGGTCAATGTATAATAAGCAAGTGCCATCTTCCTGAGTTTCAACCACATGGTCGTCCCAGATTTTGTCATACATAGTGCGTGGAGTATCAGTCATTTTATTGTCCTTGAAATATGAAAAAGCGAATTAGAAAAATAGTTAGCCGGATTTAGGCGTAGCTATTTCCTCGCCCAGCGCTGGTGACAGCGAGCAAAAAACGTGAAGGCAAGCGCTTGTGATCATCAAGCAGAATGATTTTACCTTGCCGATTTTGCGATATTAAGTTCATGAGGTGCTCATAGCAATCTTTGTCGCAAGAGGCAATTGAGTGTTTAATTTTATATTTCGCAAACTCAATACCCCTTCTGACACATTAGCGATCATAAGATGCCCCCATTCGCATCAAATTTGGCATATAATTCCTTCAAAAGTTAAAAAATGAGACTTATGATGGAGCCAATTATTATTCAATAATAGAGCCAAAAATATGTCCTCCACTGCCACTGCCCTTAAATTTGATCAGCAACTTGCTGTCATGGATCTAGCACAACGCTTTGAATTTATTGTAAATTCAGTTAAAAACACCACGTTTACGACCAGCTTGGGCAAAGAGGACCAGCTTATCACGCATATTATCGCCTCTGGATCGCACAATATTTCCATTACAGCGATCAATACGGGAAGATTATTCCCCCAGACCATCGCATTGATCGAAACAACTCAGCAAAAATATAAAATTGATATCGCAGAATATTGTCCTGATGAGGCTGAGACCAAACAATATGCGGATAGTTTTGGCTTAAATGGCTTTTATGAAAGCATAAAAGCGCGACATGAATGCTGCCGAGTTAGAAAGCTTGAGCCGCTTGAAAAGATTTTAAAGAACACCGACGGTTGGATCACCGGATTAAGACGCGAGCAGTCAAATAATCGCGCTCATGTTCCATTTTGCGAATGGTCTGAGAAGTACCAAGTGTTCAAGTTTAACCCGCTCGCCGATCTATCTTCGCAATCAATGGATGGTTTTATTGCGGAACACGATGTTCCAATCAATCCGCTTCACCTTAAAGGTTTTCCTTCAATCGGCTGCGAACCGTGTACGCGCGCCATCAAATCTGGCGAAGACGAACGCGCCGGGCGTTGGTGGTGGGAAAACGATAATTCCCGCGAATGCGGTTTGCACCAACGCAGATCAATTTAATTTCCAAATACATCTATAAAAATCGAAAAGTTTATGACTGATACAAATTCAAAACCGCCTCTCGATCCGCACTTAAAAGCGCTCGAAAATGAAGCCATCTACATTTTCCGGGAAGTTGCAGCAGAGTTTCAAAACCCTGTCATGCTCTATTCAGTGGGCAAAGACTCATCGGTGCTTTTGCATCTTGCACGAAAAGCGTTTTACCCCGGTCCAGTACCCTTCCCGCTTCTGCACATTGATACAGGCTGGAAATTTAAAGAGATGATCGCCTTTCGCGATAAAATCGTCTCAGACTACGAGCTGGATCTGATCTCCTATACAAACCCGAGAGGTTCGGCGGAGAACATCACACCGTTTAATCACCCTCGTTATACCGACATCATGAAAACCGAAGCCTTGCGCACAGCGCTGGACAAAGGCGGCTATGATGCGGCATTCGGTGGTGCGCGACGAGATGAAGAAGCATCTCGTGCAAAAGAACGCATTTACTCATTTAGAACAGCCGATCACAGCTGGGACCCACGCAATCAACGTGCAGAACTTTGGTCGATTTATAACGGCGATATTTTCAAAGGTGAAAGCGTCCGCGCATTCCCATTATCAAACTGGACTGAACTTGATATCTGGCAATATATAAAGGCCGAGGACATCCCAATTGTGCCACTTTATTACGCCCAACAACGTCCATTCGTTGAGCGCGATGGCACAATCACGCTCGCGGAAGATGAGCGTTTGGAACTAGAACCAGGCGAAATCGTTCAAAACGATAATATCCGCTTCCGTACTCTGGGCTGCTTCCCACTCACCGGCGGCGTGCGTTCAACAGCAGATGATATCGATCAAGTCATTACTGAAATCCAATCCGCACGAACATCAGAGCGACAAGGACGCGCTATCGACAAAGATAAAGCCGGATCCATGGAATTGAAAAAAAGTGAAGGATACTTCTGATGAGCGTTGCAGAGAAAATTTCACAAACCGAATTACAAGATGAAACACAAAGTGCGGCGCTACCTACCGCTAAGAACTCCATCCCTTTGCGTTTCATTACATGCGGCAGTGTAGACGATGGTAAATCAACTTTAATCGGGCGTTTATTGTGGGACACAAAAGCTGTTTTCGATGATCAGATCGGTAAAATTGAAAAACAATCCGGCGGCCAAGTTAATGGCGTTGGTTCGCTAGAGTTCGCCAACTTGCTGGACGGGCTGCAAGCCGAACAAGAGCAAGGCATCACGATTGATGTAGCATATCGCTATTTCTCAACACCCAATCGTTCGTTCATCGTGGCGGACACTCCCGGCCACAAACAATACACCAAAAACATGGTCACGGGTGCATCCACCGCAGACTTAGCTGTTTTGCTGATTGATGCAAGAACTGGGATTTTGGAGCAAACACAGCGCCACGCCAATGTGGTTTCCCTCATGGGTATCAAACAGGTCATCCTTGTGATCAACAAAATTGATCTCATTGACTATGATCAAACACGCTTTGATGAAATCAGCGAGCAGTTTACAGCTATGGCGAAATTTTTTGATTTCAATTCAATAACTGCCATTCCAACGTCTGCGATCAAAGGTGAAAATGTCGCATTTTCGGCGCAGGAGAACATGCCTTGGTATAGGGGAAAAACACTTTTACAAACACTTGAACTTGCGCCAAAATCAACACCGCGTTCAATGGGGTTTCGTTTTCCCGTGCAACGGATTTCAAGACCTGATGAAAGCTTTCGCGGCTATCAGGGTACAATTGCTGCTGGTTCAATTAAGCCCGGCGATCCGGTGACAATCCTACCATCAGGGCAACAAGCAAATGTCAGCAAAATAGTCACCTTCGATCTGGTAAGAAACGCAGGCGTGCATGGCGATGCTGTGACACTTGTTTTGGACCGCCAAATCGACATTTCGCGCGGCGATATGATTGTCTCAAACGATGATAAACCCGCTCTTGAATTTGCATACAATGCTCAGATCATCGCATTAACTGATCATGGAATTCAGCCAAGAAAGCAATATTGGCTTAAGTCCAACACGCGCAAACAACATGTCTCAATAGATATTGCAGAAACGCTTAACCTTGAAACAGGCTTGTGGGAAACTGCTGACAAGATCGAACTGAATGATCTTTCAAAAGTACAACTTAATTTCACTAATAGAATTGCATTCGATACCTATCAAGATAACAAAACCACAGGATCGTTTATTCTCATTGATCCCGATACGAATAATACAATTGCTGGCGGCATGATCACCCAAGCAATTGATAATGTGAAAACCATCACGCCAAAAGCGTCAACAATAATTACGATGCCAAGTGACATTGCTACGGAGTTTTATCAGACTAAATTTTATCAAAAGTACCAAGACAGCATTGAGAATAATGATAGCTAAAACAAATGGTCGGCGCATAAAAATCCCACCTAAGCAAAAAATATGGGTAAACATCTCATAGTTTTCCAAATTTAAGGAAAGTTTGGGAAGGAAAACCCAGCTTAATGTGGCATAATTGTTGAACTTAATCACCGATAAGGACTGACAGTTACATGTGCCGATTAACCGCCTATCTTGGGCCTGATATTCCACTTGAACGAATTATTGTTCTTCCTAGCCATTCATTGCTGCAACAAAGCCAACAAGCCAACGAAGCAAAGCTTGCTGTGAACGGCGACGGGTTCGGCATTGCTTGGTATTCAGATGAGGTAAAACCAGGGCTTTATCGAGATGTGTTACCTGCATGGTCAGATGGCAATCTGACCAGCTTATGCCGGATGATCAAATCACGTCTTTTCTTAGCCCATGTGCGCGCTTCGACTTTTGGTGAAACGTCTCGGTCAAACTGCCATCCTTTTACATATCAAAACTGGTCTTTTGCGCATAACGGACAAATCGCGGAATTTGGACTTATTCGCCGCGGATTAGAAGCAAGCCTTTCTGATGAATTATATAATCATCGCAGAGGCACCACGGATTCTGAACTGTTCTTTCTTTTAGCACTACAACACGGATTACAAACAAATCCACAAAAAGCCATTGAAACAACCATTGCTAAAATCCGTGAAGCGCAAATGGCTTTGGGCAAAAAAATCCGCGATCCCAATCGGATTGCAAGTGTGTTTTCTGATGGTCAAACCGTTTATGGATTTCGCTGTTCAAGTGATCTTAAAAGCCCGACGCTTTATGCTTCAGGTAATCTCACCTCAGGCGGTCACGCGCTAGCATCTGAACCACTGGATGGCGGGACGGACAATTGGACAACAGTAGATGAAGGCCAATTTGTTGAGATGAATAAAGACGGTATGCAATTTACCAAACTGTCTGTCTCGTAACGTCGAATAAAAACTTATTTTGTAAATCGCGCAAACAATGGCGCGCCGATGATCACCATGACAATACGCACTAAGTGATGGGCGACAACATGCGCAACATCAGCGCCAGCAACAATGGCAATCACAGCCATTTCTGCCTGCCCGCCTGGTGCAAATGATAAAAGCGTATCAATATCTGACCCCAGTCCTAACAACAATACGACTTCAATAAAGACAAAACTGATAACGCCAAGCACCACACAAAACCCTATAGCGGCAGTTATGTCATGGCGTATTTCTTTCAAAGTGATACCTACATATTTAACACCAATTCCAAGGCCAATGAAAAACTGCGCCAACAATATCGCTTCTGTCGGTGGTCGTACTGTCAAAATTCCGGATAAGGACAAAATCATTGCAACAATTAGAGGGCCTAATATGCTAGCGCCAAATAATTTAATCTTTCGCGCAGCCCACCAACCAAACACAGCACAGAACACCATGATCAACATTTGAGAAATGGATGTTTGATCAGCAGCAATGCCGGGTAAAACTGTCAGATCAACTTCTCTGAAAAACTGCAAGAAAAACGGCAGAACAGCAACAATCACCAAAACCCGCGTTGCATGGATAAGAGACAGCGCACGGACATCACCGCCCGCCTCTTCGCCAAATGCCAACATATCCTGCAAGCCACCAGGCATGGCCGCATAAAAACTGGTCGGCTTATCAAAACCCGCTAAACGAAAATAAGGCACGCCGACAATACCAATGACAATCAGCATCAACGGCACGAAGGCAACACTGCCGATCATTGTATCAAGACGGGTAAAAAGTTCCGGTGTGATAGAGGCACCAATGGCAACACCCAAAATCGTGCGCATCGCATCAGAAACAGGCTTGATGCCGGACATTGGGACACGCACAATCGCTGCAATCAAGCAAAAGAAAATCGGCCCCAATAGATAGGGTAACGGTACATTGAGATAGATAAAACTAACAGCGCCAAGCAGTGATATAATCACCGCATTTAAAAGTGTAACGAAACGCTTCATTCGCCAAGAATTCTAAGCCAAGACATTAGCTCTCTTCTCCCGCCTCTTCCCAGCGATAGCGAAAATCACAATGGCTTTTGCCTTCCATGATCGTTTGCGTGCGATCAAGCTTTATCTTTGGATTGTAGCCTGTGCAAAATGTTCCGTCCCGACCGCAGGAAAGGATGTGCCCAATATCGGCTAAATCCATCTCACGATACATTTCTGCGTATTTGCAACGCGTGACATTATAATGAACTTCATTCTCATCTTCTTTGAGCATATCAACTTCAAGCGCGCCACCTGCTTTCCACTGTGGCAATAACGCGTGAAAGCTATGAAGCGTTGCTTCGCCATCTTCGCTTTGCGCGTAAGCTGCAGCCTGCTCAATCGAGTCTTTGGTAATAGCGGCTTGCAAAATAGAGCTCGCCTCTTTTTTGCCTAGTCTTGCAGCCATTTCATCATAAATTGGTTTGATGATATTGGCTTCAATCCGACGTTGCTCAAGAATGGGTAAATCAGTTTTGGCCATAATCTAGACCTCAAAATCAATATGAATATGATTTCCGTCAGGATCAAAAACATTATACTGCCGAATACCGGCTTTTGGCGGCTCACCGCAACGATAGTCTATTCCGCGCGCCTCTAAGAGCGACTTAAACGCAGCTTCATCACTGGCTGAAAAAGCAAAATGCTCGAGTTTTAGATTGGCTTCTGAACCAACCGTATCATCACTGTCTATCTCAACCAAATGCACGACCGGATAGTCACCTGCATATATCCACGCGCCAGCAAATGGGAAATTTGGCCTCCAACCGGACTTGAGCCCCAAAACCTCTTCATACCACTTGATCATCTTATCAAGTTGCGTTGTTTGAATATTGACGTGATCAAGGCGCTTAATGGTCATTTCTAACTTTCGTTTCATGTTTTTGAGAAACAATATTATGTATGATTGAGGAAAGGACATCAATATCAGAATTAAAACCCGCTTTGCGATAAAACGATAATGCGAGATTCCCCAAGGGCGGAAGTCCTTTAATCTGGGAGGCAATCTGTAAGGGAGCGGAGACGGATGCTTGCGGCATGACGGTTAGCGCAAGCCCCGCCAACACAAAGGAACGCACACCGATGGGGTGTGAGCTTAAATGCGCAAGATAACCATCGCGTTGAACACGATCTAAAGCTTCGAATGCAAATCGTCTTAAATCCCGTCCATCCATTAAAAACGCCAGTGGCACGTCGGCATTTTCATCCAACTTGAAGCCTGGTGCGCATGTCCACACAAGTGGCATATTTTCAACAAAATCCCGACCAGTTCGCTTTCCCTGATCAATCATAAAAGCAACGTCAATATCTCCAGCATCAAGCTTTGCAAGTAACGCATCACTACGATCGCAATCTATCTGGATCTGCACGGTTTCATTCATCTCAGCAAATTCACGTAGCGCATCAACAACAACTGACATTGCAAGCGTAACGGTCGTCCCAAGTCTGATCCTGCGCACAGACTTGGTTTGCCTGATGGTTTCAACCGCCTCAGCATTTATATCCATGATCCGCTGGGCATACCCAATAAATGCTCGACCTTGTGATGTAAGCTGCATTGATTGCCCGCGCCCTCGATCAAACAGTTTGCAATCAAGCTCTTCCTCTAGCTTTTTAATATGAAGACTGATCGCGCTTTGAACAGTGTTACGCAGCTCCGCAGCACGTGAAAAATTCAGCGTATCGGCCACAATTAGAAAGCTTTTCATTGCATTTAGATCAGGCATAAAATCTACTTTTTAGTTTTTAAAAAGCATTTTAATTCGTTTTACTGATTTATGAAAGTATCATAATTGATAGACCTATCGAAAGGCATTCAATTGGAACTTCCTTTAAGCTTCTTTATTTTATCAGCTGTTGCAATCACAATTACCGGCATATCCAAAAGTGGCTTTGCGGGTGGACTAGGCGTGATGAATGTGCCGCTCATGAGCTTATTTATCAGCCCTCAATTTGCGCTCGCAATCATGATGCCGATTTTAATTGTAATGGACATCATCATCGTTTGGCACTATCGAAATTCCTGGGACAGATCCATCGTGCTGATGTTAATCCCCGGTGCTGTTTTGGGTGTTATCATTGGCGCAATGACTTTTCACTACATGAACGCTGATATCATCAAATTTATTGTAGGCCTGATATCAATCATCTTGGTTGTGCAATTTTTCTTCATTTCAAAATCGCAACTAATGCCAAAACCTTCTGGTAAAACAATCCCGTTCATACTCGGCGGCATATCAGGGTTTGCTGGCTTTATTGCACATGCTGGGGGACCTCCCATTAAGGGTTATCTCATCCAACAAAAACCAGATAAAACAGAATTTGTGGCCACAAATGGTGCATTTGTATTCTTCATAAACACATTAAAATGTTTTGGTTATACGATTTTAGGAAACATGACATTTGAAAGCATGAAGGTCAGTTTAGTGCTTTCGCCGATGATATTCATTGGCATAGCTTTAGGTACATACTTGCACAATTTGATTAACCCAAAGGCCTTCACAAAGTTTGTGTATCTGCTCTTGTCCATCGCAGGATTTAAATTGTTATGGGATAGCGCACCGTCAATTATACAGATGTTTTAAAATGCGAGAATTCAGCTTCTTTTAGGTGAGCGTTTTCAAACCATTGGGTGTTTCAAAAAAGGCTTTAAAACTAGCGTCCCCTTGCACAATTGAAATACGATTATCGAACAACGCACCCTCAACAAACTCATTTATTTCAGCAGCATCAGGATGGCTGATTTCAAAAGAATGCAAACGACAACCACGCGCCGTCATTTTACTAGCAGGGTGGCGACCTTGCGGCCATTGTATCAATTGCGGGAATGCACCATCGCTTGATAAAACACCGTCATCAGCGACTGTGATCTGCCATTTTAAATCGCCACGCGTCATATCGATAACGCGGTCATGCACTTCATCAAAACTCTTTGCAATATCAGGAGAACCTAAAATCCATGTGCCAATTTTTGGCGTTCCATCAAAGTGATCCAAATCGAACCAACGGGGTCTATCAGGACGCTGCGCATCTGGATCTATGGCAATCACTTCTAAAAACTCGGTTTCGCTGAGCGATAGCAAACAGTTGTGAGTTCCCATAAATGGATGTTGCCCGCCCGGAGGCATCTCAATACCCAATTGCTCGCGCACATATTCAACGCCTTCTTCAAGCGTGCGTGCGACAATCGCAATGTGATCAAAAACGAGTTTAGGCTTTGGGGAATAAGGCATACGCTATAATAGCAAATAAAAAAGCGCCGGCATATAGCCAGCGCTTTTAAAGTTTTTGAACTTTCGAAAAAGTCTATTCTTGAGCAGGTGCTTCTGCAGCTGCTGCTTCTTCGGCTGCTTTTGCTGCAGCGTCTTCAGCGGCTTTTTCAACTGCAAGAGCTTGCGCTGCTGCAACTTTTTCGGCCTCAAGGCGTGCTTTTTCTTCGGCAATGGCTGCGCGTTCTGCATCATTGAGTTTACGTGTACGTGTACCAGTATTTTCCACGATACGTGCAGATTTACCGCGACGACCACGAAGATAGTATAGTTTCGCACGACGAACTTTACCGCGACGAACAACAACAACTTCTTCAACAAGTGGAGAATAGATTGGGAACACACGTTCAACGCCTTCACCGTAAGAAATCTTACGAACTGTGAAGTTCTCGTTCAAACCGCCACCAGAGCGAGCGATACAAACACCTTCATAAGCCTGAAGACGTGTGCGAGTGCCTTCTGTCACGCGAACCATAACGCGAACAGTATCACCTGGTGAAAATTCTGGAAGAGTACGTTTTTCTTCAATTTTTGCTTTTTGCTCAGCATCGAGCTGTTGGATAATATCCATGAGCTTTAACCTTTCATTCTTTTAGCGGTCAGAGCGCTTTCACTCATCCTAAAGTCATCTTGCTTTAGGACTATGTCCAAGGACAGCAGCGTGTTCACCAAGCATTATCTTTAATGGTTGCGATCATCCATATTTTATCGACCGCGCTCGCTTATATTTCGAGTTGGCGGGTCAATACAGCATCTTTGGGGGTTTGTCACCCCTATTCTCAGGGTTTTTGATCGTTTTTGCGTTTTAAAAGATCAGGGCGACGCTCTTCGGTCAACGCATAGGATTGAGCCTTGCGCCATTCGTCTATTTTCTTATGATTTCCAGATTGTAAAACCTGCGGGATTTCAGCCCCTTCAAACTCTTGCGGCCGCGTATAATGAGGGTGTTCAAGCAAATCGTTTTCAAAGCTCTCGAACTCACCAGACTCAGAATTTCCCATAACCCCGGGCAGCAATCTAATAATCGCATCAAGCACAATAAATGCAGCGGGCTCCCCACCTGATAAAATATAGTCACCGATTGATACCTCTTCCAAATCCCGGGCATCAATCACACGCTGATCAACACCTTCAAATCGCCCACAAACAATCACAACGCCCTCACCTTCAGAGAGTTCACGAACACGCGACTGTGTGAGCGGTTTCCCGCGCGGTGACATAAGTAATCTTGGGCGATTATCATCTGGCAAACTATCAATTCCGCGCGCAAGCACATCAGCACGCAGCACCATCCCAGCCCCACCACCTGAGGGGGTATCATCGACGTTTCGATGCTTACCTTCAGCAAAATCTCTTATGTTGATTGTATTGATTTCAACGTCACCACGATCAATAGCTCGACCCGACATAGACTGCCCTAAAAACCCGGGAAACATATCAGGATAAAGCGTAAGTATTGATGCTTTAAAGCTCATAATCAGCTTTCTGGTTTTGGGTCTTCGCCCTCTTCAGGCCATTCGTCATCGGATGATGAACCATCGTCAATTAATCCTGCAGCTTCAGGGTCTACGATAATCTTACCGGCCTTGATATTAACGTCAACCACAGCAGCTTGCGTGAACGGAATGATCACAGATTTCTCGCCCTTGGCCTGTAATTCAATAAGATCGCCGCCGCCAAAGTCAAAAATCGCCTTGATAAAGCCCCAGCTCGCGCCAAACTCATCAAAAGCTTCTAGACCTTCCAAGTCTGCATAAAAATATTCATCTTCATCCAGGTCAGCATCGGATAAATTAGCACGCTCAACAAATAAATCCGTCCCATTTAAGGCTTCAGCAGCATTACGATCATTCACACCAAGAAACCGAACAACCACAACGGTTTTGTGTCGTCTTATGTCCAACACTTCAAACCGCTTGCCATCTTTGGTGAACAAGACGCCATAATCACCTAATGAGAGGGGATCATCTGTGTGAGACTTTACACGCACCTCACCACGCAGCCCTTGGGCTTTTCCAATTGTTCCCAGGATGATTGGGTTTTCAAGTTTCATATGCTTTGCCTAAATGACGTTACCAAACTGATTTTTAGTGTCTCTTACAGCGCTTTTGCTTCAAGGGAAATCAAATTCGCATGAGAAAGTGCAACCAGCAAACAGGATATATGCGTTGATTGTTTGATACCGCTAGACTTAATCATATCCAGCACCTTAGGAATGGGCATAACCTCGGTGATAATGTTTTCTGTCTCATCAAACTCAGGTTCTTGCGTTTTTACAGCATCACGCACCAAATACAGATGTATATTATTGCTATGGTTGGCCGTATTGGGTGAAAACAAGGTCACGAGTTCAAAGTCTTTTGCAGAAAATCCTGTCTCTTCTAAAAGCTCCCGACGCGCTGCACCTTCATAATCTGTGTCCCCGGGCTCAACATTACCTGCGGGAATTTCCCAATCAATGACACCTGCGCCATGCCGGTATTGCTTGATCATGACCAGCTCATTGTCTGGCGTTAAAACAACCATTTTCACCCATTCCGGATAATCAAGAACATAATAGGGTGAAATGTCATTGCCGAACTGATCAACACAATGGTCGGCACGCACCTTAATCCACTTATCGACCAACACATGCTTTGATGAGATGGTATCCCATTTTTTTAAAGTCATAATTTAAATCCGATCAGCAAAGACAAAAAAAGCGGCGCAATTGCACCGCCTTTTAAGAGTATAAACTGAAATTGCTTACTCTTCAGCAGGTGCTTCCGCAGCAGCAGCGGCTTCAGCAGCAGCTTCTTCAGCTTTCGCAGCAGCTTCATCAACACGCTCTTGTGCTTTTTTACCCAATTTAGCTTTATTTGGGTTGTTGCGTGCTTCACGCTTTAAAAGACCAGCTTCATCTAGGAAACGGTGAACACGATCAGTTGGCTGTGCGCCGCTTTCAAGCCAGAACTTAACGCGCTCTTCATTCAAACCAACACGGTTTTCATTGTCCTTGCCCAACATTGGGTTCCAGTGACCGATTTGCTCGATGAAGCGACCATCACGTGGTGAACGCACGTCAGCAACAACGATGTGATAATAAGGACGCTTTTTTGAGCCGCCACGGGCCAAACGAATTTTAGTAGCCATTTTAATTTCCTTTTCTAATGACGTTTGATGCAAAATTTATGCATCGGATAGTATTGTCGCGAAGGTTATCCTCGCGCCTGTTTGTGATGCTGAATGACTTCCTTGATAATAAATTCAAGAAACTTTTCAGCAAAATCGGGGTCAAGGTTCGAACGTTCTGCCAAACGTCTCAACCGTTCGATTTGTTCACCCTCTCTCTTTGGATCAGAGGGAGGGAATTCGTGATTTGCTTTTAGTTTGCCCACTTCTTTGGTGACGCGGAAACGTTCAGCCAAAATGTGCACAAGTGCTGCATCAAAATTATCAATAGATGCGCGCAACTCTAAAAGTTGGTCCATTGGAGATTGTTCGCTCATGAGTACCTCGCTAGGAATTCTTCTTTCGGCAAGTGACGCCAGATATCGCACGGCTTATCGTTGATCACTGCGTTTTGTTGTTCATTAAATGCGCCTAATTTTTTGGCCAAATTTTGCGACGCCGGGTTCTTCTCATCGATCAGGCTAATTGCTGTTGCCCAACCCAATTGCTCATAGGCAAATTTGAGCGATGCCTTTGCCGCCTCAAACCCATAGCCTTTGCCTTGGGCAGATTTTAAAAAACCATATCCAATTTCATTATCCGGCCAGCCTTCAGGACGCCAAGGTCCGCAAAATCCAACAGTGTTTCCCGAAGTTTTTTCTTCAACACAAAACAGACCAAATCCGCGCAGAACCCAATGGCCTAAAATACCGGTTAAAACCCGCCAAGCTTGATAGGCTGGCATTTGCCCACCAATAAATCGCGCAGTTTCCTCATCACCAAATATTTCGGCCATAAAGCCAAAATCACGCTCTTCAAACCCGCGCAAAACAAGGCGCTCGGTCGCAAGAGATGGTATGTTGAGGGCGTGGCTCATAATTACTTTTTACCTTTTGGCAAACCAGGAAAACCCGGAAGCCCTCCGCCGCCTAGGCCTGGCAATCCACCACCCGCGCCACCACCACCAAGACCCGCAGCTTTAGCTTGCTTTTGCAGCTCTTCAATTTGTTTAGGATCCATATTCGATAAATCAGGCATTCCGCCCATACCACCAGGCATTCCGCCACCCATTCCGGGCATACCCATTTTGCCACCCATGGCGCC
This sequence comes from Lentilitoribacter sp., assembly GCA_039986595.1. Lineage (GTDB taxonomy): Bacteria > Pseudomonadota > Alphaproteobacteria > Rhizobiales > Rhizobiaceae > Lentilitoribacter. The sequence goes on from JBDWQJ010000002.1 coordinate 224,147, forward strand.
AAGTGCTTGCTTCATCATGCCGCCACCTTTTTTGCCGCCCATAGCTTTCATCATGTCGCCCATCTGACGATGCATTTTGATAAGCTTGTTGATGTCAGCGGCTGTGGTGCCTGAACCTGCAGCAATGCGTTTCTTACGGGAATTTTTCAAAAGCTCCGGATTGGTGCGTTCTTTCTTCGTCATGGACGAGATAATCGCGATCTGACGGTCAAAGATTTTATCATCAAGACCAGCAGCAGCCATCTGATTTTTCATTTTGCCCATACCAGGCATCATGCCCATAATGCCGCCCATACCACCCATCGATTTCATCTGCCCAAGCTGCTCAGCAAGATCGTTCATATCGAACTTTCCGGCTTTCATGCGCTTGGCCATATTGGCAGCTTTTTCAGCGTCGATCGTTTCCGCAGCTTTTTCAACAAGGGAAACAATGTCACCCATGCCCAAAATGCGATCGGCAATCCGTTTTGGATGGAACTCTTCAAGAGCATCCATCTTCTCGCCAACACCAATCAGTTTAATTGGCTTACCTGTAACAGCGCGCATTGAGAGGGCGGCACCACCACGGCCATCACCGTCCATACGGGTTAAAACAAGACCCGTAATACCAACGCGATCATCAAAATTACGCGCTAAGTTCACCGCATCCTGACCGGTTAAAGAATCGGCAACAAGAAGAATTTCATGTGGATTGGCTTTGGTTTTAATGTCCGCCATTTCCTGCATCAATGGCTCATCAATGCTGGTGCGGCCGGCGGTATCTAAAATAACCACATCATGGCCACCAAGCTTAGCAGCTTGCACGGCACGCGCTGCAATATCAGTTGGTGATTGACCTTCGATAATCGGCAATGTGTCCGTATCGGTCTGTTCACCCAATTGGCGCAATTGCTCTTGCGCTGCCGGACGGCGCGTATCAAGAGAAGCCATCAAAACTTTTTTGCGGTCACGAGATGCTAAACGCGCAGCGATCTTACCAGATGTCGTTGTTTTACCAGAACCTTGAAGACCTACCATCATAATAACAACAGGTGCTGGTGCATTTAGATCAATCGACACACCTTCTGAACCGAGCATTTCAACCAGTTCATCATGGACGATTTTAACAACCATCTGACCGGGCTTAATGGATTTTAAAATCTCAGCACCAACAGACTTTTCGCGAACTTTTTCAGTAAAATCACGGACAACTTCTAAGGCCACATCAGCTTCTAGCAAAGCACGACGCACCTCACGCAATGCAGCAGACACATCTTTATCAGATAGTGCACCTCTGCCCGTAAGGCCGTTTAAAATGGAACCCAAGCGGTCCTGAAGATTATCAAACATCTGCTTTATCGTCCTTTTTTCCGTAAAACCCTTAGTGATCTTACAAAGAAAATCGTCATCCTTGGCAGGAATTTCAACATTTAAGCCAGACTTTGATCAAATCAATGACCAAAGCCAAAACGCACCCGAGGGCGCAACGCGCTGTCGGATGTGAACCTATCGGGATCTCTTTATACCTTTTCGGGTCCCGTTCGGTGGCTTAGAGTTAAAACTCGTAGCTTTGAGATATGTAAAGCGGCTTAAACAGCAATTGTATGAATATGTCAAGTTTATCGAGGTTTCTGGCGCATAAATGTCACCCAATATGACAGGTATCGATTTGAAATACTATTAGCGCCACCCTATTTGAAGAGCATGAGCAAAAACCCCTATTACCAAGGCCCTGTGTCTGATCACTTTGACGGCACTTATTTTTTCAACCCAGATGGCAATCCACCCGGTAGTTTCAAAGATCTATTGAAATGGCGATTTGTTGATAAAACCAATAAAACTTGGCCAGATGAACATGAAAGCCCGTTTGAACAGGCAAAACCAGATGTCGCCCTTGCTCAAGATGCCATGCGGCTCACGATGGTCGGTCACGCGACATTTTTAATCCAAACCGGTGGGCTCAATATTTTAACCGATCCTGTTTGGTCAGCCAGAACCAGCCCCTTTTCGTTCATTGGCCCCAAGCGACGCAATGTTCCGGGTATCGCGATGGATGACCTTCCAAAGATTGATGTGATCTTGCTCACGCATAATCATTATGATCACTTAGATTTAGCAACACTAAAGAGGCTTCACCAAAAGTTCGATCCACTTCTTATCACCCCGCTTGGCAATGACACTATCGTACGTAAAGCGGTTCCCAAGATGAACATTCAAACAGGTGATTGGGGTGACATTGCAGAATTTGCCAGCGTCAAATTTCATTTCGAATCCTGCCATCATTGGTCAGCGCGCGGCATGAACGACCGCTGCATGGCGCTGTGGTCTGCATTTGTGATCGAGGGCCTTGCAGGCAAGCTCTATCACATTGGTGATACTGGTTTCCATGATGGCATCAACTATCGGTCGGCAAGCGAAAAACATGGTGAATTTCGCGCAAGTATTCTTCCCATCGGGGCATACGAACCACGTTGGTTTATGCAGCATCAACATCAAAACCCGACAGAAGCTGTTGAGGGCTTTAAGCTCAGCAAATCAAAATATGCAGCCGGCCATCATTTCGGCACGTTCAAACTCACCAATGAAGCTATTCATGAACCTGTTGAACATTTATCAAGAGCATTAGAAAATAGCGCCATAGAGCCCGAACGTTTTAAACCCATGCGTCCGGGCGAAGTGTGGGATATACCAAAATCCTAATACCGTAATGAACGCCTATATCGCGATTTCTGCAATTAACGTTCCGTCATCTCGGTCGCCTACAACGCGAAAACCGAATTTCGCGTAGAGCTTCTTCGCAGCCAGATTTTCGGGATGATAATAAATATCGATGAGCTTTGCACGCTTGTAAGACTTGATCTCGTCAATCACCAAACCCAGCGCGAGCGTGCCAATACCCGTATTTTGATGTTTGTGATCGATCATAAACCGCCAAATCGTGCAATCATCCTCATCAAATTCGCCAACCTCACCAAATTGATACATAGCAAAGCCGACAACTTGCTTTCCAAAACAAATCGCACGAGGATGAAATAGCGGTGATAAAGTAGACTCAGCAATTGAAAAAACATTCGATGGCAGAATGTCTTTCTGGTCATCGCCAAGCGTTAAGCCAATGACCTGATCAAAGTTGTCTCGGGTGATTTTGCAAAGTGTAACGTTCAATTGTCTGACCTGATGTAATCCAACAAATAATCTCAAACTTAGGTGCTCAATCAGCCTAACATCGATAAACTTGCAATGCGAGAGACGAAAAATGCGACATTTTTGGCTTTTTTTGTGAAAAAATATTGCAGTTGATTACAAAAACGATACACAACAAGTCGAACAAAATAAAAAGCGCGGATTAACAATCCCTATTGAAACCTGGAAAGAGTATAGTCTTGTCTAAATCTAAACCTGTCACACTTGATGCACATCCTGGTCGTAATGCGCAAGCCATCGGCATTGCGCGCGAATTGGGTACTGATATTAACCTGATCCACAAGCCATCAGTCGGTGTGATTGGTACAAAAGGTGATAGCCAGTGTTATATGGGCGTGCAAGACAAAGTGGAAGCCATCCACCAGTGCCTTTTAGATAATATTGGCGATGAAGAAGGTAAAATGGCGCTGCGTTTGGTGCAGCCAGAATATACCATCGCGACATCTGACGGCATTCGTAATGGTACGCGCGAAATGCGCTATTCGCTCATCGGCCGCGAAGTGACCAATGACAGTGTTTGCGAGCATCTAAGCGCAACAGGACTTGGCGGCACAATTGCAGTTGTTGCTTGTGACAAGCCACCAGTTGGCACATTGTCAGGTATTTTAGAGCACAACCAACCAGCGATCATCATGTCAGATGGTTCCATTCGCCCTGGCACACACCCTGATACAAATGAACCGATTGATATCGTCTCCGCCTATCAAGTTGCAGGTCACGATGATGCAGATTACAAATTCAAAGTTTCATGCGCTGCATGCCCAGGCATTGGTAGCTGCGGCGGTATGTTCACTTACAACACAATGCAAACCTTCATCGGCACTGTCGGTATGCAGCCATTGCACATGGTCGCCCCTGCATCTGATGATCGCCGTCGGTATGAACAATTCCCAACGGAACTTGTTGGTCACTTGAAAAATTTGATCGGCAAACAAATTCGTCCACGTGACATCGTAACGCGCGATTCACTTCGCAATGCTTTGATTGTTGCGATGGCAGTGGGTGGTTCAACAAATGTGATCTTGCACATTCCTGAAATCGCACGTGCTGCAGGGTTTGAGCATTTCTGGCGCGATGTTATGACCCCAGATGAGTTTAATCATCTTTCAAAACATGAAGTGCCTGTTCTAACAGATGCCCGTCCTTATGGCCGCTATTCAATGGTTGATATCGATGGTGTTGGTGGTGTTCAGGTCATCGTGCGTGAACTGCTAGAAGCTGGTCTTCTAAATGGTGATACGCTCACATGTACCGGCGAAACATTGGCGCAGCAGGTTGAACGCCTCAACACACCAAAAGCTGATGGTACGGTGATTTACCCAGCTGAAAAACCATATAAACCAACAGGTGGTTTGCGCCTCTTGGGTGGGAACTTGTCACCAGATTTTGGCGCTGTGCTTAAACTTGCTGGTGTTGAAGGCGGCCTTGAAGATAACCTGTTTAAAGGCAAAGCAAAAACTTTTGCAGGCGAGCAAGCACTACTTGATGAACTTGAACAACGCCCAGAGCGTTTTGAAAACAATGACATTGTGATCGTTCGTTATGAAGGTCCAAGTGGCGCGCCTGGCATGCCTGAAATGCTAGATTCTACATCGCGCATCACAACACTTTGCCGTGACAAAGGCATCGTTATCGCATTGATGACCGATGGCCGTTTCTCAGGTGGTTCTGTCGGTCTTGTGATTGGTCACGTTGGTCCTGAAGCTGCTATTGGCGGCGCAATCGGGCTCGTGGAAGATGGTGATGAAATCATCATTGATCTAAATGATAATGTGCTTGATTGTATCCCACTCAAAGACGATAAAATTTTGGCAGAGCGGACCACAAAATGGCAAAAAGAAGTCGACGATAACGGTGGCGTTCATCCAAATTGCGGTATCGCAGACACACGTTTGCTTCAACGCATGCGCACATCAGCTGTTCCTGCTGTTCGTGGCGGCGGCATGCATCCAAATCGCCAAGTTTGGGTTCGCAACATGCGTTCAGCTGAACCAACAGGGTTTGAGCCGAAGAACAAACACCGCTAAATTCTATATACCAATTTATAACGACCATGCGCATGGCTTAAAGGTCATGCGCATGGTCTTTTTATTTGAACTAGGAAATTCATTGACCCAACACTATATTGGGGACCTAAATGGATAAAAGACATGACTGAACAAACACCTTTTGCCAAAATGAATGGCGCTGGCAATGAGATTTTAGTGGTCGATATGCGTGGGCGATCTGCGCCTATCACGCCGCAGGCTGCGATAAATTTAGCCCAAAATGAAGCCACAAAGTTTGATCAGATCATGGCGATCCATGACCCGCGTGTTGATGGTACCGATGCTTATGTGATGATCTTAAATTCAGATGGATCAGAAGCACAAGCTTGCGGTAATGGCACACGTTGTGTGGTGCAAGCCCTTTCAGCTGAAACAGGAAAAGACGCCTTCACCTTTCAGACACTTGCGGGCATTCTCACCGCAAAAGAACATGAAACAGGGCTGATATCTGTTGATATGGGTGAGCCGGAATTTGATTGGGACAAAGTACCCTTAGAAGAAGAGTTCGTCGATACGCGCAAAATCGAACTGCAAATTGGCCCAATAGATGACCCGATCCTGCATTCGCCATCTGTCATGTCGATGGGCAATCCGCATGCAATCTTTTGGGTAGATCAGGATGTTTGGTCCTATGATCTGGCAAAATTTGGTCCGCTATTGGAAAACCATCCGATTTTCCCCGAACGCGCCAATATTTCCATCGCGCAATTAACGGGTGACGATCAAATGGAAATGCGCACCTGGGAACGTGGTGCTGGCCTCACGCTCGCCTGCGGGTCGGGCGCATGTGCTGTTGCCGTAAGCGCAGCGCGTACAGAACGCACTGGGCGCAATGTGTCACTGAAAGTCCCAAGCGGCGCAGAGCTTTCTATTGAATGGAAAGATAATAATCATGTCGTTATGACAGGCCCAGCTGAATGGGAATGGTCAGGTACTCTCAATCCCGAAACAGGTGATTGGGTTCGGGATCAGGATTAGATCTCAATTACCTCACTAAGGACACTGCTGCATAATGCCGGGGATTGGTCCGCCAGCTGCGCAAATTGTGCCGCCCCATGCGTAAGCTTCTGACACAAAACCATTGCGTCCACGGTTATATTCGACCTTAAACCAGTCAAAGCCTTGATAATTATTGCCCATATTTTCAACGATATAAATCTCTTCGTATAGTCCAAGCTTTTGCAATCGGCGACCATTAGGTGATGGCTGTTCACGAATGATGCTTTCATACGCAACGCCATCCGATAATCCATAGCTTTCACTATTGATGATCTCTGCCTGCTGATCATTGGATTGGCTGGCAAATTCGCAATTGATCAAAAGCCCGCTTTTAAGTTCAATTTCAGCGCCATATGCTGAGATATATATCGACAATTGATCATTGGCGTAAGTTGTTACATCGCCTTCATCGCTGACATAAGGCACTTGTTCGGATGGATCTTGATATCCTTCCAACGCCACCGAATTATCAAACACATATAGGTTTTCGCCAAGCGAATACCCATCGCGTTGCAAAAACGTACCTGGTGGAATTCGGCAATTAAAAGTTGGTTCAGGAGATGCAAATGCGGTCACATTTGAGAGCCATAACGAGCCGATAACGGCAACAAACCCAATGGCTGCTTTCGTAGATAATTGGCGTAATTTTAACATTGATTTGCAACCCCTTTAACCAGCTGATCCTGCGAACACATTGTTCCGCCCCAAACGAAACCCTTTACACCTTCGCTATACTCAATTTCAAACCAGTCATACCCATCAAAGGTGTTTCCCACATTGCGCAGTAGATAAATAGGTTCATTTTCTGGCAGCCGATCAATTTTGTTATCACCCAAATTTGGTGTCGAACGCACAACAGATCCATATGATTTTCCATATGCACCGTTTTGCGCCAAAGCCACAACGTCTTCTTCAATCGAACCATCAGTGAATTTTTCACACGGAATGATTATTCCATCAGGGAGTTCTATTTGCGCACTATCGGGCATAACAGCCACGCGAATATTACCCTTGCTAAAATAGTCAATTGCACCGTGGCTATCTGATATCGTTAACTGATCTTGCGGATCGCCATAGGTCTCAAGCGCAAGCTTATCGCCATATACATGCAGCACTTCACCAAGCGAATACCCATCGCGTTGCAGGATAGTGCCCGCAGGCACTGAGCAGGTGAAATCTGGCGGAGGCGATGCTTGGGTCTTACCAATGGCCAGACAAGCGAAAATGAGACCCGCTAAAGATAGCTTGATATAAGACACGATTATTCTCCCCAGACAATTAGCTGAATGGAAGGTAAACCGATAGAGATCTTAAAATCAAGCGTGACGCACGACATATGATGAACTCATAGTTTTTTATGGTTTTAAATCACGACTGGCAATTTTGCCCGACATACGCCATATAGGCTTTTATGTCGGAAAACTCGAACGTTAAAACGCTCACATTTGGCTGCCGCCTCAACACTTATGAAACACAAGTGATGAAACGAGAAGCGGATAAAGCTGGCTTGGAAAACGCGATATTGGTCAATACCTGCGCGGTGACCGGCGAAGCTGTGCGTCAGGCAAAACAGGCAATCCGCAAAGCGCGACGCGAAAACCCCGATGCGCGCATCATCGTATCAGGATGTGCAGCGCAAACAGAGCCTGAGAGCTTTGCCAGTATGGACGAGATTGACCTCATCATCGGCAATGATGACAAGCTCAAAAGCCAATCCTATCGCGCACTCCCAGAGTTTGGCATCAACAATTTTGAAAAAGTACGCGTTAACGACATCTTTGAAGTTGAAGAAAACGCCCCGCAAATGGTCGATGCTATCGAGGGTCATACGCGCGCCTTTGTGCAAGTTCAAAATGGTTGCGATCACCGCTGCACATTTTGCATTATCCCTTATGGTCGCGGCAATTCAAGATCGGTCCCTATGGGTGCTGTTGTCGATCAGGTGAAAAGCCTTTGCGACAACGGCTATCGTGAGATCGTGCTCACTGGTGTTGATGCCACGAGCTATGGTGCCGATCTTCCCGGCAAACCTTCACTTGGGCAGCTTGCTAAGGCCATCATTAAACAAGTTCCTAGCTTGAACCGTCTAAGACTATCTTCAATTGATAGTATCGAAGCCGACCAGGATTTGTTTGATCTATTGGCACATGAAGAGAAATTCATGCCGCATCTGCATTTATCTTTGCAACACGGGGCTAACATGATCTTAAAACGCATGAAGCGTCGTCACTTGCGAGATGATGCGATTGAGTTTTGTACAAAAGTGCGTGACTTGCGCCCAGACATCAGTTTTGGAGCTGATATCATTGCAGGCTTTCCGACAGAAACCGATGAGATGTTTGAAGAGAGTATCTCCCTGATTGATGCTTGTGGGATATCGCTTTTACACGTGTTCCCATTTAGCCCGCGCGAGGGAACCCCGGCGGCTAAAATGCCTCAGCTTGATCGTGGATTGATCAAACAGCGTGCGGCTAAACTGCGAGCAAAAGGCGAAGCGGCATATCAAAAACATTTAGACAAAATGGCTAATAATGCTCATCAGTCGAAAATCTTGATAGAGAAATCAGGTATCGGCCGCACAGAAAACTTCACCTTGGTCGAATTATACGACGAAAACGGTGGAGTTTTATCCAACTTGCCAACGGGCGCGATTGTCACCGCCCGCATTAATGGCCACAATAGCAAACAATTATCTGCTGTCGTCAAACAAGCAGATCTCAAACAAGTGTTAAGCGAGGCGTAGTCTTTTATGGCGATGGGCTTTATCAAAAAGGTGTTTTCATTCGGCAAGAAAAAAGTCGAAGAAACAACAGACGACATCGTTGAAAAACAAGGTGATGTCGCTGAAGCTATCCAGACCCATGAGGTCATAAAAGTTGGTGTGAGTTCTGACGAACCGGAAACCCCTTCAGAACCAGACATTGAAGAACAAGCAACCCCAAAGGCTGAACCTGAAGCTTTAGAAGAAGAGGCCCCGATAGAGGTAGCTGAACCGGAAACAGCTCAAGAGCCAGAGCCAGAGCCAGAGCCAGAGCCAGAGCCAGAGCCAGAGCCAGAGCCAGAGCCAGAGCCAGAGCCAGAGCCAGAGCCAGAGCCAGAGCCAGAGCCAGAGCCAGAGCCAGAGCCAGAGCCAGAGCCAGAG
>JBDWQJ010000003.1:0-181498 GCA_039986595.1 Lentilitoribacter sp.
TGGCCGAATAACCGCGCTTGGTCACTTGCGCAACAGCATCTATTTTAAACTCGTCCGTGTAACGAATACGGCCTGACATTTGCATCTTCCTTTGTTTCCATTTTTACCAAAGAAAGTGTCTACAATTCTAGGGGCATCTCACAATTCACCGTCGCAGCCAGTGCATTTAATGCAGTCAACGAGGCCGTTGAAATAAAATTGGATAACCAACAATACAATCAAAAGCAGACAACATCTACACAGGAGAAGCTACGAGCATTGCCGTTATTTACACGCGCGTATCCAGTAAAGCGCAATTGAAGAAAGGTGATGGCCTTGCCTCGCAAGAACAGCGCTGTCGCGAGTTCGCAGATTATAAAGGTTATGAAGTTGTTGAAGTCTTTCGTGATGAAGGCGTGTCTGGCGGCATTGTAGACCGCCCAGCCATAAAACAAATGCTGAAATGACTGCGCAAGAAGCAATCACAAGAGCCTATTGTCCTGATTGATGATATCTCACGCATTGCTAGAGGTGTCGAAGCTCACTGGAAGCTTCGCGCTGCTATCGGTTCGGTAGGTGCTAAATTAGAAAGCCCATCCATTGAATTTGGTGATGACAGTGACAGCCAGCTTGTCGAGAACATGCTGGCCTCGGTCTCGCAGCACCAACGGCAGAAAAACGGCGAACAAGTCGTCAATCGAATGAAGGCGCGATTGCTCAACGGTTACTTTCCATTTTGGGTGCCAACAGGCTACCGCTACGCTCGCGTGAAAGGCCATAGCGGCAAAATGATTGTTCATGATGAGCCCATGCCTCATTGATCAAAGAAGTGCTTCAGGGCTTTGCTACAGGACGTTTTCAAACTCAGAATGATGTTAAGCGCTTCCTAGAACCGCATTCGTTTTTTCGCATGACAAGAATGGCGAAATCCATCCGCAGCGGATCAAGAACCTACTGACAAATAAAATCTATGCAGGTTACTACGAGTATAAGCCGTGGAGAGTGCCATTGACCAAAGGTAAGCACGACCCCTAATTTCATGGGAAACGTTTCAGCGCATTCAACAGCGTTTGGAAGAAGGCTTTGCCGTTCGTAGTAAGGCCAACACAGAAGAAGAATTTCCGCTAAAGGGTTTTGTAACTTGTGGGTGCTGCGGCAAACCTCTGACAGCTTATCATGCCAAGGGACGCAATAAGCGGTATCCATATTATGAATGTTTCAACAAAGATTGCGACGAGAGCCGTAAATCTATCCGCAAGGATGTGCTCGAAGGCGAGTTTGAGACAATTGTACAAACTATGCAGCCGAATGCAGGACTTGTTTCCACTGTTGCATCAATGTTCCGAGATATTTGGAATCATCGCTTAGAAGGCTTCGAAGCCAAGTGGAATGAACAGAAGCGAGCATTATCAGGTCTTGGTGCTAAAATAAACGTGCTAACAGATCGCTTATTAGAGACCACAAGCCCATCGGTTATTCGAGTTTATGAGGCCAAGCTGGAAAAACTTGAATCAGAAAAAGCGCTCATATCTGAAAATATGACGAAAAAGCCTGATCTTAATAGGAACTTTGATGAAAGTTTTCGAACCGTGATGCAATTTCTCGCAAATCCTTGGAAATTATGGGCTTCCGATAATCTAGAACACCGCAAGACATTGCTGAAACTAGTCTTTGCAGAACCATTACAATATGAAGGAAATCGGGGTTTTCGAACCGCCAAAACCACCAGTCCGTTCAATGTGTTAGCAGACATACAGGATGATAAATCGGAAATGGCGGAGAGGGTGGGATTCGAACCCACGGAACGCTTACACGCTCGCTGGTTTTCAAGACCAGTGCTTTCGACCACTCAGCCACCTCTCCAGCGCCGCCTTATTGAAACAATATGAGAGCGAATGCAAGCGGTGATTTCCAGATATTTACATTTTTTGTCATTTTTTTTGATTTTATCAAATTCAAGGACCACCATTCGATTTATCATCAACTTGAGATCAGTCAAAAACTGGTGTAAATGCCTTATTATTAAGGTTTGAGAAACCATAGCGAGCATAATCGTGCAAAATTGGTTGAGAATCGCTGTGTGTTATAGGCACTGACGCATTTTTGCCTTATATTAGCCATGATTGGTCACAAAAGGATAAGATGACGTATCCTTGGGGATTTTTGTGAGTGGACTTTGAGTAAAAACGTAAAAGAAATTTCTGCACCCGTAGAAGCATCAGCTTCGCGCAGCATTGTTAAAGTCGCAGCATTTATAGTGTTGGGTTTTGGCTTGTCTGCATGTAATTCGACAGGAAGCGGCATTTCGACTGCACTCAATGTTGGTCAAGCTGATATCAACAATAAAACAAAATTCACATCAGCAGCTTATGGTGTTGCCGCAAGCCCGCGTTTAACGACTTCAACACGCGTTAAAAAAGGTGGTGGCCGCTCTGTCGTTGGAAAGCCTTATAAGATCAAAGGTAAGTGGTATTATCCTAAAGAAGAATTCAACTACGACGAAGTTGGCATGGCATCTTGGTACGGACCAAACTTTCATGGTCGTTTGACGGCCAATGGTGAGATCTATGATCAAAATCATTTGTCAGCTGCGCATCCGACATTTCCGCTACCAAGCTATGCGCGCGTGACGAACCAAGCCAATGGTAAATCAGTGATTGTTCGCGTAAACGATCGTGGTCCTTATGCTCATGGCCGTATTATTGATTTATCATCTCGTGCTGCAGATACATTGCAAACCAAAGCCAAAGGTGTTGCAAAAGTCCGTGTACAATATATTGGACGTGCACCATTGCATGGGCAAGATATGGCTTATTTAAGTTCCTCTTATCGCGATAGCGAGCAGGGGATTATTGGTAAGAGCACTCAATTTGCTTCCAATATCTTTAAGTCAAAACCAAAGATTGCGCAGCCTACCGCTGTTGCAGTGAATGCAGCACCTGTTGCCAAAGCACCGCGTCGTGACCTTCTAACGACAATTGCTGGTCCAAAGGTTTACGTTCCATCCGCGGAAGTTACAGGAACTGTTACACCTGCTGTAACGACGACTGCATTGGTTCAAACGCCTTCAAAAACACCAAATTTTGAAAAACCGGTTGTTCTTACATCGACGACAGATGCTGACACGGTTAAAAAGAAGCTGATTAAAGCCAAACTTCTTCAAAAGTACAAATTACGTAAATCCAACTAACTCGCTTCAATTTTTTTACAATTGATGTATAAGTGCAATCCGCAATGGCTTATTGCATTTATCGGTGTGGGTATAATTTGTCGCTATCATATAAGAACACGTTTAAATCTTTAGTTTGCCTAGCAATCGCATTGTTAGCATCGCTAACGTTTGCTGGCGCGATAGAGTTTTCGACCAAAGCTAAACAAGCATATCTCATTGATGCAAGAACAGGTACGGTTCTATTTGCTAAAGATGAGAATGAACTCATACCTCCAGCGTCTTTAGCCAAAATTATGACCATGGAAGTGGTGTTTGATGCACTAAAGCGTAGCGAAATCACTCTATCAGATCTGTATAATGTCTCAGAACACGCCTGGCGAACCGGTGGCGCGCCTTCTCGTACGTCAACAATGTTTGCAGAGTTAGGCTCTGATATTTCCGTGGAAGACCTCATCAGAGGTGCAATCGTCCAGTCCGGCAATGATTCAACCATTATACTTGCAGAAGGAATGGAAGGCAGCGAGGAAAAGTTTGCGCAACGTATGACAGATCGCGCCCGAAAAATCGGAATGGAACAGTCAGTCTTTGCCAATCCCACAGGCTTGCCGCATCCTGATGCAAAGGTAACAATGAAAGAACTCGTGCATTTAGCGCAACACATGTTCAATACATACCCAGAATATTACAAATACTATTCTGAAACCGAATTTACTTGGAACCGTATCCGACAGCTCAATCGGGCTCCGCTGCTCAATGCGGGCATTGGTGTTGATGGATTAAAAACTGGTTTTACCGAAGCTTCTGGTTATGCCATCGTCTCATCCATTGAACAAAATGGTCAGCGTTTATTTTTAGCTATGAGCGGCATGAAAGATCAAAAGCAAAGAATTTCGGAGACCAAGAAGATCTTGGAATGGGGATTGCGAAACTTCCAACCTAAATTGATATTTGAACGGGGTGAGACAATCGGGCAAGCCCCAGTTTATGGTGGCTTGGGGGGTAAAGTAGACCTGGTCACAAAATCTGATGTTGATATCTTGCTTGGCGTTGGAAATACCGAACGTTTAAAGGCAAGGATAGCATATAATTGGCCAATACCAGCGCCGGTACAAGCCGGTGATGAAGTAGCTGAGATCAGAATATGGGTTGGTGAAACACTCAGCCGCACAGCACCGTTATATGCTGCTTCTTCGGTTGAACCGGGGCCGCTACACCGCCAAGCTTGGGATGCATTTAAAGAGATGCTGCTATTCTGGCTATAATATAGACGATATGCGCTAATATCCGATGCTATTTTTGCGGTTCTATTTTTTGTTTATTTCCTATAACTTGACGAAAGTTTTTAACGTGAGTCTGATTAGATCAGTTCAGTCGCAATCTCAGGCGGTATAATTGAAGATGTATAAAGGTCGCTTTATTACTTTTGAAGGTGGTGAAGGTGTCGGCAAATCAACACAAATCAAGCTCATTGCTGCGACTTTAGAGAAACTTGGCTATAACGTTGTCACTACACGAGAGCCAGGCGGCTCTATCGGTGCTGAAGCAACAAGGCATGTTTTATTATCTGGCGCTGCTGAGGAATTTGGCGTGCGCATGGAAGCGTTTTTATTTGCATCAGCGCGCAGCGACCATGTTGAAGAGGTTATTCGTCCTGCGGTGGAAGCGGGAAAGATAGTTTTATGCGACCGATTTGCGGACTCGACCCGAATTTATCAAGGCGTGACTGGCAATATGGAAGCAACGTTGCTTAAAAACCTTGAACGTGTTGCAGTCAACGGAATGGTGCCGGATTTGACTATAATAATCGATGTGCCAGCTAAAATTGGAATGGCACGTGCAACTGATCGAAGCGCTGGACAAGAGCTAGACCGTTTTGAGAGGGAAGAACTTGCAACGCATGAATTGCGCCGAAATGCATTTTTAGAGTTGGCCAAAGACGAGCCTATCCGCTGCAAGGTTGTCGATGGCATTGGTGATATTGATGAAATTGCCGACCATGTTTTCAAAGCTGTTGAAATGGTTTTGCCATTGTTGCCTTCACAAAATAAGTCAAACGCCAAATCCAAAGCTCAGAGCAAGAGCAGTTCTGCATGAGCGATGTAATAGACGGCGCCATCCCTGCTAAAGAAAACACCAAATTATTTGGCCATGGGAAGAGCGAAGCGTTTCTCGCCAGCGCCTATAAAACAGGTAAAGTGCATCATGCCATATTGCTTGAAGGACCGCAGGGAATTGGTAAAGCAACGCTCGCGTTTAAATTTGCCAATCATGTGCTGAGCCATCCAGAATTTGAAACAGCGCCTGATCATCTTGGCGATCCTGATATTGATAGCCCAGTTTATAAACAAATTGCCAGCGGCGCATCTCACAACCTGATGCACATTAAATGCGAAACTGATCCCAAGACTGGTAAAGTTAAATCCGCAATTACCGTAGATGATATTCGTAAGACAGGGCGTTTCTTTTCACAAACATCTGGTTCAAACAATTGGCGAATTGCAATTATTGATGTTGCAGATCACCTCAATAGATCTGCAGCTAATGCAATTTTGAAAATATTGGAAGAACCGCCGAAAAGAGCACTCTTTTTGGTGTTATCGCATTCTCCAGGGCGCTTATTGCCAACAATCAGATCTCGTTGTTTGTCTATTCGATTAAAACCCTTGGAAAATGAACCTCTTCAGAACGCTTTAACGCATCTTGATGCCTTACGTGATCTTGATCATGATAATATCAAACAGCTTCTGCATTTATCTGATGGTTCGGTGTCACGTGCGCTAACCGTGTTAAACTATGGTGGTGCTGAACTTATTCAGACATTTAATGAGATTATTGCGCCAAATAGTGCAGTGGAGCGGAAAACAACACATAAATTGTGCGAAACCCTTGCTGGACGCGATCAAGATGTGAGTTATCACTTCTTCGTTGAACACATGATTGGTCATGTGATGACGATGGCAAAGAATGCAGCATTTAACGGTCACACACAAAAAGCAGCTGAACTTGCGGAATTATCCGATAAGTTGACGAGCCATAAACTTGAATCTGATACCTATAATTTGGATCGGAAACAGACTTTATTGACACTCTTTTCAATGATTGAAGCTGCACAGTAAGTTTACAAAAAGGTTGGCGTCAGGCATAGCCATTCTACGCGTTTTGACTTAAACAGCCTGTAATAACATTCAAAAACTATTGAATTTCTGCAAGAACTATTAAATTTCAGATTGAACAAAAATGACCGACAATAATCGTTACTATATCACGACAGCAATTTCCTATCCAAATGGCGCACCGCATATTGGTCACGCTTATGAATTGATTGCAACTGATGTCATGGCGCGTTTTCAGCGTCTAGATGGTAAAGATGTGTACTTTTTAACTGGTACAGATGTGCATGGTCAAAAGATGCTGCAAACAGCTGAAAAGCTTGGCATAACAGCTGCAGAACTAGCTGCTAAAAACTCAGCAGAATTTGAAAAGATGGCAGACGTTTTAAACGCATCAAATGATGATTTCATCCAAACAAGCGAAGAGCGTCATTATAAAGCCAGCCAAGAGATCTGGCGTCGTATGGAAGCCAATGATGATATCTACCTCGACAGCTATTCAGGTTGGTATTCGGTACGTGATGAAGCTTACTATCAAGAAGATGAAACGGAAGTGCGTGAAGATGGCAATCGCTATGGACCACAAGGCACTATCGTTGAATGGGTAGAAGAGGAAAGCTATTTCTTCCGTTTGTCAAAATATCAGGATATCTTGCTCAAATATTACGAAGATCATCCCGATTTTATTGGTCCAAACTCTCGTCGCAATGAAGTGACGTCTTTTGTGAAATCTGGTTTGAGAGATTTATCTATCTCTCGCACGACTTTTGACTGGGGTGTGCCTGTACCGGGCAATGATAAGCACGTGATGTATGTTTGGGTGGATGCGCTTACCAACTATATCACTGGTGTTGGATTTCCTGATGAAGACGATGATAAATGGAGCTTCTGGCCGGCTGATGTACACATCATAGGTAAAGACATCACACGTTTTCATGCCGTTTATTGGCCTGCATTTTTAATGTCTGCTGGGATCGAATTACCAAAACGCGTCTTTACGCACGGTATGCTTTTATCCAACGGTGAGAAAATGTCCAAATCGACAGGAAACGTTGTCGATCCATTTTCGCTTGTCGAGCAATTTGGCCTAGATCAGGTTCGTTACTTCATGGTTCGCGAAGTTCCGTTTGGCAAAGATGGCAATTATAGCTCAGAAACAATTGCGGCAAGAATCAACTCAGATCTTGCAAATGACCTTGGAAACCTTGCGCAGCGTTCACTATCGATGATTGGTAAAAACTGCGAAGCAAAAATTCCGGTTTGTGGCGCATTATCCGATGAAGACAAAGAGATTCTTTCGCAAGTGGATGGTTTGCTTGAGGCATCGCGCAAAGCAATGGAATCACAGGCCGTGCACCAATATGTGGGCTCGGTGTTTGCATGTGTATCAGAGACAAACCGTTACTTTGCCTCTCAAGAGCCATGGGCGCTTAAAAAGACTGATCCTGCTCGCATGAATACGGTGCTTTATCTAACTGCTGAAATCATTCGCCAGGTGGCTATTTTATCCCAAGCGGTGATGCCAACATCATCAGGCAAATTGCTCGATCTTCTAGCTGTGAGCGAAGATCAACGCTCGTTTGCTCAATTGGGCGAGGCGGGTCGACTGGTTTCGGGCATCGATCTACCAAAACCGTCCGGCGTATTCCCGCGTTATGTTGAAACGGAAAAAAGCGAATAGAGCATCATGTCCGCTGAACGTCTTTTAATTGATAGTCACTGCCATCTTGATTTCGAACAATTTGATGAAGATCGAGATGAGCTGATCGCACGCGCTGAAGAAGCTGGTGTTGGCAAAATGGTGACCATTTGCACACGGGTCAATAAGTTTGATCAAGTTAAGGCCGTTGCGGAAGAATATGACAATGTCTTTTGCTCTGTCGGCACGCATCCGCTAAATGCTGGTGAAGAACCTGACATTCCTTATGAACAACTCATTAAGCTCTCACAACATCCTAAATGTGTTGCGATCGGTGAGGCGGGTCTGGACTACTATTACGACAATGCCCCTCCTGAGGTGCAGGAAAAGGTCATGCGCAATCACATTTGGGCCGCAAGAGAAACGGATTTGCCACTTGTCGTTCATTCTCGCAGTGCCGATGAGCATATGATGGCCATATTGGAAGACGAAAGTTCAAAAGGTGCTTTTCCGTTTATCCTTCACTGCTTTTCATCAGGCGCTGAATTGGCAAAAAAAGGCGTCGAACTTGGCGGATATGTTTCATTTTCAGGAATTCTAACCTTCAAGAAATCAGACGAATTACGCGAGATCGCAAAGTCGGTTCCTCATGATCGGTTACTTGTTGAAACTGATGCGCCTTATCTTGCTCCAATGCCATTTCGCGGCAAACGCAATGAACCGTCTTATACAGTGCACACAGCCCGTGTTCTAGCTGAAACACTTGGTTTGGAAGAAGATGCGCTTTGGGCACAAACCACGCAAAACTGCCGCAATCTATTTAAGAAGATGGTATTTTGATGGATATAAAGCCCATAAAACAGGTTTTTACCGTATTGGGGTGTTCATCATCGCCGGGGGTTCCTCGGCCATCGGGAGATTGGGGCGCATGCGACCCTCAAAATCCTAAAAACCGACGTCGGCGTGCAAGTTTACTGATTGAGCAGTTTGCTGAAAATGGTGAGAAAACAACGGTTGTGGTAGATACTGGTCCGGATTTTCGTGAGCAGATGATCTCAGCGAACGTCACTCACATAGATGGTGTACTTTATACACATGCGCATGCAGATCACATCCACGGCATAGATGATTTAAGAACATTTGCGCTTGATGCCCGCAAGAAGATTGACATCTATTTAAACGAACCAACGCTTGCGCATCTTAGATCATCATTTGGCTATGTTATTGCTTCGCCCGAAGACAGCAATTATCCGCCAATTGTAGAGACAAATCTCTTGTCAAATCTGAATGAAAAACTTTGTATTTCCGGTAATGGCGGCACAATTGAAATTGAATTGATCGATCAAATTCATGGCAACATTCGTTCTATTGGTTTGCGTATCGGCGATTTTGCTTATTGCAGCGATGTGAATGAATTCCCTGACGAAAGCATCGCAAAGCTGCAGGGGCTTGATACACTGATTATTGATGCGACCTTGATGACGCCGCATGTCAGCCATTTTTCACTTGATCAAGCGATTGAATGGGTCCAAAAATTGGGCGCTAAAAATGCAATCACAACGCATATGCATACACCGCTCGATTATGATGCCGTTATGGCTTACACACCTGATAATATGCAGCCGGCATATGACGGGATGCAGATTGTTCAGGAACTTTCATAGTAACGATATTTTACGTCAAACGAGAAATTGAGCGACTAAATAGCCGCCCAATCTCTGCGAGGGATGTTTGTTGTATAATTGAGTGCGGTATTAAACCTTTAGAGTTCAGCTGCTGCGAACTCGTCTTGATCCAAAGCACCATTTTGGTTGAGATCGATGTTATTGAAAACTTCTTCGGTCACGTCCGCCATGACACTATTGACCTCTTCAAATGTCAAAACCCCATCCGTATTGGCGTCCAGATCAGCAAACTCAGCAGCGTGTGCTGTGCTAATTGCCATCAATGATACAGTAGTAATCGCTAGAATCTTTTTCATCATAAATCTCCTTTTATATACATGACGCAAAGCCAATTAGCCTTTTGTTGTGGCCGACTTTCGCGCCGTTTATGTTCCCAACTTTCATCGAACAAAGGTTCGTATATTTGTGTTGCGAACGAGAACAAGATGACGAAATATTATGTTGGGTGAAGGGCAAAACTACGACGATAGTTTGATCAAAAATCAACTAATGTTTGGAAAAACACGATCCTGTAATCATCTGCGATTAAGGCTATATTTTAAGTAAACTTATGTCTTTATGAGATAGATTTCGTTAGCTTATTTTGCTCTAAAAAAAGACTTTAACCGCAGAAACAAAAAAGCGCCTCACTTTTTATGAGACGCTTTATATTTTTAAATTAGCAGAAAATGCTTAGTTAAGTGCAAGATCTGTAATTGCAGATGTCCACGCACCTTCTGGAGCTTTACTGATCACGGGATCAGAACCGCCGCCCAGCAGCGTATCAACTGTACGCTGATAATCTGCTGCATCAAGCGCGCCGTTTGAACCTGCAGTTAGTTTTGCAATTTCGCCCATCATGCGCTTTTGGTGCTTTTCAGTTTGAGCACCAGACGCATCGTTTTCAAGAACGATTTCTGCTGCTTCATCTGGATTTTCTTCCGCGTATTTCCAACCCTTCATAGAAGCGCGAACGAAACGAACCATTTTATCCTTAAATGCTTCATCGTTTAGGTTCTCTTCCAAGACGTACATGCCGTCTTCTAGCGTTGCAACACCTTGGTCTTCATACTTAAATACGATCAAATCATCTGCTGATAGGCCAGCATCGATAATCTGCCAGTATTCGTTATATGTCATGGTTGAAACGCAATCAGCCTGCTTGTTGAGAATTGGATCTACGTTAAAGCCTTGCTTTAGAACGGTTACACCGCCTTCAGAACCATCTGTTGGAATACCAAGCTTGCTCATCCAAGACAGGAATGGATATTCGTTACCGAAGAACCAAACACCGAGTGTTTTACCTTTAAAGTCTGCAGGTGATGTGATGCCTGAATCTTTGCGACAAGTCAGCATCATACCTGATGTTTTAAATGGTTGTGCGATGTTGACTAATGCCAAACCCTTTTCGCGTGATGCAAGTGCTGACGGCATCCAATCAAGAACGACGTCTGCACCACCACCAGCAATGACTTGCGCTGGAGCGATATCTGGTCCGCCTGGTTTGATTTCAATTTCAAGGTTTTCATCCGCATAAAAGCCTTTTTCAGCTGCAACGTAATAACCAGCAAATTGTGCTTGAGTTACCCATTTAAGCTGTAGTGTGACTTTATCCGCCGCATATGCACTTGTTGTTACGCCTAAGGCGAGTGCTGCTGCGAGTGTTGTTTTGATTAGATTTTTCATCCGTTCACTCCATCCAGTTTCTTGTTTATATTTTCCGGTTCCATCTTCTCATTACTTATCGTTGGGATGGATGCCAAAATGTGACGATCTTTTCTATTAAGGCCATTATGCCGTAAAATGCAGATCCAGCAAGGGCGGCAACAACTATCTCCGCCCATACCATATCAAGGGCCAAACGACCCACTTCGGTGGTAATTCTAAAGCCCATGCCTTTAATGGGCGAGCCAAAGAATTCTGCGACAATTGCACCAATCAATGCAAGCGTTGTCGAAATTTTTAAGCCGTTAAATATGAACGGCATTGCAGCTGGTAGTCTCAGCTTCAGTAAACTTTGCCAATAATTGGCTGAATATGTTTTCATCAAATCGCGCTGCATATGATCGCTTTGGGTTAAGCCTTGCACCGTATTGACCAACATCGGGAAGAACACCATCACCACTACAACAGCTGCTTTGGAGTGCCAATCAAAACCAAACCACATCACTAAAATGGGCGCGATACCAATGACGGGAAGCGCGGCCACAAAGTTTCCCACTGGCAATAAGCCTCGTTGCAGAAATGGTGAGCGATCGATCAAGATTGCCAGGATAAATGCAGACCCGCAGCCAATAAAATAGCCAGACAGCGCACCTTTAACAAAGGTTTGGACGAAATCTTGCCATAAAATTGGAATGCTCGTTGCAAATTTTGCGGCAACCGCAGATGGCGGCGGCAATATAATGGGCGATATACCCAATCCAACCACAATGCCTTCCCATAGAACAAGGATGGTCACACCGAATAAAAATGGAATAATGAACTTATTACGTCTGTTGATTTTGCCACGTGATAAATAGACATTAAGCGCCCAAGCGCCAATCCAAAATAATATAGCTGCTATCGCCCAAATCATCGCAACATCCCCATGCGCTTAAGCGTTACGTTCTGCAACACTCCAATGAGCATGACCAGAACGGCTGCTAAAACCGCAGCTGAGATGAGAGCAGACCAAATTTGAATAGTCTGACCGTAATAGCTACCCGCAAGCAATCTTGCGCCAAGTCCCGCCACTGCGCCTGTTGGCAATTCACCAATGATGGCGCCAACCAGCGATGCGGCCATTGCGATTTTCAGCGATGTAAACAGATATGGCATTGATGAGGGCAAACGCAGCTTAAATAATGTTTGCCAAGCACTTGCTCTATAGGTTTTCATCAAATCGAGCTGCATTGTGTCTGGTGCCCGCAAGCCTTTGACCATGCCAACAGCGACCGGGAAGAACGAGAGATACATTGAGATCATGGCTTTGGGCACCAAACCTGAAATTCCTACGGCATTGAGCACCACAATAATCATCGGCGCGACAGCGAGAATAGGAATGGTTTGACTTGCGATAATCCACGGCATGACTGATAAATCCATCGCGCGGGAATGCACAATGCTAATTGCGAGCGTTATCCCTAAAAGCGATCCCATCAAAAACCCAAGCGATGTTGAGGATAGTGTTATCCCTGCATGATAAATCAATGAGCGTTTAGATGTGATCTTTTTTTCGACGGTGGTATTCCAAATCTCGATAATAACCTGATGTGGGGCAGGGAGCTGCGGTCGCTCCTGAGCCATTGTGTCCTTAAAGACCTCAGATGCGGTTAGGCTAACACCAGCGCGCTCTGCTTGATCTAACGTCCATTGCTTGTTCATCATATATGTCGCGCCATACCAAATCACGATAATGGCAAACACAACAGTTAAGACAGCGATCAGGTTCTTCATCATCAATCGTCCAGATGTCCTGAGCGTAAACCATCGCGTACTCTGGCTGCCACTTCCAAAAACTCCTTCGAATCGCGAATTTCCAGCGGACGCTCTTTTGGTAGCGGGCTTTCGATTACATCAGCAATACGGCCCGGGCGTGGGCTCATAACAACGATCTTAGTGGATAAATAAACTGCTTCAGGTATGGAGTGAGTGACAAAACCAATTGTTTTTTCCGTACGTGCCCAAAGTGCAAGAAGCTGTTCATTTAAATGATCGCGAACAATCTCATCCAACGCGCCAAATGGCTCGTCCATGAGCAGAATATCGGCATCAAATGACAATGCGCGTGCGATGCTTGCGCGCTGCTGCATGCCACCTGAGAGCTGCCAAGGGTATTTCTTGCCAAAGCCTGAAAGTTCAACGAGTTCTAGAACCTGTTCAACGCGCTTGTTTTGCTCCTCGGTTGAATAGCCCATAATTTCAAGCGGAAGCTTAATGTTACCTGCAATCGTGCGCCATGGATAAAGTCCAGATGCTTGAAAGACATAGCCATAGGCGCGCGCTTCACGCGCTTGTTGGGGCGTCATACCATTAACTGATATCGTACCGCCGGTTGGTTGCTCCAAATCGGCAATAACACGCAAGAATGTGGTCTTACCGCACCCTGAAGGTCCGATGAAAGAAACAAAATCGCCTTTATTGATTGTCAGGTCGATATCTTTAAGAGCATGCACTGAACCGTCATTGGTTTGGAAAACCAAATTCAGCTTTTCAGCATGAATTACACTATTATCGGACATTTTATATTATGTCTCTTTCGTATTGAGCTCGCGAAATATCATACGAATCGCGAGCTGCAGATTAGATGCCTGCAGGGATATTAAGAGGGTCGCGTTGGATCTGTCGAGGAGAGTTTAACGCTTTCCACTTACTCAATGCCTTGTGAGCTGATGGGAAAGGCGGGCGGGGTACAAATCGGCCGCGACCTGGTTGTGGCTGGCTATTTTGACCCCACGCCCAGATCACATCACCACGGGAGAGAGTGTAACGCGATTGGGCAGTAACATTGAACCCTTCAAAGACATTGTAATCCAACACAGAATGATGATTTGTCGGTGAAATTGTTTTGGTAATCGTTGGATCCCAAACCACGATATCAGCGTCTGCGCCTTCAACCAACGCTCCTTTTTTAGGAAATATATTCAATATCTTGGCGATGTTTGTTGAAGTAACACTTACAAATTCATTCATCGTCAAACGGCCGGTCTCAACACCCTCCGTCCATAAAACGGCCAAACGCTCTTCTAAGCCGTTAGACCCGTTTGGAATGAGGCAGAAATTATCGCGTCCGGCGCGTTTCTGCTCAGTGTTAAAAGCCGCGTGATCCGTAGCAACGACCTGGAGAGAGCCTGACTGTAATCCAGCCCATAGACTTTGTTGATGGTCTTTGCTTCTAAAAGGAGGAGACATCACGCGGCGAGCTGCATGGTCCCAATCTTTGTGAAAATATTCACTCTCATCAAGTGTGAGAAATTGAATAAGTGGTTCGCCATAAACGCGCATACCTTTTTGGCGACCACGACGAATAGCTTCATGAGCCTGCTCACATGATACATGCACAATGTATAATGGAACCCCTGCAGCATCAGCTATTGTAATCGCTCTATTTGCTGCTTCACCCTCAACTTCAGGCGGGCGAGAATATGCGTGAAATTCAGGACCAGTTTTACCTTCTGCGATAAATTGCTTTTGCATGATATCAATCAGGTCACCGTTTTCGGCATGTACCATCGGTAACGCACCCAGTTCAGCACAACGGCGGAAACTTGCGAACATTTCATCATCTTCCACCATCAAAGCACCTTTATAGGCCATGAAGTGTTTGAAGGAGTTGACGCCCATATCAACGGCATCTTTCATCTCTTCAAAGATGTTTTCATTCCATCCGGTGATGGCCATGTGATAGCCAATATCGGAACAAATTTGATGGGATGATTTACGGTGCCATTCATTGATGGCGTTCTTAATGCTGCCATCTTCACCAGGAAGACAAAAGTCGATCAGCATTGTGGTGCCGCCGGCAGCTGCAGCCCATGTGCCACTTTCAAATGTTTCGGCAGCTGTTGTTCCCATAAACGGCATTTCTAGATGCGTATGAGGGTCGATACCGCCCGGGATAACATAAGCACCTTCCGCATCAATGGTTTCATCTCCTTTGAGATCTTCACCAATCTGCTTTATGGTTTCGCCTTCGATTAAAACATCAGCTTTCCAAGTTCTATCAGCCGTAACGACTGTTCCACCCTTGATAACTTTAGTCATAAAAATTCCCTTGTTATATCTGCCCTAATTTTTTAGACTTTTTATACAAGTCTGTATTCGTAGTCTGATAGACGCTGTTTAGCTTTGATAATTTCAGATTGTTCAAATAAAGAATGCCATTTTGCATTTTCAACCACCAATGCCTCCACGGTAAGATCAAGTCTTTGTTTTTCCCACAAATATGTATAACCTTCGGATGGTTTATCTGAATTTATCAATTTTTTAGCCGTCAAAACTCCCCGATGCTCTGCTAGCATGTTCCAAAAAATGGAAGCATTATAGTTTAACTCACGTTTTGCTGTGTGATAGATATTTTGCATTGCGTGGTCGAATTCAAACTCTAGCCCCATTGATTTATCCCACGATCTCTGCGGTCTCAACAACTGCATGCATAAGAACATCAGTCCCAGCTGTTGCCCATTCTTTTGATATTTCTTCTGCCTCATTGTGTGACAATCCATCCACACAAGGACACATTACCATAGCTGTGGGCGCAACGCGATTGACCCAACATGCGTCATGCCCGGCGCCTGAAATGAGGTTTCTGTGGCTATAGCCTAGGCGTTCCGCTGCATTGCGAACAGCAGTTACACACGCTTCATCAAATTCAACCGGATCAAATCCACCTACTTTTTCAAATTCGATTTGCATGCCCATGTCATCACATATGTCTTTTGCACCTTTTTTAAGGCGGGCTTCCATATCTTCAATGACGGCCAAATTCGGCGAGCGGAAATCTACAGTGAAGACCACTTTACCTGGGATCACGTTTCTAGAATTTGGGAAGACATCGATATGACCTGCAGCGCCGACAGCATCTGGCTTATGGCTCCATGCGATATCATCTACTAATTGAAGAACTTTTGACATAGCAAGGCCAGCATTTTTACGCATTGGCATTGGTGTGGAGCCTGTATGGCTTTCTTTACCTGTAATCGTGACTTGTGTCCAAGATAGACCCTGACCGTGGGTCACAACGCCGATATCTTTGTCTTCTGCTTCTAAGATCGGACCTTGTTCGATGTGAAGCTCAAAGAAAGCATGCATTTTACGCGCGCCAACTTCTTCATCACCCACCCATCCAATACGTTTTAGCTCATCGCCAAATTTCTTTCCTTCAGCGTCTTCGCGATCATAGGCCCAATCTTGGGTATGCATATCGGCAAAAACACCAGAAGCAAGCATTGCAGGCGCAAAGCGCGTACCTTCTTCATTTGTCCAGTTGGTCACAACAATTGGATGTTTGGTTTTTAAATCCAGATCATTCATGGTGCGGATAAGTTCAAGCCCAGCCAACACCCCCAACACACCATCATATTTGCCGCCAGTTGGCTGTGTGTCTAAATGAGACCCCACATAAACGGGCAGGGCATTGGGATCAGTTCCTTCACGCGTTGCGAACATATTGCCCATTGTGTCCACACCCATCGTCATCCCGGCTGCTTCGCACCAAGATTGGAAAAGCGCGCGACCTTCCGCATCTTCATCGGTGAGAGTTTGGCGGTTATTACCACCTGCAATACCCGGGCCGATTTTGGCCATTTCCATGAGGCTATCCCACAAGCGATCGCCATTAATCTTTAGGTTTTCGCCGGGTGCTGTCATGAAATAATCCCCTTAAACATCACGATGACTTCGAAATAGGCAAATCAAATACTTGCTATTTTTATAGACTACGCATTTTTTGACTATATGGTCAATATTCTAAAAGGAAAATAATCACCCCAATCTGTATAGAGGCATTTAGGTTATTTTTTGACTTTATTTTCGGCAGTTTAGACTGGTTTGCACCGTAAGCAGGCGCGAAAACCAGACAATTCAGCGTGTTTATCATCATCAAAGGCCAAAGTATTTTTACGGAGCGGCGTGCGAGATTTGCAACTCGGCTTGCAATAAATCCCAGTTGTTTTGACGGCATAGATAAAAACGCCGTCAAAATTTGCATCTGATTCACAAATTGCGTTCCACTGGATATCTGTAGGTTCATTCATCAATCACCGCCTTTCTTCAGCGGTGATAATGACTGTTATTTCAAAGCTTTTCAGCCCGTTTCTTGCAATTTATATATTTATCCGGATCATGCCTTCTGTTTTTCCGCCTGCGCATCAAGAGCACGAACGAAATTTATATCGGACCATTTTTCTCCCAAAGCTTTCATAAAGATGTCTTTCTGGCTTTCAGGTGCCAAACCGCCGACAGGTGGATCTGTATCAAGATTTGTCGGGAAGGGGTAACCTTCTGCACACACGGAGACTGCTGCATTAATCTCGGCAGGAGACATATTTTCGCTCGCAATGAGTTCTTTCAGCGCTGGATAAAGCAGTTTGCTCATGCCAATGCGATCGATGTTTTCAAGCGTGCGTCCCATTGCGCTTCCAATTTGCATCAAGTTGACCAATCGTTCGACATCTGCGCTCGTATTCTCTCCAGCTGCATGATAAAGCGCTGGATTAAAGAACAGGGCATCACCTTTATTAAGCGGCAGCTGCACATAATTATCTTCAAAATGCTGCTGGAAGTCGCTTCGGCGGTATGCTGCATATCCCGCCGCATATTTTTGCGAGAATGGCAGCAGTTTTGTTGGACCACTTTCAACAGACATATCACAATGCGCGATACCACCTTGCAAAGTCATCAGCGGGGATAACAAATGCACCTGCACTGGATAACGCGCGCACATTTCCTCGGTTTGAAAACCTAAGTGATAATCTCGGTGGCATGTTTGTGCTTTGCCGCCCGGACGTACTAAATTCACTTGTGCTGTCATTTGATAGTTCGGCCCAAGCCAAGCTTCACATGCGGTATCTATCGCCGGGTTTGCGAAATATTTAGCAAATATGCTTGGTGAACGTTCGCATAGTTTTTGCAGTGAGTTCCAAATCCGATCATTATTGCCAGCAGCTGCAAAATGGTCTGCACCATCGCCGTTCTTTTGTTTTTCTTCTGCGATGATCTGTTGGAAAATCTCAGATGCATCATCAATACAGGTGGTATCTTCATAGGCATTTTTAAGCACAATAACACCGGCGCTATCACTGAAAATATAAGCCCATTCTGCCATTAATGCTCTGCGAGCAGACGGCATACGCAATCGATCACGCAGCGTGTTCATGTCATAAATGGGAATGTTCTTTTGAACATCTGTTGCGAATGTAAGATCACTCACATCAAGGCTTAATGCGGTGAGCGCTTCAAGGTCTGCGAGCTTGCAATCGTTGGGTAAGAAGTAGCCCGATGTTTGAGATAATGCATAATTTGCCATGTTTGATTCCTCCAATATGTGAAAAGATTATCAGAAACAAAGCTTGCCTAAAGATGTAAAATACATCAAAAACACATCAATGACGCATAGATTTTCGATAAAAGAACTTGCTCTACAGGCTAGATTAAGCACGGCAACGGTTGATCGTGTGATCAATAATCGCGCAAATGTGAGCCCACAAACTCGCAGGCGGGTAGATGCGGCATTTAAAGAGCTGGAAGATCAAGAGACACAGTTGTCTGCCAGAGGGCGACGGTTGTTCATTGATATTATTGTTGAAGCACCCACACGATTTTCACGCGAGGTCAAAATTGCCTGCAACGATGTCATCACAGGTTTAAGTCCTGCGGTATTTCGCCCTCGCTTTCATCTGGGACCAAAATTTGATGAGCAAGAAATTATGCAGCTGTTGGGCTCAATTAAAAAACGTGGTTCGCATGGTGTGATTATTGCAGCGCAGGAACGTGCGAGTGTTCGCAAACTTATCAATGAACTTATCGATAATGGCATACCTGTGCTTGCCTTTGTAACAGATCAACCAGCGACCAAGCGTCTCGCTTATGTTGGAATTGATAATTTCCAAGCCGGCAAAACAGCAGCATATCTGATGAATAAACTACTATTTAAACCAGATGCTCGTATATTGGCGACCATTCGACGTTCAAATTTCTCAGGTGAAGATCAACGATTAGAAGGATTTCAAGCATCATTAAATCATTCAAAACCTAATGCAAATTTGATTATTGCAATGGGTGGTGATGGACTATCGGTGGATACATCGGATGAAGTTAAAAATGCACTTAAAGGTGTAAAGCAAATCGACGCGGTATATTCCATGGGAGGCGGGAATGAAGCGATTATAAAAACGCTTCATGATTATCAATTTAACCCTAAAATCTATATTGCCCATGATCTGGATGAAGAAAATATAGCCTTGTTACACGCAGAAAAAATTACAGCTGTTATTCATCATGATGTTGCGCAGGATTTGCGAAATGCGTTTACGCAAATTGCAGCCTTTCACAAACTCATTCCACCATTTCAAAACCAATTACATTCTGATATTCAAATCATAACACCGCTCAATCTTCCGAATAGAGTTCAGAATCTGCCATGAAGATAATTGATAATGTTGTCACAGATCGTGGTTCAAAATATGCAGTATCAGGTGGGACCTGCCAATCTGCGGATGAAGCCAAGGCATTTATCAAAGAGCTCAAGCGCAACAAGAAGTTTGCTAAAGCTACACATAATACATGGGGCGTGATATGCGATGATGGCGCGATCAAAAACGATGATGGGGAAAGCGGAGCAGGGATGGTAATCTTGCGCATGCTTGAGCGAGAAGAGATTAAAAACCAAATTGTTGTCGTCACACGTTGGTATGGCGGCAAACATTTAGGTGGAGATCGTTTTCGTCACGTTCAAACTTGTGTGCGAGCATTTCTTGACGAGCTTTAAACCATAAAAAAACGGCGCCTCGTTAAAGGCGCCGTCTTGGTCAATTTTAAGAGCTATGAATTACGCGATGTCGAAACGATCAAGGTTCATAACTTTCGTCCATGCTGCAACAAAGTTTTCCACAAATGCTGCTTCTGCATCATCTTGAGCGTAAGCTTCTGACAATGCGCGAAGGATTGAGTTTGATCCAAACACCAAGTCAACACGTGTACCAGTCCGTTGGATCTTACCAGTCTTACGATCACGCGCTTCAAACTGTTCAGTTGAACCTTCAACACCGAACCACTCAACACTCATATCAACAATTGATGTGAAGAAGTCATTGGTGAGTTGGCCTTTGCGTGATGTAAACACACCATGCTCTGATCCGCCAAAGTTTGTGCCAAGAACACGCAGACCACCCACTAGAACGGTCATTTCAGGCGCAGTCAATGTGAGCAGTTGTGCGCGATCCACGAGCATTTCTTCAGCTGATACAGTAAAGTTTGCTTTTGCATAATTGCGGAAGCCGTCAGCTTCCGGTTCCAGCACTGCAAAGCCTTCTACATCTGTTTGCTCTTGTGTCGCATCACCACGACCAGGTGTGAATGGTACGCTCACATCATGACCTGCATCTTTCGCTGCTTTTTCAACAGCCGCAGAACCTGCCAAGACAATCAAATCAGCCATTGAAACTGTTTTACCAGACTGGTTAAAGTCAGCTTGAATGCCTTCCAATACGCCAAGAACTTTTGCAAGTTGCGCAGGTTCATTCACATCCCAGTCTTTCTGAGGTGCAAGGCGGATACGCGCACCATTTGCACCACCACGGTTATCTGAACCGCGGAAAGTGGAAGCTGATGCCCAAGCGGTTGACACAAGTTCTGAAATTGAAAGGTCAGACGCAAGAACTTTAGCTTTTAGTGCTTTGATATCATCTGCATTGACAAGATCATGTTCAACGGCTGGGATTGGATCCTGCCAAATAAGATCTTCAGATGGTACATCTGGACCATGATAACGCACTTTTGGACCCATATCGCGGTGAAGTAGCTTAAACCAAGCACGGGCATATGCATCATGGAAGATTTCTGGGTTTGCATGGTAGTGACGAGAGATTTTCTCATATGTCGGATCCATGCGCATCGCCATGTCAGCAGTTGTCATCATTGGCGAATGCTTGATATTTGGATCATGCGCATCCGGAACAGTGCCTTCACCGCCAATGGCTGTCCATTGTTGAGCGCCAGCTGGTGATTTTGTTAATTTCCACTCATAACCAAATAATGCGTCGAAATAGGCCATATCCCATTTTGTTGGCGTTGCATTCCAAGCACCTTCAATGCCTGAAGATGTTGTGTGAACACCATGACCGTCACCAAGGCCGTTTTTCCAACCAATGCCCATTTGCTCAATAGGCGCAGCTTCAGGATCAGCGCCAACCAAGCTTGGATCACCAGCACCATGGGCCTTACCAAATGTATGACCACCAGCAACAAGTGCTACGGTTTCTTCGTCATTCATACCCATACGCGCAAATGTCTCGCGGATATCAACACCAGAAGCAACTGGATCAGGGTTACCGTCAGGACCTTCAGGGTTTACATAGATCAAGCCCATTTGCACAGCAGCAAGTGGGTTTTCTAAATCACGCTCACCAGAATAACGCTTGTTAGTTAGCCATTCTGTTTCTTTACCCCAATAGATATCTTCTTCAGGCTCCCACCAGTCTTCACGACCAAATGCAAATCCATACGACTTAAAGCCCATTGTTTCCATGCCAACATTACCAGCTAGAACAAGCAAATCAGCCCAAGAAATTTTATTGCCATATTTTTGCTTAATCGGCCAAACCAAACGACGTGCTTTATCCAAGCTTACATTATCTGGCCAGCTGTTTAGCGGTGCAAAACGCTGTGTTCCTGTGCCTGCGCCACCCCGGCCATCGCCAGTTCTGTAAGTGCCAGCACTGTGCCAAGACATACGAACGAAGAAAGGGCCATAATGACCGTAATCTGCTGGCCACCAATCCTGGCTATCAGTCATAAGATCCGCAAGATCTTTTTTCAGCGCATCAAAATCCAGTGTTTTAAGCTCTTCGATGTAATTGATTTTCTTGCCAAATGGATCAACTTGCGCTGTATTCTGGTTCAGAATTTTCAGGTTTAGTTGATTAGGCCACCAGTCAGCATTTCGCGTGCCACTCACACCAGCTGACGTCATAGCGCCATGCATGACCGGGCACTTACCTGTGGACATATCGTTCATATTACTCTCCAAATTACGTCAATTATTATTCTACCCTTGAGTACCCATACAAAATGGGAATCAAATATGTCCAAAACGTAACAAATTGCCTCAATAAGTTATAATACTATTAATTGATATTTATCATCAGATTTTCTTATAATTTATTATCTATCTGATATTGTTAGCTATAGAGCGATTTTAGCCTCGAGGTTATTTTCCCAAAGTTTTTAAAACATAATCGACGCGCTCATTAACGCTGACTTTGGGAAGCATTTGGATGTTATAACCGAGTTCTAAAAGAGCTGATCGTATACGCTCATACTCATCAACGGCCTCATCAAAACCATGTTTGCGATCATCATCGGTTTTGTAAATTTCAGGCCATGGCGGAGCTAAGAAAACCTCCGACGCATAATGCTTTATTTCTCCTAATATTTTCAGATAAGCAGGTCCGCCAGAATATTGTATTGCAAGCGCTGCATCAATTATGCCTCTATCAAAAAACACCAAATCCTTGGTCTTATTTGCTTTAATGAGATCATCATTCGCCATAGCGAGGGCACGTTTTGAAAAAGCATTTAGATCAACCCATGGCAAAGCCTTGCCGGAATTTGCCTTTTCCTCTGCAACAATTCGTTGTCCAGGTTCTGGAACTGTTACGTAGCCCTCAGCACCCAACGCATCAAGTAACGTTGATTTTCCACCACCAGAGCATCCAGTGATTAAAGTATGATTTGATGACAATAGAAAGACGTCCTTTTTCACCTGAGGTTTTAAGATAGTATTGCGAATTTCAACAGCTGAAAATCCGAAATTAAAATTAGAATTGACGTAGATCGTTTTTAACACAATTATACGTTTATAAACGCGAAGATGGGGACTTTTGCCATGGGAATTGTGGACACAAAAATTGAAGCTGCAGAAGAACTACGCCAAAATGTGAGTGTGCCATTTAATCAAGCAAGCGCGATGCCAAAAAGCGTTTATACCAGCCAAGATTTTCTAAATTTGGAAATCGAACATATCTTCAAAAAAGACTGGTTTTGTGCGGGCAGGGCAGAGACACTTAAAAACAAAGGTGATTACCTGACATTTGAACTTGCTGGCCAACCGATCATGGTCATACGCGATGGCGATGATCAAATACGCGCGCAATCCAATGTTTGTTTGCATCGCATGTCAACTTTACTGGAAGGGTCAGGCAACACCAAGACAATCGTTTGTCCATATCACGCTTGGACCTACAATTTAGATGGCTCCATGCGCGGCGCACCGGGCATGGGGAAAAATGAAGCGTTTTGTAAAGACCAGTTGAAACTACCGCAAGTTCGCTGTGAAATTTGGCTTGGCTGGATTATGGTATCGCTCAATACGGAGGCTAAGCCAGTTGCATCAGAGCTTAGTGAAGCCGAAACGATGATCGAAGATTTTGATATGGCAAGTTACCAGCAAACCTTTTCTGAAACCCATTTATGGGACACCAATTGGAAGGTACTGGCAGAGAACTTTATGGAAAGCTATCACTTGCCAGTTTGCCACTCAAGTACGATTGGTTGGTCTGTTGATTTGAACAAAATGGATTGCCCAACCAGCCCGCCAAGCTTTAATTATCACACGATCTTAAAAGACCCAGAGTTCAAACTCTCAATAGCTCATCCAAATAACACGCGTCTGAAAGATGAACGCCGTATAACAACATATCTTATTTCGATTTATCCAAGCCTAATGATAACGCTCACACCGGGCTATTTTTGGTATTTAAGCTTGCATCCGAAAGGGCCCAATCAAGTGCAAATTCTTTATGGTGGTGGCATGTCACCTGATTTTGCCAATGATCCTGATGGGGAAAGCATGCTTGCGACCACGAAAGCACTTCTCGATGAGGTGAATATGGAAGATAAGGGATGTACTGAAGCTGTTTATAAAGGCATTTGTTCAGGCCTTGCTAAACCCGGTCCATTATCGCATTTGGAACGGCCTAATTTTGACTTTGCAAAATACATCGCGTCCCGCGTTTGTAAGTAGAAATCTTACTATTCAAATAGGCAGTAAACTGTGTAGCTTTCGCCCGTTACAAAGGAGAGGGTGCCTTTAAAGCCGTCGTCATCGTCTTCATCGCCGGAATAATCCACATAGAGCGAGATGATGATGTCGGATGCCTGATCATCAACAAAGTCAACTGTCAGCGTATTATCTCTCATCAAACCCTGACTAGAACCCAACTGAGTTTCGTCTTCTTGCGGTGTATCCATCCATATTTTTTCACCATGACGCACCCAAGCGTTAAATGGCACGTAAATCGGAACACGCCCCATACCGATACTAATCTCAGCTTTTTTATCTTTAGATTGGCAATAAATTCCTCCCGCTGCATTTGCGAAAGAAACGAGCGAAAACAACATACATTCTGCCACTATGGCGACCACGATAGCTCTCATCATCGGTGTAAAGCTCCATTTAATATTGGTAATTTCACCATTTTGGAGGCTATCTTAGAGGCTAAATTCAAAGTTTCAATGCTATCGCGCAAACTACTAATGAAGGAATGACGTTGTGAAGCTGGCTGTTATCGCTGATATCCACGGAAATGACCTCGCGCTTGAGGCTGTGCTGGATGACATCAAAAATCATGATATTTCTGAGGTTGTAAATTTGGGCGATTGCTTTAGCGGGCCGTTAAATGCTGCCAAAACAGCGGATATTTTACTGAAACATGACTTTCCCACGATACGCGGAAATCATGACCGCTATTTAATCGAGCAAAAGCGCGAAGATATGGGACCGTCTGACGCAAACGCCTATAAACAACTTCGTCCAGAACATCTTGAATGGCTGCGGAAGCTTCCCGAAACATACATCCACAAAGACGATATCTTTATGTGCCACGGCACACCGGAAAATGACAGTTTATATTGGATGGAGAGAGTTCTCGATAATGCGGAAATCGTAGCCAATTCTATTGAGACTATTGAGAGCCATGCCAAAGGTATCAATTGCTCTCTTATCCTATGTGGCCATACACATATCCCAAGAATGTGCAGGCTTCGCACTGGTCAAATGCTGATTAATCCAGGCAGTGTAGGGTGCCCGGGCTATGATGATGACACACCCATTTATCACAAGGTGGAAACGGGACATCCAAACGCATCCTACGCAATTGTTGAAAAATCAGATCTCGGTTGGGATATTACCTTTCGCCAGATAACATATAATAATATGGCAATGTCTGAATTGGCAAAACACAATGGGCGGCCAGAATGGGCAAGCGCATTGGCAACAGGTTGGTTATAGTTATGAAATTAAAGCTCCATCACATCAATTTATGCTCAACAAATGTCCCTGAGATGGATCGTTTCTATCGAGACGTTTTAACGTTGGGCGACGAGGATCCAAACGAGTTGCCACCGCTTAATGAAAATAAGGGTTTGGTGGGCGATGTATCCTTTGTCACCGATGGCGACATTCAAATGCATTTAACCCCAAAGGATGTTTTAAATTCATTTCGTTCAGGCCAAGTGGTCAACCCTTTAGAGCGCGGCCATATTGCATACCGCACGGATGATATAAAAGCCTTTATGGCACATCTAGAAGAACAAAATGTTCCATACTCTGATTGGGGCAGCAATGCCGTTAAAGGCTGGCATCAAGTTTTCTTTTATGACCCAGATGGCAATGTGATTGAAGTTCATCAGATCGTGGACAGCGAATAAGCCTCATTAAAGACCCTGAGATGTCGCATTAATGCGCAGTCAATGCGCTTTTGGGAAAGTTGTGCGCAATTGTTCTAATAACTAAAATCTTCACAACTTAGAAATTCTTATTTTTTGGAGATGGATATGAAATATCTCTCACTTGGCGCACGTGCGCTTCTTACGCTGGCATTTGTCGGAGCGGGCGCATCGAAACTTATCGGCGTATCTATGATGGTTGAAACTTTTGAGGCGATCGGCTTTGGCCAATGGCTTCGTTATTTTACAGGATTTATCGAAGTAGGGGGCGCAGCGCTGCTTTGGCTGCCCAAAAGGCAGGCTATTGGTGCTTCAATCTTGGGCGGTACAATGGTTGGTGCGGTGTTTACGCATCTGTTTATTCTAGGTCCATCAGCGGTGCCAGCCATTATACTTGGTTTGCTCTGCACCGCGGTACTTTATCTACACCGTGATCAGGTTTTTGAAATATTGGGTCAAAACAAGACGAGCGGATAAATAGGGATTTTCGGTATTGGCTTTACTTTCGTTTTACCAGCTCATCTGCCTTACTATGATACGCGTCAAACCCGATTTGCTCGCGTAAATCGGCAAAATCGAGCAAATGTTCCTCTGACGATTGACCATTTGCAAGTTTATCAAGCACTGTGTTCATCGCTTTCATCGCAGCTGACATCAGCGTAAGCGGATAAGCTGCGATAGAATAGCCAATCTCAGCGAGCTGATCAGGCGGTAGGATAGGGGTCTGCCCACCTTCCAGCATATTCGCCATATGCACCCCATCGACAGCGCCGCAGATCGTCTTCATCTCATCAATGTTATAAGGCTCCTCAACAAAAAATATATCAGCTCCCAGCTCCGCAAATGCTTCCATACGTGCAATCGCTTCATCCAATCCATGCTCCCGGCGTGCATCAGTGCGAGCTAAGATCAAAATATCGTGGCTTTGACGCGCATCAATGGCTGCATGAACACGTTCAATTGCTTCTGAGCGGCTCACAACGCTTTTGCCTTGCGTATGCCCACAACGTTTGGGCGCCACTTGATCCTCGATCATCACAGCTGCGCAACCGGCTTGCGCGAAGCCTTGGACGGTACGATGCACATTCATCGGATTGCCATAGCCTGTATCACCATCGGCAATCATTGGAATTGAAATGGCTTGCATTGCATTGCGCGCTTGATCAAGCACTTCGCCATAGGACATGAGGCCGGTATCAGGTGCACCCAGTCGCGAAGCTGACGCGCCAAAGCCAGATAGAAACGTCAGATCAAATCCTGCTTGCTCAATCAGTTTGGCAGAGAGCGCATCAAAGCAGCATGGCATCCTGATAATGTCATCTTGTTTTAAAAGCGCGCGCAAGCGATCTGCATTGTGATTAGCGATTGTTTGGCTCATAAAGTTCTCCGCAGTCATTCGCGTCTCACATTACAGAAGCTGATCAATCTTGTGAATTACATCTCTCGCACTTTTTGATAATTGATTGGCGGGCAGTGTGCGCATGGTGTGCTTGGTTGTGCTGTGTGGTGCGTAAGACACCCATATCCACACGAGATTACAAAATACAAAAGTCGCATAATATATATTATGGAACTTTATTATGATATAGAATTCAATATGTTACGCAGATATTGCAAAAAATATGCCGAGCAACCACCTGACAGCCCGGCACATAACCTCACCTTGATCACCCGATCAAACGTTAGACGCTGTTAGACGATCGAAACTTTCACATCGAGATTGTTGCGTGTTGCATGAGAATACGGACAGATTTGTCCATGCGCGCCATTGACCAACTCTTGCGCTGCTGCTGCATCAACACCCGGCAATGAAACATCAATTGCTGCAGTGATGCCAAAGCCACCAGCATCTCGTGGACCAATGCCAACTGATGTTGAAACTTTTGCATCCTCAGGCACGCTAAGGTGTTTGTTTTGCGATGCGAAGAATTTCATCGCACCTAAGAAGCAAGCCGAATATCCAGCTGCGAAAATTTGCTCTGGGTTGTTACCATTACCGTCACCACCAAGCTCTGTTGGTGTGGCGAGTTTAACTTTAAAACTTCCATCTTCTGTTTGTGCATATCCATCGCGACCACCTGTGGCAAAAGCCTTGGCTGTGTAGAGTACATTGACTGACATTTTCATCATCCTTGTTGAGACATGTTATAATACTTATCGCGATAAGTGTTATGTGTTTGACATTTACCTGTCAAGATAATATTTATCGCAATAAGTAATTTATTTAGGTGCCAGAAATGACTGTACAGCAACAATTTCCAATTCCGCCAAGCCTTGATGATCATATATGTTTGGGGATTTATACAGCGAGTTTGGCGATACAGCGCACATACAAACCCTTGCTGGATGAGATGGGTATTACCTACCCGCAATATCTCGTTCTTAACCTGTTATGGGCAGAAGATGGTCAAACTGTTAGCTCTATAGCGCGTGAGTTAAGCCTGGAATTAAGCACGATCACACCCGTGCTTAAACGGCTTGAGGCTGCAGGGTTCGTCACACGCGTTAGAAACCCTGAAAACGAAAGAGAAGTTATCACCTCCCTCACCTCTAAAGGTCAAGACTTACGTTTTAATGCGGGATGTATTGCAAGCGAGCTTCTCAACAATTCCGATCTGAGCGTAAAGAAAATAAGCGAGATCAATAAAGCCGTTCGCGTTCTACGAGACAACCTTTATATGAACATCAGTGCTCCAGAAGATAAAACTTAGTTTTGTAAAATCTGGTTATGAACCAAAATCTGATAATATTGCGTTTGTTTCTCGAACGACGTCTTCGATAATTTCCGCTGTAGACTTGGATTGATTTAGACCAACTGCTTGCCCTGCCCATAATGACATAGCATCTGGCAGACCACGATCAGATGATGCTTTGCGCAAAGGTTTGCTCAATGTGTTTCCAATCGGAAAATCAGGCCAATCTGTAATATCTGCAAATTCGGCTGCATATTTATTGACAATTGAACGTGCTTTACGGCCTGAAAATGCGGTTGAATGAACGGTATCATCACCTGACGCTTGGCTAGCTGCTTTCTTATGAACATCACTTAACAAGCTTTCAGGTGACGAAATAAATGCCGTTCCCATTTGCACACCTGATGCACCGAGGACGAGGGCGGCGACCACCCCTCTCCCATCCATAATACCACCTGCGGCAATCACTGGAACGGATACTGCATCCACAATTCGGGGCACCAGCGCCATGACGCCAGTTAAATCAGCGCCTCTGCGGTCCATAAACCATCCAGAATGACCACCAGCTTCAAAGCCTTGCGCAATGATGGCATCAACGCCATTTTGCTCAAGCCATATAGCTTCTTTAACAGATGTGGCACTGCAAAGAATTTTAATGCCGCAAGACTTAATCTGATCGACTAATTTTGCGTCAGGAAGCCCAAAATGGAAACTGACAATGTCAGGTTTTAAATCACATATGGTATCGCATATTTCTTTATGAAAAGAACGACTTATGGGCTTTGCATCAGGAACACGGCCCAAATTGTATTCATCATACCAAGGTTTTAAGCGCTCGCGTGCTTTTGCACTCTTTTGGGCCTCATCTTTTGGTTCGGCATGGGTAAAGAAATTCGCATTAAATGGCGCTTTTGTGTGGGCGCGAATATAGTCAAATTCCGCGATCAATTTGTCCGATGTATATTCTGCGCTTCCGAGCGACCCAAGCGCGCCTGCATTGCATGCAGCAACTACCATTTGGGGGCTTGTGGCACCTGCCATAGGTGCTTGAATAATTGGGTGTTTAGTCCCCAGTAACTCACAAAGACGGTTATTTTTCCAACTCATAAATGCACCTTCGAAAACTCACCACGTGCGACTGTTAGTTTTGAGCAGCTTCTTCAGGTTTATTGATATGAGGTATCGCAGCTTTTAGCAAATCATGGAATTTGTCGCTGGAACTATCTACAAGCACAAAGAACTGTCGACGCATACGCGGCTCCCAGAACTTATTGATATGTTCGGCAACGTCTTGCCCACCCGTTTCAATGTTTTGAGAGGAAAAGAAGGTCGCAATTTGATTGCCCATACGAATGAGTTTGGCATCATTATTTGCGCGAATTTGCTCTGCATTTAGATCATGCGACATCAGCGTTTTCCTCTTTTTTATTGCGCGGCAGGCGGATACGTTCCGGTCGTGTATAGATTTCAAAGCTATCTTTTCGTGCTAACGCAATGAGCGTCAATCCAGCCTCTTTAGCCGTGCGAATGGCAAGCGCTGTGGGCGTTGATACTGCAATGAGTATCGGCGCACCGGAGACAACAACCTTTTGGATTAAATCAACTGAGACCCGTGATGTGATAACGATCGCACCAGAGGTTGCATCAAGTTTGTTTATTGCGATCGCGCCGATGGTTTTATCAAGCGCATTATGGCGGCCCACATCTTCACGCAAGATTTTGATATCACCATCAGAGTTGATAAATGCAGCTGCATGAACGGCACCCGTTTCTGCGCGCATTTCTTGCTTATTATTAAGCTGATCAATGGCTTTTGCGATGCTTGAATGCTCCAGAGAAAACGCGTTTTCTTCACGTTTTGGCAATTCACGCATGACGTCTTCAATTGATTCAATTCCGCATAAGCCGCATCCAACGGGACCAGCCATAGCGCGGCGTTTTGCTGAAAATTCAGATTGAAGATCATCCTTGAGCTGCATTTGAACATCCAGCCCCTCCCCCACATCGATGATGTCCAGTGAGATAATATCGTCTTTGTCAGAGATAATGCGTTCCGAAAGTGAAAACCCAATGGCAAAATCTTGCAAATCAGAGGGTGATGCCATCATCACAGCATGCGTGGTGCCGCCAAAACTAAGCGCCACTGGTACTTCTTCAGGCACAGCGCGAGAAGCAGCCACAGTTTTTCCATCGCGCTCAATTGTGCGAGAGACATGCGCAAACGTCATCCGACGCGGCGCATTATCTGTTGTTTGTAGCGTTTTCTCTGTCATAACACGAAGAACTTTACTCGGCTGGTTCCGCCGGCGCAACACGGCGAGACTGTTCGGCTTGTTCATTATAACCAATTTGCCACTC
Source organism: Lentilitoribacter sp. (assembly GCA_039986595.1). GTDB lineage: Bacteria > Pseudomonadota > Alphaproteobacteria > Rhizobiales > Rhizobiaceae > Lentilitoribacter. Next base: position 31,041 of record JBDWQJ010000003.1, read on the forward strand.
TGACGGTCCATTGGACGGGCTAACTTGTACCGCAGTCACCTTATATTCAGGGCAGTTTGTCGCCCAGTCAGAGAAGTCAGTGGTAATCACGTTGGCTTGCGTATCCGGGTGGTGGAAAGTTGTGTAAACTACGCCTGCTGCCACCCGATCCGTCAATGTTGCACGCAATGTTGTTTCGCCAGAACGCGAAGCAAGACGAATAAAATCACCTTCTTTCACGCCGCGCTGTTCAGCATCATGAGGATGGATTTCAAGTAAATCTTCCTCATGCCATTGCGAGTTTTCAGTTCGGCGAGTTTGTGCACCCACATTATATTGCGACAAAATTCGCCCTGTGGTGAGAAGAAGCGGGAACCGAGGTCCAGATTTCTCATCCGTAGCAACATATTCTGTACGAATGAAGCGACCTTTACCGCGCACAAATCCATCTAAATGCATGATTGGTGTACCTTCAGGCGCTTTCTCATTACACGGCCATTGAACTGAACCTTTTTCTTCCAATAGATCATACGAGACATTGGCAAAACTTGGTGTCGTTTCAGCAATTTCGTCCATGATTTCAGATGGATGACTATAATTCCAATCCGTGCCCATGGCTTGTGCAAGCTTTTGCGTTACTTCCCAATCAGCCAAGCCGTTTTTCGGGCTCATAACCTTGCGAACACGATTGATGCGGCGTTCTGCGTTCGTGAAGGTTCCGTCTTTCTCAAGGAAAGTCGAACCTGGCAAGAAGACATGCGCATAGTTGGCTGTTTCATTGAGGAAAAGATCGTGCACCACAACACATTCCATAGCAGCAAGACCAGCTTGCACGTGCTTGGTATCAGGATCAGATTGCAAAATATCTTCGCCTTGAATGTAAATTCCGCGGAATGAACCTTCAACAGCTGCATCCAGCATGTTTGGTATACGAAGCCCTGGCTCTTTATTCAGCTCAACACCCCACATTTTTTCAAAGATATCGCGGGTTGCTTCACCTGAAATATGGCGATAGCCCGGCAATTCGTGTGGGAATGACCCCATATCACAAGCGCCCTGCACGTTATTTTGACCCCGAAGTGGGTTCACGCCCACGCCTTTGCGGCCAATATTACCTGTCGCCATAGCAAGGTTTGCAATCGCCATAACCGTTGTTGAACCTTGGCTGTGCTCAGTTACACCCAATCCGTAATAGATCGCACCGTTTCCACCTGTTGCAAACAAACGCGCTGCTTGGCGCAATTCGTCAGCGGGCACACGCGTATATTCTTCTGTCGCTTCAGGTGCATGACGCTCATCTGATACAAATGATGCCCAGTCCTCAAATTCAGACCAATCACAACGTTCACGAATAAACGCTTCGTCAAACAGACCTTCGGTGACGATGACATGTGCAAGCGATGTTAAAACTGCAACATTTGTACCAGGACGCAATGGCAAGTGATGTTTTGCCTCAACATGCGCAGATTTCACTGTTTCTGTCTTACGAGGATCAATAACAATCAACTTCGCCCCGGCGCGCAGACGTTTTTTCATGCGAGAGGCAAATACAGGGTGCGCTGCAGATGGGTTTGCGCCAATGACAATGATCACATCGGTATGTTCAACACTGTCGAAATCTTGCGTACCAGCGGATGTACCATATGCCTGACCCAAGCCATAACCGGTTGGTGAATGACAAACGCGTGCGCATGTATCAACATTGTTGTTACCAAAGCCTGCGCGGATTAGTTTTTGGACGAGATATGTTTCTTCGTTTGTGCAACGTGATGACGTAATACCGCCAATGGCACCTTTACCATGTTGATATTGGATGCGGCGGAATTCTGTCGCAACATGTTTGAAAGCCTCATCCCAAGTCACTTCGCGCCAAGGATCGGTGACCTTCTCGCGCACCATTGGGTTTAAGATGCGGTCTTTATGGGTTGAATAACCCCAAGCAAAACGACCTTTCACACATGAATGTCCGCGGTTTGCTTTACCATCTTTATAAGGCACCATGCGGACGAGTTCTTCGCCGCGCATTTCAGCTTTAAACGAACAACCCACACCGCAATAAGCACAAGTGGTGATTTTCGAATGTTCTGGCTGACCGATCTCAATGACGGATTTTTCTTGCAAAGTGGCTGTTGGACAAGCCTGCACACATGCGCCACATGATACGCATTCAGATGACATGAAGTCATCTCCCATCATGCCCGGCGAGACACGGCTATCAAATCCACGGCCTTCAATGGTCAATGCAAAAGTGCCCTGCACCTCTTCACATGCACGCACACAACGTGAGCAAACAATACATTTTGATGCATCATAGGTGAAATATGGATTGCTTTCGTCTTTCTTTTTATATTTCGGATTTGCTTCACCGTTCTGACGCGCCACCACGTGGTTTTCGCCTTCATAGCCATAACGAACATCGCGAAGTCCAACTTCGCCAGCAATATCTTGCAATTCGCAGTCGCCATTGGCTGCGCATGTCAAACAATCAAGCGGGTGGTCGGAGATATAAAGCTCCATCACACCTTTGCGGATCTTTTTAAGCGGCTCAGTTTGCGTTTTAACCACCATGCCCGGTTCAACAAGTGTTGTACAAGATGCAGGCGTTCCGCGGCGGCCTTCAATCTCGACCAAACACAAACGGCATGATCCGAAAGCATCGACCATATCTGTGGCACAAAGCTTTGGCACTTTTATGCCTGCTTCTTGCGAGGCGCGCATGACAGATGTGCCCTCTGGCACAGTGATTTCAACCCCATCCACGATAAGTGAAACCATGTTTTCTGATTTTGATTCAGGCGTTCCGAAATCTATTTCTTTAATCAAAGTCATGTTTGTTACTCCGCCGCTTGAACGTGTTGTTCAGGAAAGAAATCTTCAGGGAAATGGGTGAGTGCGCTCATCACTGGATAGGGTGTAAAACCACCCAAAGCACAGAGAGAGCCAAATTTCATTGTATTACAAAGATCGGTGAGAATTTCGATCTGTTCTTCTGCATTGACACCATTTTTGATGTTATCTGCAACTTCAACACCGCGCGTTGACCCGATCCGACAAGGCGTGCATTTACCGCAGGATTCAATTGCACAGAATTCCATGGCAAAACGTGCCTGAGCGAGCATATCAACCGTGTCATCAAAGACAACGATACCGGCATGTCCGATCAAACCGTCTTTTGCGGCAAATTCTTCATAATCAAACGGTGTATCAAATAGATCGCGCGGGAAATAAGCGCCTAATGGACCACCAACTTGCACGGCGCGAACAGGACGTCCTGAATGTGTACCACCGCCGATTTCATCTATGATTTCGCCCAATGACATACCAAAAGCTGCTTCGAACAACCCACCTTGTCTAACATTACCTGCGATTTGAATTGGCATTGTGCCACGTGAACGACCCATGCCGAAATCAGCATAGAATTTCGCGCCCTTATCCATAACGATCGGAACGGATGCGAGTGAAATCACGTTATTGACCACAGTGGGCTTACCCATGAAGCCTTTATGCGCAGGAAGAGGAGGTTTAGCGCGCACAATACCGCGCTTACCTTCTAAGCTTTCGAGCAACGAGGTTTCTTCACCACAAACATATGCCCCTGCCCCAATGCGCACTTCGATATCAAAAGGATATCCTGATCCGAGCACAGACAGACCCAACACGCCTTCATCTTTGGCGATTTTGATGGCTTTGTTTAAGATGATACCAGCGTCGGGATATTCAGAGCGTAGGTAGATATAACCTTTTGTCGCGCCCACAGCGTGCCCTGCAATGATCATACCTTCGATCAAAACAAATGGATCGCCTTCCATGATCATGCGGTCAGCAAATGTGCCGCTATCGCCTTCATCGGCGTTACAAACGATATATTTTTGATCGCTTTGCGCTTCTAAAACCGTCTTCCATTTAATCCCAGTTGGGAAGCCAGCACCGCCACGTCCACGCAGGCCTGATTCAGTGATTTGGCTCACAACTTCACTTGGGGTTTTGGAAAGCGCATCTTGTAGACCTTTTAAGCCATCATTGGCTTTGTAATCTTCAATGGAAAGCGGGTCTGTGATACCGCAACGCTGAAAAACCAAGCGCGTTTGTTTTTTGAAAAATGGAATTTCTTCTGTTAAACCAAGGCTTAAAGCATGATCTTGCTTACCCTCAAGCATTCCTTCATCCAATAGCGATGAAATATCATCAACGCTGACAGGACCGTAAGCAACACGCCCTTGACTTGTTTCAACTTCAACCATTGGTTCAAGCCAAATCATACCGCGTGAACCGGTGCGAACAATCTGAACATCTTGGTTTTTATCTGCGATTTTTGATGCAACATCATCCGCACCAAGTGCAACCGCTGCGCTATCTTGTGAAATAAAAATCTTCGTGGTCATTGGCTCACCTCTTTCGCAAGAGCTTCGATTTTAGCATCATCAAGACGGGCGACCAATTTCCCATCAACCATTGCGGCAGGAGCGCATGCGCACAATCCTAAGCAATATGTTGCTTCAACTGTAACTTTTCCGTTCTCTGACGTTTCACCCCAGCCAATGCCTAATAGTGATAAAAGCTTGTCGGATAGCGCGTTCACACCCATGGATTGGCAGGCCTCAGCACGGCAAATTTTTACCACATGATCGCCAGCAGGCTCGCTACGGTAATCATGATAAAAGCTGACAACACCATGAACCTCCGCTTTTGATAGATTTAATTTATCAGCAATCACTGGCACCGAATCTTGCGGCACAAAACCATAATAGTCTTGTATCTCGTTCAAGATAGGCAACATTGGACCTTCAAGTAATTGTAAATCTTCAACTATTTCAGACGTGACCGAAATCACTTCTTCAGCATTCGCTTCTAATGACATATGCATCTACCCTTAAGCACAGTTCTATAAAGCAACAATTGCCTGTTTTATTGGGGAAATCAATAATCCTATTCCGTTGAACGATTGATATTTTCAATCGTTATTTCAGACTAAACAATAAGATTTTTCTCACACAATTAGGTTCTTTTTGGCTAAAACATGAGCTTCTTGTAATAATGCTGAAACGTTTGGGGTATTAGGTTCCCGCTTTGCCGCAACAACACCAACTATGTGTTTGGCATCAGGGTTTTTAATTGGAATAGCGCGAATATTCTTACCAAATCCCATAAGATCGGCGATATTTACCGGAATGATACTTGCCCATTCGCCATTCATGATGTGAGAGAACAAAACCAACATGGAATTTGATTCAAGCGCAGGTTTAACTTGAACACCCGCATCTTCCAAATGCTTATTTACAATTCGGCGATTTTGCATGTCTGGCGTAAGCAAACACAAAGGAATATCGCCAAGTTCGGCCCACGTGATATCCTCACGTTCGCTGTGTTTGCTACCCGCTTTAACAATGAGCTGAAATCGTTCGGCATATAGAGGCAATGATACAGTCTTCCCTGTCAAAGGCTCATCATTAAGATAGGTAATCCCAACATCGATATCAAAATTTTCGAGCTTTGCCAGCACTTCAATTGAGGTACAGGCTGTTACAGACAGCGTAACTTTTGGATGTTTTTTGATAAATGGAGCTGTCAATTCATGCAGCATTGCAGAAGCTGTTGGGATGGTCGCGATGCGCACATGTCCCGATAAGCCATTGCGCGCTGTGCGCATTTCTTCACGCATCGAACGTGTATCATCAACAATACGGCGCGACCATTCAAGCACGCGTTGACCCTCTTGCGTAAGCCCTTTAAATCTGGAACCGCGCTGGACAAGCACAACGCCTAATTGATCTTCTAATTGCCTGATAGCAGATGAAAGCGTGGGTTGAGTAATACCGCATGCTTCCGCTGCGCGTCCGAAATGTTGGTGTTTTGCAAGCGCAATAAAGAATTCCAGTTTATCAATCATTAGACACTTCCTCTAAACGCGCATACCGTTGATCAGTCATTGCGAGTCTCACTATGTGAGACAGTGCTAATATGCAAGCGGCGACCCGCATTACGCAAGTCGCCGTGATAAATAAATTTAAACTGGCATAATGATCAGCCAGAATTGGCCATATAGCGCCAGGAATATGAATTTGCTTTTGCAGGCTCATTCATGGATGGCTGGTAGTGATGCTCAATACCTGGGATGTGCCCAGCATCAAGGTGCTTAATCGTAGCTTCATCACTGACTTCAAAACTATCGATACCGCAACGAAGCATGAGTGGCACCTGATCAAGCAACACTTGCCCAAAAGCTCTGACTTCACCTTTAAAGCCCAAACGATCACGCAATAATGCTGCGTGGGAGAACGCTCGACCATCTGCAAAGGCAGAGAAATTTACCGCAATTAACGCAATATTTTCAAGCTTATCTGAAAGAGCATGCACATCGTCTGCAGGCTCAACGCGAACCGCTAAATTGGTATCACTTGACCCCTTAGCATCTTCAACAGAAAGATACTCAGCACCCTCTGATAGGAAGCCCCATTCGTTTTCGCTCTGAAAGCCGGTTTTTGTCCAGATTTTTGACATCATAAGCTCCTAAGCGGCTGTCTTTTCGCCGTAAAGCGCTGTTTTAAATGGTTTCATACCCAAACGACGATATGTTTCGATAAATGTTTCATCATCCGATACGCGAAGTTCGAGATAAGTGTCGATAACTTTTTCAATCGCATCGGTGATGGCTTCCGGTTCAAATCCTGGGCCCATGATTTGGCCAACAGAAGTATTCTCATCAGCCGAACCACCAAGCGTGATTTGGTATAATTCAGTACCTTTTTTCTCAACACCCAAAATTCCAATATGGCCAACGTGGTGGTGACCACAGGCATTGATACAGCCAGAGATTTTAATTTTCAGCTCACCAATTGTTTTCTGGCGCTCAGCATCGCCGAAACGATTTGAGATCTCTTGTGCCACAGGAATTGAACGCGCATTTGCAAGCGCACAATAATCAAGACCAGGACACGCGATAATATCTGTCACAAGACCGGCATTCCCTGTTGCCAAACCATTGGCAGCTAAAACGCGGTATAATGGCTCTAAATCAGCAAGTGCAACATGCGGGAAAACAAGGTTTTGCTCGTGCGTTACACGGATTTCATGATGTCCAAACTCTTCTGCAAGATCAGCTATTAAATCCATCTGCGCATCCGTTGCATCACCCGGCACACCGCCAATTGGCTTAAGTGAAATCGTCACTGTGCCATAATCAGGATGCTGATGCGGGCCAACGTTTTGTTGGATCCAACCAGAAAATGCCGCATCTGCTTTTTTCCATTGAGCAAGTTGAGCCCAACCTTCAGCACGATCAGCAAGATTTGGTTTTTCAAAATATTTTGTAATTGCTTCAATATCAGCATCAGGCAATTTAAGATCCGTATCTTTCAGATGTTGCCATTCCGCTTCAATTTGCGCTTTTAACTCATCAAGACCAGTTTCATGAACCAAGATCTTGATACGTGCTTTATATTTATTATCGCGGCGACCATTCAGATTATACACGCGCATAATCGCAGTCACATAAGTCAGCAAATCTTCTTCGGGAAGAAAATCGCGCACTTTCTTTGCGATCATAGGTGTTCTGCCCTGCCCGCCACCGATATAAACTTTAAAGCCGATCTCATCGTCTTCGTTTTTAACAAGTTGAAGACCGATATCGTGCACTTGGATTGCAGCACGGTCATGCGGCGCACCAGTAACGGCGATTTTAAACTTACGTGGCAAGAATGAGAATTCAGGATGCACAGATGACCATTGACGCAAGATCTCAGCATAAGGACGAGGATCAGCGATTTCGTCTGCCGCAGCGCCTGCAAACTGGTCAGTTGTCACATTACGTATACAGTTACCAGATGTTTGAATTGCGTGCATTTCAACGCTTGCAAGCTCTTCGAGGATATCAGGAATATCAGACAACTTTGGCCAGTTGAATTGAATGTTCTGGCGCGTTGTGAAATGCCCATAACCACGGTCATAAGTGCGAGCAATATGAGCTAATTTACGCATCTGCACAGGGGACATTGTACCATAAGGCACAGCAATGCGGAGCATGTAAGCATGCAATTGAAGGTATAGACCATTCATCAAACGAAGTGGTTTGAAGGCATCCTCGGTGATGTCTCCACTTACTCGACGTTCTACCTGATCGCGAAACTGTGCGACGCGCTCTTTAACAAAAGCATGGTCAAATTCATCATATCTATACATTAGTATTCCTTAAAAGCTTAACCTAGTAACGACTTAACGATCACTAAGCAGCTTGAGTTTGCTCTTGAACAAGTGCTTCGTAGCCATATGCAACGCTAGGACCGTGGGAGCGAATACGCTCACGCAAGCGAATAGGCCAGATGCCCAGCTCTGTCTCTTTCACGTCGATGACTGCAACATCGACAACTAAATTATCTGACACAGCTTTTTTGCCAGTTTCTTCGAGTGCCGCAACAGCTTCATCATGGCGTGCGATAAAAGCATCAGCGATTGTTTCAATCCACTCACCTTGCGCATTCAGCCAAACGCTATTTCCATCAATTAGTTTGTTTGCAGTCAATACTTTAGACATAGTTTACACTCCGAGATATGTGTTTTGTGGCTGCTCGCTAGGAACAGATTGAATAAGTGGTGTTGAGTTTTCAAATGAAGCCCCAGCAACTGAGTCACCGATGATGACCATCACAGGGCCGGATAAATCATTTCGGTGCTCAAGCGCTGGAAGATTTTTAAGTGTGCCATGCAGCATCTTTTTTGATTGGCGGCCGGCATTTTCCACAACTGCAACAGTTGTATTTGCATCAAGTCCAGCTTCCATCAAACGAGATGCAACCGTTGCAGCAACTGTGCGTCCCATATAAACGGCAATTGTTGCACCTGAAATGGCAAGACGCGCCCAATCAGGTAGCGCTTCACCTGTTAGATCATGACCCGTTGTGAACACCAATGAAGATGAAACACCGCGCAACGTAAGCGGCAGATCAAAGTCCGCGGCTGCAGCAAATGCAGATGTGATACCAGGAACGATTTCATAGGAGATACCTGCATCACGCAATGCAGCCATTTCTTCACCCGCACGACCATAAACAAGTGGATCACCTGATTTAAGGCGCACAACGCGTTTACCAGAACCTGCAAGCGATACAAGCAATTCATTGATTTCGTTTTGTGACTTTGAATGGCAACCTTTGCGCTTACCAACAGAAACGCGTTCCGCATCACGGCGGCCCATATTGACCACAGCTTCAGGAACCAATGCATCATATAGAATGACATCTGCTTCCATCATCACGCGCTGTGCACGTAAAGTCAGCAAATCTTCAGCGCCTGGACCAGCGCCAACAAGCCATACATGGCCTTGTGCTTCTTCGCGTTCACGCAAAATACGTGTTGCGATGCGACGTGCTTGGGAGGTTTCGCCCATTGCAACTTTATCGGCGATATCGCCTGTGAAGAAACGACGCCAGAATACGCGACGTGTCACACCACGGGGCAACATATGATCAACTGCTTTACGATATTGCTGGGCTAAACGCGCAAGAGGACCAAGTGAGGGAGATAACATTTGGTCAATACGCGCCCGAACAATTTGGCCGAGCACTGGCCCTGCACCTTCTGTACCGATAGCAACAGATAGCGGCGCACGATTAACAAGCGCCGGGGTGTAAAAATCACAATAATCAGGTTGATCAACTGCGTTCGCAGGAATTTTCAGCGCACGAGCTTCATCAACGATTTGGCGATCTAGTGCATCATCACCGGTGCCGGCAAATACCATCACGGCATCTGTAAGCTGTTCGTTTGAGAATGTTTCTTTAACAATCGCAACCTGGTTCTTTTTTGCGAAAGCAACTAGATCATCTTCCGGTTGATCTGCATAAACAACAATGTCAGCACGCGTATTTGATAACAGACGCAATTTAGCAAATGCTTCATCACCATTTCCGAAGATCGCAACCTTCTCGCCTTCCACCTTGAAGAAGGCAGGAAATGCAATCAATTTGTTCTCAACGTTAGACATAGTTGTACCCAGTTAGTTAGTTGGGTGTATTTTCATCAAAATTGGATTGAAATTGAAGGAACCGTTGTCGAAGTTTAGACACCAAAGAGCATCAGTTTTCTCTTTTCAGTGAGTTGTGGAGAAAATCAATTCTCATATGGGTCAATTACCTCTAAATTCGATTTCCAAGCCTTCGGCAATTTTATGAAAGATATGACTATGAAAGCATCCGGTGACATTGGCGATTTGTTGAATATTATGACGGCCTTACGCGATAAAGAGACGGGTTGTCCTTGGGATGTGAAACAGGACTTTCAATCCATAAAACCTTACACAATCGAAGAGGCATATGAGGTGGCTGATGCCATTGAACGCAATGACCCTGAGGACTTGTGTGATGAATTAGGTGATTTGCTTTTACAAGTTGTATTTCATGCTCAAATGGCCAAAGAGGAAGATCTGTTTTCTTTCGAAGACGTTGTTCTTGCAATCAATAAGAAAATGATACGTCGACACCCCCATGTTTTTGGCTCAGGTGACGCTAACACCGGCGAAGCCGTTAAAATCAAATGGGATGAGATTAAAGCTGTAGAAAAACAAGAACGCGCAGAGCGTCGAGCAGCACATGGATTACCAAGCGAGGGCAGAGGATTTTTGGATCAAGTCTCGCGCGCAATGCCTGCAAATGAAGAAGCGCTAAAAATCCAAAAGAAAGCATCAAAGATTGGGTTTGACTGGAATGATCCGAACTTGGTACTGGATAAAATGGAAGAAGAGATCGCAGAATTGCGCGCCGAAATAGCCAATAAAAACAACGATAAAATCAAAGATGAGCTTGGTGATTTGATGTTTGTCTTGATTAATCTGGGACGCCATGTGGACGTTAATCCTGAGATGGCATTGCGCGATACGAATACGAAATTTCGTACCCGATTTGCGCACATTGAGCATAGATTAAACCAAGCCAATAAAACACTTGAAAACGCATCTCTTGAAGAGATGGAAGCATATTGGCAGGAAGCCAAATCGCTATAAAAATTTTATTCTATGACGATTTAAAAGCTCCTGAGCATCGTGCTCGGTTAGTTCAATATCCAAACTCACAGAGCCATCTTCTTGATCAATGCGATCAATGATTTTTCCATGTTCATAAATCCAAGGCAGAATATTCATCTGATTTGGTTGGAGCGATATCGTTCTATCCACCACCAGCCCGGATAATTCGGTCTCTAATCGCGTTAAGAGCGCATCGATACCCTCACCTGTGATTGCAGAAACGCCGATCGCTTTTTCATGGGCCTCCGCTTTTTCGCGGAATTGCTCGGCAATGTCCGGCTCAAGCCCATCAAGCTTGTTCCAAACCTCTATGATATTAGCGTTTTTCTTATCTTTAAGACCAAGATCGCTCAAAATTGCCATAACATCATTGGCTTGCATTTCGTGGTTAGGATCAGTCATATCCCGCACATGCAAAATCAAATCTGCTTCAACCACTTCCTCTAAAGTCGCGCGGAAAGAGGCTACCAAATGTGTTGGAAGGTCTGAGATGAAGCCCACAGTATCTGACAATATCACCGTACGGCCAAGCGGTAATTCCATGCGCCGTAAAGTGGGATCTAACGTTGCAAATAACATGTCTTCTGCCAGAACACCGGCGCCAGTTATCTTATTGAATAAAGTAGATTTTCCGGCATTAGTATAACCAACAAGCGCAACGATTGGATGCGGCACTTTCTGGCGTTTAGAGCGGTGTAAACTGCGTGTTCTGCGAACCTGTTCCAATTCACGTTCAAGACGCACGATACGATCCTGAAGCATTCGGCGATCAGCCTCAATTTGCGTCTCACCGGGGCCACCCATAAAGCCGCCACCACCACGTTGACGTTCCAAGTGGGTCCAGGACCGAACCAAACGGCCACGTTGGTAGTTTAGATGTGCGAGTTCAACTTGTAACACGCCCTCTTTTGTGGATGCTCTGCGACCAAAGATTTCAAGGATTAGACCTGTACGGTCAATAACCTTGCATTCCCATTCTTTTTCAAGATTGCGCTGCTGCACTGGTGTTAAAGGATGATCGACAATTGCAAGTTCTGCTTCATTCAGATGGATTAGATCATGGATCTCCTTGACCTTACCAGACCCCATTAATGTGGCAGGTTTTGGTGTAGCCAATGTCACAATGAGCGCATCCACCACATCCAAATTAATCGCATGTGCAAGCCCGACAGCTTCCTCCTTGCGCGCTTGATCATCACGCGGGATATGAGAAATCACATTCCCAGCTGCGTCTCTTTTTACACGCTGCTTAATAGATGGCACAACAACGATGGCCTTAGCACCAACCTCTTCATCAGGTTGAGTTGCATAAAGACCATCTATTTTTTCAATTGATTTTTTGTCGAAAGTATCGATGACTATTGATCCTTATTGATCGCCAGCACCTTCTTCGATATCAAACATCTGCAATTGCTGACCTGGCATTATGGTCGAAATAGCATGTTTATAGACCAGTTGTGAATGGCCATCTCGTCTTAGGAGGACACAAAAATTATCAAATGAAGTTACAACACCCGTTAATTTGACCCCATTGATCAAAAATATCGTGAGTGACATCTTTTGTTTGCGAACGCTATTGAGGAAAATATCCTGCAAGTTTTGTGATTTTTCCGCCATGACTTATTTCTCCGTATTCTAGTTTGTTTTATCGGAACTATTTTTTGTTTCTGCATGCGGTTGCGTAGAAACTGTTTACTCAAACTTCACTTAACAAGAAGACTACAAACATTGAATCCCAAATTCTAGGATTTCAATCATTTTTTTGGAATAAAATTTCAAATGAAAATCTTTATGTAGCTGCAAATACCTTATTCTTATTGATTATTGGCGACCATACAGCCTATCAACGATCTATCCAATACCTAATATTTAGTACGGCAAATACAACAATTACCTCTAAACGTCCAATCAACATGAGCATACTAAATAAAATATAGGAATAATTTTCCGATGCATCTAACGGCGGCCAGGATAATTGATCCCCAGTTAAATCCACGAGCGGTGGCGTGAGGGCATCATAAACCGGTGCTGCATTGGAGAATAAAGAGATTGCTAGGGTAATAGCCGCCTCAAATGAATACCCAAATATTGAAATAATAAATGCGCCAGCGCCGATAACAATCAGTGATAGGATGAAGTGCGACCAGATCGCACCCATTTTTTGCTCATCAATCACAACATCGCCGAAACGAAGGTTTTTAACGCTGCCAGGATGAATAAGTTTGGAAAGCTCTCGCAATGCGTGGCGCGCCATCATAGAAAGCCGGTAGATCTTTATCCCACCCGTTGTTGAATAAATACTCGCCCCGATAATGATAATGATCAAAACCAGAATATTAGGCATAACAGCGATTGCACCTTCGCGTGTTTGCATACCACTTGTGGCAACAAGTGATGTTGCTGAGAATAGACCTTCAACAAAGTAATCAATCATTTTTCCAAGTGTCGTTTGTCCACCCGCCAATGTGGCAAACCTTAGAGCATAGATGAGTGATAAAAAACCTAAACCCAACAAAATGTAATTCAATTCGACATTTTTACGGAAAAACGCGCGTGGAGAGCGAATGATGCTGCGCCGCCAAAAAATGTTGACGGTACCGATGAACAAGCCAAATATTATGACTAATTGGCCAAAACGCCCCACGGTTTGGTCTAGATCGCCTTCAAATGGCACAAACCCACCGGTTGCAAGCGACACCATTGAAAGCATAATAGAATTTAATCCATCTACCCCAGTGATCATCAAGGCACATGCTATAATGAGAGTTATAAAAATATATTCGCTAATTAAACGCTGATAGCTGCCTGAATTAGGCAACCAGGTTTTGGTCGCTGAGCGCGGTTTTAATTGCCGTTCAGTATTTAAAAGTCCGCCAAATTCGCCTGGTGCGAGGACATGAAGAATAGATACAAGCGTCAAAAACCCACCAAACCATTCAACACACGCGCGCCAAACCAGTAGCGATTGAGGTGTTATTTCCAGAGGTAATTGCGATGCACCAGATGTTGTGAGTGCAGACACTGCTTCAAACCATGCGGCACTGAAATGCATGTTTGCAAAAATCATAAAGCTGAATGTGGCAAACAGCGGCGTTACCAACCACAATATGATAAGTGAAAGAAAACTAAAGGATCGAGACAGGGTGTAATTTTGGTCCGCAATAGCTGCTAACACAGTCATTGAAACAAAAACGCCAAGCGTTCCGAAAATCAGCATAGTTGTGGCTAATTCGGGGTTCCCTTCGCCATACCCAACAAGAATAGGAAACAGTAAAACTGACGATAAGCCAGCTATAGCGAGAGCGATTACATGGACTATGCCAGTCATTATTTCGCCCTTTAGAAAAACTCAAGACTAACGCGGAACAATTGCTCAACACTTTTGACAGCTTCCGCCTTGGCAAATATCACAACCCGATCTTTAGCCCGAATTTTGGTACTTCCATCAGGTCGAATGATTTCACCATCGCGATAAATCGAACCAATACGCATGCCTTTTGGTAAATCAAGATCCTTAAGTGGATTTCCAACAAGCGTGGATGTCTCAAGTGCTTCTGCTTCGATGATCTCCGCTGCACCCTTTTGCAAAGTGTAAACAGAGCGAATACGTCCACGTCTTACATGTTGCAAGACGCGCGAAATAGTTACAGATCGCGGATTAATATCTGCATCAATACCAAGAGATTTGGTGAACTGCTGATATGTTGGACTGTTAACGAGCGCGAGATTAGATTCGCAACCCAAATGCTTAGCCATCACACATGATAAAATGTTGATCTGGTCATCATTTGTAAGTGCAATCATCAAATCTGCGTCTTGAATATCAGCTTCAATGAGAATTTTTTGTTCTATTGACGATCCATTCAACACCACAGTTCGCTGCATATTATCAGCAATTTTAAGCGCTCTATCGCGATTAAGTTCAAGGATTTTTACGCGGGTCTTCGGTTGGTTTTGCTCAATCTTCTTAGCAACAAACTCACCAATATTACCGCCGCCAGCAATGACAATACGCCTTGCTTCCTCTTCATTGTGTCCAAATAACCCCAGCACACGATTGACCTGGCTTTGTTCGGTTAAAACATAAGCTACATCACCTGTGTTGAGTTGTTCAGATGAGCTCGGGACGATAAATTCTTCATTGCGCCATATCCCAACAACCGTTGTTACCAAATCTGGGAACGTTTCGGTCAATTGCACCAAAGGTCTATCAACAAGTGGGCAGTCATCGCGGCATTCAATCGCTGTCATAACAACTTTATCATCGATAAAGCTTGTCACATCAATCGCTCCAGGCAATGCAATTCTTCGTAAAACAGTCCAACCAACTTCAACTTCGGGCGAAATAATCACATCAATTGGCATGTTTTCGCGAGAAAACAAATCTGACCAATGAGAGTGCAAATACCCCTGCGCTCTTATGCGTGCGATTTTCTTTGGCACATTAAACAGCGAATGCGCAATCTGACAGGCAACCATGTTGACCTCATCAGATAAGGTCACTGCAATGATCATATCCGCCTGTTCAGCACCCGCTCTAGCAAGAACATCTGGATGCGCGCCATGACCAATATAACCACGTACATCAAGTGTATCGCGGATGGCCTGAACCAGTTCCTCTGATGTATCAATCACAGAAACATCATTTTCTTCGGCAGCGAGTCGCTCGGCAATGCCGTAACCAACACGCCCTGCACCACAAATAATAACTTTCATGGCTTTCCTTTATCCAAATTCAGATCGGTTTAGACCGTATAGGAGTTTGGTTTAAACTATTCGCAATGACATTACTATGGGGACAATGTGGTTTTAAACACCAAGTGATTTTAATTTCCGGTGCAAAGCCGAACGTTCCATGCCTACAAAATTCGCCGTTTTTGAAATATTTCCACCAAAACGGTTGATCTGAGCAAGCAAATATTCGCGTTCAAATGCTTCACGTGCCTCACGGATTGGCAGTGACATAATATGTTGCTGACCCGCTTCACCCATTTGCGGCACAGCCTCAGAAACATCATCAGGCAACATTTCAATACCGATGGGAATAGATGCATCCTGATCCTGCGCTTGAATAATCAAACGTTCAATAAGGTTTTTAAGCTGTCTGATATTACCCGGCCATGAATGGGACTGCAAAATCGCCAATGCATCATCTGATATAACGCGTTTTTTTACACCCATTTGCTCACATATTTGGCGCATAAGATGATCAACTAAAAACGGGATATCTTCACTTCTATCACGTAGCGCCGGCACTTTAAGCGGCACGACACACAAACGATGATATAGATCTTCACGGAACAGCTTTTGCGCGATTAGCTCTTCAAGCACCTGCGCTGTTGAAGACAAGACGCGAACATCCACTTTCACCCGTTTTGTGCCGCCAACGCGTTCAAACTGCTGTTCAACCAGCACGCGGACAATTTTTCCTTGGGTTTCAAGCGGTAAATCAGCGATCTCGTCCAGATACAAAATACCGCCATGAGCTTCTTCTAACGCACCAATTTTGCGCTCGTTACCGTTGTTATTTTCTGTTCCAAACAGCGCAATTTCCATGCGCTCAGGCGTAATCGTTGCCGAATTTAGAACAACGAACGGCCCATTAGCGCGACTTGAATTTTTATGAATGATCCGCGCGGCAAGTTCTTTACCAGCACCAGATGGTCCCTTAATCATGATACGCGCGTTGGTCTGCGCTATTTTATCAATGTTTTGCTTTAATTGTGTGATCGATTGAGACGGACCAACGAGTTCAATGTTATCGCCACCGGTACGTTTTTTAAGATCTCTGACTTCGCGCTTTAATTTCGATGTTTCAATTGCCCGCTCACACACCATAATGAGCTGTTCGACTTTAAAGGGCTTTTCGATAAAATCGTATGCACCACGACGAATGGCAGATACCGCCGTTTCAATATTTCCGTGACCAGAGATCATAATAACAGGCAAATCAGGATATCTGGACTTGATATTATCTAAAAGCGCCAGACCATCTAAGCGGCTACCTTGCAGCCAGATATCAAGAAATACCAGACGTGGCACGCGCTCTTCAATTGCAGCAAGCGCACTATCGCTATCAAAAGCGGTTCGAGTTTCATGCCCCTCGTCATCCAGGATACCGGAAACAATTTCACGAATATCTTCTTCATCGTCAACGACCAAAATATCAGACGGCATCGGCTTGTCCTTGTATTACTTCTTCATTTTCTTGTTGTTTTTCACTTGCATGAGCTGACAATATGACCCGGAACATAGCGCCAGGGTTATCGTCAAAATCTGCAGGTGCATCATGCAATTCCAATGAACCGTCATGGTCTTCCGCAATCTTTTTCACAATAGCTAGGCCAAGACCTGTGCCCTTTTCCCTCATGGTCATATAAGGCTCAAGCAAACGATGTCTGTTCTCATTCGGCAGGCCATTTCCATTATCGATAATATCGACAATATAATCGTGATCATCAGCAGATTTTGTCGCACGCACCAGAATTCGTTTTATATCGCGCGGCGTATCATCTGGCACTGCGTCTATCGCTTCCGATGCGTTTTTAATGAGGTTGCCAAAAGCCTGACCCAGCATGCGTGAATCAAAGTCACCTAACATCGGCTCTTCTGGGAGCTCTTGCTCAAAACTAATTTCTGAGCGGCTGACTTCTATTGTAAAGACTGCATCCTTTAGGATATCGCGCAGATCTTGTTGTGTTTTCACTGGCTTAGGCATTCGCGCAAAGGAAGAAAACTCATTGACCATCCGACCAATATCGCCAACCTGTCGCACAATTGTATCCGTGCATTGCTCAAATACCTGTTTGCCATCTTCAGGAATGTGTTTGCCAAAACGGCGTCTAATTCGCTCTGCAGATAACTGAATTGGCGTTAGCGGATTTTTGATCTCATGGGCAATGCGACGGGCAACGTCTGCCCATGCCGTTGATCTTTGTGCAATCACAAGATCGGTAATATCATCAACCGTTACGACGTAAGATTCATGCCCGTCTGATGTTTCCTCGCGCGTGACTTTGACATCAAGCGTATGCTCTTTACCACCATTTGCCATTGTTACCTGACGACGGAACTCATTGCGGTATTTGAGCCCAGCTTCAACAAAAATCGATACAAAACCCGGTGCTACTTCTTCAATTGGCTGACCGATTAAACCATCAACAGGACGATCTAGAATAATGCTGGCAGATTTATTGACGATTGTTATGACCCCATCAGCGTCAACGCCGATCACACCTGCGGACACTCCCGTTAGCACAGCTTCGGTAAATCGTCTGCGATCATCAATTTGATCACGCGTTGTAAGCAATTCATCACGCTGGGCACGAATGTCTGCTATCATATTGTTAAAGGTCACAGTCAGCGAACCAACATCACCATCTGAACTATGTACTGGCACTGTTACGTTTAAATCACCTTTTGCAACTTCATCTGATGCAGTAATTAATCGGCGGATTGGTCGAACCAATCTATCAGCGACTGCAATAGCCATCCAAATTGCTGATAAAAGCAAGATGAGTGCAAAGCCTGTGAACAACACACCAAAGGCTATTTGAAGATTTGATCGTCCTTCATCAAGCGCATTATATTCAGCTGTTGCTTCTTCCATCAGCTGTTTGGCGCGGATAACTTCATCATCCAAACTGCGCACAACATACAAATAGGCATCAGGAATGTTGCGCAATTTAAGCACGGCACCAACCAAATTTGTACGACCAGACGCAATAAGAACTGGCAAACCGCTGGCAGCGTCATCGATCGCACCCTCTGGGATATCGGGAATAGTTCCGCCATCCTCAAGTTCAGTTTGCAATATAATGTTACCATCTTGCTGCAATAGTTTTGAACCGATCAATTCTCGTGCGACTGTTTGACGATTGAAAAATTCCAAGAACCCGGTTCTATCAAGAAAATAGAGCGATCTGGAACTATCCAAATCCTGTGCCATAGAGAGCACTTGTCCATTAAGATATCGCGCATTTTCAAGCTCATAAGCTTCCGCAACATTCAACGAAGAATTTACAATTGCCTTAGTACGGATAGAAAACCAGCGATCCAAACCAACATCGAGCGTCAAGGAGGCAATAACAGCGACCAAAATGGCGGGTGTGATCGCGACAATACTAAACAATGCAACAATTCTGATGTGTAGCTGTGCGGCAGCTTTACCAACTTTACGAGCTCTTAGTAATTTGACAAACTCGACGATGATCATGATCAGCAAACATGCGACCAAGAACGAATTGATTATTACAGCCCCGGTGATAACATTTTGCTCAGGCCTAATCGGCGTCAGACCCAGCAGAATAACGAATGAGATAGCGGCGCTAAAAAGCGCTACGATTACAAGAAGAAATCGTGGATTAAGAAAAAATGAGTTTTTCTCAGTCGAAGCGTCTAGATCTGCAACAATCGGCGTCAAAGTTCTCAATTAACCTCAGAATCGTTTCATTCAATCAAAGTGATTGTGTCAATGAAGCAACAATGTGGCGAAAATGCAACGCTTAAGTTCTGTAATCAGCTTGGCTTTGACGAACGATAAACAGCTATGCCCAATTCTCGGATTTTTTTGCGCAATGTATTGCGGTTTAAACCGAGCAATTCAGCAGCTTTGATTTGATTGCCACGTGTTGCTGTTAAAACAGCCAAAATCAGCGGATACTCCACCTCTTCCAACACGCGTTGATAAAGCCCTGCAGGCGGCAAACCATCACCGAAGCTTGTGAAATATGTACGCATATTTTCTTCAACAGCTTGCGCAATTGTTACTGGCCCTTGGGCTACCGATATATATTCAGGTGTTGTTTCATCGCCTGATTGCAGTTCCGTTGCAATAATATCGCTGGAGATGACGTCCTGGGGGTAAAGCGCCATAATTCGGCGAACCATGTTTTCCAATTCACGCACGTTACCCGGCCAAGCGTGATTTTTTAACAGATTGAGCGCATCTTTCTCAAACCGCTTGGCATCTAAACCCTCACCAATATTTTGTTGCATGAAGTGCCTGATAAGATCGGGCACATCCTCGGCGCGATCACGCAGTGGCGGCAATCTTAACGGTACAACATTTAACCGGTAGAACAAATCCTCACGGAATTCGCCTTTATTGATTGATATTTTGAGGTCTTTGTTGGTTGCAGCGACAATACGAACATCGGTTTTAATCGGCGTACGCCCGCCAACGGTAGTATATTCACCTTGCTGCAATACGCGTAGCAAACGCGTTTGTGCATCCATTGGCATATCGCCAATCTCATCAAGAAACAGCGTACCGCCTTCTGCTTGTTCAAAACGACCCGTTGATTTGTTATGGGCTCCGGTAAATGCACCTTTTTCATGGCCAAACAACTCAGACTCAATCAAATCTCGAGGGATCGCGGCCATGTTTATTGCGACAAACGGGCCGTTTCGGCGCTTGCCGTAGTCATGCAAAGCACGTGCGACAAGTTCTTTACCCGTCCCTGATTCACCTGTGATCATCAGCGTTAGGTCAGTCTGCATGAGACGCGCAAGCACGCGATATATCTCCTGCATCGCAGCGGAACGCCCAACAAGAGGCATCGTTTCTGAGTGATCATCTGTTAATGCGCTTGGACCACGTTTAGGCTCTGATAATGCTCGGTCAATAATCGACGTCATTTCTGTCAGATCAAACGGTTTTGGCAGATAATCATATGCACCACCTTCCGATGCTCTGATCGCAGTCATAAAGGTGTTTTGCGCACTCATAACCAAAATAGGTAAATCCGGACGAGCTTTTTTGATACGAGGTAACAAATCAAACGCATTTTCATCGGGCATCACCACATCGGTGATAACCAAATCACCCTCACCTGCGGCGATCCAACGCCACAATGTGCCAGCATTTGATGTCACTCTGACATCATATCCAGCGCGGCTTAGAGCTTGATTGAGAACCGTTCGTATGGCGGCATCATCATCTGCGACTAAAATCGTTGCTTTTGACATTATTGTGCTCCTTGAGGATCAGACTGGGAGGCGTTTTGATCCTTATCATTTTGGGAAATTGGCATAAGTACTTTGAAAAGGGTTTTTCCCTTTTGGCTATCACATTCAACGATCCCACCGTGAGCTCCGATGATCTTTGCAACAAGCGCCAAACCAAGGCCAGAACCATTGGTTTTCGTTGTTATAAACGGGTCAAATAAATGTGGTAATAAATCGTTGGGAATCCCGGGACCATTATCACGAATTGTAAATTCCAATGGCAATGAAACCCGCTCGCGGGATGAACCAACGGACAGTTTTATTCCCGGACGGAATGCTGTCATGGCTGAAATTTTAGGATTTGGTGTATCAGATACGGCTTCTGCTGCATTTTTTACAAGGTTTAAAAACACCTGTATAAGTTGGTCACGATTTGCGTATACGAGCGGCAAAGACGGATCATAAAGCTGTTCAAATTCAATATCGCGTGCAAAACCTGCTTTTGCGATGGCAATCACATGATCTAAAACTGAGTGAATATTAATCGCAACACGATCAATTGGGCGTTCATCTGAGAATACCTCCATACGGTCTACAAGCGAGACAATACGGTCGGTTTCATCGCGAATGAGCCGCGTTAGTGCTTTATCTTCATCATTGACTGAGGTTTCGAGCAATTGCGCTGCGCCTCGAATACCAGACAAAGGGTTTTTAATCTCATGCGCCAGCATTGACGCTAAGCCAGATACCGATCTAGCGGCTGCTCTATGAGTTAGTTGACGGTCGATTTTATCAGCGCGTGAGCGTTCTTGAAACACAATCACCGCATCTGTGCTATTGCCACCCACGGGAGATGCGTAAATATCCACCAGCTTTTCTTCGCCAAGACGTGGTGAACTTAAATCAACCCGATATTCACTAACAGGTCCGGCGCGCTCACGTACTTGTTCGAGCAGATAAAGTACTGGACTACCAAAGGGCATAAACTCTTGTAGCTTGTGATTTGTCAGGTGAGATAAGCTAGCACTTAAAAAAGCTTCAGCTTCCCAATTTGCCGAAATAATAAAGCCCTCTGCATCAACCATTACAACAGCATGTGGCAACGCATTAAGCACCAGAGCGGCTTGATCTTTATTAATGGATATCAAGCGACTTCTCCTTCAGGGATTAAAAATTTATTTTCAATGGCTTGCGTCATTTTTTCGACAACATGTGTAATATCTTTTGAAGACAAAATATCTCCACGATCTTCTGGTGAGATGTTGGGAGCAAACCGTTCTAAATACCAATTTAAATGCTTGCGCGATTGACGAACACCAACCTTTTCGCCGTAGTGCTCAATCATCATCAGATAATGGCGCTCGACAAATGCAGCAATATCATTTGCTGATTTGGGAACATCATCATTGCCAGATAATGCTCCGCAATGCCAAGGACGACCTTGGCTTGCTCTCCCAACCATCACCGCGTCAGCGCCTGAGATTTTCAAAATATTATGAATATCGTCTTCCGTTTCAACATCGCCGTTTGCGATCAGCGGAATGGAAATCGCATCACGTACAGCTTTAATGGCCTGCCAATCTGCCTTACCTTCATAAAACTGATTGCGGGTCCTGCCGTGAACGGTAATGAGTTTAGCGCCCAAATCTTCCGCGCTTTTTGCAAGCTCAGGTGCATTGATGCAATCTATGTCCCAGCCTAGACGCATTTTGACGGAAACAGGGATGTTAACGGCTTGCACTGTTGCAGCAATGAGTTCACGCGCAAGATCAAGATCTTTCATCAAAGCAGAGCCTGAATATCCACCCGTTACTTTCTTTGCGGGACACCCCATATTGATATCGATCATATCTGCACCACTATCGGCACAAATTTTTGCAGCGTCACGCATCCATTTTGCTTCTCGGCCTGCGAGTTGAACAACGTGTGGCTTGATACCTTTGCCTTGCATACGCACAAATGATTCTGCTGAATTGCATACGAGTTCGCGACTAGCGACCATTTCAGTCACGACCATTCCGGCACCGTACTCATAGGCCAGTTGGCGAAACGGCAGATCTGAAAGCCCAGACAGCGGGGCTTGTATCACCCTATTTCTGGTTTCTATTCGGTCAATTTTCAGCGGCTGGCGAATGAGCTCTAGCACAATCTGCCTTTCAAAAGTGCAAAAATATCTAGTGCCTTATTTTTAGACACTAAATTCCTTTTTGCCAAGAGATAATATGGAATAACTTAAATTAATTTCGATAATGGGAAATTCATGTGGTAAGTCTTTTACTTAAAGTTTACAACGGGCTAGGCTTTGATTTGTTTTGGAAAATAGAACTAATTTATGTCAAATTATTTAGATCATAACAATGTGGCTATAATTGTAGCGGCAGGACGTGGAGAACGGGCTGGCGGGCTCGTTGATGGACCAAAACAGTATCGAATGATTGGAAATCGACCAATTATCTCCCGCACAGTTGAAAAGTTTCAACAACATAGCGGTTTCAGCTATATCATTATCGTTACCCATATTGATGATGACGCGCTGATTGCGAATGCCGTAAAAGAGCTTGATCAAGATACGATTTCAATCGTTCACGGTGGCGCAACACGACAGCAATCGGTGTTAAATGGTTTAAAAGCTGCTTCCAAGTTTAATCCAGATTATGTTCTCATACACGATGGCGTGCGCCCTTTTGTCGAAGCTCCATTGATTAATCGTGTACTAAACGCATTATCTAAGGGGCAAAAAGCTGTATTACCTGCAAATGCGGTTACGGATACGCTTAAACGCTCAAATCAAGATATGATCATTGAAGACACGGTTTCGCGCGAAAACTTATATGCAGCTCAGACGCCGCAAGGCTTTAATTTTGAAACGATCCTCTCTGCACATTTAAAAGCTGAAGCGTTGGATCGTTTTGATTTTACAGATGATTGCGCATTGGTTGAGTGGAATGATGACAAGGTGTTCATTGTTACCGGCGCTCAGGACAATATTAAATTGACGACAATGGAAGATATAAAGATGGCCAATGAGAAATTAAAGCCTTTATTTGCAGATGTCAGAACAGGCAATGGCTATGATGTCCACCAGCTGGTCGATGGAGATCATGTCACGTTGTGTGGCATTGATATTCCGCATAATAAATCACTTTCGGGGCACTCAGATGCCGATGTTGCATTACACGCATTAACGGATGCATTGCTTGCAACATGTGGTGAAGGCGATATTGGCGACCACTTCCCGCCTACCGATCCGCAATGGAAAGGTGCAGCGTCCTACATCTTCTTAGAACATGCGGCAAAAATCATCAAAGATCACGGCGGTATTATTACAAATGCCGATGTTTCACTGATTGCTGAACAGCCGAAAATTGGTCCACATCGCCAGAAAATGCGCGAAAGCCTCGCTAAAATTTTGGATATCGATGTGGTGCGCTGCTCAGTTAAAGCCACGACAAACGAAAAAATCGGCTTTATAGGTCGTGAAGAAGGCATTGCAGCCATTGCAACTGCGACTGTAGTTTACGGTGCAAATTCATGAGCAAAGCCAGCGACATTATAACAGCCTACACTAAGGCGGGATTGATGATTGCAACGGCTGAAAGCTGTACAGGCGGATTAATTGCGGGTGCTTTGACAGATATAGCAGGTTCATCAAATGTGGTTGACCGCGGTTTTGTGACCTATTCGAATGAAGCAAAAATGGATATGCTTGGCGTATCATTGCAGACTTTGGACAAATATGGAGCGGTCAGCGATCAAACGGCATATGAAATGGCGCTGGGTGCGCTCAACAACTCTTGTGCTGATGTGACCATTGCAGTCACCGGGATTGCCGGTCCGGGTGGTGGTTCAGATGAAAAACCAGTTGGCTTGGTCTATATGGGCGTTGCAAACAATGATGGTGTTCAAACCTACAAGCTCTTATTGGGTGAAGACAAGACACGCGAAGAAATCCGACAAGCGACCGTTGACCGCGCGTTAAGCGAGTTATTGATGATGATCAGCTAATACTAAAGTATTAATTCGATTGATTTTTATCAACAAATTCGCATCACGAATTGACTTTTCGAAAAAGTTTAGCAGACTGTAATTTAAATATAAAAATACGAAATTACACGATGTGTCGGGGAGTAAATCATGTTCAAACTTCTTACAAAAACTTGCCTAGCGCTGGTCGCCTTTTCAATCCCTAGCTTTGCAGGATCTGTAGAAACATTCAAAGTTGGTGCGTGGAGTGGTGAAGCTTTTGTTTCTGACCAAGATGGTTCGTTTTTATCCTGCATAGCGACAGCTAATTACCGCAACGGTATTTCCATGAGTATTCAGATTGATGAGACTTATGGCTGGGTGCTTGGGTTTGGATCTCCTCATTGGAATTTAACACCTGGACATACGTTTACTATGCAATATCGCATTGACCGCAGCGCTTGGTTTTCAGCAACAGCAACGACATCGACGCCAAAATTGGTCACCATGCCGATGCCTTATGAACCGACAATGATTTCGCGTTTTCGCCGAGGTAATAAACTATATGTTTATGATGGATCGTATACCTACGATTTTCGTCTAACTGGTACATCTCGCGTTGTAGCACGCTTATCAAAATGTGTAGATTTGCATGCGGCTCGCTCGAACGCAGCCCAAGGCCTTGGCGCAAATAACGCACAAAACCAACCAACAGTTTCTCAACCCACTCCTTCTGTTTCAGCGCCCACTGCTGCAGCTCCTGATCTAGCTGAAACCACGATTACCAATGATAACAATCCTGCGCATCAACTTGAGGCCACGCAAAAAATGTTCGCGCTGATTGGTTATGCAGGCTTGTCTGATATCAAACTTATTCCCAGTGAGCAGCTTGAAGAAGATTTAACCGGTTATCATGCCGTGGCCGAAGGAAATGCGCGATTGCTGGTCACGCATATTATCTCCAATAATGCCGCAATGAGCGAAAGCCAATTAATTGAAAGCTCAATCACTGCTGAAGAGAAAAAATGCCAAGGTGACTTTGAATCAAGTTCGGGACGCAAAACATCTGATGGCACGAAAATTCATGTTGGTGAAATCCGCTGCACAGAAGGTGATTTTGAATTGCATGAACGGTATGTAATCACACCGCGCGTTAAAGGCGGTTATTACTTTATCGGCACACGCGATGAATATGTCGGTGAAGGCGGTGGCGCACCAAAGAGCCCAACGGATAAACTTGACGACAAGACCTTCCAAACAGCTGCAATCAATGCCAGCAAATAGACCAGCTGATAGGTAAGTATGATTAATCGCGTTGTAATTTTTGTTCGCCTGCGGATTTGCGTTTGCGGGCAAAGTAAAAACAGATAATGCCAAGCAAAAACGGCAATGCATAGAGCTTTAAAAACTCAGGGTTTACGAAGTCGCCTATATCAATGCCACAACTCGATGAGTTCACAAACGCACATGCCATAGCTGATATCCATGCCCATCCGAGGAGTGGACCGATCAGGAATATCCCAGCGCAGATATATAAGAAAATTTTCATAAGCCCCCCTGTTTTTAAAAGGTTCTTTTATACGCGATATATCTCATCAGCGCGAGCTTCAAAGCTTTGCGTGAATTTGGCAAATGCGCGCTCAAACATCGATCCCATCACGAGCCCCAAAGCCATACTCTTAAACGCATAATCGATATAAAAATCTATCTCACTCGTGCCGGTGTTTTCAATATCATTAAACCGCCAACGGTTATCAAGATGCTTAAACGGGCCATCTATATATTTAGCTTCGATCAGCATCTCGTCCGGCTTTAAAAAGACCTGACTGGTAAATGTCTCATTGATCGATTTATAGCCAACGGTCATATCTGCAACCAGCAGGGTTTTACCCCCACGCTCACGCGTTTCGCGCACAGTAAGGGCTTCGCACATAGGCAAAAACTCCGGATATCTCTCAATATCAGCGACAAGGTCAAACATATCTTGTGCCTTATGATTTACGACATGCTTTCGCTCAAACTTAGGCATGAATTACGAAGCTCATTTAGCGTTTTTCGCATCACGCGCAATTTTTAGCTTAGCAAAATCATCACCGGCGTGGTGTGATGATCGCGTCAATGGACTAGATGATACCATCAAGAAACCTTTTGCATAAGCATTTGTTTCATATGATTTAAATTCATCAGGCGTGACGTAACTAACAACCTTGTGGTGCTTACGCGTGGGCTGGAGATATTGGCCGATTGTTAGGAAGTCAACATCTGCAACACGGAAATCATCCATCAACTGAAGGACTTCGTTGCGTGTTTCGCCAAGCCCAACCATGATACCAGACTTCGTGAATATCGTTGGATCAAGCTCTTTGACGCGCTGTAGCAAGCGCATTGAATGGAAATAACGTGCACCAGGACGTACGGTTAGATAGTTCGACGCCACTGTTTCAAGATTGTGATTAAATACATCAGGTTTGGCAGCGACAACAACTTCCAAGGCACCGTCTTTACGCAAAAAGTCGGGTGTGAGGATTTCAATTGTCGTTTCAGGAGAAGCTTTGCGGATCGCGCCAATCACTTGCGAAAAATGCTCTGCACCACCATCGGTCAAATCATCGCGGTCAACCGATGTGATAACAACGTGCTTTAGACCCATCTCAACGACAGCTTTAGCGACGTTTTCAGGCTCTGATTGATCAAGCGCGTTGGGTTTACCCGTCATAACGTTACAAAATGCACAAGCGCGGGTGCAAATTTCACCCATAATCATGAATGTAGCGTGTTTTTTATCCCAGCATTCGCCGATATTTGGACAACCAGCTTCTTCGCAAACCGTCACAAGATTATTGTCCTGAACGATTTTGCGCGTTTCTTTGTAACCCTTGGAGACTGGTGCTTTTACACGAATCCAATCTGGTTTTTTCGTAATCGCATTATCCGGTTTATGCGCTTTTTCCGGATGTCTAAGTTTTGCTTTTTCTGGTCTTGTCGTATCGATGACGGTAACCATTTTATAAACTCCAAATTCGCTTTAACCTAAGATAGGTGATTTGTTAAAAGATGCAATGTGGCGCTATGAAGCGTCCACTAATCCGCATCGATCTTTTGCGCTGTTTTTAAGGTTCTCACCAACAGCCAAAGAATAAGCCCAATGACAAACCCAACAGCGCTTAATATTCCTGCAACAACAAGAATACCAGTCCAACCTTCAAAACTAGTTGATCCCAAATCAACAGAACCACGCCCTTGAATGGCAGCCATACCGCCAAACGCACCAAGGACAAAACCGATCAACATTGGGATCAAGAATAGCTTCATTTAAGCGTTCAACACCCGGCCATAAGCATCCAACACACTCTCCTTCATCATTTCTGACAAGGTTGGGTGTGGGAAGATTGTGTGCATCAGCTCTTCTTCTGTTGTTTCCAAGTTCATTGCAACAACGAAACCTTGGATTAACTCGGTCACTTCGGCACCCACCATATGCGCGCCCAAAAGTTCGCCAGTGTGCTTATCAAAGATTGTTTTGATCATGCCGTTGTCTTCACCAAGCGCAATGGCTTTACCATTTGCAACAAAGGAATAGCGACCAACGCGAATGTCGCGGCCGGCTTCTTTCGCTGCTGCTTCTGTAAGGCCAACTGAAGCCACTTGTGGGTGGCAATATGTACAGCCTGGGATCTTGTCTTTTTCCATTGGGTGAACACCAGGGACACCCGCAATTTTCTCAATGCAAATCACGCCTTCATGCTCAGCTTTGTGCGCAAGCATTGGAGGCCCTGCCACATCGCCGATTGCATATAGACCCTCGACATTAGTCTTGCCATAGCCATCAATGACCACACAGCCGCGATCTGTTTTCACACCAAGATCTTCAAGACCAAGATTTTCAATATTACCTTGAACACCAACAGCTGAAA
Source organism: Lentilitoribacter sp. (assembly GCA_039986595.1). GTDB lineage: Bacteria > Pseudomonadota > Alphaproteobacteria > Rhizobiales > Rhizobiaceae > Lentilitoribacter. Next base: position 59,856 of record JBDWQJ010000003.1, read on the forward strand.
TCAAACGATCCGCTTTAATTTGCGTCACTTTACCGTCTTTGGTTTCAACATGCGCTGTAATGCTGTTTGCAGCCTTATCAACTTTGGTGACTTTTGCTTCGTTGATGATCTTCATGCCGCGCTTAACAAGCGCTTTGCGGGCAATCGTTGAGATTTCAACATCTTCCACAGGCATGATATTTTTCATTAGTTCCACAACGGTCACTTCAACGCCCATTGAAAGGTAGAAGCTTGCAAACTCGATACCAATTGCGCCAGACCCCATCACAACGATAGATTTAGGCATTTCTTTTGGCACCATGCTTTCAAAATATGTCCAGATCAGTTTTCCATCAGGCTCGATACCCGGCAATGCACGAGGACGCGCGCCAGTAGCCACGATGATGTGTTTGGCTGTGTATGTGCCTTCTGGCAAAATACCTTTTGGAATTGGGTTTTGCGGTTCATATGCAGGTTTTGATGGCTTACTTACAACAACCTCACCAGGCTTTTTAAGTTTTGCTTCGCCCCAAATTACGTCAATCTTGTTTTTCTTCATCAAGAAGCCAACACCGCCGTTCAAGCGAGCCGATACGCCACGTGAACGCGCCACAACATCTTCAACTTTGGCAGTCATTTTACCTTCAAGCGTAAGGCCATAAGATTTTGCATGCACTGCATGATCCATCATTTCAGCAGAGCGCAGAAGCGCTTTTGTTGGGATACAACCCCAGTTTAGGCAGATACCGCCCAAATGCTCGCGCTCAACAATGGCAGTTTTCAAACCAAGTTGTGCTGCGCGGATAGCAGTGACATATCCGCCAGGACCTGAACCAATGATAATAACGTCGTAATTGTTAGACATGATTTATGTCTCCTAAGTTTTGTGGCTTAAAGCCCCAACATAAGTTTAACAGTCGAGGTTAATCCCTCGCCCAAGTCTTTGGTGTTTTTGGCATCTAAATGAATGCCATCAATCGGTGTTGTTTTACTCACTGAATTGGCATCGAAAAAGCCGCAACCAAGATTATCAGCCAAATCTGCGTGCAAGGTCGGAAATTTTTTAGATTCGTCCAAACCACCTACGAATAATGCACCAATATCTGTGTTTGCTGTTTCGCAAAATTTTGGTGGCGAAACGATCAGAATATCTGGTGATGCGCCCATCTCATGCGATTCATGCCGCTGGATGATACGGATAATCCGCTCTAGACCTTTCACACTTGCTGTCGCGCTACCTACAATCAACTCTTTGAGATCATTAGTGCCTAATAGCACAATGATCAAATCAAGCGGTTTATGCGTGGCAAGCAATGTCGGTAATATACGCACACCATTGCGATCACAATCAGCTGTATGGTCATCAAATGCGGTTGTGCGGCCATTTAAGCCTTCCGCAATGATGTGAACATCTGACCCTAAAGTCTTTGATAAAGCTGTTGGCCAGCGGTCGTCCAATGCATGACGGCCGCCAGTTTGAGCATCAAAACCCCAGGTGAGTGAATCTCCGAAGCAAAGAACGTTTTTCATAACCCGTTCCTAAACAAGCATCCCCATAGGATTTTCGATATAGCCTTTAAATGCTGCAATGAGTTCAGCACCCAAAGCACCATCAACCGAACGGTGATCTGTGGAAAGTGTAACCGTCATCACAGTTGCAACAGCTAACGCACCATCTTTAACAACAGGGCGTTTTTCACCCGCACCAACAGCTAAAATGGTTGAATGTGGAGGGTTCACAATCGCTGAGAAGTTTTTCACTCCAAACATGCCAAGGTTAGACACAGCTGTTGTGCCGCCTTGATATTCAGATGGTGAAAGCTTCTTGTCGCGCGCACGACCCGCCAAATCTTTCATTTCATTGGCAATGGTTGAAAGCGTTTTTTCTTCCGCTTTACGTACGATTGGTGTTATCAAGCCACCATCGATAGAGACAGCAACACCCACATCAACATGCTTGTGTTTGACCATATTATCGTCTGTCCAAGACACATTGGCTTCCGGCACATCACGCAAGGCAAGTGCCATAGCTTTAATCACCATGTCGTTGACTGAGATTTTATATGTCGGTTTGTCGTCTTTAACTGGCGCACCTTTGTTCAGCTGACTACGTAGCGCGAGCAAAGCATCAAGCTCACAATCAGCGGACACATAGAAATGCGGCACATTTTGCTTGGATTCTTGCAAACGAGACGCAATTGTCTTGCGCATGCCATCGTGTTTGACCAGCTCATAAGAACCTTCTTCAAACAGTTTTAGCACTTGCTCATCAGACATTGATGGTGGTTTTGAAGCCGCAAGCGCTGCAGAAGCTGCTGCACTTGGCGCTGTCGCTGGTGCACTTGTCACACCATTTGCAATCGCTGCTTCAACATCACGCTTGATAATCCGGCCCTTTGGGCCTGAGCCTGATACAGCTGAAATCTCAAGACCTGCATCTTTTGCAATACGACGTGCAAGCGGTGATGAGAATACGCGAGAGCCATCTGATGCAACAGGTGCTGGCGCTGAAACCGGCGCAGCAGGAGCAGCTTTTGGAGCGTCAGCTTGCGGGGCAGCAGCCGGAGCTGGTGCTGCAGCAGGTGCAGGAGCTGCCCCTTCATCTTCACCTGAAATCTTTGCGATAACTGAATTGACTTTTACGCCTTCAGTACCAGCTTCAACGAGAAGCTCAAGAACTGTGCCTTCGTCAACCGCTTCAACTTCCATTGTCGCTTTGTCAGTTTCAATTTCTGCGATCACGTCGCCCGGTCCAATTTCATCGCCTACTTTCACAAGCCAGGATGACAACGTGCCTTCTTCCATGGTTGGAGATAAGGCAGGCATGGTAATATTAATTGGCATAATCTTCCCTTCCCTTAGCTTGTGTAAGTTACGGCTTTAACCGCGTCGATCACTTCACCAACATTTGGCAATGCAAGTTTTTCCAAGTTTGCCGCATATGGCATTGGAACATCTTTACCAGCGATTGTGATGACAGGCGCATCCAAATAGTCAAATGCTTGTTGCATCACGCGCGTTGCGATTTCAGTCCCAACGGAGTTTTGCGGGAAGCCTTCTTCGACGGTGACCAAACGACCCGTTTTCTTCACAGATTCAATCACTGTTGGCAGATCCATTGGGCGAATTGTGCGCAAATCGATCAATTCAACATCTATGCCCATTTCAGCAAGCTCTTCAACCGCTTTAACCGCGTATGTCATACCGATACCGAATGAAACCATGGTCACATCCTTACCAGCTTTGTGAATACGCGCTTTACCAATTGGCAACACGAAATCATCAACTTTAGGCACATCAAATGATTGACCGTATAGGATTTCGTTTTCCAAGAAAATCACCGGATTTGGATCGCGGATTGCAGCTTTGAGCAAGCCTTTTGCATCCGCTGCTGTATAAGGCATAACAACTTTCAAACCAGGGATTTGGCTATACCATGCAGCATAACACTGTGAGTGCTGTGCACCCACACGCGCAGCCGCGCCGTTTGGTCCGCGAAACACGATTGGCGCGCCCATCTGGCCACCAGACATGTAAAGTGTTTTCGCAGCTGAGTTGATGATGTGGTCAATTGCCTGCATAGCAAAGTTAAATGTCATGAACTCAACAATTGGCTTCAATCCAGCCATTGCGGCACCAACGCCAACACCTGCAAAACCATGCTCAGTGATTGGCGTATCAATCACACGGCGTGCACCAAATTCATCAAGCAAGCCTTGTGTAATTTTGTAAGCGCCTTGATATTCAGCAACTTCTTCACCCATAACGAAAACGTCGTCATCTGAGCGCATCTCTTCGGCCATGGCAGCACCAAGTGCTTCACGAACCGTTGTTGGCACCATTTCTGTGCCAGCCGGAATATCAGGGTCTGATGCAACTTCAACTGATATCGGCGTTGCAGCTACTGGCGCAGCAGCAGCTTCTGGCGCGGGTGCAGCCGCTGGAGCAGAAGCTTTGCCAATATCGTCAGCGCTTTCGCCTTCTTCAAGCAGAACAGCAATGACTTCGTTGACTTTAACGTTTTCAGTACCGCCTGGCACCATGATTTTGCCAATCACGCCTTCATCAACTGCTTCAACTTCCATTGTTGCTTTATCTGTTTCAATTTCAGCCAAAATATCGCCGGCAGCTACGCTGTCGCCTTCATTTTTGAGCCACTTTGCAAGATTGCCTTCTTCCATTGTTGGAGACAAGGCAGGCATTAGAATTTCAATAGGCATTGGTAATGACCTCCCTTAAACCAAAATGTCTGTGTAGAGCTCAGATGCATCCGGCTCTGGATCGTTTTGTGCAAAGTCCGCGCTGTCAGCAACAACTGAACGGATCTCTTTATCGATTGCTTTAAGCTCATCTTCGCTCGCCAAGCCACCCTCAAGCAAACGCTGTTTCACTTGTTCGATCGGATCCTGCTCTGAACGCATTTTTTGAACTTCGTCTTTTGTGCGGTATTTTGCCGGATCTGACATTGAGTGACCGCGATAACGGTAAGTCATCATCTCGAGGATAACTGGACCTTTACCTGAGCGACCATGCTCAACCGCAGCTTCTGCGGCTGCGTGAACAGCACGAACGTCCATACCATCGACCTGGAAACCAGGGATGTTAAATGCAGCACCTCGATCAGCAAAGTTTGTGTGCGCTGACGCACGTGATACAGATGTACCCATCGCATAGCGGTTGTTCTCTACAATATAAATCACTGGAAGCTTCCAAAGAGCTGCCATATTGAAGCTCTCATAAACTTGACCTTGGTTGGCCGCGCCATCACCAAAGTAAGCAACAGATACATTATCATTGCCGCGATAGTTATTGGCAAATGCAAGACCAGTACCCAATGATACTTGAGCTGCCACAATACCGTGCCCACCGTAGAAGTCTTTTTCCTTGGAGAACATGTGCATAGAGCCGCCTTTACCGCGGGAGTAACCGCCCTGGCGACCTGTTAATTCAGCCATCACACCGCGTGCTGTCATGCCTTTTGCAAGCATGTGGCCGTGATCACGATAGCCTGTGATAACCTGATCACCATCTTTGAGCGCCATTTGCATGCCGACAACGACTGCCTCTTGACCAATATAAAGGTGACAGAAACCGCCAATTGCGCCCATACCGTATAATTGACCAGCTTTTTCCTCAAAGCGGCGGATCATCAACATTTCACGATATGCGGAAAGTTCAGTTTCTTTGTCGAAATCACTAACAGACTGGCCAATAACGGCTTTTTTTGTTGATGATTTGCGGGACGTCGACCGAGTGGTCTTTCGAGCAGCCATATATATCTCCCAAAGTTGCTATTTGCGCAATCATATTTCAAATTTTAAATAACAGCAACAGTATTAATGCATAGCTGCCATTCGTACTAATACTATGTTTTATATAGGAATTTTTAATATTAACTGATATTCAGTTAACTAGACTAATCGCGATAAATTACGATTTCATCTTCGCGTGATACAGCGAGAAGTTTGCGCGCGCGCTCATCCAGCATGTCAGCTTCCATTGAGCCATCGCTCATTAATCTAACTTGTTTTTCTAGATATTGCTGCTGTTCGGACAAGGCTTCTGCTTGCAATTTAAGCTCAGCTATCCTGTCCTGCATCTCCTTACCGGAGCGCAAGCCATATGTACCTGTCACTGCATGATATGCAAAATAACAAACACAACCCAAACCAAGCAAATAGAACGCTGCTCGAAGGGCAATCATTTTTCGTTTAAAGCGAGTACGCATTACTAGACCTCGTGGTTAGTAATATCGCTGATGATGATTAATTTAGTCTTATCAAATGATAATAATTCACACAAAAAAAGCGACTAAAAAGCCGCTTTTTCTCGTTTAATTTTAGCTGAACCTAGCTGCGCAAAATTGAGCGACCTGCATAAACGCCTTGCGAGCCCAACTCTTCTTCAATGCGAATAAGTTGATTGTATTTTGCCAACCGATCAGAACGCGCAAGGGAGCCTGTTTTAATCTGTCCACAATTTGTACCAACAGCCAAATCAGAGATTGTTGCATCTTCAGTTTCACCAGAACGGTGTGACATCACAGATGTATATCCTGCACGGTGAGCTGTTTCAACAGCATCCAGCGTTTCGGAAAGTGAACCGATTTGGTTGACTTTGACCAAAATTGAGTTGGCAACCCCCATTTTAATACCGTCACGTAGGCGAGATGAATTTGTTACGAACAAATCATCACCAACCAACTGGCATTTTGATCCAGTCAATTCAGTTGACATTTTCCAACCATCCCAGTCGTCTTCTGCCATACCGTCTTCAATTGAGATAATAGGATACTTGTTAACAAGCTCATCAAGGTATGCGGCCATTTCGCCAGCATCTAGCGTGCGCCCCTCACCCTCAAGAACATATTTGCCGTCTTTGAAGAACTCAGTTGAAGCACAATCAAGTGCAAGATACATATCTTCGCCTGGCTTGTAGCCAGCTTTTTCAATTGATGACATGATGAAATCAAGAGCTGCAGGTGCGCTTTCGATATTTGGTGCAAAACCACCTTCATCACCAACACTTGTGTTGTGACCCGCTGCAGACAGTTCTTTTTTCAAAGTGTGGAACACTTCTGAACCCATGCGAACAGCGTCAGATAATGTATCAGCGCCCACAGGCATGATCATGAACTCTTGGAAATCGATTGGGTTATCTGCATGCTCACCGCCATTGATGATGTTCATCATTGGGACTGGTAAAATGTGCGCGCTTGGGCCACCAACGTAACGATAAAGTGGCAGACGTGAGGATTCAGCTGCAGCTTTTGAAACCGCAAGCGATACACCCAAAATAGCATTTGCACCGAGGCGCGCTTTATTTGGTGTTCCATCAAGATCGATCATGGCTTTATCGATTGCGATCTGCTCTTCGGCTTCCATGTCAACGATTGTGTCATAAATTTCGCCATTGACTGCACCAACAGCTTTTTGAACACCTTTACCCAAATAGCGTGAGCCACCATCGCGAAGTTCAACAGCTTCATGCGCACCAGTAGAAGCACCTGAAGGCACAGCAGCGCGTCCAAACGCACCATCTTCGAGCGTCACATCAACTTCAACAGTTGGGTTTCCTCGGCTATCAATGATTTCGCGGGCTTTAATATCCACAATGGATGTCATGTGTCGTTTTCCTTTTGGATTTATCGTCAATAAACGAAATTATTTTCGTAATACTATCGTCGTTCGTTCGTTAACTTGGGAGATTATGGTTGTGTCATAGCAATAAGTACCAAAAATGCAAGATTGAGAGCTAAATCTCAGCCACTTTTCCTGATTTGCCCAGACTAGCAGAGCATTTTGACATTTAAATTACTATGGTTTCCCACTTCAAAATCCACCCTTGCGTAAGCTTGGAAACATAAAAATAGCACCAACGAATGGAATCGTATGTTCGAAGTTATGAGAATTTTTGAACATCTCGGTGAATAAAAGCAGACAGATTGAAATTATGACAAAGACAATCGCCGGACAACTCAGCATATTTGGCACGATCGTGATCCTTGGTATCTTAGCCTTGGTATCCACCCAGCTGTTTGCTTCCAAACAGCTACGCGTTAACGGCCCTGTTTATCAACAAATCATCACTGGCAAAGATTTGCTTGCAGATGTTGCGCCATCGCAGATGAATGTCACGCAAGCTTATATGCTGGCAAATGAAATGTTCGCTCACCCGACACTTCGCGATGTAAATACGGTAAAAATCTTAGATCTTCGAAACGTTTTTGACCGTCAGGTCTCGCAATGGCAACGAAGAGACATTCCAAACAACATGCGTTCTGCACTTGAAGAAAATGTTCTTCCTGTCAGCGAAGCATTCTGGAAAGTGCTTGATGGTGAATTTATCCCATCGTTAAAAACCAATGATGATATCAATGTAGAAATTGCACTAGGAGCTCTTTTAAACGCTTTTCAATCTCAGCAATCCGCTATCGAAGACTTTATCAAATTGGCGACCTCTTCATTGGCAACAACTGAGCAGTCTGCCGCATCTGAAGCATTTATTCTTGATCTGATCATATATGCAGTGATCGCTTTATCCATTCTCATTGTTTTGCTGGGCATTATGATGTTTCGCAGACGCGCGATTAAACCGCTTAGCGAGATTACAGCTTTTATGGCGCTATTGACCAAGGAAGATTATTCCAAAGAACTTTCCTTGGCGGAGCGTGACGATGAAATTGGCGATATTGCCAATTCTGTTACTCAGCTCAAGGAAGCGGCTTTTGAACGCCAGAAGTTACGCGAAAATGCTGAGCAAGAACGCCAGGCAAAATCCAACGAAGACGTCGCAAATCATGAGCGTGAAACACAGGCTGCAAACGAACGTTCGCATTTTATTGCCCAACTTTCAGATGGTTTAACGCAATTATCCCGCGGCGACCTCACACATCGTATTGAGGAGGAATTTGCGCCTGAATTTGAAAAACTGCGATCTGCGTTTAACTCATCTATTGAAACATTGGCATCAACGTTGACCGATGTCTCTGACGCAACACGCCAAGTTCGCCAGTCCGCGGATACCGTTAATGCATCTTCAGATGATTTATCACGACGAACTGAACAACAAGCGGCCTCCCTTGAACAAACCGCAGCAGCGCTCGATCAAGTTACCGCAACGGTTCGCCAATCCACAGATAAAGCCAACAAAGCTAGCGACATGGTGACAGAAACCAAAAGCGGTGCTGAAAAATCTGGTGTTGTGGTGCGTAATGCTATCGAAGCGATGACTAAGATTGAAGAATCAGCCACGCAAATTTCGCAAATCATATCTGTAATCGACGAGATTGCTTTCCAGACAAACCTTCTTGCGCTCAATGCCGGGGTAGAAGCAGCACGCGCTGGCGAAGCGGGTAAAGGTTTTGCTGTTGTGGCGCAAGAAGTGCGCGAATTAGCAGGTCGGACAGCCAATGCTGCGAAAGAGATCAAAGCGTTGATTGATACCTCTGCTTCGCAGGTTGAAACGGGCGTTTCGCTAGTTAATGATACGAGTACAGCACTTGTTGAAATTGAGAGTAATGTTGCTTCTATTAACGAGGTTATTCATTCAATTGTTACAGGTGCCACTGAGCAATCTACAGCGCTGGCCGAGATTAATACGGCTGTTAATCAAATGGATCAGGTGACCCAACAAAATGCAAATATGGTGCAAGAGACAAACCGGTCCTGTGAAGGATTGATTGATCTATCGTCCCAACTTGATGGATTGATTCAACGTTTCCGCCTAACATCAGGCCGCCCTTATGAAAATCACAATCGCGAAAATGAGTATTCAGCGCGGGAAGATACGCAGCATCGTCACCGTCAACATGCATCTCGCAGCTATCAAGAACGCAATGGTTTACCTCAACAGGAACATGCGTTGCGTCCGGTTGATGATCAATACCGTCCATCGAGAACATCATCCAATTCACCTGCGCGTTCGCTAGGTCGAAGATTGGCGGCAGGTTTAGCCGCAGACGCAAATTCTGAACGCAAAAACTGGGATGAATTTTAGACGATCATTGTGATAATCTGGCGCTGCGATGTTTTAAAATTCCAGTTCTGGGGCAGATTCAGCCAAAATGCATATATTCAGAGAATTCAGACAAGAAGATTTGAGTGCCATTTATGCGATTTCCGTTAAAACTGGCGATAACGGACGTGATGCATCAGCGCTCTATGATGATCTGAAATTGATGGGACACATCTATTCAGCACCTTATGTGCTATTAGAACCCGACCTTGCTATTGTCGTTGAACATAAAGATCAGGTTGTTGGTTATGTTGTTGGAACGCGCAACACTCAAAGTTGGGAAACGCGGCTGGAACGACAATGGTGGCCGGCATTGCGAGATCAATATGAAGCACCTAACCCTGCAGATCACGATAATTGGACAATTGATCAAATGCGTATTGATCGAATGCACAGCCCTCGCTTGATTAATCGAGAGATATCTGAACGATATCCCGCGCATTTGCATATGAATTTGCTGCCGTCCATGCAAAGACGCGGCATTGGCACCGCCTTGCTGCATAAATGGCTGTCTATCGCCATCAAAGATGGTGATCGCGGTGTTCATGTTGGCGCTAACCCCAAAAACACTGATGGGATCGCATTTTGGCAAAAATCTGGCTTTGAGACGATAAGGACAGGACCAAAAAAAACGCCCCAAGCCGGATGGTTGGGACGTTCTTCAATGAAAACAGTCTAGCGTCAAACAGCTAAACCAATCGCGACTGCGCCAGCGCAGCTTCAATGAAGCTTGCAAATAACGGATGCGGATCAAGTGGACGAGATTTCAGCTCAGGGTGATATTGCACACCAATAAACCACGGATGATCTTCATATTCGATTGTTTCTGGCAAAATCCCATCCGGAGATAATCCAGAGAATGTCAAACCGCATTCTTCAAGCTTTTCAACGTAATTCACATCAACTTCATAGCGGTGTCTGTGACGCTCCGAAATGCTTAGCGATTCATAGATATCAGAAATACGGGTACCTTCTTTTAAGGACGCTGTATAAGCTCCCAGACGCATTGTGCCGCCCAGATCACCACTTGCTGATCGTTTTTCCAGCTGATTGCCTTTAACCCATTCGGTCATAAGACCCACGATATTTGTGCCGCCTTTATCAAATTCGCTTGAGGTGGCATCTTCAATGCCAGCTAAATTGCGCGCAGCTTCCAAAACAGCCATCTGCATACCCAGACAAATGCCAAAATAAGGCACTTTCTTTTCGCGTGCAAAACGCGCTGCTGCAATTTTGCCTTCTGTTCCACGTTCGCCAAAGCCGCCTGGTACTAAGATACCATGGACTTTTTGCAAGTATGGCGCTGGATCTTCTTTTTCAAAGATTTCAGATTCAATCCACTGAAACTTAACTTTGACCCTATTGGCAATGCCGCCGTGATAAAGCGCTTCCATCAACGATTTATAAGCGTCTTTAAGACCTGTATATTTGCCAACGATTGCAATTGTAACTTCGCCTTCAGGTGATTTGATGCGTTCTGAGACATCTTCCCAAGCTTCCAAACGTGGAGCTGGCGCTGGATCAATACCAAAGGCCGCCAAGATCTCATCATCAAGACCTTCTTGGTGATACGCAAGCGGCACATCATAAATGCTCGATACATCAAGCGCTTGAATAACAGCTGAAGGACGTACATTACAAAACAACGATAGTTTACGGCGTTCTTCCTCTGGAATTTCACGATCAGCTCGTACGAGCAAGATGTCAGGCGCGATACCCATTGCCTGCAACTCTTTCACTGAGTGTTGCGTTGGCTTGGTTTTCAACTCACCCGCAGCTGCGATAAACGGCATCAACGTGAGATGCAGATAAATTGCGCTATTACGTGGAAGATCGTTGCCCAATTGGCGAATGGCTTCCATAAATGGCATCGCTTCAATATCACCCACGGTACCGCCAATTTCACACAACACGAAATCATAACCTTCATTGCCATCTAGCACGAAGTCTTTGATTTCATTAGTTACATGAGGAATAACCTGAACGGTTGCGCCTAAGTAATCACCACGGCGTTCTTTGTCGATGATATCTTTATAGATGCGCCCTGTCGTGATGTTATCCATCTTAACAGCGGAGCGCCCTGTAAAGCGCTCATAGTGACCTAAATCCAGGTCAGCTTCCGCGCCATCATCGGTGACAAATACTTCACCGTGCTGAGTCGGGCTCATCGTGCCCGGATCAACGTTCAAATAAGGATCAAGTTTACGCAGCCGCACTCGATAACCTCGAGCTTGCAGCAAAGCGCCTAGAGCAGCTGAAGCAACACCTTTTCCTAAGGAAGAAACCACGCCACCAGTTATAAATACATATCGTGCCATGGGATTGAAGCGATAGCTCGTTTTTATCGATTCCGCTAGTCAAAAAATAAAAACGGGCAATGTTTTTCGTGGATAGTTTTAAAATGAAGAAACTACTGTGCCAGTTTTCCGCATAAAAAAAGCCCAGCTAGGTTAGCCGGGCTTTTTAATTAAACTATTTAGAACAATTAGTTTCCAGTTGGAACTGAAGGCTCTGTGTTCTCTGGTTCTGTCGTTGTGGTCGTGTCTGAACCGCCAAGCTGGTTCAAAATGCCATTACCATCGCCTTGTGTTGAGCTTTCAATCTGATTCAAAATACCAGAGGAAGGATTATTGTTAGCTGCAATAATGCCAAGCGCTAGTGATGTCGCAAAGAAAGCTGCTGCCAAGATGCCTGTCACACGTGTGAGTGCGCTTGCAGCACCGCGCGCTGTCATAAGACCACCGCCGCCGCCACTGCCGCCACCGATACCTAAGCCGCCACCTTCAGAACGCTGCAACAACACAACGCCTACAAGCGCAACAACAATCATCAAATGAACTACGATCAGTACGGTTTCCATAAATTCTTCCGAAATCTTTGGGCTAATGCCACAAACTTTAAAACTATATCGCGGCTCCTTACACGAGCTTGGCGATATTTCCAAGCCCCAATTCGAAACCAGTTCGAAATGAGGCGTAAATTGAACTGCTTGAACGGGTAAACTACCCCAGATTACTCGCTGTCGCTTTACAAATGGCGAGGAAGTCTTCTGATTTCAAGCTTGCGCCGCCAACTAATGCGCCATCAACATTTAAAATTGCCACTAATTCTGCAGCGTTTGATGGTTTAACCGATCCACCGTATAAAAGGCGCATTTTTTCGCCTTCTGCGTTAAAGCGCTCAGCCATTTGTGAGCGAATAAATGCATGTGCTTCTTGCACATCATCATTGCTTGGCACCAACCCTGTTCCAATTGCCCATACCGGTTCATATGCAATGACCGTGTTTTGCGCGGTCGCATTATCAGGCACTGAACCTGCAAGCTGAGTTTTTAACACATCAAGTGTTTTGCCAGATTTGCGCTCGTCTTCGGTTTCGCCAATACAAACAATCGCAATTAGACCAGCACCAATTGCAGCTTCGGCTTTTGCACGTATTTCAGAATCAGTTTCACCATGATCGGTCCTACGCTCTGAATGCCCTACAATAATCTGTGTTCCCAAGCAATCAGCGATCATGTCTGCAGAAATATCACCTGTATGCGCGCCTGATTTATTTGCGTGGCAATCTTGCCCACCAATTTGTAAAGGTACATCTTCGCACAGCGTTGTTGCGACATATAAGAGCGTTGCAGGTGGGCAAAGCAGCATATCAATCGTAGCTAAAGCCTTATCTTCAGAGCTTTGTGCAACTTCGTTGATTGTCCCAAGCGCATCGCGCAGGCCATTCATTTTCCAGTTTCCAGCCACAAGTGGGCGAATATTTGGGGTCATAATTTCCTCATGAATTAAAGTGATATGGCTTTGCGAACAAAGTTTTCGAGCATTCACTTACAAATATTTGATTTGCAGTGCAATAACCCTTCAATTCATAATGTGTTTGGTTTAAAGGATATGCTGGAAATAATTTGATCATATCACATATAATAAAGATCAATAAGATTATGGTCTTGATGGAGAATACATAATGGATTTTTTAAGACGAGCGGCAAAAACCTGGGTAGCAAAACTCTTGCTTATTCTATTGGTCGCGTCTTTTGGTGTTTGGGGTATCTCAGGCAGCTTGTTCGCAACGCAGTCAAGCACGGTTGTGAGTGTGGGTGATGAAACTATCGGCCCAAATGAATTCTTACTTGCTTATAATCAGACAATTGGCAACGTCTCACAACGTATCGGACGTCGTTTAACGACGGAAGAAGCACGCGCCTTTGGTCTTGAAGAACAAGTATTCTCCAATCTTGCAACAAGCGCTGCATTAAGTCAGCAAGCTGCTGATCTAAATTTGGGCCTATCTGAAAAACGCCAAGCGGACATCATTGCCGAAGAACAAATATTCCATGATCGTGTGACAGGCCAGTTTGATGAAGCAACATTTCGATTGGTATTGCGCCAAGTTGGTATGACCGAGAGCCAATATTTGGAAAACAATGCGAAAACGGCTATTCGTCAGCAAATTGCAGATGCGATTTCAGATGGCGTGCAAGCCCCACAAACTTTGCTTAAGGCTTTATCAGAATACCGCACAGAAAAACGTGATATCGATTATATCGTTGTAAAGCGCGATCTACTTGATGCGATTGAAGCGCCATCTGAAACTGTGTTATCTGCGTATTTTGAAGATAACAAAGCAACTTATGCAGCGCCTGAATTTCGTAAAGTTTCTTTTGTGCGACTACAAGCTGAAGATATCATCGATCTTGATGCTGTGAGTGAAGAATCCATTGCACAAGAATATGAAGCTCGTATCTCAACATATAGCACCCCTGAACAACGCACGATTGATCAGCTGCGTTTTGCGGATAAAGCAGCTGCGGAAGCTGCGCTAAGTAAACTTGAAGCTGGAATGAGCTTTGATGACTTGGCCACCGAAGAAGGCAAAACCGCGAGCGACATTTCCATTGGCACATTTACCAAAGAAACAATGCCTGACCCAAGTCTTGCAAATGCTGCCTTTGCAATTGCGCAAGACGGCGGTACAAGCGGTGTCGTAGAAGGTACATTTGGTAACTTCATTCTTCGTGCAAAAGATATCGTTGAAGCATCAACGCGCACTTTGGCAGATGTTCAAGACGAAATTCGTCAAAACCTCGCTCTTATTGCAGCGGCAGATACGCTTTTAGATGTTCATGATGCCTATGAAGATGACAGAGCCAGCGGCATGACACTTAAGGAAGCTGCAGACAAGCAAGGTCTTGCCGTCACAACAATTGATATGATTGATGCCAATGGTCTTGATAATGACGGTGTCGCCGTCGAAGACATCCCGCAAGCAGGCCAACTTATTGCACAAGCTTTTGAATCAGATATCGGATTGGAAACACTTCCAATTAATATTGGCAATGACGGTTTCGTTTGGTTTGAAGTGCAAGATATCTTCCCTGCCCGAGACCGCACTTTGGAAGAAGTTCGCTCAAAAGCAGTTGCCGATTGGACAGAGGGTCAAACTGCAACAGCTTTGGTTGATAAAGCAACTGAGTTGAAATCACGCCTTGATGGTGGTGAAACACTTCAAACCATTGCTGATGAGTTGTCTTTGTCTGTAGAAAAGAAGATTGAACTCACACGCACTGGGGCAGATGCAGTCTTTAGCGCTGCAACGATTTCAACAGCGTTTGGTGGCCCTGAGGGTCTGACTGCTATTGCAAAAGATGCAACAGGTGAAAATGAAGTCTTGATGAAGGTGGTTGCAGTCACAATCCCTGAAGTAAACCTTGAAGAAGACGTTGCTTTGCAAGTGGCACAATCTGTTTCTGCAGCAAATGCGGAAGAAATTATGAGCCAAATGATTGCAAAAATACAAAACCAGTATGGTGTTGTGGTCAATCGAGGGCTTGCGCAACAAGCGCTTGCACACAACTAACAACTCAACACGCATATTAGGTTTGAGGGGAACGGCATGGCGGAATTAAAGCCATTTATTGGTAAGGTGGCTGAAGGTGGCCTTTTGAGTGTTGATGAAGCGCGTGAAGCGTTTAACGTCATCATGTCCGGAGACGCAACGCCATCGCAAATCGGCGGCTTCTTAATGGCCTTGCGCATGCGCGGTGAGACCGTCGATGAGATCTCAGGTGCCGTTGCCGTCATGCGAGAGAAAATGCTTCCCGTTAAAGCACCCTCTGATGCCATTGATATTGTCGGCACAGGTGGCACAGGTTCTGGTAAATACAATATCTCAACCTGCACCGCGTTTGTCGTTGCTGGTTGCGGGGTTACAATCGCCAAACATGGTAACAAAGCACTTTCATCTAAATCAGGTACCGCTGATTGCTTTAATGCGCTTGGATTGAGTCTTGATCTTGATGTGAAAGGCGTTGAAACCTGCATTGAAGACGCTGGTATCGGCTTTATGTTTGCGCCAAATCACCATTCAGCCATGCGACATGTGGGCCCTACCCGCGTTGAACTTGGCACAAGAACAATCTTCAATTTGCTGGGACCACTTTCCAACCCAGCAAATGTCAGCCGTCAATTGCTAGGTGTCTTTTCCCCACAATGGGTAGAACCGTTGGCAGAAGTGCTTAAAGATCGCGGTTCGACATCTGTTTGGGTTGTTCATGGTGATGGATTGGACGAGTTAACGACAACAGGTCCAAGCCAGATCTCAGCACTCAAAGATGGCGAGATTAAAAGCTTTACGCTATCACCTGAAGATGCGGGCCTTCAAAAAGTTGATATCTCTGAACTGCTTGGCGGTGATGGGGTTCATAACGCAAAAGCATTGAAAGACGTATTGCAAGGCGCGAAAAACGCCTATCGCGAGATTGTGCTTTTAAATTCTGCTGCATCGTTAATTGTAGCCGAAAAAACAGATGATATTCGTGAAGGCGTTGAGATTGCTGCAAACTCCATCGACAGTGGTGCAGCAATGGATAAGCTTGAACAACTCATTTCAACATCAAATAGACTGGTAGCTTAAGATATAAATATGTCAGACATTCTACAAAAAATTGAAGCCTATAAGCGCGTTGAAATTGAACAGGCAAAATCTGTTGTTTCGGTGGACGATCTAAAAGCGCAAATTCGTGATGTTGATGCGCCGCGTGGTTTTATGCAGGCTTTGCTCAACAAACAGCAAGCTCGTGATTATGGTTTAATTGCAGAGATTAAGAAAGCTAGCCCCTCTAAAGGTTTGATCCGGGAGGAATTCAATCCACCAGAGCTTGCAAAAGCTTATGAAGATGGCGGTGCTGCTTGTTTATCAGTATTAACTGACACACCTTCGTTCCAAGGTGCGCCTGAATTTTTAACCGCAGCGCGCGCGGCATGTGCGCTTCCTGCACTGCGCAAAGACTTTATGTTTGAGCCTTACCAAGTTTATGAAGCACGGGCTTGGGGTGCTGATGCGATTTTGATCATCATGGCTAGCTTATCAGATGATGAAGCGAAGGTGCTTGAAGATTGTGCCCATGAGCTTGGAATGAACGCGCTTATTGAGGTGCATGACGAGGAAGAAACCGAACGCGCGCTGAAATTAGACAGTCGCTTGTTGGGCGTTAACAACCGAAATTTACGTACCTTTGAAGTTTCGCTCTCTACGTCAGAACGATTGGCTACAATGGTGCCTGATGATTATCTGCTTGTTGGTGAAAGCGGTATTTTCACGCATGAAGATTGTCAGCGCCTTGAAAAATCCAAGATCTCTACTTTCTTAGTTGGTGAAAGCTTGATGCGAAAAGACGACGTGACAGCGGCGACAAAGTCGCTTTTGTTTGGGGATGCAACTGTATGAGCGAAAACAAGCTCACTCATCTAGCAGAAGATGGCTCCGCATCCATGGTTGATGTCGGCGATAAGGCCGAAACCGTTCGGGAAGCTATTGCCGTTGGCACCATTACCATGAAGGCTGAGACGCTGGATCTGATCTTAAAAGGTGATATGAAAAAAGGTGATGTTATTGGCGTTGCCCGCATTGCAGGAATTATGGCGGCGAAGCAGACATCAAACCTTATTCCGTTATGTCACCCACTTATGCTGACAAAGATTGCCGTTGATATTGAAGAGGATGCATCCCTACCCGGTTTGCGCGTTCAATCAACGGTTCGTTTATCTGGTAAAACTGGAGTTGAAATGGAAGCGCTGACGGCGTGTTCGGTTGCGTGTTTGACCATTTACGACATGGCAAAAGCTGCCGATAAGGGAATGGAAATTGGCGGCATTAAACTCGTTAAAAAAACTGGCGGAAAATCAGGTGAATGGACCGCTGATAAAGAGGTGAGATAATATCATGGCTCTGCTGCCTGTTGATCAAGCGCTTGAAAAACTGCTCGATGGTGCTGAGCCTAAAGGCACAGAAAAAATGCCGATCTCACAGTTGCGTGGCCGAATTTTAGCGAATGACCTCGTCTCAAAACGGACCCATCCGCCTTTTAATGCATCCGCAATGGACGGTTATGCAATAAAATACAAAGATGCTGCCGAAATTGGTGCAACGCTCAAAGTCATTGGCGAATCCGCTGCGGGACACGGTTTTCACGGAACCTTTGAAGATGGCGAGAGTGTACGTATTTTCACAGGTGCACCTGTTCCATCATCAGCTGATACTATTCTCGTTCAGGAAAACACCGAAAAACTCGAAGGTGGTTTCGTTAAAGTTACGGCGCCGGCGCAAGCTAATAGACATATTCGGCTTGCAGGTGTCGACTTTTCAAAAGACGATGTACTTTTAAAGAAATATCGCGAGTTGGACTATTCCGCGATCACGCTTGCTGCCAGTATGAACTATGCCGAAGTTGAAGTATTTCAAAAGCCACTTATTTCGGTTTTGGCTACCGGAGATGAACTCGTATCACCTGGCGAAGAACCGGGCATAGATCAAATCATTGCCTCTAACGCTTTTGGTGTGATGGCAATGTGCGAAAGTGCCGGAGCTGACGTATTGGATCTGGGTATCGCTCAAGATAAATTGGACGAGATTAAAGCGTCAGTGCAAAAAGCACTCGATGAGAACACTGATATTTTGGTGACAATTGGAGGCGCATCCGTTGGTGATCATGACCTTGTTCAACAAGCACTCACAGAAATGGGTATGGAACTCAATTTTTGGAAAATCGCTATGCGTCCGGGCAAACCGCTCATGTATGGCACTTTGGGCAAAATGCGCTTTATTGGTCTTCCGGGCAACCCCGCCTCAAGTTTGGTAACCGGATCACTCTTTTTAGCACCGCTTGTGCGCAAACTTGCAGGGCGCGCAATCACCACGCCCATAACGACAGCGAAATTGATGGTTGAATTGCCAGAAAATGATCATCGGCAGGAATATATGCGGGCGCAAGTTCAAACCGATGAACTTGGTGAACGCATTGTAACCCCGTTTAGGCGTCAAGATTCGTCTCTTGTTCGTGTTTTTGCTGATGCAAATAGCCTTTTGATTCGTCCGCCAAACGCAAAAGCAGCCTCAAAAGGCGATATTTGCGATGTAATATTGTTCGAAAACTAATATCTAATAATATTTTTTTTCAAGCGAGATTAATAAGCTGGAACACAGGATATATCGGCTTAAGTGCACGCAGCTATATTAAACACCAAGTAAGCAGTGGCATCATTACGATTCTTATTTTTACAATAAAAACAGCATCTTATAACTAACCCCCCAATGATTTGTCGGGAGAACCTGGTACAAAACCTCAATAATTCCGCTTATGTTCTGGTATAATTCTATCTTTGTTCAAAAAATACTAAAAATCATCTTGTCGACAGACCAATATTTCTTAATAAATTATTTACTATTGCAGAACACAAATAGAACATATATGGATTGTTCATGGTTTGTTTCTAACGTAATGAGGTTTTGAAATGTTGACACGCAAACAACAGGAACTGCTGTTTTTTATTCATGAGCGCATGAAAGAAACAGGTATTCCCCCCTCATTTGATGAAATGAAAGATGCTTTGGATCTTGCGTCCAAGTCAGGCATTCATCGCCTCATCACAGCGCTTGAAGAACGCGGTTTTATCAAACGCCTTCCGAACAGAGCGCGCGCGCTTGAAGTCATTAAGCTGCCTGAGAGTTATCAATCGACAACACCGCCGCCACGTGGGTTTAACCCAAGTGTGATTGAAGGCAGCAAAGACAAAATTGAGCCAATCCGCTCTAAAGCTCCTGAACAAACAGAAAATAATGGCTCTTTGAGCGTTCCTGTTATGGGTCGTATTGCTGCGGGTGTACCGATATCTGCAATACAACACACAACTCACAACATTAATGTCCCAACCGATATGTTAAGTGCTGGCGATCATTACGCGCTAGAGGTTAAAGGCGATTCCATGATTGATGCTGGGATTTTTGATGGTGATACGGTTGTTATTAAGGATGCCAATAATGCAAACCCTGGTGATATTGTTGTTGCGCTTGTTGATGATGAGGAAGCCACGCTAAAAAGGTTCCGTCGCAAAGGTGCATCCATTGCGCTTGAAGCAGCAAACCCAGCCTATGAAACTCGAATTTTTGGACCCGACCGGGTTAAAGTTCAGGGCAAGCTAGTTGGACTTATTCGCCGCTATAACTAGATCATCTGAGTGCATGAACTTAGTTGGCAATACGTTTTAAAGTCTGTCCATTTGGCAACCAAAACTCATTTGCGCGCCAATTGAAATACCTTTGAATAGTCCACGGCCGAATAGCTTCAGAGATCGCTGTCTCAACACGATATCCATTTGGACTTGTATCATCTGAATAAAATGCCATTGAGCCGCTTTGCTTTAAATCATAGCGGCTTATTATTGTTTTTGATGCACAACCCTCACGCAGATCTCTATTCACACCAAATGTTGCGACAATGATATCTGAAAATTTGCAAGCCAATTCTAAATGCTCTGTTTTTCCAAGGGTTGTTACAATCTTATCCTGATAGGCATTCATGCAAAAATGCGTATTTAAACAAATAAAGCCTCTTCCCTGATCCAATATCATAAGCAGGTTGAAGCGATTGATCTCTTGAATATCAAAGCTGACTACAGTCTTATTTAGCTTCTCCGGCTTTTGTAAATTTAACAGATATGCATTTAACCATTGGTCGGAAATAAATGATGATGGACGCGTTCTATTGACGAATAATTGCTGATCGTAGCGAATACCGACAAGTTTTCCATCTTCACTTATAAAAACATCCGGTATTTTGATAGGTATCATCACCGATAGAACAAGACCTGTGATGATGGCAAGAAGGCCGAATAAGCGTATTGAACTTCGAAATAAAACAAAAATGATAAAGCCGGCGATTAGAAACCCTGTCACGATGGAGGTTGGTCTACCCGTCTTAAACTCACCACCTAAACCGGCGACCCAGTTTGCCAGATAAATAACGATTTCGATCGATTGTCCTAAACCGGATAACGGCAACCATTCAAGACCATAAGGCATGAGTAACATTGATAGCAGCGCCAATGGCATAACGAAAAATGTAACCACTGGCATTGCCAGTACATTGCCCAGGACGCCATAGCCGGCAAGTTGATGAAAATGTAGACTTGAGAATATGCCTGTGGCTAACCCAGCAATTAAAGCTGTTAGCCCTAGACCAACGACGAACTGCACAGAGCGGTATAGATAAGTCTCTTTAAAATATGTTGTCGAATGCTCGTAGTTGGCAAGTTTAATTCGCGCCCAGGCACCATAAACTGAAACCAAAGCCGTGGCGGCAGCAAATGACATCTGAAATCCCGGTGTTGTGACGCTCGACGGGGAAATTAGCACAATAATGATTGCTGCAATTGCGACATTACGCAAAGTAATTGCGGGCTTATCAAGGATTGTTGCGCCCAACATGATCACCAGCATAAGCCAAGCACGTTGGGCGGATATCGGGGCGCCTGAAATGACCAGATATGATGTTGCAGCCAACAATGCTGCGACCGCGGCGACCTTTTTAACAGGAATGGCTTGAACAAGAGAGGGGAATAGGCTCAATAACGCGCGAAGGGTTAAAAATAACGTACCGGACGCTAAAACCATATGTAGACCCGATATCGCCAATATATGTGCCAATCCCGCATTGCGAAGCGCGGTGACGGTTTCTTCGCTAATGGCTTTCTTATCTGCAATGATGAGCGCGGATGAAATGGCCGCAGCATCCCCGCTTAAATGATCATTTATTCTGTTAGATATCTTTGATTGGATAGCGCCAACGAATAATTCAAACCTGCTTTTTATCGGTAATTCTTGATATCTTATACTTCCTAGCACTTTTGGCGCACCAAGTATAAAGCCATAAGCACCGATATCGTTTATATAAGCACCAAATGCGAAGTCATAGCCTTTTGGATAAACGGGCCCAGATGGGCGCGTCAATCGCGCTCTCGTTTCTATAATATGACCGACTTTAAGTTGCCCATCTCCACTGCGAGACAGCAATTGAACCTTATGTGGTGGTCGTTTTATCGTCGGCTGAGACGTTGAATTAATCAATATCTTGTATCTCAGAGAGCCATTCGTCCCAATATTTTTGGATAAAACAATACCTTTTAGATTGGTTGTTACGTCGCTATCAATCAAAATAGTGGGTTTTTTCATCTCAATATTGGCAGCAAATGCACCAATAAAAAATGCGCTAAGAAGCAATAAAACAAACTTTGAACCTATATTTATACGTTTTTGAAGTGCGGCAATTGCGCTCAAAACAATGATTGGAATCATCAAAAAAGCGTCATCAATGTCTAATTTTCTGGAAAAATTGAAATATGCGCCTAAAATTAAAAACACCGGAATAAATAAAAATGTGTGACCAAAATTGGTTTCTATTGCAAGAGACTGGTGTAAATAGCCTTTTTGATCACGATGATCTGAATGTTCATCCGAACTTGGATCTAAACCCGCAACGCCAAAATTGCGCAATATAAACGATTTAGATCGACTAAAACGTGCCTTATTTGCTAATTCTTGCTGTTTTTGCTCCACTTTAAACACAGGGCATAAATCCAGTCATTCAAGTAATTTGAGAGATTACTCAAGAATTACTACCATAAGTTTTGTCAAGTAGTAAGCTGAACGTAACAATAGTTTTACAAGGCTGTTTATAAATATTGCCTGTCAATCTTGGCAATGCCTCAGAAATCGTATAGCTAAAGCCCAAGCTTTTATGAATGCACCGCAACATAATTCCATTTCGCGTTGCATAAGAACATATAAAGGGGATCTAATATGACCGATAAAAAAGCCACATTAAACTTCGAAGGCAAAGAGTTTGACTTTCCCGTCCGCTCCGGAACTTTGGGTCCCGATGTCATTGATATCAGCACTCTATATAAGCAAACTGGCGCATTCACATTTGACCCAGGATTTACATCAACTGGTTCATGTGATTCAGACATCACATTCATTGATGGTGATAACGGTGTTTTGCTTCACCGCGGCTATCCTATTGAACAGCTCGCAGAACAAGGCGACTTCTTGGAAGTTTGCTATCTTCTTCTTTATGGTGAATTGCCAACAGCTGCGCAAAAAGCTGACTTTGATTACCGCGTAACGCGCCACACAATGGTGCATGAGCAAATGTCACGCTTCTTTACGGGTTTTCGTCGTGATGCGCACCCTATGGCCGTTCTTTGTGGTTGTGTGGGCGCTATGTCTTCTTTCTATCACGATTCAACAGACATAACTGATCCGCATCAGCGTATGGTTGCGTCAATGCGCATGATCGCTAAATTGCCGACATTGGCAGCAATGGCATATAAGTACCATGTTGGTCAGCCATTTATCTATCCAAAGAACGATCTAGACTATGCATCAAACTTCTTGCGTATGTGTTTTGCTGTTCCTTGCGAAGATTACAAAGTAAACCCTGTTCTTGCACGCGCAATGGACCGTATCTTCATCCTGCACGCTGATCACGAGCAAAATGCTTCAACATCAACTGTGCGTCTTGCTGGTTCATCTGGTGCAA
Organism: Lentilitoribacter sp.; assembly: GCA_039986595.1. Classification (GTDB taxonomy): domain Bacteria; phylum Pseudomonadota; class Alphaproteobacteria; order Rhizobiales; family Rhizobiaceae; genus Lentilitoribacter. The sequence continues at coordinate 83,227 of JBDWQJ010000003.1, forward strand.
ACCCATTTGCGTGTATCGCAGCCGGTATTGCGTGTCTTTGGGGTCCTGCACATGGTGGTGCTAATGAAGCTGCATTGAACATGCTTGCCGAAATCGGCAGCGTTGAGAACATTCCTGAATATGTTGCACGCGCAAAAGATAAAGACGATCCATTCCGTCTTATGGGTTTTGGTCACCGTGTTTACAAAAATTACGATCCACGTGCGAAGATCATGCAAAAAACTACGCATGAAGTGCTCAATGAATTGGGAATTAAAGATGATCCATTGCTTGAAGTTGCAATGGAACTTGAGCGCATCGCACTTACTGATGAATACTTCATCGAGAAGAAACTATATCCAAATATTGATTTCTACTCAGGTATTACATTGAAAGCTCTAGGCTTCCCAACAACTATGTTCACAGTGCTGTTTGCACTTGCACGTACTGTTGGTTGGATTGCTCAGTGGAAAGAAATGATCGAAGACCCAAGCCAACGTATTGGCCGCCCTCGTCAGCTTTATACAGGTCAAGAAAGCCGCGATTATGTTCCGGTTATCAAAAGATAATCATTACTGATATTGAAAAATTAAACTCCGCATCTTCATAAGATTGCGGAGTTTTTTTATTTTAAATGCTTAAGGACGATATCAGCACCATATTCGCTTGGCGGTCGATCAACACGCATTCGTTCATGAACAAGATCAAACGCTTCTAACATGGCGTTTCGCTGCAGTGTATCGCTTGATAAGCGATGTAAATGCCGCGCAAGTGTGCCGGGTTGCGCAAATTGATTATAAAATTCAGGAACAGCTGGATAATTCACTATCCAGTTTGGAAGCGCTGCACTCCAAAGATCTAATTTTTTGACATGTTGATTGAGTAATATGTCTAACTTGTAAATTGATACGCATGGCACACGCGCAATGGCAAGTTCCAAAAGTATCGTGCCCGAAACTGCAAGTGCTGCATCTGCCTGACCAAATGCATCCCACTTATCCGCTTCACCAACCACCAATTTTACATCAAAAGGCCAAGACTTCAGCTCATCAGTCAACCGTTGCTCAAATCGCGCGATGGTAGGCAAAATAAATGTTGTATCTGGTTCGAATTCTAAATATTCAATTGCAGACTTTTTGATCGTTTCTAGATTACGATTAAGTTCGCTATTTCTCGACCCGGGCAAAAGTAAAATTGTTTTGCTTGCACTCAACTCATGTTTGAGCTGTTTATTCCGGTTATCTTCAACAGCGCTATTTTCCATCAACCGATGACCAATATAACTAATCGGTGGCCCAGAGAGATTTTTAACAATCTCAGGCTCAAATGGAAAAATACTCAAAATTTGATCAATATACGCGCGCATTTTTAAAGCGCGTTCAGGCTTCCAAGCCCAAACCGTCGGACAAACATAATTTATGATTGGAAGTTTTGGGTTTTTTTCATGAACAATTTTAGCAACACGATGGGTGAAGTCTGGACTATCAACAATGATGAGAACATCCGGCTCAAATTCAACAATAGATTTTGCCGTTTGGCGGATGCGCCATAATAATTTAGGCAGTTTCGCAAGTACGGCAGAAATGCCCATAATGGACAGTTCGGAATAATCAAAAAGCGGCTCTAACCCTTTAGAGACTAAACCAGGGCCACCTACTCCCAACAGTTCAATGTCCTGCCCTGTTTGGGCGTGTAATTTTGTTTTTAACGCAGCTATCAAATCTGCTGCCAGCTGATCACCTGAGACTTCACCCGCTATTATGGCAATTTTCAAGGGCTTCATTGCGATGCCTCTCGCGTTATTCCAGCAATAAACATTCCGTATTTATCAGCTTCTTTTATAACGTTTTCTTTATCCAAGATAAAGGAGCGACCCGCTTCAACTGCAATACCAGCAAGGCCTGCTTTATGTGCATTTAACACGCTTGTCGGGCCGATTGTTGGCAAATCAGCTCGTTTGTCCTGCTGCGGTTTACATAACTTTACCAAAACGCCTTGGCTACCGGCCAGCTCAGTTTGTGGCGCTGTTGTTTTTTCAGCCTTAATCTTATCCGCTAGTGCTGTTAGCATCGCATCCGTGCCGTCTACACCTTCAATGGCTACAACGTTTCCGTTTATCGATACAGCCGCCTGCCCTTTATCAGCAATCCCCAATTCTAAAGCAGCATTGGACGCGGTTTTTATATCAATCTTGTTTTGATCACTTATACCAATTTTTCCTAAAACACCCTCTTGGGCTAGCAAATTCGGTGCTATTTCTTGAGCACCTAGTACCTTAACACCGAGTATTTCAAATAAATTGATCGTTGTGCGCAACAATGCATCATCGCCGCCGGCATGAATAACTCTAAGCAACTTCGGCAATGAAAACAAAAGCTTAAAGGTTATTCGAACATCCGTAATTTTTGGACGGTTGCTTACACCGCCAGCCAAAACGATCCGATTGACTTTATATTGCCTCATCGTTTTAACAATTTTTACAGCATTAGCGATGGGGAGATATGCGTGATCGAAATCACTCCAATCTTGATCAGCTTCACCGCGGATCGCAATAATAAATGGATCTATACCCATTTCTCGCGCCGCTACTGCCACGTCAATGGGTAACCTGCCATAACCGGCAACAATAGCCAGTCGTGCGTCGCTTTCATGAGTATGCGACGTCGGGCTTGTCATGCTTAGTCCTGTGACTTATGGGACAATCTCGCCGTGATCAGGCCCCGTTTGCTATCTGCAGTAATGTAGTCAAATATGTCTTTCTCAGCTTCGCCTAATTTTGATGGATCAATCTCCTCAAGCCGTTGCTTGAAAGTTCCTTCACCCTCAAATATACGCTTCACAAACCGGCGAATGTCCAAAATTTGCTGTTTGGCATACCCTGCACGGCGCAAACCAATAACATTTAGTCCTAAAAGCTCACCTGGAACACCGTCCGCCATTCCAAATGGAATAACATCGTTTTTCGCAATACAAAGCCCGCCAATAAACGCATGATGACCAACTCGGACAAACTGATGAACCCCAGCACCACCGCCCATGATGACGTTATTGCCGACTTCAACATGGCCACCCAACATAACGTTGTTTGATAAAATAATGTTATCGCCCAGACGGCAATCATGTCCCACATGCGAATTGACCAAGAACAGACAATTATTACCCACAACGGTTTTGTTGCCAGCATCAGGCATGCCAGTGTTCATTGTCACGCTTTCGCGGATCTGACAGTTTTCGCCAATGATAAGTTCGGTATCTTCACCTTTATAATGCACATTTTGCGGCTCTGTACCCAAAATCGCATGTGAGAAGATCGAACAACCTGACCCGATGCTGGTGTTGCCATCAATGACAACATGGCTGCGAATAGTGATGTTTGATCCGAGCTTAGCCTTTGGTCCAATAATGCTAAATGGGCCAATTTTACAGCCCTCGCCAATCGTCGCACCATCTTCAACAATAGCTGTTGGATGGATTTCCGCAGTAGCTGCAATCATTACTCGGCACTTTCATTGGCGACAAGCATTGCGCCGATGTCAGCTTCAGCAACTTTATTTCCGTCAACAATCCCTTCACAATGGAATTTCCAGATATTGCCGCGCTGTTTGGTTTTTTTAACATGTAATTCAAGTACATCACCAGGGACAACAGGTTTTCTAAAGCGCGCATTATCAATTGTCATGAAATAGACAACATCAGCTTCAATACCACCTGCCATCATGCAAATAGCGCCTGCGGCTTGCGCCATGCCTTCAATGATTAAAACACCCGGCATAACAGGCTGACCAGGAAAATGGCCCGTGAAATGCGGTTCATTCATGGTTACATTTTTAATGCCAATTGCGGAATTATCGCCATCAATTTCGATGATCTTATCAACGAGCAAAAAGGGATATCGGTGAGGAAGCAATTCCAATACTTTCTGAATATCAGCCGTACCAAGTGTTTTCACGTCACCATCACTCATCTTTTTGTCCTTCTTTTTTATATTTGCCACGTCCAAATGCACGCGCGTTTATATCCGCAACATCGCGTAGGAATGCTGTCATCGGCCGCGCTGGTATACCGCCCCATCGCGCACCCTCTGGAACATCTGTTGCCACAGCGCTTGTCGCTGCAATTTGTGCACGATCGCCAATTTTAACGTGGCCAACAATTCCTGCGGCACCACCAACCAATACAAAATCACCCAACTCAGCGCTTCCTGCTATGCCGACTTGCGAAACAATCACACAATGTCGGCCGATACGCACATTGTGCGCGATCTGCACTAGATTGTCGATCTTCGTGCCCTCGCCGATCACGGTATCGTCCATAGCTCCACGATCAATCGCGGTATTTGCCCCGATATCGACGCTGTCTTGAATAATTACGCGGCCAATTTGATGAATTTTGTGGTGTCCGTCCTGATCAGACACATAGCCAAAGCCTTCTTGTCCGATACGTGCACCTGAATGAATTGTAACTTTGTTGCCGATCAGCGCATTTGAGATGCTCACATGCGGACCGATGGAACAATCGCGGCCAATTTGAACACCTGCACCAATCACAGCATTCGCACCAATTAACGAGCCTTGCCCGATATTAGCATTGGCGCCAATAACGGCACCTGGTTCGATTATAACCCCATCTTCCACTGTCGTAGTACCATCAATATGTGTATTTGGAGAAACACCAGATGTTGTTTGCGTTGATGCAGCACCTGCAGCTGTGGGATAAAAATGATTGAGGATTGTCGCAAATGCTTTTTGTGGATTAAGCACAACGAGCACTAAAATATCATCGCGAATGCGCGAGGCGAGCGCTTTATTGCAAAACAAGACTTTGACGTCTGAATTTTCCAATAAATCCAAAGACCTACGTGAACTTATAAATGTGATCTCGTCAGCTTTTGCGCGCGCAATAGGCGCAACATCAACAATATTGATGTCATCATATTTATCGACAGAGGGTGATGAATTTGTAAGTTCGATTATTTGGCTGACTGTAAGCACACTTGTAGGAGAAAAGAATTTATTTTCCATATCAAGTTGCCACCCACAGCCAACTAAATCTATCGATATCGATTAACTAAGAAGCCTTAGAATCTCGATGTTGCACCAAAGCCAAATTTCTTGATTTTATCGTTAGCTTCTTTTGCGATTGGTTCAGCATAGTACACACGCAATGGACCAAATGGTGATGCCCATGTGATACCTGCACCAACAGATGCACGCCATTCCATAGCTGTGCCTGAGATTGTCTGAGCACCAGCATCAGCTGCCGAAATATCATTGCCATAAAGTGTGGCAGCATCAGCAAATAGATTAAATCTCAAACCGAAATCACGTGAAATTGCCGGGAACGGCGCACTAACTTCAGCACTTGCGTTGAAGTATGTTGTACCCCCAACAGCCGATGTTGAGCTATCATTGATAGTTGGACCAAAGCCTTTAGTGTCAAAGCCACGAACAGTTTCGCCGCCTAGATAGAAATGCTCAAACACGCTCAAGTTACCACTTGTAGCAGCAACATGACCTGCACCAACGGTGATATTTGCAACCAAATCAGCAGCTTCTGAAACCACATCAAAATAAGATGCTTTAGCTGTTGTACGGATGAATTTTTCATCTCCACCTAAACCAGCAAATTCCTGAGAAACACGAACGGCATAACCTTCACGGGTAAATGTTTCATCATCGAAATCTTTGTAGGTAATTGTGTAACCCAACGAAGACTTCATTCTCTCACCCTGATTAATGATAGCTTGTTCAGGGTTAGAAGTTGATGTGCCGCCGGAGTTAAACTCCTGCAGATTGTAATTATAATTTGCTGAGAATGTAAGATTATCAGACAATGGCGCTGCAATACGAAGGGTCGTACCTGTATTTAGAGCCGTATAACCTGTGTTTGATGTATCTTCTTTTCTGAAGACATCAAAACCGGCTGCCAAACGATAACCTAGGAAATAAGGTTCAGTAAATGACAATTGGTATTCTTGTGAATCTTCACCGCGACCAGCAGAAATTTTGATAAATTGTCCGCGACCTAGGAAGTTACGCTCAGTGATCGAAATATCAGCAGAAGCACCAGTTGTGTTTGAATAACCACCGCCGATACCAAATTCACCAGTTGGCTCATCGGTCACATTCACAACCAAGATCACGCGATCAGCTTCAGAACCTTGACGCGTTGAAATGTCAACATTTGAGAAATAACCCAAAGCATTCAGGCGCTTAGTTGCTTGACGCAATAACACCTGGTTAAATGGATCACCTTCACTGATGTCAAACTCACGACGAATAACATAATCACGTGTACGTGTATTACCAACAATCTCAATACGCTCAACATAAGCGCGCGGACCTTCATCAACCAAATAGTCGACAGAAATTGTGCGGCCTGAGAAATCACGATCGCCACGTGGTGTGATCTGTGCAAACGGATAACCCTGGTTTGCAACTTCATCAGCAATCGCTGCAATTGTGTCTTCTACTTTACCAGCGCTATATGTATTGCCTGTACGGCTTTTGATCACACCTTGCAAAGTTTCAGCGTCAATGTTTGGAATAGTACTATCCACACTAACCGCACCAAAATCATACTTTTCACCTTCATCAACAGTGAATGTGATGTTGTATTTATTTGATGTTTCATCAAGCTCTGCAAAAGATGAGATGACGCGGAAATCTGCATAACCACGATCATAATAGAAGCTACGCAGCAACTCTTCATCAGCGCGAAGCTTATCTTCATCATAAATATCTTTGCGGATCAAAAAGCTTAGGAAGTTTGAGCGCTTTGTCGACACAACGTCCGCAAGGCGGCCGTTTGAAAACGCGTTATTGCCAACAAAATTAATGGCTGAAATTTTTGTACGATCACCTTCATTAACTTGGAAAGCGATATTAACACGTCCGTCACCGAGTTGCACAATTTGCGTTGTCACTGTCGCGTCTTCGCGACCGATACCCGCATAGGCATCTTGGATTGCAGCGATATCTGCGTTCAACAATAGTTCGTTATACGGTCCAAGTGGCTGTGTTTGAACAAGTGTTGAAAGACGCTTGTCTTTGATCTTTTTGTTTCCGTTGAAGATAATCTGATTAACGATCTGGTTTTCTTCAACAGCAACAACCAAGCTACCACCTGAAACGCTGATGCGCACATCTGAGAACAAACCTGTTCCAAACAAACGCTTCACTGAATCATCAATATCATCATTATTAAAACGCTGACGCGGAGAGATTGTGATGTTGTTGATGATTGTGCCGTCGTCAACGCGTGAATTACCGCGGACTACGATGCGACTTACCGAGGCAGCCTCTGCAATTGTCGTCATTGCGATTGTTGCTGTGCCCAGACCGGAAATTGCAATACCTGTAGATAATGCAACAGCTGAAACAGCACTCAATAAGCGGGAACGAGACTTCATCGAACAAACTACCTTCTTTTTAACCAAGCAGTATTCGGCCCAGAAACGGATTTCTGAATCGAAACTAGATACGTGTTTAAAACTCTTTTACTCTACAAGCAAGGAAAAGAGTTAAATTCCATTTACTCAATGTATCATTTTTAATCAATGCCCGGAAGAAGAATTGATTAAAGTAAACAGTCTATTAACGAACAAATGCCTAAACACGGGCAAAACTGTTGTTTTGTCGCAACTATTAACCCTGCGGCACTTCACATCCGTGGTTGAACAAAGATGTCACATCGTTAAATGTTGTGAACAACATAAGCGATAATATTAGCATAATCCCGACTCGGAATGCATATTCCTGTGCTCGCGGGCTTACCGGCCGCCCGAGAATCGCCTCAATTGCATAAAAAACCAGATGACCACCGTCCAATATTGGCACAGGCATCAAATTGAGCAGTCCGATTGACAATGAAATAATGGCAATCAATTGGATGACCGCAACAATACCAAGCGTTGCGACCTGCCCTGACATTTTTGAAATACCAATTGGACCGCTTAATTGCTTGGCGCTTTCACGCCCGACAAAGATATTGCCGATATAATCAAATGTTCGCGTGACGATGAACCAGCTTTCGGAGAAAGCCTGCCCAACAGCGCCCACTATTCCAAATTCCAAGCGGCGTGAATTGGTTTCGTCCGGCACAACGACAACACCCATTATGCCTTCTTCGATTTTGTTGCAAAAACGATCTTCCGTTACTTTACGGTCAGGAATAAGCGAAATGATTTGCTCTGTGCCATCACGATTGATCGTAATATCAACCTCTGTCTCCGGCCTTGAAGAAATATACCGTTTCACATCATTGAAGACGTTAATTTCAATACCATCAACTGAAACAAACAGATCACCAGGCTGCAACCCAGCCGCTTCTGCTGGTGATTGCTCAACAACCTGGCTGATAATTGGATCCGTTGTTTGCTTGCCGTAAAATGAGAAGAAGGCGGTAAAAATCACAATTGTAAGAATAAAATTCGCCATAGGACCGGCGAGAACCGTCAAAGATCTGCGCAACACAGATGCATGGTGGAAAGACCGCGCTTTATCAGCATCTGACATTTCTTGCAGCTCTTCGCCATCAGGCATAGATGCAGCATTTTCATCGCCAAAAAACTTTACATAACCCCCAAGCGGGATCATCGCGACACGCCAACGGGTCCCGTCTTTACCGTTAAAACCCCAGATTTCTTTACCAAATCCGATTGAAAACGTGGTGGCGTAAATGCCACACCAGCGCCCCACGAGATAATGTCCCATTTCATGAATGAACACGACAACCGACAAAATTAGGATGAAAACGAGAATATTTCCGGTGAAAATGGAAAAAATTGAATTTAGAATATCCATGAAGTCTTTCCGCCAAATGGGCGAATATGAATTAAGTTAATCACAAACCAAGCAGATGGATTGCTAGCACATGCGAGGCGTCTGTGCCAGCATAAAACTGATCAAGCAGTGCAATCAAAAACGCTGCGACAGAGGCAAAAATCATTCCATCTAACCGGTCCATAAAACCACCATGTCCCGGAATGAGATTACTTGAATCTTTTACGCCAAACCGGCGTTTAATCCACGATTCAAACAGATCGCCAACCTGACTGGATATAGATAAAACAACAGCGAGAATTGGGACAAAATATCCGCCACCACTGCTGATGAGCAAAACGATGCCAATACCAGCACCAACGCCCGCAAATAATCCAAAAATGGCACCGGACCACGTTTTACCTGGAGAAATGGATGGCGCAAGCTTTGGCCCACCTAAAGCTTTACCGCAGAAGTAGGCAAAAATATCAGTTGCCCAGACAATTACAAAAACAAAGACAATCGCAAACAAACCCATTTGGTCATAAAAGCCAGAGGTTTCATCGCCGCGTAGTTCGGTAAATGCAATGATCGGCAATCCTGAATAGACAATGCCGCCAAATACCCAAAGATTTTTCGCTTTACCCCAACCCATAGCAGCAGCAAGCAATGCACCGACGGCTAAGCTTAGAAGCGCCATTTCAAGCATAGAGAACAATATACTGACGCTCACAACTGTGAGCGTGAACCAACCAATAAAATTCACGAGAGGCTGACGTTTTGTCGTTCGAGTGATTTTGCTCCATTCATAAAAAAGCAAAAACCCAACGATGATGACAAGACCTGCAAAGAACACACCGCCGACCCAGGTATCAACCAAAGTAATGGCACCCAAAATGATGGCAGATATTATGCGTAGCTTTAACTCACGTGACATCTAACAGGTTAAACCTTGAGATAATTTCACGGCTGTCGGCAGAATTATTGTTGTCATATGCGCTCCCTCTGGAACGCTAAGTTACACGCTAAAATATCGCTTGAAAACAACTTAAAGCGCTTCATCCTCAAGAAGTTGCGATGAGTTTTGCACTTTCAACACCACCATAACGGCGATCTCGCGTCTTAAACGTGTTAAGGGCGCGATGGAAAACCTCATGAGTAAAGTCGGGCCAAAGTTCATCAACAAACACAAATTCCGCATATGCAGCTTGCCATAGAAGGAAATTTGAAAGCCTTTGCTCACCGCTTGAACGGATAATCAGATCAGGGTCTGGGATATCACGCGTATCGAGATAGCTCGTTATTTTGGATTCGCAAACATCTTCCGGCAATAAAACACCGGATTTTACGTCCACAGCCATTCGCTTAGCAGCACGGGCAATTTCATCACGCGCACCATAGTTGAATGCAATGACGAGGTTTAAACCATCGTTCTGTTTGGTATTTTCTTCAGCTTCAATCAACAGGTCTAAGATATCAGACTGTAAATTATCGCGCGCACCAATGATTTTAACACGCACATTTTCAGATCTTAGCTCTTCAAGGTCTCGTTTGATGAACTTTTTTAAAAGCCCCATTAAAAAACCAACCTCTTCTTGTGGCCGGCTCCAATTTTCAGATGAAAAAGCAAACAGCGTTAGATATTGAACGCCCGCTTCTCCTGCTGTGCGCACAACTTGGCGCAATGTTTCAACACCTTTTTGATGCCCAGCGCTGCGAGACAACCCACGAGATTTTGCCCATCTACCATTACCATCCATAATGATGGCAACATGCTGTGGTGCATTTGTTTCATTCGCAGATTGCATGTAATAACGCCCGGCCCCAGGTGAAAATTAGACTGTCATGATCTCGGTTTCTTTATCCGATAATAGGGTCTCGATGATTTTAATCGTATCATCGGTCATCTTCTGCACGTTCTCAGATTCAGAATGAGCTTCATCCTTGCCAATGTCACCATCTTTTTCGGCTTTTTTAAGGCTATCCATCCCATCACGGCGCACGTGGCGAATAGCTACCTTAGCGTTTTCGGCATAACCGTTGGCAATTTTGACAAGTTCCTTACGGCGCTCTTCGTTCAAATCTGGCAATGGAAGACGCAAATTTTGCCCGTCAGTGATTGGGTTAAAACCAAGATTGGCTTCACGAATCCCTTTTTCAACAGCAGCAACCATGCTTTTGTCCCAAACAGTGACCGAAAGCATACGTGGCTCTGGAACAGAGATATTTGAAACCGTATTAAGCGGAACTTTGGAACCATATGCATCGACCAAAACGGGGTCTAACAAGTTTGCAGATGCACGCCCTGTTCGCAAAGCAGCCGTATCAGATTTAAATGCATTAACAGCACCATCCATACGTCGTTTCAAATCATTTAAATCTACACCAGACATTTTTGCCTCCAACATTCCCTAAAACTTATACAATTTGACAATTGCAGGTTTATTTATCACGCACAATCGTTGAACGTCCACCACCTTTTACGATTTGAGCAAAACCGCCCTTTTCGTGGATTGAGAAGACGACGATTGGCAGGTTATTTTCTTGTGCGAGCGCGACAGCTGCTGTGTCCATCACCGCTAGGCCTTTTTCGAGCACAACATCATGTGTCAATTCTTCATAACGTGTCGCATCAGGTGATGTTTTTGGATCAGCTGAATAAATCCCGTCAACTTGCGTACCTTTAAAAATCGCATCTGCACCCATTTCAGCAGCACGAAGGGCAGCAGCGGTATCAGTTGTTAGGAACGGATTACCCGTACCACCAGCAAAGATGACAACGCGGCCTTTATTTAAATGATGTTGTGCTGCGCGCTGTGAAAAACTTTGGCAGAGTTCAGGCATAGCAATTGCAGATAAAACTTCGGTCTCAACCCCGCGTTTGCGCAAAGAAGTCGCCAATGCAAGAGCATTAATGACAGTTGCAAGCATACCCATATGATCGCCAGTGACACGGTCACCACCCTTGGATGCCACTGCAACACCGCGGAAGATGTTACCACCACCGACAACAATGCTCACTTCAACGCCCATCTTGTGGACTTCAGCGACATCGCCTGCGATCCGATCTGCCACATTTACATCAATCCCAAATCCTTGATCACCCATAAGTGCTTCACCTGAAGCTTTGAATAACACGCGTTTGTAGATTGGTTCTTCTGACATTTCGTACCCTTTATAAGTCTGTCATTATTCGGTTGATCAGAGATTCGGCATCTCGTTTATATTCCGACACCCCCGATACACCAAGGGCACCGCGTTGTCACGCGATGCCCTTAGAAAACATAACAAGTTTTTCGCAAATTAAACGAAAACTAGCCTTTAGCTGTTGCTGCAACTTCAGCAGCAAAGTCTTCTTCTTCTTTTTCAACGCCTTCACCAAGGAGCAAGCGAGCCATGCCAGTCACAGCAATTGGCGCACCAACTTCTGCTTCAGCAGCTTTAACAGCTTCTGCAACAGTTTGGTCTGGGTTCATTACGAATTGTTGAGACATAAGTGCAACTTCTTGGAAGAACTTGCGCATACGGCCTTCAACCATTTTTTCAGCAATATTGTCTGGCTTGCCAGATTCTTTAGCTTGCTCAAGGAACACTTGACGCTCGCGCTCAGCAACGTCTTTGTCAACTTCTTCAGATGTCACAGCTAGTGGGCTTGTCGCTGCAATGTGCATTGCTACCTGACGACCAACAACTTCTAGTTTTTCTGCATCACCATCAGATTCAAGCGCAACAAGAACGCCCAATTTACCAAGGCGGTCAGTCACTGAATTGTGGATGTAAGATGCGACAACACCCGAGCCAACAGACAATTTAGCAGAACGACGAAGTGTCATGTTCTCACCAATTGTGCCGATTGCGCCTTTGATCTCATCTTCAACAGTTTTACCTGATGGGTGACCAGCTGCCAAAATAGCTTCAACAGAACCATCTGTTGAAAGAGCTGTGTCAGAAATTGAGTTTACCAAAGACTGGAATTCATGGTTTTTCGCAACAAAGTCTGTTTCAGAGTTGAGTTCGATAACAACTGCTGAATTGCCATTACTTGCAATACCAATAAGACCTTCAGCCGCAGTACGACCCGATTTTTTGTCAGCTTTTGCGATACCTTTTGCGCGCAACCAATCGATTGCTGCTTCCATGTCGCCGCCAGCTTCCGTTAGCGCTTTTTTACAATCCATCATACCTGCGCCAGATTTTTCGCGCAGTTCTTTAACCATTGCTGCTGTGATGCTCATAATAGCCTCTTTTTGCCAGAATATTGAAATGTCGAGAAATGTTTCAACACATCATATAGGTACTTATCGTACCGTTTCAAATCTCAGTACATGTGTACTGTCTCAAATTTACGACATTGGCGGCTGCTTGGATTGCGCGCCGCCAAAATCGTTATCAAATTTTACGTAACTTAAGAAGCAGCAGGTGCTTCTTCAGCTGCAGGCTCTTGTGCAAGAGCAGCTTCAGCTGGTGCATCAACTTGTGCACCAAGATCAACGCCAGAAGCGCCTTGTTGACGCGCAATACCATCAATACATGCACGAGAAACAAGATCGCAATAAAGCGAAATTGAACGCGCCGCATCATCGTTACCTGGAATTGGGTAATCAACGATGTCTGGGTCGCAGTTTGAATCAACGATTGCAACAACTGGGATACCAAGACGTTTGGCTTCTTGAATTGCGATGCCTTCTTTGTTTGTGTCGATCACAAAAATCAAATCAGGTGTACCACCCATATCGCGAATACCGCCCAAAGCACGGTTTAACTTTTCACGCTCACGCTCAAGGTTCAAACGTTCTTTCTTAGTGAAACCAGAAGCATCACCAGCAAGCAATTCATCAAGCTTGCGAAGACGTGCGATTGAATTGGAAATTGTTTTCCAGTTCGTCAACATACCACCAAGCCAGCGTGCATTTACATAGTACTGAGCTGATTCTTCAGCAGACTTTGCGACGATTTCAGATGCTTGACGTTTTGTACCAACGAATAGTACACGACCGCCTTTTGCAACTGTGTCAGACACAAGCTGCAATGCATTTGATAGCATTGGGTACGTTTGACCAAGGTCAATGATGTGAATGTTATTGCGCTCACCAAAGATGAACTTTTTCATTTTAGGGTTCCAGCGGTGTGTCTGGTGCCCAAAGTGTACGCCTGCCTCTAGCAATTGGCGCATTGAAAAACTAGGCATTGCCATGTCTTTTCTCCTTTACCGGTTATACCTCTGCAGAAAGAAGCAAATAAATGCCACCGGGCGGAATGGATCGGATTTCTCCCCGAACTATCCCAAATCTGCATGTGGAATGCGGCTGACTTATGCCTATATCAGCTGAAATGCAAGTGTTTTCTGCGCTTTTGGCCAATAAGAATGGTTTTGACTTACCTGGGCAGTTTCTTTTAGGTAGGCATGAATACAAATAGAGGTTTCAACGTGTCCAAATATATCTTCCGCGACGACTATAGCGAAGGCTGTCATCCTAACATATTAAAAGCGCTTAGCGAGACCAATATGGTGCAAACGACACCTTATGGCACAGATGTATATTCGGTCGCTGCACGTGATCTTATCCGTACAGAAATGGGAACAACAGACACCGATATCTTCTTCGTTTCAGGTGGCACGCTCGCAAACCTTATTATTCACGCTTGTGCGCTGAAATCCCATGAAGCTGTGATTGCGCCATTATCTGGGCATATTCAAACCAATGAAGCAGGCGCGATTGAAGCCACAGGGCATAAGGTCATCACCGCAGATGTGGTCAATGGAAAGCTAACGACGGAAAATCTGCAAAAGGTCATTGATACACATAATCATTTCCCACATGTGACGCGCCCTCGCCTTGTATATATTTCCAACGCGACTGAAATCGGTACCGTTTATAAGCGTGATGAAGTGGCTGCGCTATCGAAGATCTGCCGCGACAATAAGCTACTCCTTATGATTGATGGCGCGCGAATGGGAGCAGCCATTGCATCTGATCATTCTGATTTGACACTCAAAGATGTCGCATCTTTTGCTGATATTTTTTGGATTGGCGGTACAAAAGCTGGTGCATTGTTTGGTGAGGCGATTGTGATTCCGAACAAGAGTTTAGCGGAAGACTTTCAAATTCATCTTAAACAACGCGGCGCACTGTTGGCCAAAGGTCGTGCATTAGGCCAACAATTCAAAGAATTGTTTTCGCATAATCTTTATTTTGATCTCGCAAAGCGCGGCAATGATATGGCCGCAAAAATGGCGACTGGCATCAAAGCAGCTGGATTTGAGATGGCTGCAGAGTGCGAAGCGAATATGCTGATGGCTATTCTGCCCAATGAAGCAATCACGCATCTTGAAACCGAGTTTGATTTTTATCGTTGGAAAGTCATTGACGATAAGCATACGCAGCTACGCCTCGTCACCTCATGGGCGACTGATGAAGCGCAGGTCGATCGGTTTATTGAGATGTTGGGTGAGGCTTAACGTGCGTATTTTATAAACGGCGTTTTGTTAGCCACAGCATCATAAAGCTTGCGAGCCTGGTGATTATCTTCTGCAGTTAGCCAATATGTTTGGGAGGCATTGTGCTGATCAGCATCTTTATAAACCGCCTCAATTAAGGCACGCCCTACACCTTTGCCACGAACATTTGGATCTGCAAATAAATCTTGCAAATAACAACGCGGACCATCATCTGATGTCGAGATTGTCATGAAGTAATGTGTGAACCCAACAACTTCGCCATTAAGCTCTGCAACATAACCATAAGGCTCTCCATTGCCAGCCACCAGTGAGTTCCAAGTTCGGTTGCTCGCTTTATCCGACACACTCCGTTTATAAAAGGTATTGTAACCAGCCCATAGGTCACGCCACCGCACTTGGTCATCTGCTGACATACGGCGAATAATAACATTCATTTTTAGTTACTCACATCTTGATTAATCACAGGCAGCTTCTTTTTCTAAAATTTCAAAGCCGGAGATTTTTCCTTCAATGACAAACTCTCCATAATCCATGGTCAAGCTGCGGCTCACGCCATCCTCGTATAGTTTAAATGCAATACGATAAATTGGCATAGTGTCACCAGATTCAGTTTCTTCAAAATAAGACAGTGAGACAGGCCAATAGGCAGCTTGAGCACCCTCACCTATGATTTTAACTTCCGGATCACCTTCTTTTGGGCCATCCAGCATTTTGCCAATAATGCTTGTTGTTATCAAAGATTGATCTGCACCATCTGAGCCATCAAAAATGCGACTTTCATAAATGGTCTCACCGGATTTTGCCTTTTCAATCAACTCAATCAAATGTGCTGTTGGGAATGCAGCTTTCGGTAATTTTATTTCATTCTCAGATGGTTTTTTAAGGCCTACAACCAGCTCTTCTGAATTGTTTTCAGCGGAGCCACGCGTTTCTCGATCTAGTTGCTGATTGACAAATGAGCGCGTTACAAACTGAAATGTATCAGAGCTTATATCCTCATAGGTCGATGTTTGCTGATCTGTGACACGGACAGTTTCGCCGGTAAAAATCTCGCTAACGAAGCGAAAATTGACCGTATATCCATCACATTTTGAACCACGAAATTCATAGACAATACGTCCCGCTAGGCCTGAAATACCCGAGCGCGATGTGGCGTCTTTAAGCTTTAGGTCATAGACAGCGCGATGGGGTAGTAATTGTGAGGCGGAAAGTGTCGTTACAAAGCCGGATGCCAGGATTGCAGCGGAACACAGGGTCTTCAAAATTGTGGATGTTGTGGTCATAAAATATTGCGCAATGCTCTCTGTTGTGGATTCTAATTGAATATAGTCAGACAATACGGCGATGTGTAGACTTTTCTTATTGATAAAAGGCGAATCATCGTAAAAGGCTTAATGTCTGCTTTATGAGCTCGTAATAAGGAATTACTCAATATGTCACTTTCACTAGATGCCCGCATGGCAGAAGCCCGACTATCATCTCGCGGCATCGCGCTTCCAAAAGCTGCGCCACCTGCGGCGAACTACATGCCCTATACAATGTCAAAAAACCACTTGTTTATCTCAGGGCAACTTCCCATGCAGGATGGACAAATTGCAGTTAAAGGACAGCTTGGCCATTCTGTTACCGTCGAGCAAGGTGCTCATGCAGCACAAATTTGTGCGATTAATATCTTAGCGCAGGCAAAATCAGCATTGGGCGATCTGGGCCGTATCAAACAGGTTATCAAAATAAATGGCTTTGTCTCATCAACGCCTGACTTTCACGAACAGCACCTGGTTATCAACGGCGCATCTGATTTTCTTACTGAGATATTAGGCGATTGTGGAATACATGCTCGTGCAGCTGTTGGCATGGCATCATTGCCATTTAACGCTTCCGTTGAAATTGATGCAATCATCGAATTTGAAGAATATGGCACCGGACGCTAACATCCTCGAAGAGCTATTTACGCAACCCATCACGCATCGCGGACTGCACGACAAAGACAAGGGCGTATTTGAAAATACGCTCAGCGCTTTTGAGGCTGCGATTGAACGCGGGTTTGCGATTGAATGTGATTTACAATTTTCCGCCGATGGCGTTCCCGTGGTGTTTCATGATTTTGATCTCAAACGCCTCTGCGGGATCGGCGGCGATGTGCGCGATAAGATGGCATCTGAACTTGCCCGATTATCTGTAGGTGGCAGCAAGGATAAAATCCCGACGCTCAAAGCGTTGCTAGAACTTGTTTCTGGGCGCGTACCTATTATTCTCGAACTTAAGGGACGGCAAGCTAATGATGATGGTTTTGCCGGCGCTGTGCTCGATGATATTGAAGATTATAAAGGGCCAATTGCTGTCATGTCTTTTGGGCAGCATTTGCTCAAAGATTTTCACGACCTTGGTTGTCCTTGTCCTATTGGATTAACGGCTGAAGGCAAAGAGCCTGAGGTCTTTTTCGAGCACGAAGAAGCATTGGCTTTCGGTATTTCTTTTTTATCTTATGACATTGATGATGTGCCTAATCCGTTTATTCAAGCACAACGTAAACAGGGTAAGAAAATCATCACTTGGACAGTTCGAAATCGTGAGCAACAAAGGCTATCAGATCAATATACGGATCAAATTACATTTGAGGGGTTTGATCCTGCGTAAAATTGGGCAAAATATGAATCTGGAGATGCCCAATGAGTGAAACTGATAAACCACTGACAGTCCAAACCATCGCTCAAATCAGCGAAGTGTCGAAATCTGATTGGGATCAGTTTATTGGTGCTTCTAAGATTGATTCAACTGCCTCTCAATCTGATTCCACTTCTTCATATAACCCATTTATTTCGCATGACTTTTTATCATCGCTTGAACATTCTGGTTCAGTATCACGCGAGACAGGCTGGATGCCGCAGCATTTGGTTTTGTCAAATTCAGACGGCGATATTTTGGGAGCACTTCCTTCCTATGTGAAATCACATAGCCAGGGCGAATACGTTTTTGATCATGCTTGGGCTGATGCATGGGAGCGCGCTGGCGGACATTATTATCCAAAACTTCAATGTTCCGTCCCCTTCACACCGGCAACTGGGCCACGATTATTGGTTAATAAAAGCGCAAATATTACAGCAGTGCGATTGGGGTTGGCGTCAGCTCTTTGCCAAGTCACAGAGCAATTGCAGCTATCATCGGCCCATATTACATTTATGCAAGATGATGAAGCTGACCTTTTAAAACAGCAGGGATTTTTGATCCGCAACGATCAACAGTTTCACTTTGAAAATGACAATTACCAATCCTATGCAGATTTTTTGGATACACTTGCATCGCGCAAACGAAAAGCGTTGAAAAAAGAACGTCGAATTGCGCTTGAAAATGACATATCGATTGAATGGCTGACCGGTGATCAACTAACCGAAGATATATGGGATCAGTTCTATCAATTTTATATTGACACCGGTATGCGGAAA
Organism: Lentilitoribacter sp.; assembly: GCA_039986595.1. GTDB lineage: Bacteria > Pseudomonadota > Alphaproteobacteria > Rhizobiales > Rhizobiaceae > Lentilitoribacter. Next base: position 101,871 of record JBDWQJ010000003.1, read on the forward strand.
TGGGGTCGTCCTTATTTAACCAGATCATTTTTCTCGCTTATAGGTGAAAGAATGCCTGAGGATATTTTGCTCATCATGGCAAAACACGGCGGACGCTACATAGCTGGGGCAATCAATTTTATTGGATCCGATTGCCTTTATGGTCGCCATTGGGGATGTGTTGAAGATCATCCATATTTGCATTTTGAAGTGTGTTATCACCAAGCAATTGATTATGCGATTACCAAAGGTTTAAAGCGTGTTGAAGCTGGCGCACAAGGACAACATAAATTAGCGCGTGGCTATCTGCCAAAAATGACATATTCCGCTCATTATATCCCGCATGAAGGTTTCCGAAACGCGATTTCTGACTATCTTCATCACGAACGCCAAGAGGTTGGGGAAATTTTAGAGATATTAGAGACGCGCGCGCCTTTTAAAGCTAAGAATAGCTGACAAGCATGGAGCTAATCAGATGAGCTATGACGATCAGAATATTTTTGCGAAAATTCTTCGCGGTGAAATTCCAAATGTAACGCTTTATGAAGATGATAATGTTTTGGCATTTATGGATGTGATGCCGCAATCTGATGGTCATTGCCTTATTATTCCAAAAGAGCCAGCTGTCGGGATTTATGACATCTCGCAGGATGCTCTAAGTGCATCAATATTGATCACTCAAAAGCTTGCAAAAGCTTGTAAGACTGCATTTAATGCTGATGGCATAACAATCCGTCAGCACAATGATCCTGCGGGTGGTCAAGAGGTGTTTCATCTACATTTTCATGTTGTTCCGCGTCATGATGGGATTGCGCTAAAACCTGCCGCGAGCAAAATGGAAGATATGGATGTGTTATTGGCCAATGCTGAGAAGATTAAAGCAGCGTTTTAAACCAACCACCAATTGCCTATGAATAAGCAAGCCAGTGACGTCACAACGCCAGCAATGATACGCTTTTTTGCATAGATGAACACGATAAAACCAATAATAACGGCACCAATTCTAACCACGATATCAAAATCAAGCAGGGAACCTGTGGGATAGATAATGAGTTTTGCAATGATTGCTGCAATGATGGATGTTGCAATTGCTCGCACCCATAAGAGGCCAAGACTTCCCTCTTCCAGTCTGTTCCCTACCAATACCCCAAGCCAACGCCAAATATCGGTTGCGAGCCAACCCGCTACAAGTATGAAAATATAAGGCCACCACCAGTTATCAAGCATGTAATATGTCATTGAGCGTGCTTTCTACGTTCGCTCAACACGTAAATTCCGGTCGCCAAACTTCCACCGATAATTCCGGCCACCAAAATATCCACTTGCGGAAATAAAATAGTCGCAACTGGCGATAAAACCAGACCGAGCACCATTGCAATGTAAACAGAATAATCGCGCGCATTACGCCATAAAGAATATAGGAAATAGATCGGCGTTAGGAAAAATAGCGCGCCCAATACTTCAGGTGGAAAGGTCTCGATAATGCGATAAGTTGCTAAAATCATGAGCGTATTAAAAGTGACGAGCGATGAGCCCGCACCTGCAAAAAACACCACTCGCATCTCACGAGGAATGTCTTTGATTTTCTCAAACGAATATACCCATGCTGTAATCGCAACAAAATGAGATAGCAGCAGCAATTGCCAAGTTGGTGTTGATTTTTGCCTAATTTCTGGAAAAAGGCTCGCCACCATGAGCACAAAGCGCACCGATGCGAGCGCAACAGCAATAGAAGTTGCCAATAGTGATGTTCCGCTCACAATTGATGATATGAGTATGAGCTTTGAGGGCAAAGCCCAAATTGCCGCATTCATAAATGCAACTTCAAGCATTGGGATGCCGACCTCCACTGCAAGTCCGGCAAAACCCAAAATAGCGCTGGCCAGAAATAAAGATGGCAATGTGAACAAAACGCGCGCGCCTTGCAGATACCAATACGTCTTTGATGTTTTAACCGCAGAATTCATTCTTCTTACATACGGCAAATTACGTTAATTGAAAGAAAAAAACGCCCCAGACTTTCGAATGGGGCGCTTTGATCGTTATTATTTTTTCCGCGGTACTTTTGGCACCGTAGGAGACGTTCTGCGCGGTTTTGGCGCCGGCTTTGCCTCTACCTCAGCTTCGGTTTTAGCCTTTGCAGTTCGCTTTGGCGCAGCCTTTGCCTTTGCTGGCGCAGGGTCACTATCAGGTGCTTTTGGATCAGAGCCCGAACCACCAGACTTACCTTTTGGCGCTGCCCGCTTACGTGCTGCAGGCTTTGTCGCAGCTTTCTTTGCAGGTGCCTTTTTAGGTGTGGCTTCCTTTTTCGGCTTCGCACGTGCAGTGGCCGGGATTGATTCAAGCTCAATCGCAGTCTTACCCGCCTCATCCTTACCGATTTTCACCTTCACCGTGCCACCTTTTGTGAGCTTGCCAAACAGCAATTCGTTCGCCAATGGCTTTTTGATATGCTCTTGGATCACACGACTTAACGGCCGCGCGCCCATTCGCTCATCATAACCTTTATTGGCGAGCCACTCGATGGCTTCATCGGTAAGGTCAAACGTAACGTTGCGCTCTGCAAGCTGAACTTCCAACTGCATGACAAACTTCTGAACCACTTTATGAATGACTTTCGTCGGTAATGGTCCAAATGGAATGATCGCATCTAAACGGTTTCTAAACTCTGGTGTGAACAAACGATTGATCGCTTCTTCATCATCGCCAGTTCGTTTAGAGGAACCAAACCCAATGGCTTGTTTTGCAGCGTCAGACGCTCCTGCATTGGTGGTCATGATCAAGACAACATTGCGGAAATCAATCTTCTTACCATTGTGATCGGTTAGTGAACCATGATCCATAACCTGCAATAAGATATTGTAGATATCCGGATGCCCCTTCTCGATCTCATCAAGAAGCAACACGCAATGCGGATGCTGATCAACACCATCGGTTAGCAATCCACCCTGGTCAAAACCGACATATCCTGGAGGTGCTCCCAACAAACGCGATACCGTATGTCTTTCCATATATTCAGACATATCGAAACGAAGAAGTTCAACACCAAGAGATGACGCAAGCTGTTTAGCAACTTCTGTTTTACCAACACCTGTTGGACCTGAGAACAAATACGAACCAATTGGCTTATCTGGTTCACGCAATCCAGCACGAGCGAGACGAATGGCAGCTGTTAACTGATCAATGGCATTATCTTGGCCATACACAACACTGCGAAGCTCTCTATCAAGCGAAGCAAGCACCTGCGTATCGTCTTTTGAAACTGTTTTCGGTGGGATGCGAGCCATTGTCGCAACCGTTGCTTCAATCTGACTTTCAGTCAAACGTTTGGCACGCTTATCTGCAGGCAAAAGCATTTGCGCAGCACCTGATTCATCGATTACATCAATGGCTTTGTCTGGCAATTTACGATCTGTGATATATCGTGCCGATAGTTCAACAGCAGCTTTGATCGCATCCTCGGTGTATTTGATTTTATGATAGTCCTCAAATCGGGTTTTAAGGCCTTTTAGAATATCAATTGTTTCATCAATTGTTGGCTCGTTCACATCGATCTTTTGGAAACGACGCACCAATGCGCGATCTTTTTCAAAGAACTGACGATACTCTTTATAGGTTGTCGAACCAATACAACGGATATTACCCGATGCCAAAGCAGGCTTGAGCAGGTTTGATGCATCCATTGCACCGCCAGATGTTGCACCCGCACCGATGATCGTGTGGATCTCATCAATGAATAAGATGGCTTCAGGCTTTTCTTCGAGTTCTTTCATGACTTGTTTGAGGCGTTCCTCAAAATCACCGCGATAACGCGTGCCAGCAAGCAGCGCACCCATATCGAGGGAGTAAATGATAGAGCCTTCTAGAACTTCTGGCACATCTTTTTCAATAATGCGTTTGGCCAAACCTTCGGCGATCGCTGTTTTACCAACGCCTGGGTCACCAACATAAAGTGGATTGTTTTTCGAACGACGGCACAAAATTTGGATCGTGCGGTCAACTTCATCACCACGACCAATTAGTGGATCGATTTTACCCTTTTCAGCTTTCGCATTGAGATCAACACAGTAAGCCGACAAAGCATCCTGATTCTTTTTCGCGCCTCCTGCTTCATCACCTTGGTCTCCTTCAGGTGAGCTGGACGCGCCGCTATCTGGTAGATCAGACCCGCGACCAGATGATGTTTCGCCAGAACCTGGACGTTTGCCTATTCCATGGGAGATGAAATTGACGGCATCAAAGCGTGTCATTTCTTGTTCTTGCAAGAAGTATGCTGCATGGCTTTCGCGCTCGGCAAAAATCGCCACAAGCACGTTGGCCCCTGTTACTTCATCACGACCAGACGACTGAACGTGGATTACCGCACGCTGGATTACTCGCTGGAAACCCGTCGTTGGTTTTGAATCTTCACCAAAATCGGAGACAAGATTATTGAGATCTTTATCAACGTAGTCAGTAACAATTCGCTTGAGTTGATCAAGGTCAACATTGCATGCGCGCATGACAGCCGCAGCATCATCATCTTCGATCAAAGCAAGTAATAAATGCTCCAATGTTGCGTATTCATGCCTGCGTTCATTCGCAAACGTGAGCGCTCTATGGAGCGATTGTTCTAAAGAATTGGAAAATGTAGGCAATTTTTGTTCCTTATTTCTTTTCCATCACACATTGCAAGGGGTGTTGATTCTCCTGCGCAAGGTCCATGACCTGTGTTACTTTGGATTCTGCAACCTCATAAGTAAAGACCCCGCACTCACCTGCACCATGATTGTGAACATGCAACATGATACGCGTTGCAGCCTCACGGTCCTTTTGAAAGAAATGCTCCAAAACATGGATCACAAATTCCATCGGCGTATAATCATCATTTAACAGCAAGACACGGTAAAGACTTGGTTTTTTCGGTTTTGGCCGCGTGGCTGTCACCGCATACAAATCATCTTCCGGCACATTGCCGTCAGGATCTTTATCGTTATCCTGCATTGTCAGAATATCTAACTCATCCGACATTGTATTCACTTTCAAATTATCTCCAAACTGAGACATGGGTCTTTGTCGATCCTTAACTTATGTATTCGCTAAACCCATTTTAACCCCTAGTCTGATCAAGACCAGAAAAAACAGCATTTTAGCGTGAAAAACTTTTCTGAAACTAACAGGTTTGTCGCATCATTTTACTGCGCGCACGAAAAAACCCGGTTGTGGGAGGCCAACCGGGTTTAAACGAAAAAACTATATGTACTGCTTTAAAGCAGCTAAACTAAATTACTTAGCTTTAGTAACAGCTTCAAAAGGAGCAAATGCTTCTTTAGCCATGTTTGTATATAGTTCACCTAGTTTTGTTGATTGAGCAACAAGAGCTTCGTAAGAAGTTTTTGCGAAATCGCTCTGGATTTCAAAAGCTGTTTCAACAGATTTTGCTGATACTAGTTTTTCAGCAACTGCAGCTGAATCTTCGTAGTTTTTCTTTGTGAATTCTGATGTTTCAGAAGCAATCTGCTGGATGCCTTTTTGAGCAACTGAAGAAGAAGCAGTCATTGCATTGATAACGTCTTGGTTCATTTTAGTAACTTGATCGAAATTGAACATTTGATTTGTCCTTCATGTGTGAGTGTGTTGAAACTACATATATGTGCACTGCACAATAATGTCAAGTAATTTTGTGCAATGCAGCATAAGCGTTTTTGCATCGCAACAAATATCGAGAAAAACGGGTGTTTTTTATGCGAGCGGTAAACTTCTTGGTAACCCTAACAGGCTATTATCACCATTAAGTAACCCACGGGGGTGGCGTGGATTTTGATCATTCTTAGCGTAAAGAGTAAATATCGTGGATATTAATAGCGTCAGTTCTAACCTTGTTTGCAACGCCTCTCACTTTCTAAAATTCAACACACAACGACTTATTATAGTAGCTCTTGCTGCTATTATGATGATGAGTGTGCCTGTGACGGCTCAAGCCAATCCCAAATATGCCGGCATTGTTATCGATGCAAAAACCGGACGGACACTTTATAAGTATAAAGCAGATTCCAAACGTTATCCGGCATCACTTACAAAGATGATGACTTTGTATTTGGTTTTTGAAGCGTTAGAGCGCGGCAAGATCAAAAAATCTTCTCGTATTCGCGTTTCGAAAAATGCCGCTGCTGAAGTTCCGTCAAAAATTGGTGTTCGCGCAGGTCAAACGATCACAGTTGAGCAAGCAATTTTGGCACTTGTAACGAAATCTGCCAATGATGTTGCGACTGCTACTGGCGAATTTTTGGGCGGCAGTGAAGCAAACTTTGCTCGCTTGATGACACAAAAAGCACGTACACTGCGTATGAAGAGCACAACATTTAAGAATGCGCATGGTCTTCCAAATTCTCGCCAAGTGACAACTGCTCGTGATATGGCGCGCTTGGGTCTTGCACTTCGTGAGCATTACCCACAATATTATAAGTACTTCCAAACACGTTCTTTTAAGTATGGAAAAGCCACATATGGTAACCACAACCGGCTTTTAGGTCGTGTTCGCGGTGTCGATGGCATCAAGACAGGCTATACACGTGCTTCAGGTTTTAATCTTGTAAGTTCTGTTAAAGCCGATGGTCGTTCAATTGTTGCAGTCGTGATGGGCGGTCGTTCAGGCGCTAGCCGTAATGCACAAATGCAAAAACTCATCAGCCAATACCTTCGCAAAGCTTCAAAGCGCGGCAAAGGTAACTTTATGGCAAAAACTCGGATTAACGGTCTCGTACCTTCGGTCAAAGGAACATCGCCTAAAAATGTTCCGGTACCGGTCGTTCGTCCAAGCGGAGCTGACGCGGTTGTCGCATCAGCATATGCCCCGGTAAAAGTACCGGCTCCTGCTGCTCAAGCAGTTGCAAAACTACCAAAACCAGCTGATGGTGTTGATCCAGTTAACACTGCATCGACAAAACTTCCATCAGGTTGGGTCGTTCAAGTTGGCGCATCTCCAAATCAGAATGAAGCTCTATCATTGCTGGACAAAGCAAAGAAAGTTGGCGGTTCTTCTATTCAACGTGCTCAACCCTTCACAATGGCTTTTGTCAAAGATGGTCAGAAATTTTACCGTGCGCGATTTGGTGGCTTTAGTGGTCAAACACAAGCCGTCGCTGCATGTAAATATTTGAAGAAGAAAGGCGTTGGGTGCTGGGCAGCATCACAATAATTCGAATTTAGTAATTGTGCCAATATAGTATTACTGGCACTCCGTTATCCTCTCTTTTGTATTGCGTATTGAGGTTTTATTTATGCCAACGATTAAAAATGCTCCATTTCGGAGCACACATATAAACCAAGGTTCAACACCAAATAACCCGCTTTTAAATGCGGCATCATGGTTAGCTGAAAAAAGATTTTCGAAATCTAAAAGCACCAAAGACCTTGTCACGACATTGCTAAGCCATGGTGCACGCGCTTGGCGCATGTCACAACCACGTGGGCATGTCAGCATCAAGAGCATTAATCCAGCAGGTTATAGCGCTGTTCGCATCAAGGTGTAGAATTAAAGCAGTCCTAGATTTGCGAGTTCTAACTTGAACTCCAAAGGCATATCTTCTGCACCCTCGCCCTCACTCAAATCAGCCGGAGCATCTTCCGGCTTTAAATAGCGCCATCCTTGAAAAGCGCGTCTGGGCTGCCACTGGGTAAATACAAGTTTTTTATTCATAACCAAATGACAACGGGAAATTCCTTCGCCATCTGTAAATGGCCGAATGTCGACAAGCTGTTGTCGCGCACGAACCTGTCCCTTAATCACCCAATATAGTGATCCACCATCAAGCAGTTCGTCTTTACGTTTTGGTACCATTCGCGTTGTGTGAATTGGCTCATAGGTTTCCCCTGCAGCATCATGCAGCATTTCGCGGCGTTCAATATGATCCTGCAGATCTTCTGCACTCTCAATGCCAACACACAATTTAATCAAGTTAAGGGTCATTGGCACAGCTTGTTTATAATTGCTGGTTCGGTCAAGCAGTTTCTACCGCAGTTAACAAGCCATGCAATAATCTGAAAATCCGTTAGTGCATAATTCAATCATTTCTGTGAACGACAATTATCACACGCTCGCTTCGGCATCTTACGAGAAGGGTGTTTTTGCCACGATTTCAAATCACCATAGCCAACATAATCATCGTAATATTGATGAGGGTTTAAAACACATGACGCGTGCTTTATCGGGCACCAGTAATGTTCGGTTCTTGCTGCAATTTCGGTCGCAAGTGCAAACACTCCGTTTCCATATCCACAATAGGCGCAATTTAACTTCTCAATACCATTCAGATACGCCAATTTATGGCGATCTACGATCACGTAGTCATCTCGATTGACTAAAGGGAGATTCCACATTCTGAAACAAGTTTGTTGGTAAATAAAAAGACAGATATCCAGAAAAATTATTGGTATGATCATACCGTAAACAAACGGTGCAGAAAGTTGCGTTTTTAACGGCAACTTCAGAATATATCTTGTTGTAGAAATTCGTGCCGCCTTTTGTTGTTGGATGGTTTCATTCCCGAATTGTATAGGCCCCTCGGTTGGATTTTCTGATTTATCTGACATGGATGGATCGGACTTTGCTCTTAACTCATCAAGTTCTAACTCGAGATCAGCTATTTTGGCCTGAAGGTTCCATATCTTATCCATCATTATACTCTCCTCAATGTTTCCACGAAGTGACTTATGTTAAAACAGACCGGGTGTCGTGATCAACATTATCGCGAAACGCAAATATTTTGCAAGGAACGTCAATCCAGCTTCATATAACTAGACAATAATAGAGTTCAATATGGTTGTTTGCCGGTCATGGCGTTGATCCCAACAATATCTTTGTAAACGAATATCTTGCAGATCTTTTCAATATTGATTGATTAGAATACCAAATACATTAAATAAGGTGGTTATTAAATGGAGCCACCTTTTTAACATTCAACAACATTGACAGCCAATCCACCTGTTGATGTTTCTTTGTATTTTGCGTTCATATCAATACCCGTTTGGCGCATGGTCTCGATGCAATTGTCCAAAGATACAAAGTGCTTACCATCGCCTTTAAGCGCAAGAGACGCTGCCATTGCAGCTTTTACAGCCCCAACACCATTGCGCTCGATACAAGGCACTTGAACAAGCCCTGCAATTGGATCACATGTCATACCTAGATGATGTTCTAAGGCGATCTCAGCTGCATTTTCAATCTGTGTTGGCGTTCCACCCATTACAGCTGCTAAACCCGCAGCTGCCATAGATGATGCTGAACCAACCTCGCCCTGACAACCAACCTCAGCGCCAGAAATCGATGCGTTTGACTTAATCAAACCACCAATGGCAGCAGCGGTTAGCAAAAACTCATGGATGGCGTTTTCATCAATATCTTCAAGGAAGTCTTTCATATAGGCAATGACCGCGGGGATAACACCGGCTGCACCATTTGTGGGTGCTGTCACCACACGCCCACCTGAAGCGTTTTCTTCATTCACTGCCATGGCATAAACTGAAAGCCAATCATTGGCGAGCATTGGATTGACTTTGTTCTGTTTCCACTCATCTTGAAGCTGGTGATAAATCTTTGCAGCGCGGCGTTCAACATTTAGCCCGCCTGGCATAATACCTTTGCGCTTAAGTCCACGATCAATGCATGTGCTCATCGCGTCCCAGATTTGTTCAAGCTCGTGATTTAAAGCATCTGCACCAGATATTTTTTCTTCATTTGCGCGCTTCATCTGCGCAATTGACAAGCCAGATTGTGCCGCCATTTCAAGCATCTGATCAGCATTTGCAAACGGATATGGCACATCTTTTTGAACCTCAGGTTCTTTGTTTGCTTTAAGCGCTTCAAGCTCGGTGTCCGTGACGACAAACCCGCCGCCAATGGAGTAGTAAATGCGCTTGATCAGCAAACGCTCATTGGCATCATAGCCAGAAATGATCATCCCGTTCGCATGGCCAAGAAGTGGTGTTTTACGATCAAATTCAAGGTCTGTTTTAGGATCAAAATGATAAACTGGATGCCCATCGGGCTGGACTTGTTTTGTTTTGGAAAGCTCATCCAGCAAAGGATCGATAATATCAGGGTCAATTGCATGTGGCGCGTGGCCCATCAGACCTAAAAAGACGGCGCGATCAGTGCCATGACCAACACCTGTGTAGGCCAAAGATCCGTGCAGGCTCACTTTGATTTGAGCAACATTAACGTCATGGGGGCGAACCCAATCGCCATGAAGAATTTCATCAAGAAATCTATTTGCCGCGGTCATCGGGCCCATTGTGTGCGAACTCGATGGGCCAATACCCACTTTGAATATATCTGACACCGACAAGAACATTGAAATCAACCTTTTACACTGGAATCAAAAAAGCACTTTTAGCGCTGTTGTCGGCCAACTATAGAGCCAGTGTAAAAAAGAAAACAGCGCCAAACCGACTTGATTTGACGCTGCTTAGAAAAAAACTTTAACTCGGCTTAAAAACCTCCGAGAAGGTATCCCATAAATAGAACTACTGAAAAAATCAAAACCGCCTTCGTTGTAATACCCCAGCAGGATTTGTGTGCAGTATTTTCCATATTCACTCCAATTTGTAAGACCCAAGACCATCATGTCTCGGTGGGTGACTTTTAACGAAACCTTAAACTTATTGCAACGCAAAATCGCCATAATTTAAACACAAATATTTATGTTCGGTAATAATTATTAACAATTGTGGACAACCCATTTAATCAAATATTTTCATATACTTAACCCTGTATCATCACCTGATATCTGTCTCAGTATTCTTTTTTGTGCATAAATCGACTACGTGCTATGACATAAAAGCATAGCTAATTGATTGCTGCATCGCAGCAAATAAGGCGAAGGGGCCCCACATCATGACTGACTTAGATTATATAGCGTTTGTGTATTTTCTTTTTTGTTGGTTTGGGTTTTCCGTTATTTTACGGCTTGGAAGATTGACCAACAAGGTTAGCCTCTCCGATGCGATGGATGAACACCGCAGAGGTTGGTTTATTACAGCGAGCCGCCGCGAGTTGCGGATGATTGATACGGGTATTGTATCTGGTCTTCAGTCTGGGGTTGGTTTTTTTGCCTCAACAACCATGATTGCGATTGGTGGTTGTTTGGCAGCACTTGGCTCAGCTGAAAAAGTGACGATGGTTTTTGCAGAAATTCCGATCACCGAAGCGCCGGATATTTTGATTATTGAAGCCAAGCTTGCTGGTTTAATCATCGTACTGGGTTATACGTTTTTCAAATTTGGCTGGAGTTATCGTCTGTTCAACTATTGTGGGATTTTACTTGGCGCCATGCCAATGCGTGATGAGAAGAATGCAAATATCGAAACCTATGCGCAACAAGCAGGTGAAATGAATGTACTTGCGGGACGGCATTTTAATGCAGGACAGCGCGGCATCTTTTTTGCGGTTGGCTACTTAGGATGTTTTGTCGGGCCGGAAACTTTAATCTTGACTACAACGCTTGTTTTATTGGTTTTAATCAGACGTCAGTTTTATTCAAAAGCACGCCAAGTTGCACTATCGATTATAGAAGCAAAAAAGGCGGCTCAATAAGCCGCCCTTTTCTGTTTTGTTTTTAAAAATTCGTTGCAAAACCCTAGTGAAGGATTTGGCTCAAGAATTCTTTTGTACGCTCATGCTGAGGATTATCAAAGAACTCACCTGGTTCATTCTGTTCAACGATTTGGCCCGCATCCATAAAGATCACACGGTTTGCTACCTGACGCGCAAAGCCCATTTCGTGCGTTACGCACAACATCGTCATGCCCTCTTCGGCTAGACCCACCATTGTATCAAGCACTTCTTTAATCATCTCAGGATCAAGCGCTGATGTTGGCTCATCAAATAACATGATACGAGGGTTCATGCACAATGAACGCGCAATCGCAACACGCTGTTGCTGACCACCAGACAATTGGCCTGGATATTTAAGCGCTTGCTCAGGAATTTTAACGCGCTCAAGGTAGTGCATTGCAATCTCTTCAGCTTCTTTCTTTGGCATCTTTCGAACCCAAATTGGTGCAAGTGTGCAATTGTCCAGAATTGATAAGTGCGGGAAAAGATTAAAGTGCTGGAACACCATGCCAACTTCACGGCGTACTTCATCGATTTTCTTCAAATCGTTGGTTAGCTCATTGCCATCTACGATAATTTGACCCTTTTGATGCTCTTCCAAACGGTTGATGCAACGGATCATGGTTGATTTACCTGAACCTGAAGGCCCTGCAATAACGATACGCTCGCCTTGCATAACTTTAAGGTTGATGTCTTTTAGCACGTGAAAATCACCATACCACTTGTTCATACCAACAATCTCAATCGCGACATCGGTATCAGATACTGTCATTTTAGCGTTTTCAGCCATGTTGTTCTCTCTCTTATTCTTCGCTTACAAGCGTTAATTTGTTTTATAGAGCCCTTCTCCCAAAGGGCTCTGAATAATTTCAATATTATCGATGCCCTGTATTCAGCCTATCTTCCATAAACGTCGAATATCTCGACATGAAATAGCAGAATAAGAAGTAGATAAAGGCTGCAAAGGCATAGCCAGTAATATTCTGGACTGGAGAACTCCAAGTCGGATCAGAATATGACAGCTGGATTGTACCCAAGAAGTCAAACAGACCAATGATCAACACAAGTGTTGTATCTTTAAACAGACCAATAAATGTGTTCACAATACCTGGAATAACAAGTTTGAGCGCTTGTGGCAGAATAATAAGGCGCATCATTTGCCCCCAATTCAGTCCAAGCGCCATTGCCCCTTCAAATTGTCCTTTTGGTAGCGCTTGAAGGCCACCACGAATAACCTCAGCCATATATGCAGCGGAGAAGAGTGCCACACCAATTAGCGCACGCAAGAGCTTATCGAACTCCACACCTTCAGGAAGGAACAGTGGAAGCATAACTGATGACATGAACAAGACTGTGATCAATGGAACCCCGCGCCAGAACTCAATAAAGATAACCGAGAACAACCGCACAAAGACCATGTCAGAGCGACGACCCAATGCAAGCAGAATGCCCAATGGTAATGCAGCAGCGATACCAGTGACAGCAAGAACGAGTGTTACAAGTAAGCCACCCCAAACCGGGGTTTCAACATGCTCAAGTCCAAAATTTACCCCCAAGACGATGAAAATCACCGCAACGGCTGCCATAAAGAACAAGACGCCAATGATAGACGGCATTGGATTTTTGTCCGATCCTCGTGCAATCAAGGCTGCAATACCTGCAATGACCAGTGACAGTATCACAAAGTCGACCGCAAATTTAGCTGTTGATGGTGCCATCATGCTGTCAGGCAATAGGAATCCATTAAAACCAATGTGACCGCCTGTTAGCAACACAATTGCAACAACAGGGAAAATCACAACAGTGAAAAGGATGTTCGCTGATTTATAGGGTGCATTTGGGATCAACAATGGAATTAATGATCCAAAGAACAGGATGCCTGTGAGATTAACACGCCAAAGCTCTTCAGTTGGGTAACGTCCATAGATGAATTGCTTCATATAAGCGCCGACATAAGCCCAGCAACCGCCGAACCATTCATTGCCCTGTACACCGCCTTGCGCTTCTGTCGCACAAACTGAACGATCTGCACCAGACCAGACACCTTCCAGAAACACGAAGGAGATGAACGGTGGGATGAGCTTGTACAAAATCCAAAGACCAATCAACGTCATAATCGTGTTTGGTATTGATGAGAACAGGTTTTTCATAACCCATGCCACAGGACCCTTTGCCGATAATGGCGCCGGTTGCTCTTCAAGCATTTCTGTACGGACGAAGGAAATATTTTTATCAGACATAATACGCTCCTTCCCTATCTCTCAACCAATGCCATGCGGGCATTGTACCAGTTCATAAACATAGATGTGACCAATGAAATTGTCAGATAGGTCAACATCGTAATAGAAATAAACTCAACGGCCTGACCTTGCTGATTAAGCGCGGTACCAGCAAACACGGATGTGAGATCAGGATAAGCAATCGCAACAGCAAGTGACGAGTTTTTCGTTAAGTTTAAATATTGAGATGTGAGCGGCGGAATAATAATGCGCATCGCTTGTGGAATAATCACAAGGTTTAGCGTTTTATTCTGACGCAAGCCCAAAGCATGTGCAGCTTCTGTCTGACCTTTGTTTACGGCCAAAATACCCGCACGAACAATCTCAGCAATAAACGCTGCAGTATAAGTTGTGAGCGCAAGCAACAGAGCAATGAACTCAGGGATCATTGTCATACCGCCAGAAGGTCTAAAGCCACCGGCAACAGGGATATCCCAAGTTAGAGGCGCACCTAATGCCAGGAAGACGATTAACGGTAGACCGATAATGACGCCAAGACCTGCCCAAAATGTCGGGAACTGCTGTCCGGTTGCCATTTGGCGTTTCTTTGCCCAGCTACCAATAACAAAAGCGGCCACAATACCGACAACAAAAGCGATGAAGATCATGAACGATCCCTCACCCCAAATTGGTTTTGGTGCGAAATAACCACGGTTATTTAAAAGACCCATAAAGCCAAAATCAGCACTATCGCGTGGTTGCGGCAATAAACGCAGCACACCGAAATACCAAATGAAGATATGGAGCAAGAGCGGGATATTACGGAAAATCTCAACGTAGATTTTCGATAGTTTACCGATAATCCAGTTGTCAGAAAGTCTAGCGACACCAATTGTAAAGCCGAGCAAAGTTGCCAAAACAATACCAATTACAGCAACAATGAGCGTGTTTAATACGCCAACGACATAGACATCAAAATAAGTTGATGAAGCCTGGCTGTATTCGACCAGCGATTGGCTGATTGCAAAACCAGCGCTTGAATTTAGAAATGCAAAACCTGATGAAATGCCCGCACGATCAAGCGCGTCGAACATATTGGTTATGCCACTATAAATAAGATAAATAATTGCGATAGTGAGCAAAGCTTGAAACAGCATGCTGCGAACTTCGGGTCGGTTTAACAACGCGACCTGCGGCTCTTCACTGGTTTGCTGGTTAGCAGCAACATCAGACGCCATGGCGGATTCCCCAACAATTCTTCAGCTAATAAAACGTGTCGTAAACATGTCTTGAAAGCGCGAATTGTTATTTTGATTTATTTTTTTACGTTTATCACGCCAATCCGCTTGTGAGCGAATAAGTCCCTTCGTGAAAACGTGCCCTGTATTTTTTTATAAAACACCCGGCCATTAAGACCGGGTGCATAAGTAGTGCTATTTTATTAGCGTACTGGAGGACCGTATTGTAGGCCACCATCTGTCCAAAGAGCATTTACGCCGCGCGCAATTCCCAATGGAGTGTCTGGACCAACATTGCGGTCGAACATTTCAGCATAGTTACCAACTGATTTGATGATTTGAGCTGCCCAATCATTTGGAATTCCCATTGCGTCACCAAACTCACCACCAAGCAAACGCTTGATGCCTGGGTTTTCACTACCCATCATTTCACCAACGTTAGCTGATGTGATGCCGAACTCTTCAGCATTCAAAGTAGCAATGTGTGTCCAACGAACGATGTTAAACCACTGATCATCACCCTGACGAACAACTGGACCAAGTGGCTCTTTTGAAATGATTTCTGGTAGCACAGTGTGTGCAGCAGGATCAGTCAATTTTAGACGTTGAGCATACAAACCAGAAGCATCTGTTGTGTAAACATCGCAACGGCCTGCATCGTAGGCTGCAACAACTTCGTCAGCTTTTTCAAATGCAACCAACTCGTACTCAAGATTGTTTGCTGCAAAGTAATCTGCAACGTTCAATTCTGTTGTTGTACCAGTGTTTGTACAGATAGAAGCACCGCTCAACTCAAGCGCTGAACCGATTTTCATGTCTGTGCGAATCATGAAGCCTTGACCATCGTAGTAGTTCACACCAGCGAAGTTCAAACCAAGCTGTGTATCGCGGCTTGCTGTCCAAGTTGTGTTACGTGACAGAATGTCGATTTCACCAGACTGCAACGCTGTAAAGCGCTCTTTCGCTGAAAGTGGTGTAAATTTCACCGCAGTCGCGTCTCCGAACACAGCAGCTGCAACCCCTTTACATAGGTCCACATCCAATCCACTCCAGTTACCATCAGAATCCTGATTTGAGAAACCTGGTAGACCTTGGCTAACACCACACTGAACAAAGCCTTTTGCTTTTACATCGTCCAATGTTGCTGCGCTTGATGCGCCTGTAGAAACGCCCAGCGCCGCTACTGCTCCCATAACCGTAGTTAATAGTGCTTTTTTCATATTTTTTCTTTCTTTGCCCTGTTGCACTTACTGTGCAAATTGTTAGCTCATCAAACTGATGAGTGTACTCACACATACATCGACGCGTTCCGATGTATTCTCCCTCATCGGCTCGCAATATATGTAGGCACATACCAACGCGAATTGACAAAATGGTCAAGTATTTTTTTGAAAAAGATGGTTTCTTCTTTAAAATATCCAAAAGCTTGTATTTTTTATGAGAATTAATGGTGTTCTTATAAAATTTTAGCTAATTTCCACGTAACGGGCTTATCGTCAAAAAATCTATTTTTTCTCACTCAAAACATGTCTAATAAATATACCAGGGTGACTAATTTTCAGTCAATTAGGTTCGTTGATGCTGCTTACCGAAATAGTGTTTCGTATCAAGTCGTCAGTTCGCTTGGCAATCTTGCTTCTTTTATCCAGAAACGTAGGAAGTTCTGCGCAAAATTCTCGTATTCAGTAATGCTCGACGGTTTGACCGTATAGGCGTTTGCACCCGATTCATAACATGCTCGAATATCAGAAGGGTTTGATGATGATGAAAATATAACCACAGGGCAGAGTTTTAATAAGGCATTTTTTCGGATCCGTTTTAACACCGAAAATCCGTCTTCTTTTGGCATTTTTAAGTCAAGTAGAATGCAAGATACGTTTTCTTGCTCAAGTTTTTTTTCAATACCATCTGTTTCATAAATATGAACAAGTTCAACATTTTTATCAAATTTTGTGACCGCGCGCTGCAAAAAGGTCACATCAATGACATCGTCATCAATTACGATCACCCTATTTGAAGAGTTGTTTTTTTGCATCTTCGAGTGCCTTTAACATTTTCAATCTAATCAATGAAAAGGTTTTTATAGAATTTTTATCTCGATCTCCAATAATAGCGCCCCATTTTATGGGGTTTACACAGGAATTTTTAGAATAAATTTCGATCCATCTTTGTAAGATGAATCCAATTCAAGCGTACCGTTATGGCCTTCAGCGATTCTTTTAGCCAGAGCTAGGCCAATACCAGTGCCTTTGTATTTTTTCTCATCAGCATGTAGACGCTGAAAAACATTGAAAATGCGATTAGATTGCTCTCTTGCTATACCAATTCCATTATCTGCAACTGTAATACAAACCATCTTCGTATCTGTCCGTTTAACATCAACCTCTATGTATGGCGCTTGACCATCCTTTTGATATTTAACAGCATTATCAATGAGGTTTTGCATTAGGCGTACAAACAAAACGTAATCTAAGTGTAGATCCACATCTTTTAATATCTCAATTTTTGCATTTTTCTGGTCGATGTTTTGGGCAAGGTTTTCCTTCACCTCATCCAACGCAGTACTTAGTAAAAAGTAAGATCTGTTTACTTGTTTGTATGCAACCTGGGAAAATTCCAGCAGACTTGAAATCAAACGCTCCATGCGGAAAATACTGGCTCGAATGCGATTGATGTAATCGCCAAAGTTCTCAGAGCTACCACTTTCATATTCTTCCATTAACATCTCACCAAACAGGCGAATATGACGCAGTGGAGAGCGTAAATCATGAGAGACAATGCCAGCAAATTGCTCAAGCGCCTGATTGCGGAGCGTTAATGCATGCGCCTGCTCCTCAATCTGAGCTTTAGCGAGTTTTGATTCTGTAATATCGCGCCCAACGGAAATAACCTCATGGGGTTCACCATCTTTGAACACTAAACGATTGGTCCAAAGCACGGTTTTATAGATGCCATCTTTTGATAACATTTCCTGCTCATAAGTCTGGACTGGAGAGGCCTTCGTTAATTTTGCAAGACTGTCTTGTAATTGTTTTATAATCTCATCTTTGTGAATGAATTCTAAAAACTTTACACCGACTACCTCACTTAAACTTCGCCCAAAAAAATCACAATAAAGTTCGTTTGCGAAGTGTATTGTGGTGTCTAAATCTGAGCGCGTAATAAATACCGGTAAGTTTTCGATAAATGTCTCTTGCTGAACTCGGCGATAATCCAACTCTTCTCGGATTTCGTGATCTTCGCTTTCATCCTCAACAAAGGCTATGATCCTCTTCGGATCATCCCCCGTCTCGCAAATACTATTTACTATACATGGATAAACCGTTCCGTCTTTTCGCACATGTAGTGATCGCGATTGCTGAACTACGCCACTATTTCTTATGATTTTATCGATAAATTGACCAATATTTTCAGGGTTCGCATTATGATTGATATCTAACAATGTAAGCTGCGTAATTTCTTCGGCTGTGTATTGCTGATTGTTCAAAAATGCTGTGTTACCATACAAAATACGCTGTGTTTGGATATCGATAAACGCAACTGGCGCTGCAATATTATCAAGCGCATCGCCGAGCGATTCTGCCAGCGTCTTGGTTTCCATTAATTCTGTAATATTGCTTCTGATACCAACGATATGGCCATCATCCATGACCCGTTCATCAACGCGTATATAACGGCCATCCTTAAGGTGTTGGATGATAGGGGCAGATGGATTATTGTGCATTTTAAGACGCTCATTGAGCCATGCAGCGCGGCTTTCTTCGGTAAAGCCCGCTTCCTCATACTGCCCCCGCTCAAGGCCGTATCTCAATATATCTTCAAATTTAACACCAATACTTATTGCATCTTTTGAGGAGGGATAGACTTCAAGATAGCCTTGGTTGAAAACCTGCAATCGATCTTCTTTATCATAAATTGCAAATCCTTCAGGAATTGCTGACAAAGCTGCATTGAGTAAATCTAAAGAACTCTTATACTCATCTTTGATTTTTTGAACTTGCCCACTATCTTTAAAATAGACAATATCGCGCTTAACCCCATCCTTGCAAATAATCGCAACATTGTCTGAAATAGATGTTTGAAAGCGTGGTTGAGTAGCAAGGTCAACCTCAACAACCTTTTCATCAGACGGCTTGTCTTTTTGCAGAATAATTTTAGATGCAAAATCTCGTTGCACACTGTTTTGTGGTACAATTAACGGAAATAGATCATGAAACTTTTTACCAACCACAGCATTGGGTTCCAAACCGAGCTCATGGGTTGCAGCTTGATTTATCAGCGATATATCACCATCGCTCGCTAGCAAAAAACCTGGGTTTGGCGAGGCATCGAAAAAAGACTGGCTTGTCTCATCTAATATTCTATCCAATGCACGCTCCACATATGCGATTATGTGAACACCATTGAACCCTAACCTCTTTAATCATCTGATAAATTGGTATTTTTCTTCGCAAATTCATCAATTATGAAACCAATTGCATTGCGATCCAGCTCATTTTTACCGATGCGGAAGTCAGCACCATATTCTTCAAATTCTTGGAAGTATTCAGGTTCTATGCTTGATGATACGATCCCGATAGGTCCGGTAAAGGCTTTTGAGCGCAACACGGGAACTGATGTTCTGAAATCGTCGTTAAGATGGAGTTTATTATCTAACAGAATCATCGATATGCTTCGCTCATCGAGCACCTTGCAAGCGCTTTCAATATCAGTCACGCAAACAAGCTCAGTGTTTTGATCAGCTCCCCCTTTTACAAGCCACTCCATAAGCACAAATTCATCTGGATTGTCATCGACAAACAAAATTGTGATTATCTCCAACTCCTGAGCAGCGCTATTCATAAATCATCTCCCGCGAATTTATTGTAGTTCTATATTACTTTATCAAACCCATTCTAATGGCCTTTGCAACCATTTGAGCTCTATTAACGACCTGTAGTTTTTGTAGTATTTTCGTAGTGTAAGAATTAATTGTATGCTCCGATAATCCTAAAATTATGGCAATCTCAACCGAAGTCTTTCCCTCAGAACTCCATCTTATGACCTCTAACTCCCTTGGAGAGATGACCGGCATGGAATCGGGAAGAATTATTTCATTGAAGAAATTTTGAAATACGAGTTTACAAGAGTAAACTAGTTGGTCGATATCTGATTTGTCAGCAATCGTTTTTTGCATAACCAGCCAAATACCAAAATGGCGACCATTGGGCGTGTGCAACGGAACGGAAATTCCTAAAGATTTTGATAGATCACCACAAAATTTTACCTGCTCACTAACCGTTGGGCTATCCCACATATCGTGGAGCATCTCGTTACGCATATTATGGAAGATTAGATTGTCTTGTGAAATGGAAATGACGTCCAAATCGACCAAATTCGAATCATCTTTGTTCACGACCACCATTAATGATTCGATTGCAGTTTCTTCCGGCCAATTATTTAAGTCAAATACAGTCAAAAGATCGAGTTCATATTTAACGCATAAGCATTTGAATAATCGATAGAAATCTAACTTATTTATTGCTCGTTCTAAATCGGCCAAGCAGTTTGGTTTCTGATGCTTCATGGATACGCCTCGCTGACAGAAAGTTAGTACAATTCAAAAGTGAATGAAACTAAAATCTGATTACAATCGGGTTCAATCCTATTGAAACAACGAAGTGGTTTTTGAGAGTTGGCGATCCCGGCAGGACTCGAACCTGCAACAACCTGCTTAGAAGGCAGGTGCTCTATCCAGTTGAGCTACGGGACCAAACTTTTGCCATATAACTTAGTGTGTCCAAGGCTGCGGACGGTCATATTTGAAGTTATCAGTATATGACATTTGGCGACGTTTCGCTTTATTGACTGTTAACACACGATACTTAATACCTTCGCGCTCTGCGTAAGCAATTGCATCTTCTTTGTTATCGAAATTCAAGACAACTTGTGTCTGTGTGTCTGAGCTGGTTGTATAACCCATAATTGGGTCAATCGTTCTGGCTGAAACACGATCAAACTCTAGCAACCATTTATGCGTCTTGGCTTTACCCGACTGCATTGCATTTTTAGTTGGTTGGTAGATTTTTGCGGTCCGTGCTGAGCTTTGAGTATCAGATGGCATATTTAAAACCTTTCTTGATAAGAGCTGACCAGCAACACCAATTTATGTTGCTGGTCGGAGCGAGAGGATTCGAACCTCCGACCCTCTGGTCCCAAACCAGATGCGCTACCAGGCTGCGCTACGCTCCGACGACTGCAACGACCGCTCATGTACACAAGTCATTAGCAGTGCGCAACTGTAAATCGACGTTTGTTTGCTCTTATTTTCATTTTTTTAAATTATTTGTTCGTTGCACCATTATTAAGGCCTATTTCCCTGCTGTCAAAACAAGACCATTTATCCAAACGATCAACACCTTCGATATTTAGGCACAAAAAAAGCGCCCTAATTGGACGCTCGATTGTCTGATTCATTTTAGCTTTAATGAGATTGGTTAAAGGGTGCACCGATATCTGGATGAATTTCGGCGACCATAAGACCCTTATCACCTTCACCATAGCGCACCAACACAACTTGCCCTGGACGAAGCTCAGTTAGACCGTAGCGCCTTAGCGTTTCCATATGAATGAAAATATCTTCGGTGCCCTCACCGCGCGTTAAGAAGCCAAAGCCTTTGGTGCGATTAAACCACTTGACCAATGCACGCTCTAACCCGCTTGTGGGCGTAACTTGCACGTGAGTTTTCACCGGAGGAAGTTGAGATGGGTGTACAGATGTCGATGTATCCATAGAAACAATGCGGAAAGCCTGATAACCGCGATCACGCTTTTGGATTTCGCAAACTATGCGCGTGCCTTCCATGATGGTTTGGTAACCATCGCGACGTAGGCAGCTAACATGAAGCAAGATGTCTTCCATTCCGTTGTCGGGGATAATAAAGCCAAATCCTTTGGCAACATCAAACCACTTCACAACACCGGTAATTTCAATAAGATCAACTGGATCGCCTGTTACAGCATCCTGATCTACATCGCCTCCTGTTGATGTCTTATCCACCATCCTTGGTGACCCCACTCACTACACATTAAATCACTAAAATTGATTCTAATTTGTAAACTAACATTTATAACCTGTCATTAGGCAAGTCCTGTTTGGTAAAATTCAACTCGCAATCCCCAGATTTCAAGGCCGAATCTTTACCAACGCCATTTGATTTAAGTAAAAAAATATAATTTAATCAAGAAGTTAATTCTCATATACACAATAACAGCCGTTGGGATGGAAAATACTGTCTATTTACGAAAAATTCAGCTCCTCCACCTACGAGTAAGCTTAGTTAATTAGAATCGCATCCGAAAGACTTGATGGACCCGAAAGTAAATTAAACAATTTTGGTCATTCAGCTCCGTATCGTCACGATATCGCCTTATTTATGGCCGTATTGGGCATAATCGAGGCAGTTGGCTTTTCGCTCGGGCTTTTAAAATTGGGTATTTTAGAGTAAACACTCAGGTAATCGTCGGTCGCGACGGCATTGAATAGGGGAATTAGTTGCGTCAGTTTAGGGGCTATATACACCGCACGACTCATCTTGGTCGTATTGCGATTGTTCCGATTTTTATTGGAATAGGCGTGAGTGGCTGTGTCAGCACAGATGCATCTTTAACAACTCAATTGGCCCCAACGACTGTTGGTCTAGAGCCATTAGATGATACCCTCACCCCGCAAGATACTGCAAGCTTAGGTTATAACGGTTCTATTCCTGTTCCTGATAATACAACGGCACTAGCAAGTTCTTACAATAGTGTGCCCGATCAAACAGTAGCAACGGCTGCTGCGCAGACGATCACCACAACGCCCGCATCTATTAATGCACTTGATAGAAACGGCCAAATTTACGCAGCTCAAACACCAAATACTGCTGTAGCAAATCCGCAGGTTGCTTCATTGGCCACAGCGACGCCTGCTTCAACAAGCTTGGCGCGCCCAAACAAAGATGGCAACGCGTTCTTCTCATCATTGTTTAAAAGACAAGCAAAACCAGCTCCAGCACGTGCGGTAGCCTCAGTGCCGGCTCAAAAAACAGCCGTCCAAGAAGTGGCAGCAGCACCAGTTGCAGCGCCTGAAGTGAAAAAGCCACAAATTACCAGTGCGAGGAAAGTTACTCTTGCATCTGCGACACCTGTTTCATCAGAACGGGCAACAGCTGGTAAAGAAAAGAAACGCGGAATTTTCTCATCCATTTTTGGATCTAAAGATAAAAACAAAAGCAAAGACAACAACCGAGTTCAAGTTGCTTCTGCTGCGGGTCTTGCGCGCTTGTCGCCGTTGACGCTGCAACGCCAAACCGAACGCGTTGACGTTGCATGTTTTAAACCAGAATTGGTTCGCCTTCTCAAGAAGGTTGAAAAGCACTACAAAAAGCCTGTTATTGTGACGAGCGGCTATCGCTCACCCAAACATAACAAACGAATCGGCGGTGCAAACGGATCACGTCACACAACATGTGAAGCGGCTGATGTACAAATCAAAGGCGTCACCAAGTGGGAATTGGCAAAATTTGTTCGCACAATGCCTGACCGTGGCGGCGTTGGCACTTATTGTCATACACAATCGGTTCATATTGATACGGGATCAGTTCGTGATTGGAACTGGCGCTGCCGCAAGCGCAAGCGTTAGTTCATGTGTTAGTTCATGTGTTAGTTCAGGCGTTAATTCAAACGATTCCTTAGATCTCCGCTCCATTCAGCTTAATTTTAGGTGTGCTATCAGTTAATTGTTAGCACCAGCTCATTCGTACGAGAAAATTATCAGTGCGAAGATTGCTCTAAAGCCTTGAGAAACCTACGGTAAATCCAAAGTTTTACAAAATTGTCATTTTTTTTTGAAAAAACGCAAAATACTGCTTGCGGGATTTGCATCCTCTGACTATAACGCGCCCATGTCTTGTGCGCCCATCGTCTAGCGGTCTAGGACGCCGCCCTTTCACGGCGGAAACACGGGTTCGATTCCCGTTGGGCGTACCATACATACTTTTCAAATATTCTCATGATTTGAAGACACTAGAGCGAAAAGCTCAAGTGTTACATGAGATATATTTGATGTTGATCCCCACATCCGTTTTTAGCTTCATGCGTACTCGATAAGTTGAGTAATTTCACTTTATTGATGGATGTTGTTTGTTATCGCCATAGAGCTATCAGAACAGCGTCTTCGTCAACTCTGCACTCCAGTCAGCTAGGCCACCTCTTTAACATGCTGCAAGCAGCAATAGGCACGTGCTGGATGCGATTATATCCGGCACAGATCTACGATGTAGTGCTTGTCTATGATTAAAACTGAAACCCTATGCTTTGGGCTTATCGGCGCCTGCGGATGTATCTGAGGCTGCCTTATTGGCAGCAACATCAATAACCGAAGCAGGATCTTCGTCCAACGCATCATCAACGGCTTTCATGAGCGCATTGTTAGGCCGTCCTGAACACTCGTGGAAAATACGTGTCTTACAATTCGCGCAGATATCCTCGTCCAACATCGGAACAATCTCAGCGATCGCTTCACCCTTACTTAAGTGGATGTGGTGTTTGGTGAGTGCTTTCATCACATGGAAGCGGCCAAGCTTATTGATCGTCCTTGGCGTGGTCGTCTGCAGATGGAAGGACCCACCACGCTTGTGGCGGCGCGTTGCTTCTTCGATCAGCAATTCAGCCCCCGGCAGATCAATTTCGCCAATCCCCTTCACAATCAGCATCATATGCCGTTGTTCAGGTTGATCATATTCAATCGTGCGCAATTTACGGCGAACAAACTCAACAGACCCGAAATATAAAGGCCCATCAATACGTGCCATGACGAGTTGCGGACATTCTGGTAAATCCAAGCGCTCGACGCTACTAAAGCGGCGATTTGGTGTTGAGGTATCAGGTGCACCCACTGAGATGCGCGGTCGCGATGATTTGTTCAAAAACAATGCAAGTGACAAAAGCACACCAGCATAGATCGCAAATTCAAGATCAAAGACCAAGGATGAGAAGAAGGTCACCGCTGCAATCCATGATTCTGTCTTACTTGTTGTGATCAAATGCTTGATCTCGCGCACATCGACCAGCTTCCACGCAACTAGGATAATGACACCAGCCATTGCAGGGATCGGGACAAACGCAAAGAACTGCGCAACGAACAACAAGATGCCGAGTAAGAAGACCGCTGCAAATACCGCTGATAGAGGAGTTTTCGCGCCAGCTTCATAATTGATGCCTGAACGGGTTAACGATGCTGAACCTGGGTAGCAGTTGAAAAAGCTACCAGCGACATTGGAAAGCCCCTGCCCGGTAAACTCTCTGTTGGCATCAATGTCTTGACCAGAACGCAAACCAATTGCGCGGGAAATCGACATGGCTTCCAAAAGCCCAACCACAGCAACCGCAAATGCAGGAGACGCCAAATCACGCATATCACTTAGATCAAATGCTGGCATGGCAAAACTAGGCACCACAGATGGGATGACGCCAACGGTTTTAACTTCAAGCTCTGTCCAACCAAGGAAATAATAAACCAGCGTGCCTGCACCTAAAGCGATGAGGTAGTTTGGTAGTTTTGGAAAGAACTTTTTAGATAAAACGCCCACGGCTAGTGAGGAAAACGCGATAATGAAACTATCCGCATCGGCTTGGGGCCATATTTCCCATAGCTTTGTGGCAAATTCGCCTAAATCTTCGGGTCGAGGCAAATTGAGCCCAAGTGCGTGCCGGACCTGGCTTAAGCCAATAAGCAATGCAGCACCGGTGATAAAACCCGTCATCACTGAATGGGACACAAAGTCGACCAAGGCACCCAAATGCGCAATACCAAGTATGAGTTGGAACATGCCCACCAGGAAGGTCAATAATATCACGGCTTGAATAAATTCGGGGCTGCCGGGTGTGTGCCCACCCGCGAGCGCTGCAAACACAAGCGCTGAAATCGCTGTCGTTGGGCCTGAAACCGTGTGCCAAGATGAGCCGAAAAGAGCAGCGATGATCGGGGTGATCATTGCGGTATAAAAACCGTATTCCGGCGGCAAGCCAGCAATAGCGGCAAACGCGATACCTTGAGGTAGAACAATTGTAGCACCGGTGAAGGCAGCAAACAAATCATCACGCAACGTAGACCACGTCACTTTCGACACCCAATCAGGAACGCCAAAAAGCAAACGTATTTCTTTCATAACCGCCCCCATTTCTTTGCCGTGGAGCGACTTAGCCATCTACGTATCCAATCTCAGTTTCTAAATAACGAAGTTTTCCCTTCTCATATGCCGATAAATTCGAATGTCAATTGCAGCATATAAGAATTGCTGCAAGTTGATCAATCAAGGCTTGCTTAAGGGCGATCATTCGCTATGGTCCGCAAATTGGTCAAAACGGGTATTTATATCGATAAATGAGACTTTTTGACCCATGATTAGCTATTATGCACATATTTTGCCGCTTGTGAATGGAAAACAGGCAATAAACGCGACTATTCTCGTGTTAGCTTTGACATGAAAGCTGTCATAACATCTGTCAGGTATTGGCCACATTCAATCGATGGAATGTGCCCGCAATCTTTGATTTCTTCATAAAACGCATTTGGAATAGTTTTTGCCATTGCTTTGACAAGTTCTGGCGGTGTCGCACCATCTTGATCACCGGCAATGCAAATCGTTGGCACTTTGATCTCAGCAGCTTGTTCGGTGAAATCTGTATCGCGGATCGCAGCTGAGGTTCCGGTATAACCTTTGGCCGGTGTGCGCGTGAGCATATTGGCGTATCCTGCAACATCGGCAGTATTATCTTCACGATATCCTTTGGTGAACCAACGTGCCAACACGCCATCGGCAATTTCAGCAATGCCTTTCGTTTCGACCATCTCAATACGCATATTCCAAAGTTCATCCGTACCAATCTTCATACCGGTGTTACACAAAATCAGTGCACCAACGAGATCTGGTCGTGTTGCATAAAGTCCTTGCGCGATCAAACCACCCACGGAAACACCGCAAATGATGGCGCTCTGGATGCCAAGATGATCCATCAAACCAGCTAAATCTTCAACATGATCCGTCATGGTTTGGCTGTCACCAAGATCTGACAATCCATGACCGCGCTTATCATAGGTGATAATTGAATAATCACCGACGAGACGCACAATCACATCGCGCCAAATACGAAAATCTGTCCCGAGTGAATTTGCAAACACGATTGTGGGTTTACCTTCAGGGGCACCAATTACTTGGTAATGCAGGTTAACGTCATTGATATTTGCGAAATGCATGGCTTTTGTCCTTCATGACAGGCAATTACGATAGATTGAGAGGATATAGAGGCAAAACCAACCCATATCTAGTGTGTAATATAGCCATGTGACATTTTTCAGGATGGGGTGTGCTGTTAGAATCGTTTCTAACTCACGCGCACAGCATCCATCACGCGGATTTGCACTTGCTTCATGCCGCGCCAGTAATTGATGTTGATATTACCTGCAACATGAAAGCTTTGTCCTCGGCCATTTAAAAATGCTTTGCCAAGTTCTGTATCTGCGGCTCTAAAACAGATACCATCTATGCGCCCGCCATCCATGCCTGAGAATGAGACTTTGACATGATTGGCGCCCACAATGCGTGCGTCTTTGAGCATATGATTGGGCAAAACGAATACCGGCTGCGAATGGCCTGCCCCATATGGCCCTGCCCGCTCAATCATATCAACCAGATCGGTTGTCATACCAGATGCTGCGAGCGCACCATCGATCTTTAATGTGCGCGTGGCCGTTAGATCAGCAATGTTATCGGCAGCCTTTTCTTCAAAATAGCTACGCAATTCACCAAGCTTTGATTTCTCAACCGTAAGGCCCGCTGCCATGGCATGGCCGCCGCCTTTGACCAAAAGCCCCAAATCAACCGCTTCGCGCACCATCTTACCGATATCAAATCCAGGGATAGATCGCCCTGAACCTGAACCTTTACCAGATGGATCAAATGCAATTGCAAAGGCTGGTCTGTTTTCACGATCTTTTAATCTAGAAGCCACAAGCCCGACAATACCCGGATGCCAGCCATCATTTGCAGACACGATCACAGCTGGGCCATCGCCACCAGCCATTTCGGCCATGACTTCAGCTTCTGCCTGTTCAAGCATTTTGGCTTCCATCGCCTGACGCTCTTTATTGAGACCATCCAGATGCGTGGCAATTTCATCTGCTTCTGATGCATCATGCAACGTTAATAGACGCGACCCGAGCGCCGCATCACCAATACGGCCACCAGCATTGATGCGCGGGCCGATTAGAAAGCCCAAATGATAGGGCGTGATGGGTCCATCAATCCCAACAATGCGCATTAACGCCGCTAAACCGGGATTACCTTGTTTGCGCGCAGCGATCATACCTTTGACAACATAGGCTCGATTTAAGCCTTTTAACGGCACCACATCGCAAACCGTTGCAAGAGCGACGAGATCAAGGTGGGCAAGCAGATCAAAGCCCTTTATGCCCTCATGGCCGGATTGGCGAAGCAATCGCTGCACAGCAACGAGAACCATAAACACAACGCCGGCCGCGCATAAATGCCCTAACCCTGAAAGATCATCTTGGCGATTGGGATTTACAAGCGCCACACAAGGAGGCAATTCATCCCCCACCTGATGGTGGTCAATAACAACAACATCGCAGGAGAGCTCTTTGGCTTTTTCCAAGGCTTCGAAACTCGTGGACCCGCAGTCAACGGTAACAATGAGTTGCGCGCCTTTTTCAACAAGCTCGGCTATTGCATTTGGATTTGGTCCATAACCTTCAAAAATCCGGTCTGGGATGTATATCTCGTTGGGAACATTTAAATGCGTCAAAAAAAGCGATAACAGCGCAGATGATGACGCACCATCGACATCATAATCGCCAAATATCGCGACACGTTCACCCAATTGAACCGCTTGAACAATGCGCCCAGCAGCTTCATCGCAATCTGTCATTGTTGACGGGTCCGGCATTAAATCGCGAATAGATGGCGCTAAGAAACTCGCCGCTTCATCAGGTTTTACGCCACGCGCTGCAATAACACGGGCAATCAGCTCAGGAATATTTGTCTTTTGCGCGATATCCAGTGCAGTGTTTTGCCCGATATTATCAAGCCGCGAAATCCACTTTTGGCCAATTAGCGAGGTTTCCACGCCCATAAAGACATTGTCAGACACGAGATTTCACCTTCAAGAGTGGGGCATATTAAATGCCATAAAAAAACAGACCTCATTGATAATGAGGCCTGTTGATAATTGCAACGTGTTGTTGATCTAGAAATTGCTATGCAAATTTTTGACCTTCGCGGTGTGTCGCTTTGATTTCGCGCACAGTACCCGTTGATGACCGCATCACAAAAGTATGCGTTGAAATAGCATTTCCTTTAAAGCGAACGCCTTGCAGCATATCGCCATCGGTCACACCTGTTGCTGCAAACATCACATCACCGCTGGCAAGCTCGGTTAGATCATAAACCTTATTAGGATCGGAGACACCCATTGTCGCCGCACGATCAATTTGATCTTGTGATTTAAACAACAAGCGACCTTGCATTTGACCACCTGTGCAACGAAGCGCAGCAGCAGCCAACACACCCTCCGGCGCGCCGCCTGTTCCCATATAGATATCAATGCCTGTTTCTTCTGAATCTGTTGTGTAGATCACACCTGCCACATCACCATCGCCAATCAAACGCACAGCAGCGCCACAAGCGCGCACATCCGCGATTAATTTTGCATGGCGTGGACGGTCTAAAATACATGCGCAAACCTGACCGATTTCAACGCCTTTATGCTTAGCAACTGCCGCCAAATTTTCTGCAGGTGTCGCATCAATTGAAATGGTCCCTTCAGGATAACCTGGACCAATCGCGATTTTATCCATATAAACGTCAGGCGCATAAAGCAGCTTACCTTTATTGGCAAAGGCAATAACGGCAAGTGAATTTGGCATGTTTTTGGCGCAGATTGTCGTACCTTCTAGTGGGTCAAGCGCAATATCAAGTTCAGGGCCGTTTTTGGTGCCAACTTCTTCACCGATATAAAGCATCGGCGCTTCATCGCGCTCACCTTCACCAATCACGATTGTACCAGAGATATTTAGTTTATTAAGCTCGGTCCGCATGGCATCGACTGCAACTTGGTCAGCTGCTTTTTCATCGCCGCGGCCACGAAGCTTTGCAGCAGCAACCGCTGCGCGTTCTGTAACGCGTGCAATTTCAATTGATAAAATACGATCTAGATCAAGATCTTCCGAATTGTTTTCCGCCATTGGTCATTCATCTCCGTGTGGGAACTATAAAATTGCGTCATGCGAGAATGATCAATTATGCAAATTTCTTAACAAATTGGACAAAACATCCGCAGTTCTGATGTTCTACCCATAAGAATAAATATTTTGCCAGAATAAAATCGATTAGAATAATCCATTTATTTTCTATCAATGATTTCAATCGTTTTAACGGCATTGGAGACAAATACTGAATAGAAAAAACGGGCAGAATCACCTTCCGCCCGCTTAGAAATTTAGATTGTGTGTTTAGACTTAAAGATCTACGTCTAAGATCGCCATTGAGAAATTAAATGAGCGATCGCCATCTTCATCATCTAAATAGATAACACCGAGAAATTCATCACCTGAGTAAACTTCTGCAGAATCATCCTTTTTAGGACGCGTGCGCACTTCAAAAGAAGGATTAAAAACACGCTTTAGATACGCATCTAGTTTTTTGATTTCATCAGGGTTCATCTGCCGCATTCTCCGTACTTGCGATTCGTTTCACGTCTTTTGCCACGTGAGATGATAAATTTAAAGCGTATTCTTTACGATCCACCATCTTCTGCTGATGCGTCTTGAGACGATGAATTAATCATCTGATCCATTGCACGAGACGGTTCTTGGCAACCGGCCTCCCCCACAATGCGTGCCGGTACGCCCGCAACTGTTTTATTTGCTGGAACTGGTTTTAAAACCACAGAACCTGCGGCAATACGCGAGCAGTTACCAATTTCGATATTGCCAAGCACTTTTGCGCCTGATCCAATTAATACGCCACAGCCAATTTTGGGATGGCGATCGCCACCTTCTTTACCCGTACCGCCTAAAGTAACGTTTTGCAGAATAGAAACGTTGTCGCCAACAACTGCTGTGCGCCCAATGACAATGCCCGTTGCATGATCAAGGAACAATCCCTTGCCAAGCTTTGAAGCTGGGTCAATATCTGTTTGGAAGATCGCAGAAGAACGCGATTGTAGATAAAGCGCGTAATCAACACGACCTTTATTCCAAAGCCAATGCGCCAAACGATGTGTTTGGATAGCGTGAAAGCCTTTGAAATACAGAATCGCTTGAATAAATCGACTGCAAGCAGGATCGCGATCATAAACGGCTTGGATATCAACACGCAGTGTTGCACCCCAGCTTGGATCATCAGCTAACATTTCCATATAGGTTTGGCGAATAACGCTGGCTGGCAAATCCGGGTGATCAAGACGCTCGCAGACACGGTGAATAACAGCTTCTTCAAGTGAAGGCTGCTGCAGGATTGTTGAATAAAGGAATGTTGCCAGCACAGGATCTGCTTGCGCAGCTTCCTCAGCTTCTTTGCGGATGGTATCCCAAATTGGATCCATTGCATTCACTTTGTTTTTATCAAGTGATTCAACTGATGTATTCATCATCTTTCTCCAGATTTGATCGCGAGACTGCTATCATCTTCATCTATAAATATGACAAAAATAGTAAATTTTAAAGTGTTTGAATAAATACGAGGCAAATATAATGAATATTATGCTCTCAATTATTATTGAGATATGTGCTCAAGAACAGCTTTTTTAAAGGCTTTATCACCCACCGCCAGCATGTGATCTCTGCCCTCAATTGAAACCGCAACCGCATTTGGCATAAGCGCTGCAAGCTCATCTGGAGAACCGGCAATATCGTCTTTTGTCCCTACAACAATAAGCGTTGGCATCGACATCTGCGAAGCTTCATCTTCTGTGACCAGCACACGTGAGGTTTTTATACATGCGGCAAGTGCAAACCGATCACTTTTTGTTTGCTCAGCAAAAGCTCTAAACATGCGTCCACGTTCATCGGTGACATCATCAAGTGATGGTGCGAGTAATGCATCTGCAATCACATCCCAATCGCCAACGCCTTCAACCATGCCAATACCAAGCCCGCCAAAGGTTAAAGATCTGACATATTGCGGTTCAGATTTAGCAATAAAGGCGCAAACGCGCGCGCCCATGGAATAGCCCAAGAAGTGTGCTTCTTCGATACTAAGTGATTTAAGCAGATTGATAGCATCAGTTGCCATATGATCAGGGGTATACACCGCACTATCATGGGGCTTATCGCTTTTACCATGTCCGCGATGATCAAAGGCAATGACGCGATATCCTGCATCGGTGAGCGTTTTAACCCAGCCTGTATAAACCCAATTGACATGCGCAGATGATGCAAATCCGTGAATAAGCATAACTACATCGCCATCTTGCGGGCCGGCTTCAAACCAAGCAATATTGACCCCATTTGAGTTAAACATCTTCATTTCAACAGGTTGAGCTACCATACTAACATCGTCTTTTTTTGAATATTTCGTTCGTTAACTTGAAGCTTTGCCAAGTTTTTGTGTGAGTGTCTACATATTTGCCTACACATTTTCGATACGAAGGTTTAAAGATGGTGCCAACGAATATGCCTAGATACGGGAGCACGACATCATGGCTGGTCACAAAATGCCTTATTTCCACAACACCGCCGGATATCCCTCAATTGAGATTGGCACCAAGAAATTCATGTGTATTGGTGCAAAACCTCCATTTGACCACCCTCATGAATATCTTGAGATGGGCGATGCGACAGAAATCGTCTGCCCTTATTGCTCAACGCTTTATAAATACGTTCCTGAGGTTGGCCATAACGAATCAACACCGTTTGGCTGCCTTTGGGAAGAAGAGCAGACTGCCTGATTGAGGTCGTTTGAATGTCTGAGGGGTCAACATCAAACGAAAATCAATTAAATATCGCAATTGTTGGAGCCGGCATTGCAGGACTGGTTTCTGCATTGACGATGTCGCACGCTGGCGCACATGTGCAAATATTTGAAAAAGCTGAAGAACTCACCGAAATTGGTGCAAGCATTCAATTATCACCCAATGCTACAAAGATACTTCAGACCTTAGGTCTTGAGGATGCACTCGCAAAACTTTGGATTGAACCACATTCAGTTAAACTAACAGATGCGCAGACGCTTCGGATTATTGCCGAAGTTCCAATCTCAGAGCTTGCTAAAAATTCATGGGGTGCGCCCTATGCTGTTCTGCGGCGTGCAGATCTCCAACATGTTCTGCATCAAGCGGTCTCAGCGGATGAGAATTGCACGTTACATCTTTCAAGCAATTTAAATTTTGGTGGGCCAAACCGTCTTTCAAATGATATTTCTGGCAAAATGGGTGTGAAACCAGACCTCATAATCGGCGCTGATGGTGTTTGGTCATCAGTTCGCAAGGTTATGCCACTGACTGGCCACCCTAAATTTGGCAATTATATTGCTTGGCGTTTTAATGCTGATCTGTCCGCACGCGCGCATTTACCGCCTGAAATTAGCAGCTCACGCAGCATCCACGTTTTGATGGGTGCATCAAACCATACAGCGATTTATCCCGCCGATGACAATGGTAACAGCAACGTTATCTTTGTTACCCGGGACAAGAACGACAAACCTGAGACGATTAAATTCGATAAGGCAATTTCTCGATACGATATGCATCCTAATGCAGTCCATATGCTCCAATCAGCAACGCAACTGGGCTGCTGGCCGATCAATCAAGTGACCGATGGCACATGGAACAATGGGCGCGACATGGTGCTGATTGGTGATGCGGCGCATGCGATGATGCCATTTTCTGCCCAGGGGGCTGCTATGGCGATAGAAGACGGGTATCTTTTATCCAAAATGGTCACTGATAGTCCCTATCAAATATCCGATATGCTGCAATCGTTTGAGAAAAAACGGAAAATACGCCTTTCTAAGGTGAAAAGCCGTACAGCATTTAATCGCTTTGCCTATCATGCCATCGGGCCAATTAAATGGGGACGAAATCTTGTTTTGTCCCGCAAATCACCACAAAGCCTTGGTCGCGGGTTAGACTGGCTTTATGGCTGGTCGGCAGATGACTGATTACGCGCAAACAATTGCACCAACAAAGCGACTTCATCTTATAGATTACGCACGCGCTGTGGCCATAATCGCAATGGCGATATTTCATTTCACTTGGGATTTAGAATTTTTCGGCTTTGTTGAAGCAGGATTAACATCCACCATTGAATGGAAAACCTTTGCGCGATGCATAGCATCAAGTTTTTTGTTTCTGGCTAGCATTAGCCTCATATTGGGTCATAATCCGGTTGTTCGTGTTAAGTCGTTTATAAATCGCATGATTTGGCTTGTTGGCGCTGCGGCTGTGATTTCTGCTTCAACTTATTACGCCATGCCAAACGCGCCCATTTTCTTTGGGATATTGCATTCAATTGCAGCTGCAAGCGTGATTGGTCTGTTCTTGCGAAAACTACCACCGGTACTTTTAATACTGTTGGCAGTTTTGGTTTTCCTTGCGCCGTTTTATCTACGCTCTGAGGTATTTGATACGCCTCTGCTTTGGTGGGTTGGATTAAACGCCAACATTCCTCGTTCTAATGATTATGTGCCCCTATTGCCTTGGCTGGCGCCATTTTTAATCGGAATGGCAGTTGCAAAACATAGTAAAGCAAAGGGGTTATTTGAAAATTTGCTTGATCGTCAATCACCGCCGCAGAACATATTTAGCAAAGCATTGAGTTTTGCGGGGCGTCATAGTTTGGCGACATATCTTTTACACCAGCCGATTCTATTGGGATTGGTTTGGTTGGCCGCGCAGATATTGAATTAATTAGGTGCTCACACCGATCTCAGCGAGCTTAGCCAGACAAGCGTCTTCTAGATTATCCAATTCATCCACCATAGCTTCTAAATCACGACGCTGGGCGCGCAGCTCCTGTCGTTTCTTTTCAAGCTGATCCATTACTATTTTCAGCTGCTTTGCGGTATTAGGCAGCGACAAATCAAGTTTTAATAACTCTGATATCTCAGAAATTGAGAACCCAACTCGCCTTGCCATTAGAATTTTGACAATCAGACGGCGATCGGCGGGCGAATAAAGTCGTGTGCGCCCTCGCCGTTCTGGCTGTAACAGTCCCTCATCCTCATAAAACCGCAATGTACGGGTGGAGATATCAAACTCTTTGGTGAGCTGAGATATTGTATAATGATTGACCATTAATCACATCATCCCAAACCAATAACCCGCCAAACCTAAAAACGCGAAGAAACCAATCACATCAGTAACAGTTGTTACAAACACCGTTGAAGAAATAGCCGGATCAAAGCCCATTTTATCAAGGATAAGTGGTAGTAGAATACCAGCGAGAGCAGCTGAAATCATATTGATGATCATCGCAATGCCAATAACAACACCCAAATCGATATTGCCGAACCACACAGCTGACACAACGCCGATCAGAACGGCAAATATAACCCCGTTTAAAAGACCAACAGCTGCCTCACGCAGAATAATGCGCCCAGCGTTATAAATATCAAGATCTTTGACTGCGAGCGCTCTGACGGTAACCGTCATGGTTTGCGTACCAGCATTACCGCCCATCGATGCCACAATTGGCATGAGGATAGCCAGCGCGACCATTTGCTGGATAGTGGCATCAAATAAGCCAATAATCACCGATGCGAAGATCGAGGTCACCAGATTGATAAACAACCAGGTAAAACGAGATTTAAACGCCGCCATGACGTTATCGGACAATTCCTCATCACCAACACCCGCAAGCGCTTTAATATCTTCCTCAGCCTCTTCGTGGATCACATCAACCACATCATCAATGGTGAGTACCCCAACAAGGCGATCATTATGGTCAACCACCGCTGCGGATAACAAATCGTATTGCTCAAAGACTATAGCAGCTTCCTCCTGGTCCATTTGGGCAGGAATAGGGTGAATAGAATCGTTCATAATATCTTCGGCACGCACATGGCGTTTTGTGCGCAAAATACGGTCTAACTCAATATCGCCGACAAGCTTATAAGTCGCGTCAATCACAAATATCTGGCTGAAACGCTCGGGCAAGTCTTTATCAATGCGCATATAATCGATCACCTGACCAATGGTCCAAAATGGCGGCACAGCGACAAATTCACTTTGCATGCGGCGGCCAGCGCTATCTTCAGGATAATCAAGCGATCTTTTCAGGCGAACCCGTTCGATAAATGGCAAGTATTCCAAAATCTCCTGACGATCTTTTTCGTCAAGATCTTCCAGAATGAACACCGCATCATCGGAATCCATCTCACCAATCGCGCGGGCAACATCTTGATTGGGTATTGCATCAACGATTTCAACGCGAATTGCCTCGTCAACTTCTGTCAGTGCAGCAAAATCAAAAGAATCACCCAAAAGTTCAACAAGTTTCTGACGGCGCTCTGGTTTGAGCGATTCGATCAAATCACCAAGTTCAGATTCGTGAAGTCCCTCAACAAACTGATTTAATGCGTCAACATCACTGGCATCAAGCGAGGCCGCAACAGATTTACGGAAATCAGAGCGAATACGTCCCTCATCATCATAAATGTCAGCGTCTTTTTGCTCAGAGACTTCGCTTTTTACATCAGCAAGTGCGATATCGTCATTGCTTTGGTCAAGTTCGGAGGCTGAGTCCGGCTGTTTTTTGTCGTCGGCCATCGAAATATCCAAATAAAGCTAATTACCTTAGCGCCACAATCTATTGTTCATAGATAAGGTAGCCAGTCAAAACGCATCTGACAAAAGGTATTTTGAGAATATCAAAAGTTTTATTGGCCTAAATTGTACAAAGCGCTGTCGAATCGAGCGTCTGGACCAAACAATATAAATATCAACCAGAATCACGAAAAGCACGCAAACGCATGTGGTTCCCGATAAGGGAATGTTATTTGAACTAGTTGTCTTAAGATTGTGTCACATTAAAGCGAAAAATGGCGCGAGTGACGGGGCTCGAACCCGCGACCTTCGGCGTGACAGGCCGACACTCTAACCATCTGAGCTACACCCGCACATTTTTCGTTATGGCCTTGAATGTTCAAAACCATGAGCGGGTGATTAAGCTTAATCGCGGAAAGTGTCAAGCACATTTGTTGACCTTTTTTACAAAACTATGTCATTTTTTTAAACACACCACTTTCTTTCATTTTCTTGAATTTTTTGCTTGCACTTATCTTAGGAAGCGCCTAAACGGGACACCGCAATGGGCGATTAGCTCAGTTGGTAGAGCGCTTCGTTTACACCGAAGATGTCAGGAGTTCGAGTCTCTTATCGCCCACCATTGCCTCTCTCCATAAAATCGCTGTCGAACCCGGCCTTGCATAGGCGTTCTGCCTCCTCTACTGCTTAGTTATGCAAAGAATTATTACAAATCGCAAAAATCATTGTTACTGCTCAAAATAGAGAGGGCGATTTTCTTTGTTTATATCAACCGCCTCAATGGCGGTTTTTTTGTGCAGTTGAGGCATTTCAATCAGGTTAAGAAATAAAAATGATACATGAGAAAGACATCTCATTTCGCGCTGCACGCCCGGAAGATAGCGACATAATATTCGAGCTTTTTGAGCAGGTGCAGAATATTCATCTGGCAGCGGAACCTAAGATTTTTAAGCCTCCACTTTGGGATAATCACTTCCAGATGTTTTTGGACGATTTGTTCAACGACGATGAACAGTTTCTCATTTTTGCTGAATTTGAAGGTCGTATATGTGGGTACGTTCAATTTACAATAAAGCTGAAAAGCGAATCTATATTTCAATATCAGCAAAAGCGCGTCGATATTGGTCAATTGGTTGTCGCAAATGGCTTTCGGAAATCAGGCATTGGTACATATTTGATAAATCATGTGAAGCGATTTGCACGGAACTCTGGCGCTGAAATTCTTGCCATCGACTATTGGTCATTTAATAAGGCTTCTGAACACTGCTTCACAAAAGCAGGTTTTGAAACGAAATATCTTGTTATGCAGCAAGACATGTAAAAAAGCCCCCGATCTTCATCGGAGGCTGATTGTCTTATTAAACGTGTAGCTTTGAGTTAACTTGCCTTTGCAAGGCTCGTTGCAGGGTTTGTATTGCCGGCCCCCTGATAGTCTTCATGAACCGTAAATACTGATAGCGAATCGATTAAGCGCTCAGCTTCGTTTGAGAGCTCTTGAATTGATTGTGTGGACTGCTTAGCCATTTGGGCGTTTTGTTGGGTCACACCATCCATCTCACTGACTGCAATATTTACTTCGCGAACACCAGATGCTTGCTCATTAAATGTTGAGGCCATTTCAGAGATCAATTCATTGATATGGAATACTTCATCTTCAATGACCTTAAGCGTTGAACCAGTATCATTAACAAGGCTCACACCATTGGCGACTTGCTTTTCCGATTTATCGATAAGCTGTTGAATTTCCTTCGCAGCATTTGCTGAACGTCCAGCAAGTTCACGAACCTCTTGTGCAACAACCGCAAAGCCTTTGCCTGCCTCACCAGCACGCGCAGCCTCTACACCTGCGTTAAGCGCAAGAAGGTTGGTTTGGAAAGCAATTTCATCGATCACGTTGATGATCTGACCAACTTGTTCAGAAGACTGCTTGATTTCATCCATAGCTGAAATTGCATTTGCGACAATTTTCGCTGAATGCGCGGTTTTCTCT
The DNA here is from genome assembly GCA_039986595.1 of Lentilitoribacter sp. Taxonomy (GTDB): domain Bacteria; phylum Pseudomonadota; class Alphaproteobacteria; order Rhizobiales; family Rhizobiaceae; genus Lentilitoribacter. The sequence goes on from JBDWQJ010000003.1 coordinate 140,694, forward strand.
TTCGTATCTGCAACGCGAGTACCAGCTTCATTTGCCTTTTGCGAAGTCTTTTCAATTGATGATGAAATATTTTCAACCGCAATGCCTGTCTCGTTCAATGCTGCTGCTTGCTGCTCAGCACGATGGGCAAGTTCATCTGAAGATTGGCTCATCTCACCTGTGCCACGTGACAAGTGTTTTGCCGTTTGTGAAACTGATGACAAAGCAAATTCAAGCTTACGGACAGATGAATTGAAATCTTCACTTAATTGCTCAAACGGCCCATCAAACTGCTCACGCATACGGTAAGTCACATCGCCCTGCGCTAGTTTTGAAAGCCCTGTACCTAATGCATCAATAACATTTTGAAGTTTGGCGGTTTCCATTGCTTTTTCTGCATCACGTTGCTCTTGAGCAGCCGTGACTTCGTTTTGTGCAGCTTCTGCTGAGCGTGAGTGCTTTTCGGCATCCGCTTGCGCTGCATGTGCACCCGTGATGGCTTGGCTTGCAGATGCGAATGCTCTCCACATCGTTGTTGTCAGCGCCAATAGAACGCCAGCTTCAGCGACAAGAATAAGTGCGTGCAACCCAACGCGAACAATTGAGCTTTCACCTGGGAAGACAACTGCAGGAATGAGAAAATATAGTACCGTGTGATGAACCGCTGTTAGACCGGTAAATGCAAGAATGGGACGCCAATCGACAACCGCTGCACAAATCGCTAACATCGCAAAGAAATACATGTGCATGTCAATTTGCAGATTTGAACCCGAGAACGAAGCGACAAGCAACGACACCAATGCAGCTTGGGTCAAGCCCATCGTTGCACGTGCTATTTCGCCCTTTTTATCAAAGCGCCATGAAAGTGTACCCATACCAGCCATAACAATCGCACCAAGTGATAACACTGTTGCAAGTTCATGGCCGACAAAGAATACTCTTGTTATGACCAGTGCAGCATTAATCCACAAAAGTACGATAAGCACCTTCATGCCAATATTTCTAATATCCGATATGGTTTTCATTTATTTAATCCTTAAATGAGGCACGCAGATGCAATTGACCCGTCGATGACAAGCCAGGCACCTGCCTGATACAACTTCGCCACAAAACCACTCGTGGCGTTGGCATTCTCGTTTTCTTCAATGATGCTTGAGTTTTGAGTTTGCGGTGAAACCACTGCAATCCAATCGCGGCGACCAGTGTTGACCAACGCACCATCTGCTTTATCGATGACTGAGAGGATTTCGCCACTTTTGCCCCATGGCGGGGTAATTATGGCAACACGATCATTCTTTGGCATTAGAATCGGCACCGCTATCACTGCGATACAGATAAAAATATTAATACCAAAAAGAACCCGCAACTGTATATCTTTCGTATTTGTCCGGCTTTACCTACCAAGATTTGGCAATAAAAATATAGACTTAGAAACATCGACCAACGAACGTTACCCATTCGTTACCGAGAAAAGTACAGTTTTAGTATTTCACAAGTATTAATCGAGTTTATGAGTTCTCGGTAGGCATTTGTACTACACCGCCGACGCATTCGCTCAAAACACCGGTCGTTGTGGGATAAGTTAGAGGCAGGCCTTTAACGGATCTAATTGCCAAATACCCCCAAGCTTCGGCCTCTACCGCGTCACCTGAAATCGATAAATCTTCCGACTTAATAATGCGGTTTTCATTTGCATTTGGTAAGATATCGAGCGCCTCATGCAATTCACTGACGATGGTTTTGTTCAAGCGGCCTCCACCCGACAAGACCCACAATTTGGGCTTTTTGGGTAAGCGATCTTGAGACTTCGCAATCAATTGCGCGGTGATATAAGCAAGCGTTTTGGCACCATCTTGTAGGCTCAACTTACCTTTTTCAAGTGGTTTAAAATCCAATCGGTCAAGCGAGATACCACGATCAAGTTTCTCGGCCATCGGTTCAATATACTGACGCGCAATATCATAATCGATAAATCCATCGCGCCCGATCTTCCCATCTTCATCAAATGCAATACCCTTATGTGCATGCACCCATTGATCAATCAGCACATTGCCTGTCCCGCAATCAAAAGCGTGTGGTGGCTGGTTACCATCAATATATGTGAGATTTGAAATCCCACCTATATTAACAAAGCACACAGGGCTAAGCCCCTGCCATTGAGGGTCAAGATTGGCAGAAAGTGCTTTGTGATAGGCAGGAGCAAGCGGGGCGCCCTGCCCGCCATTGGCCGTATCATTGGATCGCATATCATACACCACCGGCATTCCGAGCTTATTTGCAAGCTGTAAGCCATTTCCCAATTGAACGGTCAGCGCCTCGTCGGGTTTGTGCAAAACTGTTTGTCCATGAAACCCAACCAAATCAATGTCAGAGGCTCTTAATGCGTTGACCTTCAAAAATTGAGTAACCGCATCTGCATGAAGATCGGTCAATTCCGTTTCAATTTCAGATAAATTGCCGGGACGATCATTGCGATTTTTTATCGCTAAAGCTGTTTCTAGCGATTGTGCTAATTTTGTGCGGAACGCTTCACTATAAGGAACGGTGAGAAACGGACCACGTTCTAGCTCGTTTAAACCATCTGAACGCAGCAGAGCAACGTCAATACCATCCAATGATGTGCCTGACATCAGACCAATTGCGTTCATCGCTTTATCAGCCTCTTGTCTGCCTTTGTGTTTCATTTTGAGTTCCGGATATTAATAATATTGAAAAGACAGGGGTGAAATCATTTTAAAACAGTGTTAAACGCGGCTTGGTTTGAAAAGACTATGCGCAATTCGTCTTTTGAAATCAATTCTAATTCTATTGTAATTTCGCGCGATAACCGACCAAAAGGTAACTCCTATGTCTGAGTTTAAATCCGATTTCCTCCATACGCTTTCTGAGCGAGGCTTCATTCATCAAACGTCTGATGATCAAGGCCTTGATAAACTTTTCCAAGAGGAAACGGTCACTGCATATATTGGCTTTGATCCCACCGCTGCAAGCCTGCACGCAGGCTCCCTCACGCAGATCATGCTTTTGCATTGGTTGCAGCAAACAGGCCACAAACCCATTTCACTCATGGGCGGCGGCACAGGCATGGTCGGCGATCCTTCTTTTAAAGATGAATCACGTCAGTTAATGACACTTGAAAAGATTGACGAAAATATTGCAAGTTTGAAAACAATCTTTGCCAATTACCTTCACTATGGTGATGGCAAAACAGATGCACTTATGCTCAACAATGCAGAATGGCTCAAAGGCATCAACTATCTTGAGTTTTTACGGGATGTGGGTCGCCACTTCTCAGTCAACCGCATGATGGCGTTTGAATCTGTAAAACTTAGACTAGATCGCGAACAATCGCTTTCATTCCTTGAGTTCAACTATATGATCTTACAAGGCTATGACTTTGTTGAAATCGCAAAACGTCATGATTGTCGTGTTCAACTTGGTGGCTCTGACCAATGGGGGAATATCATCAATGGTATTGATCTTGGACACAGAATGGGTACCAAACAACTATATGCGATTACAACGCCTTTGTTGACCACCTCTTCTGGTGCCAAAATGGGTAAATCTGCAAATGGCGCGATTTGGCTCAATTCAGATATGCTATCGACATATGATTTCTGGCAATATTGGCGCAATACAGAAGATGCTGATGTTACTAAGTTTTTAAAATTGTTCACAACATTGCCGATGGACGAGATCAATCGTTTATCTGCACTTGGTGGCAGTGAAATCAATGAAGTTAAAAAGATATTGGCAACTGAAGTCACTGCGATGGCACATGGTCGTGCACAGGCGGAAACAGCAGCTGAAACAGCACGAAAAACGTTTGAAGAAGGTGCAGTTGCGCAGGATCTGCCGAGCATAAACGTGGCTGCTAGCGAATTAAAAGATGGTGTTGGTTTATTGTCTTTAATCGTAAGCGCTGGACTTGCGGGCTCAAACGGTGAAGCGCGTCGTCACATTAAAGGTGGTGCGATCAAAATCAACGACAATCAAGTGACTGACGAGCGGACAATGATTACTGATAATGCAACAAGCGATGAAGGTGTGATCAAACTGTCTATGGGCAAAAAGAAACACGTTCTTATTCGCCCAAGCTAGGTTAAATTTATTCGATGAATTCAAGCGGTCAGGTCTCTTACGATCTGGCCGCTTTTTATATGCTATTTTCTAAATTCGAAAATGTTTCTAAAAACGCCTGGCGCGACAACCGATAAAGGATTGACCTGTACTCTTGGATTGTCCGAGCTTCCCGATACACGGAAAGTTATGCCAAGTAGAGCTTTATCTTTACCATTACCAAGTAAAGCACCAAGAACGGGTATTTCTCCAAAGAATCTGTTCAATGCATATGCGGGCATAAATGTTCCGGCCATATCTGTGTTGTCGTCCTGATCATATAACAACCCAGAAAATGCAGCGCCAATTTGCGCACCACGCACAATACCATCATCGATAAACATAACGCCATTATCCATTTGAACCCGGATATCGGCTAAATCAAAATTCACACGACTAACATCAAGCCGCCCTTTGAGCGCTTCATTTAAACTGCGCTCTTTCTCGCTTGCGCGCGTGGACACGAGTGTTTTTAATCGCTCATCACCGATCACTTTGAATTTTCTGATCAGCACTTCACCCTTATAAGGTTCTTCACCAGATTTCGTCATAACCAAATCAAGTGAACCGCCTTGCACATAGGCATAGATATCAAAGAAGCGCCAGAAACTACCCGAATCGTCGCTCGCGACTGTAATACGCTCATTTTTCACGTCACCCGACATACGCGCTGCAACCGATCCACCCAGTTTCGTGCGTCCAGTGAATTCAGCAAGAATAGGTATGGCCTGCTCTTCTGCATAGCGCATGGTTGCGTTGGTTAAATGCTCGCCACCAAATCCGTATACATTGCCAACTTTGCCGGTTAAATCAAAACTGGCTTCACTTTTGGATTGTTTGCGCGCTTGTTCGCTATTTGCTTTAATTTGCGTGATCAAGGGACGCATATCAAATGCTTCACCCCCAACGGTGACCGTATAGCCGCCAGATTTTCGAGATAGGCTGAAATTATAATTATCTTTGGGTGCTAATTTCACACTTGTGAATTTGGCAGATTTCATCCCGCCTTCATCAAGAGATATCTTACCTTGAGCGGAGAAGCCTTTGCCACCAAATTTAAAGTTTTCAACTTCTAAATCGTCGCCATCTTGTATGAGTTGAAAGCTCGCTTGCGCCGCTATACCTTTAGATTTGACCCATCCTGTGCCCGGAGCTACAATTTTGCTGTTTTTTAAGTTCAGCTCAACGCTATCTCTATTTTCTGCTATTTGCGTGATGGTGAAATCTGCATTACCAAATATGATATCGTCGAGCCCAAGCTTTAAGAGCGCCCGTTCTTTGTCGTTTATTGTTCCGCTTAGTTTTCGTTCAGGTACCACACCTGAATTTCGCACTGGCTCGATAATACTTGCGGTTACATTGACCCCATCAGCTTTCATCTTTGCTTCAAGAACAGCCTTTTCCAAATCAACATCTAATGTGCCGTTGATATTGTTTAAGTTATAGCCCTCAATAGGCTTTTTGATGTCAACGCCGTTTAGCGCCAATGTCACATCCCAAACCGGATCAGGCGGATTTTGACTTTGAATTAGGCCGAATGTTGCCTTAACATTTGCATCGACCAATCCGGAAATATCATCAGGTTCTAAACCAACTTCATCAAGCGCATCAATGGGTTCAAAACTTATCAATTCTGCGGCAGCATCGGCCCAACCAGATAAATTGATATCAATATCTGCCATCAACGGGACATTATACGTATTACCAATGACAACTTCACCGCCAATGATATCCATTTTTCGGTCTGACGAGAAATAAGATGCACCTTCATCAATCTTGACAACGATCTCTCCGCCACGAAGCTTCATGCTACCAAAGGCATTGCGAACGGGCGGTATTTCGCCAACGATATTGACCCGTGCATTCTTGAAATCATAGTCAACTTGATAGTCTTCTGCAGTATGACGGATTGGACGGATAGGACTTGAAAAACGTCCTGTATCAATATGAAGCCAAAGTTTTAGATTATTGATTTCACCACCATAGATACTGTTGGTCGCCCAACCGCGGGTCCCGCGCCCCAACCAAAACGGCCAGAATTGCTTTGCAACAGATGTTTGAATGCGAGGCACATCAAGCGATAAGTTTATTTCCGGAGATTGCCCATCAGAGAACTTAAAGACAGCGTTTCCGGCTGCATAATCGGGTCCTGTTGTCACCAACAATTCCTCAGCAACTAACGTGTTGGCTGAAAAATCGTAATGACCAAATGCTTTGGCAGAAAATTCAACGGGCTCTTCATTGGTGTCTTTAGGCGATAAATAGCCATCTTTGATAAGCAAATCGAAGACAAGACCACTGGTCGGTCCACTGCCCAGCCCACTGCCCTGTCCATTGCCAGATCCACCATCAAAATTTTCAGCATTAATAATACCACCGACAAGTGGGAACTGCGACCGCGCAACCGAGAATTTAGAGGATAAAAGCTCAATAGACTTTTTTTCGGGATCATAGGCAACGTTTAACTCAGATGCATTTAACTCAGTGTTTTCACCACCCATTTTAAGCGTGCCCGGTGCAAATTTTAGATTTGCCGTTACACTGGTTTTCTCTGATGTTGTGGCCTGACCAATTTCTAAAATGCTTGAAATCTTTGTAACCAAACCGGATCTAAATTTCGGGTTGGTATCATTGGTTTCAAAATCAATTGCGATCTCGCTCAATTGAACGCTGATCCATTTGCGCGTACCCTCTTTAGATTGATCAATATTAAGTTCAAGCTTTTGATCACCAAGTAAAACAGAACCTGAAAGCGCCAGGATCTCGCCCTTGTCCTTTTCTACTTTGATTTCTTCAAGTATTAGGCCGCCAAATCTATTTGCGACAGGATGATCAACCCGCACATTATTAAACACAACATCATTTGCATTTTGCAGCGCTCTTTGGCTTTCCAACTGATTTAAAACCAGGAACAAGCTATCCACGGCCTGTTCAATCCTATCAATTTGAGGCATCTCCATGGCTGGTGTTTCGTCAGTTATGGTTTGAGCGTTAAACACCAAATCAACATCTGATACTTCAACGGCCGTAATATTAGCCTCACCTTGCGTTAAATCGAATGGATCTAGTTTGAGTTGAGCTTTTGCAACACTCATCTGAAATTGAGGATTAGTATTGGGTTCTTTTCCCGCTGCAATCGCTGCGAGTTGTTCATCTGCTGCAAGTTCTGAATTATTGTAATTTTGCGATAAGTTTAGATCCCGCGCTTCAATGGCTAAATGTCCATCGCCTGTTAATCGCAACACTGTGCGATCAACTTTTGCAGCACTGCTATCGCCGACAATGGTTTGGAAAGAGCTTTGAGCGTAGTTAGAAACAACACGGTCTAGCAAGCCAAACTGCAAGGATAAAAGACCAACAACCGCAGCTGCGATGATAAAAATCACGGCCCATGAGAACCAATGTCCGCATGATAAACAAAAGTCTTTTAAACGATTGCGCGACATGTGTTCGCGTGTCTCCTTTACCGATTATCTAACCTGCGTTGTAGAATCTTGTTGACCAACCCAAAAATGAAAATCTATTCACTTCCTCAAAGCGTAATACTTCTACATAACCTATAGGCTCATGAACAGGCTGATCATGTTGATTTAAGCCGTCATGAACGCATTTTTTCAAAAAGGACCACAAGATGAGTGAAGTTACTGAAAATTCCACAGCCCCAGACTTCAAATTACCACGAGATGGTGGCGAAACTGTGCAATTATCGGATTACAAAGGCAAAAAGGTTGTGCTGTTTTTCTATCCGAAAGACGACACGAAGGGATGCACCGTTGAAGCAATAGATTTCACGGCAAAACTTGGCGAATTTGAATCAGCCGGCGCTGTTGTTATCGGGATGTCTCCAGACCCGGTTAAAAAGCATGATAAGTTCATCGATAAACATGATCTTAAAGTGATACTTGCATCCGATGAAGAGAAAACCACTCTGGATGCGTATAGTGTTTGGAAAGAAAAAAGCATGTACGGCAAAAAATATATGGGCGTTGAACGCTCAACATTTGTAATTGATGAAAATGGTGTTGTGAAACATGCATGGCGTAAAGTAAAAGTCCCTGGTCATGTTGATGCGGTTCTAGAAGCCGTTCAAGCGCTTGGATAGTTGCAATTGACAGACCAGAACGATGAAAACTTTCCGTGCCATTCTTTACGTGATGGCGCGGTCAAAGCAATAAAATCAGCCGATCTTGATCAAAAGACGATGATCGCTCAGGATATTGCCAAAAGATGGTTTGCCAAAAAAATATCTTTGCGCTCTCCGCTTGATGAGACAATTGCAGATCGACCCGGCCGTCCGGAAAAACCCGTTCTTGTGCCACCAATGCAAGTTGAGCGCCGCTCCATAAAGAGCGTTGAAGGCCGTGTGAAGCTCATGCATGCAATTGCGCATATTGAGCTTAATGCAACTGATTTAGCACTTGATATCGTTGCTAGATTTGCCTCCCACCCGATGCCAAGGTCCTTTTTTGATAATTGGATGCAGGTTGCTTTTGAGGAAGCAAAGCACTTTAATTTGGTGCGTGGGCGATTAATCGCGCTAGGCGCAGATTATGGCGATCACGTTGCGCATGACGGTTTATGGGAAGCAGCGCACGATACGCGCAACGATCTAACCGCGCGCCTTGCTGTTGTTCCTTTGGTATTGGAAGCACGTGGGTTGGACGTTACCCCGCCTCTACAAGCCAAGATGCGACAAACGCGAGATCACGAAAGTGCTGATGTGTTGGACATCATCTATGAAGATGAGAAAAAGCATGTTGCCATCGGGGCAAAATGGTTTCGATTTTTATGTTCACGCGAAAAAAAGGACCCAGCAGCGACGTTTCGTAAACTCATTCAAATCAACTTTCATGGTCGGATCAAACCACCATTTAATGAGTTAGCCCGCGCAGAAGCAGGTCTTACACCTTCGTTTTATCGCAACTTGTCTCCACTTGGTACGTCATAGTTTCGGCCAAACAAACCATTTTTATTGATACAACAACACCGGAAATTTACGGACTAAAAGAGTTTGTTAACCATAATAATGTCTAATGACACCCGTGATAAATATGAGTCGTGGGTGGTTTTAAGTTGCACAATTCTAAGGGTAAAACAGTCTTTGGTAAGCGAGAAGCACAGCACATTCTGATTCTCGCCAATGGTGACAATGTCCGTCATATGGTGATTAGACCGTGGATGTTTGCTATTGCAGCGAGCTTTTTGGGTGTTGTTGCGATCGGATATTTGCTTGCCACAACATATCTTGTTATGCGCGATGACCTTATTGGCGCTTCGATGGCCCAGCAAGCTCGTTTACAACACTCATACGAAGATCGCATTGCAAATTTAAGAACCGAACTTGATCGCGTAACCAGTCGTCAATTGCTCAATCAGCAATTGGTCCAGGACAAAGTTGCCGAACTTATGCAACGTCAGGCGCAGTTATCATCTCGTCATGGTGCGTTATCACCAATTTTAAATCGTGCAGGCATTACAGATGCAGCACCGGCGGTGATACCAGTTCCGGTTCCTCGTCCAAAAGATCAGGCAAATGTAATTGGTGCCGATGGTGCAACAAACTATCAGACAGCTTTTGTGGGGGGCACGCTTTTCCAAGACAAAACACCTCGCTTGCACACACCAGCATCACTTGCGCAGAAAGATATCTTGTTGCTTGATGATACATCCAGGCTTTTTGGTACTGTTGCGCTCTCACTTGAAAATATCGAAGAAGAGCAGATCAACCGCATTCAGTCGCTGGCTCAAAATACAAGCCGCAAAACTGCTGAAATCACCAAAATCCTTAAAGGGTCAAAACTTCCGGCACCAAAGATCGATGATGGCACGGCTATTGGTGGCCCGTTTGTTCCTGCACAAGACAATCAAGCATTTGACTATTCCTTGCGTGGTTTAGACCATGCACTGCAGCAATTTGATCAGGTCCTACATCACATTGAAGTACTCCCTATCAAAAACCCTGTAGCTGGCGCTGTAATTTCTAGTCGCTTTGGCTCAAGACGTGATCCGTTTTTAAAGCGTCGTGCATTTCATTCCGGTATGGATTTCAAGGCGAGAACAGGTACTCATGTCTATGCGGCGGCAAAAGGTAAAGTTATCAAAGCTGGATGGAGTGGTGGTTACGGCCGCATGGTTGAAATTGACCACGGTAATGGCACAACAACACGTTATGCGCATTTGTCACGTATCTCGGTTAAAAAAGGCCAGCATGTTTCAAATGATATGAGCATTGGTCGCGTGGGTAGCTCAGGTCGTTCAACAGGCCCTCACCTTCATTATGAGATCCGCCGTTATGGAAAAGCTGTAAATCCAGCGCGCTATATTAACGTGGGGCAAAAGCTACGCCCATTATTAAAATCAAGCTAAATAGCTACAATTTTATATAAATTTTATCTACACACATCTATATATTATCCATATTTTTCAATAACTTACAGATAGATTCAACCCATATGTATATCTAATAACTTATTTATCAGGTATGATTTTTGAGACTATTGGGAAATTTAAGCCTGTGGGTAGTGTCACTAATGCGTCACAACAATTGAAAAGATTTGCTCTAATTAGCGCATTTTCTTGACTTTTTTCCTTTAATTGCCTACGTCTTGCCTCGAATTTGCACCGCAATGAGCGACATTGTAAAAAAAAATAGCAGATTGAGAGCTTTACTCACTTGACCACTTTTTCAGATCTTGGCCTAAGCGCCAAAGTTTTATCCGCCGTGACTGATGCGGGTTACGACACCCCTACACCAATCCAAGCAGGCGCTATTCCACCAGCGTTAGAACGTAAAGATGTGCTTGGAATTGCGCAAACGGGAACTGGAAAAACAGCGTCATTTGTGTTGCCCATGCTAACACTTTTAGAACGCGGTCGTGCACGTGCTCGTATGCCACGTACGCTCATTTTAGAGCCGACACGTGAACTTGCAGCTCAAGTAGCTGAAAACTTCGACAAGTATGGCAAAAACCACCGTCTAAATATCGCACTGCTTATCGGTGGTGTTTCCTTTGACGAGCAAGATCGTAAGCTTGAACGCGGCGCTGATGTTTTGATCGCGACCCCTGGCCGTTTGCTTGATCATTGTGAGCGCGGCAAATTGCTGATGACTGGTGTTGAACTCTTGGTTATCGATGAAGCTGACCGTATGCTTGATATGGGTTTCATCCCAGATATTGAACGTATTGCTAAATTGATTCCATTTACACGCCAAACACTGTTTTTCTCGGCAACGATGCCACCTGTGATCCAAACATTGGCTGATCAGTTTTTGCAAAACCCAACACGCATTGAAGTGGCACCGCCTTCTTCAACTGCGAAAACGGTGACGCAGCGCTTAGTTTCCACTGGTTCAAAAGACTATGACAAGCGTGCTGTGCTTCGCGAAATCATTCGATCACAAGAAGGAACGTTACAAAACGGCATTATCTTTTGTAACCGTAAACGTGCTGTTGCTGATCTTTATCGTTCGCTTGAACGTCATGGGTTTTCCGCTGGTGCTTTGCATGGTGATATGGATCAACGCTCGCGCATGTCTATGTTGCAAGCTTTTAAAGACAATAAGATTACATTGCTTGTCGCATCCGATGTCGCAGCGCGCGGGCTTGATATTCCTGCTGTTAGCCATGTGTTCAATTTCGATATCCCAACTCATGCGGAAGATTATGTTCACCGCATTGGTCGCACAGGTCGCGCCGGCCGCGAAGGTGCTGCATTCTCGTTGATTGCCAAGTCTGATAAAAAATACATCGATGCTATTGAAAAGCTAATCGATACCAAAATCGAATGGGCAGAAGTTGAAGGATCTCAGCCTGTAAGCGATGAGGCTGAACCGGCTAAAGCAAAGCCTGCTCGTAAGCCGCGCAAGCCTAAAGCTGAAAAGCCGCAAGAAAATGCGGGTGAAGTTGCTGAAACCGAAGCACCTGCGCAAGCTGTAGAGCCGGTAAAATCACCTGCAAACGATCGTGGAAAAGCCTCCAATAATAAACGTGGCAACCGAAATCGTCGCAATGATCATCATGATAACGAACCAACTCCAGTTGGCTTTGGCGATGATATTCCAGCCTTTATGATGATTGAGCTTAAAGCCAGCTAATTTTTCTGGCTTGAGCTTTGTGATAAAACCTAAGTTTTAAAACATTGAGTGTTCGCGTCATGATCAAAAACATCACACTATGTCTTAGCCTTTTATTTGCTGGGTTATTGAGCTATTCGGCAACTGCCGAAGGTCTTGAAGATGCCCTCACCTTACCCAATGGCCTTACATTTGTGGTAAGTGGTGGTTATTGGACTGAAGAGCAGGATGTCGACGGTCAAACCGTTGAAACAGGTGGATATTATCGCCTCTCATCCATCATGCGGGCGGACAAAACCAGTATGCTTGTTCTGCAGAAGATTGAGAATACTGAAGATGGTCCTGTACAGGCCCTCACCATTGATATTGAAGAGATATCGAACATGAATGCGTTTATCACTGATGTTCGCCCTGAAAGTTCATTGGGAAGCGCTAGCGCACCAGGATTTGCCGCATATGTTTATCTTAAGACGGATCTAAATACAGCAGAACCTGAAACATTTTCGGTCTATATAGATGATCTAGATGACATCTATGTGGAGCCTGCATCTAACTAAGATGATATGCAATTGGTTCGTTTAGTTCCACATTTCAGCCAGTATTATTATCAGTTTGAACAAATATCTATTCATAAATGGAGCGCGTTATCATGTCCGTGTTTGGAAGTTTTAGTCGTATTATATCTGCATCCAAAAACTCAGCGGATGGTATTTTAGTTCTCATAAAAGAACCTGCTGCAAGACAAGAAATCATATTTGGTGCATTGGCGTTAGTTGTGCTGATACTAATTGGCAGCGAGCTCTTTCACCTTGTTATCTTCACGATCTTACTGCTGATCATCTTAACTGTTGAGACACTCAACACTGCGATCGAATGCGTTGTGGATCGTGTGTCACCAGAAATTTCAGATTTTGGTAAAAAGACCAAGGATCTTGGTTCAACAGCCGTGGCTTTTGCCCTCGCAGCAGCGGGAATTTATTGGCTTTATGCGTTGCTGATCACTTTAAACCTTTAAATTTAAAGTTTAATTCTGAAACTCGCCTAAGTTGTTTCAGTTCTTTTTCCCCACAAAACACTCACATCGAATAAATTTGACTCTAAGTTGATTAAGTCACAAAGGTAACTGGGCTATAAGAGATTATTTTTTTTGGGGGGGGGGGCTAAAACCTTGTTACTAAGCAATGTAAAAGGATCTAAGCAAGGAAATTCTACAAATTCTGGTAAATCATTGATACCTGCGTGGGTATTTCCAGCAGGCGCTGGTCTGGTTTTTGTTATGGCAGTTTCATGGATTACGCCAATTGCCTGGGCTTATCTCAATGGTGATCCGATACCTTCCAAAGTACGCAACAACTCCGATGTTGCCGGCTGGTTTGTAGTTCATGTTTTCACTGGCACCTATGCTCTGCTTTTTGGCGCGTTTCAGATGCACGAACCTCTCCGCAATTCTCGCCGTGATCTGCATCGCCGAATGGGAAGAGTTTACGTCGTCCTCGTTTTCATTTCAGCGCTCACCTCGCTTGCTCAAGACCCTAGACTGTCTATTTATGGCACTGATGTTTTACGTCCACTGGCTGCCGCGCTCTGGATAGGGTTTACGGTTCTAGGTGTGCTCGCGATCCGTAAGCGTAACATCGATAGTCATCGAAGATGGATGACGCGCAGCTATGCGATGGCATATATGGGGCTGACATTTTTGCTTTTAAACGCAATTTTTAAGAATATCGGCATGACACTTGAAATTAGATACCCCTTGGTTATTTGGTTAAGCTTACTAGTCAATGTTTCAGTTGCTGAACTTATACTTTGGCGATCAAACACCCCTTCAACAGAAGCGCAGGCTCTCTAACTGATTTCAAATTCACTCCCTGCTATTTGCGTGCATACAAACATATAGCTATCAAAGAATTCAATCCAAGTATCTCCATTCATTTGGTTGGCTGTAGTTGGTTGTTTTAAATGAACGATAGTTTGTTTGTTAAAATGCCGCTGTCAGTTAGTCGATATCCTGAACATCAACATTACCGCCAAATGCTCTATGCGCCAATGTTGCTTCCATAAAGCTATCTAACTTGCCATCAAGCACATCTTGCGGTGCTGTGCTCTCATGGCCTGTCCGTAGATCTTTGACGAGTTGATAGGGCTGTAAAACATAAGATCTAATCTGGTGTCCCCAACCAATATCTGACTTGCTGGCAGCTTCTGCATTTGCTGCAGCTTCACGTTTTTCCAATTCAAGCTCATATAAACGCGCGCGCAACATATCCCAAGCTTTGGCTTTGTTTTTGTGCTGTGAACGTTCTTGCTGACATTGAACAACAATTCCGGTCGGCTCGTGCGTAATACGAACGGCTGAGTCTGTCGTATTAACGTGCTGACCGCCTGCGCCTGAGGCGCGATATGTATCAATGCGGCAATCACTTTCAGCTACTTCAATATCGATAGAATCATCCACAACAGGGAAAACCCAAATACTTGAAAAAGACGTATGGCGGCGCGCATTGCTGTCAAATGGTGAAATTCGCACAAGGCGATGCACACCAGACTCTGTTTTCAGCCAGCCATAAGCGTTGGTGCCTTTGATGAGAAGCGTAGCGGACTTGATGCCCGCTTCCTCACCGTCATGTATTTCTAACAGTTCAACCTTCATGCCAGAGCGTTCGGCCCAGCGCGTATACATGCGCATGAGCATGTTTGCCCAGTCTTGGCTTTCAGTACCACCAGCGCCTGAATGAATTTCTACATAACTGTCATTACTATCGGCTTCACCGGAGAGAAGAGATTCAATTTGTTGACGCGCAGCTTCTTTTTGTAGAGCGCGCAGAGCTTCTTCAGCTTCTGTAACAATTTCATCGTCGCCCTCTTCTTCACCCATTTCGATAAGTTCTGCATTATCAGAAATTTGGCTTTCCAAGCGCTTCAAACCATTGATAGAATCTTCTAAAAACTGACGTTCACGCATCAGTTTTTGTGCTTCTGTTGGATCATCCCAAAGTGTTGGATCTTCAGCTTTATTGTTTAAAAAACCAAGACGCTTAATCGCTTGATCCCAGTCAAAGATGCCTCCTTAGCAAACCAATAGTTTGCTCTATGTCTTCAACGAGTGACTGGATTTCTGCGCGCATGATAAATTTCTTAAAACTGGACTGAATAGTATCTGGACATTTTCGGCGAACTTAATCACCAAACCATGCAAAGTAAAGCACAGCTTGGTGACAATAAACGTCTTTTAAGAACAATCCGCCAACAACAATCAGGCTAGAACAATCCACCAGTGCCAGAACCCACCGCGCGATTAGCTTGAGGTGAAACTTCTAAGATCGCATCACCCGTGGCAAATTCATCCATGCCAATCACAGAAAAGATATCAGCTGGACCTGTACCGGGTTTAAAGGCTTCTTGGATCACATCACCATCGCCGGCAAATGCTTCCATACCGGTTTTGCGGTTGATAGGAATGAACTTCATACCCTGCGGGATACGAAACTCAACCGGGCGCGATTCTTTTAAGGCTGTCGCCATGAAATCATTGAAAATCGGTGCGGCGATACCGCCACCTGTATTGCCGCGACCCATCGGTCGAGGGGTATCATATCCGATATAAACACCTGCGACCAAATCCGGTGTGTAACCAACAAACCACGCATCACGCTCATCATTTGTCGTGCCTGTCTTACCAGCTGTAGGTTGGTCAAGTTTGATTTTTCCAGCCGCTGTGCCGCGTCTGACCACACCTTCCATCATCGATGTAATCTGATAGGCCGTCATTGGATCAAGCACTTGCTCACGTGTGTCGGTGATCTCAGGTTCTTCTTGAGATAGCCATGCAGAAGCTGCACATGCATCACAACGACGCTGGCTTTCCTCATGACGGAAAATTGTTTTACCATAGCGATTTTGTATACGGTCAATAAGCGATGGTGTGACTTGTTTACCGCCATTTGCAAGCACAGAATATGCCGACACCATGCGCATAACAGTTGTTTCACCTGAACCGAGCGACATTGCCAAAACTGGCAACATGTCATCATAAACACCAAAACGTTCTGCATATTCTGCAACAAGGTTCATGCCCATATCTTTGGCAAGGCGCACCGTCATCAAGTTACGTGATTTTTCAATGCCCAAACGAAGTGTTGAAGGACCTGCGGACCCACCACCATAGTTTTTTGGCTTCCACAATTGCCCGCCAGAAACAAGTTCAATAGGTGCATCGTTGACAACAGATGCTGGCGTATAGCCATTATCAAGCGCTGCCGCGTAAACGAATGGCTTGAAAGACGACCCTGGTTGACGCTCTGCCTGGGTTGCGCGGTTAAACTGACTTTGCGAAAATGAAAAACCACCCACCATGGCAAGCACACGACCCGTATGAGGATCCATCGCAACTAAACCGCCTTGGATTTCAGGTAGCTGACGCAATCGCCAATTTTCTGCACCTTCATCGTTCGTGCGTTGTTCAACATAAACGACATCACCCGGTTTGACGATTTCGGCAACAGATTTAACCTTGCGACGTTTTTCATCTTTCGGAGCAACCGTATAGGCCCAGCTCATCGTCTCACCAGAAATCGACACCACATCACGTGCTTCGCGCACTTTACCTGCAACATCTTTACCAGGACGGACACCTAATTCAGCGCCATTATCAGATGCTGATAAAACCACAGCCAACTTCCAACTTGGCATATCATCAAGATCATCAATCTCAGAAAGTGTTGGTCCCCAATCTTCATTGATATCAATTGTGGCGACAGGCCCGCGGAAACCCCGTTTTTGATCAAAGGTCAAAAGTCCATTCTGCAAAGCATTTCGTGCTGCAATTTGGGTTTTCGGATCAAGCGTTGTGCGCACGGACAAACCACTTTCGTAAAGTGCATCATCACCATAACGGGAAATCAATCGGCGACGAACTTCTTCAGCAAAATATTCAGATGCAAATAGATAGTTGCCACGCTGGCGAGGATTTACATCAAGTGGACGCTCTTTAGCTTTTGAAGCTTCCTCGTATGACACATATCCATTATCAACCATGCGATCGATAACCCAGTTGCGGCGCTCAATCGCAGCTTCTGTGTTCCGGAAAGGATGATAATTTGATGGCCCCTTCGGAAGCGCCGCCATATACGCGATCTCATGAAGATCAAGCTCATTTACGGACTTATCAAAATATGTCAGCGCAGCACCGGCGATGCCGTAAGATCCTAAACCAAAGAAGATTTCGTTTAGATAAAGCTCTAAAATGCGATCTTTACTATACGCCTGCTCAATACGGAATGAGAGGATCGCCTCTTTAATTTTCCGTTCAATGCGTTGTTCGGAGGTCAAAAGAAAGTTTTTCGCAACCTGTTGGGTGATGGTGGATGCACCAACTGGACGACGACCCGTTCCGTAATTTTGGATATTAACGACGACCGCACGCGCTAAACCAGTGAAATCAACACCGGTGTGAGAATAAAAGTTTTTATCTTCTGCGGAAATAAATGCAGCTTTTACACGATCGGGAATGGCTTGGATTGGCAGAAACAATCTACGCTGGCGCGCATATTCTGCCATTAACTCACCATCTGATGAGTGCACACGCGTTGTGACCGGCGGTGCATAACTTTCAAGCACCTCATAATCTGGTAGGTCTTCTGAAATATCAGAAATGTACCAAACAACACCAGCAGCCACGAGCAAGAATAATACCGTGCCAATACCGAAAAAGTATCCAATGAGACGCATCATGTGATTAAATTAAACCCTTGTTTAAACTCATATTTCCGGCAAACTGCCTAAATATGCCCCGATATAGTAATCCATTTTGCGAAAATGGAGCGTGGGCGATCAACACTCGCCTATTCATAAACATAAAATTACGCGACAATTGTGAGCGAATTTGGGCATATACGCTACAAACAAGCTCTGCCCTCCCATTCGCACAGTTTTTATTCCACCACAACTGACAAGTTGTTAAAAATATAGCACGATTCGGCGCTAATTTGTCATCATTCAAGATAACCCCTATGAGGCAAACGCATTGGGAGACTTTGAAAATATGGTTTCAGCACCCTCGCGCGGGTGACGTGGCACCAAAAACGCCAATATAAGAGATATACATGCCATGGCTGCGGCAAGCGAATAAACCGATGCAGGATCAACCAACCACAAATAACCAAGCAGTGCAGGCAAGAAAACAGCGGCAATATGGTTGATTGTAAATGCAACCGCCGCCGAAGATGCCTGATCTTCCGGACTGGCTATTTTTTGAAAATAAGTCTTTTGCGCAAAAGCCATTGCAAACAAGATGTGATCAATCACATAGAGCACTGCTGCCACTTCCCACGGCCATTTGAACCAATAAAGCCCGGCATAAAGGACGAATACCAAAATGAGGCCGACATATTCAATTATAAGCGTAAATCGCTCTCCCATATAGGCAATCATACGACCAACAAATGGACTGGTGAGCATTGTAGCTAAATGATTGACGAGCATTAGCCCCGCTATGTGATGAAGTTCAAAACCATAAAGCTCAACCATCATAAAGGCTGCAAAGACAACGAAGATCTGGCGGCGCGCACCGCCCATAAAGACCAACGCATAATAGAGCCAATAACGCTTTTTAAGAATGATTTTTTTCGCTTGAAACGTATCTGATCGAAAATTTGGGAACATAAACCAACAATAGAGCGCAACAATCATCGAAACGCTGCCTGAAGCCCAATAAACCACGCGATAATCGAGATCAAATAATTCCCAAAAACCTATGATGAAACCATAGGCAATCAAGGCACCAAACGCGCCCGCTGATACAATCCACCCCAAGACTTTTGGCGCTTTGTCCTTTGGCAACCACTGTAGTTGAAGGCTTTGTGCAACGGTTTCATAATAATGATACCCCACAGATGAGATAAAGGTGACGACCAAAACACCTTGCAAGGTTGGAAATTCAGCGGTGAGTGCTGACCCCAGTCCTAACAAGAATAGCGAACACAAACCAAAACTCTGTTCACGCACAAGCGCAACAATAAAGATGGCCAAAAATGCCAGAAAGCCTGGTATTTCGCGCACCGTGTGCATCCAACCATTGTCAGAGCCGTCAAACTTAACAACTTCAATCACAAAATTGGCTGCAACCGCCATCCAAGTTGAAAAAGTCATAGCTGTTGCAAAGGCAAGCAGCATCAACATAGCTTCAGGTCGTCGCCATTTGGGCAGCGCCCTCGCCTCAGTAAGTGAAATTTCAGCTTTATTAAAAATCAATTTGATGCCCAATACTCAATCTTAAAGCTCTGGATTGAACCAATGCGCTTCGATTGTCCAGTGATTAGCTTGTGATTTGCTTGTGATTAACGCTAAATAAAATTGAAATGAGGATGTATCGACAAGTTTTGCAAATAAACGCAATTAGCAGCTTGTATCTTGTTTTTTGAAAAAAATGGCAGGGGCAGCAGGGTTCGAACCCGCGACCTACGGTTTTGGAGACCGTCGCTCTACCAACTGAGCTATACCCCTTCAAACACATATATGGTGTGCGTTGCGTGCTGATTACGAAAGCTTGGACAAAAATGCAAGTCTAAAGCGGCATAAGAATCGATAAATATTCTTTCAGATGGTTAAAGTCTGAATATGTCGGGATTTTTCATGATCTGTAACGCCAATATAATGTGCTGCCTGAACATGTGTTGCTTGTGTTTTGATATTAAGATCTAATTCTTCTGCTTACTCAAATAAACTTTAATTTTAGCTGCACAGATTGGTAATTGCTTAAAGCTTCAGCAATATACCTACTTATAATTGCAATGAAACCAATTAGATAACATTTAGTCTAAAATAACGAATAACCTTCTTGTATCATCACACCAAGCAACAACCGATTGGTTGCAACACATTCTAATTTTGCTGCAACCCAAACACAAGAACTCAGCCTCATTGTCTAATTTTATTATTTAAAATCAATAATTTATTTGATTATACCCGACTTAATCCACTAACATTATAGACACGCAATACTAGTTTAAACTAACAACTTCTCGCCATAACGCATAAGATCCTGTTTACCATTTCTACGTATTTTCACTAGTGTCTTATATTTTATCTTAGGTTGAAATCGCTTAAATTTGTAATGACCTGGTCCGTCATATTTCTTCCAAAGTTAGAATATTTTAAAGTTAGCGGGTGTAAAAATGAAGAATATTTCTATCTCTAAACGCATTGGTCTTGGCGTTGTCATACCCTTAATGGGCATGTTTGCGATTACATGTGTGCATGTTTGGCAAGGTTATCGTGATTACGAAAGCACGAAAGTCATGGATCACATTTCAGTTGCGGTAAACGGGTTAACTGCCCTTACCCACAACATGCAAGTGGAGCGCGGAACATCCGCAGGCTTTATAGGAAATGCGGAGCTAACTGTCCCCCAAACGATTGTCCAAGCCCGTGCAAACACTGACAAGGACATAGATAATCTTAAATCAATTCTTGCAGGCATTGATCATTCAGAAGCACCCGTTTTATTTGGCCATATGGAAGATCTCATAAGCGGGCTGTCCTCGGTAACAAAGTTTCGTCAAACTGTTGATAGAAAAACGACTAGTGTGGACAACGTGCTTGACTTTTATTCCAAGCATATCAAATCCATGTTCGATATTGGGTTTGAAAGTGCGCAAAAAGCACCAGATACAAGTGTTGCACTTGAACTCACCTCAATGCTTGATTTGGGCTCGACAAAAGAGCTTGCAGGAAAAGAGCGTGGGTTCACCAACGGGCTTTTAGGTGCCGGCAAGATTACACCTGAACAGTATAACAAACTTCAAGCTCTTATTTCGCCCCAAAGCGGCATGATAAACAACTTTATCAATCACGTTCCACCATTGCACAAAGCAGAATACACAAATCTTTTGGATTCAGCTAATCTTGGTGCGGTCAATGCACTTAGAAACTCAATTGCCTCAAATCTTGATAATCTCGCAGAAAGCGGTGTGACACAAAGTAAATGGTTTAAAACTGCAACTGATCGGATTGTAAAACTTCGTCAACTTGAACAACTGGTTGGTACAAATATCTACAAAAGTGTTCACAAGACACAAGCTGAAAAATTTCAATCCCTTATGATGACGATCATCATTGCCTTTGGGATTTGTGTTATTGCTTCGCTTGCCGGATTCTTTATTTCTCGTTCAATTACTAAACCTATGGAACGTCTTCAAGATGACATGAACAATCTTGCCGATGGTAATGTGGACTTTGCGGTGAAAGGCACCAAAGAGAACAATGAACTGGGTATTATGGCATTGGCACTTGAAGGATTTCAAAATGCTGAAATTCAAAAGCGTGAGTTGGAAGCAGCCGCGGAAGCTGATCACAAAGCACGTATGGAAGAGCGCGCACGCAATGAAGCTGAAAAAGCCAAGCAAGATGAGGCTTATCGAAAAGCTGTAGATACGCTTGGTGCAGGGCTTGAACGTTTTTCTAACGGCGACTTTGAAGTCAAAATTGAAGATGAATTCCCAACTGTCCTTGCCGATCTTCGAAACTACTACAATGACACGTTAAAAAAACTTGCGAAAACGCTCGCCCATGTTCGCTCCACAGGTGTTGTATTAAATAATGATGCCAACACATTGCGCAGAGCGACAAATGATTTATCTCGCCGAACCGAAGCACAAGCTGCATCATTAGAAGAGACTTCGACTGCGCTAAAACAAATTACAACAAACTTGCGTGAATCGGCAACGCGCACAGATGATGCAACCAATAAAATTTCTAAAGTGACACAAGAATCTGCAAGCTCGGACGAAGTGGTAACCGATGCAGTGACAGCGATGAAGCGCATTGAAAATACCTCCGGAGAGATTAGCCAGATTGTTAGCGTTATTGATGAAATTGCATTCCAGACCAATCTTCTTGCACTTAACGCTGGCGTTGAGGCTGCACGGGCCGGTGAAGCAGGTAAAGGATTTGCCGTTGTAGCACAGGAAGTCCGCGAGCTTGCGCAGCGCTCTGCATCGGCTGCAAAGGAAATTGCCGAACTGATCAACAACTCCAGCAAAGAGGTTCTTGAGGGTGTGAATTTGGTGACTGAAACCGGTAATATGATGAAAACTATCACGACGGGCATTTCAGAAATTGAACAATATATGCACAGCATCTCGGAGGCGACGAGTGAGCAGTCCGCGGGGCTTGATCAAATCAATACTGCAGTGACTGAAATGGATGAAGCTACGCATAAAAATGCTGAAATGGTTGAACAGGCTAACGATATAACCAATCGTGTTAGCGACGGCAGTGATGCAATCCGCG
Source organism: Lentilitoribacter sp. (assembly GCA_039986595.1). Taxonomy (GTDB): domain Bacteria; phylum Pseudomonadota; class Alphaproteobacteria; order Rhizobiales; family Rhizobiaceae; genus Lentilitoribacter. The sequence goes on from JBDWQJ010000003.1 coordinate 163,153, forward strand.
AATTAATGGCCCAGTTTAAAACGCGGTCATTGGAAGCGAATCTGCGTAGTCCAAAAAATCGTGGTAAGTTCGCCGCTTGATTTTACAGCTATGTTACAGCTAAAAAAGCTCTGATTATATATCGGAGCTTTTTTTCATTGATCGATTATTTGTTAATAATATCAATGACGTTACTATAAAAAACTATTAGAAACTAGAAGATATATTGTTTTTAAAGTATAGTGATAATATATCATTCACAAGCTGTTCATAAATCTTTTGTATCCTATGTAACATCGGAATTATTCGGAGTTCCCCCCGAGCTCCGAGTAACAGGGCCCTGATATGCTTTATGTGTATCAGGGCCGCTTTTATTTGCATTGTTGCAAATTACGCAACACTAAGTCTTACCTTCCCCGACTTATCATTTTTTTTCTTTCAATTACTTTGAATAATTACCCGTTGCCATGCGTAATGGGTATATCAAATGAAATTTTTTGCTTTCTAAAATTTTATAAAGTCACACCAACCACAAGGTTTATATTATGAAAAAGACACTCAAAGCGCTCGCAACAACAGCATTTCTCATCACGGCTGGAACAGGTGCAACATTGGCAGCAGACGCTTATGATTTTGACGCCAGCCATTCACAAATTATCTTTTCCTACAACCATTTAGGCTTTTCAACAACATATGGCATGTTCTCGGGTTTTGACGGACAGGCAATGTTGGACATGGATGACTTGAGCAAGTCTTCTGTTAGCTTGGAAATCAATGTAGGTGACTTACTCATTACGGGTTGGGAAGGTCGTGATGGCCACTTCAAATCTGCTGACTTTTTTAATGTCGAAAATTTCCCAATTGCAACATTTACATCAACATCTGTTGAACCAACTGGAGATAAAACGGCAAAAATCACTGGTGATTTGACAATTTTGGATCAGACTAAATCAATCACATTGGATGCAAAATTAAATCAAGTTGGCAAGCACCCACAATCACAAAAAGATTGGGCCGGGTTTGATGCTTCAGCAACACTTCTTCGTTCTGACTTTAATCTTGGAAAGTTCGCACCATTTGTGAGCGATGAAGTTGATATCAAGATCTCTATTGAGATGGGTAAAGCTGAATAGCATCAACTCTATCGCAGAAAAACAAACTTAAAACCGCGGAAGCATAGAATTTACTCTTTGCTTCCGCATTCGAAAACGGGGCGGATCATGAAACTTACAAACACTGCGGAAAGTTACGGGCTGGTACACCAATCTCTTCATTGGGCAACAGCAATTTTAATTTTGGTTTTATTACCCATGGGCGTTTACATGCATGACTTGCCCATTGATAATTCAGCACAAATTGCCGATAAAGTGTGGCTATATTCCTTGCATAAATCTATTGGGATGGCTGCTTTGTTTGTCGCGCTCACGCGCGTTGCCTGGGCAATCTTTCAACCCCATCCTCGTCCGCTCCATGGTGGATTGGAAGGGTTTGCTGCAAAAACTGTCCACCATCTATTATACGGCACAATCATCGCAATGCCTCTGCTCGGCTGGCTTTACCACGCTGCAACAGAAGGTTTTGCGCCCATCTGGTGGCCGTTTTCGCAAGACCTGCCATTTGTACCCAAAGACGTAATGCTATCAAACTTCTTTAAAACAGCACATTTTGTTTGCGGCGTGCTTCTTGTCTTATCACTGGGTCTACACATTGCAGGCGCAATTAAACATGCTGTGATTGATAAGGACAAAACATTGGACCGCATGGTGCCTGGCCGCTATCAGCTAACAGGTGACCTTCCCCTAGAACAAAAGCAATCGCCCTTCTCACTACTCGTTGCGTTTACCGCCGCTGCCATCGCTATTGGATCAACGTTCATTGTTTATAATTTTGAATATGGCGCGCCGTCTATCGTGGCAAGCGAGCAATCCTTACAAACCAAAACCAATGAACTTGCGTCAAGCTCTAGTGAGATGAGCGCAAATAGCTGGAATATTGATTATTCAAATTCACCGCTACAGATTGAAGTTGCGCAATTGGGTACGCCAGTTATCGGAACATTTGCAAACTGGAGCTCTAACGTTACTTTCGATCCCAATGATTTAAACAATGCCAGCATCTTTGCGGAAGTTGATGTCACGTCCCTGACGCTTGGTGATGTATCTGACCGAGCAAAGTCATCTGAATTTTTGAACGCTGAGGCAAATCCTACAGCAACATTTACATCACAAACAGTTGAGAAAACAGACACAGGGTTTATGGCAACCGGAGAGCTAGAACTTGCCGGAGTAACTAAGGATTTTTCCATCAATTTCACCTTTGAAGAAAATAATGGCGTGGCCATTGTTATCGGTGAAGCTATTATCCAACGTCTTGATTTTAATGTCGGATCGACATTTGCAGATGATTCAAGCGTTGGCCGAGCCATAAAATTGAAAATCAGCATCAGCGCAACGCGATTCTAGTGGGAAACATATCTTGTCATGTCTCACATCTTAGCTCTTGCAACGAATGTTTTATCTATTTACTTTGGTTGAAATAAACGCGTTTAACTGAGGTTGTAAATTGCCACTTGAAAAACTTCGCGATATCCCGCGGGTAAAATTGTGCAATGCTGCATCTCCACTGGAAGAGCAGCATAATCTTGCACGGCTGTCAGGGGCAAAGACCTTCCTGATGAAGCGTGATGACACTAATTGTTTCGCAACAGGAGGTAACAAAGCTCGCCACATGGAGTATTATCTTGGTGATGCGATGAAAAAAGGTGCTGATGCGTTCATCATGCTTGGAGGACGGATCCCCAACTTATCAAGGGTTGCTGCCGCGGCATGTGCGAAATATGGGATTGCTTGCCATATTGTGTTGGAAGAAGAAAAACACGGACTTTGTTGCGAACCACGTGAATTGCGCGAGATCTTAGCCAGTAACATGCTCAATGCGTATGTGCACACGCATCTCCCGTTTGAAAATAATGAAGAGGCTATTCAAACCTTGCAAGCGCTAGCGGATACTTTAGTAGCTGACGGTCGCACACCCTACATTCTGCAAAATGAGAGTGATCGCTTACCCATCGCCGCGTTTGGTTACATCCACGCAGCGCAAGAGATCGTTGCGCAATTAGACGAACTGGACCAAGAAGCTGATGTCATATTCTGTGCGGCAGGATCGGGCAATACAGTTGCCGGTCTTCTTTATGGACTGAGATCGCATGATTGCGATATTCCCGTTGTTGGCGTGAGTGTGGGCTTTAATAGTGCACCTTTCATTCAACAACAGGTTAGTAAGAAGCTTGAGCAAATAGCATTATTGCTAGATGAGGAAAATCCAGTTGCGGATGATGATATTTTAATAACCGACGACTATAGTGATCAACACACAGTGACCTCAGATACTGATCCTGAACATCCAGCGAACCTATCAGCAAAACACGAAGGCTTGGTGATCGACCCTTTTTTCAACGCCAAGTCCATATGTGCGGCATTTGACTACGCAAAAAAGCGTCCAAATAGCGAAGTTTTACTGATTAATACTGGCAATAGCGTCCCTTATTATGTGAAGACAAAAATACCCACAAAGTACCCGATGTTGGTCTATGGCTAAAGGGTGAACTGAAAGATCAAACATCGCAGTGGATATTCAAAGCAATCACCATTTTCCAAAGCAATAAAAAACCCCGCAAGAACTTGCAGGGCTTTAGATGCATTTTATTCTGGTCATCCTTAGGAGAGAATATCAACCTGAATGTAAATGCTAAACTCTATAATATCTCTTAGTATTCAGAGATTGGGTTACGCTTAACAGCAATGATACCGTCGCGTGAGACACCGATATCGTCAAGAATACGTGGTGATAATGCGTTTAGTTGACGACGCATTGAACGTTGGTTGTTCCAGTTACGAACTTTACCAAGAATAGTCATTTTACTTCTCCATAAATGCTTCTCGTAAGAAGCGTGTTTCGCAATAAATTAATGTTTTGAATAAGGGAACAATTCGCGTTCCGTTGAAATCCAGATGCTCCTTATTCTGCACAATTACCAGCCATAATTATGCAAACGTGCTATGCAACTGCTGCATTTCTAGGCAGAAAAGAGACCCCGTATTGACGGTTTTGGACATTACATTTGACTAAATCGATTTAGTCATTAAGATTATCAATCAAACCATTCAATAAACGCATAAGCTTTTACTTTTAAACGCTTTTTAGGCGTTCATTTACCATGTAACGCGGCGTAAATTTTAGTGATGTTTTTCGCCAAAATATACACATTTGACGATTTAACTTGCCAGAAATCTGTCACAAGCTTGTGTTACGGCTCGTAAGCAGACTATCCTTATCAATTCATCACAGTTTGGGAGCAATATTATGAGCACTAAAATTCAGATAAATCGACGCAAGTTTCTAAAAGGTTCGGCAGCAGCAGCGGCGTTGGTAACACTGCACCCCTATTCCGCAAATGCTAACGAAAACCAATCGCATTTACGCATCATGGAAACAACTGACTTGCACGTGCACGTCTTCCCTTACGACTATTATGGTGATCGCCCTTCCGATACTGTCGGTCTGGCCAGAACCGCTTCAATCATCAATGACATACGCGCAGAATCTACGAACTCAATGCTGGTCGATAATGGCGACTTTTTGCAAGGCAATCCGATGGGTGATTATATTGCCTATGAGCGCGGCATGAAGGAAGGTGATGTTCATCCTGTCATACAAGCGATGAACACACTCGGATTTGACGCGTCTACGCTTGGCAATCACGAATTTAACTACGGCTTAGACTTTTTAATGAAGTCTCTTATGGGTGCAAATTTTCCAGTAGTGTCAGCCAATATAGCCAAACAAATGGGTGCAAATCCACGTGAAGATAAAACCCTCATAAAGCCCTATGTAATCATGGATCGGAAAGTCACCGATGGTTCAGGGCAAGAACATGACATTAAGATTGGACTTATTGGATTTGTACCACCGCAAATCATGAACTGGGATCGTCGCCATCTTGAAGGCAAGGTCAATACCCGTGACATTGTTGAGACTGCGGAAGCTTATGTGCCTGAGATGAAGGAACAGGGCGCAGATATCATTATCGCCCTCTCCCATTCAGGTATTGGTTCTGCACAACGCGCTGACGGCATGGAAAACGCTTCTGTTCCCTTGACGCAAGTGTCAGGTATTGATGCACTGATGACCGGCCACAGCCATCTCGTCTTCCCGGGTGAAAAGTTTAAAGATTTTGCAGGTGTAGATGCTGAAAAAGGCACTATTCACGGCAAACCCGCAGCTATGGGTGGCTTCTGGGGCTCTCACTTGGGTGTCATTGATCTCATGTTGGAAAAATCTGGCAATGAATGGAAAGTCGTTACCTCATCATCAGAGGCTCGCCCGATTTATAAATCTGGTGAAGGGCGCAAAAAGATACCAACCGTTGAAAGTGATCCAAAAATACTGGCGAGCGTTCAAAAAGAGCATGATGAAACGTTGGCCTATGTCCGCCGTTCAGTAGGTAAAACTGACGCGCCATTACATTCATATTTTGCGCTTGTTGCTGATGACCCATCCGTGCAAATCGTAAGTCAGGCACAAACTTGGTATATCTCTGAAATGATGCAAGGCACACAATGGGAAGGTTTGCCGATTTTATCAGCCGCAGCACCATTTAAAGCCGGCGGCCGTGGTGGTCCAGAATATTATACCGATGTGGCTAAAGGCGATGTTGCTATTAAAAACGTGTCTGATCTTTATCTATATCCAAATACAGTTCGCGCGGTTGCTGTTACCGGTGCGCAAGTTAAGGACTGGCTTGAGCGCTCTGCTGGGATGTTTAACCAAGTTGAAGCGGGCAAAGCTGATCAGGTTCTTTTAAACCCATCGTTCCCATCATATAACTTTGATGTCATGGACGGGGTTACTTATCAGGTGGATATCACGCAACCATCGAAATATGACCCAAAGGGCGAATTGATCAACCCCGATGCAAATCGAATTGTTGATTTGATGTATAATGGACAACCCGTCGAGCCTGCGTCCAAATTCGTGATCGCGACAAATAATTATCGCGCAAGCGGTGGCGGTAAATTCCCAGGTGCTTTGGGTGATACGATCATTTTTGAAGGTCCAGATACCAACCGCGATGTTATTGTTCGTTACATCGTTGATCGGGGTACGATTAACCCATCTGCGGATAACAATTGGTCGTTTAAGCAGATCCCGGACACATCTGTGCTGTTTGATACAGGTCCTGCAGCGCAAGCACATGTTGATAATCTTGAAGGCGTTAAAATTGAAGCTGCTGGTGATGGACCAGAAGGCTTTGCACGCTATCGGATTTCCCTCGACTAAATCAGCTAGCATGCAATTAAAAGCCCCGCTTTTCACGCGGGGTTTTTTGTTTATATTACCCATTATAATTTACCCAACACATTGAGTTTTCATGACATCACATCCAACTTCACACATCACAATCAACTCACCCATACAGTTTAGCGATGAGCTGCCTGATGCAGTTGATGTTGCCATCATTGGTGCAGGTGTTGTGGGAGTATTTTCAGCGCTATACCTCTCTAGGATGGGCAAACGCGTCATTGTGATCGAAAAAGGCCGTGTTGCATGCGAGCAATCCTCGCGAAATTGGGGGTGGATACGACAGCAAGGTCGGGACGCCGCTGAACTACCGATCATGATGCAAGCCAACCGACTATGGCGTGATGTCGATCAACAAACCCAAGGGCAATGCGGTGTTGTTAATGCGCCGATCAATTTTCTAAGCGGCACGGGCGCTCGACGAGAAGAGTTTGAACAATGGGTACAAGTGGCAAAAGATCATGGTGTTAAGTCCGACCTATTAAGCTCGAAAGAAATTAGTCGCATATTTGGCGATAGCGCTGCAAAAAAATGGGTTACAGGCATTTCAACGCCAAGCGACTTAAAGGGTGAGCCCTGGGTGGCTGTGCCAAGTGTCGCAAAACTTGCGCAAGAAAATGGCGTGCTTATTCGCGAAAATTGTGCCGTACGCACACTTGATATTCAGGCGGGGCAAATCAAAGGCATCGTAACAGAAGATGGTGCTGTCGCCTGTGAACAAGTTGTCCTCGCCGCTGGTGCATGGTCGAGCTTGTTTGTGCGCAATCATGGCATTCACATCCCCCAAATGTCTGTGCGGGGTGATGTTGCGCAAACCAAACCTTTACCAGAATTCACTTCACAAACGTCACTTGATGAGGAGCTAGCAATCCGACGTCGTCAAGATGGTGGATATACACTTTCATTATGTGATAAGCATACCGCCTATATCGGACCTGATGCTTTCCGGTATTTTAAACAATATATCCCTGCGCTTTTAAAAGGTTGGCGACATTTAAACCTGAAATTAAAATCACCTTTAGACTTCCCCGACGCTTGGCAAACAAAACGTTATTGGGAAATTGATGATATATCGCCATTTGAAATTTGCCGCGTTTTAGAGCCGAAACCTGATCCGAAAAACATTGCGCGGATGGTGGAACGGTTTAAGGCACGTTTTCCCAATATTGGCGCGCCTGAAATTGCCCACGCCTGGGCCGGTATGATTGATACAATGCCGGACTTTGTGCCCATCGTAGACAGAACACCTAAATTGCCAAACTTGATAATTGCAACAGGTCTAAGCGGTCACGGCTTTGGAATTGGCCCCGGATTTGGCATGGCAGTGGCGCGCATGGCGACAGGACAAACACTTGAACATGATATGTCGCGGTTCCGTTTTTCACGATTTACCGATGGCAGCAAGCTTGAATTGGGGCCTTCGCTTTAATATATCCCTTTCAACTACTCGGGATACCTTATGCAGCTCATAATCATTGTCATCACCTCATTTGCCTTCCTATTGGCAATCATGTTTTTCATTCAATTTCGCCTCGCGCGCGTCAAAGATAGCGGGGACTTGCAGGCTGAACTTCAAAAAGAAGCAGAAAAACTTTTTAAACATGATCTTGCACGTGACTTATCGATCATTGTGACCAAGAATGGCCACATTCTTGAACATTACCAAAGTAAAGATATAGATCTTGCAAATGCCACCCGTGACAGCATTTATGAAGTTGGCTCAATTTCAAAGGTCTTTACATCAACATTGTTGAGCGTTTTGGTCGCAGACGGCAAACTTAAGCTCGATGATAATTTGCAAAATTTAATCGGTGATCGATTTGAATTAGCTGATCACATTAAACCCATTACGCTCGAACAGCTCGCAACACATACTTCTGGTATTCCGCGTGTTCCAAAAGTCATGCTCAATAAGCTAGAAGTCCTAGACAATCCATATTCCACCTTCACAATTGATGACATTGCGGAATATCTAAAGACAGCAAAACAATTCGGCAAACCCGGTAAGTTTAACTATTCAAATTTAGGCATGGGATTGCTTGGACACATTATGGAATGGAAAACGGGGCTATCGTTTGGTGATCTTATAAAAACATACATAACGTCGCCACTTGAAATGAGCTCCACTGGCTTATTTGTGGACGACGAAGATAAATCGCGCTTTGTTGATGCTTATGATCCAAAAGGAAATCTCACCCCCCATTGGGATTTCCCCATACTTGCTGGCGCTGGTGGCATACGATCAACACCCTCTGACATGCTAAAGTTCCTAAATGCCAATCTTGAAGGTGCTGGATCATTATCTGATGCACTTAAAGCCACGCACCCAAACCCGCAGACAGGCGATGTGGGATTGGGTTGGATGGGCGCTACTTTTGTTGAGAGGTTTTTAGGCAACAAAAACCTTATTTGGCACAATGGATTAGTTGGCGGTCACGCCTCGTACATATCGTTTGACAAAACAAACCACACGGGCGTCTTGATCTTATCCAATAAGGCCATGGATTTGCAAGTTGTTGGATCAAAACTATCGCGACTGGCTCGCATTCATTCAGTGAAGCACTAACTAAATTGACTGATCTGAATTTTTGTAACGGATAAGAAGATCAACATCCGCATCGGATACACCAAATGCGGCCACCATATCTCGATGTTTTTTCGACCCTAAAAAGCCATTGAGAAACGTATTAACGTTATCTCGTAATTCCGTGTCATTAAGATGAAAAGCAAAACACCCATAAGCTGGCGGCTTTTCCGCAATGGGCACCGCAACCTCAGCGACATCCCAATCAGGGTTTTGAGCCATAAACCCACGATGTGCTTTACCAACGCTAGCATAGGCATCCACAATGCCATTTTTAACAGCCTTTGCCGCTTCACTATATGTCTCATATATAAATATTTGCGCAGGACTGATACCAAAATCGATCGCAGACCGATGTTGAAATTGGTCACGGATAACGGCAAGACGAACATTTGGATTTTCTGCAATTGATTTATATCCATCAATTTTATGCGGGTTATTTGCTTTTACCAGCAATCCATCTGAAAGCGCCCAAATGGATCGAGAAAACAGAGCGGTTTGCATTCGTTCAGTCGTTGCAAATAGGCCTGTAGTCATTCGCCATCGATGATCATTAAGCCCAGGCAACAACTCCGCAAATTCGGTTTCAACTGGATTAAAATGGGTAATATCTAACGCGTTGAAAACATGGCGAGCGAGTTCAACATCACATCCTGTGACACGTCCATTTTCATCTAAAAAATTAAATGGCGGCTCTATCAGATAAGCAAATTTCATCAGTTTTTTCCCGCAGCGTTCATGCCATAGCTTGCGATCTTAATCGCCAAAACACTTTCACATTTTTCAAGGATTGCCCGCTTTTGTTTGAGGGCTTGCGCATGATCTGACAAAATTTTCCTGCGTTCATCTATTGCGCTATCGCCGGACTTGGCAAGCTGGGTAAAACGATGCATTTGCTTCATGGGCATACCGGTCTCACGAAGCCAATATAATAAGGTCATCCATTCAATGTTGCTTTGTGTAAAACGGCGATGGCCATCTCCACCCCGATCAATTTTGGGAAGCATCCCAGATTTTTCGTAGTAGCGAATTGTATGTGCACTTAACCCGCAAACTCTTGCAGCCTCAGCTATTCTCATATCTGTAATTACTCCTTGAATTTTTCATTACCAAGTTAGAGCAACTCTAAGTCAAGTTATAAATACAACATGCACACAATACCGTATAAACCACATAAATGGTTGCAACGGGTCTCATAAATACCTAAATATTGCTATGAAATCGGCAATTGTAGTGCCGAATAACCAATACAGCTCTAAATGGATACTGATAAAAATGGATATTATGAACTTGGCTTCTGGCTTAATTGCCAACAAATTGGGTGTTGATCAAAGCACAATTAGCGGTGCATTGAACGGATTAGTTGGCGATGGTGATCAATTTGACCTTGGAAACCTTGTGGGCAACCTTCAGTCTGGTGATCTTGGTGATATCGCAGCATCTTGGTTGGGTGATGGGGAAAATGCAGCCATTTCAACTGACCAAATCCAAAATTTGATGGGTGGAGATAAGATTTCAGCAGCTGCTGCGCAATTGGGTACGAGCGAGGGCTCTTTGCTTGAAAGCCTTCAGGAAGCACTTCCTCAACTTGTTGATCAATCTAGCAGTGGTGGTTCGTTGCTTGATTCCGTTGGTGGCATTGGCGGTTTAGCAAGCATGGCTAAAAAGTTTTTGTAGTACAAAACTTAAATTATATTCGAATAAAAAACGCACCTTCACGGGTGCGTTTTTTTTGCCAAATTGTATTTAGCCTTCAAGCAGCTTCTTAAACTCAATCTCAAGTGTTGAAACTTCCTGCGGACCTCGCAGAATATGTTTTAATTCCCCTTTGCCATCATAAAGCATCAAAGTGATATGGGGCACTGCATTGCGCTCAGCAAAAGCTTTACCTTTGGCGGATTTAATATTTGCAACCACATATTCAATATCCCCATCTGAAAAGGTACTAAGTGCAGATTTGGTATTGCGCTGAAGACGTGCGCATACCGAACAATTTGGATCATGTATTTGTACGATTGTTGGCGTGCCCTGCCCGATGCGGGTTAAATCTTGCTCATGCATCTTAGCGTTTGCTGAATAAGCGAGATATCCACCGCCGCTTCCCAACACAGCCAAAGTGATTGCACCGTTACGGGCAAAATCCAGCCATTTGCGGCGTGATGGATTTTCAACATTTTGACGCGATTTATTCTCAGCGCCTTTTTGAGACGCTCTCTTATTTGATTTCTTGCTCATATTTGTTCCAGTATCGGTTTGGTATGACGTGAAAACTCATCCAAACGCGCGCGGGCGTATCGCCATGTCTAAGAAAACGAATGAGATGCCCAATGGTGAACGTCTCATTCTAACGGTCTGCCCGCACGCGTTATCCTCAAGCCAACCTGCGGAGAAAGCTTGAGAATTGAAAAACGTTAAAGGACGATGACACGTGTGCCGACTGGCACTCTTTCATATAGATCTTCGACATGCGCATTGATCATGCGAATACAGCCCGCTGATACTGACTGCCCAATGGACCAAGGCTGGGTTGTTCCGTGAATGCGGAAATAGGTATCCCGGCCATTACGGTATAAATAAAGCGCGCGCGCTCCAAGCGGATTGTTAATGCCCCCTGGTACGCCTTTGGCATATTTAAGATACTTTTGCGGCTCTCTACGGATCATATTTTGCGTTGGGGTCCAACGTGGCCATTCTGCTTTTCGCTGGATTGTTGCTGTGCCTTGGAAAGCTAGACCCGCTTTACCAACACCAACACCATAACGGCGGGCTCTGCCACGACGCTCGATTAAGTATAGATAATGGTTGCGCGGGTCGACGACAATAGTACCGCGTTTATAGTCGCTTTTATAGCGTACAGATTGCGGCACATATTTTGCGGCAAGCTTAAACTTCTTGCGTGATTTTTTAGTGTGATGCGCCAAAGCTGTTGAAGCTGGCAACAAGGCTGCACTCGTTAAAGCGCCAAGAATTAAATTACGTCTAGATAACATGGATCTCTCCTAAAATTACATTGTCAAACGGGACAAGTGCCCCTCGGTTTTGATGTAAAATTAGGCGATGGGAGGTCGTAAATCCTGCCGCACAAAGGTTTTCACCACGTTGTGCGTCGGCGCATTATCAAATAAGAACCCAGTTTTGTGAGCTGCTAAAATGTTTGAGTTTAGGATAGCCGAACAGTCTGATTTACAAGGAGTTGCGTCTTTTTTATTATTTTCATCACAACACTGAACGTCGAGTTCATTATCGACAATCACAAGTTCTGCTTGGATTAATACAGGCTCAATAATATGGTCCGCCACAGCCTGCATACTGCCAGGAATACTCTGGACAATTGCAAAAAACATAAACGTATATATTAGAAAAGACCGCAACATAGGAAAAAGCGTTACATTGAATCGGCTATTTTGACCAGTCACGCATCATCACGAAATCGTGAGCATGATGATCTTCGAAACCCGCTTAACTATTTGAACGCTTCACCCAGCTGCGCAAAAGATGCGCGTCATAAAGCGGCATCGGCATAATTTCATCACCGATAATGGTTGTTGCGGGTGACAAAAAGCGGACATTATCGAGATTGGTTGTGCAGTTTTTACCCACTTCAATCCCGCCGCTCGTCTGACATATGTCGATAACGCGATCTTCGATCAATGCATTGGTAAGTTGATCAAACTCAAAACTCGAACCAGCGCCTGAGCAATTAATCACAAAACCAACCTTCTTGCGCTGGATATGACCCATATCATCCACGCTGATAATTGTCGCGCCATCATCATTGGGCTCAATTTCACGCACAGCACCTTTGGCAATGTCTGTTACACCATCAACCATTAAACGATGGAAATCTAAAATCGTATCCCGCGTCCCCCCACGCAACCAGTGTCTTAACGTCCGAGGAACAAACTTTGCCTCCTCAGAATTTGGGACAAACTTTGCCAAACCCTGTTCTAAGAAAAATGCGCGATACCCTGCCCTTACTTCACGTTGTTCAAACCCATTTCTTTTTGCATCTTCAAGGCTTGCCTTTACATTATCCAAAAAGCTAATCGCTGTTACATGCCCTGTTCCAAGTTCAGGGATAAACAGATCTGGCCGATCGGGAATAAGAGGTTCTGGCAAAACTCCTCTTGGAGATATCGCTGAAAAACGAACCTCATCACCTGGCAACACAGATTGGCAGAGCCGCAATGCATCCAGCATGGTTGCATTCATGCCAATACAGCAGATTTCTGCACCCCGCTTAATATGTTCGATAACGCGCTCTTCGTTGCCAAACAAAGTTGGTGCGCTGAATTCGCTTTCATCGCCATCCATGCGCTGATCTTTGGGCCCACCGGGCGCAATATCAATTGAATGGGCTAAATATATATCGCCTTGATCTGTATTTATGCAATATTGCGCTCCGTCCTTGGTAATGCTGATCGCGCGATCTTCCACAATACGAACAGATTTTCCTTGCGCTTGATAGTCTCTAATCACGCTTTGTAGTCTTTCAACGAGAAAATCGCCAAAGAATTGCCGCGGAATATTAAGTGCACTCAAATCACCTTTTGCGATTAAACCTTTCGCAGCGCCCAACCAATCTGGTTTACGCCCAGTCATCTTTTGTTCAATCGCACTCCAATTTGCTTCAAGCCAAGGTTTAAAGTCCGGGTCAATGTCGCTAGCTGGTGAATTTAACAAATAGGCGTATTCCCAGGCTGCACCCTTTGGCGCAGATGCATATGCAAGCCCTCGCCCCAATTGGGACGCGTTGGGGCCAATGATGACAAATTCATCGATATGCTCAGCATTGGCATATTCGAAAAATGCTGCAGCTGTTAAACCATCGCCGATAATTGCATGCACGTGCGGATGGCCTTTTGGAGACGACTTCAAAATAGCGCGACCTTTAATTGGTGATTTGAATTATGGAGTTCGTCTTTGATAGTTTGAATTGCGCGCATTGTGAACCGCAAGACGGTAAAAGAACACAGATTTATCCGATAAAGTCTATCTTGAGAATTGACCCATCTAGCTTATGCAGGATGTCCGATCTGTCTCGGCCACAGCATTTGCGTCAAACGCGCCATTGTTTTCGGTTGTCGGCGTGATCACATTTAAGCTCGCACCTTGGATCTCAAGTCCAGATACGCTGGGATGATAGGCGCCACTTGTGTCATCCACATCGACATTAAAATGGATGCGATCGCCGTGCTTGAAATTAACAAATTCAATCGTAACTTTGTTATCACCATCTTTCACATCAGTGACGTTTTTCACAAATGCTTCACCGCCCACAATCGTCAGCGGTTGGTGCACACGGTTGTTGGTGCTGAATTCATGCCCTGCCCAGCCATTGCGATCTATATCGAAAACAAGTTGTCCCAGTGAGGTTGAAAAATCAATCGTCAGCTCACCTTTATACAGCATGCATCCGCTGACATTTTGCACGGTGAAATGATCAGTAGGTGAGCTATCGGTGTAGGTCACGCGAATATCAGCATGGGATGAAAGCGAACTCGCGACTAAAAAGCTTGCGATAATCATAGTAAACTTTGGAACAAAATTAGGCATTTTGACCTCCGAGGTTTTGATAATCAAAGCCTAGCATGAAGATTTTAAGTTCTGCAAATTCTTTACCGAAATAAAAATAATTTTCTCGTGAATAATTTTCAAACTTGCCGCGTAACTATCCTGAAACCAGCACAATCCGGCCAAATCATTTCGGTCTTTATGGAGAAAAACATGACTTTGAAAATTATCACAACAGGCGTTGCAGCACTTATTCTATCAAGCACATTTGCATTGGCTGACCACCACTCAGCAAAAGCCATCAAACAAGCGGACACATCAGCAGGTACGGTCTTGACCAATGCTGCAGGTTTGACACTTTACACATTTGATAAAGACGCGGACGGCGTTTCAAACTGCTATGATCAATGCGCAACAAACTGGCCGCCAATGCCGGCGGAAGCATCTTCTAAAGATGAAGGCGATTTCTCAGTGGTTGAGCGCAAAGACGGCACATTCATGTGGGCCTATAAAGGCGAACCGCTTTATACATGGATCGGTGATAGCGCCAAGGGCGACGTGACCGGCGACGGCGTTGGCGGTGTTTGGCATATTGCTAAACCATAAGAGGCGAAAGACGTTTCAAAAATAGATAATCAAGGCGGGGTTATTCCCGCCTTTTTCGTATCTGCACAAAGCTCACATTGCTTGACACAAAAGCGCAATCAAGACAGGCTCGTTTTCAAGAGATTTGGAGGAGCCGTATTGAGGAGATGGCGATGTTAGATAAAGCACAGGAAAACCTGCTTCGAACCGATCAAGATGGCGTGGCGCGGTTAGAACTTAATACGCCCAAATCCATCAATGCATTGTCGGAAAGCATGCTGGCGGATCTATCCGATGCTTTGGCACAGATCAAAGACGACCGCGGCATTAAAGTGGTGATCCTCGCCACATCAGGTAATCACTTTTGCGCCGGGCATAATTTGAAAGAAATGAGCCATCACCGCAATGAGGCGGATGGCGGGCATGATTATTTCATCCGTCTTTTTGCGTCCTGCTCGAAGATGATGCAGCAGATCGTGACCCTCCCCCAACCTGTGATCGCGGAAGTTAAAGGCATCGCCACGGCAGCCGGATGTCAGCTCGTTGCCTCCTGTGATTTAGCGATCGCCGAAGAAGATGCGCGCTTTGCCACCTCTGGGGTTAATATCGGGCTCTTTTGCTCCACCCCCATGGTGGCGCTCACACGCAATGTCTCGAGCAAGCACGCGATGGAAATGTTGCTCACTGGAGAATTCATCCCAGCGGAGCGTGCCGAACGCATCGGGCTGATCAATCGCGTCGTAGCAAAATCAGAACTCACAAACGCCACACAAGAGATGGCGCGCAACATCGCCTCTAAATCAAAACTTGCGGTCAAAATGGGCAAAGAAGCTTTTTACAAGCAATCAGAAATGGCACTCAACGAAGCCTATGATTTCGCCGGCCGCGTGATGGCCGATAATATGATGGCCAATGACGCGAAATCCGGCATCGGCGCGTTTATTGACAAGAAGCCAATGCCCGATTGGGATGATTAGATTTTTTGACGGAAGAGCAATTATTAAGCTAAAATATGTTTTTTGAATATTTCTCCGCGGATAACTCTTGCCTTACGGTTGTTTGTGCCCTGATACATGTATGAGTAATAAGTTCCCAACTCTGATTCCGGAGAATATTTGTGTTTGATTACTGCCACATCCATTTCATTCAATCGCCGAGCTATGTCTTCTGATATGTCCTCAGCCCAAAGCAACTCCATGACCAATGTGAAGAAATTCGATTTCCGAAACCAAATTGAGTCTGGCTCTAAACCTATCGATTCAATAACCTGAATAAGTTCGATAAGTTTTTTAGAAATTTCGGCTGAATTAGGATACTCATCATTAAATTCTGCAACACACTTTTCTATTTCCGAATCTCTATTAAAATAGCCGTTTCTTTCATATGTCGCCATCACCTGTAACACGAAATAGACATCTACCATCCTGGTAAATTCAGATTCATGAAAAACTCCAAACTGTTCTAAAGAAATATTTTTGGCAATGTGTTTGGCTGCGCTAATGAATTGACCATCGTATATCGCGTTTTGAATTTCAATGTCTTCCAACTTAAATTTTGTTAGATTAATTCTTCGAAAAATTTCGCGAACAGTTGCCTGTTCGACTTCTCCTATGTCCCGAACAACTAATTTGTAAGACATAAATTGCTTTTGCATATCACCGCCCAATTCATCGAAGATCGGTACTTTTTTGAGAGGTTTATCAAATTTATTTTCAATGTACCTTTTTATGGTAGTTAGTCTTTGCTGACCATCAATTACTTCCTGACTAGTTCTAAAATTCTTGGCATCATACTCGCCTTGACAAACATATATTTCAGGAAACGGAAATCCATGTAAAATTGTGTCGATAAATTCTTCTTGGTGATCCTGTGTCCAAACAAATTTGCGTTGAAAATCTGGTTGTAAGTCTAATTTCCCATCACTTAATCGTTCAAAAACATCAGCTATTGTAGGGTTTGTAACAGAAACGTTTATTTGTGCATTGTTAGCCATCAATCTTCACTTTCTGAAACGCCACTAATCCCTTTTCAAGATATAGTTCTAAGTGGCTGTAACTTTTAAAAACTCCGCAGTTTACTTTATAGTTTCCCACTTCGGATCCGCCGTTAGAAAGCGATTCAAAATAATTGAACCAATCGCCCTTGATAACTTTCATTTGAAAAGAAACTGGTAATTTATCGGGTCGCATCCAACCCAACGCAATGTAATGGAGAAATTGATTGTACATCTTTATTTCTTCAAATTGCACTTTCTCGCGAGCTTCTCTTAGATTCCATTGAAAATCCAATATATTATCCATAAATTTTTCAAAGAGAGAATTTGACACAATCGAAACGTCTATATCAGAGTCATAATCAAATTCTTTCGCTTTATGGGGACTGAACCCTAACTTTGCAGAACCGGTGATAAGTACTTCGTGGTATGCTATATCAAACTTCTGGCCTATTCGTTTTCTAAACTCATAATAATTTTCTTCTTCTCCCCTAAAGACAAAAGGAATTCCATGAAGAAATTGTTTTCGGCAAAAATCTGTTAAATCAGCCGGGTTATCCAATGCATCAACAGCAATTTTAAACTCTTCAATATCCATTAGACTTCTAGTATAATTATATTTCTATTCATAATTTACAACCTATAGTAATTAAAGATAGTTGTAAATACTGCAAACCCAGCACCCTTAACCTCAAGCATACTTGGGCATCCATAAACATCTCTCATATTGGCCTGCGGCTTTGATTTTCCTCGCGTGGTCATGTCTTATTGAGATGTTTTCGAGTTTTTTGATGCATATTTTAACGGTTTTGGACCATCCGACCCCTTCTTCATTTAGTGCTGCATGTATGGCAGGCTTTGTCTGCGCCTTCAGAATAATTGCACACAACAAAAAACCCCGCGGTTTCCCACGGGGTTTTAAAAACTTCAGAGTTGAAAAGGCTTATTCTGTGATAGAAGCCACAATTCCCGCACCGACTGTACGACCGCCTTCACGGATCGCAAAGCGAAGTTGCTCTTCCATCGCAATTGGCACGATCAACTCAACGTCAACTGTTACGTTATCGCCAGGCATAACCATTTCTGTACCATCACGCAAAGTCACAACACCTGTCACGTCAGTTGTACGGAAGTAGAACTGTGGACGGTAGTTTGTGAAGAATGGTGTGTGACGACCACCCTCATCTTTGGTTAGGATGTAGGCTTCTGCAACAAATTTTGTGTGTGGTGTAACTGAACCAGGCTTACACAAGATCTGACCGCGCTCAACACCTTCACGGTCGATACCGCGAAGTAGAACACCAACGTTATCACCAGCTTCACCGCGATCA
>JBDWQJ010000004.1:0-934775 GCA_039986595.1 Lentilitoribacter sp.
TCAAACAGGCCACCTGCATCATCAGAGAGTGAATAACTCACACTATCTGTCACATCACCATCAGATGCGAGCGCTGTAATACCTACCGTATCACCCACAGTTGCATTTTCATCAACAGCGTTTGATGAAGCGTTGTTATCAGACACGGCACCCACATCAAATTCATCAAAGTCAGAAACGGTAATTGAGAATGTCTCAGTCGATGTTGAACCATCAGCAGAAGTAGCCGTGACAGCAATATCAATTGAACCTTCGGTTTCCGCATCAAAACTGGCGCCAGAAGCGACTGTCACCGTACCATCAGAAGCCACTTCAAAACGTGCATCGTCAACTGAATAAGTCACAGTATTATTTGTGCCATCAGCATCTGTTGCAGACGCAGTTACGCCAACTTCATCACCAGCAGATGCGTTTTCTGCAATCGTGTTGGTAGCGCTATCAGTGTCCGTGACGGCACCCACATCAAACTCATCAATATCGGAGACATTAATTGTGTAGCTTTGTGTTGAGGTCGAACCATCGGCAGATGTTGCAGTCACTTCGATTGTGTGGCTGGTTGCGTTTTCATAATCAATGCCAGATGCATCTAAGATTGAAACTTCGCCCGTGTTCGCATCGATCTCAAAAATCCCGCCTGCATCATCAGACAGGCTGTAAGTGACTGTATTATTTGAACCATCAGCGTCTGTTGCAGAGGCTGTAATACCAACACTATCACCGTTAGACACATCTTCGGCAATTGTATTTGCAGAGCCGTCTGTGTCTGAAATGCTACCCACATCAAATTCATCAATGTCTGCAACGTTAATTGAGAATGTTTCCGTTGACGATGAACCATCGGCAGATGTTGCTGTGACAGCGATATCTATTGAGCCTTCCGTTTCAGCATCAAAACTGGCACCAGATGCCACTGTCACCGTACCATCAGAAGCCACTTCAAAACGTGCATCGTCAACTGAATAGGTCACCGTATTATTTGTACCATCAGCATCTGTTGCAGACGCTGTTACACCAATCTCATCACCCGCAGATGCGTTTTCCGCAATCGTGTTAGTAGCGCTATCAGTATCTGTGACCGCACCCACATCGAACTCATCAATATCGGAGACATTAATGGTAATCGTTTCAGTATATGTGCTGCCTGCACCATCTGAAACTTCAATTGTAATGTCATGCGACGTCGCATTTTCAAAATCGATATCCGCACCAGCTTTTACAACAACCTGATCACCTGAAATTTCGAAGAAACCGGATGGGTCGCTGGTAATTGTGTAGCTCTGCACATCAAGCGAATTATCTTCCGCGCTCAATGTTGCAACGACAGTTCCTGCGCTTGAATTTTCATCAATGGATGTTGCAGACAAATCAATATCGCTTGGGCCGACATCAATCACATCATCTGCAGTCGTTGTTCCATCGGCAAACTCGAAAAACTCAACATTTTTAACTGTGTCAGTGCCATCTGGCGAACCAGGGCGATTATCGACAACTGTATATGTGCCGCCACTTTCAGTGATCGTGTAATCAGCCCAATTGCCGGAGAAAACAGCTGTGTCATCGCCTGTTCCGCCATCAATAGCGTCATTACCTTCGCCTCCGGTAATCGTGTCATTACCCGATTCACCGTATAATTTGTCATCACCTTCGTCACCATTAATGGTGTCAGTGCCATCACCACCATATGCGGTATCGTTACCTTCACCCATATTGAGCGTATCATTACCGTTGCCTGTTGATGTATCGTCAAATCGATCATCACCAGCGCCTGCATTAACAACATCATCACCTGAAAGACCTGAAATCGTATCGTTACCTGAACCGCCGTGTAAAACGTCATCATTCACTGTGCCAACAATTGTTTGATCCGCTGTTTCTTGAAGATCATCCGCCGAATAATCGCCATCATCAAAACGGAAGGTTTCAATTTCCATGACCGTATCTGTGCCGTCTGGACCGGTTACCGTCCAAACACCACCGTCATAATAAGGACTTTCTGAATGTGAGATTGTATAATCCGCTCTGTCCCCTGAGAACACCGCGATATCGATGCCGTCGCCGCCGCGAATGGTATCATCATCAGCACCACCTGTTAGCGTATCATTACCATCTTCCCCATGGATGAAATCTTCACCCGTGCCGCCATCGATGACATCAGAACCATCACCACCATAGGCATAATCATCGCCTGCACCCATATTAACGGTATCATCACCATTACCTGAAGCGGAATCGTCAAATTTATCATTACCGGCACCAGCATTCACAAAATCATTGCCTGCATTACCAGCAATTACATCATCGCCAGACGTACCCGTGATATCATCATCGCCTGCTCCACCAGAAACGCTCGTTTCGGTCACGCCAGTGTCAGTAAATGTTACGCCGCCATCTGCGAGTTGAACATTTTCAGCCTCATCACCCACGGCAATTGTAAATGTTTGCGTTGATGTTGTGCCATCTGTGCTTGTCGCGGTGACTTCAATCGTGTGAGACGTGTCTGTTTCATAATCCAATGATCCAGCAACAGTGACTTCACCTGTATTTGCATCAATGGCAAAGAACCCACCAGGATTTGAAGACAGTGAATAGCTAACAGTATCCGTTGCATCAGCGTCTGATGCAAGAGCTGTAATACCAACAGCTGTACCAACAGAAGCGCCTTCTGTGACCGTGTTTCCTGTACCATCTGTATCACTAATCGCAGTGATCGATGTCTCGTTGACATCATTCACGCCAATCGCAAATGTTTGCGTTGATGTTGAGCCATCGTCTGATGTCGCTGTCACTTCAATTGTGTGCGAAGTAGACGTTTCAGCATCGAGTGATCCTGCAACGGTTACAACACCCGTGTTTGCATCAATATCAAACAGACCACCAGCATCATCAGATAGTGAATACGTCACACCATCTGTCACATCACCATCAGATGCGAGCGCGGTAATACCAACCGTATCACCCACAGATGCATTTTCATCAACAGCGTTTGACGAAGCGTTGCTGTCAGATACTGCACCCACATCAAATTCATCAATGTCAGAAACGTTTATGGAGAATGTTTCAGTCGATGTTGAACCATCAGCAGAAGTAGCCGTGACTTCGATATTAATTGAACCTTCAGTTTCAGCATCAAAGCTTACGCCAGAAGCGACTGTCACCGTACCATCAGATGCCACTTCAAAACGTGCATCGTCAACTGAATAGGTCACAGTGTTATTTGTGCCATCAGCATCTGTTGCAGACGCAGTTACGCCAACTTCATCACCAGCAGATGCGTTTTCTGCAATCGTGTTGGTAGCGCTGTCAGTATCAGTCACCGCGCTGACATCGAACTCATCAATGTCAGTCACGTTGATGGTGTAGCTTTGCGTTGAGGTCGAACCATCGGCACTTGTTGCGGTCACTTCAATTGTGTGGCTGGTCGCGTTTTCATAATCAATGCCAGACGCATCAGCGATAGAAACCTCGCCCGTGTTCGCATCAACCTCAAAGATCCCGCCTGCATCATCAGACAGGCTGTAAGTAACTGTATTATTTGAACCATCAGCGTCCGTTGCAGAAGCTGTGATACCAACACTATCACCATTAGACACATCTTCGGCAATTGTGTTGGCAGAGCCATCCGTGTCTGAAATGCTACCCACATCAAATTCATCTAGATCATTTACATCAATTGTGATTGTTTCAGAATAGGTGTTTCCGTTCGCATCAGTCACCTCAATTGTCACATCATGCGAAGTTGCGCCTTCAAAATCGATGTCAGCACCCGCTTTAACCAAAATCTGATCGCTAGAGATTTCAAAGAGCCCAGACGGATCATTGGTGATCGTGTAAGTATGGCTATCAAGCGCATTATCAGTCGCAGACAATGTCGCAACGACTGTGCCTGATGCAGAATTTTCATCAACTGAGTCAGAAGATACATCAATATCACTTGGACCAACGTCTAATACATCAGCTACGCCAACTGTCCCATCGGCAAATTCAAAGTTCTCGATGTTACTAACCGTGTCCGTGCCATCTGGCGATCCATCACGATTGTCGACAATTGTATAGGTTCCGCCACTTTCTGTAATAGTATAATCAGACCAATTGCCGGAATAAACAGCGGTGTCGTTCGTGCCAGCCCCACCATCAAGCGTATCATTTCCAGCTCCACCGGTAAGTGTATCTACGCCTGAACCCGTTTCAAGTAGGTTATTCTCACTGCTACCAACGACAGTATTATCAACGGTTGACTCTTTTAGATCGACATTTTCAATGTCAACGACAGTGTTGTTTTGTCCAGCAATTTGATAGCTGCCCGTTTCAAGGTTTATATCAACGCTGTGCGCACCTGTTGCATTGATGGTATCGATGCCTTCACCGCCATCCACATAGTCACTGTTGCCGCCACCAACTTGAAAGGTATCATTACCATCTCCACCGTAAAGTTGGTCATCACCACCACGCCCGTAGATAAAATCATCGCCGTTACCACCGTAAATAATGTCAGCACCGCCGCCGCCGGTAATTACATCTTCTTCCGACGTTCCCGTCATGTTGTCAGCACCACTGGTTCCAGTTGCTGTACCCTCATAATCCTGCACATTAATTGTGATGGTTTCGGAATAGGTATTTCCGCCAGCGTCTGTGACTTCAATTGTGATATCATGCGATTCAGCCGTTTCAAAATCAATATCTTGACCAGATTTAACTCGCACTTCATTGCCCACAATCTCAAAGTGGCCGGATGGATCATTAGTGATCGCATAAGAAAATGTGTCTGTACCATCCCCATCTACGGCTGATAATGTCGCAACTGTGGCGCCTGAAGGATCATAAGAACTATCAATCGTACCGCCATCAGCAACAGTTTCATTCACACTACCACCGGTATAAGTGATGTCGGAAACTGCAAACTCATCAACGTCGGTTACATTAATTGTATAGCTTTGTGTTGAGGTCGAACCATCAGCAGAAGTAGCTGTCACTTCAATCGTGTGGCTGGTTGCGTTTTCATAATCAATGCCAGACGCATCAGCGATAGAAACTTCGCCTGTGTTCGCATCAACCTCAAAGATCCCGCCTGCATCATCAGAAAGGCTGTAAGTGACTGTATTATTTGAACCATCAGCGTCCGTTGCAGAAGCTGTGATACCAACACTATCACCGTTAGACACATCTTCGGCAATTGTATTTGCAGAGCCATCTGTGTCAGAAATTGCAGACACATCATGTTCGTCCTCATCACCCACGGCAATTGTAAAAGTTTGCGTTGATGTTGTGCCATCTGAACTTGTTGCGGTGACTTCAATAGTGTGAGACGTGTCTGTTTCATAATCCAATGATCCAGCAACAGTGACTTCACCAGTATTTGCATCAATTGCAAAGAACCCACCAGGATTTGAAGAGAGTGAATAGCTAACAGTATCCGTTGTATCAGCATCCGACGCGAAAGCCGTAATTCCAACAGCCGTGCCAACGGTAGCACCTTCTGTGACAGTATTCCCAGACGCATCTGAATCACTAATTGCAGTGATTGATGTTTCGTTGACATCATTCACGCCAATCGCAAATGTTTGCGTTGATGTTGAGCCATCGTCTGATGTCGCCGTTACTTCAATTGTGTGCGATGTAGACGTTTCAGCATCCAATGATCCTGCAACGGTGACAACACCCGTGTTTGCATCAATATCAAACAGACCGCCTGCATCATCAGAGAGTGAATAACTCACGCCATCTGTCACATCACCGTCAGAAGCAAGCGCTGTAATACCTACCGTATCACCCACAGATGCATTTTCATCAACAGCGTTTGATGAAGCGTTGCTGTCAGATACTGCACCCACATCAAATTCATCAACGTCGGTGACATCAATGGTGTAGCTTTGCATAGATGTTGAACCATCAGCAGAAGTGGCAGTGACTTCAATCGTGTGGCTGCTCGCGTTTTCATAATCAATGCCAGATGCATCTGCAATTGAAACTTCGCCTGTTGAGGCGTCAATTTCAAAAATCCCGCCTGCGTCATCAGACAATGAATAAGTGATTGTGTTATTTGTGCCATCAGCATCTGTTGCAGACGCTGTGATCCCAACGCTGTCGCCATTGGACACACCTTCTGAGATGGTATTTGTAGACGTATCGGTATCAGAGATGGATGACACATCATATTCATTTACATCCGTGAGATCGATAGTCATCGTTTCTGTAAACGTATTACCAGCACTATCGGTCACTTGAATAGAAATTTCGTGTATTGGTGCTGTCTCAAAGTCTAAATCAGCGCCATCTTTAACACGAATTTCATCACCAACAATTTCGAAATAACCCGAAGGGTCTGACACGATTTCATATGTGTGCGTATCTGTGTCGTTGGCATCAACTGTCGAAAGAGTTGCAATCACCGTTCCGCCACTTGCGTTTTCAGCAACTTCAGAATTGCTAAAGTCTATATCAACCGGAGCTACATTGATTTCGCCAGCATCTTCGGAAGCAGTCGTTGTTTGACTTGTTGACGATAAGCCTTGTTGAGCATCAGCTCCGTCAGCGCGGTTTTCTTGGCTCAACGAATTAAGTTCAGGTGCAAGTGGCGCAGCACTCGTAGATTGAACCGCATCAACGCCATCTATCGATGGCACATCTTGAATTTGAGCACTACGACTTTGATTGGCATTATTAGTAGAAACAGGAGCGTTGATGTCAGGAGTATTTGCATCACTGGCATTATTAAATGCGAAGTTTTGTTCCGTTGGAGCATTAACATACGTTTGTGGAGATGCTGATGTATCTACCCCACCTTCAAGCGGCTGCTGGTTAATATGCCCAACACCTTGACCAATTTCATCTTGGCCAGGGAGCACAATATCCATGCGTTCAATCGGTGTTTCGCCCCCAAGATCAAGATTGTCTGTATCAACCTTGTTTTTCTTAGTCGCACTTGCTTTTCCTGTACCTTGCTCAACTTTAGACATATTAACTCCTGAAAATGTCGAATCCTCAATTTAAATGTAAAAGTTTTCAAAAAGTTGAGGCGATCATTACAAGATCTATGAATCTGCGATCATAGTTAACAAAACGACTCCAGATTTAATTTGGAATGAAATTCATGGAGAAAATCGCTCATCAGGCTCATTTTCGTAAGTTTGCGGCAATCTAATTATGGTTAATAAGATGCTAATAATTTGGTTGTATTTACTAAGCATAATGACTGGTGGATTTTATTAGATTGGCTTATTGAAACGAATGGCACGCAAATTTGCAGATAAAATAGCCTCAAAGACCGAGGAATTATCCTCGGCGATTGCTGATGCGCGCGCTGAAAATGACGCCAAAAACCCAGTCGTAGCCGAAGCAGATACACCTTTAACAAAACAAGTCTTGGTCATCTCGCTAATTGCCAACCTTTTGGGATTAGCGATGCCGCTCGCCATATTTCAGGTTTATGACCGGATATTACCAAATCAAGCTGGAGCAACATTGTTTTGGTTGATTACCGGACTGTTAGCTGCTGTTATTCTTGATACAATACTACGAAGCTTGAGATCTTACATACTTGGCTGGGCAGCGCTAAAAAACGGTCATCGCGCACAGCAATTGGCAATGAACCAGCTTTTGAACGCAAATCCAGGTGAACGCGCAACAATTACGCGATCCAAATGGTTGGATGGGCTTGATGCAATTGCGGAATATAGTAATTTCCAGGGCAGTCAGAACAGAACCATCCTCATTGACATTCCAATGGCGTTTATTTTCCTAGCGATGGTGGCGTTAGTGGGCGGCACACTTGTTTTTGTACCGATCGTCCTGATTATCGCTTTTGGACTATTTAGTTTCCTACAAGGCAAAGAAATTCAGTCTTTTCTCGATAACCGCTCTCAGCAGGATACGCGACAGAATGATTTCCTTTTAGAAACCTTTTCAAACATTCAAACTGTGAAGAACCTGGCCGTTGAAAGTCAATTGCTCAGACGATTTGAAATGCTGCAAAAAACATCAACTGTTTCAAGCTATCACGCCATTATTAGCACCAACAAGCTACAAACACAGGGCGTTGTCTTTTCCAACATGATGATGATCTGTGTGGTTTCGTTTGGTGCAGTTCGCGTTATCGGTGGCGACATGAGTTTAGCCGCTCTTGCATGTTGTTCGCTCTTAACCGGACGAATGGTTCAGCCGTTTGCCCGTGCATTGACGCTGTTTCATGAAATTCAGAATATTCGCCTGGCCAGAAAACGCTGCAATGTGTTTGACCGAATTGCCAATAAAGGCTTGCAAACTAATACGAACGCCGAAAGTTTGACCAAAGGTGCCTTTAGCATCCGAAATCTTGTACTACCATCGAATGACAAAAACGCTGACATCGAGCCATATAATTTAACGGCAACACCCGGTGAATTCATCGGCATTCACTGCCAGGAAAACGCTGAAAGAACTGAGTTTGTCAGTTTCTTAAACGGTAAGTTCGTTCCCGAAAGCGGGAATGTATTTGCAGATGGCTTCTCATCGAAACAATGGCACGAACTTGGCATTAACCGCGAGATCGGATTTGTTTCCGCAAAAACTGAGATTTTTGAAGGTACTATCATTGATAATCTCACCATGTTTGGTGGCGCAAACTTAGTTGAAAGTGCGCGCGAAGCGTCGCGTCTCATCGGTCTCGAGCAGGATATTTTTAAGCTTCCAGATGGCTATGATACGGTGTTGAGCATTGGTTCTGCATCAATTTTATCGCCAGGCTTTCTCCAGCGTATAAAAATCGCTCGCGCAATCAGAAGACAGCCTAAAATCTTTATTTTTGACGGCGCAAACAGTAATATGGATATGCGCTCTGACAAATTACTCGCCGATGGACTTTTAACTCTTAAAGGCAAGATGACAGCCGTATACTTTTCCAGCCGCCCTTCATTTTTGAAAATCTGTGACCAAAGGCTTCGTATGCAAGATGGTCATCTTTTGCCAGATGATTTTGTTCAACCAAAAGCGGATAAACCATCTGCTCAATCTGCATCTTAATGGGGGCTTCGTCATTAATGACAAAAACACTTAAAGATGTTGAGTTGAGCATGAATGCAAATACTCTTTTGGAAAATGCTAATTCTATCCAGCATTCACTCGCCAAAGTGTATAGCGCATACGACCGAGCTGACAGCAACTGGAATGACAAGCAACTTAGCCCGGCGGCCAATTGTATTGGGCCACTATTAAATCTGCTCGAATGGGTTGGATCTGCGCGCCAACTTAAAGAAGTAATGCCGCATTTCGATACGCTGCACACAGTGGACGATCTGCGAAGCCTGCTCGTGCGGATCAATTATAAAACTCAGAAAAAAGAACTTGCGATCAACCAGATTACTCAGTCCTTTCTCCCTGCAATCTTGCTGGGTGAAGACGATAAAGATGTGATGGTCGTGATCGATCTCGCCGATAATGGGCAACTGCTAATATATAACGGAAAATCGGAAAAATTTGAATATAAACAGATCACTGGCGAATTTATCACGCTGTATACGGTTGAGAAATTCGACCCGATTGAGGCCAATGATAATGAAAGCAAACATGGCTGGTTCCAATCGATCTTATCGCGTTTTAAAAAACTATTTACGCGTTTATTTATTCTAACATTTGCGATCAATATTTTTGATTTCGCTGTGCCATTTTACATCATGATGGTCTACGACAAAGTGATTGGGACAAAATCTGTCACCACGCTTATAACTTTTATTGGTTGTTTGGTTGTTGCAATCGCAGCAGGCATGATTTTGCGCCATATTCGCGCTCAAACGATTGCTTATCTTGGCGCTCGGGTTCAAGGGCTTGTTACCCTAGCCGCCTTTAAACAAGTGCTGAGTTTGCCAATTTTAATGAGCGAAAGCGCGCGTGCAAGCGAACAATTGTCACGTTTTAAGCAGTTTGTCGGCATTCGAGACCTCTTTATGGGGCATTTGGGTAGCGCTATCTTGGATGCGCCGTTTATCCTGGTATTTTTGGCAGCAATTTTCGCTATCGGCGGAAATTTGGGCTTTTTATCGCTAGCTCTTTTGACATTTTACATCATCGTCGCAGTTGGCTTAATGCCGGTGGGAACACGCATTATGCGTAAATCCGGCGAACACAAAAAGAACCATAAAAACTTTGTCGTTGAAACCGTTGAAAAACATTCAACTATCATCGAAAACAACGCGCAAAAGCTTTGGATTGAGCGTGAAAGCGAACTGTCTGGCAAGTCACTGATTGCACAATTTAAAGCCCAACAGTTCCAAGCTATTCAACAAAACATATCTCAGCTTTTAGTGATGGTGACAGGTATTTTAACGATCGGACTGGGCGCCGGCATGGTGATTGATGGCAATCTATCGGCAGGAGCGCTCATTGCATTGGTAACGTTAATCTGGCGCTTGCTTTCACCCATCCAAACCGTATTTTTAGGAATGGGCCGGATTAACGCAACAATTGGCACATTTAAACAAATCAATAATTTGATGCGACTTCGGTCAGAAAAGGTTGAAAGCAAACGACCAAATATTTTACGCCAATTTACAGGTCAGATTACACTAGACAAAGTTGCCTTCAAGCATCAAACAGCTCAAACACCGAGTATTTATAATTTATCACTTGCCGTAAAACCTCGCGAATTTATTGCTATTACCGGCGATTCAGGAGCTGGTAAATCTGTACTACTCAAATTAATGGCTGGCCTTTACACGCCGCAGGTTGGCGTTGTTGCTGCAGATGGATTGAACTTACGCCAAATTGATTCTTATCAATATAGACGTGCCATTGGTTATGTGGGCCAACAGGCAGATTTCTTCCATGGTACGATTGCCCAAAACTTGATGTTTGCCAATCCTGTTGCAACTTTGAGCGAGTTGGAACACGCACTTGATCTAGCTGGTGCGCGCAAAACAGTTGAAGAATTACCTGAAGGAATTGATACGCGTCTTACTGCTCAGCTGCAAAGGAAGTTGACGAAAAGCTTCTCTAGCCAATTATCTTTGGCGCGCGCGTATTTATCAAACAGCTCTATATATATGTTTGATGACCCGGGAAGTGATCTCGATCCAATAGCTGATAAACGCTTTATCACGACACTCAAAGTCTTACAGAGAAAAGCGACCGTTATTTTAGTAACCCAACGCCCAAGTCATATGTATCTTGCTGATCGCTTGATCTTATTGCAAGCCGGACAAATGCTAGCTGATTCCGCACCAGATGAGCTGGTTCCGAAAATATTAAATGCCGCACAAACCGCGAAAGTTAGCTGAATATTAACGATACCTCTGGTAGAAATACTAAAAGTAGCATGTGATTTTTGGGGTTAATTGAATTACCTACTGATTTCCCAAAATGGCTACAACGTATTTAGGTGCGATGAATGCATCATTTATCAAGTGGGATTGAACAAAAGTGCAGATTAGGAAAAGTGAAGTTTCTGGAAACTCCTTTATCCTGCCAGCTGAATTAGATGATGACAAAACAATCATCGTGATGGGCAGGCGGGCTAATCTTTTGTGCTTGTTGTTCATTGCGGCAATCGTCTGGGCCATCTTTGCCCCAATTGATGAATTAGTGCTTGCCAACGGCGAAATTATACCAACTGCAAATGTGACCTCTATCGAACACCGCGAAGGTGGCATCGTTGATGCTGTTCTAGTCAAAGAAGGCCAGAGCGTTAAAGCAGGCGATACAATTATTTTGCTCAATGCGACTTCTACCGAAGCTGATTTTGGGCAAGTGGAAATTCAGGCCGTATCTCTCGAGCTTCGTTTAAAATCATTGGAAGCTTTAGCTAACGAAGAAGAACCTGACTTTGGCAATATCGGACAACAATATCCTGATTTATACGAAAAAGAGAAAATTGCGCATTATGCCCGCGCTGCGCTTTTACAAAAAGAGCTCGCCAATCTTGAAACTGGCAAAGCATTAAAGCGACTTGAAGCTAATGCTTACGAAAGTGAAGTTAAAAGCTTAAAGCGTCAATTGACCATTGAGCAAGAACGCCACGACAGTTTGCAATCACTTTTGAAAGCCGGACACGTATCGCGCAAAGAATATCTGGATGCTAAAGCGAGTTTAGAACGCGTTACCCAGAGCATTGATAGCGCGTTTGGCCAGCAACAAGTTGCTGAATTACAGCTGGAAGAAGCTGGTCGCGTCATCGAAAGCAAGTTGGCACAAGAAAAGAAATTGCTTGGTGAAGAACAAGCACAGATTTTATCTGAGCTTGCTCAAGCGCGTGAGCAACTTAACAAACAACAAGATCGCGCTGACAGGTTATTTATCAAATCACCTATCGATGGCATTGTGCAGGAAGTTGTACAAAAAGCTGAAGGTGAAGTGATTGGCTCAGGTGAATTGATAGCTCGGGTTGTCCCAGCTGAACGCCAAATCGTTGCTGAAGTTCGCGTTGATCCTTATGACATTGGTCACATTAAGGAAGGCGATAATGCTGAGGTCAATATTTCTACATTTGATCCAAGTATTTTCGGTACAGCAACTGGTAAGATTGCGGTTCTATCGCCAACCACATTTTTGACTGAAAAAGGCGAGCCTTATTATAAAGCCGTGATTGATCTAAAAGACAACTTCATTGGCGAAGATCAGAGCAAACGTTATCTCCATGCCGGCATGGTGGTTGATGCGAAGATCAAAACTGGTTCGAAGTCGCTCATGCGATACATGCTCAAACCGGTTTTAAAATCCTTCAGCTCTTCGTTCTCTGAGCGCTAAGACACTTTCCTCACATCAATATTTTCAATTTTCTAAATACCTGCAACTGGCAAGATAATTGCTTGTGTATTAATTGGTGGGAGCCGCTTTGATACATTTGCATAATTATTGACCTGAAAAGATGTTGATATCTTGCGCAACTGATTAATTTTTGTTCAACTCGCCACGCAAACATTAATATCAGGCAATCGTGTAAAGACGGAATACGTATGAATTTATCTCCGAGAGAAAAAGACAAATTGTTAATCGCCATGGCTGCGATTGTTGCTCGAAAACGTTTAGAACGTGGCGTAAAGCTCAATCATCCTGAGGCAATCGCGCTCATTACAGACTTTGTGGTTGAAGGTGCGCGCGATGGTGCTTCTGTTGCTGATCTTATGGAACAAGGCGCCCATGTCATCACGCGTGAACAGGTCATGGAGGGCATCCCAGAAATGATCCATGACATTCAGGTTGAAGCAACCTTCCCTGATGGCACAAAACTTGTCACTGTTCACGAGCCCATTCGATAAAACAATTCTGCATAAAGGATATGCCTTATGATACCTGGCGAAATTATCACTCAAGATGGCGAAATTGTTTTAAACGATGGATCTGATGCCATAACCCTCAAAGTGGCCAATTCTGGTGATCGCCCAATTCAAGTTGGCTCTCACTATCACTTTTATGAAACAAACGCTGCGCTACAGTTTGACCGTGAAAAAACCCGCGGCATGCGGCTTGATATTGCAGCTGGTACAGCTGTGAGATTTGAACCTGGCCAAGAACGCGATGTATCGCTTATTTCAATTGGTGGTGCGCGCGAGATTTATGGATTTAATCAAAAGGTCATGGGAAAACTATGATCAGAGGCTGTACTTTGGGAAGCTGTCTTTTGGTCCTTTCAGCAATTACAGCACCTGCCATCGCGCAGGATTGGGATTGCTCGAATGCCGGTGAGTTGCCGCAACAAGGGATGAATTACTGTGCCGCTCAAGATTTCCACAAAGCCGATCTAGCATTAAATGCTGCATGGTCACTTATTCGTAAAGATGCCATCAAACGAAGCGATGGAGAAGATCCCTTACTCACAGGCCAGCGTGCCTGGCTCGATTATCGAGACAATCAATGTGAAGCTGAATCGCTTGTTTTTGAAGGCGGCTCACTCCAACCTTTCATCAACGCCTCATGTCGTGCGCGCACAACGCGAGCACGGACAGAAGAATTACTGCTTATGGAGCGGTATCGTTGAATATTAGACAAACAAATATACGCACGATCTGTGCGTCACATCATAATATGAAGCCTATTCGGGGACACGTAAATGCCAGCTAAAATCACACGTTCTGCCTATGCCGATATGTTTGGCCCAACAACAGGCGATAAAGTTCGTCTTGCCGATACCGAACTCTTTATCGAGGTTGAAAAAGACTACACGACCTATGGCGAAGAAGTTAAATTTGGCGGTGGTAAAGTTATCCGTGACGGGATGGGACAAAGCCAGATCGCCAGAGCAGATGGTGCAGTGGACACAGTTATCACCAACGCACTTGTTGTCGATGTAACTGGTATTTACAAAGCGGATGTGGGTTTAAAAGATGGCCGGATTGCAGGCATTGGTAAAGCTGGAAATCCAGACACACAAAGCAATGTCGATATCATTGTTGGCCCCGGAACCGAAGCCATCGCAGGTGAAGGCAAGATCTTAACTGCTGGCGGCTTTGATAGTCACATTCACTATATCTGCCCGCAACAAATTGAAGATGCGCTTATGTCTGGCTTGACCACAATGCTCGGCGGAGGCACGGGTCCTGCGCACGGCACATTGGCGACCACATGCACCCCCGGCCCTTGGCATATCGGGCGCATGATCCAATCCGCAGATGCTTTTCCAATGAACTTGGCATTTGCCGGTAAAGGTAATGCATCGGTGCCAAAAGCACTTGAAGAGATGATCCTTGGCGGTGCTTGTGCGCTTAAACTCCATGAAGATTGGGGCACGACACCAGGCGCCATTGATAACTGTTTAAGTGTTGCAGACGCTTTTGATGTTCAGGTGATGATCCACACAGATACACTTAACGAATCTGGTTTTGTGGAAACATCATTGGGCGCCATGAAGGGCCGCACAATCCACGCATTCCACACAGAAGGTGCAGGTGGTGGGCATGCTCCAGATATCATCAAGGTTTGCGGTGAAAGCAATGTGCTACCTGCATCGACCAACCCAACGCGTCCTTATACCGTTAATACGCTTGCAGAACATTTGGATATGTTGATGGTCTGTCACCATCTTGATAGCGCTATTCCTGAAGACATCGCCTTTGCTGAAAGCCGCATTCGAAAAGAAACAATTGCCGCTGAAGATATTTTGCATGACATGGGCGCGTTTTCCATCATCGCATCTGATAGCCAAGCAATGGGACGTGTTGGTGAGGTGATCACCCGCACATGGCAAACAGCAGATAAAATGAAGAAACAACGCGGTTCATTGCCTGAAGAAAAAGGTGATAATGATAACTTCCGCGTTCGCAGATATATTGCCAAATATACAATTAATCCTGCGATTGCGCACGGAATTTCAAAAGAAATCGGCTCTATTGAAGTTGGCAAACGAGCTGATTTAGTATTGTGGAATCCTGCATTTTTTGGCGTAAAACCAGACATGATTGTGATGGGTGGTTCCATCGTGGCAGCGCCAATGGGTGATCCAAATGCATCCATCCCTACTCCACAACCTGTTCATTATCGCCCTATGTTTGGTGCCTTTGGTAAAGCTGTGGAACATGCGGCAGTCACTTTTGTGTCTCAAGCAGCACATGATGCTGGATTACGTGAGAGCTTGGGTGTTGCAAAACAACTGGTTCCTGTTGAAAACACCCGCGGCGGCATCTCAAAAGCCGATCTTCTCTTAAATAATGCGACGCCAGAAGTTGAAGTTGATCCCGAAACATACGAAGTAAGAGCTGATGGTGAGCTTCTCACCTGCGAACCTGCTGATGTGCTTCCAATGGCGCAACGGTACTTCTTATTTTAAGGGATACTTTTATGATCTATCTGATCGCAACTTTGAAAATCAAACCTGGCAGCCAAGAAACACTTAAAAAACTTGTGGCGCCGTGTATTGAAGGCACACGCAAAGAGGCTGGCAACATCTCCTACGATTTGTTTGAAAACATGACTGAAGAAAACACGCTGACATTTGTTGAACGTTGGGAAACGCAAGAAGCGGTCGACAACCATTTTACCGAACCACATTTCCTAGCATGGCGAGAAGCTGCGTCTGAATACTTCCTCGACCGAAAAATTGAGATTATCACACCTCAAGACGTCGTTGTGAAATAGCAGATACAAAGTCATGCGCCCTGAATTAAAAACAAAAATCATTGATGTTTGTAACACCAAAATTATACAAAAAGGCGAAAATGTCGGCTTGTCATTTTACGCCTTTTTCGCCAATAAAAACACCGACCCTGATTTACTCATGGAAGCTGCGACTTGGTGGATTAAAACGCACGAACTCGATCACTTCGAGAAAGCTGTGAAAATTCGTGAGATGATAAAGGCGATGCCATGATTTTAGCAAACCAAACCACGTTTGATTTCAATAAATCTGTCGACACCATCACGCTTGATGAAACGGCGCGACATCGCCGTCGCATGAAAATGATATCAGATAATGGCATTGAATTTTTACTGGACTTACCAGACGCAAAACTTTTGCGTCATGGTGAGGGTTTGGTTCTTGAAGATGGTCGTATTATCGAAGTTTGTGCGGAGCCGGAATTACTTCTTAAAGTTACAGGAAATGACAGCCATCATCTATTATCTTTGACTTGGCAATTGGGCAATCGCCACCTGCCAACGCAAATATTTCAAGATCACTTATTTATACGCGCTGACCATGTCATCAAAGATATGCTGCTTGGATTAGGCGCGCATGTTGAAGACATAACCGCTCCATTTGATCCTGAAGGTGGTGCGTATTCGACAGATCATGCGCATTCACATCACAAAGATGGCCATCACCACCATGACTGATAAGAACACCTCTCTGTTAAGATTGATGGCGTGGTTGTCCCCCGTGTTCCCTATTGGCAGCTTTGCCTATAGCGCCGGGTTGGAACAGGCAAGCCAAAGCAGATTGGTTACAAACGCTGAGCAACTTTTTGACTGGCTCAGTGATTATTTAAATTTCGGCAGCACTTGGAATGATGCAGTGTATTTTTCTAGCGCATGGCACCTTGCAAAAGATGGCAATAATCTTGTTGAGATTTCAGCACTAGCAGAAGCTATGGCTAGCACCAAAGAGCGCCACCAGGAGACGATTGCGCAAGGCGCAGCATTTTTAAAAGCTGCAAATGTGTGGGATATGGATAGCTCAACACTCCCCAACCAATGCGCACTTCCTATTGCGGTTGGGGCAAGATGCGCAAATGCTGGCATTGAATTATCGCCCGCGCTTTTGACTTACCTACAGGCATTTGTAAGCAATCAGTTACAAGTTGCAATTCGCCTATCTATCATTGGGCAAAATGATGCATTGAAAATTTTGGCGCGGTTTGAACCTTTGTTGATTGATTTGACAGAACGCGCTTCGCAAACAACGTTGGATGACCTGGGAAGCTTTACTATTACCGCCGATATTTCATCTTTGCGACACGAAACTATGGAATCGCGGATATTTCAATCTTGATTAGATTAGTTTTGATCACGAACATAAGAATTGGAGTTCAAAAACATGGCTAAAGGTAATGGTCCGTTACGCGTTGGAATTGGTGGTCCGGTTGGATCTGGCAAAACGACCTTAACTGAGAAGTTATGCAAAGCCATGCGGGAGACGTATTCCCTCGCTGTTGTAACCAATGATATTTATACCCGTGAAGATGCAGAAGCTTTAATGCGGATGCAAGCTTTGCCTTCTGATCGCGTAGTGGGTGTTGAAACAGGCGGTTGTCCGCACACGGCAATTCGGGAAGATGCATCGTTAAACTTACGCGCGATTGATCAATTATGTGAGACACATCCTGATCTTGATATCATTTTTATCGAATCTGGTGGTGATAACTTAGCTGCCACATTTTCTCCAGACCTTGCAGATCTAACCATTTATGTGATTTCCGTATGTCAGGGTGAAGAAATTCCAAGAAAAGGTGGTCCTGCCATCACACGCTCAGATCTTTTGGTTATCAATAAACAGGACCTTGCTCCGCATGTTGAGGTTGATTTGGCCGTTATGGAACGCGATGCAAAACGCGTACGCTCAAATGACGATCATATATTTACCGATATGAAACGCGGTAAAGGCACAGACGAAATCGTCAGTTTTTTGGTGGATAAAGGCGGTCTCTAACCGCACATCTACAACCCAATTTAAAATTGAAAAGACGGTAGCTTCTAATTTAGGGCTTCACATGCGCTCATTTATGTATACATTGTCGCTACCGAAACCATAATTATGTCGGTATTAATACGGATTGATTAATCATATTGGTAATTTTAGTTTACCAATCATTGGTTCTGAATAGAGGATTCAGATTAGTCCAAATTTTAACATCGTGATTTCTTTGGGAGGAATACATGAAAAAAACTTTACTCGCTGCTGTTGCAAGTGTCGCCTTATTGGCTGGTTCTGCATCTGCAAAAGACAGCCTGGAAATGACATCGTCATTCGGTCAAAACCTACCAATTCTTGGTACTGCTGCGCTGGATTTTGTGTCTAAAATCAATGCTATATCCGAAGACGTGGAATTTGAGCATTTCGATCCAGGTAAACTCGTTCCTACACTAGAAGCACTTGATGCAATCTCAAACGGTTCTGTTGATGCAGGTTATGCAACATCAGGTTACTGGCAGGGTAAGATCACTGCAGCGTCACTCTTCGCAGCTGTTCCATTTGGACCAGAAGCTGGTGAGTTCATGGGTTGGATCCTTTACGGTAACGGTGGTAAACTTTGGCAAGAAATGTATGACCAAGCTGGTTATGACGTTGTTGCTACACCGTGCGGCGTGATCGCGCCTGAAACATCAGGTTGGTTCAAGAAAGAAATCAATACATTGGACGACCTTAAGGGTCTGAACATGCGCTTCTTCGGTCTTGGCGCGAAAGTTATGGAACGTCTTGGTGTATCAACATCACTTCTTGGCGCGTCTGACATCTTCCCTGCTCTTGAGCGTGGTGCGATTGATGCAACTGAGTTCTCAATGCCTCGTATTGATGCGCGTTTGGGCTTCCACAAAATTGCGAAGTACAACTACTTCCCTGGTTGGCACCAGCCATCAACATTGTTTGAGCTTTTGATCAACAAAGACGTATATGAAGAGCTTTCTGATCGCGCAAAAGAGCAAATTAAAGTTGCTTGTCTTGCAAACATCACAACAAACTTGGCTGAAGGCGAAGCAACAAACTTTGCTGCAATGGTCGACAACACTGAAAACAACGGTGTGACAATCAAGCAGTGGAGCCCAGAAATCTTGGCTGCATTTGAAGAAAACTGGAATGCTGTTGCGCAAGAACTAGCTGCAGAAGACGAGTTCTTCGCGAAAGTTTGGGCTGACCTTGCAGAATACCGCAAAGGTTACGCAACTTGGTCTAAGAGCATCTACCTTCCTCGCTAATATTGCGTGAAAACCTTTGAGGGCGGCTTTTAAATTAAAGTCGCCCTTTCTGTATGAAGTTGGCAACCTCATTTTAGGAGCATACTATGCCTGATCGTACTTTGGATGTCGTTGAAGTGGCTGCAAAATCAATTGCCATCAATGACCCAGGAGAGCGCAATAAAGAAGAACACCTATGGGGTGATCGACTGGTTATCGGTGTCGGCAATGTTGTTGCATGGATATTCCCATTATTGATGGTCGCAATTGTCACACAAGTTATCATTCGAAAATTTGGTCACAATCAGGCTTGGCTCGATGATGCGCAATGGTGGATGTATGGCTTTGCTATGTTAGCTGCGTTTGGATACGCCATTACGACCGAAAGTCATGTGCGCGTTGATATTCTTCATCAAAATTTTTCAAGAAAAAAGAAAGCCCGCGTCGAAGTGTTTGGCGTTGGTTGGCTGCTAATGCCGTTTATGCTCATCATGACTGATGTCATGATCCACTACGGATGGGCTTCCTGGGTTGCTGGCGAAGGGTCCGATAGCGCCAATGGTCTTCACATGCTCTATCTTTTAAAACTTTCGCTCCCAGTGCTATTTTTCATCGGTATTATTGCATCATATTCGGTTTTATATAGGCACCTAGCGCGATTTACAGAAGTTAGATTTTGGAAATTGCTGCTTGCCGCTCTTCCGTTTGCTGTTTTTGCCTGTGAGAGGGTATTTTACTACGCATCTTGGTGGTTTGTTCGTCTTACCAATACTGAAATTGCGGATCGCCGTATTTCCAGAGAACCACTCTTGGAAGCTTCAACATATTACGGCATCGGACTTTTCGTCCTCATGCTGATTGTCAGTTACATATTGGCACGCAAAAAAGATAATACTGTAGGGGCAGCATAATTATGGAAATCTTATCCCTCATTGGTAATGTGCTGAATATGAACCAACTATTGGTTCTGCTTCTTTTTCTTACCTTCATTTTTATGCTGTTTCGCGGAATACCAGTTGCATTTGCACTTGTAGGTGTCGGCTTGTTATTCGGTGTTTTGGGCGAATTCGTTCTTGATCCAAATGCCAAAGCAATTTCGCAATATATTGATTTTGATAAAACACGCATCACCTACAAAAAGCTATTTGCTATTTCAGGCCGGTTCTTCGGTGGGGTGATCAAAAATCCTGTTCTTGTTGCGCTGCCAATGTTTATTTTCATGGGGTTGATGCTTGATCAATCCGGTGTTGCTCAAAAGATGATGAAGGCTATGCAGGCATTGTTCGGCTCACTTCGCGGTGGTTTGGCTTTATCTGTAATGCTGATTGGCATTATTTTAGCTGCATCAACGGGTGTGATCGGCGCTTCTGTGGTTTTGCTCGGCGTTATGGGCATTCCAACCATGATGAACCAAAACTACTCCAAAGAGATTGCAACCGGCACAATTGCAGCATCGGGTACATTGGGTATTTTGATCCCACCGTCGATTATGTTGGTTATCATGTCGGATCAATTAGCGATTAGCCTTGGTGATCTGTTCATGGGTGCATTGTTCCCTGGATTGATCCTAGGTGGCTTATATATTCTCTTCATCATTATTTATGGTGTTCTTAATCCAAAAGCCATGCCATTACCAGAAAACAGAGAACCTGTTTCTATGAAGGTGATTGCAGATGTTGCGCTGTCGGTCGTACCGCCATTGCTACTAATCCTTCTGGTTCTTGGATCAATCTTCTTCGGCCTTGCAACACCAACGGAGGCTTCTGGTCTTGGCGCAATGGGCGCAACATTTCTCGCGTTTGCCAGCCGTAATCTTAATCTAAAGGTCTTTAAAGATGTGATGCGCCAAACGTTGAATACATCTGGCTATATCGTTGGTATCTTTATTGCTGCAAGCTTCTTTGCCTTTATCCTTCGCCGCTATGGTGGTGATGAGATCATCGAGAACTTGGTGACAGGTGCGTCTGACAATCCCTATATTGTGGTTGGCTTTATCCTGTTTATCATTTTCTGCTTAGGCTTCTTGCTAGATTGGATTGAGATCACATTGATCATCATGCCGCTCATGTTGCCTGTTGTGCTTGCGCTGGATCTTCCGGTTGAAGGTTACGGTGTTGTTGATAATCCATCGGTTGTTTGGTTTGCGATCCTTGTGGCTGTAACGCTGCAAACCTCGTTCTTAACCCCGCCCGTTGGTTTTGCACTGTTTTACCTTAAAGGCGTATGCCCTCCTGAAATAACGCTGGGGCATATCTATCGCGGTATCATTCCGTTTGTATTGGTACAGTTGCTTGGTTTGGGAATTGTGTTCTACTTCCCAGAATTATCGACCTGGCTACCCGCCATCGCATACGGAAATTAGATATAGAAAAACCCGCTCAACTGAGCGGGTTTTTTGTTAATGAGGATATACGTTAGGATTTCCCAAATGCTGCTTGCTGATCGAGCCATTCTAACCCTATGATGGAACTGCCGTTTTCGACATGGATCAGAGCATCATTTGCCTGAGTAAATGAAACATCAAGTTGCTTATGAAAACGAAAATGCTCGTTGAGTGACTTGCGAATTTCGTCCTGCATCAAATCAAGTGCCTGCGCACCTCGCCCGACAAAAACCACAGGAAACGCGTCAAATAATCCAAACATGATCGCAAGACCAAATCCCATAGCACGACCTGCTTCGCGTATCGCTTCTCTTGCAGCCCCTTCCGAGTTTTTAGCTTCTTCTATGATATTGGCGATATCATCACTTGTGATTTGCCTGTCTGGCAATGTGTTTGGGTCTAGCTGGTTTGCCCGACGCCAGATCGCATAATCACTTGCATAAGCTTCAACACATCCATGCTTTTTACAGCGGCACAGTGCTCCATCATTGCCCTTGTATGATATGTGGCCCAATTCAGATGCCGATGATTTGGCACCATGAAAGGGTTCGCCATCCATATATAAACCAAGACCAATACCATATGACATGAGAACCGCTGCAAACGTGCCATCTTTATATTCTTTGTCTTTGGATAAGCTTTTGGCGATCATAGCGCTGTCATTTGCAACAATCACTTCAGCATTGGCGAGTTGCGATAAATGGTCGGCAAACTTCAACCCACTTTCAGATAAAATGGGCGACCACAATATTTCTTTACCACTGTTATTTGTCAGGCCCTGCACACCCAGCACAAAAATAGATGGTGTAATTTTCATCTCAAGCGAGTTAAGCATCGATAAGATCGCCTGTGCAACGTCATGTCCATTGAGATTATCAAGTGAGACTTTTTCTTGAACAGTTGCGATTTTATCACCCACATAATCAACGACGGACAAAGATATCGAGTTAAATGTAAGCGACCCCGCGACAACAAATCTGTAACCAGGATTTAATTCAAGCTGTACTCTTGGCCGTCCATGCGAGTTACTTGTTTGCGTGGTAATATCGGGTTCACAAACTGTTATAATACCGTCATCAAGCAACATAGTACTGACGTTTGTCACCGTGCCAGCGCTTAAATCGGCAAGTTTGCTAATTTCTGTTCGAGACTTTTTCCCATACAATCGAAATTGCGAAATGATGCGCAATCGATTTTGCTTTCTGACGTCATCAGAGAGATAAACCTGTTTTGTTTTGCTCAAACGCCTGTCCTTTAAATATGCCCTATTACGTAATAACCTGAAAACCTTCTTGACATCAACCAAGCAAAATGTAATTTTTTAAGGGTTAAATTAAATGAGGTGGGAATGTTTATAGGTTTAGATCTTGGCACATCGGGTGTTCGAGCGGTTTTGATGAATGAGAATCAAATCATGCTGGCATCCGCGGAAGCCCATTATGATGTTACGCGTCCACATATTGGATGGTCAGAACAAAACCCTCAGGATTGGATTGATGGTTGCCGCTCTACGCTGGCTTCATTAAAGACTGATCATGCAGATGAAATGTCATCCGTCAAAGCCATCAGTATTTCTGGACACATGCATGGCGCTACACTTATTGACGCGTCCGATAGTGTTTTACGACCTTGCATATTATGGAATGATACGCGCTCATCTGAAGAAGCGCGAACCTTTGACGAAAATCCGATTTTCAGAAAATTGTCTGGCAATATTGTTTTCCCAGGATTTACCGCACCCAAGCTTGCTTGGGTTAAAAATAATGAAGCTGAGATTTTTGATAAAACGGCAAAAGTTCTATTACCAAAAGACTTTTTACGCCTTTGGCTAACCGGCGAACATGTGTCTGAAATGTCAGATGCTGCAGGTACTTCCTGGCTTGATGTTGCAAAACGTGACTGGTCAATTGAGTTGCTTGATGCTTCAGGTATGACGATTGATCAAATGCCAAGGCTGGTTGAAGGTAGTGAGGCCTCAGGCGAGTTGAGATCAGAATTAGCGACTGATTTTGGCATGCCAAAAGGTGTTATCATTGCAGGTGGTGCAGGTGATAATGCGGCATCAGCTTGCGGTATCGGCGCAACCGGCGAAGGTGAAGCGTTTGTCTCTCTGGGAACTTCAGGCGTCTTGTTTGCGGCGAACAATTCTTATCGCCCTGATCCAGAAAGCGCTGTGCATACATTTTGTCATGCGATCCCTTCTATGTGGCACCAGATGGGTGTGATTTTGTCTGCAACTGATAGCTTAAACTGGTTATCTAATATTACGGGGCAAAAACCATCTGAACTGACAGCAGCACTGGGAACGGATGTTAAATCGCCTAATGCGGTTAAATTTCTGCCATATCTTTCTGGCGAACGCACACCGCATAATGACAGCAAAATCCGTGGTTCATTTTCCAATATTGATATCGCAAGCACACCTGAAGATCTTACCCAATCTGTGATTGAAGGTGTCAGCTTTGCACTGCGCGATAATTTGGAAGCATTACGACAAGCAGGAACTGAGCTTGATCGGATCATCGCAGTTGGTGGTGGCTCTCGTTCCGATTATTGGTTGAGCCTATTGGCAACCATCTTAGGCAAGCCCATTGATCTGCCTGAACAAGGTGATTTTGGTGCAGCATTTGGCGCAGCTCGCTTAGCGCAAGCATCTGTTTCAACAACACCAATTGAGCAAATTATGTCTTTGCCAAAAACAGCAAAAAGTTTTGAACCAAATTTAAATATGAGCCAGGAATTTGATGACGCCTATCAACAATATCGCGCGTTATATCCTGCATTAGGAGGAGTATACTCATGAAAACAGATTTCTTTTCAGGGATCGAGAAAATAAAATATGAAGGGCCGGAAAGCACCAATCCTATGGCTTTTCGTCACTACAATCCCGATGAGATGGTCATGGGCAAACGCATGGAAGATCAC
Source organism: Lentilitoribacter sp. (assembly GCA_039986595.1). GTDB lineage: Bacteria > Pseudomonadota > Alphaproteobacteria > Rhizobiales > Rhizobiaceae > Lentilitoribacter. The sequence continues at coordinate 24,593 of JBDWQJ010000004.1, forward strand.
TTGCGATTTGCAGTTGCTTATTGGCACTCATTTGCTTGGGAAGGTGGCGATCCATTTGGTGGCCGCACGTTTGACAGACCTTGGTATCCGCAAGACGAGATGGGCAAAGCAAAACTAAAAGCTGATGTGGCTTTTGACATGTTTGAAATTTTGGGTGCGCCCTACTATTGCTTCCATGATGCTGATGTCCGTCCCGAAGGCAGTAACTTTGCGGAAAGCAAACGTAACTTAGAAGAAATCGTTGGAATTTTTGAACAAAAACAAGCTGAAACAGGCATGAAACTTCTATGGGGAACAGCAAATCTGTTCTCCCATAAGCGCTTTATGTCGGGTGCGAGCACAAATCCTGATCCGGATGTGTTTGCATATTCAGCTGCTACAATTAAGTCGTGCATGGATGCGACACATAAATTGGGCGGTGAAAATTATGTCCTCTGGGGTGGTCGCGAGGGCTATGAAACACTGCTCAATACTGATCTTGGCAAAGAAGATGCACAGATGGGCCGCATGCTCAACATGGTGGTTGAGTATAAGCACCAAATTGGCTTTAAAGGCACCATTCTTGTTGAGCCAAAACCTCAGGAGCCGAGCAAGCATCAATATGATTATGATGCCGCTACCTGTTACGGTTTCCTAAAACGTCATGGTCTTGAAAATGAAGTAAAGCTCAATCTTGAGCAAGGGCATGCGATCCTTGCAGGTCACAGTTTTGAGCATGAAATTGCGACAGCTACCAGTCTTGGTATGTTGGGATCGATTGATATGAACCGCAATGACTACCAATCCGGATGGGATACTGATCAGTTCCCGAATAATGTTCCTGAAGTTGCGCTCGCATACTATCACATCTTAAAAGATGGTGGACTTAAGACAGGCGGCACAAACTTTGATGCTAAAGTCCGTCGTCAATCAACGGATGCGGAAGATCTCTTGCATGGCCATATTGGAGGCATGGATATTTGTGCTCGTGGTATTAAAGCTGCGGCAGCGATGATCGAAGATGGAACACTCGATAGTTTTGTTGATGATCGCTATGCCGGTTGGAAAGGCGATGAAGCACAAAAAATGCTCAATGGTGAATATGGGCTTGAAGAAATCTCTAACTATGTTGAGCAAGCAGATGTGAACCCAGAGCCAATTTCAGGACGTCAAGAATATCTTGAAAATGTCATCAATCGTTTTGTTTAAAAGCTAATTTGATAAAATCCTCCCTGTGAATACATTTTGTATTCGAAGATGAGCGCCAATCTGATTGGCGCTCTTTTTTATTTACCTATTACAACTTGCGCTCTGGCACCCTAAATGTACGATACTAGAATAATTCGTATTTAGAGATCAAAGCATGCCCCATAAATATCGCCCCTCCACAGAGCATTTGAATTTAGGAAATGCGTTTTTCGATCCTGTGGAAGCTGCAGATTTTCCTCAAACTATTCTGCGGTATCGCAACCAAACAGCGGCTGAAACAGTTGGGCTTGAAGATCTTTCTGACGCTGAATGGCTGTCGCATTTTGGCCGTTTCAAAGTGCTGCCAGATAATCTACCTCAGCCTTTGGCACTAAGATATCACGGTCATCAGTTTCGCAATTATAATCCCGAGCTTGGTGATGGACGAGGGTTCTTATTTGCACAAATGATTGATGACAAAGATCGTCTTTTGGATTTGGGCACAAAGGGATCGGGCCAGACACCATGGTCGCGCGCAGGCGATGGGCGTTTAACGCTTAAAGGTGGCGTTCGCGAAGTCCTTGCTACAGAATTGCTGACAGCCCTTGGGGTCAACACCTCAAAGAGCTTCAGCCTGATTGAAACAGGTGAGCGACTTTATCGCAATGATGAACCCTCTCCTGCACGATCAAGCGTTTTGGTACGACTTAATCACAGCCATATTCGTATCGGAACTTTCCAACGACTATTATACCTTGAAGATCACAAAAGCATCGAGAAACTAGTCAATTATTCGATTGAAAACTATTGGCCTGAGGCAAAGCAATCTGACGATCCTGTATTGGCATTTTATAAACTGGTGGTGAAAGCCGTTGCAAAAATGGGTGCGCAATGGTTTGTCGCAGGGTTTGTGCACGGGGTGCTTAACACCGACAATATCACAATTACAGGTGAAAGCTTCGACTATGGACCTTGGCGGTTTTTACCAAATCTGGATCCTGATTTTACCGCGGCCTATTTTGACCATTCGGGACTTTATGCATTCGGAAGACAACCGGATGCATTGCAATGGAATTTGGCACGGCTGGCAGAATGTTTGATCCCACTTTGCGATATTGACGCGTTAAAATCTGCAGTCGAGAGTTATTCTGCTATTTTTGAAACCGAGCTGCAGATACTCACGTTAAAACGCCTTGGATTGAAAAACACGAGTTCTGCCCCCAACCCACTGGTTGCTTTGTTTTATAAAACCTTGCGCGATAGTGATGCATTGTATGAGCAGACATTCTTTGATTTTGCAGGTGGTGCCGTTGAGGAACGGCTTACAAATAGCCCCAATGCGGAACACTATAAATCCAGCGATATGAGCGTGCTAATTACGCATATTAGAAAGTGCGAAACCGTTTCCGGAGCAAATGCATTTCTTGATAGCGAACTCACCAAACCAAGTTCAAAAGCACAAACATTATTGATTGATGAGGTTGAAGAGATTTGGTCCCAAATCGCAGATAAAGATGATTGGTCGGTTTTTGAGGCAAAAATCAGTGAAATTCGAAAATATGGCGCGTTAAATTTGCAGTTGTGGAGCTAGCAATTAGTACTGGAAAGTTAGCGAGGAACCGCGGGGCAAAATACCCAGTGTTTCAAGATACATACACGTATCTTTAGCGTTTTGCGCTTTTCCGAAAAGATAACCCTGTCCATAGGCACAACCCATTTCGCGGAGCATATCAGCCTGCTCTTCAGTTTCAATGCCTTCAGCAACGGCCAAAAGATCCAAACCATAACACATCGTCAAAATCGCTTTAACAATGTGTTCAGTTGGACGATCATCGGTGATCTTGCTTACGAATGCGCGGTCAATTTTGACCTTATCAAATGCAAAATCTCGCAATCGACCAAGACTTGATTGTCCAGTTCCAAAATCATCTAATGAAATACCAACACCAGCTGCGCGCAACTCATTCATAATTTGATTGGCTGTATCAGGATCGGTCATCATCGCAGTTTCAGTGATTTCCATTTCAACAGCGCGCGCATCAATGCCTGAACGATGCAAGATCTGAATAATCGAGGATGCAGTGCTTGGATCAACCAGTTGCGCAGAAGATAGGTTAAACGATAAGAACATGCCTTCCGGCCAAGTTTGAGCAACCTTAACCGCTTTTTTCAACAAAACTTCGGTTAAACTGTCGATAAACCCGCGCTCTTCGGCCAAAGGAATAAAAGCACCGGGGGAAACAAAGCCAAGTTCGCGATCCGTCCAACGTGCCAAACCTTCAAACCCGACAGGAATGTTGGTTGATAAATCGATGATCGGCTGGAAATGAACTTCAACTTCATCTGCGGTGATTGCGCGGCGTAATGCCTGTTCAATCTGCGTACCACGTTTAATCTGATCAGCAATTTCTTCTGAGTAGACAGTAATTTGATTGCGTCCGCGACGCTTTGAGCGATAAAGCGCTGTATCCGCACTTTCAAGCAACGAATTTTCATCTTCACCGGCAAATGGGTAAATGGAAAATCCAAAAGAAGATGACAAACGCACATTGCGGTCACCCAAATCATATGGTGCTGAGCATACTTCCGCTAAAACTTTGCCAAGTTTTGTAGCGTTGTCCTTGTCGAAAACCAAAGGTAGTAAGAAACCGAATTCATCACCGGTAAGGCGTGCACATGTGGCACCTTCAGGAAGGCAGCTTTTTAAGCGATGGGCGATCTGACTTAAAATTTCATCACCAGCAGCATGTCCAAATAAATCGTTGATAGGCTTAAACCCATCAATGTTCATGATGCCGACAGTAAATGGTGCAGGGTCCATGGCGCGTTCATCGACAAGACGTAGAATTTTATCGATCAGACGTCGACGATTACCCAAACCTGTCAATGGATCAGTGAACCGTGACACGTCTTCCGCTATATCGTTTGATCTTGTGGATGCCAAATCCATTTAATCAGAAACCCCAGTTCCACATTTAATTACTAATGTTTTCGTTTGTGAAACTATAATTAAGCGACAATTGTTAATTTTATACTATCAGCCGTTCCTCAGATTATGGGCTAAGTTTTGGAGTTTAATCGCTTTTTGTGATGTAAATCACGCGCAAATCATTGACATTGGTCAGTGTTGGACCTGTTTTATACAAATCTCCTATAGCTTGAAACAATGTATAAGAATCGTGCTTTGCGAGCATTTCCTGCGCTGAATAACCGGCTGACTTTGCATGCTCGAGGGTATCTGGCGTGATGATTGCACCTGCAACATCTTCACTACCATCAATCCCATCTGTATCGCATGCGAGTGCGTGAATATTTTCAGCACCATTAAGGGCAACTGCCAGCGATAGGATATATTCACAATTGCGCCCGCCTTTACCGCCCTCGCCTTGGATCGTAACTGTTGTTTCACCGCCGGAGATGATTGCTATTGGCTTATCACCATCTTTCATGTTTGCCTGATACTTAAGCGCCATTTTTGCCTGTTCTTGACCAACTTCTTTTGCTTCGCCTTCAATATCAGCGCCAAGATTAATAACATTGAACCCCAGGTTTTCAGCTTTCTCACAAACTGAATTGACCATGTCGGCTGGCTTTGCGACCATCACGACTTCAGACTTTTCAAAAATTTTATCGCCGGGCTTTGGCGTTTCACTTAATGGGTTTTCAAGATGCGCACGCACGTGATCGGGAATTGAGATCCCGTAGCGATCAATGATCTCAATCGCTTGCTCGCTGGTACTTTCATCGGGAACCGTTGGCCCCGAAGCAATGACCGATGGATCATCTCCTGGAACATCTGATATCGCCATTGTGAGTATTTTTGCTGGATATGCAGCTTTTGCCAATCGCCCACCTTTAATGGCGGATAAATGCTTACGTACAACATTCATCTCTCCAATAGGCGCACCCGATGCTAAAAGCGCCTTATTGATTGCCTTCTTGTCATCAAATGTCAGGCCATCAGCCGCTAAACCAAGCAAAGCTGATCCACCTCCTGATATCAAACACAAAAGTAAATCGTCTTCCTCAAGTGTGTTCGCAACATTTAACAGTCTTTTAGCTGCGATCTCCCCGCGGTTATCCGGCACAGGATGCGCAGCTTCTATTACTTCAATTGATTGGCACTCTTTGCCATGTCCGTAACGTGTGACCGCAATGCCCTCAAGACCATCGCCCCATGTTTGCTCAACAGCATGCGCCATGGAAGCAGCGGCTTTTCCTGCAGAAATCACCAGGACACGACCTTCAGGTTTTTGTGGTAAATGTGGTGGAACGCAGTTGATAGGATCCGCAACGCCTAAGCCATGGTGGAATAAAGACTTAAGTTCAGCGATAATTTTATCACAGGAGGACATCGATTATGGCCTTTCTTGCAAAATATGATGCAAATAATGTGAAGTGTATTCGAAAAATGGGCGAAACCTCTTTTCTCATTTATTCGAATCCATGACAATAGAGCCATGACCATAAAACGCTTATCAGATACACTTGTTAATCAAATAGCCGCGGGTGAAGTTGTCGAACGCCCGGCAAGTGTGATTAAAGAACTTGTCGAAAACTCAATTGACGCCGGCGCGAAGCGTATTGAAATCGCAACGGCTTCAGGTGGCAAGGCACTCTTGCGCGTTATTGATAATGGCAGTGGGATGAGCAAGGACGAATTGCGACTTGCCATCGAACGGCATTGCACGTCAAAAATTGACGATCGGCTGGATGATATTAGCTCTTTAGGTTTTCGCGGCGAAGCTCTGCCATCTATTGGCTCAGTGTCCAAGCTCAATATCAGAAGCCGATTACCAGATGCTGAGATTGGCTATGAGATTTCCGTCACTGGTGGTTCGGTCTCTGAAGTTCGCCCAAAAGCCACTAATCCTGGCACACTCATTGAAGTCCGCGACTTGTTTTTTGCAACGCCAGCGCGGCTAAAATTTATGAAAAGCGATCGCGCAGAAAATACAGCTATCGCAGATGTGATCAAGCGAATAGCAATTGCCTTTCCGCACATTCATTTTTCGCTTTCCGGACCAGACCGATCCAGCATAGAATTTAAATCAACCGGGGAAGATCAACTCGCTAGAATTTCGCAAGTTCTGGGTAGAGACTTTGCCGATAATACAATTGAAATTGACGCGGTCCGCGAGACGATATCCTTAAGGGGATATATCGGGGTTCCAACCTTTAATCGCGGAAATTCGCTTCATCAGTTTGCCTATGTCAATGGCCGGCCTATTCAAGATAAGATGGTTTTATCTGCTTTGCGGGCTGCCTATTCAGACCGATTACCTAAGGGGCGATACCCAGTCGCAGTATTGTTTATTTCGCTTGATCCCGCGCTGGTGGATGTCAATGTCCATCCTGCGAAAGCTGATGTTAGGTTTCGAGATCCACAAATGGTGCGCGGTTTAATTATTGGCGCAATTCGCCAGTCTCTTGGCATTTCCGGTGACAGATCATCAAGTACAGCGGCGAATGATATGATCAGCGCATTTCGCGTTGAAGAGAACACGCAACCTAGTGCCAATTGGCAACAACGTGATTTTGCCACGCAGCAATCTAGAGATTGGACTTCTGAGCGCTCGCCTTCACGACCTTTAAATGATGGATTTGGAGAAACACCACAATCCACTTTTGTCACGACACAGGCACCTTCGGCGAGATTTGAAACCGTGGAAGCAAAACCTGATCACATTCAAAAACGCTTGGGCGCGGCACGTGCGCAGATCCACGAAAACTACATTTTATCGCAAACTGAAGATGGAATGATTATTGTTGATCAACATGCCGCACATGAACGCATTGTTTATGAACGCATGAAACAGTCACTGTTTTCCAACGAGGTTGCCGCACAAGCCTTGCTTATTCCAGAAATTGTCGATTTCAGCGAAGATGAGTGCGACCGGTTAATGCAATTTGGCGAAGATTTTTCAAAGCTTGGCCTTGCAATTGAACGATTTGGCCCGGGCGCAATAGCTGTTCGAGAAACTCCTGCAATCCTTGGTGAGACGGATGCCTCAGCTTTATTAAGGCAGCTTAGCGATGAAATTGCTGAATGGGATGATGCATCTGGTTTGGCACAAAAATTAGAGGCAGTCGCATCTACAATGGCATGCCATGGCTCGGTTCGTTCAGGGCGAAGAATGCAAGCAGATGAAATGAATGCACTGTTGCGGCAGATGGAAAACACGCCAGGGTCAGGGCAATGCAATCACGGGCGCCCCACCTATATTGAGCTCGGACTTGAGGAAATAGAAAAACTATTTTCGCGGAGATAATGCTGTCTTCCTCCCTTTAGTCCAATATCAAGGTACAATAAAACATTGCAATGCATCGTGATGGCTATTATCAAAGACGAAATGCTGTTGAGTTAGGAACATAGATAGCATTGGAATGTCGGTTGGAACTAAGGAACAAACATGAATAGGTTTGATGGTGCTGCACCTGCAAAAATCCGCTACCTTGATGCTGATTTTCAGATCATCGTCCAAGGTAGTTATGTTTTATGCGCTGTAACAGGCCAAAGAATTCCAATTGATGAGTTAAAATATTGGAGCGTTGCGCGACAAGAAGCTTATATCGATGCAGATGCATCTTATTCAGCTGAACTTCAAAACATGCCGCACTAAAGATAGAGCTATTTGTTTTTCAAACGCCGCTTTTTGTAGTTCTCAATCGTTCGCTTGAGCAGCAGCTTGCTGGTTCCAAAATCATCAAACGCCATATTGATGTCCAAAACCTTCGCACGTTCTGCCAAATCTTTTGACAGCCCCAATCCAGACTTGATGCGCACAAAATCTTTGGCCGTTGTGACCAATGTCAGATCGTTTTTATCAGCAAGCTCAAGCAGCTCTTTTATATCATCATCGCTATAATAGTGATGGTCTGGATAAGATTTCTTTATTTCAACATTTGCCCCACAGTCTTTGAGCGATGTGAAAAACTTTTCCGTATTGCCGATCCCTGCAAAAGCTAGACAAGATAGACCAGCAAAGTTTTGTTTTCCGGTTGGTTTTAACAATGCGGGGTAAACTGGCTTTGCTGAGCGCGCAGCGATGCGAATAAGCTGGTCAGCGGCATTACCATCACCAACAACTGCCAATGCATCTACATATAGCATTTGCCGTTTTAACGGCGCGCGCACCGGTCCTGCTGGGATAACCTTGCCATTACCCAGCCCACGATATGCATCAACCACAAGCAACGCAAAATCAAAGCACAAATGCGCACTTTGAAAACCGTCATCCATCAAGATGATATCAACACCAAGATCAATGAGCTTTTCAGCACCTTTTACCCGGTCAGGAGACACAACAGTTGGCGCGACGGCCGCAAGCAGTAGTGGTTCATCACCAACGTATTTTGCACCATGATGGTCGATATCAACTTGCGTTGGTTCAGAAACCGCGCCACCATACCCCCGGGTTAAAAACCCAGGTTGCAACCCCATATCAATCGCAGCATTTGCAATGGTAATTGCCGTTGGTGTTTTACCTGTCCCGCCAACGGTAAAGTTGCCGACACATAAAACAGGTATCTCGAGCTCTTCGCGCTTGGCATTTTTCATCTGACGCGTTGCTACAGAACCATAAATCCAGCCGAAGGGCGACATTAAAAACGACTTTAAGCCGGGAGTTTCATACCAAAAGGGAGGAGCATCCGACGCCATTTTTAACTTCCAACTTTATCGCTGTTTCTGGAACGTAAGAGACTTGATTCGATCATCAACGGGGCCAAATAAGGTTCCAGGTTTTTCACTGTAATATCCAATGATCCGCGCATGGTTAGCAATGTTGATTGACCAGCTTCAATCATTGTGTCTCTTACTTCATCATTTTCCAACAAATACATCAAACAAGCTGTGAGCCCGTCACCGTCTTTAACCAGACGCGCCGCACCGTTTTGTAATAATGCGCGATAGGAGTCTCTAAAGTTTTGTACATTTGGACCCGATAGGATCGCGCATCCCAGCATAGCAGGTTCTAGAGGATTTTGTCCGCCCTCGCCTGTTAAAGATTTACCCACAAAAACAATATTGGTGAGGCTCAGATAAAGCCCCATTTCACCTGTTGTATCACCGATAAAGACATCGATATCTGGCGTAATAAGATCACCACGCGAACGACGGGCCACTTTTAACCCTTTGTCGTTGAGCATTTTTTCAATTGCATCAGAGCGGTCAACATGACGCGGCACGATTATCGCCAACGGATTTTTGATTGTTTTCTTCACATCCAGAAGCGTATCGGCAACAATTGCTTCTTCACCCTCAAATGTTGATATGGACGCCCAATTTGGCCTTAAGCTTATCTGCTTTTTTAAGTTTGCAAGATCAGCATCTGAAAATGGCGGTAGATCTGTATCAACCTTAAGATTGCCCGAAACACTGACAGAACGTGCACCTAAGGCGCTAAACCGTTCACCATCAAGCTCGGATTGGGCAATGACATGTGATAGGTTTTCAAACAGAGCTTCGGCTAGAACTGGACTTCTATTCCAGTGGACAAATGATTTATCTGACATACGTCCATTGACCAAAATTTGTGGCATACGACGAGAGCCAAGCTCTAAGATCGTCATTGGCCAAATTTCAGATTCAGAAATGATAGCAAGATCTGGTTTCCAGTGATCTAAAAAATTACTAATCGCTGGCTTTAGATCGAGCGGGACATATTGGTGAATAACTTTATCACCCAAGCGATCCTGACAGATATTTGCAGAAGTTACCGTGCCTGTGGTGAGAACAACAGAAATGTTGCGGCTAACAACTTCTTCAACCAACGGAATAACTGCAATTGTTTCACCAACACTTGCTGCATGAAACCAGATAAGTGGACCATTTGGACGCACAACTTGCGAGCGCCCGTAGCGTTCGCTACGTCTGTCACGCTCTTCTTTACCTTTGGCAGCACGATAAGCAAGATAAGGACCCAAAAGCGGATATACAGCCGCACCCGTCCATCTATACCCGCTTAGTATCGCGCGCGCTAAAATATTACTCATAAATTATGTCCAACTACCCCATAGGCTTCGATTGTAACGCGATTGAGTTCATCGTCAACTTTTTTACGATAAAGGTCTAGTTCTTCGGCACTACAATCAGATGGCACAAAAATTGGATTACCAACCCGCGCACCGGCTTTTCCAAAAGGTTTGTTTATTGTTGTTTTGTCCCAGCTTTTCTCGATGATTTTAAAGCGACTTGTTGCCATTGCCAGCGGGACGATGGGACGACCAGAAATTTTGGCTAAACTGACGACACCGCGCCCTGCTTTTCGAGGTTCACTTTTGGAGACATCTGCAATGACTGCGATGTTCTCGCCTGCTTTAAGTTTATTTTTGAGGGCGAGCGTTGCAGACACACCGCCTTTTTCATGTGCAGCTTCACGAACCCTGCCACCTGACCCTCGAACCACGCCGTGACCTGCAAGTTTTAATATTCGCGCGTTTATTTCCGCATCTGCACTTTTAGAAACCAATGCGGTGAATTTTCTTCCACGGGGTGCAAAGAAAGGCGACAGCAAATGTTGACCATGCCACAAGACGAATATGCATGGCTCATTGGAAAACGCGATTTCTTCCTGCTTTTTTGCATCTGCATCTGGTTTATTTGTTTTATAAATGAACCAGAGAATAAAGTAGAGCAACCTAGCGGCAATGGCCTGGAAAAAATCTGAGCGCAAAATGGTTTTGGAGATCGACCGCAGATTCAAAATGAGTTCTTTCTTTTCAACAGTCGAACATAGATTAGTCGTCGATACCAGGTTCTAACAACTTATGCATATGCACAATAAAATAACGCATATGCGCATTATCAACTGTCATTTGAGCTTTCGATTTCCAAGCAGCAAATGCGGTTTCATAGTTGGGGTATATACCCACAACGTCTAGATCTTCAAGATCTCGAAAATCCATACCTTCAAGACTTTCCAATTCACCGCCAAAAACCAGATGAAGAAGCTGTTTTGATTTTTCTTCTGACATAATTATACCTTTGTAAAAGGGTGGAAATTTTTGTAAAAAACGCGATCAGATAAGCTGCAAAGCGTCTTTCATTTTCCCTGTATAGCTGGGGTGTGCGGCAATTAATAGACCATGTCTGGTTTCTGATTTGTTATAAACAACATCTTCCAAATCAAGGTCAACCAATTGAAAACCAGCTTCTTGCACAATTAAGTGCGCTGCAATCATATCCCAGTCTCTGGAATTTTTGCGAACATATATGCCATCAGCGTAATCTTCAATTAAACCTGCAATGCGTAATGCGAGCGAACGCACGCCGCCCACAGTTTCAATTTCTTTGACAAATTCGTCTGAAACATATTTCGCGACTTCCTGAGGGATAATTACACGGTGGGGCTCAAGCATCATAGTCACAACGTCAGCGTCAACACCAATACCATTGACAAATGCACCCTTCCCGAGAGCTGCGGAATAGAGCTTTTCTCTCACCGGGGCAAACAACACACCATTTATCGGCTTGCTATTTTCAACGATACCGATGGAGATGCACCATTCATCTGTGCCTGCGATAAAGGCGCGCGTGCCATCTATTGGATCCACCACGAACACTTTTTCCGATGAAAGGCGCTCGCTATTATCTTCGGTCTCTTCAGAGAGCCAACCATAATCTGGTCGGGCTTCAAGAAGCGTTTTCTTCAGATATTCATCGATCTCAAGATCAGCTTCACTCACTGGAGATTTTGAAACGCCTTTATACCAAACTTCTGGCTCTTTCTTAAAATGCTTTAAAGCTATTTTCCCAGCTTCAAGCGCAATTGTTTCGATCAATGACTGATCATCAAGACTTAAAAGTTCAGTTGCCAGCAAGTGTCATTCCTTCAACGGCAATAGTGGGCGCCGCAATTGAGTATTTTGGGTCGATATCATTTGCCAACACAATACGTTTAAACATGTCTTTCAGATTAGACGCAATTGTGATTTCCGATACTGGGAATGTTAGTACCCCGTTTTCAATCCAATAACCAGATGCTCCGCGACTATATTCACCGGTGACCATGTTGACCCCTTGGCCAATAACTTCGGTGACATATAAGCCAGATTTAATAGAACCAATGAGATCGTTTGCACTCATATCGCCGGGCGAAACCAACACATTGGTAGATGACGCGCCAACATTGTTGCCAGCACGCGAACCTCGGCCATTGGTTTTTAGTCCAAGCTGTTTGCCCAACGATGTGCTCAAATACCAATTTTGCAATACGCCGTTTTCAACCATTGTCATTGTATTGGCATCAACACCTTCACCATCAAATGGACGCGAAGCTGATTTACGAGCGATCTTTGGATCATCTATAATATTCACAGCATCCGGCAAGATTTGCTCACCCATTTGATCGCGCAGGAAGCTTGTTTTTCGCGCCACCGACGCGCCGTTAATTGCTCCAATTAGGTGACCAAAAATACCACGCGAAACGCGTGGATCGAAGACAATCGTCACATCACTGGCTGTCGGGACCTGACGCGGGTTTAAGCGTTTTACCGCGCGTTCTGCAGCTGCAACACCAATGGCCTCTGGTGCATCTAAATCAGAATAAAAAACCCGACTATCAAACTCATAATCGCGTTCCATGGCGGTGCCCTCACCTGCAAGAACACTAACAGACCTGCCAAATCCTGAAACCGCGTAGCTTCCTGAAAACCCATCCGATGTCGCCAACACCAAACCGCCCATGCCGCTTGATGCCCCTGCACCAAGTGAATTTGCAACACCGTCCACGGCCATTGCACTTTCTTCCATCGCAAGCGCTGCATCGGTCATGTCTTTTGACGAAACTTCAGTGGCATCAAACAGATCAAGGTCGATGACCTCGTCCACCAAATCTTCTTTGTTTGCCAAGCAAACATAGGGATCTTCCGGCGACACTTTGGCCATCGCAACAGCGCGTTCGGCCAGTTGATAATCATCACCGCTTTGGCCTGCGCTCACGGACGCAACTTTATTGCCGACAAAAACCCGCAGGCTGAAATCATCACTCTCAGAGCTTTGCGTATTCTCAACCTTTCCAAGACGGACTGAAACAGATTTTGACTTACCACGCACCACAACTGCATCTGCAGCATCTGCACCGGATTTTCTAGCCGCATCAATTAGTTTTTCAGCTCTTTGAAGAAGTTCTTGGGACTGTTTGGTATCTTTCATAGGAATTGGCCTTTCTCTTTGGCCCATGTATGCTTAAATTAGATTCATATCAAGACAAGACAAATCGCATCACAAACTTGTCATAACACTTTATAACGGAAATTAAAGGATGGCGGGCGAAGAAGCCGACTTATTTAGCTATGCTATTGTTCTTCTTGGAAGCGCAGTGATCGCAGCCCCCTTGTTCAAGCGCATTGGGCTTGGCACCGTTTTGGGATATTTAGCCGCCGGGATTGTTATTGGCCCTATCGCGGGCATTATCGCTGATGGCGAGAAAATTCTGCACTTTGCCGAACTCGGCGTGGTCTTGTTGTTGTTTATTATTGGCCTTGAATTAAAGCCCTCAAGACTATGGCGTATGCGACGAGATATTTTGGGAATGGGCAGCATACAAGTTATTGTCACAGCGCTCATATTAACCGCTCTTGCGAGGTTTTTGGGCGGGCAAAACCTTACCACTTCTGTTGTGATTGGCTTTGCGCTGGCACTATCTTCTACGGCCTTTGTCCTACAAATTTTGGATGAACGCGGTGATCTAAATCGTGCATATGGACAAAAAACATTTTCAATATTGCTGTTTCAGGACATTGCGATTGTCCCGCTCATTGCAATGGTTGCCATTTTAGCGCCCGGTTCATCTGAATCAGATGGCAGTGCATGGGATAGTATTTTAATTGCAATTACTGCTGTGGTTTTGCTTATCCTTGCGGGGCGCTACTTGCTAAACCCATTATTTCAAATGATCGCAAGCACGGGTGCGAAAGAAGCGATGATCGCAGCGGCTCTCTTTGTTGTATTAGCCGCTGGTGCGTTAATGGAATACGCAGGACTTTCTATGGCATTGGGTGCATTTTTGTCAGGTGTGATGCTGGCTGAGTCTTCATATCGCCACGAATTAGAAGCAGATATCGAACCATTCCGTGGCATTTTATTGGGTCTGTTTTTCATGGCCGTCGGACTATCACTTGATATCGACGTCTTATTTGATAACGCGCTCTTAATCCTCATAGCCGTGCCGATTATTCTGGTTGTGAAAGCCAGCGTGATTTATATTCTGTGCCGAGGGTTTGGTTCGCATCGTAATGAAGCAACACGTATCGCCGGAATATTACCGCAAAGTGGTGAATTTGGGTTTGTGCTGTTCACAGCTGCCGTGACAGCAAATGTTTTAACACAAGCATCCGCATCAATACTTATTGCAATTGTGACCATCACGATGGCGCTTACTCCTATTGTGACGAAAATTGCAGATAGTCTTACCCGCGCAACACACGAAGGCATGGAAGAAAACTTTGAAGGTGCTGGGTCTGATGTATTACTTATCGGCTTCTCTCGCTTTGGGCAGATCGCCTCGCAAATGTTTTTGACCGGTGGAACAGATGTAACCATTCTCGACCAATCGGCTGAACGCATTCGCAACGCCCGCAATTTTGGTTTTCGAATTTATTTTGGCGATGGAAAACGCAAAGATGTTTTACGTGCAGCGGGCATTGAACGGGCAAAAATCGTTGCTATATGCACCAACGAACGTGAAACCACCGATAAAATTGTTGATCTCATACGTTCGGAATATCCGGAAGCTAAAATATTTGTTCGCTCATATGATCGTGCGCATACGCTTGCGCTGCGCGCCACGGGCGTTGACTACGAAATTCGAGAAACGTTCGAGTCTGGCATTGAATTTGGTCGCAAAACACTTGAAGCGCTTGGGCTAAGCGAGCAAGTTTCGCTGGAAATTGCCCAAGAGGTGAAGCGTCGCGATGAAGCACGCCTTGCTTTGCAAGAGGCTGAGGGATTAACTGCAGGGGTTCACCATGTTTTGACTAAACCGGTTAAACCTGAACCATTGATTGAACCAAGGGCAGATAATGCAGAGGGCGAAAAGTTTTGAGTGAAAAAGCAAAATTTGTAACAGGCTCAACGATGCGCCACGTTATCAACATGACAGCAACAGGCTCTATCGGACTTGTTGCCGTTTTTTTAGTTGATGCGTTTAATTTGTTTTACATCTCGCTTTTGGGTGAGGATGAGCTTGCCGCAGCTATCGGGTATGCAGGTACTTTGCTATTTTTTACGATGTCTCTGAACATTGGACTATCAATTGCTGCAACTGCACTTACTTCACGCGCGCTTGGTGCAGATGACAGACCAGAAGCGCGAGCGCTCGCGGGCGCATCCATGGTTTATATGTTTATCTGCGCCGTTGCAGTCACCGTGATTTCCTATCCATTCATTGGGGATTTCGTTGCCTGGATTGGTGCAAAAGGTGTCACCGCTGAACTTGCGATCGGCTATATCGAAATTGTATTATTATCACTTCCAATTCTTGGATTGGGTATGTGCGCGGCTTCTCTTTTAAGAGCAGTTGGTGATGCAAAACGAGCAATGTATGTGACATTGATTGCTGGATTTGCCACCGCCCTTTTAGATCCAATTTTCATTTTCGGTTTTGATATGGGTATCAACGGCGCAGCAATTGCGACGGTTATTTCCCGCTTTATCATGGTGTCATTTGGGCTTTACGCATTGATCAAGGTGCATGACCTTTTAGCAGCGCCTAAGCTTAATACACTTCGTCGGGAGATAAAACCGTTCTTAATCATCGGAACACCCGCGATATTAACACAGCTCGCAACGCCAATTGGCAACACTTACATGACCGCAACAATCGCTGAATATGGCGATTCAGCTGTTGCGGGTTGGGCTGTTGTTGGACGAATTATCCCGGTTGCTTTTGGTGCATTGTTTGCGCTATCTGGCGCTATTGGACCTATCTTAGGGCAAAATCTTGGCGCACGTAGATATGATAGAATTGAACAAGCGATCAAAGATGGTTTCATCTTTACGATCATTTATGTTGTTATAGTTTCTGGTATCCTTGCACTTACCCGTCATCAGATTGCTGATATTTTTGGAACCGAAGGTGATGCGCGATTGGTCGTCACGTTCTTCTGTCTTTGGATTGCATCAAGCTTCTTGTTTAACGGGATGCTTTTTGCCGCCAACGCTGCCTTTAATAATCTTGGATATGCGTTTTATTCAACCATGTTCAACTGGGGACGTTCAACGCTCGGCGTTATCCCATTTGTTTGGGTGGGATCTCAATATTACGGTATTGAAGGTGCTCTGGTTGGTTATGGTTTAGGCGCTGTGTTCTTTGGAATTATGAGTGCAATTGTCTGTCTACGCGTTATCAAAAAACTAGAGGCACGCGAACATGACAAGGACGACGATCAAAACCATCATTATCCTCCCGCTGCAAATTCTCCATTTACCAGCGGCAAAGCATCAGCGCTTTAACTGAGTACTCGATCAAGTTCAGATTTGAGCATGTCGCGGATGCCTGCACTTTGCGTTAAGACATCATCAGCGTTCATAAAATCTAAAACGCGAAAATCATGTACATCTGGTACAAGGAAGATATCAGGCGGCGTTTTTTCAAACTTTTCAGCAATGATCGACTGCATCATGAGTTGGCTAGCACCAAATGCGGCATCCGTTGTGCTTGGTCTTTGAGTTGAATCACCTGTTGGAAAACCAGCAACATCAACCGCAATAATGATGTCGGCTAGCCCTTCGAGCACGTCAAACGGCAGTGGATTAAAAATACCGCCATCGATTAAAAAACGTCCATCTCTGTGCACAGGTTTAAATATCGCAGGAAGTGCAGCTGAAGCGGCAATCGCCGAGCGCAGGTTCCCATCATTCATAATAACTTCTGAATGACCATAAAAATCTGTCGCCAACAATTGAGTTGGAATTTTCAACGCGTCAAAACTATGCGGCAACTCTTCTGGCATAAACGCATCGATAATGCGCTCGACATTAAATTGTCCCAGCGTTACACCCTCAGTGATAACGGATTTCCACGTAGGACGCCGCGCTTTCCACAAACGTGAGGCAACATTTGATGGTCGTCCAATGCTTTCCATCATAAATTCGCGGATATCTAAACCGCTCATCCCAGCCGCCATTGCTGAACTCATGATAGCACCAATGGATGTGCCAGATACTGCAACCGGCGTAATTCCCAACTCATCTAAAACTTCAATGATATGAATATGGGCGATACCGCGCGCGCCGCCGCCGCCAAATGCAACTGCTACCGACTTATCTGCCATGATATGCCCCCTTCAGCCTTATGATTTTGCCGAATAAGAATAAAACCAGATATTTGTCTCACCAAATGGACGTTTGTCAATTTGCGTAAAACGATCATCAAGATCAGGTTCAATATCGCTATGCTCTTCTAAAATTACGAGAGCCTGATCAACCATCCACCCATTATCAACAGCAGATTTGATCGCTTTTTCACCTAAACCTTGCGCATATGGTGGATCAGCAAACAACATCGTAAAGGGTTCAAATTTACTCAACGGACCGAGTTTTGTGGCATCACGTTTGAAGATTTTTGTGCAGCCATGAAGTGATAAATTATCGGTATTTTGCCGAAGCAATCCACGTCCCTCAATGCTTTGCTCTACAAATAAAACAAATTCGCAGCCTCTGGAAAGAGCTTCAATGCCAACCGCACCAGTGCCCGCAAATAATTCGAGCATACGGCCATCTTCAAGATGTTCAGAATGGGAATGCTCAAGAATATTAAAAATACTCTCGCGCGTGCGATCTTTCGTTGGTCTGATATTTTCCGTTTTGGGCGATACAATTGATCGCCCACGGTATTTACCTCCGACGATCCGCATTGCCGCCCTTTTTACCTTTAAAGTTTACACCATCAGGCTTTTTGCCATCGCGAAACGGTTTCTTCCCATCACGAGATTGCTTTTTTCCGTCACGAGTTTGGTCCGAACCTTTTTGATCTGATTTCTTTGACCGAAAGCTTTTATGTGGATCAAGTTTATCTTTAGGACGGTGCCAATTTCCTTTTACTGGCTCATTGCCATAATCAACTTCATCGTCTTTGCGCTCAACACGAGGACGACCACCTTTAGCCATCCAAACGTTAGCGGCTCTATTTCTAGGGCCTCTTTGACGCGGACGCTCTTCTTCTTGATCAAACTTATTGTCAGAAAACTTACGTTTCCCATCTGGACCTTCAGGGCGTGTACCCAATCGATCTCGAGCACGCTCTTTGCGTTCAGCCTCGCTTAGTTTGCGACGGGGCTTCCACTCAGCTGCTTTTTCGCGCTCTTCTTTGCTTTCATGCTCGCGTAATGGCGCATCAAAGTTTGCACCAGATGCCTCTACCAATCGCGTGCCAAGCTGATCACGAAGCATGCGGCCTTTAACTTCAACCACTCCACCTTCAGATAGCTCTCCCAATTGGAACGGACCGTAAGAAAGGCGAATGAGGCGGTTTACGTCCAGACCCAAAGCACCGAGCACAACTTTTATCTCGCGGTTTTTGCCTTCGCGCAAACCCATCGTGATCCAAACGTTCGAACCTTGAACGCGATCGAGCGTTGCTTCGATTGAGCCATAAAGCACGCCATCAACTGCGATACCTTCTTTTAACTCATCCAATTGTTCTTGATTAATCTTACCATGCGCACGAACGCGATAACGTCGCAACCAACCTGTTGAAGGCAGTTCCAACACGCGCGCCAAGCCGCCATCATTGGTCAGCAATAGCAAGCCTTCTGTGTTGATATCCAAACGACCAATGGACATCACCCTTGGTAAGTCATCAGGCAGATTTTCAAATACAGTTGGTCGACCTTCAGGGTCGTTATTTGTTGTCACCAACCCACCGCGCTTGTAATAGAGCCAAAGTCTGGTGCGCTCGATACCGCCAACTGGCTTATCATCAACTTCAATATTGTCAGACTGTGTCACGTTAATCGCTGGGCTTGTTAAAACTTTGCCATTAAGTTTTACGCGACCTTCTTCAATCATGCGTTCAACTTCACGGCGTGAAGCAACGCCCGCGCGGGCCAGCATCTTAGCAATGCGCCCTTCAACTAAAATTGGTGCTGCTTCTTTTGCTACGGATGGTTTTGCAGCTTTTGCTGCGCCAGGTTTACTCGCGCCGGGTTTACCACCTCGTGGACGCGATGCTTTACCATCATCTCTGTTTGGTTTTTTGCCGCTAAAGGGCTTGTCTTGTTTGCTCATATGGTGTTTGCCTTTGTTGGCGTTGTCCTAACAGTTTCAAATGGATTGAGCAATTGATGCTTTGCAATAAAAGAGGATATAAAATTGCCCAAAGATAGCTTCATGCATATTGCCATTGAGGAGGCGGAAGCAGCGCGCGCGCGCGGTGAAGTGCCCGTTGGTGCTGTCATTGTGCAAGATAACCAGGTTATATCGCGTGCCGGCAATGAAACAAGGGCGCTAAACGATGTCACTGCGCATGCAGAAATCTTAGCCATACGGCGCGCATCAGAATATTTGGGACAAGAACGCCTTTCCGATTTAGACCTTTATGTAACGCTTGAACCTTGCACAATGTGCGCCGGTGCGATTTCCTTTGCCCGCATTAGACGCCTATATATCGGCGCTGAAGATGAAAAAGGTGGAGCTGTGCTCAATGGCGCAAGGTTCTTTGATCAGCCCACATGCCATCATTCACCAGACGTTTATTCAGGTTTTCAAGCCGACAAATGTGCGGGTATTTTAAAAGACTTTTTCAAAACACAGCGCTAAACAAGAATGATTAAAGCGAGTAGAAGCTAATTAACGCTTCCAGACTTGCCACCATTTTTTGCCTGTTCCTGCCTTGGTTGCACCTTCTAAACGTCTTTTCTCTTTTTCACGCTCAGTTTCACCCAATTCGCCAATTGGCGCAGTGGATGCAGGAACTTTATAGCCAGCTGGCGGATCAGATAAAAAACGTCGTTCTTGGTATGCACCTTGCTGGATAGCGCGTGCTTTGCGATATGCTTCACGCTGCTCGCCTCTGGTCAAGCTTTTACCATTTGGCCCAGCGATCCCCAATGGAGAAACGTAACCAGGGTTATCCTGATTTTCGGTAATTTCAGCGACAATGCGTGCTCTGGTCTCTTCAGGAGATTCAGGCCAAACCTGTTCGTTCTTAACAACACTTACCTGCGGTTCTGGAAGCGAACTTGTTGATGGTGGTGTGACAAGATCAGGACGCGGCTTATAGTCAATTGCCGCACCTTTTTGAGTTTTCAAAGATGCAATATTGCCTAGATCTTCAAACAACTGCTCGGACGACGACTTATCTGTCCCATAAGTAGGCGATGACACACAGCCCGATAGCAATGCACCAAAACTCATTAATGTTAACGCAATGAATGCTCTATTCATATATTTTTACAACGCTTACAACGTTGTTCCTACTCAAAAGACCGCACATACTGCCAGCCATATTTACTAAATCAGGCAGATTTCAGGCAAGTATTATCCTAAGGCTGCATTTTTCGCAAATAACGAAATTGTTCAATAGTTTATTTTACAAGCTCTAATAAATGATAAAGGCCAAGCCATCACAATCGGCTAGGCCTCAATCTGTATTATAAACGCCCCATTGCCTTTAATTCCTGAAGCGCTGCAGCATCACGCGCGGACACATCAGGGAATTCTGGGTCAGAGCCAACATCCTTGGTCACGCGCCAAGAGCGTGCACATTTTTGACCTTCGGCCATTTTGGGCACAACACCAATTGATGTTGTATCATCAAGCTTAAATGCACCCGATGGGGCCTGGCCTGATTGGATATCAATTGCTGAGGTGATGCAGATATCTTCAAACTTCATAGCAGATACGAGATTTAGAAGTTCCGCATCATCGATATAAACAATTGGTGCAGCTTCAAGCGATGAACCAATGCGTTTCTCCCGGCGTTCGATTTCCAATGCACCCGTCACGACACGGCGAACAGTTTTCACTTTCTGCCATTTATTTGCCAATTCTGCATCAATCCATGACGCATCAACCTCAGCAAATTGCTCCATGTGAACAGAAACCGCATCAGGATAACGAGATAGCCAGCTTTCTTCCATGGTAAATGGCAACATTGGCGCCATCCATGTCACCAAGCAGTCAAAGATCTTAGAAATTGTCTGCAGCGCAGCTTTGCGCTCATGGCTTGATGGGCCTTCGCAATACAGCGTATCTTTTCGAATATCGAAATAGAATGCTGAAAGCTCAAGATTCATGAAGTTCGATAAATTTGAGAAAATCCGTTTGAAATCAAATTCGTCATAACCATCGCGAACAACTTCATCGAGTTCTGCCAAACGGTGAAGCATTAAACGTTCAAGTTCGGGCAGATCAGAATAAGCAATTTCTTCACCATCGTAATGCGCCAAAGTTCCGAGCATCCAGCGCAATGTATTACGCATCTTACGATAAGCATCGATTGATGTTTTTAAGATCTCAGGTCCAATGCGCAAATCTTCTGCATAATCCGCTGACGACACCCATAAACGAAGGATATC
Organism: Lentilitoribacter sp.; assembly: GCA_039986595.1. Lineage (GTDB taxonomy): Bacteria > Pseudomonadota > Alphaproteobacteria > Rhizobiales > Rhizobiaceae > Lentilitoribacter. The sequence continues at coordinate 46,283 of JBDWQJ010000004.1, forward strand.
AGCACCGGATTGTTTGATAACTTCCTGAGGTGTGACCACATTACCCAAAGATTTAGACATTTTGCGTCCATCTTCCGCCATCACGAAGCCGTGGGTTAATACAGCATCATATGGTGCACGACCGCGTGTTCCGCAACTTTCTAGCAATGATGAATGGAACCAACCACGGTGTTGGTCTGAACCTTCAAGATATAAATCCGCTGGCCATTTTAGATCATCGCGTTCTTCCAAACAGAAAGAATGCGTTGAACCTGAATCAAACCACACATCCAAGATATCGCGGACTTGTTCCCATTCATCAAGGTTATCAACCATACCATCTAAAAAGCGCTCTTTAGCGCCATCAGCAAACCATGCATCTGCACCTTCTTCGCGGAACGCACTTTGAATGCGATCTGAAAGCTCGTCTGATTTATCGAATTCAGGCCCAGGGATAACTTGGTTGGTTTCGGTGTTTCTAAACACGCTGATTGGAACACCCCAAGCGCGCTGACGAGATAGAACCCAATCAGGACGTTGCTCGATCATAGCGCGCAAACGGTTTTGCCCAGCAGCTGGCACAAAACGTGTTTCATCAATTGCAGCTAATGATGTTTGGCGTAGCGTTCCAGCGTTGGATTTGGTGCCATCGCCGATCACACCATCTTTATCCATATAAACAAACCATTGTGGTGTGTTACGGAAGATGATTGGTTTTTTTGAACGCCAAGAATGCGGATATTCGTGTTTAACCCGACCACGGGAAAATAAGTTGTTTTCACCAATCAATGCAGTGATTACGGCTTGGTTGGCTTTACCTTTTTTACCTTTATCATCGATCACACGCACATCACCAAAGCCGGGAGCTTGATCCGTGTATGAGCCATCATCTGCAACAGTAAACGGGATTTCAGATGAAATACCTTGCGCTTCAATTTCATTACGGCGTGCAACCCAGATTTCAAAGTCATCGCGACCATGACCTGGGGCTGTGTGCACAAAACCAGTACCTGCGTCGTCTGACACATGATCACCATCGAGCAATGGCACATCGAATGCATAAGCGTCGTTAAAGCCGCGCAGTGGATGCGCACATTTCATGGATGCAAATTCTTTCGCTGTTACATCACGCACGCGCTTGAACTCAACTTTAGCTTTTTCCGCACATCCTTCAGCCAAAGCATCAGCGAAGACGAGTTTGTCACCAGCTTGCGGGCCAAATTCCATTTCAGCGGAAGCGACTTCATAAAGACCATAATTGATCTTAGATGAATAACAGATCGCGCGGTTGCCAGGAATCGTCCAAGGTGTTGTTGTCCAGATGACAACTGATGCATCGGCAAGATCTCCGGCACCATCAACAATTGGGAACTTTGCCCAAATCGTATCAGATTCGTACATCTCATACTCGATTTCAGCTTCAGCCAAAGCTGTGCGTTCAACCACAGACCACATGATCGGTTTTGAACCACGGTAAAGTTGGCCTGATTTTGCAAACTTCATCAATTCTGAGGCAATTTTAGCTTCTGCCGGAAAATTCATTGTTTTATACGGCGTTACAAAATCACCTTCGACACCTAGGCGACGAAATTCTTCGGTTTGCACACCAATCCAATGATCGGCAAAATCACGACATTCCTTACGAAATTCATTGATCGGCACTTCATCTTTATCTTTACCTTTGGCGCGATATTGCTCCTCAATCTTCCATTCAATTGGAAGACCGTGACAATCCCATCCGGGTACATAGTTTGAATCAAACCCACGCATCTGAAATGAGCGCGTGATCATATCTTTTAAGATCTTGTTGAGCGCGTGCCCAATATGCAAATTACCATTTGCGTAGGGAGGTCCATCATGTAGCACATATTTTGGACGACCTTTGGATTGTTCACGAAGCTTTTTATATAGCTTCATCTCGTCCCATTTTGCGATCCAGTTTGGCTCAGCTTTTGGCAGGCCAGCGCGCATTGGGAAATCTGTTTTCGGCAAATTTAGTGTTTTTGAATAATCGAATGTTTCTTCAGTCATTTTATCGGCTTTATAATCGACAACGTTTTTAAACGTAATTGTTGCTTAAATTGAAATGAGAATAGCGTTTGCAACGCCCTTATCCCGGGACTCCAGATCGTTCTAGACGGAGGCCGGGCTAGTAATTCGAAATATTCGAATGCTCAAACCTGGTAACATAGACAGCAAAATAGATCTCTCTTAGCTTCGCTTTATCGCGGGGATTTGTGAGCGCTTCTTAAATGTTTTTGATCAACAAGAAAAGACTTATTGTCAGTTATCTTCACCAAACAGGACGATCAAGCTTATCGTAAATGATCTTACGCATCATATTGGTCATCAAATTTGGTGCAATTTTGCCCAAAATTCGCGCTGAATGCGCGGCTGCTCCCGGGTACAAAGTTTTCTTGTTTGAAGAAGCTGCGGATAATATTTTAGATGCAAGTTCCTCAGGCAGCATACGTTTGGAAGCATCAGCACCTTCTGGGGCATGGCGTTCGGCATGATCTGTGCGCACAGGGCCTGGGAAGACCGATAAAACAGAAACACCTTTTTTTGCAAATGGTTTGCGGATGCTTTTGGCGTAAATTGCTATTGCATCTTTACTTGCGCCATAAACTGCAGCGCCTGGATATCCCGTCGCATGTGACAAGGATGAGATAAATGCAAGGTTTGCATTATTGGCAAAAAGCCCACTTTGCATCAGTGCAGCGCTTAATTGCATCGGCACCGTTGTATTGAGCTTAAGCACATTTTCATAGGCTTTTGGATCAATATCTTCAAATTTTCCAGTTGCGGAAATACCAGCATTGTGAATAGCAAGGTCAAATTGATCATCTAACGTAAAGCGTTGAATTATATCATTAACTGAATTTGAGTTAATTAAATCAATTTGTATATGATTCAATAGCTTGTCTTTGTTTTTATGCGTCCAATTTATTGAATCTCGGTCGATAGACGTAACTTTTACACCTTCATCTAACAGTCGCAGACATAGTGCTTTACCAATCCCCTGACCTGCTCCGGTTACAAGTGCGTGTTTCCAAGCCTTCATGCGTTTTTCTTTCTGAATAACAGGCTCTTAATCTTCGCACCCAAGAATATGGTCGCTGACTTTTTGCGTGAATGGATAGTTTTTATGACTGCATCTGCCATAACTTGTGGAGACAAGAATAAGTGTCGCTCCATTCCAACTGTGTAACCTGCCTTTTCAAGCATTGGTGTGAGTGTTGGACCGGGGTGAATAACCTGCACATCAATCCGACCACGCCATTCTGCCTCTAGCGACCTTGCAAACCCGGCAAGCCCTGCTTTGGACGCGGCATAGGAAGCCATATTCGATGAACCTTTATGGGCAACTGACCCGATTAACACGACTTTTCCCTTTGCAACTTCAATTTGTGGCACTAACGCTCTGGTTAACAGAACGGGAAATAGTAAGTTAACACTTACATTTTGATCGATTTGCTCAACTGTCTCTTGCTCAGGTGAAGTATAAACCCCTGTACCTGCGCAATGTATGACACGATCAATCTTATCAATCTGCATATTTTGCAGAGCAGATGAAATCACTTCAACTGCCTGTTTAGGACTGGATATATCTGCTTGAATATATTGTACTTTATTCGAAATAAGTACATGCGCTTCGCTTTCAGTTTTTCGGCCAACAACCACCAAATCATCAGTTAAAACCAAGCGTTTTGCCAATTCCAGACCAATGCCCGATGTTGCACCAGTCAGTAACGTAAGTGATTTCTTACTATTAGACATCAAAGCACACTGCTTGATCAAGAGCGCTAATTGGTTTTGAATGCATCAAGACTTCTCGAGCTTGAGCATCATCCAATTTCATCTGCACAACAAGCGCATCAAGACCATCAAATTTTTGTTCCCCTCGCAGATAAGATACGAGATGAACCTGACAATTTTGGCCATATAGATCACCTTTGTAATCGAATACAAATGTCTCTAGAATGGGTGCACCATCGTCTTCGACAGTTGGACGCACACCAAAACTTGCAACACCGTCACGGAGTTTACCGTCTCCACCTCTGAATTTAACGGCATAGATCCCAGATTTTAACCCATTATTCTGATGCAAAACCATGTTAGCGGTTGGATAGCCCAATTCTCGGCCCAACTGACGCCCCTTGATGATCTCGCCTTCAACAGTAAAACGATACCCAAGCAAGGCATTTGCCTCACCTAAATCGCCTTGAATAAGTAATTGACGAATTCTGCTTGATGAAATCACATCTGCATTTTCATCACGAAACGCATCAACCAGAGTAACACCAAATCCACGTTCTTCGCCCGCCGCCATTAAAAACGCCGGGCCACCTTCGCGCCCTTTACCAAAATGAAAATCAAACCCGGTGACTACATGGGAAACACCAAATTGGCCGACTAGAATTTTGCTGATAAAATCTTCTGCTGAATTACTTGCGAAATTCTTATCAAAAGCCTGCTCAACAACCGCGTTAAATCCAAGTTTTTCCAGTAATGTGGCTTTCATCGGAGCTGGGGAAATACGAAAGGGTGCATTGTCAGGGGTAAAAACAGCCCGCGGATGCGGCTCAAACGTCATAACAAGTGCTGGAACGTTGTTCTCATGGGCAATTTCTAACGCACGTTCTAAAACAGACTGATGCCCACGATGCACACCATCGAAATTACCAATGGCTACAACCCCGCCACGAAGGTCATCGCTTAACGTTTGCCCGCCTTGAACACGAATAATTTTTAATCTGCCCGCACTCAATTATTTTACCCATTCCATCCAATAGTTTGGACGCACGCCTTCTTTTGCAAGAAAACCTGATAGTTTAAAATCATCAATACCACCTGGTGCGTCGACACTCTTATATTGGTTGATATGGATACCATGGGCGACATATAACAGATCTAATCCATAATTTACTGCACCGCGCACATCTGTCGGCATCCCATCGCCAATAGCGATGATACGGTTTGGATCGATATCCCCTCGAACCTCTTTGGCAATATCAAGCGCTGCTTTGTACATTGGTTTATGCGGTTTGCCTGCAACAAAAACCTCACCACCCATTTGCTTATAAAGCGCTGCGATTGCACCTGCGCACGGGATCATTCGATCACCCCGCTCAACAATTAGGTCTGGGTTTGCACAGATAAACGGAATTCTCCGCGTAACAAACACTTGCAGCATTTCTGTATAATCTTCAGGTTTTTCAACTTCATCGTCAAAGAACCCGGTGCAGACGATAGATTGCGCTTCATCTTGATCAACACGCTCAACATCCAACCCATCAAGCAATTGCAAATCACGATCGGGGCCCAAGAAAAACACCTTTTTAGGTGCTTCTTTAATCAAGTTACGCGTTAACTCACCTGATGTGACAATATCATTGTAACAATCAGATTTGATACCCAGCATATCAAGCTGCGAGACAACCCCCTGCTTGCGACGGGGTGAGTTTGTGATCAAAACGACTGTTTTGCCCGCTTCACGAGCGCGCTTTAAAGCATCGTAGGCATTTTTGTAAGGTGATTCACCGTTATGCAGAACGCCCCAAACATCGCTTAGAATGACATCATAATTGTCATGCAAACCATCAAGATTATCCAGTTTTTTAAGCAACAGCCTGTCTCCAATACCATAAGAAATTTGAAGCCATGTCTTGAAGCAAGCTGAAGACAAACTCAAGCAGAAAGATCATAATTGAGACGAAATGAGCAATTGGCAAGGATCAAATTATCTTTACCGCGGCATTGCCGCCCATCGTTACCCTGGCGTTGCCGCAGATTTTCACCCCGGCGCTGCTGCGCTGCCTGCTAGTAATCCACCATCTATATTAAATTCAGAACCCGTCACATATGATGCATCGTCACTGGCTAGATAAACGGCCATTGCCGCAACTTCTTCAGGCATTGCAAAACGTTTCAGCGGGGTATCTGCCACCAAAGCATCCATGTTTTTTTGGCGATCTTCCCCCTCACCCAACATTGGCTCCCAAATTGGCGTTAAAACAGCGGCAGGATGAATAGAATTACATCTAATATTCGTCTTTATCTGCGCGCAATATAAAGCAACCGTTTTTGTATGATTGCGTATTGCAGCTTTTGATGATGCGTATGCGGCCGCACCCGGTATGCCGACCAACCCCGATCTAGACGACATATTGATTATAGAGCCTGTGCCTTTATTTTTCATGGCGCCAATTGCATACCGGCACCCCAAAAAGGTACCATCTAAATTGGTTGCATGCACATCTTGCCAATCTTGCAAACTGGCATGTTCAGGGTCATGGGCTTTAAATCCGTCTTCAAATCCGGTGATACCGGCATTATTTACAAGCACATCAATTTCGTTAAATTGTTCGCCAAAATCAGACCAGTCTTGCTCTGATGAAACATCGAGCCTTACAAATTCACATTTTAGCTCTTGGGCAACTTTTTCACCCAGCTCAACATTTTTATCAGTCAGCACAACGCGCGCGTCTTCAAAGGCAAACTGCTCTGCAATTGCTTTACCAATTCCTTGGGCTGCACCCGTTACAACACAAATTTTGTCGTTTAATCGTCTCATCTTGCACCTCATAATTTGCAATGGCGTTTCGGCCCGATAGATTTTATGAAATTAATAGGAAAAGATTCATCTCATTATCTTGACATTATCCTCATCAGACACTAGATCAACATCGCTTAGCACTCTCCCAGCGGGAGTGCTAACAACCCAATAATTTTGGAATATTATAGTCCACTCCAGTAATGAGAGATTAGGTTAAAAAAATGGCAAATACAGATTTCCGTCCACTAGGCGACCGCGTTGTTGTACGCCGCGTTGAGTCAGAAGAAAAGACTGCTGGCGGTATTATTATCCCAGATACAGCAAAAGAAAAACCATCTGAAGGTGAAGTTGTTGCAGTTGGCGCAGGCGCGCGCGACGACAAAGGTGCAATTGTTGCTCTTGAAGTTAAAGCTGGCGACAAAGTGTTGTTTGGCAAATGGTCAGGCACAGAAGTTTCACTTGGTGGTGAAGAGCTTTTGATCATGAAAGAATCCGACATCATGGGTATCTTGGGCTAGTCCTTTAGATAACCACTCAAACAATTTAGTTAAATCTAGGGCCCTTCCCATAAAATTTGAGGAACCGCCCCAAGGAGAAAAAACATGGCTGCTAAAGACGTAAAATTTGGCCGTTCAGCACGTGAGAAAATGCTTAATGGCGTTGATATTCTTGCAAATGCTGTAAAAGTTACACTTGGACCAAAAGGTCGTAACGTTGTAATCGACAAATCATTTGGCGCTCCACGCATCACAAAAGATGGTGTTTCAGTTGCTAAAGAAATCGAACTTGAAGATAAGTTTGAAAACATGGGCGCACAAATGTTGCGCGAAGTTGCTTCTAAAACGAACGATGTTGCTGGTGACGGTACAACAACTGCGACTGTTCTTGGTCAAGCAATCGTACGTGAAGGCGCAAAAGCTGTTGCTGCTGGCATGAACCCAATGGATCTAAAGCGTGGTGTAGACCTTGCTGTTTCTGAAGTTATTGCTGAGCTACAAGCAAAAGCAACAGACATCAAAACATCTGAAGAAGTTGCTCAAGTTGGTACAATTTCTGCAAACGGCGAAAAGCAAATCGGTGACGATATTGCTGAAGCAATGCAAAAAGTTGGCAATGAAGGCGTTATCACTGTTGAAGAAGCAAAAACAGCTGAATCAGAGCTTGAAGTTGTTGAAGGTATGCAGTTTGACCGTGGTTACTTGTCACCATACTTTGTGACAAACACAGAAAAAATGATCGCTGAACTTGAAGATTGCTACATTCTTCTTCACGAGAAAAAATTGTCTAACCTACAAGCAATGCTTCCTGTTCTTGAAGCTGTTGTTCAGACATCAAAACCACTTCTTATCATCGCAGAAGACATCGAAGGCGAAGCTCTTGCAACGCTTGTTGTTAACAAACTACGTGGTGGTTTGAAAATTGCTGCTGTTAAAGCTCCTGGCTTTGGTGATCGTCGTAAAGCAATGCTTGAAGACATCGCGATCCTAACGGGTGGCCAAGTGATTTCTGAAGACGTTGGCATCAAGCTTGAAAACGTTACTTTGGACATGATGGGTACTGCAAAACGCGTAAACATCACGAAAGAGAACACAATCATCGTTGATGGTGCTGGTCAAAAAGCTGAAATCGAAGGTCGTGTGGCTCAGATCAAAGCTCAGATCGAAGAAACTTCTTCTGACTACGACAAAGAAAAACTTCAAGAGCGTCTTGCAAAACTTGCTGGCGGTGTTGCTGTTATCCGCGTTGGTGGTTCAACTGAGATCGAAGTTAAAGAACGTAAAGATCGTGTTGACGATGCGCTTAACGCTACGCGTGCTGCTGTTCAAGAAGGTATCGTACCAGGTGGTGGTATTGCTCTTCTTCGTGCATCTGCTGCGATTAAAGCAACTGGCGAAAACGCTGACCAAGATGCTGGTATCAACATCGTTCGTCGCGCACTTCAAGCTCCTGCTCGTCAGATTGCTGACAATGCTGGTGACGAAGCTTCAGTTGTTGTTGGTAAGGTTCTTGAGAACGATAGCGCAACTCACGGCTACAACGCTCAAACTGGCGAATATGGCGACATGATCGCTATGGGTATTGTTGATCCTGTTAAAGTTGTTCGCACAGCGCTTCAAGATGCTGCATCAGTTGCTGGTCTGTTGATCACAACAGAAGCAATGATCGCTGAGCTTCCACAAGACGCTGCTGCTGCACCTGGCGGAATGCCAGACATGGGTGGCATGGGCGGTATGGGCGGCATGATGTAAGTCATTCCATCCATAACGGATTACTGAGAGAGCGGTTTTCGAACCGCTCTTTTTTTATATCAAAATCTCTACATGTCCTAGAATGAAACAATTTTACGAAAAATTTAGCATTAACCGTAAGCATCTATTACGCTTGATCAATCATTTTATACTAGTTATTAAACTCACAGTATTCGCCATAGGAAAACTTATGGCCGTGGCATGATCGCCGCTCTCGGTTTTAGTATTTTTGATTTCGGATAAAATACTACATTCAAATTCTGAATGGTCGGGCTTTGAATACATGTCCTCATGTTTCAGTTCGAGAGTAACTCAAGTGTTCAAAGTCATGTCTAGACAAGCCCGCATCGCGGCCCACGCTTCGTTCGGAAAGGCCAAACTAAGCCGTGAACAGTTAGAGCATTTTTGCCGCATTGAAGAGTGGTCAGCTGATACTGAAACTGGCCAAATTAAGCTGGGGCCAATCTCATCGAAATTGCATGGTGTAGATATGATGAATTGCGGCCTTTCTAATGTGATCGCCCGCTATGAGAAAAAAGATCAAAAAAGCATTCTGCAAATCTTTGAGACTGTGACATCACAATCAACGTCTTTTACGTATACTACAACTCTTGAATACGACTTCGGTACCCAGCAACCTGTCTTTTGTATTGGCGAGTCTGATCTGGATGAAGATAACGGTGGTATCATCAGCGGAATATTTATTTTCCCTTATGTACCGCTCGACAAAGTGAATAATTTTATTCAATAATTCCAATTAGATATACGATTAAAGTAATTTCGAGCGTTTTTTAAAACACAAAACTGATCCAAATACGGACCAACACCGTAAAACAGATATCAAGACGAAATAACCCGCAGTTTTTCGTCTTGGCATGTAGCTCCCGCAGGGCTGCAAGGTTAGCAAATTCAGCGCCCGAACGTTGCTAACCAAACTATTCAGTTTTGAACTGATGAAAGGCCGTCTCTTTGAGGCGGTCTTTCTTTTTGTCCAATGGGAAATTGATTACTTAAATGCCGTGGCAATTTGATTGTATACATCTGAACCGTAGTGGGATGACGCTTTCGCACCAACCAAACATGCTTCAGACCGCAAGATTAAACCATCAGATAGAATACGAAGGTGATTTGCTTTTAAAGTTGATCCGGTAGAAGTGATATCAACGATCACATCAGCAGTCCCAGCGGCAGGTGCACCCTCGGTTGCCCCTAAGCTTTCCACAATACGATAAAGCTGAATACCATGACGCGATGAGAAAAACTGCTGTGTTAACTGCCAGTATTTCGTTGCGATTGATAATTGGCGACCGTGGCGGGCGCGAAAGCCCATCGCAACATCAGCCAAATCAGACATTGTCGTCACGTCGTGCCAAAATTCAGGAACAGCAACAATCACATCAGCATTGCCAAATCCAAGGCGTGCGTGAAAATCAACATGACTATCAACATCTGCGATTGTTTCGCGCACCAAATCTTCGCCAGTCACCCCAAAATCAATCGAACCCTTGGTCATTTCCTTGGCAATTTCACTTGCCGACATAAAGGCAATTTCAATGTCGTCATGCTCAAGCACTCTGCCGTGATAGGAGCGGTCATTTCCAACAGCTTCAATTGTCATTCCTGCTGATTTAAACGCTTCGAGAGTGTCGGCTTTCATACGTCCTTTGGATGGAAGTGCAACAGTAATGGTCATGATTTCACCTCAAAACGATCAAGCCACAATGAGAAACCAACAGCAGGAATTGAGTTTACTGCACCCAGCAAAGCCATCAACTTATCATAACGGCCACCAGCGGCTAGAACTTGCTCGCTATCTGCATTTCTAATCTCAAAGACCAGCCCCGTATAATAATCAAGCGGTCGACCAAAGGCTGTTTCATAAACCGCCGAAGACATATCAAATTCTGATTGCTCAAGTGCTGCAATGCGCGTTGCAAAGGTCTTGAGCGAATGAGACAGATCAATCTTTGATCGGTCGGCAAAGCTTGTCAACGTTTCAATCGCCTGAGCCAATGGCACCTTAATATCAAGGAATTCTTTGAGTTTGGCTAAGTCCTGTTCACCCAGCTTGGTGTTTGATAAATTTTGTTTTTCAAGCATCCGGCGCGCAATATCATCTGGCGAGCGACTAGCTTTTGTTGAATAGCCTGTTTTTGCCATCACGTCTGCAAGATGAGCTGATAATCCGTCATGATCATCAGCTTCCGTAAGTGCTTTAATTGCCTCATCTGAATAGGACTGCTCATCAGGTGCGCTTAAAGTTTTTAGCATTGCCGCCAAGGCTTGCGCATCACCAAATGCGTGGATAAGCCGCTCTTGCCATCCAGTTGGCAATCCAAGTGCTGATAACACATCTGCAAACACCGCCTGATCACCGAGGACAATCTGCACATTATTTGCTTGTGATGAATTGCGAACCAACATCGAAGCATTTGAAATCATCCGTGCGTCAGCTTGAGCAATTTCAGGATCACCAAGATTTTCAATTCCAGCCTGGTAAAATTCTGTCATGCCGACATCGCGCTGACGAAAGACCTGCCCAATATAGCCATAGTTTTGCGGCGCCTGTTCGCCCGCATTGATATGCGCCATACATACCGGGATGGTAAATTCAGGACGAAGACACAAAGCTTCGCCTGCAACATTTTGCGTTAGAAAGATTCTGCGGCGCAAATCTTCACCCGCCATTTTTAAAAATGGCTCAGCGGGCTGAATGATATCGCAATCCATCATCAAAGCCGCACAAGACTTTAAATCTTGCTCAACCCGCGCCAGAATAGTTTTCATATCTTTAGATACCATTGCTCATTCAACCTGAACTATGAAACGCTTTCGCGGTCATTTGCTTGCGCTCGCAAAATTTCACGAACTTTTTCAACCATATCATCGACGGAAGCAGAAACTTGCGCCGGTCGGCTTGCGCGCCATTCCGCATTATCTTCGATATGCTCAGATAAACGCTTACCTTCAATCAAATCTTTGATCTGAACTTCACCATTTTCTTTTTCATCTGATCCTTGAATGATAGCGATTGGTGACGCTCTGCGATCTGCATATTTGAGCTGATTGCCAAAGTTCTTTGGATTACCTTGATAAAGTTCTACCGGAATATCAGGAAACTCTTCTGCGAGTTCTGTTCGAAGTTTATGGGCAAGGAGTGCGTATTCAGACAACATTTTCTTGTCCATGACTGTAACCAAAACAGGTCCCACTTCATCCGCACCACCCAATTTTCCTAGGTTTTTTAGCGCTGTCATAAGGCGCGAAACACCGATGGAAAATCCAGTTGCTGGCACAGGCTGACCCATAAAGCGCGAGACTAAGCCATCATAACGGCCACCACCGCCGACAGAACCAAACTGCACTTTTTTGCCTTTTTCATTGACCACATCGAAAAGCAATTCGGCTTCATAAACAGGGCCAGTATAATATTCCAGACCGCGAACGACTGATGGGTCGATTTTAACTCTGTCACCTTCATATCCAGAAGCTGTTACAATGTTTGCAATCATGCGCAATTCGTTAAAGCCAGCTTCAAAAGTGTTGTTGAGCTCAAGTGCCGAGAGGGCTGCGCTTTTAAATGTAAGCGCCTCACCTTCGCTGACGAGTTCGCTCAAGCTAGAGGCAGACAAGATATCAATGATCGCATTTGAACCTTCATCTGATAGGTCGGCACCTTCAGTAAAGTCACCCTCCCCTTCTTCGCCGCCATCCCAACGTCCCGAACCTAAAAGAAGCTTCACGCCTTCAATGCCAAACTTATCAAGCTTGTCCATCGCGCGAAGTACTGTTAGGCGTCGCTCAGTGTTTTCATCGCCGCCCAAGCCAATCGCTTCCATCAAACCATCGAGAATTTTGCGATTGTTCACACGGATCACATAGTCACCGCGTTTAATGCCCAATGCTTCCATTGTGTCAGCCATCATCATGCACATTTCAGCGTCCGCTTGCACACCCGGTGCGCCGACGATATCAGCATCGAACTGCATGAACTGGCGGAACCGTCCAGGACCGGGCTTTTCGTTGCGGAACACCCAACCATTGCGATAGGTGCGATATGGCAATTGAATTTCATTGAAGTTTTCAGCCACATGGCGCGCAAGTGGTGCTGTTAGATCATAACGTAATGACATCCATTGTTCATCATCGTCTTGTAACGAAAACACACCAGCATTTGGGCGATCCGTGTCCGGCAAGAACTTACCCAAGGCGTCCGTGTATTCAAACATCGGTGTTTCAACAGGTTCGAAACCAAAACGCTCGTAAACCGACTTGATCTTAGATAGCATCTCGTCGGTTGTGCGAATATCACCGGGGCTACGATCTGGAAAACCACGCGGCAGACGCGCTCTTAATCTTTGCGGTTTTTTCTTTTTCTTCTTTTCACTCATGGGGAAATCTCAAGATCGATTATCATTTACCGGAATTGCCCGCTTGTTAGCCCATTGCGACGGGCGCGGCAAGCTTTCAGAGCTAGTTTATTAGATGGCAATTCGCTCCTTTTGAAACAGGATCAACTTAAATTGATCATTACCGATCTTTATTCGCTTCAATCAGAATGAATTTTGTGTGTTAAAAGAACACAGCAATTGGAGTTCTTTGTGCGTATATTTCTTCTAACAACCATCACTATGATCGCTTTTGGCGCAAACTCAATTTTCGGAAGGGTCGCGCTGGAAGGGGATGCAATAGACCCATCAAGTTATTCATTTATCCGGCTTTTATCTGGCGCGATTATGCTCGCAATTTTAGTGGGTGTCTCAAGCGGGGTTAGCAAAAAGAATTTAAGCCACGGGAACATCATTTCTGCGCTCTGTCTTTTTGCCTATGCAGCTGCTTTTTCCTTTTCCTATGTTAACATCGAAACGGGCGTCGGCGCTTTAATCTTGTTTGCCTGCGTGCAAGCTGTGATGATTGGTTGGGCACTCTACAAAGGTGATCGGCCAAGCTTATTTGAATGGCTAGGTATTACTGTTGCATTTGGAGCATTTATTTGGCTGGTCTCACCTGGACTTGAAGCGCCTGATCCCATTGCTGCAACGCTCATGGCAATTTCAGGCATTGCATGGGGCGCATATTCTTTAAGGGGAAAATCTTCGTCCGATCCGCTTAAGGCAACGGCTGGAAATTTCTTATTATCTGTGCCTATGGGACTGGTATTGTTGTTTATCACCATATCCTCAAGCCAAGTCACAGTTTTTGGCGTGATTTTAGCAATTGCATCTGGTGCCATCACATCAGGCATGGGGTATGCGCTTTGGTACAAAGTGTTGCCGCAGCTCACCGCGACACGTGCATCAATTGTTCAGCTCACGGTTCCTGTAGTTGCGGGCATTGGCGGCTTGATCTTTTTGTCAGAACCTTTGACGTTCAGATTTGTTCTCGCATCTGCGCTCATCTTGGGTGGCGTTGCTATATCAATCGTAATGAAAGCAAACCGCGCCTAAGCTTTTGGGGTTGGTCGTTTAAATGCAGCGCGCTTCTCTTCAATGATTTTTCGATGATGACATCCTTCTAAATGATCATTGACTAACCCCATTGCCTGCATAAATGCATACACTGTTGTTGGACCAACAAAGCTCCAGCCACGTTTTTTGAGATCTTTAGAGACCGCTGTTGAACGTTCTGTTTTGCCCAATGTTCTCAGAGCCTCATAATCACAAACTTTTGGACGCTCGCTCCCATCAGGTTCTTGTGCCCAAAAATACTGAGCTAGAGAACCAAACTCTGTTTGTAATTCCAATGCTCGATTGGCATTATTGATGACAGATTTGATCTTGCCACGGTGGCGAATGATGCCAGCGTCTTGCACCAGTTCTTCGATGTTATCGTCACCAAACTTTGCAACTGTTGGAATATCAAATCCAGCAAAAGCTTTACGGAAGTTTTCACGCTTTCGCAGGATTGTGAGCCAAGACAAACCTGATTGAAAACCCTCAAGGCAAATCTTCTCAAAAAGGCGCGTATCATCGACAACGGGATTTCCCCATTCATTATCATGATAAGCGATATAATCGGGCAAATGGGCCGGCCATGCGCATCTTGTTATGCAGTCTTCACCAGTAATCAATCCATCATCTGCCATGAAATTTCCTCCAAATTGCCGATCAATTCTTGTTAAATTGCCCGCAAATCTTAATTTTAGATATTGTTAACTAAATGGATGAACCACTTAATAACCCTGATAAAAGCTTTATGAGCAATATCAAGTCTTATCTATATCTGATTCATAAATTGGTATGAAAGGTCACGGACAATCATTTTTAATCCCGTGTAATGGGTGAGTTCCGATCAACGAAATGTAAAGAGTCCGTTTGATGAGAAAGACAGTTTTATTACCAGCTTTGGCTGCAGCAATCGCATTTGTATCCCCCACATCTGCAAATGATAGATATCACACCAAACCACCGGTTATTTTGAGCCCGGATTTGGCAGCCCCATGGGTTATGCAATTAAATGGTGGGCAAGCGCGTGCACAGGCACCTCAAGTCCAGCGACAAGTCACACGCCGTTATGCTGTGACACCGCAAAAGCAACGGAAGTATCGCCAGGCAGCGGTCAAACCTGTGCAGAAAAAGAAAGCGACTAAACCGCAGCTTGCTCCGCAATTTTTGCCGCAAGTGGTTGCATATAACTCCAGCGAAAAAGCCGGAACGATTATTATCGATACGCAAAGCCGCTTTTTATACCTCGTTATGAGTGACGGCAAAGCACGTCGTTATGGCGTTGGCGTGGGTAAAGCAGGTTTTGAATGGACTGGAGCTGAAAAGATCACACAAAAGAAAGAGTGGCCGTCTTGGCGTCCTCCTGCTGAAATGATTGCGCGAGAGAAGAAAAAAGGGCGTCATCTGCCAACCTTCATGGAAGGCGGTCCGCAAAACCCATTGGGTGCACGCGCTCTATATCTTGGTTCAACACTTTATAGAATCCACGGAACAAACCAGCCATGGACAATTGGACAGGCTGTTTCATCCGGGTGTATCCGCATGAGAAACCAAGATGTGGTGGATTTGTATGAACGCGCACGCGTTGGTGCAAAAGTTCGCGTTATATAACTTTTAGTCTCATGAGAACTGCTATTTGTGACCTTAGACACAACAATCTAAGGTCACTTTGTTTATGGGGTTGATAATCGATTATCAAATTTTATTAAGATCGGTAACAAATTGATCGCAGTTGATATTGCACAATTCAAAAACAGTGGTATTTTCTAGGTATATTTCAATAAAGGGGAGCTCATAAACATGAGTTATATAAGAAAAGTCTTTATGATGATAAGTGTTGGTCTTGCACTTGTTATCGCTGCGCCAAGCGCATTTGCATTCACATTTAATCAGGCGCCAGTTGCGGAAGCTCAACAGAGTGATGTGATTTTGGCAGCATCTAAAAAGCGTGTAAATCCAAAATTTAAGCGCCGTAATGTTCGGATCGAAACAAACCAGAAGCCTGGTACAATCATCATCGATTCCAACACAAAATACCTCTACTTTATCACAAAAAAGAACAGAGCAATCCGTTATGGTGTTGGTGTTGGTCGTGACGGCTTTGGCTGGAATGGCACAGTTAAAATTGGCCGCAAGGCTGAATGGCCTTCTTGGACGCCTCCAAAAACAATGATTGCACGCGAAGCTCGTAAAGGCCGTAAGATCCCGCCTTTCATGAAAGGTGGCATTAATAACCCACTTGGTGCACGTGCTCTTTATCTTTACCGCGGTGGCCGCGACACTATCTTCCGCATTCACGGAACAAACCAACCTTGGACAATCGGTCACAACATGTCATCTGGTTGCATCCGCATGGTCAACAAAGATGTTGAACACCTTTATCAGCGCGCGCCTGTTGGCACAAAAGTGATTGTTATTGGACCTGGTCAGTCTAGCAGCAAATACTACACTGTAAAAAAAGGTATTTTCGGCGCTTAATATAGCAGCCCTAAAAACACAAAAAACAAAACCCAGTTGATCTGATCAGCTGGGTTTTTTGTTGCTTGGTCTTTTAACAGGGTTCATTGCTTTTGGGTTTAGCTCATCCCAGTTGGCTTTGGCCCACCATAAGCCCAGTTAAGTAATTCAATTGTGTGAATGATCGGGATATCAGTGCCTGATCCAATTTGAGTAATACAGCCTATATTCCCCGCTGCAATGACATCAGGTTTTGTACGCTCAAGATTGCCAACTTTACGTGTCTTTAGTTTATCAGCAATTTCGCTTTGCATAATATTATATGTGCCAGCAGAACCGCAACATAAATGACCTTCTGCGGGTTCGCGCACGGTATAGCCCGCACTGCGCAATAGATCTTTCGGATGATTAGTGATTTTCTGACCATGCTGCATTGAACATGCAGAGTGATATGTGACAATCATCTCTTCATCACGCGTTACTTTAGGCAATTCAAGAGTGACCAAAAATTCTGTTATATCTTTTGCAAGTTCTGAAACTCGTTTTGCTTTCTCAGCATATTCAGGGTCATCACGTAGCATGTGCCCATAGTCTTTAATCGTCGTGCCACAGCCTGATGCCGTGATGATGATCGCATCTAAACCACCATTTTCAATTTCACGTGTCCACACATCCACATTGTTTTTAGCAGATTGATGCGCAACGTGTTCACGTCCCATATGATGGGTTAGAGCACCACAACATCCCTCGCCTTCAGGCACAACAACTTCAACATCAAAACGATTAAGAAGATCCATTGTAGCCTGATTTATTGTTGGGTTAAGCACTGGTTGCGCACAGCCAGATAAGATTGCAATACGTGCGCGTTTTTTTCCTTTGGCAGCTCGGACTCCAGGTAGCGCTGAGGAGCTATCTGACGGGATAGATTTAGGTGCTAAATCAAGCATAGCTCCCATTGGTTTAAACGCTGACACCTTCTTGAACAAACCCGCAAACGGCCTGCCAATTTGCGCAAAACGAAGCGCCAAACGGAAGCGATTTGGATATGGCAAAACATTGACCAAAATCGCGCGAATGATCTTATCCATCATCGGACGGTCATACGTTTTTTCAATATATGCACGCGCGTTATCAATAAGATGCATGTAATCAACACCAGATGGGCAAGTTGTTGTGCAAGCAAGGCATGATAAACAGCGATCAAGATGTTTAACCGTCTTCTCATCTGCAGGGCGATTATTCTCAAGCATGTCTTTAATGAGATAAATTCGACCACGCGGGCTATCGAGCTCGTTGCCAAGCGTGACATAAGTTGGACAAGTTGCGGTACAAAACCCACAATGCACGCACTTACGTAAGATCGCTTCGGATTCTGCGACCATCGGATCCTTAAGCTGATCAGGTGAAAATGTTGTTCTCATATGACTAAACCGCCGCTTTATTCATCGTATCATCGTTTAAGGACATACGACCGGGATTAAAGATATTTTTAGGATCAATTTGTGCTTTGATGCGCGCAGATAATGCAGCAACAGGAAGTGACTGAGGCTCAAATACATCGACTTGCGAACGCACATCATCATCTGCACGAATGAGTGTCGCGTGCCCACCGCCAATTTCTTTGATGATTTGACGAATGTCTGCTGCATGATGCCCTGATTTTAAAGACAACCAGACCAACCCGCCTTGCCAATCATAAAAAGCATCGACTTCTGTCTTTTGCGCTAATTTTGCAACAAGCTTATGCCCTTGTGAAGGTGCAACAGAAACTTTCCAAACAATTGAGTTGGAACCACAAAACGGTTTCACATCGGCAATCTCTTGCCAAAGCTTTGCGGATTGTTCTGTCTCGATCACTGTTAGATCTGAATATTCAGACAATGCATTTATAAGACGTTTTTCTCGGTCATTGACGGACTCTTGTAAGCCCTCCAAGCGGAGCGCGGTAATGGATTGATCTGAAAAAGTGCCATCTAAAAATGCACCGCTTACAGATTTCGGCAGATGCGCTGCAGATGAAACTTCAGTGGATTGCGCCATCGCCAGTGCCATGGCTTTTGTTGCGTCTTTATCGCTCAAACCTTTGATCAAAATGGTCTTCATAGCCTCAGGGCGAGGTAGAACCTTAAACGTAACTTCACTCATAATACCAAGTGTTCCCCAAGATCCTGCAAGCAATTTTACCAGATCAAGACCAGTGACATTTTTCATCACCTTGCCACCACTTTTAATTAACTCGCCTTTTCCATTGACAAACTTAACACCCAAAAGGGCATCGCGAGCTGCACCGATACTTAATCGACGCGAACCTGACATGTTGGTTGCAAATACGCCACCGATTGTTTGCTTACTTTTTGAGCCCAGTAGATTTGAGTAATCGGCAGGTTCAAACGCCAGCATTTGGTTGTTTTTGGCGAGTTCTTTTTGAACCGTTGAAACAGGCGTGCCAGCTTTTGCCGTCATCACTAATTCAGAGTGGATATATTCGCTCACACCACTGAGTTTTGATGTTGAGATTTGCACGTTTGCGCTAACATCGTTTCCGATGCTATTTTTTGTCCCTGAACCTTGAACATTAATTGCTTTTCCACTTGCTAAAGCGCTCTTTACCGCATCGACCAATTCATCAGCAGATGTAGGCGATATTAATTCTTGTTCGCTCATGCGTCTTCTCTAACTTCTAGCGGGAATACTTTTGATGGATTAAACAGCCAATTTGGGTCAAAGGCTGCACGAACTGCCATCTGTTGATCCAAGTCTTCTTTGGAATATTGATGGGTCATTAAATCGCGTTTTTCGATACCAACGCCATGCTCACCTGTTAGACAACCACCGGCATCAACGCACAAACGCAAGATATCCATTCCCGCCTGTTCCGCTTTGATGCTCTCTTCTGGATCATTCATATTAAACAGAATGAGCGGATGCATATTACCATCGCCTGCATGGAACACGTTAGCGACCCGCAACCCATACTTCTCAATAATTTTCGCAGTGCCTTCCAAAACAAACGCTAGCTGGGATAGCGGCACTGTGCCATCCATACACATATAATCTGCGATACGTCCTGTCGCGCCAAATGCTGATTTACGGCCTTTCCAGATCAATGCTGCCTCAAACGCAGACTGACTTTCTTTGATCGTTTTAACTTTATGCTTTTTGGCAACTTCAATGATTTTTGCCAGCATTGCATCCATCTCAGCTTCTGAACCTTCAACTTCAACAATCAGCAGAGCTTCGACATCCATCGGATATCCCGCATTTGCGAATGCTTCACAAATTTCAATCGCGGGCTTATCCATATATTCTATCGCAACAGGGATGATGCCTGCACCGATCACATCTTTAACGCATTGCCCTGCATCTTCGGGGCTATCAAAACCAAATAAAACAGGTTTTGCACCTTCCGGCTTTGCAAGGAGCTTCACCGTTGCTTCGGTGATGATGCCCATCTGACCTTCTGATCCACACAACAAACCGAGTAAATCATATCCTGGCATATCTAGCGCTTTGCCACCAAGATCAATCACCGTACCATCAAACATAACCATCTTGAGACCCAAAAGGTTATTTGTTGTCACGCCATATTTTAAGCAATGCGCGCCACCTGAATTCATACCAATATTGCCGCCAATCGTACATGCAAGCTGCGAACTTGGGTCAGGCGCATAAAAGAAGCCTTCAGAATCTGTTTCTTGCGAAATTGCTATATTGGTCACACCTGCCTGAACAACAGCGCAACGATTTGCCAGATCCACATCTAAGATACGGTTCATTTTTGATAGGCCGATAACTATTGCGTCTTCTTGCGGGATCGCACCACCAGCAAGAGACGTACCCGCGCCGCGCGGCACAATTGGAACTTCGTTTTCATGGCAATATTTAACAACCTCTGCCACCTGTTCCGTGGTTTCTGGCAGAACAACGGCAAGCGGCAAGCGCCGATAAGCGATAAAAGCGTCCGTTTCAAATGGCACAAGTTCGCGCTCATCGGTTATAAGGCAATCATCTGGTAGCAATTGTGCAAGCCCTGCGATAATAGTTGGCCGCTTTGAAATAATCTCAGCATTGGGCTCTAGAAATTTGATCAACTCCGTCATAACGGGCTCCACTTTATTTTGGTAAATTTTGTTTACCACTTTTTTAATTATGATGCAATCGCAACAGTGTTTTTCATAATTGAATTGAGCAAACAATGATAAAATGATCTAGTTAATCAAATTTGGCGTATAACATTCAAAGCTCGTATTGGATAAAGTGTCATGAATAATCTCGGTGATCTAGAAGTATTTGCGCGAATGGTGTCAGCTGGCTCAATGTCAGCAGCTGGTCGCGAGTTGGGTTTATCGCCAGCAGTTGTCTCTAAACGCTTACGTCGATTAGAAGACCGACTTGGAACAAGGTTGATGAACCGAACAACCCGGCAGATCTCGCTAACCGAGGCTGGGCAAGGGTTTTACGAACGGGTAGTTGCCATCCTAGCAGGCCTTGAAGAAGCGGAATCATTTGTCAGCAGACGCTCAAATGTGGCACGCGGCATTTTAAAAATCTCAGCCCCAACATCTTTTGGACGCATGCATGTCGCTCCGCATCTGCAGCAATTTTTCGAGCAAAACCCGGGCATTCAGATCAATCTAAATCTTCACGACGATATGACTGATATTGTTGGCGAGGGTTATGACCTAGCTATTCGGATCGCAGAACTTAAAGATTCAAGCCTTGTGGCCCGCAAACTTGCGCCAGTACGCCGCGTGCTGTGTGCAACGCCAGAGTATCTTGAGAAAAACGGTACGCCCGAGACGCTCGATGATCTTGAAAAACATATCTGCATACCAAATCACAACAGCGAGATCTGGCGCCTTGACGGTACAGACGGTTCAATTAATTTCAAGCCTATCGGCCCGATCCAAACAAATTCTAGTGAAGTGGTCCGCGAAGCCGTACTTTCAGGCATTGGCATTGCCTATAGATCAACTTGGGACATTGGCGAGAGCCTAATGTCAGGCAATCTAAAACAGGTTCTGCCGCAATATGAAAGCTCGCGCTTGGTTGCTATTCACGCGGTTTATGCAAGCAAAACATTCCTGCCATTAAAAGTTCGTTTATTCATTGATTACCTTGCAGAGCTCTATGGGAATACCCCATATTGGGAACAGACGATGAATGATGACAGGCAAATGAAACGCCAGATCAGCGCTCACTCATAATTCTACTATTTTGGGTTTTTGGATAATTTAATTGACCAATTGCGTATTCGCTGATAATTTTCGGCGAACTGCGAGTGGTCATGACAAAAAATATATTCTCACAAATTGAACATCATAAAACAGCGGATCAGGCTGTTGTTCATATTGAAAAGCTGATCTTGGAAGGTATTTTGCGCTTTGGTGACCGCCTACCTTCAGAGCGTGACCTTGCTCAACAACTCAACATTTCACGCCCAGTCTTACGAAAAGCCATCAAGAGCTTAGAAGATCGCGAACTGCTAACAACGCGACCAGGCGGCGGCACATATGTTGCTGATATCACCGGGCAAGTCTTTACCGAACCGGTTATTGGCTTGATTGGCAGGCATCCAAAAGCAACGGTTGATTACCTTGAATATCGACGTTCTATGGAAGGTACAGCAGCAGAACTTGCCGCGAAACGCGCGACAGTTGCCGATAAAGATCTTTTGTCATCTATCGGCAAAGCCATGGTCCTAGCCCATGAAAGTGATGATACAGAAAAAGAAGCTAAGCTCGATATTGAATTGCACAATGCGATTGGTGAATGTGCGCATAACGTTATCATGCTGCATAGTTTAAGATCGTGCTATCGACTTCTATCCGATGGGGTCGTGTTTAACCGCATGCTTATTTTCGATCTTCATTCCGCAAGCGATTCACTTCTTGCACAACATTTAAAAATTATTGAAGCCATTATCGCCAATGATCCGCAGGCCGCGCGTGCCAGTGCGGAAGCCCATATCGATTATGTGATGGATAGTTTTCGAGAAGCGCAACAATTGCGTGATCGAGAGCATATATCTGAGCTTCGCTTAAAACAAAGAACAAACTAAAAATAATAGGAGTTCAGCTTGTCTGAAAACACCAATCCTAAAGTCGGATTATTTGTAACTTGTTTGGTTGATCTTTTTCGGCCAAATGTCGGATTTTCAGCTGTCGAATTGCTTGAAGCTGCGGGATGCGATGTTCATGTCCCCCGTGCGCAAACGTGCTGCGGTCAACCCGCATATAATAGCGGCGATAAAGCAGACACCAAGGAAATTGCAAAGCAAGTACTGGATGCTTTTGAAGACTACGATTATGTCGTAGCGCCATCAGGTTCTTGTGCTGCGATGATCAAAAAGCATTATCCTGAAGTATTTGAAGATGATCCAGCCATGCTTTCTCGTATGAAAGCGCTATCTGACAAAACATTTGAGCTCGTCAGTTTTTTAACCGATGTTATGTTTATCACGCAAACCCCGGGCGAGTTTGCAGGGTCTGTCACCTATCACGATTCTTGCTCAGGCTTACGTGAACTTGGTGTGAAAGAGCAACCACGCAAACTCCTTAAAAACTCTGGCGTAGACGTTCGCGAGATGAAAGACAGCGAAGTTTGCTGCGGGTTTGGCGGAACATTTTGCGTGAAATATTCAGATATCTCAAATGCTATGGTGTCCAAAAAGACGCAGAGCATTGATGATACAGGCGCTGACATGCTTGTTGCGGGCGATATGGGTTGCTTGATGAATATGGCGGGCAAACTTAAACGCCAAGGGTCAAAAACTGAAGTTCGCCACGTTGCGGAAGTACTTGCAGGCAAACTGGATACAAAACCAATTTCTGGCAGTTAGATCGAAATTTAACATCTAATCTGCTGGATAAGGAGGAAATTATGGAACTCACTTCACATAATTTGAAATCAAACGCCAAAGATGCACTTGGAAATGAACAGCTTCAAAAAGCGTTGGGTAATGTGCCCAAAGGCTTTATTGATAAGCGCGCGAAAGCCGCAGCAGCTCTCGATGAATTTGAAGCATTACGCGATAAGGGGCGAGAAATAAAAGACCATACCCTCGCGAACTTAGATTTATATCTTGAGGCTTATGAGCAAAAAGTCATTGAAAACGGTGGCCATGTTCATTGGGCAAAAACGGCTGAAGATGCACGCCGTATCGCGTTAGAGATTTGCCAAAAGCACGATGCGAAAACCGTCACAAAAGGTAAGTCTATGATTACCGAAGAGGTTGAGCTGAACGAACATTTACTCGAAAACGGTATTGAGCCTGTTGAAACTGACCTTGGCGAATATATCATTCAACTCCGAAATGAGAAGCCAAGCCATATTATTGCGCCTGCTATTCACCTCAACCAAGGGCAGATCGAAGACGATTTTCGTCGCGTACATACACATCTTGATGAGGATCGAGATATGTCGGAACCAGAAACACTGTTAGCAGAAGCACGTGAGGTTTTGCGCAAACGTTATTTTGAAGCGGATATTGGTTTTACTGGTGCTAATTTTTTGGTTGCCGAAACAGGCTCTTCCGTCATTGTGACCAATGAGGGCAATGGTGATTTGACCCAAACACTTGGCAAAGTCCATGTGGTGATGGCCTCGATTGAAAAAGTTGTACCAACACTTGCAGATTGCTCGCAAATCCTTCGCATTCTGGCGCGTTCCGCAACAGGACAGGACATGTCTGTATACACCACGTTTTCAACAGGTCCTAAGCGTGAGAAAGACCCGGATGGCCCTAAAGAATATCACGTCATTTTGCTAGATAACGGCAGAAGTGATATGCTGGGTACAGAATTTGAAGAAATGCTGCGCTGTATACGATGTGGCGCGTGCATTAATCACTGCCCAGTTTACCATTCTATTGGGGGGCATGCTTATGGCTCGATCTATCCAGGACCAATGGGGTCGGTTTTAACACCTTCACTTGCCGGCGTTGATAAGGCTGGAACATTGCCTAATGCGTCAACTTTCTGCGGACGGTGTGAAAGTGTATGCCCAATGCGGATCCCACTTCCCAAAATGATGCGGCATTGGCGCGAAAAAGAATTTGAACAACATCTCCAACCCAAAGCAGCAAGATATGGTTTAGCGTTCTGGGCATATCTGGCAAAGCGGCCAAAGCTTTATCGAGCGCTGGTATCTTTTGCTATGCCAGCTTTATCCGTTTTAGGCGGTACAAATAAACGCATTTCATCCTTGCCGCTTGCATCAGGCTGGACCAAACATCGTGAATTACCCGCGCCTGAAGGTCGAACCTTTATGCAGGCATGGGACCAGCGCGAAGCACTAAAGCAGGAGGCAAACTAATGTCTGAAACACGTCAATCAGTCTTGTCAGACATTCGTAATGCACTTGTAAAAAAAGCTCCCGATGATGCGCGCGCAAAAGCGGTTGCTGAGCGGCTAAGTGGACGCCCAACAGGCATCATCCCAAAACGTGGGCAACTCAAGCAAGATGCACGGGTTGAACTGTTTGCGGAGATGGCGAAAAAGGTTCATTCAAGCGTGACACGTGTTAGTGGTTACGATGAAATACCAAGCTGCATAGGAAATTACCTACGCGAGCACAATCTTCCCGCAGAACTAATTATGGGAACAGATCGTAGGTTAAACAAAGCGGATTGGTCACTTGAAAAAAACCTGACGATCAAAAAAGGCCCTTCTGATGGCAAAGATTTGGTCGGCGTGAGCCACGCAAAATCCGGCATTGCCGAAACGGGTACACTTTTACTGGCATCGGGTTCTGAAAATCCAACAACGATCAACTTCCTTGCCGATCATCATATCGTTATTATCTCTGCGAAAGATATTAAAGGGGATATGGAAAGCGCTTGGGGAAGTTTGAATAAGAAAGATGGCCAAGTGGTTATGCCGCGTGCGGTTAACTTTGTTACCGGTCCATCCCGCTCTGGTGATATTGAGCAAAAATTATTATTGGGTGCACATGGACCACGCGCATTGCAAATCATTATCGTTGGATAAACCTGTCCTTTAGTGAATTGAATTTTAATGAGGTTAGATCGACCTCAAGCCGACTTGTTTTTGCGACGGGATGAGATCCGTTCTCTGCTCATAATAGCGGTAACACCGACAGCTGGGATCGGCTTGCAAAACGCGTAACCTTGCAGAATATCACACCCCATCTCATTTAATATTCGGGCATGCTCTAGGCTTTCTACGCCTTCTGCGACGACCTCGACATTAAACGGTTTGCTCAGTTCAATAATGTTTTTCACCAATTGTCTTTGGTCTTCATGTTCGACAATTGGAAAGATAAATTCACGATCAATCTTAAGACGTTTTGGCTTTAAATATTGCAAAGATAAGATCGATGCATGTCCCGTTCCAAAGTCATCAATTTCAACCTCAAAACCCAGCTTTTTTAGATATTCAACATTCTCAATAATCTGATGTGAATGCTGATTTACATCAACAGTTTCAGTGATCTCAAAACTTAATCGCCCGGGAGGAATTTCAAGCCCCTTTATCATTGAGATAAAACTTGGATTTCCTATTGTTTTTGCGCTCAAATTCACAGCAACAGAGGAGATCGTGCAGGACTTATCAAGTTGCCATTGGTTCAAATCACGCAAGGCTTCTTTTATCATCATTTCATCGATTTGCTGCTCTAAGCCAGCTTCGCAAGCGGCTTGAAGAAACTCAGATGGTGGCAGCACTCCGCGCTCAGGATGACGCCACCTTACAAGCGCTTCCGCGCTCACGATTTCATGCGTTGAAGCGGAATATTGAAGTTGATAATATGGTACAAATTCTCGATTTAAGAGCCCTTGTGAAATTTCATCTAATAAAGCCGTGGATCGCAGATGCGCTATCATCAACTCTTCGGTAAAACACTCGTAGCCGCCGCCTGCGCTCTTGGCTTTGTAAAGCGCTATATCGGCGCGAATGAGAAAATCACTGACATCAATTTCTTCACCAAAATTTTCAATATCAACAACGTCGACACCAATGCTGGCACTGATCTCACAAGGGCGCCCTTCGATCAAAAGTTTTCTCTGTAACTTGGTACTAAGCTCAAATGCCCTTGATGACATTTCAGCCATGTCTTTAACAGGAGATGACACAACAACAAATTCATCCCCACCAATGCGCGCTACAAAATCCCCCCTACCCTTTTGAGCATTAAGCGTTTTTGCGACAAAGCGAAGTACGAAATCTCCAGCCTTATGTCCGTAACCATCATTCACACGCTTGAATTTATCCAAATCGATATGACAAACACCAATTTTTTCATGGCGCGTGCGATGTAGCTCCACACGTCTCCCGAGTTCTTCTTGTAAATATCGTCTATTTGCCAAACCCGTCAAAGAATCATGTAACGCATCATGACCAATACGATCATAGGCTTCCAATATTTCCTCATTGCGCTTACTTAAATTGCGCATGAGCTGCCACATTTGATCCTTTTGTCTGATACTGCGGTGATAATAACGAGATGTGATGACATGACCCGGCCAGAAAATAAAAACGGCCTCCAAAATTAAAAGAGCCATCGCAGCGATATAGGAATAATAGTTTATTCTTGAGGTCAGCTCATTGCGCGTCTCTTTTGCTGCTTCTAATTTTCTCTCATTCGCACGATGAAGCCCTGCCAATTTAAGCTCTTGTGCTCGAAAATTCGTTGGGGTGAACTCATCACTCGTTTGCGACACTTTTTGAGTTGAATTCTGAGTAACATCCAATAACCTTTTAAGGTAATAGGTAACAAACAACTCATGCTGCACCTTAATATCACTAGGCGTCCAATCAGCCTGATGTTTTATAAGCGTGTCAGCATACGAAAACTCAGAATTTAGCGCTCTAATTAGCCGATAATTGTCACTATACTGTAGCATAAGTGGTTTAACTAAGCTCATGCTAGTGTCGAAATTTTGATCCGTTATATTTGCAAATTGTGCGAATATTCGCTGACTTAATTTAGTTTGATCGGACGCGATACTGGAAAGCTTTGCATGACGTTCAGCTGAATTTTCACTCCAAGATGACGTGATTTGAGAAATCGTCAGCAATATTAAGATTAACGCAAACCCCAGCACATAACCAACCCATAGATTTTTAGGGTTAAGCCCCAAAACCTGTACCATCTTACGAACCAAACCAATTTTTGTCATGAAATACGCCTCGACACACTGATACACTTCATAGTAATAATTCATACATAGAATTAGTATTAATACTATTTATATTGGTTAATAACACATATTATAAATAATCATTAAGTATTTGTAGTATTTATACTTAAGACTTTCTATTTCCAATGACTTCGCGCACAACTTGATTTTGCCAAAAAGATAAACGAATACTTCTGAAAACCTGCCCCATCAAATCATTCTATTCAGGGCACTATCATTTGGAGTAATCACATGAGCGAACATCATTTACCGCTAGTCTTTGACGGACATAATGATCTGCTATTCCGCCTTTTCGAGGAAAATTCTGCAAATCCATCGGACGCATTTATCCAAGGGCGTGAAGGGCACATTGATCTTCCTAAAGCAAAAAAGGGTGGATTTGGTGGTGGCTTTTTTGCAATTTATGTCCCTTCGCCTGATGATCTGCTTGATACGTTAACTCAAATGCAAAATCCGCCATATGATTTACCGTTGCCTGGGGTGATGTCCCATCAAGCGGCACTTCCAATTGCGATGGAGCAAGCCGCGCATCTGATTACGCTTGAGAAAACTGGTACATTAAAGATCTGCACTTCGACCCAAGACATTCACTCATGTTTGGCTAGGGGTGTCATCGCAGCTGTTATGCATATGGAAGGCGCAGAAGCAATTGATGAAGACCTTTACGCACTTGATGTGCTATATAAGGCCGGTTTGCGTTCACTTGGCCCTGTGTGGTCTCGACCGACAATTTTCGGTCATGGTGTTCCTTTTCGCTATCCAAGCACCGGAGATACGGGCGAAGGTTTAACAGATGCCGGTTTTCGGCTTGTTAAACGATGCGATGATTTAGGAATTATGCTTGATGTTTCACATTTAAATGAAAAAGGCTTTTGGGATATTGCCAAAACGAGCAATAATCCCATCGTTGCTACACATTCTAATGTCTATTCCATCTGCCCTCATGCGCGAAACCTAACCGATGATCAGCTAAGCGCGATTAAAGACAGTGGTGGCATGGTTGGGCTAAACTTCGCCGTTGCATTTACCCGGCCAGATGGCGCTATGAATATTGATACAGAACTAGAAGGTTTTCTTCCTCATCTTGATCACTTGATTGAGCATTTAGGTGAAGATCATGTTGGTCTTGGCTCAGATTTTGACGGTGCGCATATTCCTCACGAAATGAAAGACATTTCTGACCTTGGTAAGCTTAGACGCGTGATGCAAGACCACGGGTATAATAAAAGTCTTATGAACAAACTTTGTAACGAAAATTGGATTCGTACTCTCGATAAGATTTGGAAATAGTTTTCTCCAGAATCCATTTTTGAAGAACTGTTTGTCGCTGGACAAATGGTGGTCAAATGATAAAAACATACGGGAAATTAAAATAGGGAGGCTCGCATGAGCGAAGAACGCCAACAAGGTTTTGATACACTACAAGTACACGCAGGTGCAGAACCAGATCCTGCAACGGGTGCTCGTAACACACCAATTTACCAATCAACTGCTTTTGTCTTTAAAGATTCAGAACATGCTGCAAATCTATTTGCGCTTAAAGAAGTTGGTTATATTTATTCACGTTTGACCAATCCTACAATTGGCGCCTTGCAAAATCGTATGGCAGCTCTTGAAGGTGGTGCAGGCGCTGTTGCATGTTCATCAGGTCATGCAGCGCAAATCATGGCGTTGTTCCCATTGATGGGACCAGGTTTAAACATTGTTGCATCTAACCGCCTTTATGGTGGTTCTGTTACCCAGCTTACGCGCACCATTCAGCGTTTTGGTTGGAGCACAAAATTCGTTGATATCGATGATGCAAAAGCAATTGAAGATGCTATTGATGAAAACACACGTGCTGTTTATTGCGAAAGCATAGCAAACCCAGGCGGTCACATTGCTGACCTTCGTGCGATTGCAGATATTGCAGATGCCGCTGGCATTCCATTAATTGTTGATAACACAACAGCAACACCATATCTTTGTAATCCAATTGAACATGGTGCGACACTTGTAACGCATTCGACAACAAAATACCTCACCGGCAATGGCTCTGTAACAGGCGGTTGTGTGATTGATAGCGGAAAGTTCGACTGGTCTGCATCTGGTAAGTTCCCATCTCTTGCTGCGCCTGAGCCAGCTTATAACGGTTTGAATTTCCACGAAGCACTCGGCCCAATGGCATTTACATTCCATTCAATTGCAATCGGTCTTCGTGATCTTGGCATGACAATGAACCCGCAAGGTGCGCATTACACGCTAATGGGCATTGAAAGCTTGTCACTTCGCATGCAAAAGCACGTTGCAAATGCTGAGAAAGTTGCCGCATGGCTTGAAGGTCATGACGCTGTTGAGGCTGTCACTTACGCAGGTCTTAAGTCTTCACCATACTATGATCGCATTGCAAAATATTGCCCACGCGGCGCAAGCTCACTCTTCACAGTGGCGCTTAAATCTGGCCACGATGGATGTGTGAAATTCGTTGATAGCTTGAAGCTCTTTAGCCATGTTGCAAATTTGGGTGATGCACGTTCATTGGTTATTCACCCAGCATCGACAACCCATAGCCAACTTTCAGACGAACAAAAAACAGCAGCCGGCGCTGCACCAAATATTGTTCGCTTCTCAATTGGTATTGAAGATGCCGATGATTTGATTGCTGATTTAGAACAAGCGCTTGCTAACAGCTAAATCACAAAAGATCATCAGATCGATCCACCTAAAAGCCGCCTGTCAATTTCGTCAGGCGGTTTTTTATTTTTTGGGAAAATAAGACTTGATCTGGTGTGCACTCCAGCCATTACTAACAATTGCAAGGAGACAGAATATGCAAATCGGTGAGTTTTCAAAACATAGTGGATTATCAATTGATACCATCCGATATTACGAAAAAATTGGCCTTATGCCATCGCCACTGCGAGATGGCGGGGGTCGCCGGATCTATAGTGATGATCACTTGCTTTGGTCAGATTTTCTAGACGTTTTAAAATCAACAGGCATGGGTGTGAAGGACATGGCAAGCTATGTTGAACTGCGCGCGGGTGGAACCCAATCCATCCCTGAACGCCTGGAACTACTCATCAAACATCACCTAAAAGTTCGTAGCGAAATTCAACGCTTGCGGAAAATCGACGCTGTTCTGTCCGATAAGATTGCCACCTTTAAAGCCGTGCTTAGCGGCGAGATCGATGGTGATAGTTTAACTTGCAAAAAGGATAGAATATGAGCACATCAGCACTTCAAAAAGGTCATGAAATCGCACATAAACTGAACCCGAATTTGAAAGAAATTTTGGACGAGCGGTATGATGATATTGTTCCAGGGTTTACTGATACGTTGTTTGAGTTCGCTTATGGACGGCTTTATGCGCGCGACGGTTTGGATCTAAAAACACGGCAACTGGCAACGATCGCAGCGTTAACCGCACTCGGCGGCCAGACCTCTCCGCAGCTTAAAATCAACATTGAACATGCGCTGGCAGCAGGTGCGAATAAACGCGAAATCAGCGAAGTAATCTTTCAGATGTCGGTTTATGGCGGCATGCCAGCGGCAATTAACGGTCTTAATGCAGCAAAAGAGGTCTTTGCTGAGCATACTGATTGAAAAAGCCTGACTGCGATTATCGGCCAGGCTCTTAATTAGTCAATCTTACGTTTGTATTGAACAAGTACAGGACGTTGTTCTTCCATAGAAAGCGCAGCAGCATCTGCAAGTTGTTGCGCTTTTAAACCATCTTCACCGCTTGGCTGCGGGGCATTGCCTGCATTGATTGCTTCCACAAAGTGGATCATTTCATCGCGATATGCTTCAGCATATCTCTCAAGGAAAAAGTTTTGAACAACGGCTGAATTAAAGCCATTTTCCGTTGCAATCTGAACAGTATTTTCATGCACATTATCAGCACGGATCAACCCCTTTGAACCATGCACTTCAATGCGTTGGTCGTAGCCATAAGATGCACGGCGAGAAACTGTGATTGTGCAGATTTTGCCACTTTGCGTTTTAAGCGTTGCACTTGCAGTATCCACGTCACCAGCTTCTCCGATTGCAGGATCGGCCAAACATGAACCTGTCGCATAAATTTCAATCGGGTCTTCCCCAAGGAGAAAGCGCGCCATATCCAAATCATGGATCATCATATCGCGGAAAATACCACCAGATGATTTGATATAAGCAATTGGTGGAGGAGAAGGGTCGCGTGACATGATGGTGATCATCTCAACATCACCGATTGCACCCTCTGTAATCTTACTTTGTAAATGCGCAAAATTAGGATCAAAACGGCGATTAAACGCGGTCATAAACGGTACATTTGCCTTTTCAACAACTTCGAGACATTGGCGAATTCGGTCAGTTGATAAGTCAACGGGCTTCTCACAAAAGATTGCTTTGCCAGCTTTTGCCGCTGCCTGAATGATATCAAAATGCGTATCTGTTGGCGTACCAATGATGACTGCATCAACATCAGGGCTTGCGATAATTTCGTCCGTTGTCATGACTTTGGCGCCATGTTCATCAGCGAGTTTTTTTGCAGCTTCCTCGAAATAATCGGACACCGCTACAGCTTGTGCCGTATCAAGATGTTTAAGAGTTCTACCATGAACTTGTCCAATGCGACCTGCGCCTAAGATACCAATTCGCAACATAGTTTATCCCTCTCGTTGAGCAGGCGCGCCAAAGGCGCGGATTACATTTCGTGCTGCTTGCATGACCGGATCATGTGTTTCTTTTAAAATAGAAACACGATCAAATCTGGTTTCGTCTTTATTGACGGCTTCGCGCAACGCAGAGCCAAAAGCCATACGCAATTCTGTTCCAATGTTAAACTTGCAAATCGAAGTCGTTTTCGCAAGCAAGGTCCGCTGTTCAACAGGAACCCCTGAACCACCATGGATAACAAGGGGCACGCTGGTTACATCATCAATTAACTTAATGCGATCAACATCTAATCCGCCGGCTTTGTCTTGCTGCAAATGCACATTGCCAACCGAGATTGCCATTGCATCAACTCCGGTCTCTTTTGCAAATTTCGCGGCCTCCTCTGGATCAGTGCCTGCTGACGCTTCACCATCGGCATAGCCCACAAATCCGATCTCGCCTTCGCAAGAAATGCCGGCTGCATGAGCAAGCTCAACAATTTTGGCTGTCTCGTCGATATTCTGATTAAGCGGCTTACGCGATCCGTCATACATGAGGGATGTGAAACCTGAATCAAGCGCTATCTGACAGTCTTCAAATGTATAGCCGTGATCCAAATGCGCAACAACTGGCACACTTGCTTCTTCAGCTAGATGACGGAACATTTTACCCAAAACAGGCAAAGGCGTGTGCTCGCGGCACCCGGGTCCTGCCTGTAAAATTACCGGTGCATTTTCAGCTTCTGCAGCTGCCACATAGGCGCGCATATCTTCCCAGCCTAGACACACCAATCCGCCGACTGCATGGCCTTGTTTTAACGCAGGCTGCAGCACGTCTTTTAATGTTACTAGGGTCATTTAAATTTTGCCACCATGTCTAAAATACCAGGGATTGTTTGCAACTGATCTGCATGAGTTGGCTGGAAATACTGCACCAATGGACGCTGGCTTAAGCCGCCTAGAATTGTGAAATAATACATTTCATATCCCGGGAGCACGCAACAAGGATGGTAACCCTTATCGAGGCAAATCGTTGAACCATCCATGATATGATAAGCATCACCTGGCTTATTGTCTTCACGCTGCAACATTTGAACGCCAGAACCATAGTTTGGGCGGAAACGGAAGTTGTATGTTTCATCATGCCGTGTTTCATCAGGAAGACGATCTGTGTCGTGCTTATGTGATGGGAAACCTGACCAACCACCTTGACCGACTGTGTAAAGTTCACTCACCAAAAGGCGACCAACTTTGTCGGCCTGCTTTTGACCTAAAATGTGTTTGATTTTGCGGTGCGTCTTCGTCTCATCAGAACCATATTGCACAAGATCAAGCTCATTGCTGCGAACAGCAAACGCATCGAGGACTTTATCATATTTCGCACCCGCGATAAATATTTCGGCTTCATCTGATGTACACACGAATTCTGCTTTTGCAGCAGAGGGAACATAAACACCTTCAGGATCACCATCCCAAACATCAACACCACGGCCACCTAGATCAGCAGCTTTAAAGCCTTCAATATCAACGTCAATTGAACCCGTTGCTGGCACAATGCATGTCTCATATCCCGGTGTTGAATATTCAAACGCATCACCCTTTTTCAATTTCACGATATTGAAATAGTTCAGTGGCACAGTTGTATCATCCACGTCGACAATGGGCTTGTTTTTGTTATCAAATGGAGCGATGTGCATGTTGTTTCCTTTATTATTCAACGGTTTTTTCTAACCGCAAAACTTAACTATTTGGTCCCGGGTGGGATTTTAAAAATTCTTCCAATTGCCCTAAATTTGGCATTGCCGGCGCGCAACCAGGCTTACCAACGACAATTGCTGCGCAAGCTGATCCGCGCAAAATACTGTCATGAAGTGATAGACCTGAGGATAATGAGGCCATCATGCCCGCCATAAAGCTATCGCCTGCACCTGTTGGCTTAAGGGCCGTGACGGCGTAAATTCCAGTTGTAATTTCATCACCGCCTGCATAAGTGATCGCGCCCTTCTCACCCATTTTATAGATAACAATTGCGACGCTTTCTTCTGATAATGACTTTGCTTTTGCAAGGCCTTTTTCAATGCCGCCGGCCATAAACCCAAATTCTTCATCATTACCCACAATTACATCGGATAATTCCGCCGCGCGCGATAATACCTCTGAGGCAACTTCAGCTGACGGCCAGGAATATGGGCGGTAATCCACATCAAAAATAATCGGCAAACCCGCTTCTTTCGCCAATTCAAAAGCGCGGAATGTCGCGCTACGAGAAGGCTCTGCAGCAAAGACGGTACCAGCCGTAATTAACGCTCCAAATTTTGAATAGTCAACGCGTTCAACATCTTCGATGCTCATCTGAAAATCAGCGGCACCATTGCGGTAAATCACCGATTGATGGTCTTCAACTCGGCTTTCATATAGCGCCAATGAATTGCGATATTCTCCACCGACCGAACGCACATATTCGCGTGCAACACCATAGTGATCTAATCTATTAAGGCAAAACCGCCCGACGGAATCATCTGAAACACAAGTAACCAGTGACGCGTTGCCACCAAATTTACAAATGCCAGCGGCAATGTTTGCAGACGAGCCACCAAGATCACTTTTAAAGTCCGTTGCTTCTTCGGTTTTTGTGCCCGCAGGATGAGGAAAAAGATCCATGCCTGCGCGTCCTACGACAACAAAATTGTTTTTTCTTATGCCAGCTATAACTTGATCGATATTCACTTGATTAGATCCCGTTTCGCTGTCTTTTGCGGCCGTCTTCCCAATCGATATGGGCTTGTCGCACTCTATCGCTATTGGTGATATGCGGCGTTCCAACTTCCCACCAAGTATGACCTTCGGTCGTCCAGCCTTCATAGGGGTCAACGTTCATCACGATCACGCTCGTATTATCGGACTGTTTTGCGCGCTTAAATGCTTCGCCTAGTTCTTGAGAGTTTTGAACAGTTTCCGCATTTGCACCAAGTGCACGCGCATGAGCTTCAAAATCAACACCAACTTGATTGGTCGCTGTTGGTGTGTCTGCAATCAGATTGTTAAAGCTCTCATTACCTGTGTTGTTTTGTAACTTGTTGATCACAGCAAAACCGCCATTATCAAGCACCAGAACAATCATTTTCTTTTCTGTTAAAACCGCAGAATAGATATCCGAGTTCATCAAAAGGTATGAACCATCACCGCAGAAGACAATGGTATCTGAATCTGGTTCATTTTCAGATTGTGCAATACGCGCGCCCCAACCACCGGCAATCTCATATCCCATGCATGAGAAACCAAATTCTACATCCACAGTTCCTATATCTAGTGTACGCCAGTTTGCTGTGACTTCAGCTGGCAAACCACCCGCTGCTGCAACAACGCGATCACGCGGATCACATAACGCATTTACCGCGCCAATTGCTTGCGCATATGAATTGGGACGATTACTTCCATCGCCACCTGTTGGGTTTACATTATCCGCAACATATTTGACCCATTTCGCGCGTTCGTCTTGCGCAAGTCCAACCCATGCATCAGGTGCTTTATATGAACCTAATTCATCCCATAATTTACCAATACCGATTTTAGCATCACCAACAACAGGGAGTGATCTATGTTTACCCGCATCATGGCGGCCCGCATTTAATGATATGATCTGCGCATCTTTTGCAAATGCAGTCCAAGACCCTGTTGTGAAGTCTTGCAAACGGCAACCGATGGATAAAATTACATCTGCTTCTTCAGCGATATTATTGGCGCTATCAGAACCTGTCACACCAATTGGTCCTATGTTCAATTCATGATCGTCAACCAAATTGGCCCGGCCAGCAATTGTTTCAACAACCGGGATTTGCGTCGCTTCGGCAAACTTGGTGAGTTGTTCAACGGCGCGAGAATACTGCACTCCACCGCCTGCGATAATTATTGGTTTCTTTGCATTTTTAAGCGCTTCAACCGCAGCCTTTATTTCATTTTCATCAGGTGTGACACGACGAATATAATGAATTTTTTCTTCAAACATTTCGACCGGATAATCATAAGTCCAGCCTTGGATATCTTGCGGCAAACCAATAAATGCAGGTCCGCAATCAGCAGGATCAAGCATTGTTGCTAAAGCTGCGGGAAGTGATTGAATAATCTGCGCAGGATGAGTGATACGATCCCAATAACGAGACACTGCTTTAAACGCGTCATTAACGCCAAAAGTTGGGTTTCCAAAATGTTCAAGCTGCTGCAATACAGGGTCTGGTAAGCGCGTTTGAAACGCATCGCCACAAAGCAAAAGCATCGGCAGACGATTTGCGTGCGCTAATGCTGCTGATGTGAGTAAGTTGGCAGTACCGGGACCAGCTGACGCTGTGCACAACATAAAGCGCTGACGCAAATGATATTTTGCATAAGCTGCAGCGGCAAAGCCCATACCTTGTTCATTCTGACCACGATACAGCGGTAAAGCGTCTTGATTTTCATATAACGCCTCGCCCAAACACGTCACATTGCCGTGTCCGAAAATGCCAAATCCACCACCGCATACGCGGGTTTTAACGCCATCAATTTCAATAAATTGATTGGTTAGATAGCGCACGATTGCCTGTGCAACTGTTAATGTTACAGTTTGATCACTTAAACTCATTCTCAACTCACTTTAAAGACTAGCTGTCATCTTCCAATTTCTGCATCGTGTCTTTGTCTAAAAACAATTTCCAAAATGCAACGCCACCCATACCAAGGAACAAGGCTGCCCAAAAATGCGACCCCTGAACTACTAATTCGACCATGCCCCAACCAGCGCAAAACAAAACCACAGCTACGCGCCGCCACATGGGCTTGAAAAAAGGGTGAGCAAAATCGAGCATAATTCAGGCCTTAAGCCGCACCCTCAAATTCTGCACCGGTTTTAACACCTGTAATATATGCAACAACATCCTGACCATCTGTTTCATCTTTGTTCAGATTAGCAACAATACGTCCTCTGCGGAAGACGACGATGCGATCGACGAGATCAAACACTTGGCGCATATTATGGCTAACCAAAATAAGTGGAGCACCCTGCTCTTTCATATTGCGGATGATGTTTTCCACCTGTGCAGTTTCCTGAACACCAAGCGCTGCCGTTGGCTCATCCATAATCGTGAGCTTAGATGCAAAAGTTGCCGTGCGCGCAATGGCGACACATTGGCGTTGACCGCCGGACATATTTTGGATGGAATTCCTAATGTTTGGAATTTTCACGCCCGTTTTGACAAGACCTTTCATGGTCGCATCGCGCATGGCCTTATAGTCAAGCCGACGAAACGGTCCAAGCCAGTTCCATTTGGTCAATTCACGACCTAAGAACAAGTTATCTGGAACGTCCAGATCATCAGCCAATGCAAGAGTTTGGAACACGGTTTCAATGCCTGCTTGGCGGGCATCGAGCGGACCAGTAAAGTTTACATCTTCGCCGTAAAGTGAAACCGTACCGCTTGTGCGTTGTTCCACTCCTGTGATCTGACGAACGAAGGTAGATTTACCTGCGCCGTTGTCGCCCATAATGGCAACATGCTCACCTTTTTTCATTTCAAAATTTGCCCCAACCAACGCATGGACACCGCCATAGTGCTTGGTTAGGTTTTCGGTCTTCAGAACAATATCGCTGCTCATCTTATAATCTCCTAACTTAGGCTCGGTTGCGTTGTCGGTATTGGTCAAGAATGACCGCTGCAATGATGATGCTACCCATCGCCATCAACTGATAAGATCCATCCAATTTGATGAAGGTAAAGCCAGAGCGGATTACACCCAGCACCATTGCGCCAAGAACAGTACCGATGATTGAACCGCGTCCACCTGTTAAACTAATTCCACCAATCACGGCCATAGCAATCGCAAACAACTCGTAAAACTCGCCCATCCCGGCTTGCGCGGTCGAAGCTTTTGCGCTCAAAATAATACCAGCAAAAGCAGCGAGCATAGACGCAATCATGTAAACCATGACCTTGTGTCGCTTAACGTTAATACCAGACATCCGCGCTGCATCTTCGTTCGAACCGATTGCATATGTGTGCTTGCCATAAACTGTGTATTTCATGATCACATGGAATACGACTGCCAATGCAAGGAACCAAACAACTGGCATCATGCCTGAGCCTAAGAACTTATATTGTTCGGTTGGGAATGAAATTGGGTTGCCTGATGACCACCAAAGCGCGATACCGCGACAAACCAGGAACATGCCAAGTGTTGCGATGAAAGGCGGGATGCGTAAAAATGCAATAAATGTGCCGTTAATAGCGCCGATAAATGCACCAAAGGCCAATCCAACTATAACCGGAATAATCACAGGCAAGTCCATTGCCCAGGTTCCAAACAAAGCTTTTGGATTTGGGTTACCGTTGACCAATTCAGTTTGTCCAAAACTCATCGCGATCATCGCGGTCGCTGCAACCAATGGTCCGGAGCTTAGATCAATGCCGGCGGTGATAATAACTTGGGTCACACCAAGGGCGATAATGCCGATGATTGCCACTTGTAAAATAATAATTTTTAAGCGTGCCTCATTGAAGATTGAATCAAATCGATCTCTGGTATCGAAAAGAAAACTCTGATCGTTCATGTAAGGCAGAAACTGCCCGAGTACTTCAAAGATTACGATAATGATGATTAGCGCAAATAGAATATTGAACTCATTTGGCCAAGACCTCTTCGTCTTATCAAAAGTTAACCCGCCTATGCCATCGCTGGTATCTGTCATGGATCACACTCCCCACGCTTAAATAATAAAATCACGAGATGGCCCTTAAGAGCCACCTCGCATCTTTAGTCGTAAATAGACTTAGTTTTTGCTCAAGAAGTCGCCCATGTTAGCTGGTGTTACCAACTTGAATGGGATGTAAACTTTTTGGTCAACTTTTTCACCAGCGATCAACTTAAGAACCGCATCGATAGAACCGGTACCTTGGCCAACTGAATCTTGGAAAACAGTTACATCATAGTCGCCTGATGACATAACAACCAAAGCGTCTTGGCTGGCATCAACACCACCAACTTGAACATCAGCCATATCCATGCCTGCTGCTTTCATTGCTTGGATCGCGCCAATTGCCATTTCGTCATTGTTTGCAAGAACAAAGTCAAATGGCTCGCCAGATGACATCCAGTTTGTCATAAGATCTTGTGCTTCATCACGTGACCAATTTGCTGGCTGCTCATCAATGATTGTCATGAAGTTACACATGTCCATGCCGATTACATCATGTACGTCTTTTGAACGCTGTACGGCAGCTTGGTTAGACAATTGACCGTTCATGAGGTAGCCACGAGCACCGCCAGCTTTACCAGCTGCACGAAGGTTCTTACAAATTTCAAACGCTGACAATGTGCCAGATTCGATTTCGTTAGATGCAACGAATGCCTGTGTTGCTGGAAGTTCGTTCACATTGTCTGGCTCGCGGTTTACGAAAACCAATGGTGTGTCGCCTGCAGCTTCAGTGATCGCAGCACCTGCTGATGTATCAACGATGTTTACGATGATGCCGTCAACGCCATTTGCAACAAAGTTTTTCACTTGGTCAATTTGCTTTGCAAGATCGTCTGTCGCATCTTCCTGCTGGTAAGATAGACCGTCTACTGTTGCTGCATACTCAACCATGCCGTTGCGAAGAACTGTCAACCAGTTATCGTCAAATCGTGAGAACGTTGCTCCGATTTCTGCAGCCATTGATGTTGTGGACATAAGAGCAGCAAGGCCTGCTGCGATTAGAGTCTTTTTCATATTTAATTCCTCCCGTTTCGGTGACCGGCCACCGAATGCGTTTTTTACCGGTGATCCAACTTGGATCAGTGAAATCATCCTAGCAATTGACTATGCTGCGCATTTTTTTAATTGACTATCGATGAATTGAATTGACGTTGCGAGCTCACCCGCAATGTCGTTCGTATTTTGAACCATCGGTGAAAATGGTTCGAAAGATACAGGACCTTTGTAACCTGCGGCCTGTAATTGAGATATTTGTGTAATATTTCCCAATCGATCTTGTCCTCCAACAAGAACTCGATCCTGATCCTGCATATCAGAAAAGTCAACGTCTTGGCGTTCAACTCCTGAAATGTGTACCAGTGCGGTATGCTGTGCGAAAACGTCGATTTCACCAGCAAGTGTGTGATGAAAAGTGTCGTGAATCAGCTTGAAATTTTCTTCAAATCCAAGCTCCTCAATGACAGCTACGATCTCCGATTTTAATCTTAGCGAAGCTGTTGAAAAACCAAGCGGCTCAATCAGACCCAACAAATTTTTCTCTGCAAGCATTGGCTTTAGTGCAACGAGTGCTTTCTTCAGGTTATCAATGCGAGCAGCTTTGCCCAAGTTTGCATCATCGTTTCGCGGTATCAAACCAATAGCCTTCGCGCCCATAGCATCTGCTAAAACAATAAGACTTTCAGCTTCGCGTTTTTTGCTGTCATTCCAATTATCAAACTGAGAAACTTCTGAGAGATTAAAAACTTCCAAGTGATTGTCTCGGGCCAATCCACCAAATTGCTTTGCCTGCTCAGCATCAAAATCAGAACCGATCACATCATTTCTGAATTCAATACCGCCGCAATCAAGCGCTTGCGCAAGCGCGCAAAACGCCTCCGCACCATAGCTCGGTACAGTTATTTGATTCAGCCCAAAAGAGACCACGAAACACTCCTCCACGAAGTCGTCACAACATTACGATGAACGGCTTGCTCATAATATTGCAACCGGTTTCAAAAACTGTCAATAGGGAATCGAAAGATAATTAGAAATTCAATTTTTACCGGATGCATGCCTGTTTAAGGACGGATTGGAACTCACGTATTTTTAGTAATTTTATCAATTAACTAGCAGTTACATCACATCATCGAACCGCACTTTTATTAAATACAGACAGCAGTCACTTAAACAAAAAATTCGTAGTAAATTTATGCGCATTTCTTAATTACAATCACAATTTTTGCACACGTGAGCAAAAACCAATTTCATAAATCTCGATCATTTTCGAATAAGAAAATGGAAAAAGGATTTGTATTTCTCATAATCACTGATACTGTGATATCAACGATAAACATTTAAACGCCTGATGCGAAATTACGCTCGGCGAACAGGATACAGTGTGACTGACCCAATGCGTGGCGCAAAAGCCCCCTTGGGAGAAACGCGAGATGGCAACAACCAACAGCGCTCTGACCCACAGAGTGCACGTGGTAAAGTGCCCGCAGAATTTGAAAAACCTATTCAACATCGTCAGGATGATGGAAAGGTGGCGACAAGCTCAGATTCCAAAGTTTCTTCCCAGAATGAACTTCCCAAAAAGCGTAAGCGGTGGAAAAAGCGTTCGCGCCGTAAAGGCGATGCAACATCTTCTGGCTCGTCTAGCAAAAACACGCAGCCAGTTATGGAAGCGTCGGAGCAAACACCTATTGCTAAAACGCACGATGAGCATGACAGCCAAATCCATCAAGCTGATAAACACAGGCATACTAAGCAGCCTCATAAACCGTTGCATAATCACAACGGCAAGAAACGCTTTAATCGACACAATAAACACAATCCAAACCAGCAGCCATTATATGCAGCTCTTGATCTGGGGACGAACAATTGTCGCCTTTTGATCGCC
Source organism: Lentilitoribacter sp. (assembly GCA_039986595.1). GTDB lineage: Bacteria > Pseudomonadota > Alphaproteobacteria > Rhizobiales > Rhizobiaceae > Lentilitoribacter. The sequence goes on from JBDWQJ010000004.1 coordinate 88,356, forward strand.
AAACCTATGAAAGCTGGTCAGTTTCGCGTTGTAGATGCTTTCTCGCGCATTGTGCGCTTGGGAGAAGGATTGGCAGCAACAGGTAAGCTTTCAGATGGCGCGATGGAAAGAGCAGTTGGTGCGCTTAAAATTTGCGCGTCTAAACTTGCGCGTCACAACATTAAAAATTATCGATTGATCGCGACAGAAGCTTGCCGCCAAGCCACCAATGGCGAGGCGTTTTTAGCGCGCGTAAAAAAAGAAACCGGACTTGATCTGGAAATCATCAATCGGGAAACGGAAGCTCGGTTAGCCGTTTCAGGTTGCGCGTCATTGGTTGATCGCGAAACGCAATCAGTCATTTTATTTGATATCGGTGGTGGATCATCTGAAATTGCGGCCATACAGTTCGATGAGCGCCGTACTCAGCGATTGGCCAATCACATCAAATCATGGACATCTTTGCCTGTGGGCGTCGTCACATTGTCTGAACGTCATGGTGGCAAGGATGTGACGCAACAGGTCTTTGATGCGATGGTCGATGAAGTCGATAAACTTATTGAGACAACTGCACCGCAAAACATGCTCGATTTCTCCCCGAGCATTGATACATTTCATCTGCTGGGAACATCTGGCACAGTGACAACCCTTGCAGGACTTCACCTCAATTTGCCAAGATATGACCGGCGCCGCGTTGATGGTCTTTGGTTGCAGGATGCCGATGTTGATAAAATGCTCAATCAACTTTTATCGTGGGATATTGAAACACGTTCGGCAAATCCATGTATTGGGCCAGACCGATCAGATTTAGTTTTAGCGGGATGCGCAATCATGCAATCTATCCGCAAACGCTGGCCATCGAACAAGATGCGTGTGGCGGATCGTGGTCTGCGTGAAGGCCTGCTAAATGACATGATGGCAAAAGACGGTGTATGGCGCAGGCGTCGGCGTAGACGAAATTCTCACAACGGCCAAAATCAAACCGATAAATCTAACACAACGCAAACAAACACGCCGTCTGAGGCAAATTCAAGTCAGGTAAACTCAGGTAAGCACAATGAGTAAAAAACCAACAATCGCCACTGGCCGTAAACTTGGTCAAAAAATTCGCAAGAAAAAGATGAAGGCGTCCTCTCGGCGTTGGCTCGAACGACATATCAATGATCCTTATGTCCAACGTTCAAAACACGAGGGCTATCGATCACGTGCGGCGTTCAAGCTTTTGGAAATCGATGAAAAGCACAAGATTCTTAAGGGCGCAAAGCGTATCATCGATTTAGGTGCAGCACCTGGCGGGTGGGCGCAAATTGCCGCTAAAGTTACCGGTTCATCTGACCTTGATCCCCATGTTGTCGCCATTGATTTTCTTGAAATGGATCAGGTTCCGGGCGTTGCGTTTCTTCAAATGGATTTTTTGGATGATGATGCGCCTGAAAAGTTGATGGAGCTTTGCGGAGCTGCACCGGACCTTGTTTTATCTGACATGGCCGCGCCAACGACAGGGCATAAAAGAACCGACCATCTAAGAACACAACATCTTTGCGAAATCGCAGCATATTTTGCTGTTGATGTTTTAGCTAAGGGTGGACATTTCTTATCAAAAACCTTCCAAGGCGGAACTGAAAATGAGCTTTTGCAGATGCTAAAGAAGAATTTCCAGTCAGTTGTGCATGTAAAACCACCAGCATCACGATCTGAGTCTGTGGAGCTTTACTTACTTGCTAAAGGATTTAAAGGTCGGAAGCCTTCTGAATAAACTCAAGATGACACTTTTTTTGCGTCGTCCAAAGATTATTATCAAATATATCTAAATCGTGGTTTCTTTTCTGGCACATTAGTGTTACGAGCCCGTGTCAACTCCTTTAGAAATATGAGTGCAATGCGATGGGTTTTTTAGCCCTTGCTTAGGCTCACAAGTTAAAGAATGGACTTGACCCATGGCAGAAATTATCCAAACACGTACCGGACTTCAGGCGCTCACATTTGACGATGTGTTATTGCAACCTGGCCACTCAACCGTCATGCCTAATCAGGTTGATGTCTCAACAAAAATCGCCAAGAACATCGATCTTAATATTCCGATCTTGTCATCGGCGATGGACACGGTAACCGAAGGTCGTTTGGCAATTGCTATGGCGCAGGCTGGCGGCATTGGCATTATTCACAGAAACCTTACGCCTGAAGAACAATCTGCAGAAGCAAGAGCTGTTAAAAAGTTCGAAAGCGGCATGGTCGTCAATCCCGTTACGATTGGACCAAATGAGACTTTAGCTGATGCACATGCCTTGATGGCAGCGCATAAAATTTCAGGCATTCCTGTTGTTGAAGATAAAAAGCCAAACAAGCCCGGCAAACTAGTTGGTATTTTGACAAACCGCGACGTGCGTTTTGCTTCTGATCCGAGCCAAAAAATCTTTGAACTTATGACACGAGATAACCTTGTGACCGTTCGCGAAGGTGTTGGGCAAGACGAAGCAAAAAAACTACTTCACCAGCATCGAATTGAAAAATTGCTTGTTGTAGATGGTGAAAAACGCTGTGTTGGTTTGATCACCGTTAAAGATATTGAGAAATCTCAACTTAATCCAAATGCATGTAAAGATGAGCAAGGTCGCTTGCGCGTCGGTGCTGCTACAAGTGTGGGTGATGATGGTTTTGAACGCGCTGAACAGCTTATCGACGCCGGCATTGATTTGTTGGTGGTAGATACAGCTCATGGTCATTCGCAACGGGTTTTAGATGCTGTAGCGCGGATGCGTAAGATCTCAAACTCTGTCAGCATCATGGCTGGTAATGTTGCCACAGAAGACGGCACAAAAGCGCTCATAGATGCAGGTGCGGATTCCATTAAAGTTGGCATTGGCCCTGGTTCAATTTGTACAACTCGCATTGTTGCAGGTGTCGGCGTACCGCAATTATCTGCGATCATGTCCGCAGTTGCAGGTGCAAAAGATACAGGTGTCCCAGTGATTGCCGATGGCGGCATTAAGTTCTCCGGCGATGTGGCAAAAGCACTGGCTGCAGGCGCTGATGCTGTGATGATTGGCTCGCTCCTTGCAGGTACAGATGAAAGCCCAGGCGAAGTTTATCTTCACCATGGTCGTTCATTTAAAGCCTATCGCGGCATGGGCTCTGTTGGTGCTATGGCACGCGGATCAGCTGACCGTTATTTCCAAGCAGAAGTTCGCGACACGCTTAAACTTGTGCCTGAAGGCATTGAAGGTCAGGTTCCATATAAAGGCCCAGTATCGGGTGTGCTTCACCAATTAACGGGTGGTTTACGCGCAGCTATGGGTTATGTTGGCGGTGCATCGCTTCCTGAGTTTTCTCAGAACGCAAAGTTTGTGCAAATATCAAGCGCTGGCCTTCGCGAAAGCCATGCACACGATGTGACAATTACAAGAGAGAGCCCAAATTACCCGGGCGCTGGCGTTTAAATTAATACACCTACCATGTGATATTGCTGGACGAAGAAACTTCGATAAGATCGTCCGGCATCAACATATTTGGCGATTGTGCTGTTAAATGCCCTTGCGGTCCATTGGGGGTAATATTATCCAAACTTGCCGTGATGTGATCGCACAGCGCTTTAGTGAGCGAAACGGGAGCTCCCTGTCGCTTAACCAAACCAATATGGGTCATACCTAGCTGCGGGTATCCATCAGCTTCTGTTAAGATGCGCATACCATATTGCAATGCGCATTCAGGTAATGGCGCGACGGCAAGTCCTGCCAAAACGGCTGCTGCCACCACCGTGGCGGAATAACTTGCCACCAATACTCGATGCTGACGATCGCGTTTATCAAGAGCGTCCAGCGCAATTTTTCGCCAACAACAATTATCGCGACCAATAGCTAAGGGGACAACTTCTTCCTCATGCACCATGTGGTTTAATGATGTGACCCAATATAATGGCTCGGTGCGCACCAATTCAGATTGATAGGTGGCGTTTTCGTGTGTGACCAGCGCCACATCAAGTTCATTATTGAGAATTTTGCCGTGTAGTGAAGGCGAAGGTTCACATATGATATTCAATTCGATATTTGGATGCGTTTCGGTAAACTGGGCGATGATTGTTGGCATGAACCTATCAGCATAATCATCGGCTGTGCCAAATCTAATCGAGCCTTCTAATTGTTCTTCTGCAAATGCATTAATGGTTTCATCATTTAACTTCAGCATTTTGCGCGCATAGTTGAGAAGCTTTTCTCCATCGTCGCTAAGGCGGTTAATCCGACCTTCTTTGATAAAGATAGGTTGCCCAATTCTTTCTTCTAATCTGCGCATTTGCATCGATACGGCAGATTGCGTTTTAAACACGCGATCGGCTGCTCGCGTAAAGCTGCCTGTCTCTGCAATAGCGATAAATGTTTTGAGCTGATCTAAGTCTAACGGTGCGGCCATAATTCTATCCATCAATTTATTTGATAAATAACATTAGAAATATTCGTTGGAATGATCAATAGCGATCTGACATATATATCACATGCAGTAATTTTAACCCTAACACGATGGAGTGACACTCATGACTGCTTTGAATAAAGACCATAGTTTCTGCGTTGATCAATCCATCCAGCCGGATAAAAGCATAGTTTCAATTTGGCTGAATGGCGCGATCTCAACACTAACGAACCTCGTTAAGTCAACGAAGAACCGACATGCTGCGAAGCAACTGCTTTCGGTAAGCGATTATCAGCTAAAAGATATGGGCTTAACGCGCGAAGACTTGCGATTTATCCGTTCTGCAGGACTGTTTATTGACCCGACAACAGAACTTGCTAGACGCTCGCATTATCGCAATCGTCAAATGAAAACCTAATCAAAGGCTTCAATATCCCGTTGAAGTTTGGACTTGTCCCCTAGCGGGTCGCGGCCCTGTGACCTGCATTTCTGCCCGATTATCTTCCCCAGATGATCGGGCTTTTTTGAATGTTTGCTGCTACTTTTTGTTCATGCCGCCAAGATATTGATCAAAAATACCGTCTACATTTTTCTGATATTCATCCTGTACGACGCGGCCCGTATCAAACATTTTTCCAAATAAATCATCATATGGGTTAGCGGGAGCGGCTTCGGGCTGTTTTTGCTGGGTTGCGCCACCAAACATGCCCTCCATCATTTGACCAAGTGGATTGTTCTGCCCACCCTTTTGCGCGCCACCACCCATAAGGCCTCCAAGAATTTGACCGAGAGGATTATTTTGAGCACCACCCTGACCTGCACCCATCATTTGTCCCATGAGATCACCAAACGGGTTGTTACTAGCCGATTGTGTTGCCCCACCACTTTGGCCCGCGCCCATCATCTGCCCAATAAGATCACCAAACACATTACCATTTCCACCACTCATGGCTTTCATGGAATCATTGGTTTGATTGAACATGCCACCCATTATTGTGCTCGCTAAGATGGGTAGTAATTGTTTGATTACATCCTGACCGACACCAGAGGCTGCTTCTGCTTGCGCTGCAACTGCACGACTTACATCTTTTGAACCAAATAAGTGGCCCAAAATATTATTGCCATCAGCCATACCTTCAAGGGATGCAGCCTTTGTCATATCTTCAAAATATTGCTCGTGATTACCCGATGACAGAGCCTTCATAAAATCGCCCATGGCATCAGGTGTTTGTGTATTGCGTTTCAAACCAGTTGAGAAAGCGGGCATTAAAGCTTCAACAGTTTTGTTCATTTGATTCTCATCCAAACCAAACTGTTTTGCAATGCCTTTCATCGCCTCACCGTTTTGCGCATTATTGAGCATGTCAAATAGCGGCATCATGATTGTCTCTCCCATTTTAAATCATATATCTCATCCTTGATGATGATATTAACACGGCAAGAGCGCAAGTCGAGAGTATCGCGATTAATATGCAAACTCATCAAAAATCGGATCAACACTATTGTTCCAGCGCCCGTGATAAAGCGCAAGTTTGACCTCCGCTGGCGTTGTGCCTCGGGCAACAACCTCCTGTAGGGGTTCAAGGAAATGTGTTTCATCATTACCAGCAGCATTTAAAATATTGCGAGATTTAAGGCCGGTTTTGGCAATGCCAAGCGTATCGCGAGCAACATCTAAGAGCGAACGGCCAGCAATATGGCTTTTCAAACCATCGCGCGGCACTTGATCACGCATGCCCAAAACATCTTCATAGGACCAGTCTTTTGTCAGCTCAATTGCATCTTGCAGAGCCTGATCATCATATAACAGACCTACCCAGAAAGCGGGCAGCGCACAAATACGGCGCCATGGACCACCATCAGCACCGCGCATTTCAATGAACTGCTTCAGCCGCACATCAGGGAAAACGGTTGAAAGATGATTTGTCCAATCACCAAGCGTAGGCTCCGGATCAGGGATTTCATTTTTCAATGCACCATCGCGGAACTGGCGAAACGTAACATGTGTCACATCATGATATTCGCCATTGCGCAAAATAAAATACATTGGCACATCCAGCGCCCAATCTGTGTATTTTTCAAATGAGAAACTATCCTCAAACACACTTGGCAAAATGCCTGCACGTGCGTTATCGGTGTCGCGCCAAATATCTCCACGCCATGACAAAAGCCCATTTGGCTTGCCATTAGTGAAGGGCGAGCTTGCAAATAAAGCCGTGGCCAAAGATTGCAATTTCATGCTGACTTGCATCTTTTTACGCATATCCAGCTCAGAGCTGAAATCCAGATTCACCTGAATTGTACAGGTGCGGTACATCATATCCAAGCCTTGCGTGCCAACCTTTGGCATGTAGTTGGTCATGATATCATAGCGATTTTTCGGCATGCGTGGCGTTTCTTCCAAAGTCCATTTTGGACTGCCACCAACACCTAAAAACTTGATGCCCATCGGGTCAGCGATTTCGCGCAACTGCTTTAAATGTAAATTGGATTCAGCACAGGTCTCATGAATAGTTTCAACAGGCGCTCCAGATAATTCAAACTGACCACCAGGCTCTAATGAGATTGCGCCGCCACCAGATTTTGCGGCCAATCCAATGATATTTCCCGCATCCGTGATGGGCTCCCAGTCGATCTTTTCTGCCATGCCTTTTAAAAGCGCTGAGATTGAGCGTTCACCTTCATATGGAACGGGCGAATTGTCATCTTTGAAAAAGGCAAACTTTTCATGCTCTGTGCCAATCCGAAAGTCTTCTTTTGGTTTATTACCTGCTTCCAGATACTCAACCATTTGCTCGTAGGATGTCAGAGGTGTCTGATCAATTGTATCCCGCGCCATATTTCTTCGCCCTTATAATTGCACAGAATTTGCTGTGCTAATGTTCATTAAAATCAGTGAACATTGATAAAACCTATTAGGTTCATTGATTGAACCTTTAAGCAATATGGTGCAAGTAATTTTTTTTTAAAGACCGGTCATAAAATAGTGATCTATTCCCAATCACCGATGGTTGCCTGTAATACGGCCATAGCAGCAACCAATGCGGTGTCCGCACGCAGTATACGTGGCCCAAGCGGGATAGATGTCACATGTTTTAAAGATCGTAAAATTTCACGCTCTTGGTTTGAAAAACCACCCTCCGGACCAATCAATATCGCAAATTTATCCGCTGTCTGCGCTTTTAGATCAGCAACTGGATTGTTGGTTTTAGTGCCCTCATCACAAAAAACAATCTGCCGAGATGCATCCCATTGCAAGAGCAATTCGGTTAATTTGTGAGCTGGTTTAATTTCTGGAATTGATAAAACACCACATTGTTCAGCAGCTTCTAAAACATTTGCCGCCAAACGCTTATCGTTAATCTTATGCAATTGCGTGTGGTCGGTGAAAACAGGTTGAATGATACCTGCCCCCATCTCAACCATCTTTTGCACCATATATTCAAGACGGCCAACTTTAATCGGTGCAAATAGTATGACTAAATCTGATTTTGCAGGTTGCGGTCTTGTTTGCTCTTGCAATATTAGCACCGCCTTTTTGCGGCCTTCTTGTTGCAAGTTGGCAAGCCACTCACCATTGTTACCATTGAAAATTAGTAGTTGGCTGTCATCCTTTAACCGCAAAACATTTAGCAGGTAATTTGCTTGTTCGCGCTCAAGATTTATCGACAAACCTTCTTTTAAAGGTTGGTCAATGAATAGTCTTTGAAGGTGAAAGTTAGCACGCATATTATCTGCTTTCACATCAGTTACGTGTTCAGTGATCGGCGCGCCATCATATGCGCTCGGGGCTGATTAACTGCGTCCACACAGATCGCCGTATCGTCTTTAAAATAGGTAACGGTGAAACTGTTTTCTGACATATCACCTTCAATTTCCAAGCGATCAAACCCTTGGGACAGACCTGCAATTTGTAACTTAACGTCATATTGATCAGACCAGAACCATGGCAAAGGGTTGTAACTCACCTCTTGTCCTAACATTGCTTGCGCAGCAATTTTACCCTGATCAATAGCGTTTTGAACACTCTCTAATCGGATATTGCGATCATATCTTTTCGAGAAAAATGACGCGCAATCACCAGCTGCATAAATATCAGAATCAGAGGTTTGCGACATGTCATTAACCGCAATCCCATTATCGATTTTAAGGCCCGCAGCTTGTGCAATACCAACCACGGGCGTGGCGCCTACGGACAATAAAACAATATCGCACGGCACTTTTGTTCCATCATCGAGAATGATTTTTTCAACTTTGCCATCGCCTTGAATGGCTTTTGTACCAGTACCAATATGGAATTTAACGCCGTGGCTTTCATGCAGCGATTGGAAATATGCTGACATTTCTTCGGGCATGACACGCGCGAGAACCCGCGGTGCTGCTTCAATGACAGTTACCTCATTACCCCGCCCTCGTAAGGAAGCTGTGACTTCCAACCCAATGTAACCAGCGCCAATGATGCCAACTTTCATATCCGGCGTGATCGCGGCAGATAAGTGTCTAACATCATCAATTGTTCGCAAGGTGAAGACACCTTTTAAATCTGCACCTTCAAGGGGTATTTGACGCGCAACCGTTCCCGTTGAAATCAGTAATTTATCATATTCAACCGTATCACCATTTGATAGTAAAATGCTTTTTTCAGCGCGATTAATGGATTTTGCTGCGATGCCAAATTGTGTTGTCACATTAAAATCATCGTAAAAATTATCAGCTTTAAGATACAAGCGATCTTCTTCAAGCTCTCCCTTTAAAAATGCTTTGGATAAAGGTGGCCGCTGATAAGGTGGCTGGGTTTCGTCGCCGATTAAAACAATCGCATCTTCATACCCATTTTGGCGCAGCGTCTCTACAGCTTTTAAACCACATTGACCCGCACCGATAATTACGATTGGTTTTGACATATAATCACCTGAATAGCATTTTTCTTAAACTCACAATTATTGATCTCTTGCATGCAAATCAACCAGTAATGAATGAGAAACAAAATCCGGTTAGCTGCGTTACAAAAATAATACTCTAAATGACAAAGATCTAATCTTTATAATAAGACAAAAAAATGGCTCCACATCAGCGGAGCCATTTTGCATTCAATTACATATTACAATTATTTGCGCGCCGTCTTTTCAGGTAACAACCCTCTTGGGCTGAACCTTAGGACAACAAGCAACAATAAGCCCATGGTAATTAAGCGCATAAAGGCTGCACTGTCTAACAAATGGAGTCGCAGTGCATTATCTTCTGCAAGTGGTGATGTAATCACTTCAAGCGCCCACAAACCAACAATCGGTGCTTCTGTCCAGAAGAACCACACCAAGAAGCCGCCTAAAACAGCACCCCAGTTATTGCCTGAACCACCAACGATCACCATCACCCACACAAGGAATGTAAAGCGCAATGGCTGATAGCTTGACGGTGTTAATTGTCCATCAAGCGTTGTTAGCATTGCACCCGCAATACCGATGATGATGGTACCAAGTACAAAAACTTGCAAATGGCGGCCCGTAACATCTTTACCCATCGCATTGGCTGAAACCTCATTGTCGCGTATCGCACGCATCATGCGGCCCCATGGCGAATTCAACGCGCGTTGTGCAAGCCAAATGCAAATCAACAAGACGATGGAAAACAAACCTGCGTAACACAGTTTCACAAAAACAGATGAGAACGTGACAACATCTGCACCCAAATTTGCAGCCAGGTTTTGGAACCATTCTGTCTTCTGTAGGTCAATCTCATAAGGAACGGGACGCGGGATACCAATGACGTTTTTCACACCACGAGACATCCAATCTTCATTTTTTATGATGGCAACAATAATCTCGGAAATACCAAGTGTTGCAATCGCTAAATAATCGGATCTTAAACCAAGTGTAATTTTACCGATGAGCCAAGCTGCAATACCTGCAAAGGCGCCACCAACCAACCATGAGAACACAACAGGTAAACCAAACCCGCCGAGATATCCCGTTCTTGCCGGTTCAACAGCTTCAACTGCAGCAGTACCTGGCACGAAGAAGTAGCGCGTAGCGAAATAGCCAACAACGATGATGGCTACGATCAATGCAGATCGCATTTTTGTGTTCGGTAGCTTTTTATATGCAACAACCGCAAGTGCAATAGTGAGCGCTGCTATCCCGAAGGATAGAACAATCAAACCGCCACCTGCGGAAATAGCTTCCGGAACCGCAGGCATCGATACAACAACGGCGGCCAATCCGCCAAGGGCTGCAAAGCCCATAATGCCAGCGTTAAAAAGACCAGCATAGCCCCATTGTATATTTACACCTAAAGCCATGATCGCTGAGATGAGGCAAAGGTTTAATATCGAAAGCGATACGTTCCAGCTTTGGAAAAAGCCAACAATGAGTAACATTCCTGCCATAATGGCAAAATAAGTGAGGGCACGAGCATCAATTGTCATACTGATTTCCCCTTAAATAAACCTGTTGGCATGAAGATTAGAACGATCACCAAGATCAAGAAGCTCACCGCGAATTTGTAGTTTGTCGCAAAGAGCTGCAACAATTCTGTCGGCGCCATGTCTTCTGGAAGAAGATAGGCAAAGAACTTTTTATAAGCGTAAGTCATCATAATTTCAGAAAAGGCCACGATAAATCCACCGCCGATAGCGCCAAATGGATTACCCAACCCACCCAAAATAGCTGCAGCAAAGAATGGCAGCAAAAGCTGGTCATAGGTAAAGGGTCTGAAGCTTTTATCCAACCCATATAAAACACCTGCAAGTGTCGCCAACGCAGCGGCCAATATCCATGTGACGCGAACAACGCGTTCTGGGTTGATACCCGAAAGCAAAGCCAAATCTTCATTATCTGAATATGCACGCATGGATTTACCCGTACGTGTCTTATTTAAGAACCAGAATAATGCGATGACCACAATAACGGCTGCAAACAGAGCAATTCCCTGACTGGTTTTGATCGCAAGACCTTCGTTTAGTCCAGTCATTTCCTTAAATTCACGCGCTCTAATGATAAAACGTTCACCATCACTAAACTGCTGATCATTTGGGCCGATAATGAAACGAACCAAACCACCCGTGACAAACATCATCCCAACAGATGCAATCACCAAAATAACCGGAGATGACTTCGCATTGCGATAGAATTTGTATACTGCTTTATCTGTTAGCAAAACAAATAGGATGCAGAGCACGATCGCAAAAGGGAGCGCTAATAATGCTGTTGGCAATGGGCCAAAGCTTATTCCAAGTGACTGGAACCACCATGTGATGAGAACACAGCACATCGTACCAAAAGCCATTGTTGAGCCATGTGCAAAGTTTGAAAATCTCAAAATGCCGTAAATCAGTGTGACACCCAAAGCACCCAGTGCAAGCTGTGAGCCATATGCAAGCGCAGGAACCACAACGAAGTTACTAAAGAGAACAAGTGCGTTTAAAATATCCATTGCCTAGCCCCCCAAGAAACTTCTGCGGACATCAGGATTGGCAAGCAGCGCTTCACCTGTATCTGTAAATCTGTTTGCACCTTGCACTAGAACATACCCCTTATCGGCGATGTTTAATGCCTGGCGTGCGTTTTGCTCAACCATCAAAATTGAAATTCCAGTTTTGGCAACCTCAATAATACGGTCGAACAATTCGTCCATCACAATGGGAGATACACCCGCGGTTGGCTCATCAAGCATCAAAAGTTTCGGCTGGGTCATCAAAGCACGACCAACAGCAACTTGCTGACGTTGGCCACCGGATAATTCACCCGCTGGCTGCAATCGCTTTTCTTTCAAAATCGGGAAAAGATCGTAGATCTGAGCGACGGTTTGGAAAATATCATCGTCACGCAGAAATGCACCCATTTCCAAATTTTCTTCAACGCTCATAGATGGAAACACATTGTTGGTTTGCGGTACAAACGCCATACCTTGCGCAACGCGCGCTTGTGGTGTCAGACCCGTGATATCTTCACCATCTAACATGATGCGACCCAATCGCAGATGTAGCATTCCAAATACAGCTTTCATCGCAGTTGATTTGCCTGCACCGTTTGGTCCAACGATGACCGTGATTTCACCTTTTTCAGCCTTGATCTCGCAATCATGGAGAATATCGGCACCACCGTAACCACCCGTCATATTTTCAGCAGATAAAAAACTCATTATTCTGCCTCGCTATTTGACTGTGATTGATCGGCAGATTGCACTTCATGAGCTTTAGGTTTGTTTTTAAGACCCGTACCCAAATAGGCTTCAATAACTTGCTCGTTGGATTTGACCTCTTCGGCAGTACCTTGCGCAAGCACCGCACCTTCAGCCATACAGATAACCGGGTTGCATAAGCGTGTAATAAAATCCATATCGTGCTCGATCATACAAAACGTATAACCGCGTTCTTTATTTAAACGTAAGATCGCATCACCAATTGTGTTTAAAAGTGTGCGGTTAACCCCCGCACCGACTTCATCAAGGAACACAATTTTTGCATCGACCATCATAGTGCGGCCAAGCTCAAGTAATTTCTTTTGTCCGCCAGATAAGTTTCCGGCAAGTTCGTCAGCGACATGTGAGATTTCTAAAAACTCAATCACTTCGTCGGCTTTTTTACGAACCGCAATTTCTTCTTCAGCAACCTTCTTTGGAGAGAACCAAGCATCCCAAATTTTTTCGCCAGATTGATTTGGCGGCACCATCATCAAGTTCTCGCGGACCGTCATGGTTGAAAATTCATGTGCGATTTGGAAAGTTCTGAGCATCCCGCGATGAAATAATTCATGCGGCGCTAGCCCGGTTACATCCTCACCATCGAGCAACACACGACCAGTTGTGGGTTTGTGCACTCCGGCGATGACATTAAATAAGGTTGTTTTACCAGCACCATTTGGGCCGATCAAACCTGTTATCGAACCAGTTTCAATCTTCAGCGACGCGTTATCAACCGCGCGAAGACCTCCGAACTGTTTCGATAGATTTTCTACAATAATCATATAAACACTTGTCAAGAATGCGATGAAGCCCAGCTGATAAACATACTGCTACCAACTGGGCTCCATCTAATTTTACACGTATGGCTTAACGGTAGCCAACAGTTGAAAGAGCTTCGTCTTTGATCTCGATCTCGCGGTAGTTACCAGCGGATTCGCCAGGTCCGATTAGTTCAACGTTGGAAGCTCCAACATAATCGATTTCACCACCATTTGCCAAAATCTCAAGCGCTTTACCAAGTTCGCCTGGAAGGATTTTTTCACCCGGTGCATTTGCAACGTCGAAGACTTTGTCTTTATAAGCTGCTGGATCTGATGAATCAGCGGCTTGCATTGCAAGCATGATTAGCGCAGCAGCATCATATGATTCAGCTGCAAATGGGCTTGTTGCATCAAATGCATCGCCGACCATTTCAACAAGTTTACCAGCACCTGGGCTATCTGTACCTGGAGCCTGACCAAATGAACCATTTAGGTCTGAACCAATTGCTTTTGGCAATGCGTCACCAACCATGCCATCTGGCAATACAAACGTGTCAAAAGCACCTGTGTCCAATGAACCTTGGATAATGCCCTTGCCACCTTGATCAAGATAACCAGCAACAACAAGAACGTCACCACCAGCAGCAGCAAGTGCGCCAACCTCAGCAGCATAATCTGCTTTACCATCTTCGTGTGCTGTGTTGATTGTAACTGTACCGCCAGCTGCTGTATATGCAGTTGCAAACGCATCAGCCAAGCCTTTACCATAATCATTGTTTGTGTATGTCAAAGCAACAGATTTGAAACCGCGACCCAAGATGATGTCTGACATGACAACGCCTTGACGTGCATCAGAAGGAGCTGTGCGGAAGAACAAGCCATTGTCTTCAGCCGTTGACAGACCAGGAGATGTTGCAGATGGTGAAATCATCACCATGCCATTTGGCACAGCAACATTTGTCAAAGCAGCACCAGTTACACCTGAACAATCACCGCCAACAACGCCAGCAACACCTTCAGAAGTTACGAGTGTTTCCATAGCAGTTGTTGCAGCAGCAGCATCAACACATGTTGTGTCTGCACGCACAGCTTCAACAGCCTTACCGCCCAATAGTTTGCCAGATTCGCTTACTTCTTTAATTGCAAGTTCAGCGCCTGGTGCCATGTTCGCAACCAAGCTCTCAATTGGGCCGGTAAAACCAAGGAATACGCCAATTTTAACTGGACCGTGACCCGCACCAAGTACAGGTGATGCCAACAAAGCTACTGAAGCAGCTGTTGCAAGTAGTAGTTTTTTCATAAATGTCTCCCTTTGAAAAACTATTAAGGCAGCTGGATTTTCCATGTCTACCTTCCTGACAAGAAAGCTAGACAAGATTTTATCGTTTGACTAGTGGGATTCGTGGCAAAGGGTTAACTTTCATAAGAAAAACCATTTTTTTTGCTAATCCTTGATTTCGAATGAGGAAGAAATTTTAAATTCTTTCAAAAAGAGAGTAAAATTACCCTCATTATTTTATCAAACCAACAATCTTCCAGCGACCGCCATGACAAGTAAGTCGCGATCTGATTTTATGACCGACAAGACCTCAATACATTCTTAGCGTTTATTGCAATTTTAAACTGATTAATATAAAACTCCGAGAAATATCATCCGGCAGCCGTAAACGTGCTGGTAGCGTTTCAAACAAAGTATGCGGGTACATTGTGCAATTCGATAATATAGATCTAAAAATTCTAGCGGCTTTACAGGAAGATGGAGCTCGCAAAGAGGACGCGCTTGCGGAACTCACAGGATTAACGACAGATGAATTGCTAAAACGGCGCGAGAAGCTGGAAGCAAATGGTATCATTGAAGGATACAGCGCTTTTGTCAGCAGAGCGAAAACTGGATTTGATATCTTCGCGTTTGTTCATATTAATCTCAATGATCATGAAAGGTCAGCAGCTGAAAAGTTCGGTCAATTTTTGAAGAATTCACCTTACGTTTTGGAAGCTCATGCGATGACAGAAGACATGGATTTTTTGGCCAAAGTTGTTGTGTCCAGCCTTGAAGAATTATCGATGGTTATCAGTGATCATCTAGAAGCGCAGAACGGGGTTAAATCCGCGCGTGCGCTCATTTCACTTGAAACAATAAAAGAGACAACAACTCTTCCATTTTAACTGAGCAGTTTAAATTGCAGCTTTTCGTATTGCAGCAATATTATCTCGGTAGTGGCTTTCACTACCACCTTTAAATACAGCAGATCCCGCAACCAAAACATTAGCGCCCGCCTTCACCAATTGAGGCGTTGTTTTAGGTGACACGCCACCATCGATTTCAATATCTATTGGTCGGTCACCAATCATGGCCTTCACACGCGCAACTTTATCAACCATTGCTTCAATAAATGCCTGACCGCCAAATCCGGGGTTCACTGTCATTATTAAAACAAGATCAAGGCGGTCCAATACATATTCAATCACGCTTTCAGGTGTAGATGGGTTTAACGAAACGCCAGCTTTTTTACCCAAAGCTCGAATGGCTTGAAGTGAACGATCTAAGTGTTTTGTCGCCTCAGCATGCACTGTGATGATATCGCATCCAGCATCAGCAAATGCTTCTAAAAACGGATCGCACGGCTCAATCATTAGGTGGCAATCGAAAATCTTATCTGTCCGATCGCGAACTGCTTTTATGATGGGTGGGCCAAATGTGATATTGGGAACAAAATGCCCGTCCATGACGTCTAAGTGGATCCAGTCCGCCCCAGCATCAACAACACTTTGGATCTCATCACCCAATTTAGAAAAATCAGCAGATAAAACAGACGGTGCAATTATAACATCAGAACCCATAAGGTTTCTCCCATAATACGGTATTTAATAGGCGGTTACGTTGTTGTTTGAGCTACGTCAAGCGCATCTCTTGTTTGTCCGAAAATATTTCTTATTGCGAATTATTCGCAACTAGCTTGACGTTTAATAAAAATTAGTAGATACCTAGTTGCGAATTAATCGCAACTAGGAGATAATGCGAACATGAAGTCTATGATCATTGCTATACTTATGAGTATTACCGCCATTGGGGCCGCATCTGCGGACACCTTGAAAGTGGTAACTACATTTACCGTTTTTGCTGACATGGCAAAGAACGTCGTGAAAGACCGTGCCGAAGTTGTTT
The DNA here is from genome assembly GCA_039986595.1 of Lentilitoribacter sp. Classification (GTDB taxonomy): domain Bacteria; phylum Pseudomonadota; class Alphaproteobacteria; order Rhizobiales; family Rhizobiaceae; genus Lentilitoribacter. Next base: position 104,844 of record JBDWQJ010000004.1, read on the forward strand.
CAATTACTCGGCCTGGTGCAGAAATTCATAATTACCAGCCAACGCCTGGCGATATTCGTCGAGCACAAGGTGCAGATCTTATTTTGTGGAACGGGTTGAACTTAGAGCTCTGGTTCGAAAAATTCTTTGAAAACTTGTCTGATGTCCCTGGCATCTTGCTAACCGAAGGCATTGAGCCAATGAGCATTGGTGAAGGCCCTTACAATGGCAAGCCAAATCCACATGCATGGATGTCACCTGAGAACGGCGTGATTTACGTGCAGAATATGGCAAAGGCATTCGGCAAATATGATCCTGATAATGCAGAATTCTATAATGCAAACGCAGAAACATATATCGAAGAATTGCGTGCGATTTCCGCCCCGATTAAAGCCTCAATTGATGCTATTGATGAGAACAGTCGATGGCTTGTGACAAGCGAAGGTGCTTTTAGTTATCTTGCACGAGATTTTGGTCTACAGGAACTCTTTATCTGGCCAATTAATGCCGATCAACAAGGGACTCCTCAACAAGTACGCAAGGTTATTGATACGGTTCGCGAATTTAATATCCCTGCTGTTTTCTCAGAAAGCACCGTTTCGGCAAACCCAGCCCAAACAATTGCAAATGAAACTGATGCTATTTATGGCGGTGTTTTATATGTAGATTCACTGAGTGAAGCAGATGGGCCAGTGCCGACATATATCGACCTGCTTAAAGTCACGGTTGATACAATTGCAGAAGGTTTATCTAAAGGTAATGAATAACCATTTTAACAACCAAATTGGCCTAAAAGTGGAAGGTGTTACCGTTACATATCGTAACGGTAATACTGCTTTGAGGGATGCATCATTTGAGGTTCCAAAAGGCTCCATCACAGCGCTAGTTGGCATCAACGGAAGTGGCAAATCCACTTTATTTAAATCGATCATGGGGTTTGTCGCCCTATCATCAGGCCACATCAATATTCTCGGACAAAAAGCAAAATCGGCATTATCTCAAAACCTGGTTGCTTATGTTCCGCAAAGCGAAGATGTCGATTGGAACTTTCCTGTCCTTGTCGAAGACGTGGTGATGATGGGGCGATATGGCCATATGAACTGGCTCCGCACTTCCAAGCCAAAAGACTATCAAATGGTCGAGCAAGCCCTTGAACGTGTCGGCATGCTCGATTACCGAAAGCGTCAGATCGGTGAATTATCAGGTGGTCAGAAAAAGCGCGTATTCCTAGCGCGCGCTTTGGCGCAAGAAGGGCAGATCATCTTACTTGATGAGCCATTCACCGGGGTGGATGTTAAAACAGAAGCGCAGATTATTTCGCTTTTGCAATCGCTACGGGATGAAGGTCGAGTTTTATTGGTATCAACGCACAATTTGGGAAGTGTTCCTGAATTTTGTGATCGTGCTGTATTGATCAACAAAACCATTCTTGCATCTGGCACGACAGAAGATGTGTTCACCCATGAGAATTTGGAAAAAGCCTTTGGTGGCGTGCTCCGTCACTTTATTCTAGGTGGTGAAAATCTACATGATGATGATGATAGTCGTCAGGTTACAGTTCTGACAGATGATGAACGTCCATTTGTGATTTATGGCGAAGCCAGCCAACACCAAGGCGATCACGCACAAAGCGATGATCAGGGTTTAGGCGATAAATCTGAAATAGATAATAAAGGTGATTGATGGAATTTCTTTTAGAACCCTTCACCTATAAATATATGCTCAATGCCATTTGGATCAGTGCATTGGTCGGGCTGGTTTGTGGCTTCCTATCATCTTATTTAATCTTGAAAGGCTGGTCACTCATTGGTGATGCGCTATCGCACGCAATCGTGCCTGGCGTAGCTGGGGCTTATATGCTTGGGCTTCCCTTTGCTGCGGGTGCTTTTTTAGCAGGTGGGCTTGCCGCAGCGGGCATCATGTTTTTAAACCAGCAAACATCGCTCAAACAAGATGCGATTATCGGGATTATTTTCACCTCCTTCTTTGCGCTTGGTTTGTTTATGGTGTCCATTTCCCCCACATCAATTGATGTTCAAAAAATCATATTGGGCAATGTACTGGCAATATCAGCTTCAGACACAATCCAACTCGCAATTATCGGCGGTGTGACACTCCTTATTTTGATGCTTAAATGGAAAGATATAATGCTGGTGTTTTTTGATGAGCATCAAGCAAAAGCCATTGGTATTGATCCATTTTGGATCAAAGTTTTGTTTTTCGCTTTACTCAGCGCCTCAACGGTTGCTGCACTTCAAACTGTGGGCGCCTTTTTGGTCATTGCACTGGTTATCACCCCCGGTGCTACTGCTTATTTATTGACCGATCGTTTCCCAAAGCTGGTTTTGATCAGTTCTATAATTGGCGCGATGACATGTTTTTCAGGCGCGTATTTAAGCTATTTCTTGGATGGTGCAACAGGTGGAATTATTGTTGTACTACAAACAGCTTTGTTTCTTGTTGCATTGGTATTTGCACCCAAGCATGGTATTTTAAGCCAGCGGCGCAAGGCAAAAGAGACAAGCCTTTCTGAACCTCAAGTGGTGGATTTATGATGGAATTTGTCGCACTTTTATTAGAGCCATTTTCATTTTCATTTATGCAAAAGGCTTTCATCATTACATTGATTATATCGGTACCGATGAGCCTCATGTCCTGCCTTGTTGTGCTTAAAGGCTGGTCATTAATGGGAGATGCTGTTTCTCACGCGGTTCTCCCAGGCATCGTTTTGGCATATATTTTATCTATACCGCTTGCCATCGGCGCATTTATTGCAGGGCTATTTTGCGCCATTGCCACAGGTTATATAAAAGACAATAGCCGCATCAAGGAAGATACTGTGCTTGGTATTGTATTCTCAGGCATGTTTGGTCTAGGCATTGTTTTATATGTGAACATTCAAACAGATGTTCACCTTGATCATATTCTGTTTGGCAATATGTTGGGCGTGAACTGGCAAGATATTTCAATCTCTGCGTTTTTAGCATTTCTATGCGGCGGGTTTGTTCTTGCTAAAAGGAAAGATCTGTTGCTGCATTCCTTTGACAGCCAGCATGCTCAAGCGATTGGCCTTGCAGTGCATGTGCTGCATTATGGTCTTTTAATTGCACTTTCAATCATCATCGTGGCAAGCCTTGATGCCATTGGTATTATCTTATCAATCGCACTTTTGGTGACACCTGGCGCCATTGCGTTTTTGCTGACGCGCACTTTTTCTAAAATGCTGATTGTTGCTTCAGCGGTTACTGCATTATCGAGCTTTATGGGAATTTATCTCAGTTTTTATATCGATAGTGCGCCGGCACCAACAATTGTTTTGTTACTCACAATCGTGTTCATCATAGCGTTTTTTATTCAGCAGATACGCTTTAGACAACTTCGCGCATCAACCACATCATAAAGGGAAAATGACCCAAATAAAATAATACAGGACGGCAGATCGAAATATCTGCCGTCCTGTATTTGCCTCCCGGTCTACCAAACGTTTTTTCGTTTGGCCTCACGGATCTCTTAAAACTATTTAATTAGGTAACGGTATCTTGGGTGCATTGGGATCAACCACGAAATTCTGCACAACTTTGGTTTTTCGTTTGATGATCACTGGCGTTGAACCATCGAGCTCCGTCGGTAGTAATACCCGCGGTCCCTCAGGTACAGTTACCGCTTGACGCTTGGTTGTTCTCACCTTGGGGCGCGCTTTTACCTTAGCTGGCTTTGCCGCAATGGTTGGCTGAGTAATAATAGGCTGAGCAAATGCAGACGTTTGTTTTGCATATCCTGCTCCTTCGGCAAATCTTAAGATCTCAAGGGAAGAAGAGGTTACTTCTTTAATGCGGAAACCATCCATAAGCACCAACAATTGGTCTGTTGTTTTGGTTGGATGACAATATCTTACGCGCACTTTAGATGCATATTTGGGTTGCAAGAAACGCTGAAAATCTACCAAATCATTGCGCGTTATATTGCGTACAACCTGCCAAGCAAAAATACAATTTCCATCAATTTTCGACTTGCCATGTGCATAGCCATAAATCCCGTGTAAATTTTCACGCGGGTTTTGATCAATGGTCATATTCATTGTCGGGAAAAAGCGTTTCATTTCACCCACAATTTGGCGACGTGTCGGTGCTTGGTAGTAAGCTCGGTTACTTGAGGTTTTCGCCACATCAACAATGATCTGGTTTTCACCACCACCATATCCATAATTTGGATAAAGTACGGTTTGGTGCACACGATTATTACCCGATGATTGGCGGACAGATGAAATCGGACCAGCAATACTTGGGAAATATGCAACTGCGTATAACGGATCAACCTCGCTTGCAAGCGTCGGCGCGACGGCCTTGGTTGAACTGGTTACAATGCTTTTATCTGTTGTCATTGAGCATGCCGTTAATGGCAGCATCAATGCTAAAGTCAGGCTTAATTTCTTCATGAAATTAACTCCCCCCTCCTGTCATCACAATCCCGCGTGATGCATGTCCATCGCGCAAATGCATATTCAATCTACGGAAAATTGAATTGGCCTCATTAGGATATCCTAAATGGTGATATGCCCATCCGCGCATTAAAGTTAAATCTCTTGGTTCGCTCACTAGTTTGGCACGCGCGTCAAGCGCGGCAAGTGTGCGGTCATATTGCTTGACATCAAATGACGAACGCGCTCGTTGGAAATAGATTTCTGCGAATAATTCGTTCTGTCGTTTTGCTGATAATGGATATGTCCGCAGCAAACTTTCTGCGTCATCTGTTAAGCGGGTTCTTAAAAGCGCTAAAGCACGACCATAGACGGCATCTTTCATAGTTTTGCCGCTACCAGAGCCACGCATGGCTTGAGAAAACGAATTATCAGCCTCGGTCACGCGTGACATAGCCAAATAGCACCATCCCCTGATCAACCAAGCATTGGCAGTCAAACCATTTGATGACAAACGATCAATTTCTTGCAGGCAAGATTTATAATCCTTGCGTTCAAAATGCTTGATGTAGCTGGTTTTAACCGAACGTTTTGGTTTTGCAATGGCCGCAGCTTTTCGTGCTTTTGGCGGACTTGCTCTGACAACTTCAGTCCAGATACCAGGATATATATCGACATAATCCTGCTTAAGCTCAGCATAATCTGTTTTTCGCCCAAGGCGCAGCAAAGTCAGTGCTAAACCTTTCACGCGATCAGAATTTTCATCCCAATCAATAGCCTTTGTGAACCATGCATATGCGGCATCAAACTGGCGCGAGTTATAAGCATACCAACCCAAAACTTCTGAATGTTCTGGCGAGCTTGTTTCCAAAATTGCTGTTGTATATGCCAGCACAATATCTTCTGTGATAGACCCACGCTTTGGCTTTGCAAATTTCGGTGACAAAACGTTCATCAAGAAAATTGGGTCATCTGCTAAATTCGGCAAATGTGTGCGTGCAAATTTATACGCCTTTTGATCTAGATCCTGACGCGAAAGAGACAAGTAATAACCTTTTGCATTTTGCGCTGTTGGATCAAGCTTCATTGCATTTTCAAACAATGGTTCAGCTAATCCCGGCTGCTCAAGTTTAAGCTGATACCAACCCAAAAGAGATAAATCTGCGGCTAAGTCACCCTTCATCGCATTATCTGTAAGTTGGCGAATATCAAAACTTGAAACTGTTGAAACATCGCTCTCACTGGCATTAAAATCAGCGATAGCTTTCCGCACAAGATCAACCTTTAGCATACCAATGCCAGGCACTTGGCTTGGCACTGTCCAAAGGCTTGTCATCACACGTCTGATCTCTACCGCTGGGAAATCGCGCACAGCCTTTTGCAATGTTACCAATAAATGCGCATCGGTTAAGCGGTGCAATGGATCACGGAAGAACAACCCTTTATAAGCGCGTACCAGCGGAGCTTTTTCCTCAAGATGAGAATAGGCATCAATTAATGTCCAAACGAGATCGACATCTGTTTCAAGCTTTGGATCAATCGATTGACCAACGCTGACAACACCAATCCAATCTTCAACACGAGCAAGTTCAACCATTTGAATGCGTTGTTTTTTGCGTGCCAACTTGGTTGAGAAATCTTCTGTTGGTCTCCACTTTGGGTCTTCGGTTTTTCTACGAACAATTTCCGCGTCAATTCCAGTAAAATCATCAACTGCGAACATATCCCATAACGGTTGTTCGTTTGGGACTAATTTTTGTGCAGTAACATATAAATCCGCCGGGGCAGTAAACCCTGGGTGAAGCACTTGCAAACGCGCGATTTCTGCATCCACACGCTCATGCTGGCGCTGCTTTGCATAATAATAAAGTGCAGCTAGATCAGCATCTGCAAAAGCATATTGTGGTGTTGTCTCGACAGACTTTTTCACAACCTGTTTGCGAATAACAGGCGTCTGAGGGACGAGCGTATGGCTTTCACTTGCACCCATGATTGGAGTTTGCAAATTAAGCGGCTGCCGATTGGCAAATAAGCTTTCTTGAACAATCAAGTCAGTGCCATCATTTGCGGATGCAGATGTGAATGGCAGCGCAGAAAACGCTAACGCAAATACGGACGCTCTTAAAGCATATGATAGAGTATTAGTTCTCATTAGTCTTCCGTTCTCACGCCTGCTTTAGGAATTGTGCGGCCAAGCCAGACAGCAAAAAATGCGAAAAAAGCCACGATTAAAACGATGTAAGCTATAAAGTTATCAGAGAACCAAGCAGCGGCTAGCCGTCTTAAGTTGCTTGGCGATTTATCTGTAAATGCATGCACTTTATAATCTGATGGCAGTTGTGCACTGAGCTGTTTTGTACGCAAATCAATTGTTACATCCGACCCTTTCACAGTAGACCAAATGTCAGGCTCTGCAAGAATGAGCGATGCCCGCACAACATCTTCAGGTGTATCTGCTGCAAGCCATGTTACGACAGAATTGTTCTGATCATCCAAGGTTTGAACAAGGTTGGCTTTGCGCCCATCAATATCGCCGGTTACCGCACTATCGATTGCAGGCTCGTATTTAAGCCATGACTGAAAGCGATGGGTCAGATCATCAAATTTTTGTTTGATAACCGCAGCAGTCGATAATTCAGTTGCTGTTTTTTGCGTCTTGTGACGGAAAGCTTGCAATAGATCTTCTGGTGTTGCTTGCGTAACTTTCGGCAACGCGATGGATTCAACACTTGCTGTTGTGATCAGATCAGGCAACCAATCTGCATCATAAAATTTAATTCGGTATGACACTTCATGCGGCTCATCATCCGCGCTTGGGCCAGATTGAATGAACGCGCGGCGCGGCGCAATAACAAGCTTATTGTCGCGATCTGAATTGTCAGGACGACCCAGTATCACTTGTGAGTTCAACGGCGCGCCGGAAGCAATGGTCATCTTACTCATCATCGTTAAAGCAGCTGACAAAGTACGACTATCTGCATGAACAGCATAGATATTTAAGCGCTCATCATTGCGATAAGGATAAGCGGTCCCTGCAAATACTGATAAATCAGGCAGCCTTGAAATTCGCGCAAGTTGCGGCACTCTAATTTCAGTATTCTCAAGCAGAATGAAGCGCGGTGCAGTTTCATCACGTTCGCTATAAACGCATGCTTCATCGCTTGCTTTTTCCACCTCAGCCAAAACTTCAATCTGGTTACGCCCTGGTCTGAAAGCGCGCATGGGTAATTCTATACGGCGATCTTCAAACACCTCACCATCGGTATCGCGCATAGGCAGACTGGTGACAATTTGACCATTAACACGCACGAGCAATTGCGATTGCGGGTTTAGCCCTGGTGATGTCGCAGCATGCAGCCCTAGATCAATCGTTGCATATTCCGCTGGATAAAAATCAGCAGGCAGCACAAGATCAAAATTAGTTCTAAATAAACGGCCGGAGAATGAGCGCGCAGTATAACCTGCCTGCCCTAGCGTATAAACGCCGCCAGCATCAGCATTGATTTCTAAATGCTTTTCTTGCGAGATTGCAGCGTCGAGCATTGGCTTTAATTCACCGCGAATTCCAGCAAGTAACTGCGCTGTTGCTTGTCCAATTGATGGGGCTTTTAACACCACAGCAACACGCCTTGCGTCTTGAGTTTGCACCACGGACAAACCATGCTTTGCATTTGCAGCTGCGGGATAATTTAAATCCGGTCGATCCATTGCAGCAAGATAAACATCGATACCTGGACCAATGCCTGACTTATCTGAAACGGTAACAGCCACATCATCTCTACCAAGCGCAAGCGAGAGTGTTTGTACAAGCGGTAAAGCTGCGTTTAGATCGCCAATACCGGAGTTTTTGGGCAAAACCAGACGTAAATCGGTTAGACCATTTTCCGAGCGGCCAATCATTTTAAGTGATTTTAGGTCTGAAAACGTGAACTCATCTTCAGTTAAAAAGCCGGAGTTCATAAAGTCGATTTCGGTCCATAACTCGTAAGTTGCTGCAAGCGAGCAATCAACGCGATGGCGCTGAATGGCTTGAATTTCAACAATGTTTGTTCCGTCAACAAGCGCATTTGCTGGTACTAAGAATTTATGCGCTGAAAATTCAGATGACGATGCAATTGGGAATTTCCCAACTGGATAGCCATTGACCTTAATATTTAAGCTTGATGCTTCAGGCATAACTGAAACTGCATTTTTATAGGCAATGACAAGCTCGCCAATAGTGCCAGCTTTATCCATATCATGCTGGAACGTAAACCGACCTAATGCATCTTCACCCTCAAGTTTAAAACGCGAACGAGGTTGATTAAACGCAATCAGAGTTGGATTTACAACAGCATCCTCGAGTGCCAGCGCAGGTTGACGCGTTGTCATGATAAAGTTCTCAGTCTTGGCAAATGGTGATTGCACAATACCTTTTGTTGGACCTTTTATTGGCGCTACATCATTGGAAAACAAGCTTTGCGCCATAATCGGAGAAATAGCCGTACCGACACTTATTGCAGCATAGGCACCTGCAATCAGCAATTTATGTTTAAGCTTCTGCACGATTGCCTCCCATAGTTTGTGGCATAGGCATGACCTTGCCCGGGATTTGCGCATTGTTGTCTTTGACGGTAATTGGCGCATCTTCAGCAGATTCAACTGGCTCAATTTTGCCCAGACCCGCCAGATAGGCGAATGCTCTGATGGTTTCAGTGACACTGCGTTTTGCAAACACCCATGAACCTGTCAGGATGTTCTGGCGAACCTGACGGCGATTGATGCGCTCTTGCAAAATTTCTTGATCTGAATACATCACTTCAGCAATTGCCATGAAGACCTCAGGCGTACGAACTGTGTAGGCAAAACCATAATGATTTTCACCCTCAACGATGCTGCCACTGCGGATGATAACCGGGAACTTCACCTGCTTACCTGCACGACGCACCTCGACTTCACCCTGCCAGTTTGAATCGTGCTCAATTTCAGGCACATCATCAAGGAACTGCACACCGATACCGCCGCTAGACGCATCTTTGATGAGGATTGACCAGGTTTTATCACCCTGTCGCATCAAACCATGACGTTGAACAGGTAATCGCTGGTTACGACGAAGCTCTCTACGTTCCGCCACAACACCAAGTGCAAGCGCTGCGATGGAGAGGTTGATCGCATTCCATCCCGCAACCATCAACAATAGATCACTTGCAACCGGCTCAGTTAATAAACGCCAGAATGAATAAAGCGCAGCACCTGATAGTAGGAAGAAAATGACGAAATATGGACGTGCTAACGGTGAGATAAAGTTGTTATCAAGCGTCACACCTTTTGCCGTCACATTAAAGGTTGGCTTACGTGGGCTTCTGATCACCGATAAGATGCTACCAAATAGCATAACGGATTGAACATATTCGTATAATTCAGATATCCACGGCCAGCGCACCTTACCATGTAGATAGCTTTGCATACCAAAAGATGCAATTAGATAGGTCAAAGCATAGGCGCAAAATTCTTGAATATTGGCTTGATATATCTCGAGAGAGAAGAAGATATATAAAAGCGGCGCGAACATGAAAATAAGACGCGAGATTGGGAACAGCCAAAACAAATTAATCCCCGCGTAGCATAGACGCTGCGACATTTTCAGACCCTTAGCTAGGAACGGACGGTTGAGAATTAAGATCTGCAACATGCCCTGACACCAGCGCGCTCGCTGTCCGATAAACGCATCAAATGTTTCAGGCTGAAGACCCGCAATTAGTGGCTTATTGATGTATACAGAATGCCAGCCGTTTGAATGCAGCGCTAGCGCTGTTTCGCAATCCTCAGTAATAGACTGACCGGCAAAACCACCTGTTGTATCAAGCGCTGCACGGCGCAGAACCGCACCAGAGCCACAGAAGAATGAAGCATCCCATTTATCAAGACCAGTTTGCACAACTGAATAGAACATCTCATTTTCAGATGGCATATTCTTAAATGTCTGCAAATTCTTCTCTAAAGGATCCGGATTTAGGAAGAAGTGAGGGGTTTGAGCCAAAAATAGTTTTGGATCATCAAGGAAATACGTCACTGTTTCGCGCATAAAAGTACGGACTGGCGCGTGATCAGCATCAAATACAACGACCAGCTCACCGTCAGTGACCTTAAGCGCTTCATTCATATTACCCGCTTTTGCGTGCTCATTTCGCTTACGCGTGAGGTAATTTACCTCCATCGCTTCGCACAATGCTTTTAATTGTTCATGACGACGTGTTGCGGCAATAGCTTTCTGCGGATCTTTATCCGCGCGCTTTTGTTCCGTACCACCATCATCTAGCAGCCAAATTTTTAGCTTCTCTTTTGGGTAAACCATGGATTTAGCTGCAGCCAAGGTTCCTGCAAGCAATTCCGGGTCTTCGTTATAGGTTGGTACAAACACATCAACCGTTGGCAGATCTTCAATCTTCTTCAACGGCGGCGTTTTACGTTTGAGCGGATCAGACAGCATGAAAAAGCTGATACCAAGCATGATCAAGCAATACATTTCAGCGACGTAGAGGATAAAGCCTGGAATAAAGTTAGCAGGTTCTGAGATGCTTGGCAGAGTTTCCGTGCTGCGCCAGAAACCATAGCGAATTGCTAAAATGGCACAAAAAGTAAATGTAACTAAGCGGAAAACTTTATTGTCAGGTCTGCTCATTGCAAAGAACATAACGCCCAAAGATGCAAAGCTTAGCACCAATTGTGCCTGCAAGCTCATCGGGAGCCAAAGCAGAAAAATACCTAATACACCAGCAATGACAGCCGAAATCCATGCTAACTTCATGTGGCTGGAACCTCACAATAATACAACCAAAAACCCGCATCATGCGGTTTGCTCCTCATGGAACGTGGCTAATATATGAGTTAAAAGGTTGCCGATTTCCTAAACACTTCATTTACTCTAGCGAATTCCAATTGCATGGTTAACTTATTGTAAATTCGCTAGTAAACTGGGCTTGGCATTGTAAAATATGATTAATTTCAGAGCATTTTATCATATTCATATAGAATATGTTAACCACGGCCGGGCGCTTAGCTTCATCAATTTTTGGAGAGTTATTAAGAAATGGTACGGTTGAGTGGATTCGAACCACCGACATCCGGTTCCACAAACCGGCGCTCTAACCAACTGAGCTACAACCGCACACGCTCAAAATATTTTTGAGCTGTCGTCACATACTTCCCTGCGAAAAATTTTGCAAGTCTTCAATTAAATTTCTTGCATAAATTTTTACAAAGTTACGTAACTTTAGCAAGTGGATAAAAAAGGGCGGGATAAAATACCCCGCCCCTACTCATTACGTTTACTCAAAACTTATTTGAAAGACTTGAAAGACTTCTCAGCAACTTCTTTAACTGGTGCAGTAACGTCCTGCGCCATTTTAGTTGAAGCTTCTTGGAAAGTTTTAAGTTGCGAGGTCACAACTTCAGTTTGCTCACGAACGAATGTTGACTGCAATTCGATCATGTCTGCAACTGATTTAACACTCATGAGTTTCTCAAAGTGCGAGATTGAACTCTTAAGATTAGTTTGAGCAACATCAATTGCTTTCATACCAAGCTCAGCGCCTTCTGTTTTGGCGGTGTCCATTGCAGCTTCCATTGCTTTGGTCGCATCATCAGAGGCAACTTTGATTTTTTCAAAGTTTTCTTTTGCTTGTTCAAGGTTTGTTTCTGCAGCTTTGCGGTATGTTTCTGAGACCTGGTTTAGATCAAACGCAACAACGTTATCGCTTTTTGCAGGTGTTTCTACTTTTGCTTCAACTGTCTTTGTGGCTTTCTTAGCAACCATAATATGCTCCATTAATTTTGTTTAACGGTCTTGAAGAGCAAAGTGCCCTCGTGAACTTAATCATCATATAGTACATTTTATTGTGCAATGCAACATTTTTGTTGCAGCGCACAAAATTAACCTTTTTTTAATAAATGAGGCGCGCTGAACCCAGTATTTATGGACCTTGGGATAACAACACGATAGTAATTGCCAAAGTAGTGAGTAAAAAACGTAAGAAAGTCGGTTAGGTTTTTAATATGACGGACATTTTGTATCCATTTATCGATTTGGCTGTACATGCCGCAATTCGTGACCGCTTCACTGATGGTGATGCGCTAGCAATTGTGTCGACTGACTTTAATACAATTATCTGGACAAACGGCCCGGCTGCAAAACTGTTCAACTATAAAACAATCTATGACTTTATGGATGATGGCTTTATCGACAGCAAAAAAACACGCAAAAAGTTACGCGAAACCGCGCAACAGCTTATTGCTAATGACGTTATCAAAAGTGCAAATTTACAAATTTTGCCAACTAAAAAAGGCAATGAGTTAGATCTGACGCTTGAACTCATTTCACTTCCGCAAGGCGAACAGGCGATTTTGGTAATCGTTAATACCGATAATGCATCCGCGCGCGGAATATTTGACGTTGATCATATCATTTCTGGGTTTGATGATGGAGAGACTTGTGTTGCCGTTTTAGGTAAACAAGGGCAAATCCTGGGTGCGACCGAGCAATTTTATGCACTTGATGTTTCGCTTTCTGAACGCCGTGCCATGAGTGAGGATGTATCTACGGAAGATGATCGCCTCATTAAACGTCGCTTAAAAACCGCAAAGGGTGAGCTTCCAGCTGCGATCGGTCATTTGTCTGAAAATCCGGATATGTATTTGCTCTTTGCCATTGATGACACAGCCAACAACGAAGAACCTGATGATCAAGAAGCTGTTGACATCGCTATAGAACAAAATATCAGCACAGATGTGGTAGACGTTGAACTTTCTGAAAATGATCCAATAGAAGAAGATGCAACATCTGATCTAGATCACGAAGAGGAAGACCCTATCGATGCCTTCCTCAAGCATGATGATCATGTGGCTGAAGAGCCTGATATTCAAGATGAGATCAAAGAAACAACTTTAAGAATTGTTGAAACATCTAACGATTTGACTGATCAAGCTCAGATGGCTGAGAACAACGATGAGAATGATCAAAACAAAGGTGACGATTTCAAATTTGATCGTCAACAACGTGCGGTTCGCTTTGTTTGGAAGACAGATGCTGCGGGTATTTTTACTGAAATTTCACCTGAACTTGGTGAAGCCGTTGGACCAAATGCTGCAGACATTCTAGGACGCCGTTTTGCCGATGTTGCATTGGTATTTAATCTTAACCCGAGTGAAGAAATTGTCGATCTTATTCGCAGACGCGATACTTGGTCTGGAAAAACAGTTATGTGGCCTGTTCAAGGTACTGACCTTTCAGTCCCGGTCGATCTAGCCGCGCTTCCTACTTATACCAGAGATCGCTTATTTGATGGCTATCGTGGTTTTGGTATTGCGCGCTTGCAAGAAGCAACGCCCGATCCACAATCAATCGGCTTTGCGCTTACGAGCGGTTCATATGATGATACTTTAGAAACTCTAGAGACGACACCTAAATCCGTCATCGATACTCATGTTGCAGACGATGAAGCTGATGTAAAAGACAATGCTAACGCGGATGATGACAATCAAAGCGACACGCAAGAGGAAGCACCGCTTGATCTTCATGAAGATCCGTTCCGTGGTGAAACCCCAGCGGTAGATACATCGGATACCCCAAAGCGTCGTTCCGCTGATAAAATGGATCAATTGGAAGAACTACACCAAGAAGCGCGAGCTGAACTTACAAAGGAAGAGAAAGACGCCTTCCTTGAGATAAGAAAACAACTCGGTGGGATTGGTGCAAATTCAGATCAAGCCAATGATTATAGTGAACAATCAGATTTCAGCGACGCTGACGACGAGATTACATCAAGCTTCATGGACCCCGCAGATGAACTTTCATCTGACGATATAAGTAAAGATGACGATCAGTCCGATCAAAATGATACAGCGGAAATTATTGACTTTCAGTACGAAGACACATCTTCATCTGATCAGGATAAAACTGCGACACTTACAGATGAATTTGATCTTGGTTCTGGCGAACAGCATGAGATCGACCAGAATGTAAGTGCGCAAGATGAAATAGATCATGATGATCAAGACGACATCATCGATGAGAGAGACGAACACATTGATAATGCGCAAGCGCTTATCGTCTATGATAGTGAAAACTTGCTTTTTGCAAATGAAACGTTTTTTGAAGCAACCGGATACGAAGACCTTGAAGAGTTGAAAGATTTGGGTGGGATCGACTTCTTGCTCGGCAACGATACTTATGTTGAGGGTGTTCGTGATGAAGATGCTGATGAAGCGCAGATTGAAGCTAACCACTTTATCAAAACCGCTGAAGGCACATCCATACCAGTTGATATGAAACTAAGATCAACTCAGTGGAATGACGAAAAAGTTCTCGAACTTAGCTTTATATTATTAGATGCAGCTGAAGATGTTTTGCCAACAGATGAATTAGATGAAACTAGCGAAGTAGAAGAAATAGACGACGATCTGGCAGATGAGAATGAGCGTTTAAAACTTAAAATTTCTGACCTCGCTTCTATTTTGGAGACTGCAACTGATGGTGTTGTCATCATTGATCGCGAAAGCAAAATACAGTCGTTAAACGCATCTGCATCGGCATTGTTTGACTATAATTCTGATGATGCAACCGGCAAACCATTTGCTATGTTGTTTGCCGCCGAAAGCCAAAACTCTGTGCTTGACTATGTTAATGCAATGTCAGGTCCAGGTGTATCAAGCTTATTAAATGATGGTCGAGAGATTATCGGACGCGTGTCAACTGGCGGTACAATGCCGCTCTCTATGACAATGGGCCGCTTATCAGGGTCGGATGGATATTGTGCAGTACTGCGCGATATTAGTCATGCAAAACACACAGAAGAAGAACTTCAATCAGCGAAATCTCAAGCTGAATCGGCAAGTTCTCATAAAACTGATTTCCTAGCACGGGTTAGCCATGAGATCAGAACGCCGCTCAATGCGATTATCGGTTTTTCAGATCTCATTGCTCAGGAACGTTTTGGTCCAGTTGGCCATCCACGTTATAATGAATATGCGCATGACATCAGCAAATCCGGTCGTCATGTTTTAGATATCGTAAATGACCTTTTGGACATCTCAAAAATTGAAGCAGGTCAACAGGATCTCGATTTTCAAGCAGTTTCGCTTAATGATGAGATCACAGAATCTTTGTCTTTGATGCAGCAAATTGCTAATGAAAACCGCGTGATTGTGCGCTCAAGCTTGCCATCAAATGTGCCTTCTGTCGTCGCAGATAAACGCTCAATCAAGCAGATTTTGCTGAATATATTATCAAATTCCATTCGCTTCACCCCAGCAGGTGGCCAGATTGTGGTCTCCAGCTCACTTGAAGCATCAGGCAATGTATTATTGCGCATCAGAGACAACGGTGTTGGCATGAACCGTGCTGAATTGGAACGCGCCATGCAGCCATTTGGACAGGTTGGCCAAGAAACACGTCAACGCGGTGAAGGCACAGGTTTGGGATTGCCATTAACGCGCGCTATGACTGAAGCCAATCGTGCAAACTTTGATATTGTATCTGCACCAGGGGAAGGCACACTTGTGACGATCAATTTCCCGCCGCAACGCGTGCTGACTGAATAGTCAAGATATCAGACAAATTTGAATAAAAAAAAGGGGTCCATTTCTGGACCCCGATAAATTTGACAAGCATTCATGACAGCATTTCGTAAAATGCTAAATTGAATATACAAGTTAGACCTTATAAAGCAGCTAACTTAATCATTCAAATTTGAATGAACCACTCATCCTATTGTTTTAATTGAACTTTTATACAAGATTTGCTTCTGTTGATGCTTTAACTTCATCTTCTGTGACGCCATCAGCCAACTCAACAAGCTTCAAACCACCCTCAACCACATCAAACACACCCAAATTGGTGATGATACGATCAACAACGCCCTGCCCCGTAAGCGGCAAAGTACAGCTTTTCAAAAGCTTTGATTCACCTTTTTTGTTGGTGTGATCCATCACCACAACAACTCGACCGACACCTGCAACCAAATCCATAGCACCACCCATACCTTTGATGAGTTTTCCCGGGATCATCCAGTTTGCCAGATCACCATTTTCAGCAACTTCCATCGCACCCAATATTGCCATTGCAATTTTGCCGCCGCGGATCATGCCAAAACTTTGTGCTGAATCAAAATATGCTGTTTGCGGCAATTCGGTAATTGTCTGCTTGCCAGCATTGATCAAGTCAGCATCAATATTTTCTTCTGTTGGAAAAGGTCCCATTCCCAACATTCCGTTTTCAGATTGAAGCGTTACTTCAATACCTTCTGGAATATAGTTTGCAACAAGCGTTGGAATACCAATACCCAAATTCACATACCAACCGTCTTGTAGTTCTTTTGCTGCACGCGCAGCCATCTGATTACGATCCCACATAATAATATCCTTATTTTTTACTAGGCTGCGCTGACTGTGCGTTGTTCGATGCGTTTTTCATGCTCACCTTGAATAAGGCGATGCACATAAATACCCGGCAAATGAATTGAATCAGGATCAAGCGAACCCGTTGGAACAATCTCTTCAACTTCCGCAATACAGATCTTACCGCACATTGCAGCAGGAGGATTAAAGTTGCGCGCTGTTTTTCTAAAGACCAGATTGCCAGTTTCATCGGCTTTCCAAGCTTTAACGATAGATAGATCGGCGAAAATCCCCTCTTCAAGGATAAACGTTTCACCATTGAAATCTTTGTGCTCTTTGCCATCTGCGATGACAGTGCCAACACCGGTTTTTGTATAAAAACCTGGGATACCACAACCCGCTGAACGCATACGTTCTGCAAGTGTGCCTTGCGGCGCAAACTCAAGCTCTAGTTCACCGGACAAATATTGACGCATGAACTCAGCATTTTCACCAACATAGGATGAGATCATTTTTTTGACTTGGCGAGATTCAAGCAAGATACCTAATCCAAAACCATCAACACCCGCATTGTTTGACGCAAAGGTTAGATCTTTTGCACCATCTTCGCGAATGGCTTGAATTAAAAGCTCAGGGATCCCACAAAGCCCAAATCCACCCGCTGCGATTGTTAAGCCATCTTGCAATAAACCATCTAATGCATCATTGGCTGTCTTATAAATTTTCTTCATTCGTCTTCCTCGGTTCTCAAAAAGGTCAATACTCATACCTCTTCCAGTTTTAGGCCTATTTCAGGGATAGGCCTCTGTCAGGGTAGGATAAAGCGTCGTGCCTTGCTATCATGCATAGAGGTTTTTTTTCGTATTTCTAGTCCTAAATCGATTAATTGCAACCGCGTGCAAAATTTATTTAAAATTGGCCTGAACTTTTACCTTTTGTCATGCTAAAAAATGCGCAAATATTAAATTGCGGATATGGATGGGGTTTTCTTTGCCAATTTGGAGCAAAAACAAATTGCTTAAACGAGTAAGCATGATGATGACGGGCATATTAGCGCTGTCGGTGCTCGTGTGGTTTGCGCTACCCTATATGATCTCTACTGAACTTGTCAGAGATCAGTTTAAAACCGAGATATCCAATATCGTTGGCCATCCTGTTACATTTGAAAGCAATCCGCAAATAAACCTCTGGCCACGTGCAAATATTGAAATTAGCAATATCACAATCGGTGATATCTCAGATCCAAACTCAGATCCGCTTATGCAAGCAGACCTTTTTTCTGCTGATGTCAGTTTATTTTCCGCCATATTGGGTGAGCCGAATTTTTCAAATTACCGATTGGTGCGTCCGTCAGTTAATTTTGAACTCTATCAGAATGGAAGTTCAAATTGGCTTCCATCTAAGAATATTTTAGGGGGCGAAATTCAAACGCAACAAAGTTCGTTTCAGCTCAGTTCAGCCAGCGCAAGCGGTGATAATTTACGAGAATTTTTAAATCTGGGAAATCTTGCGATTGAAGGTGGCAGTTTATCTATTGTTACAAACCCGGGCTCAGATCCTGAACGCATTACATCTATCAACGGGCAAATCATCTGGAGCGGGGATGATACCCCGTTAGACTTCAATCTCAGCGCCATCCTTCGCGGCCAAGAAGTTAATTTGGAAGGACGTAACGAACAACCACTATCTTTTCTCGCTGGTGAAAATGTCACCATGAACATTAATATGAATTCTGCGATGTTTAATCTCAATTATATTGGCGATATAGAATTAGGTGAGCGGGTCTTTATTATGGGCGCTGTGGTTGCTGATAGCCCATCGGTCAGACGTGTTTTAGAATGGTCAGGCAGTGAGATTATCCCTGGTGCCGCGCTTGGTGAAGTGGAGTTTGAAGCGGATATTTCAGGCTCACTCAATGCCGCGAAATTTAATGATCTCATTATCCGTATTGGCGAAAATCGCGGCCTTGGGATTTTGGATTTCACATTGCCAGATGATGCGCCGCCTGTCATCAACGGCACGCTTGCATTTAACAATCTAGACATTGGCTCGTTTCTTCGCGCGTTTACCCCAATTCCAAAATCAAGCGATGATATTGCTGACACCATCGATACCCGCTTTTTAAAACAGGTCGGTCTTGATTTACGATTATCCGCACAATCAGCAAATTTTGGCCCTATTGAGATGTCCAATCTTGCAGCTGGGGTTCAGGTTAATCAAGAGATTGCGACATTTAATATTGGCGATGCCAACGCGTACGATGGGCAGATTTTTGCAAAAGTTTCTATTTCCGAAAAAGGTATTGATGGCGGTGGGGAGATCTCATTCTCTTCCCGCGGGATCAATTTTGGCGATGTGTTTGAAACACTTGAAATCAATGGCCCACTACCTCACGGGGTTGGGAATATTGATTTAAAACTTCGTTCAGAAACACCTTTATGGGCAACTACGGTTTCAGATATTTCGGGGAACATTGAAGTTGAGATTAGTGAAGGTGTCATACCAGGCCTTGATCTTGAACTTGTGAAACAGCTAGCTGAGAAGAGACAATTCTTCACACTGGGAGATGTCGAAAGTGGTTCGATCGATTTTGAAACATCTGTGTTAAGTGCCGAGATTGATAGTGGTGTTGCTCGCTTACAAACTGCGCAAGTCAGCACAGATGATCAAATACTTACTTTGAGTGGAATTGTTCCTTTTGCAAAGAGTAGTTTAGCACTACTTGCAACGCTTGGAAATAAGCCTGTTGATGTAATATCAACGGATAACGATGCTGCATCAGCGCCCATTTTAACACCTCCGCCACTTTCACTCTTTATTGGTGGATCTTGGCCAAATCCGATTATGTCCCCACCAATTCCTGATCTTGATTTTCAGTAATATTGTAAAAAACACTTGCGAAATTACATATTTACGCCGACAATTATAGGGAACAACGGTGAGTTAAATGCTTCAGATACTATCTGCAATCTTTAAAATTTGCTTGGCATCTTTGGTCGCGGGGGCGATTTTATCTGCATTAAATATCTCCGCCTCAGACCTATTGTCAGACATTGGCCTGACACCAGACGATGTATTTGCGCTTTTACAACGCGGTGCTGAATGGGCTATACCAAATCTTGTTCTTGGCTCTATTGTTGTCATACCAATCTGGTTGGTCGCATTTTTTTTCAGACCACCGCGCAGCTAAAACAGCATGCCTGGATTATTGAAAATCAAAGGCACTCAAGCCAGTTACCATTTCATCTAGACCAAGAGGCCTTGTGATGGATGGCTCTGCTCTTGAAACACATCCCTGACGCTCACATAGTCGACATGCGGGACCAACTTCGAGTTTTTTATCTGTCGTGCGATCATTAAAATAGCTGAGTTGATACCCATGTTCAGATGCACAACACAGCATGATTGCTGTCCGGCGCACAGGATCTTTCATTGATCCCATTAAACCATCAACTGTTCGTGCCATCGTGACAAAATTAGCGCCATCTGCAAGTTCGACTTCATCAATGAAAACCTGACCTGGCAATGAAAATGCTGCATAAATACTATGCTTGGGGCAGCTTCCGCCAAATTGAGAACGCGGATAGCCTTTCGCACCTGTTCGCCGGACAATGTTACCAGCATTATCCACTTCCAGCATGAAATAAGGGATGAGTGGCAAGTCAGCACGTTGCATCGTTGTTAGACGTGTTGCGGCCTGTTCAAATGAAACATTAAACTGTGCGCTTAAGGCATCAACATCGTATTCATCACGCTTTGCACTTGCATAAAACTTGCCATAAGGCATCATCATGGCCAAAGCTGCATATCGTGACAGCTCATAGCGCGCTAATCGGATGGCTTCATCGCCTTGCAGATTTAATCCTTCCAATTCAGATTGAATGGGTGTTGCAAGCGCTAGCATTGCAACTTCAATTGCAATCTCGCGCAATCTATCCTGTGGCGACAATCTCGCGGACAGAAATAATCTCATCGAATGGCGATCAAGTCGTCGACGCAAGTTTGGCATGGTTTTAATAGGTAATATTTTAACGCTAATACCGTGCTTTGATTTCAGCCAATCGCGCAGTGAAACTGTCGGCTCCTCAGAGGAAATATACTCTTCGCTAAATTTCTCCGCTGCTTCATCAATCCGCCCGTAGTAATTTGGGCGTTCTTCAAAAACTTGCCGCACAACATCAATGGGTAGTCTCGAACCAGAGATTTGCGGGCCACCCTCGTTTTTTGCCAGCATGGAAGATAAATCACTTAATCGTTCTTGCTGCTCGCGATATGCCCTATACAGTTTAACAATGCCGGAAGCTGCATTTGGAGCTGCGTCGGTAATCTCAACCAGTTCTTGATCGCCTGGCAATTCACCGGACAAAAGTGGGTCCGCAAATACTTCTTTAAGTGCGCTTAATGTCCCTGCACCCTCAACCTGCAGCTCTTGCGGATCAATTTTGTAAACAGAAGACAGCTTTATGATCAATGGAACCGTTAACGGCCTCTGATTTCGCTCAATGAGGTTTAGATATGAAGGAGAGATATCTAAATCTGCGGCCATTGATGTCTGGGTTAAGCCCAATGAATTGCGGATGCGCCTGACGCGAGGGCCAAGAAATACTTTTTGTTCAGCCAATTTTTATCTCAATTTACAATTTTTTACTAAATCTATCGATACATATTTTTACAAAATTGACAAATTTACAAGAACTAATTGTCAAATACTATACAGCATTACCCGCTTTTATGGCGTTTTTATAACTATTTACTCGCCGAAACATCTCTCTTCTGTAAATCTAGTCACAAGCCAGCATGGATTTAAGCATTAAAGAGAAATTCTTTTTTCAGTCTGTGACTAAAATTTACAAATTAATGATCCATGTGATCAAACAGTATTAATAATGGAGACTATCATGGCACCTAAGACACGCGTTAAAGAAAGAGCAGAAGAGCAGTCACATTCAATGCCGGAAAATCAGCAAGCATCAATTCATCGCCTTGCAAATGATTTACACCGCTTGAATAACTCCATCATGAAAGCCGTTGACGAAGGTGTTTCTGTTGAACTTATTCGCTCTGCACGTCATCATGGCGGCAATGGAAATTGGGGCGATCTATTGGTTCCTGTTATTGTTGCGAACAACAATTAATTCACAGTTCTGCTTCAGTTTAATAGCCCCGATTTTTGCGGGGCTATTTCTGTATTTCAACGAAAATTGAGATTTTTTAAGATTTATACTAGCATTTTTAAATCGATTAGATTATGTAACTGCTATACCAAACATGGATGAAAATCATGAGCAGTCAGATCATACCTGTAGATCCCTTTGACTATATTGTCTTTGGTGGAACCGGCGACCTAGCCGAACGAAAACTTCTTCCAGCACTTTATCATCGACAAGCAGCAGGGCAATTTTCCGAGCCTACCCGCATCATTGGTGCATCTCGGTCGGAAAAGTCGCAAGAAGAGTACCAAGCTTTTGCTATGGCGGCGCTCAAAGAGCACGTCAAACCAAAGGAATTTGACCAAGCCGAAGCTGATAAATTTGTAAAGCGCCTTGATTATGTTGCGCTTGATGCAAAATCAGACAAGGGCTGGGACATTTTGGTTGAGAAGCTTGAAGGTAGCGAAGATCGCGTCAGAGCTTTTTACATGGCCGTTGGCCCGTCTTTATTTGGTGATATTTCTGAAAACATCCGTCAACATGGATTGATCACTGATAAAACGCGCGTTGTTGTCGAAAAACCATTGGGTCGTGATCTTGCCTCAGCTCGGGAGCTGAATGACACAATCGCAAAAGTCTTTAAAGAAGAACAAGTTTTCCGCATTGATCATTATTTGGGCAAGGAAACCGTGCAAAACCTCATGGCTTTGCGCTTCGCCAATGTGCTTTACGAACCATTGTGGAACTCTGCTCACATTGACCACGTTCAGATCAACGTGTCTGAATCTGTCGGGCTTGAAGGACGTGCAGGCTATTATGACAATGCAGGTGCATTGCGCGATATGGTGCAAAACCACCTTGTACAACTGATGTGTCTTGTTGCAATGGAACCACCTGCATCCATGGATGCTGAAAATGTGCGCGATGAAAAGCTTAAAGTTCTTCGTTCGCTCAAGAGAATTGACGCTGGCAATACGGACAAACTAACTGTGCGCGGTCAATATAAAGCAGGCGCATCTGATGGTGGGCCAGTCTCAGGTTATCTTGATGAGCTTGGCAAACCTTCAAATATTGAAACATATGTTGCGATTAAAGCAGAGATTTCAAACTGGCGTTGGAACGGTGTTCCGTTTTACTTGCGCACAGGTAAACGCATGCCAAACCGTGTGTCTGAAATTGTTATTAATTTCAAAGCTGTTCCACACTCTATCTTTGGGGCTGCGGATCAAGTTGTGCATGCAAACCAATTGGTCATTCGCCTGCAACCAGATGAAGCTGTGCAGCAATGGATTATGATCAAAGATCCTGGTCCTGGTGGAATGCGTTTGCGCCATGTGCCACTTGATATGAGTTTTGCAGAAAACTTTGATGTTCGCCATCCTGATGCCTATGAGCGTTTGTTGCTTGATGTTATTCGTAACAACCAAACACTCTTCATGCGTGGTGATGAAGTGGAAGCTGCATGGGAATGGATTGACCCAATTCTTACGGCTTGGGAGCAAACCGGACAACTCGCGCAAACCTATACTGCAGGAACTTCAGGACCTAGTCAGGCTATTGGATTAATTGAGCGCGATGGGCGCACATGGTACGATAATGACTAGTAAAGTAATACCGCATAATTTTGAGAATAAAGACGCACTGGCAGCAGGTCTTGCTGATGATGTTGCCAAGCGCTTGCAAGATAAAATCAATGCAAATGGTACTGCTACGATTGCTGTTTCTGGTGGGTCAACGCCAAAAGTTTTCTTTGATAAGTTATCAAAGCACGACGTTGATTGGGATAAGGTTTCTGTCATCATGGTGGATGAACGTTATGTTCCTCCCGGTGATGATCGCTCAAACGAAAAGCTTATCCGAGACAACCTATTGCAAGGAAAAGCTACGAACGCGCAGCTGATTAGTTTTTGGCAAGACGGCCAAGACATCAACCAAGCAGAAGCAACGCTTGATGGTGTTTTAAAGGCTTACCCAAACATTGATATTACTGTTCTTGGTATGGGATTGGATGGGCATACCGCATCATTTTTCCCAGGCGGCAATAATTTGAAAACCGCCACAATGATGTCATGCGAAAGTGCTATCATTCAGATGGAAGCTGAGGGTGCAGGCGAGCCTCGCCTCACACTTACATTACCTGTTATTGTGAATTCGTCTTATCTTGTATTGCATATTGAAGGCGACGGGAAACGTTCTGTTCTCGACCAAGCATTAAATGCAGAATTGGCCGAAGCGCCGCCAATTCGCACTGTTATCGAAGCATTAAATGGCTCAATAAACTTATATTGGGCACCATAATCTAACTTGGCTCTTTGCCGATAGGAAAGAAGAAAACCATGTCCGCTGATAAGCGAATTTTGGATGTAACACATCGACTAATTGAACGCTCAAAACCAACTCGTGAACCTTATCTTGATCGGGTTAAAGCTGCGAGCTCCAAGGGTCCACACCGCTCAAAACTAGGCTGTACAAACTTAGCGCATGGTTTTGCTGCAAGTAGCCCTGAAGATAAGCTGGACCTTGCTGGGAGCGACACACCCAATCTGGCAATTATCAATGCGTATAACGACATGTTGTCGGCGCATCAGCCATTTGAAAAGTTTCCTGATATCATTCGAAAAGCAGCACGCGAAGCTGGTGGCACAGCACAAGTTGCAAGTGGCGTACCTGCAATGTGTGACGGCGTCACCCAAGGTGAACCGGGCATGGAATTATCGCTTTTCTCTCGCGATGTAATTGCCATGGCAACGGCGGTTGGTTTGTCGCATGACATGTTTGATGCGGCGCTTTATTTAGGTGTGTGCGATAAAATCGTACCAGGCCTGACAATCGCAGCCTTGACATTTGGTCACTTGCCGGCGGTATTTGTGCCAGCAGGACCGATGACAAGCGGCTTATCTAATAAAGATAAAGCACGCACACGTCAGCTCTATGCCGAAGGCAAGGTTGGCCGTGAAGAATTGCTTGAATCAGAGTCTAAATCTTATCACGGACCTGGAACATGCACGTTTTATGGTACTGCCAATTCCAACCAGATGTTGATGGAAATTATGGGCTTTCATATTCCTGGCGCGTCATTTGTAAATCCGGGCACACCATTGCGCGATGCGCTAACGTCTGAAGCAACAAAGCGGGCGATTGCTATTACAGCACAGGGTAATGAATTTACCCCAGCAGGTGAAATGATCGATGAACGTTCTATCGTGAACGGTGTTATCGGTTTGCATGCTACGGGCGGTTCGACCAACCATACAATGCACATTGTTGCGATGGCAAAAGCTGCAGGCATTCAACTCACCTGGCAGGATATTTCTGATCTTTCAGACACTATACCTTTGCTCGCACGCGTTTATCCAAATGGACCTGCGGATGTAAATCACTTCGCAGCAGCCGGTGGCATGGGTTATCTCATTGGTGAGCTTTTAGACAATGGTATGTTGCATGATGATGTCCGCACTGTTTGGGGTGATGGATTATCCGCTTATCGCGTTGAAGCACAATTGGGTGAAAAAGGTAATATTCACCACATCCCTGCACCAAAGGTTAGCGCTGATCCAAAAGTGATTGCAACTTTAGCCGAACCATTCCGCAAAGATGGTGGGCTAAAAGTTCTTGAAGGAAACCTTGGTAAATCTGTTATCAAAGTTTCGGCCGTTAAGACAGACAACATGATTGTTGAAGCACCTGCAAAAATCTTCAATGATCAATCAGAACTTCAAACCGCGTTTAAAGCCGGAGAACTTACAGGCGATTTTATTGCTGTAGTGCGTTTCCAAGGCCCAAAAGCCAATGGCATGCCTGAGCTTCATAAGCTAACACCGCCTTTGGGTGTGTTGCTTGATCGTGGGCAAAAAGTTGCATTATTGACCGATGGACGTATGTCAGGCGCATCCGGTAAAGTACCAGCTGCAATTCACATGACACCTGAGGCCAAAGATGCCGGTAACATTGCTCGATTGCGCGATGGCGACATGATCCGCTTGGATGCAATTGAAGGCACGCTTAATGTGCTCATGGACGCAAATGAGTTTGCCGCTCGCGAAGCAGAGACGATTGATTTCTCAGCTAACCATTTTGGTATGGGGCGTGAATTGTTTGGTGCGTTCCGCCAGCTAGCAGGCACAGCTGATGAAGGCGCTGGCGTGTTTTAAAGCCATTTTATAATTTTATATTTTTGATTTGATGCTGAGCCCGACATTAATGTTGGGCTTAGTTGTTTCTAGACTGCGCCCAGCTTTCAAGCTCAGCACGTAGCCTTTGCACATCACTTTTCAACCGCATGACCTTTTCACGATTATCAGTTTGCTGTATTGACGCTTGTTCAACTGGCTGTTCTGTTTGAACTGGTTGCGCGCTATGTGCCTGTTCTTGGGTTGGCATATGTGTCGCCAACGGCTGCTGATACGCAGGCGCTGCAGGCGGTGCTTGCCACTGAGTTTGTTGAACTGGATATCCATTGGGCATAACAGCTTGTGGCGCAACATAATGCGGCGCCATCACAACCGGATTAAACTGTGGCGGATAAATAGGGTTTTGCTGCGGCATTTGTTGCGGTTGATATTGCGGCATCGGCCGTTGATTATAATTTTCAGCACGTTGTGGAGCAGTAACCGGCGAACGGTTATAATCATGCGAATGTTCGCCATGATTAGGCTGCTGTCTGTGATCTTGTGCAGCTCTACCTGGGATCTGCTCATCAAA
Organism: Lentilitoribacter sp.; assembly: GCA_039986595.1. Taxonomy (GTDB): domain Bacteria; phylum Pseudomonadota; class Alphaproteobacteria; order Rhizobiales; family Rhizobiaceae; genus Lentilitoribacter. Next base: position 131,463 of record JBDWQJ010000004.1, read on the forward strand.
CGTTACATCATGGTTTTGCATGGCATCTATATCTTCACGATCTGATTTCGATTGTGACGCATAGCTTTGCTGACGGTTCGAACCTTTCATTTTCGTATGCTGTTTTAGGCTTTCCAGAGACCCCAAAATAAACGCAATTGCCAAACCCAACATACCACCAATTATGCCGAATAAAATGACAGTTGTTTTTCGCGATGTTGTGGACGGATGTTGCGGTGGTTCTGCTTTTGCAATCACCTGAATAACAGATGTTTCCAAATTTCCACGCTCAGTCGTCTCACGCGCACGACGCAACAAACTTTCGTAAATTTGGCGAATTGCATCAGCTTTGCGCTCTAACTCACGAAGACCAACATTCTCGGTTGATTGATTGGACGCACGGGTTTTCAACACCGATAACTTATCAGCGAGTTGACCTTCAGAATCACGCGCGCGAAGCACGTCGTTTTGTGTCGATGAAACAATACGAGTGAGTTCATTTTTAATTTCGGTTGCCACCGCATCCGCAGACGCTTTAGCTGCAATATACTGAGGATGACGTGGCCCCAATCCAACAGCTAGTGAATCACTTTTTGATTTTGCTTCTGTATACTGTTTACGAAGTTCACTTAATGTCGGCGTTAGTGCAGCTTGGGGGAACGAGCCTGAGATCAAACCATCAAGATCTGCATTTCTCAGCTCATTTGCGAGCACAGTTTTTGCAACTTGATCGGCACGAACTCTAGCAAGCTCATTACTTAGAGCTAACATTTCCTTCTCGTTGATAACCCCACCGCCAACATCGATAATGTCATTCTCTGACCGGTAATCAACAACCCCTTTTTCAGCAACGTCCAGCTTCTTGCGAAGCTCTTCTAATCTTACTTCAATTGAGCTGGTTGTTTTTGCAAAAATCCCTGATTGTTGCTGCTTATATTCCACCAAATATTCTTCAACAATTGTATTGGCGACCAACGCGGATTTTTCCGCATTGTTTGTGTTCGCACCAATATACACAAGGAACGTTTCTGGATCTCGCGCCAAACCCATATTGTCTCGCAAATAAGTAACAGCGTTTTCAAACGGATCATTTGATTGAGAACTTGATGATAATATACGTTTTAATTTCGACAAAATACCAGCATCGTCCGCACCATTAAATTCTGGATCTTGATCTAATCTCAGTTTTTCAACAACACGCTCTAGTACACTCGTTGAACGCGCGACTTGCATTTGGCTATCAACCACAGCCAACAGAACCTGAGAGCTTGCCTGATTGTTGCTGTTTACTGTGTCTGTAACTTGAACATCTCGTGGATCGAGGATCAATCTGCTATCAGCATAATATTTGTGCGGTGTTGATATAGCAACGAATACGCCTATCGCTGCTCCGATAATACCGCATGCGATAATGAGCCATTTTTTTGCCCACATATGACGCATAATTATAAAGAGATCTAAGAGCGGCTTGTCTGGATCAATTTCATATGAAGTTGAGTATTCAGGCGCTGGATCTGCCGGTTTTGATTGTGGTTCTTCATAATGCGCATCGGCCTCTTGATCACGGTTTAAAAAATTAAACCTTTTCGAGCTCTTGCTTTTCACATTTGCGGGCGCATCACCTTTTAAACCTTGCGCTCGAACAGATGGCTTTGGCGCCAATTGAGGTTCAACCGCGGTATTTTGATGTTTTTGCTCTGCCTTCGGCTTTACCTTTGGCTTCGGTTTTACTTTTGAACGGATTTTGACGTTATTTTGCGCATCAGAACGTATATCCTGTTGACCTCTGTTCTGAGGTGAACTGGAAGCAAGATCTAATAAAGACTGCCTTTTCTGACGCATAACGACCCAATTTGAATAATAAACCGCCGCAAGTGGCTAACCAACGGAGCAAAACTGCATGTGTTAATGTACAGTAAGCAGTTATGGGTAACAAAATATTAACAACAGACAGCTGTCGAGCAATTTTGATTTATTTTCTCCATCATTTATCCTAATTTTTGCGATAAGTACCCGTATCTTAGTAATAAATTTTATAATTCGGGATATAGCTGGGTTATAGTGAACGACCCAGAAGGCCAGTAAACCTCCAATGTTTGGACGTCTAAATCTACTAGTTCGACAAAATATCGGACGCATTCAGGATTACGCAACATTGCTCGGCGGATCAGTGGGTCGTCTGTTCATTTCCCTTGGATATTTTATAGCTATTGCAAATACTTTAGCTGTTGAGGATTTTGGCCTTTTTGCAACAGCATCTGCAGCAGGGATTATTTTATCCCGCCTTGTTGCATTTGGTTTTGCATCTCCGATGTATCGCATCGCAACCTCTAAACGACGGCTATTGGGTGTATACACCCCAGGCCTTATTGTTGGCAGCGTATTATCGCTTCCTGTAATCGGTCTGATCGCCTATGCGGTTTATACTATTATTTTTGCCGATGAAATGTCCTTGATTGCATTCATGTGCATTGTATTTGCAGAAGTTATTTTTTGGCGAACGATGGAAATCACCACCATTATTTTAAATGGCTTGTACAGATTTGCCGCGGGTTCAATTTTAGTCATCATCGCAACCATAATGAAAATGCTTGCTGCATTTGCATTTGCATTCGCCTCCGATACTTCTATTGAGCAATGGGGTATTTACTACATATCCGCAAATGCAATATCGGCAATGATCGCGCTTGTATTTTATTACCCACGTGTCAAAATGCGCTGGTGTTTGAAGATGTATTTAGCGCGATGGGTTGATTCCCTTGCGGTTGCTTCCTCTGAAATTGTTTACTACGCACAAGCTGAACTTGATAAAATTCTGGTACTCGCAATAGGTGGGCCGCAAATTGCTGGGGTCTATGCAATCCTCATGCGCCTTGTTGATATAACAGCACTGCCTATACGTTCACTCTTTATGTTGATAATTCAGCAAATCATGCGCACGAAGGCGACCATTCAATCCCTTAAATATCGGGTGATATTTGAAGCAGCGATTGCCTTCATTTCACTCGCAGGGATTTTAGCATTAGCGTTTATCAAGTGGATATTTCCAAACATACTCGGTGAAAATGTCGCTGAAATATCGCCATATTTAATCATGGTGTTGTTAGTGCCGGTGTTCAGAAACCTAACTGAATATCACTCCGAGTTACTTTATGCTGTGAACCGAACATTACTACGGACAGCCAATGCCGCCATTATTGGCTTTATGAAGGCATGCTTTTTATCTTGGATACTTTTGATGTTCGCAGCAGATGACAATTGGTTTATTATGCTCAATGTCATGTTTGGTCTTTTGTATCTCACATCACTACTACTAACCTACCCTGCAATGCGCAGTGTAGCACCGATTATCAAAAAGACTGCAACTGGCGACTAAGAAATATTGTTTAATTTTAGAGCAATTACAGCGGGTGTGTTTCGTTAATAACCGTACGAATATCATCCATGGGAATGCCAACAAATGACTGGATACCAACGGCAACCTGTTCATTGGACATTCTCTTGATAAACTTTTTTAAACCATCCTTGTTGGGCTCAGCAGCATTTTCATCCCATAGAACATGACACAATGAATGACCCGTTGGCAGATGATTGCGGCCCATGCGAACTTCATCAACATATCGGCCATAGATCATGCATTCGGACATTTGAGATTGCCTGACAACTGCACGCATCCAATGACACTTATTGTGCGTTTCGATATGATCAAGCATGTCGCAAACGGTTTCACGGCGCCACGCTATAAACGTCGTGATATAATCTGTTTTGGAAACTACAGGCTCTGATATACCCAACAATCGACCTGCATTTTTTGACCATAAAAGATGCTCTTGCATGCCCTCATCAAATGCATCTTCATGGCGATAAAACCGCGCTGCGTCCGCATCACCCAAATCATCAACATGGTAGTTATTAACAACGACGACATCAGAATCGAGCGTGAGCATGATATCTTCTTTAATATGGCGTGCGATAGCTAGTCTTCGTAGCTGCTGAGCGTGCCAGCCACGTAATGGGCGTGAGAATGGCGTAAGCCAAACTCGAGCATGACGCGTGCTAATCGGATCGGGAAATGATCTGCACCAGAAAGGGAAAATCTGACTTTCCGTAATGACTTTGCGCTTGTTGCTTTCCAGCTTACTAAATATCTCACGATCAATATCAGCCACAAGGAGATAGTGTGTCCAATCACCTTGTAAACGTTGGTCCATGCTTTCACATAAAAACGCGCATCGTTCGAAATCTGCGCTATAGGTCGCTGTTATTACTGCTGTCGTCATTGTCTAACAATCATTGAAAATATCGTTTGCGAACCACATGCCAGAGAAACAGCGGATTGCCAAGAATGTATCGACGCCAAAGTCGCTTAGGCTCTAGTGAAAGTCGATAGATCCATTCAATACGTAATTTCCGCCAGGACGCTGGCGCACGCGGCACAATATGAGAAACAAAATCAAACAATGCACCCACGGTAAACACAAGTTTTGCATGCTCAATCGTTACATATTCTTCAACCCATTTTTCCTGCATGGGGCTGCCCATCCCAACAAGAAGAATATCAGGCTTTTCAGCTTTTAACTCAGATAGGATTTTCGGAATGTCTTCGCGGCTAAAATACCCATCGGAAACAACGATAAATTCATGCCATGGCGTTGCTGCTTTAAACTTTTCAGCTGCACGTTTAACAACCATATTCTCGCCGCCTATGAGAGCAACTTTCATCGGTTTTTGAAAATATACCATCAGAGCAGGTATCAGATCAGTACCGTTTAAATTGGCCTTGAATTTTTGCCCACTGGAAATTTTAGTCGCAAGATCAACCCCCACGCCATCGGGTAGGACAATCGCCTCATTTATGCAATTTCGATATTGAGGATCGCGCATAGAAATATTAGCATTATGTGCATTTATAAAGGCAAAAATCGATTGCTCATTGTCCAGCAGGTATCGCCCAGAGATATTGGAAAAGCCCTCGTCCCAGCTCCAATTTTCAACTTTGATACCCAAGATATCAAGCTGTTGGTTATCTTTTAATTGCTTCTGTGTCACGATGTTTGCAATTCCTTTTGTGACACATCCAATCGTTTTAACCCGTTTTCCAAAGATGTTAGAAGTTGGCTAAGTTGGTTTTGATGGAAATTGCTCCCGTTGATTTTTAATTCTTCTCCAGATTTGATCCGGTCGGACATATCAACGAGCGCTTTTGCAAACTCTTTGCCGCCGTCTGCCACAACACAATTTGAGGGTAATTGATCTAACCCTCGCAGTGAACTTTTGGTCGCGACAGTCGGCAAGCCCATTTCAAATGTCTCGATAGTTTTTAATTGAACACCGGTGCCTTCACGGCTAATCAAAGGAATAATCTGACATGAATTTATAAATTCATGCGCATCTTCCACGCGACCCAAAAACTCAATGTTTTTCGGTATCCCCAAAGGCAAGTTCGATACCTTACCGGCGATTGCAATTTTAAGACCGGGTATGTGGGGAACAACCTCACCTAAGAACCAATCCAGCCCAGATCTGTTAGCTGCCCAACTCCATGTGCCGATTAACCCAAGATCGTATTTCGGTTTTACAGCGATAGCGTTTTGGGTTTGTTTAATTTGGGTGACGAGCGGTAAATGAGATGATTTCGCTTCAATGTTTAAGCCCGCACGGTCACCATCTGCCAAGGTGAATACATGCTTTGCATGCCCGCATAATTGCTCTTCAATATGCTTTAACAGTTTTGCTTCACGCTTAAACAGATAAGCCGATAGCGGGTTTGATGCATTTAGCGCATTTTTATATGCAGATTCAGATTCAACATTATGCGCAAGGAAGACGAACTTATCTTTGCTAAATTGACCAATAAACGCCCCGGGTAATTGCACTGAATTTAAGAACAAACCATCATAAGGATGACAGGCATTAAGCGCTGAATTGATGTCTTGCGATGACGTTTGAAGCATTTTTGCAACAGAAACTGGCGTTTGATTTATTAAAGCACGCAGCAACCATTTCATCTTTTGTGATTTTCCAACCTTGGAATTGGTCACCTCTAAATCATCAAGCACAACTGTATCATCAGGGTAAGCGGGCTTTTCTCCTGGGGTTAAATAGCCGATGATTTTGAGCTTAACGCCAAGCGATAATAACCCATCGACAACAACACGATTGGCTATATCATAACCAGACTTTGGATTTTCGACCGGAACCAATGATGTTAAAAATACAAGCTTCATAAATCACCCCTTGAAGCGCTTATAGCGAAAAAAGGTCAAATCCGGGTTAAACGAGTTGATTAAAATAGAAGATAATCATCAATAATATATTTAGATCATCACTTTATGCTCATTACAAAGAGATATTGGGTCGTTTACAAAATGAATGTTTCAGATTTTTACCGCACAGAAGGTCTAAAAGCTGACGATGTTGAGATAGTGGTCACACTGCCAACATTTAAACGGCCTGAACAGGTGTTACTCACACTTAAGTCATTAGCATCGCAAACGATTGATAAGGTTTTTGCCGTGATTGTGATGGATAATCATGATGATGCCGATGGCGCTGCTGCTTCAGCAAAATTTATGCGTGAGAATGCTCTGCAGGGCTTGGTGATCATCGCCCATGACCGCGGCAATTGCCATGCGTATAACGCAGGCTGGGCAAAAGCACTTTCAGAATTTCCAAACTTTAGATGGCTTGCCGTCATTGACGATGATGAAATTGCGGATGAGAATTGGCTGCATAATCATTTAAATACTCTACAAGATACAAAGTGCGATATTGTCGGTGGCCCTCAGTTACAACAGTTTCATAAAAATGCTGCAGATGTTTGGAAGCGGCACCCCGTTTTTGAGCCACATTATAAAGTTACCGGTGCCGTTCCAATCTTATATTCGTCAGGCAATGTGGTTATTACGCGCGGCGTTCTTGATAAGATGCCTCAACCCTTTTTAGAGCCGCAATTTAACTTTATTGGCGGCGGTGACAGTGATTTTTATAAGCGCTGCCAAATTCAAGGGTTTACATTTGCATGGTGCAATGAAGCTCCGGTTCTGGAAGATGTCCCTGAGCGCCGCTCTACTTTTCGATGGGTCAATGCGAGAAGTTATCGCAATGGCGCGATTTCAGCGATTATCGAAACTCGAGCTTCAAAGAACAGAACCAAGACGATTTTAAAATCCTGCCTTTTATTGGCAGCTTCGCCATTTAGGTCTTTAAAATCGGCGATCAAGCACAAGTCGTTGATCATTGGGTTGTATCATATGCAGATTGCTTTTGGACGGTTATTGGCGGAATTCGGCATCGTTAATGAGCAATACCGAAATCCTGAAGCTAATTAAGTAAGCTCTATATTACTCTTCACCAACACCTTCACCGCCTTCACTCATTGAATAGCGTTTTTGACGGATGTTTGATCTGATATCGGCTTTACCTAGATAATCTAAACGACCAATGACGATGTCATGATATACTTCGCGACCAACACGTTCGTTGAGTGCAGTTCCAACAAGTTCTCGAAAGCCCTCAAGATTAAAATTCGTCATATTTGGAAAATCAATAATGCGATTGCCGATAAATTGCGTAATTAAAATATCGTTGAGCATTTCCTGCGGAGTAATTGGAAAGACTTCCATGTCTTTTGGTTCGATCAGAAAACTAACCTGGGTTAGAAAATATCCATGCACTTTACCACCGCTGATAACTGGGACGGATATAACATCGCTATCCACGCGTTCTAGCTTTGCATAGAACGCAGCTTTATCTAATTCTTCTTGCGGGGGGGAAGGCTTTGCCATCGTAATGGCCCCGTAAACAGAACCAAGTGCAACAGCTGCAACCCATACGCCAATTATCAAGGTTTTAATCATGAGAGTTCGTAAGCGCCGTATCCACCAAACTGGTTCATCGAGTAAGTGCCATCATCTTCGGCATCTTTGTGTGCATCTTTTAGCAACTCAGCAATACCTCGAACAGCATCCATATGGATTTCAAGTTTCCGCTTATTAACTGCCAACTTCTCTTGAACCTTCATCAACAAGCTCTGATGCTCAGGACGTATTTGCTCAGGGCGAAAGCCTTTCAACAATATTGTCATTTCATAAAGGCAACGGCTTTTATGTGTGCTGGAAGCTGTAATATCAAAGCTAGTGTCTTTACCAATCTTAGCATTTTCTAAATCCAGAAGAGCTTCCAAACGCCCCAATACATTTCCAAAACGTATTTCGTTTGGTTGTGCTGTATGTGCCGCTTGTCTCATTTGTGTATTCCTTGTTCGAAGTCAGGGATTAAGTGTCGTTTAAGCTGTCAATTAAATCGCGCTGTCGCGCATTTATGATGTTGGCGGCTGTACCAAGTGGGCTTGCGTCTGTATTTGCTTTATCAGCGAGCATTTGATCAGCAATACCAATCCCGCCACCCTTAGATATCGCATCACCTATTTGTTGAGCCATCATGCTTTTCCAAACATCGCCTGACATGCCTTCACCAAAAATCACACTAGAATCGCTTGGCAACATATGTTGCACAAATTGATGGAGCACCATTGATTCAAACTTTTTATGCGCATCGGATTGATTTGGCTGAGTAAAGCTACTGCGCAAATCTGAAAGGTCTTTTGCGGGTGATGATTGGGTTTGAGAGTTAAGCAGCTCTTTTGCAAACTCATCGCCAGCTGCAGCGATTTCAATTCTGGAGACAGATTTTGCACTAAGCTTTGCGTCCGCGGCTGCGATGCTTGAAGGTTGTGCGGCGTTGATAACGCCCATAATCAAATCTGTGTTAACTGAAACTGCCATAGGAATGCCTAGCTGAAATAATTATCTTTAAAAATTATCTCATGTCAGGCTTACCAGAGGCTGGATTTTTTTCCGCCACTGATCGTATCAATTAAATCTTGAAGTCCTTCGTCTTCTGCCTCTCGCGCCTCATCCATCTTAAAGGCATCGACCTTCTCTTCCAAACGATCAGCTTTAACACGTTCTTTCATCATGTTTTTTTCTTGCATTTCGCGATGCAGCTGCAACTGACGTTTTTTAATATCTAAGTTTGATAAACGCTTTGAATAGTGCCCCGAGCAAACCATGTGAATGGGGTCAAATGTGCCCAAAGCATCAAGCACAGATTCCATTGAATCTTGATTATATTGTTGTGCGTTGACAACATCTGCCAACTCGATTTCAGCCATCTTTTCCTTTTGTCTCTGAATATTGACAATTCGCTGCAAACGTTGGGATTTTTTCTCTGCCATCTATGCCTCACCTAACCTTGGAAAATTTGGATGAAGCCATCCAAAAAGAGCGTGAGGTAATTTGAGATACCAAAATATATCAACAGCAAACCACCCGCTAGAATAAACGGAATGGAGATGAAATAGATCGGGATTTGTGGCGCAAGCTTATTGACCATACCAATCGCAAGATTGAAAATTAGGCCATAAACAATGAAAGGACTTGCCAGACGCAACATTAGTAAAAATGTTTCCCCCAGCGTATCGGTCAATGTCACCAAAGCCATGCGTACTTCAAACCCAGTACCGATAGGCATAAAGTCATATGAATTAACAATTGTCTGAATAACCAGATGATGAAAATCTGAAATGAACAGCAAGACAATTGCGGAGACAGTGATTAGATTTGTAATTGCGCCTTGCGGTTCATTTTGCAAGATTGCACCCGATGGCGCAGCGTTAAAACCGATAGATGCAGATAATGCAGCCCCTGAGAATTGCAAACCAAGCGTTATATATCTGGCGATAAGGCCGAGCGTTACACCGATAAAAGTTTCACTTGCAATCAAGACAATATATGCGCTGTTACTCACCTTAGTTGCAGCGTAAATTTGTTCCCACATAAGCGGGATAATCGCAATGGAAATGGCAATTGATAGAAAGAGCCTAATCCTTAAAGACACGCGTGCGGTGCTTATCCCCGGCAACACCATAAAACAGCCACCAATTCGACAGAAGGTAGCAAAGAGGGCTAAAATCGTACCCTCAGGATCGGTTATCACGACAACGAACCTAGTATGTTAATCTCGATACCTTTGGCAATTTCAACATGTGAAAGCACCGGCAGTGTTGCAAATATACGTTCCACAATCATCCTCACATATGGGCGTGCATCTGGTGACGACACGAGCACAAAAGGAATACCTTTGTCCATATGGGTACGAATGATATCTGTGGCTTTTTCAGTAAACTCTTCCAAAAGCCGCGGATCAATATCAAACTCAACCACCTCACCCTTGGTGTCGCGCTTTAAAGCTTGATGGAAAACCGAATCCCATTCACTGCCCAATCGCAAAATATTTAAAGTACCATTTTGCGCCAAATCACCGCAAAGCTGTTGCGCCATTCTTATGCGCACATGCTCAACAATCTGTTCTGTTTTTCGCATATGCGGCGCAAGTTCAGCAACCGCTTCCAACACAAGATGTAAATTGCGAATAGACATGCGTTCTGCAAGGAGCAATTTTAGCACAGCTTGCAAACCAGAATATGACATATGATTTGAACATATTTCATCTGCAAGTTTTCGATATTCTGGATCTAAGCGCTCAATGAGCACTTTCATATCTTTATAAGATAGTAATTGTGGCAGGTTATTGCGGATCACTTCACTTAAGTGTGTGAGGACCACAGATACGTTATCAATGGGTTGGAAACCTTCCCGGCGTAAATCATCAGCAAAAGCTTCAGGCACAGAAATGGCTGGCATACCAAATGCCGGTTCGCGCAACTCGTCTCCTGGTACTGAAGGTTTGCGTCCATTTCCAACGACCACCATTAGTTCGCCAACACGCAGTTTGTTCGCTGCGATCGTCGTGCCATGAATTCTAATATGATAAGACTTTTCATCAATGGAGATATCATCAGAGACTTTAATCTCTGGTACAACAAATCCAAATTGCGTCGCAAATTTCTTACGCATTTTGCTCACACGGAATGCAAGCTCTTCGTGAGAATTTAACAGCTCGCTAGATAATTGTTTTCCTAGCAATAATTCCACTTCAGCTGTTTTTAAAACCTGTTTAACTGAATCATGTTCCGTCTCGGTTTTCTGAGCAAGTTGACGTTGCTTTTCTGCAAGTTCTTGCTGTTCGACAACCATCCTTTGTCGCGGGATCAACCAACTACCAAAAGCCAAAATTCCGCCAAGTAGCATAAAGGGAATGAAGGGCAAACCTGGCATGAGCGCGAGCAAGAATAACAATCCAGATGCTGCAAACAATGCACGCGGATAAAAGCTAAGCTGGTTGATAACCGCTTGATCGGTGGTACCCACCTGCCCACCGCGCGAAACCAAAAGACCCGCTGCGAGTGATACGATTAGCGCAGGAATTTGGGAAACCAGACCATCACCGACGGATAAGCGGACAAAAACGTCAGCTGCTTGACCAACTTCCATACCGTGTCTTGCATAACCAATAATTATGCCACCAAAAATATTGATACCTGTAATAATAAGACCAGCAATTGCATCACCGCGGACAAATTTGGATGCACCATCCATGGACCCAAAAAACGAGCTTTCTTGCTCTAATTCTTTTCGTCGTGCCTGGGCATCCTGCTCGCTGATTAAACCTGCGGACAAATCTGCATCAATCGCCATTTGTTTGCCTGGGATCGCATCAAGTGTAAATCGAGCACCAACCTCTGCGATACGCGTGGCGCCTTTGGTGATAACAATAAAGTTAACGACGACCAGAATAAGAAACACGATCACGCCGATAACAAAATCACCGCCCATGACAAGCTGAGAAAATCCACCAATCACACTGCCGGCAGCATCTGCACCAGAATTACCGTCGGATAGGATAACGCGAGTTGTCGCAATATTAAGTGACAATCGCGTCATTGTCGCAATCAAAAGAATTGTTGGAAAGGAAGAAAAATCAAGTGGTTTTTGGATCCACAATGCGACCATGAGGATGAGCACTGAAAATGCGATCGAAAAAGCTAGGCCCATATCAATTAAAAATGCAGGTATCGGCAAAAATAAGATTGATAGGATGGTAATGATGCCGAGCGCAAAGCCCATATCTTTACCAAATGTGAGCTTAATTGGAGAGACTGCGACTTCAGGCTGAGCCATTTTCAATACCGTCTATTCATGGACGTTTTAGGAAAAACGCTAGTTTGCTTCTAGTTATCTATTTGAGAGGGCAGCACCTAATGTACGCCATACTCAAATTCTAACTCTAAAGCCCCAAGCTTGCGCGAAGTTAGGTTCTTGTTCGAAAAATTAACAATTTGTAAATAGAAAGATTAGCTTAGTTGATCTCAACAGGTGCTAAAAACCGCTTTCAATCCGTTGGAAAACAAGATTGGTAAAGGATGATATTTGAGCGCCAACAAATGGCGCTGCAACTGCCACTGTGATTAATACAGTAACGATTTTTGGAACGAAGGTAAGGGTTATTTCCTGCACCTGTGTTAGCGCTTGAACAAATGCAATGATGACACCAATACCCATAGCAACAAAGACGACCGGGCCCGCTGAGACCAAAACCGTCCATATTGCTGTTTGTACTAAGTCTAGTGCATCTGCTTCATTCATGTATCTTCAATAACCAAGCCAGGGCCAACAACCAATTTTGTGCCATCTTCGAGTTCTGCAACAGCCCCATCAGACAGGATTTGCACCTCTTTGACAACACCTGTGACCTCACCATCGAGTGAACTCACAGTTTTTCCAATAATTGCGCTGGCTGTTGCCAAAGAATTTGACTGTAGTAGTGATTCCAAGTTTTTATTGGTTTCAATCGTTTGCTCAACTTGCGAGAAAGTTGCCAATTGGGCAATTTGTTCACTTGAATCCATAGGTTCGGTTGGATCTTGGTTTTGCATTTGTGCAATGAGCAACTGCAAAAATGTATCATAATCCAAAGCTGCTTTGTTGGATGCTGCTGTTGCAGTCGACTGCGTTGTGGTGCTGGTTGCTGAGGCAACTGTTTCTACGCCCATGGTGCTAACTCCCTACGAATTTCGTCAATAGTTGTGGCCGGCATTTGTGGTGTATTTAAAATCTTTTCTTCAACCGGATAAAGACTACGAATTGCTTTGAGCGATTCAAAGGCTTTGCCTTGAATAACCATGCCATCGATATGCTTAAGTTCTGAACGCACCTCTTCATCATTAAAGCAACTTAGCAACATGACGATAGATTTACGGAACATTTCCATTGATTGATCAACACCTGCTGGATTGATCAACATCATTTGTACGATGAAATAAAGTTGACGCAATGGTGTGGTTGCCTCTTCAGGCTGCATCACGTGATTTTCAAGCAAAAACGTGACGTCATTCATAAATTCCAGGGATACTTTTCGGTCTACTCTAAGCACCGCGCCATTTATAAAAATGCGCTCTCCTGCTTTGAGCGATATGCGGAGTGTATTCTTCATTTTAAACCGTCCCTGATCATGGTTGTAATATCGATAATGCCTTGGAAATTGTTAGATTCCCGATGGCGTATCCGTTCGGATTCTTTAATGATCCAAATGCCTATGGAGATGAGGTTTGCACGCAATTCTTCATCTAGTTGATTTTCTTCAGAACCCAAGTCCTCAATCAAACGAACCCAAACGCGATTTGTGTAATAAATCGCTTCGATCGCCTCTTGAGAATCCCCCCCGAGTTTCATTGCGTTACGCAACATATCAATCGAGCGATCAAGAACCTGACGTTCACGATCTTTAGATTCTGTGACGTCATCCTCTTGAACGTCTGCATAAGAAAATTGATACATTACATAGCCCTTTTTGTCTGCTTGCTATCTGCCATCTTCAATTACCTCAGGTAGTCAATTAAATTGAGTTGCTGTAATCGAGACGTAATTGAATAAGAAGTTTCTATTTGTGCCATAAGCGCGTTTACTCGGGTCGAAGCCTCATAGATATCGACCTCCTCCATCTCGCTTACATGAATTTTTGTTAAATCAGCCTGGACTTGCAAAAGGTTATTTGCTTTTTCAAGTCGTGCCTGTGAAATGCCCAATGTAGTCCGGTCATCATCAATACCTGAGACCCCTTTACCCGCTGCATCTATCGCCTTATCAACCAACACAGACTGCGCGGCTTCGCCCAAGCCAATATTCATCATCTCTAATGCAATCGTTGACGCGAATGCCATGCTCCTAAAGCCATCACCATTGGTGTTCACCGAGCTTTGAACCAATTCTTCCCGTGCAATGCGGCTTGTCATATTGGTATCGGAAGCTGACGACCAGTTCGTTGTCCAATCAGTGCCAGTAAACATTGGTTCAATGGTATTATCCAAAAAATCAGACATCTGCGTTGCAGTGATTGTCGATGTTGAAGCGCTTGTCTGTGTGAAACCAAAATAAGTTGAAAATGCATTGTCAAATGCGGTTTTGGCTGCATTGCCTGTTTCAAAATAATCAACTAGTGGCTTTGTATCGGTGTTTATTCCGGAAAAAATATGTTCGCCATTGGCTGTTAGATTACCTGCATCGGTGAATGCACGCAGTGAATCTGAGATCTCTAAAACTGCGACGCCTCGCAAACCATCATCTGTTGCATCTTTAGCGATGATCAAGGTTTCCAGCAGATCCTGCGCACTTTGAGAAGATTGCTCTAATGCCGCTTGCGCAGATGACAATCTATTTTCAACAAGTGAATTTGTATCTTGAATGGTTGAAAACTGCTCAAAATCTCTATGTAATCGGACCGCATTTGATGTCTGACCACCAAGCGCAACACCAACATCTGCGTGGCGTCCGGTGACAGCTTCTGTTTGTAATTGTTGGACTTCTGCTTGTGCTTTTTGCACAATCAAGCGCATCGAGGTTTGTGTGGCGTAACTTGAAACGAAACTAGTTTTCATGTGGCTACCTCACCGCACTTAGAAGGGTTTGAAGCAGCTCATCGACCACGGAAATAATCTTTGTGGCGGCTTTATATGACTGCTCAAGCGATAATAGCAATGACATTTCTTCATCAATGCTCACGCCGGTCGCATTGGAAAAAGTTTGTTCTATTTGCGCAGCATATGCTTCTTTGGTTTCCATCGATGCAGTTGCATCACTACGTGTTAGTTCCAACCAACCAAGACTGTCAGCGGCAAAGTTGATCAAACCTTTTGATGTGCCCAACAAAGATGTCCCATCAAATGGAATTGGTTCATCCATTGACGTTACTAAATCATCCAAGCGCTCGGAATAACCGGCAGCCCCTTCGGTATTATAAAGATATGAAGCACCATTGATGCCACCATCACGCAACAATGTGGGGTCTCCACCTTGGCTTGATAATACAGCAGGATTTACCACAATGCTTGACGCCATTCCATCAACGCGCGTTCCTGCGGTTGGAACAGTGCCAGATGTCCAAGTAAACAGGCCGGGTAAGTCTGCACCACCACCGCCAACTTGATCTGCCTCAGCAAATAAAGTGACCACGCCGCGTGCAATTTCATCCAGCTGACCTTGCAGCATTGGGGCAATGTCATCTCTTATCTGCAACATAGCTTGCAAAGAACCGCCGGCAGATGAGTTGGCTCCCTCACCCGCTTCCAACGGCACTCCATCGACATAAATGCTATTACCCGTTGTCAAAGCATCATAGGCTGGCACTGTTTCAAAGGTCACCGTACGAGGCGACTTTTCGAACAATGTCGTGCCGTCCATGGTATATAAAACCATATCATTGCCAGAACGGGTTACAGGGCGAACCTCAATGATAGAAGAAATTTCTTTAACGAGCGTATCACGTTCATCGAGATAATTGTTCACATCAGAACTGCCGTAGCTGCCCTGAACGATCTCATCATTTATGACTTTAAAACGCGCTAGCATATCGTTTAAGCTTGAAACATTTGCTGCTATATCAACATCCATTTCAGCACGAACTTCTTGCACTGCTTCAGATGATGAACGCAATGAAAGTGCCAAATCCTGGGCGCTCGCTATTGCGGTTTCTGCAAGCGTTGGCTCACTTGGCTGGGCCGCGTAAGCACTTAAATTATCACGAAGTTGACCTGCAATAACAGCTGGAGATAATTCGTAATCATTTGTACCAAAGATCGTTTTTAGTTGATCAAGACCTGCAACTAATGTGCTTTGTGCATCAGAAGAAGCAATACTTGAAATGGATTGACGGTATAAAACACTGTCTGTGGTGCGCTGGATTGAAGCAATCTGCGATCCTGCAAGTGCATCATATTCTAAATGTGTTGAACGGCGTGCATAATTCGGGTTCTCAGCATTTGCAACATTTTGCGATACCACAGAAGTCTGTGTCGAGGTATTCGACAAAGACCTTGTTGCAGTATTGAGAGCTGACCCTAAATTCATGGGTTTAGTATCCTAGCCGATTAACGTTTTAGGTTCACAAGGACATCCATAAGATCGGAGCCTGTTTGGAACACTTTTGAATTGGCAGTGTAGCTACGCTGACTTTCAATCATCGACGTTAGCTCTTCAGCAATGTCCACGTTTGAACCTTCAAGCGCACCTGATTGGATTGAACCGAAATTGTTGGTTCCAGCAAAACCAGTTGTCACAACACCTGAATCAATACCTTGGGCATAAACATTGCCTGATAATGGACGCAAACGATCCGGGCTAGGCACATCGGCCATGGCAATTCGGTAAACCGGGTCCAACTCACCATTGGCGTAGTTGGCGTAAATCGTACCATCTTCTGAGATTTCAATTCGTGTTGCTTCATTAGGTGGCTGACCATTAACTGTGCCGTTAGCAACAGAAAAGTCGTAAGCAAGCTCTGTCATATTGCTAAGGTCGACTGTCATTGCAGCACCATTTGGAACAGCTAAACTGATCGAATTAGGACTAGCACCCGTTAGCGCGCCTGACGTTGCATCAAATGTCAAAGTTGTTGTCGCCAGGGGACCCGAGCTATAAGGGAATGAAGTGCCAGACGTACCGGCAGATTGATCAAAAACAGCAACTTCCCAATCGTTTGCCCCTGTTTTGGTGTAATAAAAATCTAAAAGAACTTCAGCGCCTTTGTTATCGTAGACCACTAGCGAACTTTTCGCATCATATTCAACGCTCGCATTGGCATTTGCTGATGGAAGGTTTGTTGTTTTAACGGTTTCGCGTGAATCAAGGTTGGCTGTAAACACACCTTCAGTTGAGGCAACAGCTGTTAGGCCTGTTGAGTTCACATTTACCGGAACCAAACCATCAAATCCATTTACAACTGGCACAGGTGTACCGTTTGTATAGTCTGCGCCGAGCAATTTAAAGCCCGCAGCATTGACCAAATATCCGTCACCATCAGCGGTAAACGAACCAGCTCGGGTTAGAAACGGCTGACCATTTGGATCTTCTACAACAAAAAATCCATCGCCACTAATCGCAAGATCTGTCGAAGAAGATGTAAATTCTAAAGCTCCCTGTTCAGAAATTGCGTATCTGACATTTGGTGCCACACTACCTGAATTATAAGCGCCTGTTGTTGCGGGAAGTACCAATGATGAAAATTCGGTCATCGCCTTTTTGTAACCGGTGGTGTTCGCGTTGGCGATATTATCAGCAACTGTTCCCAAACGGCTGGCCTGCGAATTCATCCCTGCAGTACCGGTACGCATCATTCCATATAGACTCATAACAATTCCCTCGCTTTTTACATATTTAAAACGTAGTTCAACTGCCTTGCGTGAAACTGTTTGTTTCAACAAAAATCGCGACAAAAAGAAATGGCCGACTTATTTCTAAGCCGGCCATAATCATGAATTAAGATATTGTTAACTAAGGTTAATCTGCTGTCGCCCAGTCAATACGGTATCCAAGGAAGCGTTTTGAGTCAATTGGATCGAAGTCAAGACGCTTACGAAGCTTCTTACGTAATTTTGAGATATGACTTTCAACCACATTTTCTTCAACATCTTCATCAAAGATACCATAGATGGCGTTGAAGATTTGTTGCTTAGTCACACGACGTCCACGATTTGCAACTAGATATTCCAGGATACGGCGCTCGCGGCGCGGAAGCGGAAATGGCTCATCATTGACTTCTGTATCGCGTCCATCTGAGTAAACCCGAATTGGTCCGATATCCGTGAAGTTATTCAGCGCTTTTAATCGGCGACGTATCGCTGCAGCGCGGGCTAAAATTTCTTTTGGATGTACTGGCTTGCGCACAACATCATCAACACCGCTGTCATAAAATGCGAGCGTCGCATCCAATGAAGGTGAATCGCTAACTGCGATTACAGGTGCTGTTGTTCTGCTGCGAATTGTTTTTGGTAGGCTGAGTGTTTCACTGCCTTGACCAATCAAAAAAGCTTCTACAGCGTCGATGTCCCCGTCTGCTGCTGTATTAACCCATTCACCAAATTCTGCGCTATCAAAGCTTGCTGAAGGAACGCCTTCGCGTCCAAAAAGCGATGTATAACCATCTTTAACAAGTTGTCTGTCGTCTACCACTACTATCATTCGACCGCCTCCGAATCGTAGGTATTAATTTCTACAATTACACGGTACGAATCTGCCTGTTTCCAAACAATTACCTTATATTAACCATAATATTTAATAGAATTTTTACTATAAGACCACTGATAACACTACATATAGTGTAAAAGAGGTGAAGGTAGCACTAATGGATTAGATCAATGTTAACAAAAGGTTAACGCGCGAGTTAGCCGTTAACTATTTGTTCGTATGTGTTAACGGGTATAATTCTTATAAAAATATGCCGAAATTAGGGCGAGAATTTCAACTTATGTAACGGCTTGTATCATGACTGACAAAATGTGCGGGCCGGTTTGGTCCAGCTTCCATATCCAGTTGCCACAAGATTTGATATGACGCGACAGATATATCTCTTTTGCGCAGGATCATTATTTGGACCTGCATGGTAACGCGCAACTGCCATTGTCCAGTTTTCATGACGACGTCTTAATCGAGCAAGAAATTTTGCGGCATAATCAACATTATATTCTGGGCTGAGCATGGCAGATAAAGACGAAAATTCGCTGTGGTGATAGTGATGGTTTATTTGCATACACCCAAGATCAATCAACTTCACATTTTTCACGCGCGCATTGTTAAAAAGCTCAATCGCATGCGCGGTGGATCGGGCATACACTGCTTTGCCAGCAATGTTTAATGCATGAGGATGCAAGGTCCCGTTACGACCAGTTTCAGTTAATCCGACTGAATATAAAATCCCGACAGGCACATTATATTTCTGCGCAGCACGTACGATATGTTCTTCGCAAGTCTGTCTAGCATAGCTTTGGTGAACAAAAGTGCTAGAGATAAACGCCGCTAGAATAATTGTCTTTTTGAACAAGTTCTTGTTGCGCCAGTTCATTTGCGGGAGCCATTGTTTCAGAACCATTTGAAGTCTCTGAACCTTTATTTCGGTCATTGCCACTTTGATTGCTCATCTGCTCTTGGTCTGTATGCGATTGAAAAGATTGACCATTTTGTGCATTGCCTTGTTGGTTTGACCCGCGATCTGAAGAAGCAAGCGTTAGGTTGATTTGATCAATACCAAAACCCTGTCCTTTAAGCGCCTTCACAATTGAAGAGCTATCCTCGCTCAACATGCGATATGCATCAATATTTTCAACACGTAATTGAACTTGTAAATTATCGCCATTGAGCTTCATCGTAGCGGTCACGACACCAAGTTCCGCCGGGTTCAGCTGGATCTTAAGCGTATTAAGGGCCTTTGGTTGTGCTGTTTGATTAATAGGCTCAGAACTTTGAGCAGCTGAGGCGCTTGAGATCTGCTGAGTTTTTAAGATTGCTTGCGAAATATTATTTGCATTTGTGGACGCATTTGTTGGCGCGATGAAAGTTTTAGCCTCTAAGACTTCAACACCGGCCATTTTGGTTCCTGATTTATCAACCATGGAAATATTTGCACCAGATCCGCGATCATCGTTTTGTTTTGAGCCTTGGTCTTTTGCCCCATCACTCATTGCCTTTTCAGCGTTCAAAACTGCTGTGGCTTTCTTACCATCTAAAACGTCTGGTGTGTTATTTTGACCATCCTTGCGGAGCGGAGCGTCTTTGTCTTGCACAGCGTTTAAGGCGTTCACAGCAGCGGCTGCGGGTTTTAACGTTTCATCGCTGGACTTAGACACACCAGATTGTGCATTTTCCAAATGAGATTTATCAAGGCGATGTGTTTTGTCATCAAGTTTAGCATCCGCACTTTTTGACGTTTGCTCAACATCTTTTATATTCATCGTCTTGTCTGATTTATCGTTGTGCTGTGCTTGAACCAGCGCGCTGGCAACAGCGCTCATCGCATCTGTTTCTTCTGGGTTTAAAT
This sequence comes from Lentilitoribacter sp., assembly GCA_039986595.1. Taxonomy (GTDB): domain Bacteria; phylum Pseudomonadota; class Alphaproteobacteria; order Rhizobiales; family Rhizobiaceae; genus Lentilitoribacter. The sequence continues at coordinate 151,707 of JBDWQJ010000004.1, forward strand.
TATCAGTATCTTCGACAAACAGTTCATCCTGTGAATTATTATCATCAGGTGGCGTTTCTGACTTATCAGCATTGCGTGGTTGATATGAATTTATAAGTTCCAACAAAGCATTTTCTGCATTATTTGGTGCTTTTGTGTCTTCAGCAGGCTTCTCGTTTGAAGCAGATACTTTCTCGCTAGCGCTTACAGCATCATTGTTATCATTTTGATTGGCAACCGTTTCCGAATGGCCTTTAGATTTCTTTTCCGGTAATTGGAATTTGGCATCGTCTTGATTACCAAGTTTTGAATTTTTATCCATGCCTCGGCCAGACTTAACTGGTGCCGATACATTCGCAAGAGCTGGGCTTATACTATTCAACTGTTCTCATCCTTACTCTCCAACGCAAGCATCGCATCCACATCATCAAGTGTTGTTGTTCTGCCTTGCATATATTCTGCAAACTCTTCATCACCCGGCAACTCAATTTCATCACGCACCTCCTCGGTAACGCCTGTTTCAATGAGTTCTTTTAGGTTGACTGATTTCAGTTCCTCAGCCTCTTCTTGCTCGCGTTCCATATTGCTTTGCATGACTTGCGTGAGGCTTTTCTCGTCAGGCAATCCAATAATTTGTTCAGCTAAAAGCATTGCTGCATCGTGCAATGGACGATCAATAGGCGAAAGGCTACGTCGCTTGATATTTGTAATGTCATCAAACAACTCTTTCGTTTCACCTTTTGGCAGCTCATTTATGCTCGCATATAACTTTGCCATCATGTTGTAATAGGCGTTTCTTTCACCCTCAAATAGATGGGCCTTTTCATTCGCTTTAACTGCCATGACGTCATTTCCATTAACAACGCCAGTCCGGGAAATCCGCAGATAAATTGCTTTTTGTTGTGTCACAGGCAGATAAGATATTACCTCATCAACTAAAACTTCATCAATGTTATCAAGGTTTTGAACGATCATCTCAATAATCAATTGCGAAAATTGCACGTTATAAGGTGACTTGTTAAACCGCCGCGCATAAATGTGCGCAAGACTTAAAGCTTTATCAAATTTGCTGTGGTTAATCGAAATTAAAATCGAACGGCGAAGGGCTGCTTCCTCGATCAAAGATCCAGGTGCAACAAGACGCGCCAAATCAAACAATTCAACAGCTTTTAAATCTTTTGCTGCCGCTTTCACATTGGCAGCAATTAATGCCACATAAGGACCGATTGCCGTATTGAGATAATCATCAACAATTTCTTCAATTGGCTTTTTTGTCGTTGGAATAAGGCCATTGAGATATGCGCGCATAATGCTTGTTATCTCTTCATCGAAATACCCATATTTATCTTGCGCAACAACAAGATCGAGTGTCTTAGGGTTACCCCCACTCATTGCATAAATTAGCGCAGCATCCACATTTCGAGGATCATCGAAATCTTCAGGTTGCGCTTCTCTTAGTTTGCGATCGACTTGTTCAAGCAAAAACCGCTGCATTTCCATGGCGGAAAAATCGCCAGACACCACCGTATCCTGCACATATTGCAATGACCTTACCAGTGTATACAAAGGTGCTGAGCTATCAATACTTTGAGCTTGCGCCGCATTAATTGGTAAGATTAAGCTTACACAAAAAGCGCCAGCCATGAGGCTTTTTTTTAGCTTCAGCATATTGGCAGACCAGTTAAACAATTCGACAAAGAAGGAGCCATAAAAATACTAGCTCCCTTGCGCTTGAATGAGGATCTCAATACGTCTGTTCACCTCAGAATATGGTTCTTCCGGAGTTTTTAAGCGTCGATCAGCAAAACCAGATACTTGAGTGATCCGCTCTTCAGGGATACCTCCGCGCACAAGCATGAAATAAGCACTATGTGCTCGCGCCATTGATAAGCGCCAGTTGTCATTTCCGCCTGAGGAAAATGGGCGTGAATCTGTATGGCCTCGAATGGCTATGACACCATCGCGCTCGTTTAAAACTTCGCCAATTTCATCCATAAGCAGTATCATCTCGCGACGTGGGATAGCTGATCCAACATTAAACATGCCGATGTTGCGTTGATCAGTAAGCGATAATAACAAACCACCTTCTGCTGGATAAACTTCCAAACCTTCAGCAAGTTTTCCAAGCTTGCCACCGAGAGCTGACATGATACGTTTTTCAAGTTGCTCAGCGTCAGATAAGCCTTCATCTTCAACGTCAAGTTCAGCCATTTCAATGTCGCTATCATTTAACAATTGTCTGATGAACTCCTTGCCCTCTTCGGAAAATTCGCCCTCGCCAAGTTGTTCCTCAAATTCTTTGAGATTTTTTTCCATTTCAGCCGCTTCTGCGACGGCAATCCTTGCAAGATCATTTTTAGCAAGAAGTTCTTCAAGCTTTTGTTTTTCCTGTTCGGTTAAACCTTCTTGCTTAGATTTTTTTGCAAGCTTTTGCAGTTCTTCGGCCTCTTCACCTGACAAGCGTTTTTTCATACCCTTTTGGCGAATGTCATCCAGCTTGAGTGTGCCTTCTTTGAAGAGCGTTGCAAGATTTGTAGGATCAATTTGATCAATGGGAGTGTCTCCCGGCGGAAGGGTATTTGATGTTTTTCCTTCATCCGGCAAATTACTAATGTGCTGGCCAGCGGTTTCAAAGTCATGCATTTTACCACCCTCTTCACCCTCAAAAGGTGACAAACCAGTTTTATCGCCACCTGTATCGTGGTCACTTAAACCAGCGCCTTTAGCGACTATATCACCCGCACCTGCCGTTTTGCCAAAGACATCACCTGCCCCCATTTCAAGTTCAGATGGTCCGTCTTCTTCAGCTAATAAAGTTTCTTCTCCTGATTCTGGGGAACCTTCTGGTGTCGTGCTGGCATCTGGGTTTGCTGTTACCTGCTTGTTCCAAAAATCAGGATCAAAGGGGTCTCGATAAGCTTCACCACCAGATGCGCCTGTTGCAGAACCTGAGTTTTGTGCACCACCATCACCTTTTTCGGAGATATTGGATTCTTCCGCAGCGTCCATCACAATTTCAGCAAGAACCGCGTAAGGATTTTCAAAATAATCTGCTTCTGAATTTTCAGATTCTTCACCGGCAGTTGAGGTTTCTTGATTGCCATCCGACTTGCCGTCACCTGTGGTTTCTTCTTCACCCTCAGACTTTGACTTTGCAGATGTTTGCTCACCCTCGGCAGTTTCACCTGCTTTTTTCACACCCTTCTCTGACGGTTGCTGATCGGTTAGTTTAATTGGGTTAAAATAACTGGCAACAGAGGCTTTCGTATCTTCATTGGCAGCATTTACCAGCCACATCACCAAGAAAAACGCCATCATCGCTGTCACAAAATCGGCATAAGCAATTTTCCAAGCGCCACCATGGTGACCACCACCGCCACCTTGGATCTTTTTAACAATAATGATTTCACCTTGCCCTTGATGGGTAGATGTTTCATCTGCCATTAGACATTATCTCCAAATATCTGGCGCCAATCATTAAGTTTGGTCACCATAAGCGTTTCATCAATTTCAACGCTCAATTCAGTGTTTTCATTTGTGTTGACATCAATTTTAGCGAATTCATCACCAAATGCGCCTTGCATTTTATCAACGAGAACTTGCGGTCCTTCGATGCGAATTTGTGCAGCCTCGTCATCTGCAAATGCTGAGCGAATTAGATTCTGTAACTGATGCACGGATTGTTCAACCAATTCACATGAGACAACATGGGACAATATCTGTCCAACTTCTTGGCTGATCGTTTGACAATTTTCGTCAATTTGATGTTTTGCACCTTGAGCAATCGTTTGTGCCATAGCCTCACCAAGCTTTGCTTCAAGCACTAATATCTCTTGCGCCTGCGCTGCACGAAGTGCATCTTCTGCTACCTGGTTCTGCTGCTGTAATTCAGCAATAGCGGCATTATATCCATCTTGATAAGCCATTGATTTTATTTCATTAATATCAATCTCAGGTTCACTTTGAATGTCCATTGCATTAGATGGTGATGTGTCAAACATCGAAACAGACGCGAAACCTTTTGGTTGCCCGAAATCTTCAAGGTGCTGCGCAAATGCAAAACTCATGTCAAACTCACTCGCCGATTATCAGTGCTAAATCTCATCAGATTTCCATCTGCTGTTACGCACCTGTTTTTATCTTCAAATTCTCGGTTATTTTAGGATTTCAAACTTGCGCGAACATGAACGTATAACGACCGCATTGGGGGCAATCCAATGCGGTCGTTTGATCTGAGAATGCGCTGACCGGCGGCACTCCACAGAATTTTAATTTTTAAATAGAAAGCGAGTGCTGTTCGGTGTCGTTTATCTAAACAACGACATGATATTTTCAGCGCTTGAGTTCGCGATCGATAGCGCCTGCACACCGAGCTGTTGCTGGGTTTGCAATGCTTTTAGCCGTGTCGATTCCTCATTCATATCAGCATCCACCAGTCGCCCGATACCAATATCAATTGAATCCATCAATTTACCTACGAAACTGTCTTGCATCTCAATACGCTGATTGATGGCACCAAGATTTGAAGCCTGTTGCGTAAGTTGAGAGAAAATATGATCGACGACGCTAATCATCTCATCAATATCCCCATCAGATGTTGTATCACTGATTGAGATAACAGTACCAGCAGCAGTTGTTGTTGATGAAGCGTCAATAAGTTTCCAGCTATCACCAGCTGAACCCGCTGTTCCGCTTGGTGAAGCACCAAGATATGCAGCGGTTAGTACACCACGGCTTGCATCTGCTGTGTCGATGAGGATCATACTAGATACATCAACAGATAGCGTTGTGATGGACACAGTACCATTGGATGCTCTGTTGAAACTTCCAACAACGTCTTTGTCTAATGCCGTTGCGGTATCTGAATTTTTCAACCAGTTTTCACCGGAGAATGAAGCGGATTCTGAAATACTTTCGAGCTGATTTTTAAGCTCAGTTAATTCGTTGTTGATCTTGTTTTTATCAACACCCGGCTCACGAGCCGCAACCAATTTCGCTTTAATTTCTGAAACAACATCAAGCGCTGAGTTCATACCAGTATATGCGGTATCAACTTTTGCAGCACCTAGGCCAAGAGCATCTTGAACCGTTGACAACGCTTTATTATCAGAGCGCATTGTTGTTGCGATTGACCAATAAGCTGAGTTGTCTTTCGCAGATTCAACTTTATAACCAGATGAAATACGAGACTGTGTTTCTTCAAGATCCATATTGATGGATCTCATAGTTTGTAGTGCTGCCAAGGCAGCATTATTTGTCATAATACTTGTCATTTGAAGATTGCCCCTTCAATTTACTACAGACATGCCGAAAAAGGCTACTAGAGTTACGCTTCATGCAACTGACGCTTACTAAATGCGTTCAGTACTCTGTTGGTAAATTAAAGATAAACAAGTATGGTTAACGTCAGGTTAACGCAAGTTTTAGACGTAAGTTATTGATATAAAGGAATAAAAAAGGCCGCGCATAAATGCGACCTGTTAAATTCTTAAAAGAATTTATAAATGCAACAAGTGCACCATAGATCTTATCGGAACAATTGCATGATACTATCTGATGAAGAGTTCGCAATTGACAGAGCCTGAACACCCAATTGTTGCTGGGTCTGCAATGCTTTTAATCGCGTCGATTCTTCGTTCATATCAGCATCAACTAATCGGCCAACACCTTTATCAATGGAATCCCTGAGTTGTCCGACAAAATCATCCTGCATTTCGATTCGGCTGTTAATCGCGCCCAAATTAGCAGCAGTGGCTGTCATTTTTTGGAGGATGTGGTCGACAACATCTATCATTTCACCAATATCTTCGTCAGATGTGTTGCTGTCGATTTCGATTACAGTAGCAGTTACGCCAGTCGTTGAAGAGGCATCGATCAATACCCAGTTATCAGCTGTTGCAGCCCCAAGAGCAGCGCCAGGATCCGATCCAGCATAGGCTGCCGTGAGAATACCATTGGCCGCATTTTCTTTGTCAACGAGAATAGTACCACCAGTTCCAGTTACGTTGACCCCCAGTTTTGTTAGCGAAACTGTGCCATCAGCACCACGATTAAAGCCAGCAACGATTTCTTTGTCAGTTGGTGTATTACCCGCTTCATTCTGCAACCAGTTCTCACCTGAAAATGATGCAGATTCCGCAATACTCATCAACTGGTTCTTCAACTCTGTCAGCTCGTTGTTGACTTTATCTTTATCAACACCCGGTTGCGCAGCTGCAACCAACTTGGCTTGAATTTCAGAAACGACATCCATCGCAGATTCCATAGCTGTATAGGCCGTATCAACTTTTGCAGCTCCCAAACCTAATGCATCCTGTACTGTTCCAAGAGCTTGATTGTCCGATCGCATTGTTGTTGCGATAGACCAGTAGGCTGAATTGTCTTTGGCCGTTTCAACCTTATAGCCTGATGAAATACGCGATTGTGTTGTCTCTAGATCCTCGTTGATGGATCTCATTGTCTGCAACGCTGCAAGCGCTGCATTATTGGTCATTATACTAGTCATAAAGTGTCCCTTTCTGACTCATTGTTGAGGGACATACCGGATTTGAACACCGGCAACAGTAGGTAACATCATGCTACTTTTCCGATAATATTTTCCCAAAAAGCCTACTATTACTTGTATTAATAAATCATTTTATGGTTATCAAAGTTTTAAGTAAAAAATTAGATTTAATAAGTAAATATTAGTATTGTACTGTATGTATACAGTATTTATTATTGTATAATACTGTATATATACAGTATTTATTATTTTTTATTCATGCAATCTGAAGCAATATTCGAGAAGTTCAATAATTTGTGAAAACCAGCTCCTCGTTATTAACGTTTGAACGGCGCGAAGACTATTTGGTAAATACACGCTTGGTAGATGGATCGCTCAGTCAACGGCTCAGTACCTGCGCCCCAATTTTGCAACGATATGAGAAAAAGTACCCCATGTGGCCATTAATTGAGGAACAAACTCAAAATCCTGCATGCATTGTCGGGGTTAAGTATTCTATATATTTCGAATTCTGGGAGATTATGTCGCCAAAGGGCGTTTTAGACAGTGATGTGCCTTAAATGATCAAGCTAACGAGAAAACTGATCTGCAAATAGAAATCGCGCCAGACATAAATCTGACGCGATTAAGTTTTTCAAATATAAAGAAGAATAAATTCTCCTTATTGTTCGATGAATTATCTGAACAATGACATAATGTTTTGCGATGAAGAGTTCGCAATTGACAATGCCTGCACACCAAGCTGTTGCTGGGTCTGCAATGCTTTTAATCGCGTCGATTCCTCATTCATATCCGCATCAACCAGTCGTCCAATGCCTTTATCAATTGAATCCATCAACTGACCGACAAAACTCTCTTGCATCTCAATTCGGCTATTAACAGCACCAAGGTTTGAAGCGGATTCTGTCATTTTTGAATAGATGTGATCCACAACACTGATCATCTCATCGATATCACTATCAGCGGTATTATTGTCGAGGGCAATTTCTGTACCCACGGCTGTGGTAACGCCAGTTGAAGCTGGAACATCAATCAAAACCCAGTTATCACCAGCAGTTGCTGCCACTGATCCACTTGGTGATGCGCCAGCATAAGCTGCCGTTAAGGCACCGCGTTGCGCGCCAATTGTATCAATCAAGATCATGCCGGATACGTCGACACTCAACTTTGTCACGGAAACCGTTCCGTCAGCCGCACGGTTGAAACTACCAACAATATCTTTATCTGAAGCCGTCGCCGCATCTGCATTCTTCAACCAATTCTCACCAGAGAAAGATGCAGATTCAGATATACTTTGAAGTTGGTTTTTAAGCTCAGTCAACTCGCTGTTGATCTTTGTTTTATCAACACCAGGTTCACGTGCTGCAACCAATTTGGCTTTGATCTCTGATACAACTTCCATAGAGGAGTTCATACCAGTATATGCTGTATCAACTTTTGCTGCACCAAGACCTAAAGCATCTTGAACTGTTCCAAGCGCTTTATTGTCAGAACGCATTGTCGTTGCGATAGACCAATAAGCGGAGTTATCTTTAGCTGTTTCAACTTTGTAACCGGAGGAAATACGAGATTGTGTTTCTTCAAGATCCATATTGATGGATCGCATTGTTTGCAACGCTGCAAGCGCTGCATTATTTGTCATAATACTAGTCATTAAGTGCCCCTTTTTGACCAAATACAGAGGGACATACCGGACTCAAACACCGGTAATAACGGAACAGCATCATGCATCCTTACCTAACATTACAAGTGGTAAAGCCGTTATTACTTAATTTGCATTAGACCATTATATAATTACTATTTGTTTAAATATTTCAATTACTTAAACACATTTAATATAAAAAAATCACGCCAGAAATAATGCTGGCGTGATTTATTACTTCTATATGGAAAGAAGAATATATTTGTCTTAGTGTTCGAAATATTATCTGAACAATTGCATGATGCTGTCTGATGAAGAGTTGGCAATTGATAGAGCCTGAACACCCAATTGTTGCTGGGTCTGCAATGCTTTCAATCGCGTCGATTCTTCATTCATATCCGCATCAACCAACCGGCCAACACCTTTATCAATGGAATCCATCAACTGACCGACAAAGCTCTCTTGCATCTCAATACGGCTATTGACCGCACCAAGGTTAGAAGCTGCATCTGTCATTTGTGAATAAATGTAATCCACAACACTGATCATTTCATCAATCTGTGCATCTGATGTTGTGTTCGATAAAGAAATTACTGTACCAACTGCATCTGTTGTACCAGCAGTACCTGTATCAATCAGCTGCCAGCTTTCACCCGCAGTACCAACTGCACCACTAGGTGAAGCACCAAGGTAACCTGCAGTCAAAATACCGTTAGTTTCAACATCACCATCAATAAGAATCGTGCCGCCAGTACCTGTCACGTTAACCGCAAGCTTGGTAAGTGAAACTGTACCATCTGCCGCACGGTTGAAACTACCAACGATTTCTTTATCTGATGGCGTATCACCTGAATCGTTCTGCAACCAGTTCTCACCTGAGAAAGATGCTGATTCTGCAATACTAACCAACTGGTTTTTAAGCTCAGTCAACTCGCTGTCGATCTTTGTTTTATCAACACCAGGCTCACGCGCTGCAACCAATTTAGCTTTGATCTCTGATACAACTTCCATAGAAGAGTTCATACCAGTATATGCTGTATCAACTTTCGCAGCACCAAGACCCAAAGCGTCTTGAACTGTACCTAGCGCTTTATTGTCAGAACGCATTGTTGTTGCGATTGACCAATAGGCAGAGTTATCTTTGGCAGATTCAACTTTATAGCCGGAGGAAATACGAGATTGTGTTTCTTCAAGATCCATGTTGATGGATCGCATTGTTTGCAACGCTGCAAGCGCTGCATTATTTGTCATAATACTAGTCATTAAGTGCCCCTTTTTGACCAAAAAACTGAGGGACATACCGGACTCAAACACCGGTAATAACAGTATAGCTTCATGCTTCCTTATCCAATCCCTATAAAGGATAAGACTGTTATTACTTATCGATCATTAAAACACTATATGGTTACCAATTACTTAAGTTAACCATACAAACTAAGTGGTTGTTAATTATAAAAAAATCGCGCCAAACATGAGTTTGACGCGATCGTTTACTGGTATCCAAAATAAGAGAATTATTATCTTATTATTGCGGATATTATCTGAACAATGACATGATACTGTCTGAAGAAGAGTTAGCAATTGACAGAGCCTGAACACCCAATTGTTGTTGCGTCTGCAATGCTTTCAATCGCGTTGATTCTTCATTCATATCCGCGTCAACCAAACGGCCAACACCTTTATCGATTGAATCCATCAATTTACCAACAAAGCTCTCTTGCATCTCAATACGGCTATTAACCGCACCAAGGTTAGAAGCTGCATCTGTCATTTTTGAATAGATGTGATCAACAACAGAAATCATCTCATCGATGTCTGCGTCAGATGTCGTCGCTGTTAGTGAAATAACCGTAGCTGCTGCTGCAGTTGTTGAACTCACATCGATCAACGTCCAATCATTGGCAGTTACGCCAGTTGGTGTAGCTGATGGAGCCGTTCCGCTGTAACCGGCAGTTAGGATACCTCGTGTCGCATTATCTGTATCGATAAGAATTGTGTTTGGCACATCCACCGTTAGCTTGGTAAGTGAAACTGTACCATCTGAAGCACGGTTGAAACTACCTACGATCTCTTTATTTGATGCGCCACCAACTTCAGTGCTTTGCAACCAGTTTTCACCCGAGAATGATGCTGATTCTGCAATACTAACCAACTGGTTTTTAAGCTCAGTCAGCTCGCTGTTGATCTTTGTTTTATCAACACCAGGCTCACGCGCTGCAACCAATTTGGCTTTGATCTCTGATACAACTTCCATAGAAGAGTTCATACCAGTATATGCTGTGTCAACTTTTGCAGCACCAAGACCCAAAGCATCTTGAACTGTACCAAGCGCTTTATTGTCAGAACGCATTGTTGTTGCGATAGACCAGTAAGCAGAGTTATCTTTAGCTGTTTCGACTTTATAGCCGGAGGAAATACGCGATTGCGTTTCTTCAAGATCCATATTGATGGATCGCATTGTTTGCAACGCTGCAAGCGCTGCATTATTTGTCATAATACTAGTCATTAAGTGCCCCTTTTTGACCAAAATACTGAGGGACATACCGGACTCAAACACCGGTAATAACAGTATAGCTTCATGCTTCCTTATCCGATCCCTATAAAGGATAAGACCGTTATTACTTAGTTTGCATTACACACCTTTATGGTTACCAAAGCTTTAACCATAAAAATAATTTAGTTTTTTGCCCAAACATGCAAAAAACCGCAACAATAAATGCTGCGGTCTTAAGGCTTCCATATGTGGATTACTCCACTAGAATTTCTAGATTATCTAAAGAGTGAAATCACGTTCTGTGAAGAAGAGTTCGCAATTGATAGAGCCTGAATACCTAGCTGTTGCTGGGTCTGCAGGGCTTTCAAACGCGTTGATTCTTCGTTCATATCTGCATCAACCAAACGGCCAACACCTTTATCAATTGAATCCATCAAGTTGCCCACGAAGTCATTTTGCATTTCAATACGACTGTTCACCGCACCAAGACCAGACGCTGCATCTGTCATTTTTGAATAGATGTGATCGACAACTGAAATCATTTCTTCGATATCAACATCAGATGTTGTTGCTGTTAGCTGAATAACAGAAGCAGTTACAGCTGTGCCTGTTGATGAATCGATCAATTTCCAGTCATTGGTCGTTGTTCCAGCGGCCGTTGCATCTGGATTTGAACCAAGATAACCAGCTGTCAAAATACCATTTGCAGCCTGTTCTTTATCGATCAAAATCGTACCACCGGCACCAGTGACGTTCACGTCAAGTTTCGTTAGTGAAACTGTGCCATCGGCTGCACGATTAAAACTACCAACAATCTGTTTGTCAGTTGCTGTATTACCTTCTTCATTCTGCAACCAGTTCTCACCGGAGAATGATGCAGATTCTGCAATACTTGCAAGCTGCTCTTTAAGAGCTGTCATTTCAGTGTTGATCTTTGTTTTATCAACACCTGGCTCACGAGCCGCAACCAATTTAGATTTGATCTCTGAAACCACTTCCATGGCAGAGTTCATACCAGTGTATGCTGTGTCGACTTTCGCAGCACCAAGACCCAATGCATCTTGAACTGTTGAAAGTGCTTGGTTATCAGAACGCATTGTTGTTGCGATTGACCAATAAGCTGAGTTGTCTTTAGCTGATTCAACTTTATAACCAGATGAAATACGAGACTGTGTCTCTTCAAGGTTAGAGTTAATGCTACGTAGTGTGGCCAGCGCTGCTGATGCCGAATTGTTTGTCATAATACTTGTCATAAGAGTGTCCCTTACAATACTCGTTACAAAAAAGAGGGACATACCGGACTAAATACCGGTAAAGTCGGAAAGGCATCATGCCGCTTGGAGCTGTATCACTCACAAAAACCAAGCCCGTCTTGCGCCTTCCAAACTGCCTTCAGACCTTTACGAAAGTCTTAATATTCGCCGCTGAGCGGGGTTCGTTGAGGGTACTTCTGAGAATAGAGTTAACAATATGACTCCAACTATTTCGCAGGCGAATCTACTTTTGCGAATGGCACAAGAAAGCCACCCCAAATTATTGAGGTGGCTTAATTTTTATCGATCCATCAGCTCTCTAAAGAAAACTGATCTAGCTCATTTTATCTAAAGAGCGAAATTACGTTCTGTGAAGAAGAGTTCGCAATTGATAGAGCCTGAATACCTAGCTGTTGCTGGGTCTGCAGGGCTTTCAGACGCGTTGATTCTTCGTTCATATCTGCGTCAACCAGTCGGCCGACACCTTTATCAATTGAATCCATCAAGTTGCCCACGAAGTCATTTTGCATTTCAATACGACTGTTCACCGCACCAAGACCAGACGCTGCATCTGTCATTTTTGAATAGATGTGATCAACAACACTGATCATTTCTTCAATATCTGCATCAGATGTTGTTGCTGTCAATTCGATAGTTGCACCAACCGCTGAAGTTGCAGGTGTACCTGAAGCCTCAATAAGCTGCCAGCTCTCACCTGCAGTACCAACTGCACCTGAAGGGGAAGCACCTAGGTAACCCGCTGTTAAGATACCATTGGTTTCGTTGTTGTTATCGATGAGGATCGTACCGCCAGTACCAGTTACGTTCACATCCAATTTCGTTAGTGAAACTGTACCATCTGCAGCACGGTTAAAACTACCAACAATCTGTTTGTCAGTTGCTGTATTACCTTGCTCATTCTGCAACCAGTTTTCACCAGAGAATGATGCAGATTCTGCGATGCTTTGAAGCTGCTCTTTAAGAGCTGTCATCTCTGTGTTGATCTTTGTTTTATCAACACCTGGCTCACGAGCCGCAACCAGTTTAGATTTGATCTCTGAAACCACTTCCATGGCAGAGTTCATACCAGTGTATGCTGTGTCGACTTTCGCAGCACCAAGACCCAAAGCGTCTTGAACTGTTGAAAGTGCTTTGTTGTCAGAACGCATTGTTGTGGCGATTGACCAATAAGCTGAGTTATCTTTAGCTGTTTCAACTTTATAACCAGATGAAATACGAGACTGTGTCTCTTCAAGGTTTGAGTTGATACTTCTTAGTGTGGCCAGCGCTGCTGATGCCGAATTGTTTGTCATAATACTTGTCATAAGAGTGTCCCTTACAATACTCGTTACAAAAAAGAGGGACATACCGGACTGTATACCGGTAAAGTCGGAAAGGCATCATGCCGCTTGGAGATGTATTACTCACAAAAACCAAGCCCGTCTTGCGCTTTTCAAACTGCCTTCAGACCTTTACGAAAGTCTTAATATTCACGGGTAAATGCGGTATGTTGGGGATACTTCTGAGAATAGAGTTAACAATATGACTCCAACCATTTCGGACCCGAATCTAGGGTTCCAATTTGTGGTTTACTTGTCGATAAAATCGTAAATATGCGCTCAAATTAGATAAAAGAACGCACCAAACTGCCCACAAGCAAGTTCCAGCCATCGATTAACACAAAGAACAAAATCTTAAATGGAAGAGAAATAGCTGTGGGTGGCAGCATCATCATACCCATCGCCATTGTGATGGTTGCAACCACCAAATCGATGACCAAAAATGGTAAAACAACCAGGAAGCCAATTTCAAAACCACGCCGTATTTCTGAAATCATGAAAGCGGGCACTAGAACGCGCATATCGATTTTTTCATCGGTTTGAAAACTCTGACCTTGCTCACGAGCAAGATCAATAAATAAGTCGATATCTTTTGGTCTGGTATTGGCCAGCATAAAATCCCGAAATGGTTCAGATATCAGTTCTATAGCTTGTTCTTCATTAATCTGGTTTTCAATCAGTGGATTGATACCCTCATCCCAAGCGCGATCAAATGTCGGAGCCATGACATAAAACGTCATAAACATCGCCAATGAGATTAAGATCATATTCGCTGGTGCGGATGGGAGGCCAAGGCCCGTTCTTAATATTGAAAAGGCAATGATGAAACGAGGAAAACTCGTAATCATAATTAAAATGCCGGGTGCTAACGATAAGACCGTTAGTAAACCAAATGTTCGGACAATCCAGCTCGCAACAGAGCCATCCAAGGGAGTTTGGAAAATACCTGGATCAACCGCTTGGGCACTCGCTGTAGTTACCAAAGCCATCATGGCTAGGATAACGAGTAGAAATCGAATCATTCGATTACAAAAGTCCTTATCAAAATATTCTCAACATTACCTTTTGATCTGAGAATTGCACGTTCTTTTAAATCTTCGCGTACATATCTAAATCCTCGAGCACCTTGCACTTGTTGCAATGAGAGTGTTCGCAAGTATCCTACCATATCTTGGTGGACAAGTTCGACCATTTCGATGTCAGGCGTACCTTTAACCACAAGAGATACCTCTAATCGCACCCAACTTTCCGATGGAAACGATAAATTTGTGGTAATTGGCTGCAATCGAATAAGATTTGGGCTTTCTTCGCCCGCAATTGGCACTTCTTCTTCATCATCTGATTTTGGTTTGGCTTTTGCCTCTTCCGCTTCTGCTTGCGCTTGCAAATCAATGGCAGCAGGTGCAAGCATTCCACCGATTACCCATCCACCGCCTGCCGCAATGACAGATGCAATAGCAACGCCCGCGATCGTGACAACCAAATTAGACTTTTTCTTGCCGCCTTCGCCGTCGCCACCTTCATCAGCATCCATGAGCTCTTCCATCGTCAGGGCCCTTTAAAACGGTGTTACAACATCGACCACTTGTTGGCCGATAGGTGGTTGTTGAACTTCAGTTAAACGTCCGCGTCCGCCATAAGAAATTCGCGCTTCAGCAATCTTCTCATAGGCGATCATATTATCTGTATCGATATCTTTGGGTCTGACAATACCGGCCACATTTAAAATTCGAAGTTCAAAATTAACCCGAACTTCCTGCGAGCCACTAATAATCAGATTTCCGTTATCCATAATGCCTGTAACAATTGCGGCAACTCGAATGTTAAGTTGTTCAGCGCGTTTTGTAGATCCATCGCCTTCACTTGAGGCATTACTGTCATAACTAAGATCTGAATTACCCGCTGAAATACGTCCCAATAATGTACTTACACCGCCACCTGCATTAAACCCGCTTGAATTTTTGCGTGACCGTTCAGACTCGTTTTCAAATGAAGCTTTATCGTTGATGCTAATGTTTACCGTTAAAATATCACCGACAGACATTGCGCGCGTGTCTTGAAATAATGCACTTTTATGATCGCTCCACAGTGAAAACTCACTGACGCGTTTTTTCGGTTGCGTAGGATAAGCCATCACCTGCGAAGCATTGGAATATTTCATTCCAGTTCCAACCGGAGACATTTCAGGCTCTTTACCCAATTCGCGTAACTTTTGCCCGCCACATGCACTTAACAAAACCGCAAAACTAATCATACATACACTTAGCTTCATGATTGTGTCTCTTCCAATGCACGGTCTGTCGTGCTCGCAATAATCGTTGCAAGTTTTGCTGCCACTTTCGCATCCATTTCATTGAAAATCTGACTAGATAGTCGCGGGCTAAGCTTCATAATGATGGCTGCAGCGATATTTTTCTCAATGATTTCCAATTGGCTTGCTGCTGCATCGGGTTTCATCTTTTTAAAGATCTCCACCAAACCTGCCTCAGCCGTCGCTAAAAATTCGTTTCGCTTATCAAGCCAGTTTTTATAATCATCGCGACGCATTTTAAGTTCTTCAACACGCTCGTCGACTTGCGTCTGGAGTTTAAACAACTCCTCGCGTTGTAAGAGATAGCGCTTATCGCGCGCAGCATCTGCAATATTGCCACAAAACTTTCTGATATCTTCGTTGACATCGATGCTGGATGTTCCATCGGTCGACATCGTCTTTGCGGTTTGTGCATAGGACCCAATAATTGGGTGGGAGCTTGAAACAATAACTGCGAGTGCAGAAATCTTGACGAAAGCTGCAAAATTATTGCGGGTTACGAAAGGAAAGATTTTCATTGTAGTATAAGCTCCGCTTGCAGCGCTCCGGCTGATTTCATTCCTTGTAAGATGGCGATCACACCATCTGGCTTGACGCCAATTGTATTAAGACCCGCAACTAATGTGCGCAGATCAGGACCAGCTAAAATCGCAACCTGTCCTTCTTCGACACCGGCTGTGATGTCGGTCAAGGGTTCAAATTCCGTTACGCCTTTTGAGAATGGCAATGGCTGAATGACAGTTGGTGTTTCTGTCACCTGAACCGTGAGCGCACCATGACTGACAGCAACTTTTGCGATCTTCACATGATGACCAATAACGATGGTCCCGGTTTTCTCATTGATCACAACACGGGCTGGCATATCCGTTTCAACAGATAGGCTTTCAAGTTCTGCCATGAGCCGTGCTAAATCAATATTTGCCGGTTGGAGAACATCGATAGCGCCAGAGTCGCGTGCGTTCGCAATGGATTGCCCAAAGCGCGTTAATGCGTATTCATTGATTGTATCTGCAATGCCAACGGCTGTTGTGAAATCAGGATTGCGAAGCTGGAACACCAGACCATTTGTAGATTTAAATTTCGCTGGAATTTCACGTTCGATAATCGCGCCGCCCGGCAAACGTCCAGATGTTGTAATGCCTGTTTGTAGCGTTGCGGCATCACCTTCAGCATTAAACCCTGACACGACAACTGATCCTTGAGCAACCGCGTATATTTCGCCATCAGCCCCTGCAAGTGACGTCATGACAAGCGTACCACCACGCAACGAACTTGCGTCCCCCAGTGATGATACTGTGGTATCAATTCGTGAACCCATTGTTGCAAAAGGTGGAAGATTAGCTGTAACCAAAACGGCGGCGATGTTTTGCGATCGTGCACGACCACCCTCTGTCGCAATACCCAAATTCTGTAGCATCGCTCTTAGTGATTGCTCTGTATAAGGCGAATTTCGAAGACTATCGCCAGTGCCTTGCAAACCGACAACAAGACCGTAACCAATGAGCTGATTATCACGGCCAGACTGTAAAGACGCGATGTCTTTTAATCGTGCAGTTGGCCCGTTCGCAAATGCTGGCAAAGTCATGATGAAACACATGAAAAGTGATAGTGTTAGCTGAGCGATGCGTTTCATTGCGTTATCACCCGCAAAGTTCCATCCTGCATCACGGTGCCAGAGATAATAATGCCTGAATCTAGATTGCGTGCACGAACGACTTCACCTAAGCCTCCGTTCTGAAGCGCAACACCTTGGGCTGTGATGACCATAGTATTGTTCGAAAACACCATGGAAATGTTCTTTCCGCGCTCAATTACATAGGCTTCGCGTAATGCGCTGACAGGAATAGTGCGCCCAGGAAGGAGCGTTTTCTTTGTTACAAACCCTTCAACTTCCTCAAGCACTTTGGCGTAACCTGGTCTTAAGTTTGGATTTAAAACATCAACTTCTTTGATCATATCAAAGGAAATTTGTTGCCCGGGGTAGATGATCTGTTGCGGAACAACAGCTGTTGGCTGTGCATGGGCAGATAGGTTCGAAATGAGATATATTGCGAAACCGAAAGCTGCGACTGCTATCGCACTGAAACATCTATTCAAGTCAAACTTCATGTTTGCCTCCTATGGCTAAATTACCTCAGCGACTGGGTCACAGTGCTTGCCATTTCATCGGCTGCTTTGATTACTTTTGAGTTCATTTCATACGCGCGTTGCGCAGAAATCATATCGGTGATTTCTTTAATTGGATCGACATTGGACGCTTCCAAATATCCCTGCTGGATATGTGCAAACCCAGCATCATCAGGTGTTCCTAATGTTGGCCCACCAGATGCTTCTGTTTCACGGAATAAGTTATCACCCAAAGGTTCCAAACCCGCTTCATTGATAAAGTTTGCAAGTGTGATCTGACCAACTTCAGTTAATTCAACATCTGTTCCCACACGGGCGAAAACCTGTCCTGATCTTGAGATGACAACCTCTGACGTGTTGTCAGGAAATGTGATGCCACCCTCAAGTTCGTAACCATCAATATTGACCATGATACCTTCAGCATTGGTGTTAAATGTACCAGCACGTGAATAAAGAGTTTCGCCTTGCGGTGTTTCAATTTGGAACCAACCACGCCCGATCAACGCCATATCTAAATTATTTGACGTTTGTGACAGACTACCTTGGATGTGCAGATTTCTAACCGCAGACGTTTGCACACCAAGACCGATATGCGCGCCTTCAGGAACGATTGCCTGGTTTGCGCTATTGGGCACCCCTTGGCTGCGTTCAACTTGATAAAGCAGATCAGAAAATTCAGCGCGCGCGCGTTTAAAACCCGTTGTATTAATATTAGCAATGTTATTCGCGATAACTTCCAAATTTGTTTGTTGCGCATTCATACCTGTTGCGGCAATTGACAAAGCCTTCATAACATTACTCCTAAATTTGCATTCTCGCTACTTCGAGATATGCAGTTACAATTTTATCGCGGATAGCAATGGCTGTATTTAATGACTGTTCTGCAGTCATTAACGCATCAACAACTTCACGCGTATTTGCTTCGCCTTGAACAGCTTTCATGGAAACGTATTCCGCCTGATTAAGACGGCCTACTACGCCACCGGCCATCTCAGCCATAACTTCGCCAAAACCAGGACCTTTAACATCGTCAACCGCACGAAGACCCGCGGATGCTGCTGCACTGGTTAAACTTGCAAACTCGGTTTGCTTAGTGGCGTTTGGCCCTGTGTCAATGGCCGATAAAGTTTGAGAAATGATATTCATTTTATGTGTTCCTCAAAAGTCCAAGTGTGAGGGAAACCAGCTCTCGTGTTTGTTTGATAGTTTGTAAATTTGCTTCATAAGAGCGATTGGTTTCACGCATATCCGCAAGCTCGATCAATGGATTTACATTTGGCATTTTGACCATGCCTTTTTCATTCGCTGCGGGATGTGATGGATCAAAATTGACGGTAAAATCACTATTGTCCAAACCCAGGCGCTGTACTTTCACGCGTGATGCGCCCGTAGCATTATCTAAATAAGATGAAAACGAAACCGTTTTCCGACGATAAGGATCAGCACCGGGTGCATCACCTGTTGATTGCGCATTGGCCAAGTTTTCTGACACAATTCGCAAGCGCGTTTCTTGTGCGTGCAAACCACTCGCGGCAATTCTGGATGATAAGCTTAACGGATCCATACTTATTTCCTAACCGTTGCCAACATCATGCGATTGACCGTCTTCACAATGCTTGTGTTGATTTCATATTCACGCTTGATGCCGCTACCTTTTGAAACTTCATTAGCAAGATTAACCGTGTTGCCCGATGGATGCACAGCAATGCCATTGATCTCATTGCTTCGAATAGAATCACGCAATTTTGAATCGGAGAAATGTCGGCTATGGGTTGCAGCCATTTTCGTGCCTGTAGCTTCCATCACGGCTTTAAAGGGTTCAACATCTTTGGCCGCATATCCAGGTGTATTCACATTCGCAATATTCCCCGCAACAACAGTATGGCGAACTGTTAGCCATTCTGCTTGCTGAGATGCGAGTTTAAATATTTGGATTGGTTGCATCAGATTATCCCATTTATCTTCCCGTTAAGGATATGGTAATAATCTTGCGTGGGACTTACCGATCAGGTCAGCTTGGCGCTTTCACCCCACTCAATTTTTATAATTAGTTTTCGACAACGTCACCGTTTGAGGTGACTAAAGCCCAGCCATTACCGCGTTCTTCTAACGCTGATAAAGTGCTGTTATCAGGTAAAACTGAACCAACCTTGACCATATACATGCCTGAGGCATCTTCAATGAGCGCCCGTTCATTGGCAACATGCAAAAGCTTAAATCTCGGTTGTCCGGGGAACAATTGAGAGCCACTGCCGCCATCACCACCATCTTCTGGAATAGATGCTGTTGTAATGTCGTCTGGAAGCAGTTCTTCGTTTAAAGCATCAGGATCGCGCTTTGGGATTGCTGATGGAGACACGTTGACTATCGTTCTGCCCTCCCAATCTGGCAACACACGATCTTTGGTGTAAGCCATTCGTTTCACGCTGAAATCTTCTTGATGCAAAAATACATACCACGGAAGAAATGCTGCTGATCCAGCAAGGCAAACGCCGACGACCGCAAATAAGAAATCGAAATTAATCCGCTCACGCTTTACTTTTTTGACGACCTTCTCGCTTTCAAGAACCTCTTGAACAACTTCATCCATCTCATCTTCGAAGTCATCATAAAACTCTGACATTAACCTGGTCTCCTAACCTGATTATCCGGCATACTTGCCATAGCGGCAGCCTTCATTGCTTCAGCTAACTCGCCAAAGGAATCTTCACTAGGCGGATCGGATGGCGTTTGGCGCAATTTTTCATAAATCACAGGCACCTGTGTGACCGCCATATCCAAATCAGCATCAGTGCCTGGACGATACCCACCAATGAGCCTTAGATCTCGTGTTTCTTCATATTTGTGAATGAGAGCTTTTATCCGGTTAACCAGCATTTCCTCATCACCCTTCCAGGCTTTTCGTGCCAGTCGTGATATTGAACTTAATGGATCAACAGGGGGATATCGGCCTTCATCGGCAAGCGCTCTATCAAGCACTAAGTGACCATCCAAAATTCCCCGCGCATTATCTGCAATTGGGTCATTGTGATTATCACCATCGATTAAAATTGATACAAGCGCGGTAATAGAACCCGATGCTTCACCACCTGGTCCTGCTCGTTCTAAAAGTCTTGGCATTGCGGTGAAAACAGATGCTGGATAACCGCGGGCAACCGGAGGCTCACCAGAAGCCACACCAATTTCACGCAATGCGTGGGCATAGCGTGTTAAACTATCAACAATCAGCAAAACATTTTCGCCCTTATCGCGGAAGCTTTCAGCAATCGCCATAGCAGTGAGCGGCGCCATTTTGCGCAAGATTGGGCTTTCATCACTCGTTGCCACAACAACGATTGATTTGGCCATGTTCTCGCCCATGGTTTCTTCAACAAATTCTCGGACTTCGCGACCACGTTCACCAACCAGTGCAATCACAGCGCGATCAAAATCGGCGGTCTTTGCAAACATCGATAGCATGGTTGATTTACCCACACCTGAGCCTGCAAATATGCCCATTCTTTGTCCCTGACAAATTGGGGCAAACACATCTACAACACGAACACCTGTGTGAATTGCTTCACTAATCCGACTTCTGGTCATCGACGCTGGTGCAGCGGCTTGTAATGGCATTTCACGCACCCCGTTAGAAAGCGGCGGACCACCATCTATTGGTTCTGCGAGTGAATTAATTGTGCGTCCACACCATGATGCGTCGGGGCGGATTTTAAAGCTACCACGTTTGAAAACCTGGTCACCAATATGCGCTGGGTTTTCTGAATTTAGCGGACAAACAATAATTTCATCTGGTCCGACATGCACAACTTCGCCGGGGTGCATTTGATCATTTCTTGAGAGTTCAACAAAATCGCCAAGCCCGACATGGCGAGATAGTCCAACAACTGCATAAGCTCCCGCCGATATTGATTTAACTTTACCGCCAACGCGCAACAAATTTTCAGGTGCCTTAAAGTAGCGCACAGCATTTTCAATATCGGACAGAGATTGTGGGCTATTCATAACTGAGACTCAACTGGAAAGATTACAACGGGTGACAAACAACATTTTATCGACCGCCACCAAGTGTTTGAATGGCCTCACGGTATGTTTTGTCGCTGTCGCGCACCAAAGCCGTGATGTTTTCAAACGCGCGAGATACCTGAATAAGCTGGCTCATTTCTGTGACCGCATTTACGTTAGAGTCTTCCAAATAACCTTGATGAACACCGATATCCTGTCGATCAACCACAGGTTCAGGGGCGTTTTTAGAGATGATGCCGAGTTCATTAACACGCTGATAACCGGCGGATAAGTCAGCGGTATACAGCCCAATATTTCCTACAACAATGCCATTTTGCATCAACGCACCATCGCGTGCTGCGACAGGAATGCCAGCTTCCGGATCCAGCTGAATTGGCTGACCACCAGCATCTAGAACCTTAAAACCATTAATGGTTTGCAATTCGCCTTCTTGTGTCATGGTAAATCGACCATCACGTGTCAGCATTTCGCCCGCAGGGCCTTCAACCATCAACCATCCATCGCCTTTAACCGCAAAATCAAATGGATTATCGGTGGGTTTAAACTCACCACTATGTGTCGCTAGATAATCATTTCCCTGATTTACATAGGATGTTTTAACCTGAGACTTACCATCTAAAACTTCGCTAAATTTAATTTCTGTTGCGCGAAATCCAGTGGTATTGGAATTGGCCATGTTCCCCGCAATGGTATCTAATCTTCGCTCAAGCGCCAACTGCGAAGAAATGGAAACGTAGAGAGCTGTTTGCATCAGCGGCCTCCCAATTTTAGATTATTGAGCGAGTATAAAAGGTCAGCAGATATACTTCCCCCAGTGCCCGATGTTAGAAAATCTGCTGCTGAATATGCCCCACCTGTTGGATTGTCCACTTCCCATAAATTGGTAAAACGCTCCATAAATTTTTCCATTCCTTCAGGATCGCGAAGTTCATCAAAATCAAGTTTTTCAATGATGTTCTCAGCTTGAATATCAATATCAGCAACGGCTGTTTCTGAGGGAATACTAAGCGCAGTGCGCACAACATCTGCCAATGCGCTGTCACCCAATATCGAAAAAGCAATCGCTGTGTTTGATGTATGTTCTTCTAAAATTTCAGGCATTTTGCGTTCAAAATATAGCGCAAGTCGAACACCTTGATTATCCTCACCTGCTTCTTCTTCTAGAGTTTGTTGCAGATACTTATCAACAGTACCCTGTTGAGCTGCGGTAAATACGGTTGCATTGTCACCATGGGTATTAAAATCAAATGCTTCGGCAAATTGCTTATATCTTGGGTCGGTGAACTTATTAGCAAGCGCATCGTCATCATCTGTGCCGCCCTCGAGTACCTTACGCATGAGCCCTTTTGCATAGGTCATTTCTTCCAGACCATGGGCTTTCATTGCATAGCTGAACAATCGATCATCTTTTAGAAAGTCTTCAATCGTGTCGACTTTACTGATGTTCTCAAGATAGTAGTCTGTATCTCTAGAAACAACATTGTCTTCTGCAACGCGCTGCAATGAGCTTTGCATGTCTCGAGCAATCAATCGATAATCAGAAAAAGTTGTCATTTGGGCCCTTCTCTCACCTGACACTCTCACCCGCTACATGGGCAATGGACAGGTGTCGTCGCATTTCGCATCTTCCCTTCAAATTAGGTGAAAAGTCTTGCGCGAAACTGTTGGTTGTCCAGCATTGCAAATCGGTAAAATTAATAGGCAAGGCTAATTGGGTGGATTAAGCCCCACACAAGGAAAGGCACATAATCATGGGTAAGCAATTTTTACTTGGAAGCTTGGCATGAATATTATTATCGGATTCGTTGTTACCATCGGCTGTGTTCTAGGCGGATATATGGCTATGGGCGGCAAACTTGGGGTGCTTAACCAACCATTCGAGCTGGTCATCATCGGCGGCGCGGGGATTGGTGGTTTCATAATGGCCAATCCAACAAAAATCATTAAAGATGCTGGTAAAGCTATCGGCGAAGCCTTCAAATATGATGTTCCAAAGGAGCGTCATTATCTTGATACACTCGGCCTACTTTACCAACTCATGCGAGACCTACGTACAAAGTCTCGCAACGAGATTGAAGCGCATGTTGATAATCCTGAAGAGTCAGAGATCTTTCTTGCAGCCCCAACAGTACTTGCTAATAAAGAACTTTCATCATTTATCTGCGATTATATTCGCTTAATCATTATCGGAAATGCAAGACCGCACGAAATTGAGGCGCTGATGGATGAAGAGATTCAAACATTGAGCCATGACAAAATGCATTCTCAACACTCACTCGTCACTCTTGGTGATGCATTCCCTGCTATCGGTATTGTTGCTGCGGTTTTGGGTATCATTAAAGCGATGGGTGCCATCAACGAGCCACCAGATGTTTTGGGTGGATTGATTGCGGCCGCGCTTGTGGGTACTTTCCTTGGTATTTTCTTGTCATATTGTGTGATGCAACCGCTTAATCACCAAGTTGAGATCGTGCGCACCAAACAGCTTAGGTTATTTACGGTCGTTAAACAGACATTACTTGCCTATATGAATGGTTCCGTGCCGCAGGTAGCACTCGAACATGGTCGTAAAACTATTTCATCTTACGAACGCCCATCTATCGATGCAGTTGAGCAGGAAATGATGAACCCTGGCGGCGGCGGCGCTTAGATAAATCATGGCTGACACCGAAACACCCGAAGCTGAAACTATCGCAGATGATAATGTATCTGCTGACGCTGAAACCAGCGATGCAGCTATAGATACTGATACGTCTGTTGATGCAGATGCAATCCATTTCGATCCTAATTTACTTTCATTGATGGTTGGTGACCTAGGTAGCCCTGCACTCGTTGAGGAAAAATGTCATCAGATAACATTATCCTTGGCGCAAGTTTTCATGGTATTGTTTAAAGATAAGAATAGCTTACCGATTGAAGCGACCGCAGGGAATGTGAACCAAGGAACCCGTTCTGAGCTTCTTAAAGCCATCGAAGGTGACTTTTGTTACAGCGAATCAAAGATTGAAACTTGGTCGGATGACATTGCCTTATATTGCAATAATGATCTAATTATCGCGATTGTGGAGTGTATGCTTGGTGGCGACGATCCAGACAATATAGAACCTATGTCACGGCCATTATCCACGCTTGAAATCGACCTGTCCGCTGTATTTTTTGAAACATTAAATGAAGCATTAAAAGCAGCGATCACTCGTAACCCCACATTGGAGCAAAGTGTTGATAAACCGACACAAAATTTGCCCGATACACAAGGCGAAACGTATCAAGAATATCATGCTGCTTCGTTTTCCCTTGATCTAAAATTTGGTCAACTGGAAACATCAGCAACGGTTATTGTTCCGCAATCTAAAATCATTAAAACGGACATTGAGGCGGTCGCAAATCGTCGCCGAAAAGCTGAGAAAAAAACTGAATGGGCCGAGAAATTATCCAAACAAGTTTATAGCTCAGACATTATGTTACAGGCCAATATTGGCTTGGAACGGCTGAAACTTGATGAAGTTAGCCGACTACAGGTCGGGGATGTTCTGCGTTTTGGCGAAGAAGGTGAACCAACCGTTGTTTTGCAGGCAAATGGCCGCGAATTGTACAATTGTGCGCTTGGAAAATCGGGCAATAAATACATGATACGCGTTGAGAGCCCATTTGGCGATGAAGACTGGAAAGACGGCATCTAGCCGAAACATTATTTTTTTCTTTATAACGCTCCAAATTTTCCATTTGGAAAGGCCCCGACAAGCTTCAGCTGACATAAATTAGCCATGAGTAGTGAAAACGCACCAGAAAACGAGACAAATGCGAACGCTGATAATCCAGAAGAACTGGACGGCGCTATCGATGGTCTTCGCGATGTGTTGCAACAAGACGCGGAGGGCTTGGATTTGTCAAGCGCAGGAGCGGGTGACGGAGCCCTAGATATTGGTTCAGATTTCGGCGGCGACATCGGTGGTGATTTAGACGCAGGTGGTGATCTTGGTGGAGATCTGGGCGCTGATTTTGGTGGCGACTTTAATGCTGCACCAGATCTAGGTTCTGATTTTGGTGGTGACATCGGTGGGGATCTCGGTGGAGATGCTTTGGGTTCTGATTTCGGCGGAGGTGATGCACTTGGTTCTGATTTCGGCGCTGGTTCTGATTTAGGTTCAGATTTTGGTGGTGGAAGCCTTGAAAGCGCAGACCCTGGTGTCAGTGATTTCGGTAGTGGTTCATCTGTTACTGGCGCAACCGGCAGCAATTCACGTGCTGATCTTGTCATGGATATTCCAATTGATGTGCAAGTTGTTTTAGGCACAAGTAGGATGCAAGTTTCAGAACTAATGGATCTAAATGAAGGCGCAACAATTGGCCTTCAGCGCAAAATTGGAGAACCCGTTGAGATCATGGTCAATGGTAAATTGATCGGCCGCGGCGAAATAACTGTATTAGAAAATGACGACACACGTTTTGGTGTTAAGATGATTGAAGTCATCGGCACTAAAGCAACAACAGGATAAGTATCGTGGATATTTATGACGATTTTGAGCATGATGCTCAAACGGGAAGTTCTAAAGAACTGTCCCCCCCTGAGAAAGCCGCTGCTGTGCTTTTAGCGATGGGAAAACCGGTCGCGGGTAAACTGCTTAAATTTTTTGAGCAGAGCGAATTACAAGTTATCATAGATAAAGCGCAAAAACTGCGCCCTATTCCTCCTCAGGAATTAGAAGAACTCGTCACTGAGTTTGAAGATTTGTTCAGTGAAGGCACCGGCCTTATGGACAATGCAAAGGTGATGGAGAGCATTCTAGAAGAAGGTTTGACACCCGATGAAGTTGACGGCCTATTGGGTCGACAAACTGAGTTCCAGGCGATTACCCAAACGATTTGGGATGAGCTGAATGAAGCTGATCCTGATCGAGTTTACAAATTCCTAGAGAACGAACACCCTCAAACGTCTGCGTACATTTTATCTATGTTACCGTCTTCTTTTGCTGGCAAAACCTTGATGAAAATGCCGGAAGAAAAACGCGTCGATATTGTTCATCGTGCTGTGAATATGAAAGATATTAATCCACGCGTTGCAGAAATTATCGAAAGCAAGGTTCGCGAATTGGTTGATGAAATCAATAACGAGAAAAACGCAACTGGTTCGGTTAAGGTTGCCGATATTATGAATGAGCTTGATAAACCTGTTGTTGAATCTCTGTTGGGCGCACTTGAAACCCGCAGCGCTGACACTGCGAAGAAAGTTAAACCACGTATCTTCTTGTTTGATGATTTGTTGCTTATGTCTCAGCAGTCACGCGTTACATTATTTAATGATATCAGTGGCGATGTCATCACACTGGCCCTGCGCGGCACATCACCTGAAATGCAGGAATCAGTGCTATCTGCCATCGGTGCTCGCCAACGCCGCATGATTGAATCAGAACTTGGCAATGGAGATTTGGGCAAACCTGCGGAAGTTGCAGTTGCGCGTCGCTCGATCACCCAAGAAGCCATTCGCCTTGCAGGTGAGGACAAATTGCGACTTCGGGAAGACAAACAAGCCGCCTAGTGTTAGAATTATCTAACGATTCGTAATCATGCGATAAGGTTGGTCACATGTCCGGTGATGAAGACAAAGACTCCAAAACCGAAGACCCCACCGAGAAAAAAATCCGCGATGCCTTTGACAAAGGTAATGTCCCATTTGCAAGGGAAGTTCCGGCATTCGCATCTGTATTAGGTGCATTATTGTTCGTTGTGTTTTTCCTCCCCTCAAGCGTCGGTCGCGTAACATACGGATTGAAGGGTATTTTTGAAAAACCTGAGGATTGGCGGATCATCACAGGTGAGGATGCACTCGCAATTTTCAAGCACTTATTTTGGGAAGCAAGCATTATCCTTCTGCCCGCCTTTGCTATATTAATGACGTTTGGTCTAGCTGCTTCCATATTCCAAAATATTCCGCGGCCGGTGCTTGACCGCATACAGCCGAAATGGAATAGATTATCTATCCCAGCTGGTTTTGGCCGCATATTCGGCAAAAAAGGAATGGTTGAATTTGCCAAAAACATGGCCAAGGTTATGGTCATCTCGCTTATAATTGCTCTTGTTATGCGCAGTGATTTCATAGATATTTTGCAGATAATGTATGTGGATCCCGGCGCGATTACACAAGTCATTTCAGAACACACCATCACAATTTTTATCATTGTTTTATTATCAACCGCGGTTTTGGCGATTGTTGATATTTTTGCCACTCGTCACTTTTGGTATGAAGACCTGCGCATGACTAAGCAGGAAATCAAGGATGAAATGAAGCAATCCGATGGCGATCCGATGGTCAAGGCGAGGCAAAGGTCCTTGGCAAGAGACCGAGCGCGAAAACGTATGATGGCAGATGTGCCGCGCGCCACTTTGGTCGTCGCAAATCCGACCCACTATGCTGTTGCACTTCGTTACGATGCAGAAGAAACAGGTGCACCAATTGTTGTTGCGATGGGTCAAGACCTCATCGCATTGCGGATCAGAGAAATTGCGGAAGAAAATGAAATTCCAGTTTTTGAGGATGCACCGCTCGCGCGCTCAATGTTTGCGCAAGTCTCGCTTGGTACGTTAATCCCATCGGAGTTTTACCAGGCAGTCGCCGAACTAATTCATCGTATATATGATCAATCGCCTCGTTAGCGACCATGATTTAGGTCGTATTTTAGAGCGAAATGTAATGTTTAACCCACAAGGTTTGGCTGTAAGGCTTTTCGCCTATATCGTCTAAATTCTAGTGGCTTCCTTGTTGAAAGAAGTATGTATCCAGTCATGAAGAAAACACCACACAGTCATGAACATGAAAAAATTGTTGCTCAAGCACTAGCACCGGTTGCTCGTGAATTAAGATTGATCGACATCGCAGACCTCATTGCGATGCTTAAATATGAACGTCACGCAAGCCTATCGGAGTTGGTAACATCGGCTGCTGAACTGTATTTTTTACCCGAAACGGTGAAATTGGGCGCGGGTGGCGACTATGTGGTCGATTGGGACTACAATCCAAAAATCGTCCTTGATCTTGAAATCCATCCAAATTTGGTGACCGTTTACGTACGGGTAACACTGGAAAAGGATTATTGTGGCATAGAAATTAGCCATATTGAATTTCAGGAGAGCTTTATGGACTTGGAAGAGAGCGCCAGTTTCTTGAGGCAAAGCCTAGAAAACGCAGCCTTTTCTATGCATAAGATGCCAGAAATTCCAGAGGCCTATCGCGCCGTTTAATCCACTTATGTGATTAAACCAAGGCGAATTGCCTTAGCAATTGCTTGTATGCGGTTAACGCTATCTAGTTTTGTTGTAGCAGAACTTAAATGAGCGTTGACCGTATGTACAGACAGGTTCAGCATTTCAGATATTTCATCACTGGTCAGCCCATTACCTGCAAATTGCAAGCATTCTGTCTCACGAACATTAATTGAGACAGAATCCGTTCTTGCCAACATTTCTATCTTCAATAACTCACGAAGTATCACAAACACTTTGCGATGGATATCTATCAACATTTCACGCGTAATTTTGATTGATGGCGAAAAATAAATCGCCATTCCTGATTGTTTACCACCTAAATGTACCGGAAATGCCAGCCCGTTTATTGTGGCACCTTCTGCATCCATCTGCTTTGCTGGCCCTTTACTCGTGATAAAGTCAGCCGCTTTACCATCTATGGTCCAGTAGACCGGATTGGGTGATG
This sequence comes from Lentilitoribacter sp., assembly GCA_039986595.1. Classification (GTDB taxonomy): domain Bacteria; phylum Pseudomonadota; class Alphaproteobacteria; order Rhizobiales; family Rhizobiaceae; genus Lentilitoribacter. Next base: position 181,083 of record JBDWQJ010000004.1, read on the forward strand.
TATTGACATGCGTTGATAAAACAGGGCCGAGGCTTTCAACGATGGCATTGGCACCCTCATCTCGCTCAAAGCTTGAATTGTTCATAATGACTTTTAACGGAGACACATCATTGATTGCGCGAGAGTTGACCACAATCGCAAACCCTGCTGCACCGATGCGTTTTTGAAGTTCCACGGCTTTGGGGAAAAAATCAGCTTTTGATTTGTTAACGTTCAGATTGCCACCGATTTCCCAGTGGGTTGCAGAATCAGCGGACCATGTTGTTTCCAAATCTTTCATCACGTTTGCCCCCAAGGCCCTATATCAATTGCCCACGCACAGCTTCTGCCACAGCTTCAGCGCGCGACTTCGTCGCAGTTTTATTCATAATACTCGTAATGTAATTGTTGACCGTATTCCTGGAAATACCGATGATCAGCGCAATCTCATCACTGGTTTTGCCTTTCGCTATCCAAGAAAGACACTCCATCTCTCTATCCGTTAGCTCAGCTTGATTAGTTTCCGCGGATCCAGAAGTCACAAATTCTGCAATATGATAAGAGCACGCAAGCGCTGCATCGCGAAGGCGTTCTTGGGCTATCGATGTTCCGGGTGCAAATAAGAATAAAAGAATAAATTTTTGTTCGCCACAAGTTAGCGGCAGAACACATATCTGTTTTGCAAATTGCTTTGGGATTCTGAACTGTTTACTGGCATCGAAAAAGCTTGGCTCGAATGCAGATTGTGCTGGAAGGTTTTCTACAAAGTCAGATCTCTCTGAAACAATAGCTTGGCCCAAGCTTTTTGCTAAATCATATGGCCAGTTGGAGCTAATTACAAAATTATCAGAACCATCGTCGCGCAAAAGTAGGTAGGCGCTGCTACTTATAAATTTGCAAGCGATATCCAAACCGTCACTGATATGATCTGAGGTTGCACTGCTACAAATTCGCTCGAAAAATTCCCCGCGGGTCATCACTTCCACACCTAAATCGTCAATGGTGGTCGTGTTCTCAAGCATTACAATTCACAGCTGCCCTTCGATTTCATGTTATCTATTGTCTGCCACATGACAAAATAACTATTCCCCAATTTACAGCTCAGTTAACTAGCGCTGCAATTTCGATTAGATCGTTCCCTTCCCGATACATATCCATTCATAGATCTACTCATTTTTTGATTATCACTAATATTATTACTAAAATCTATAGGTATCTTTGAGTACTTTACAAATGAAAATCAGATGGTAACACGATCTGAATCATTTACTAGATGATACAACTAATAATCCCACATATTTAGATTTATTTTTCATATTTTATAATATTTTAGATTTTTATTTGGATAACTTAAGCGAAGAGTGAGTTTTCGTTACCGAAACTCAATTATTCACAAAAAAAACAACATAGCTCTGGATTATATTTTCTTTTTTGTCATAAATAATTACAATATTGCGGTTATTTTTCTAAAATATTTCCATAAGTGAAATGTAATTTAGCCATAAAATACTAAATATTTAGTATGAAACCGAATCACTTAGACTTTAAGCATTATGGTTTTTCATACAAATGGTCATCTTATTACTTGGGATATTACTGAGGATCGTGCTTCATATTAGATTATTGAGACTTATGGTTGGAATTATGCAGCGTCGCCAACCGCCCATTTGCGCAAGACTTTTGCGGCACGCTCTTCGCTGATTTCCACCATTGAAGACAATCTCTTTTCAGGCCCACCCTTCACACGTCCTGTGAAGCTCATACCTTCTTCAATGACGACCCCATCGCTGCCACCATCGTCACCACCGCCAAATTCAGCGTCCGCATCAAAACCAAAATCAGCACCGAAGCCTTCCATAGATGCAGGCCCACCCGGCATGCCATCCATAGCACCAGTACCTGGCGAGAAGTCAGGCAATTCCAAGCCATCAATATCATCAAGGCCTGCAATGGCATCACCACCACCTGCACCTGCACCGCTTGCAGAAGCGCCACCACTTAAGATCGGACGGAAACCAAACCAGACCAATAAGAATGCTACGGCGATGAAAGCAATAGCATTAATAATAGTACCAAGTTGCGCCATCAACACTTCCATAAAGCCACCTGAAGCAATTGTGTCTGCCAACATTTCAGTTGCCAAAAACTCCATTGTGGTGAGTTTAATTGCGTCACCGCGCTCGATATCCAAACCAGCTGCTGTTGCAATGACTTGTTGTAACTCAGCTAAGTATTCATCAATTTGCTCTTGGGTTGCTTGATCACCCAACATTGCTTTTACGCGCGCATCGTTAACAACAACAGCGATTGAAAGCTTTTGCACATCGTAGCTATTGCGAACTGTCTGGGTGACTTTTGAGTTAATCTCGTAGTTGGTCTGTTCTTCTTTACGTTCAGCAAGTTCACTTGAAGAAGGAGAGTTGCCACCGCCAGCTGGTGTTTGATCAGGAATGTTTTGCTCAACTGTTGCAGGAGCGTCGGTTGTTGTAGAATTGGAAGTTTGGTTCTCACGCGTAACACGCGTTGAACGTTCGACACGCGATTCAGGGTCAAACACAGTTTCTTGGATTTGCTGCGTATCTGTGTTGACTTTCGCCATCACACTCGAACGGAAGTTATCAATTCCAAGGAAAGGCGACAGAGCTTTATCGATGTTGTTCTCGACCTCATTTTGAATGATCTGAACAATCGACATTGAGCGATTAAGCGTGCTGTTGGAAAAATCATCACCGGAGGCAAGCAGCTTTCCGGTCGAGTCTAACACTGTAACTTCGTCGACAGATAGACCTGGGACGGATGAGGCGACCAAGTGCCTGATGGAATCAGCGGAGCGACGAGCAACCGCGTTACCTGTTCTAACCATGACAGATGCGGATGGTTTTTGTTCCCCACTTCTGAAATTGCCAGTATCCGCCATTACAATATGGACACGTGCAGCATTGATGCCATTGATCTTTTGAATGGTGCGGGCGATCTCACCTTCAAGTGCACGAACGCGTGTGACCTCTTGCATAAAGCTTGTTAAGCCCAAGGAGCCTACTTCATCAAATAGTTCATATCCAGCGCTTGAGCTGTTTGGAAGTCCACGTTCTGCAAGAATTGCCCGCGCTTGCAGGGCTGTACCTGCAGCGACTTTGATGCTTGTGCCATCAGAGCCGACTTCATAGTCGATGCGTGCTTCGGAAAGCGCAATACCGATTGAATTAATATCGTCGCTTGTAAGCCCAATATATAGTGATTCAGAGGCTGGTTTGTTTAAAAACAATCCTGCAGCGATAATAAGAATTACCGCAAAAGCACCGATACCGCCTAATGCAGCCAAGCGCCCTTGTCCAAGTTCAGATAGGTTTTTACCAATCTGTGATAATTGATTGACCAGATTCATTCCACAACCACTAAAGAGATCACAACGAACCCCAAGTTAGTTGCTGAAACTTGCGTGAGTATGGCGCTTTGAAAATCTTAAAGCCGAGGACTGGCTTTATAGATCATTATTCCAGTGTGTTTTTTCAACCAAGCAACTGCTATTAAAAAGAAAATTCGGTTTTAAAAGAAATCCAAATCACCTGAAGCTTTTTCATAAGTGTCAGCGGAAACTGTTGTTTCTACATCCGCGGACAATCGCTTTTTCAAATCAGACAGCGTGATCAGGTTAAGCGCTGTTGTGATATCAACAAGATGATCAGCACAAACGTCGTTGGACACTGCGTCAACGAAATCTGCTAAACCACGCGCTTTTTGAACTGCCAAATCAATGCCCTGTAAAAGCTTCATATGCTCCATAGCATCAACAGCACTTGCAACCTTTTCACATTCAAGCATCGGTTCGAGCCGTTCAATCAACACAGCAACATCCTGCATTTCTGCACCGACTCGAGACAGTATTTCTGCCAACGGCTCATGAAATTCACCGCTATTTTTTTCTAAAGCATTTGACATATACGCGTCCTCTACAAACTAATACTCAAAATTTCAATCAAAAGAATTCGATATCATCCTTCGGTGCAGCAGCTGGTGCAGCCCGCGGGATAGGTTTACGTTCACGCGCAACTGCACGTTCGGCTTCATTGCCATTGAGAATACATTGGCGTGCACGGCCGCTCACAGGCCAATATTCCAATTTTCGACCATGATCGCCGCCAACATTTGTTCCCACAATCATGATGCCCTCATCTTCAAGGAAAGATTTGGCGAAGATAGCGTTCTTCTCACCGACATTAGAAAGACCGGGTATAGTCTTGCCACCACCAATAATCTTAGCTTCAATGCGATCACGACTGGCACCTTTTTTCAAAAGTCCGTTGATCAACAACTCCATCAAGTGAACACCGTAGCGGGCAACTTCACCGCCACCTGCTTGTCCACCATCACCGGGAAGAAGGAAGTGGTTCATCCCGCCAACTCCGGCAACTGGATCACGTAGACAAGCAGCAACACATGAACCCAAAATAGTAGATAAAACTACTTCTGGATCGTCAGTGACCTGATACTCGCCTTGAATGACGTGAACTCGTTTACCCCGCGCTTCCATACTCTAAAGCGCTCCAAACACTGCTTCAATGGCAGCTTTCATCTTCTCAATTGTAAACGGCTTAGCTAGAACATTGTTTGCTCCAAGCGCTGCAGCTTTCTTCACAAGTTCGCGATCACCTTGCGCCGTAAGCATGATGAATGCTGCACGCTGGGTCGCTGGATTTTTACGGACACCTTCAAGGAAGCCTAAGCCATCCATGTTCGGCATATTGAAATCTGAGATAACCAGATGATGTGGTTGGGTCTGCATAATTTTCAGACCTTGCGCACCATCGGCTGCCACCGTGATGTTTTTGAAACCAAGCGATTGTAGCGCTTCTCCCAAAAGTAGACGACTTGTTACTTGATCATCAACAATCAGTACTTTTATTTTTTGTGCAATAGACATTAGGCTACCCTGTCCCTTCTAACTGCAGTTAACTTATATATTTGATCTGTGATTTCCCCAATTGGATGCTGTGTTTCAACAGCCCCAATCTCGAACGCGACTTTTGGCATTCCGTAAACAACACAAGATTTTTCGTCTTGGCCGATTGTACGAGCGCCAGCTTCGCGCATTTCTAAAAGCCCGCTTGCACCATCGCGACCCATGCCTGTTAAGATCACGCCAACGGCGTTCTTTCTGGCAATTTTGGCAACAGATCGGAACAAAACATCTACCGACGGGCAATGCCCTGAAACCGGATCGCCTTCGATCAAGCTGATGCGTGGTGCTGTTTGGTTAACAACTTCCATTTGACGTGTGCCGCCCGGGGCGAGCAATACTTTACCCACTTCAAGACGATCACCATCTTCTGCTTCTTTAACAACAGGCGCTGAAAGTCGGTCTAATCTGTTCGCAAAGCTGCCAGTAAATGCTGGTGGCATATGTTGCGTAATAACTGTGGGTGGGCAATTTTCCGGAAATTTTGAAATAACCTGAATAAGCGCTTCAACACCACCGGTTGACGAACCAATAGAAATGATTTTGCGCGCTGGTATATAATTTTCATAACCCGGTTGCTTGGCTGGTTGACTGGTCTGCGGTGCAGCGCTTGCATATGAGGTACGCTTTGAGCGACCAGCAGCTTTGACAACATCTGGAAGACCCGCAAACGGAGAAGTGTCGCCAGGACTTGGCTTGCCAATACAATCAAATGCACCGATTTCAAGCGCTGACAACGTAGCTTGTGCACCGCGATGCGTAAGCGTTGATACCATAATAACTGGCATTGGACGCAATGTCATAATCTTCTCAAGAAATTCGAGACCATTCATATTTGGCATCTCGATATCAAGCGTTACGACATCAGGATTAAGAGACTTGATCGCGCCGCGCGCTTCCATCGCATCACCTGCTTCACCAACAACCTGAATTTCAGGATCGGCGCTCAAAACGACACGCAGGAGACCTCGCATGGTTGGCGAATCATCCACCACAAGTACTTTAACTTTATTGAGCATGACGATTTACCCCTCAAACCTAAAGGCTGTGACGCCTACATTGTTAAAGCGAGCTTTCGCAGGTCCAGACAAACGTTCTGAGTGACCGATATAAAGATATCCATCCTTTAACAAAACATCTGAATAACGTTGCCAAATTTTCGCCTGGGTTGGATCGTCGAAATAAATCACAACATTTCGGCAAAAAATGACATCGAACTTGCCTTTAAACGGCCAGTTTGCAATCAGATTAAGCTCCCTGAAGGAAATGAGATCCTTCACATGATCTTTTACTTGATACTTACCTTGGCCAAGCTCATTGAAATAATCTTTGCGGAACTGCTGCCCCACTGGTTCAATGGCATCGGTGGTATAAATACCTTCACTTGCAGAAGCGACAACTTTTGGATCAATATCCGATGCAAGCAATCTAAAATCGTATTTCGCAGCATCCGGGAACATCGACAAAATTGTCATTGCCAGTGAATAAGGCTCATGCCCCAATGAACAAGCTGATGACCAAATTCGTACGCGCCCACCCGCTTTTGCACGGCTAATTAACGCAGGAAGAACATCACTTGCAAGGTGCTCAAAATGATGACGCTCACGATAAAACTTGGTGAAATTTGTGGTGAGTTGAGAAAGCATTTCGCGGCGCTCTTCCGCACCGCGCTCTGAACCAACCAATTCACAATATTGTCTGAAGCTTGAAAGCCCAATTTTCCTTAAACGTTTGGAGAGACGCGAATAAACAAGCGAAGCCTTGCTTTCGTTTAAGAATATGCCAGCGTCGGCGTAAATCATATCAGCAATATCTGACAGATCGCGACGCGTCAGCGGTGAATCACCAGAAACCAATTGTTCTGATGGTGATCCATTTGACATAATTGAACTCGAAATACTCATTACAAATCTGTCCTTAAGCTGACATTAATTCATCGATTGCAAGGCTTTGACCTTTAGAAGCCGACACAATCATGTCGACATCAAGGATAAGCGCCACGCGGCCATCGCCAAGAATGGTCGCCGCTGCAATTCCAGGAACATTGGAATAGTTTGACTCCAAGCTCTTAATAACAACCTGACGCTGACCTTGGATCGCATCGACCATAAGCGCGCGCTGGCCACCGCCTTCGCTTTCAACCAGCAAGGCAACACCTTCGATTGGATCAGCAGGTTCATCACGGAAGTTCAAAATCTCACCAACATCAACAAGTGGACAGAATGTTTCGCGAATAGCGATCAAGCGCTGTTTTGCACCAAATCCATGGATGTCAGATTTCTCCGGCTGCAATGTTTCAACAATCGCAGTTAGTGGAACAACAAGTGTCTGATCAGCAACAGAAACAACCATGCCATCAAGCACCGCCAAAGTAAGCGGCAGGCTCATTGAGAACACAGACCCTTTACCAGGGGTTGATTGAATTGAGATACGTCCACCCAATGACTGGATAGATTTTTTCACAACATCCATGCCCACGCCGCGGCCTGAAATATCAGACAATTTCTCAGCTGTTGAGAAACCAGGGTGGAAGATCAGATTATCAATCTCTTCATCAGATAGATTGCTTTCTGGCGTGATCAAACCATTATCTAGGGCTTTTTGTTTCACGCGCTCGCGGTTGATACCCGCGCCATCATCTTCAATCTCGATAACAATACGGCCAGAACGGTGCTTGGCTGAAAGCTTCACCATACCATTCGGATCTTTACCTGCAGCTTTGCGATCTTCAGCTGACTCAAGACCATGATCAACGGAGTTACGGATCATATGTGTTAGTGGCTCAGCAAGCTTGTCGATGACGGTTTTATCCACCTCGGTGTTTTCACCTTCGGTAACCAAACGTACGCTTTTGCCAACCATATCTGCAATTTCTCGCACAATACGTGACATGCGCTGGAAGACAGGCTTCACAGGCTGAGCGCGGATGGCCATCACGCTATCTTGAATTTCGCGCGTTAGCTGGTTCAATTCATCCAAACCAAGATTAATATTATTGCCTTGGCCACTTACAGTTTCTTCGCTTTCGCCTACACTTTGGGCAAGCATTGCCTGGTTGATCACCAGCTCACCAACCAAGTTGATCAAGCGATCTACACGATCAAGATCCACACGAATTTGTTGTGTTGGTGCAACGGCAGAAACTTTAGGCTTTTTAGCCGGTTCTTTAGCAATTGGGGATGCAGCTTTTGCTGGTTCTTTTGCAGGTGCTGGCGCAGGAGCGGCAGCTTTTGGAGCCGCAGGTGCCGGAGCAGGTGTTGATGAAGGCGCGGGTGTTGGTGCAGCAGGTGCTTCAGCAACTGGTGTTGGCGCAGGTGCAACTTTTTCTTCTGGCTCACCCAACATAGAAAGATCAAACGGGACTGGTACCATTGGCGCTTCTTCGCCATCAGCATCCGCATCGCCACGGCCTGCAGAAACTTCAAGTTTGCAATCCCATTCAGCAAATTCAAAGACCTGACGAATAGCATCTTCATCATTTTCTGTTGTGAGTGTGACGCTCCAAGTTAGGTAGGAATCTTCAGGATCCATCCCATCTAGTTCAGGCAACGCTTCTGCATTACAGCGTACTTCCATCTGACCAAGCTGGGCAAGATCTCTAAAGAGAAGTGCTGTGTCATTACCTTTTGCATAAAGTCCAGCATTAGGCTTGAATTCAATCGTAAACACGTTGCCGTCAACAGCTTCGGTAGGTGCGTCTTCAGCCGGTGCAACATCATCCATATCATCAAACGAAAACGGAACAGGTTGAAAACCACTGTCATCGCTTGGGGCGGGAGCGGCTTCTTCTACTGCGGGAGCTGCAGCAACCGGTTCTTCAGCAACAGGAGCCGCTTCAGGTGCAGCTGCAACTTCTGGCGCTGCGTCTCCATCTGGTAATGGCTGGCCGTTTGCCAATGCTTCAAGATCTTTAGCAAGTGTCGATGAACGCGCTGGATCGACAGTGCCGCCGTCTCTGGCTGCTGCGGTTAAATCTGCCAAGACATCTGCAGATTTAAGCATAACCTTCATGACGGTTTCATCTGGATCCAATTTGTTGGAACGAACACAATCGAGCGTTGTTTCAAATACGTGGGCAAATGCCACAAGGTCATCTAGACCAAATGCACCTGCACCCCCTTTAATGGAATGAACTGCACGAAATACCGCGTTCACCGTTTCAGGATCGTCATCACCATCATTCATGGCGAGAAGTCCTGTTTCCAGTTCTGTCAGTTGTTCTTCACATTCTTGGAAGAAAATTTCCTTGATTTCGTTCATATCCATGAGGAAAAAGTCCTATTAGGCAGTATTTAAATTCAAATTAGGCTGTAACGCGCTCAATTGCGGATACGAGTTTTGTCGGGTCAAATGGTTTGACGATCCACCCGGTGGCACCAGCTTGACGGGCACGGTTCTTTTTCTCGTCATCGCTCTCAGTGGTCAAAACAAGAATAGGAACACTTCTGTAACGCTCGTTTTGACGAACACCCTCGATAAAACCAAAGCCATCTAGGCGTGGCATGTTGATATCTGTAACGATCACATCAGGATTAGACTCTTCTAAAACCTCAAGCCCCTCCATGCCGTCCTCAGCTTGCACAGTATCAAAACCGGCATTGTTGAGTGTTACCAAGAGCATGTTTCTGATCGTGCGCGAATCATCGACCGTGAGTACTTTAGTTTTCATTACGCTGTCTCCTTTGATGGCAATACTTCGCCAGATATTCCTAGTAATTTTAATGTGTTCTCAAAAGCTTCTGACATGGTCCCGATCAATAAGCTTTTACCATCTGCATCCCATGTCTTTTTTGCTGCCAGCAGCACCTGAACGCATTGCGCCCCCGATTTTCTTACATCTGCTGCATCAATCTCGACATTGTGCCCTTTAAGCTCAACCAACTGAGCATGCATGGCACTTACGGCATTCAAGTCCAGATTGTCTGGAAGCTTAAGGATGCTTGGTGCTTCAGTCTCGTCACCCATGTTCATTCCTTTTGACGTTAAAATTACGATTCCGGCTATTGCGCGCTGATCCAGTCGTCACAATAGCCATTGAAAATGGTGCGAAGCTTTGCGGCTGCGCATATCGCGCCAACAAATCTTCGATAAATGAATAAGGAAAATTCCACACGGTGGTCGAAACAAACAACGCATTGTTGCTTAATTGCTGCCCCCGTTTTGCAATGTCTTTCGCATTAAATAACAATGCGTATCCCCACTCGCTACAATTTCGATTGTAAACTGGACATAGACCAAATCTTGGAATGAATGCAGAACGCCCGACAGCATTCGAAACTCAAAACGAGACAAGACCATTTTGGTCCATTTACAAAATGAAAAAATCCGGATCAGAACCGGTGCGACGATAGAGCATCATGCTGTTGTGTAAGAAGTTGGGAAACCCGAACTTTTACGCAAATCAACGCAAGTACAATTTTTATGGTTAATTCCTTGCCTGAAGGTTAACGTAATGAAATGAATTTTCACAAAATGGCACAGACATCATGTTTTTAGGGTTTTTCGACCCCAATTTTTATGAAAAGCCTCAGGCAAGTTTGGTAAGACATCATTGACCAAGCAATAATTTGCGTAACTTTCTTATTATAGAAAGCTGTTCTTGAGGGATTTAAGCAATGAGTATACTAGGTATTTGTGCCGCAATCATCGCACTTAAAACCATGATGACGTTTCTAGTTGTCATGCGCATCAACAAACCAGACACACCTGAGCAGCACGAACTATTTTATTAGTTCCGATCAAAACTTAAGAGATATTTACCTTACTTAGTAAGCTTAAGGCACCATTAAAGCTAATGGCCACCACCGCCTAACGCACCAATTTTGATCGAATAATCAGCTGCAATTTCGTAATCTGGATCATCGTCAGAATCCACAACCAGCTGACCTGCTCGCTCTAAAAGCTTGTGGCAATCGCGCGATAGGTGGCGCAATTGAACCGATTTACCTTCTGCCTGATACTTAACCGCCACGGCATCAATAACCTGAAGCGCTGATTGATCAGCAACGCGGCTCGACGCAAAATCAATAATCACACGATCAGGATCGTTCTTTGGATCGAACAGTTCCATGAAGCCTTCAGATGAGCCGAAGAATAGTGGGCCAAAGATCTCATAAGTTTTTGATCCATCATGCGTAATTCTAGTCTTCGCTTCAATGCGCACAGCATTTGTCCAAGCGTAGGCCAATGCAGACACAATCACACCAACAACAACTGCGATCGCAAGGTCAGCGTAAACTGTCACAGCGGTCACAAGCACAATAACCAACGCATCAGTCAATGGAATTTTGCGGAACAGGCGAAGGCTCTGCCAGGCAAATGTACCTATCACCACCATGAACATTACACCCACTAGTGCTGCCAATGGAATTTGCTCAATAAGGCCAGAGGCAAACAAAATAAACACCAGTAAGAATAGCGCTGCGGAAATGCCGGATAATCTCGTACGGCCACCTGATTTCACATTGATCATCGATTGACCGATCATTGCACAACCACCCATGCCACCAAAGAAACCTGTTACGACATTTGAAGCGCCCTGCGCCAAACATTCCTGCGATGCGCCACCTCTGCGGTTTGTCATTTCACCCACAAGGTTTAGCGTCAAAAGACTTTCGATTAGACCAATAGCCGCTAGGATGAGCGCGTATGGGAAAATAATCTGTAACGTTTCAAGCGTGAATGGCACGTTTGGAATAGCAAATTCTGGAAGGCCACCTTCGATAGAAGCGAGATCGCCAACACGTGGCACATCAATCCCAAAGGCAATCACCATAATGGCAACGATGCCGATGCCGGCCAAAGGTGCTGGAATGATGTTTGAAATCTTTGGCATGCCCCAAATAATCAACATTGTCAGACCAACCAGCCCAAGGCTGATGATCAATGGCATACCTGACATCCAGACTTTCGTTCCATCTGGTCCTGGAACTTGAAACTGGGTTAATTGTGCTAGGAAAATAACGATCGCTAGACCGTTTACAAAACCAAGCATAACTGGATGTGGAACCAAGCGAATGAATTTACCAAGACGGAAGATACCAGCAAGTAATTGCAATATCCCCATTAAGACAACGGTCGCAAATAAGTATTGCACACCGTGCTGAGCAACAAGTGCAACCATAACAACCGCAAGCGCGCCTGTTGCGCCTGAGATCATGCCAGGACGACCACCAAATACAGCTGTGATTAAACCAACTAAAAATGCAGCATATAATCCAACCAGCGGATGAACACCCGCCACAAACGCAAATGCAACAGCCTCTGGAACTAGCGCCAATGCAACAGTTAACCCGGACAAGAGCTCAGTCTTGATCTGCATTGGTGTTAGTTTAATAGCTTCGGAATCTTTATTCGAACCGGATTTTACGCGCAGCGCAAACGCTTTAAGCGGGTTGATAGCCAAAATATCATCTCATTTTTTTGAAGGTAAATTTGACCTTGCTTTTAAATCGATTATTTTTAATTGCAAGTCGCAGGCGTATCTAATTCACTCTTGAGCCTGTTTTTCCTTACCAAAGCGGCTAAATACCCGCCCATCAATCGTTGCCAAGCTCAAGATTATAAGTGCAAGACCAAACATTTGGTTCAGCTGTATGGCTTCATTTAAGACAAGAACACCGAGTATAATCGCACTTGGCGGGATTAAAAACGTAACCAGCAGCAAGTTCGTTGCTCCTGCTCTCGCCAAAATTTCAAAAAACAGAATGTAAGCTAGAACTGTCGATAACAACGCCAATGCAATAAGTGCCAAAATGGAATGGAGCGATGGTATATCTAAGTTCCAAGGCTGATCGATGAGCATTACCAGCGGCAACATTAAAAATGTTGATGCGGTTACTTGTCCTGTGGCAACCGTAATCGGCTTTACGCCCAGTGTTTGAAAGCGTTTTCCGTATATTCCTGCAAAGGCATAACTTGTAGTAGCGATCAAAATTGCAATTTGCGCAAAGATATGAATACCCAGCGCTTGTAATGCATCAATGCCTATCATGACGGCCACACCGAAAAATCCGATTAGAACACCGGCGATTTTTCGACCCGTAAGTTTTTCGTCAGTTGTTAAAAAATGTGCAACAATGACTGTAAAAATTGGTGTGGTAGCGTTTAAGATAGAAGCCAAGCCCGAGGCTATGTGACTTTGTCCATATGCGATGAGAGAAAACGGTATGGCATTATTTAACAATCCCATTATCAAAAATGCCAATAATATCTTTTTCTCAGTGGGGAATTTATATCCCATCGCTTTCAAGATAACATGAAGCGCGATTGCCGATAGTAACACACGCACTAATACAATGGTTAGTGGTGGGACATCACTAACTGCGACGCCAACAAATAAGAACGAACCACCCCAGAGAACAGACAGCGCCATCAGCATAATCCATTCTGTTTTGCCCATCGTTTTATTCATCTGCTTATCCTTACATCACACAACGGACAAATAGAACAAAACTTCGCACATCGCATTCTGTTTCTTGCATGTTCTACAAATAACAAAAAAGCCCCTGTTACCGGTTTGATAACAGGGGCTTTCAACATAAAAATTCGAAAATTATTTTTTCAATAGATCGCGAATTTCTTCAAGAAGTTGAACATCTGCAGCTGGTGCTGCCGGTGCTGCTGGTTTTTCTTCTTCCTTTTTCTTCAAGTTGTTTACTGCTCTGACGAGCAAGAAGATGATCCACGCAAGAATAACAAAATTCACAGCAACAGTTAGGAAGTTACCCCATGCAAGAACTGCACCTTGTTCTTTGGCTGCATCAAGCGCGGTTGCAGTTACCGCATCATTTAGCGGAATGAAGTAGCTTGAAAAATCAAGCCCGCCAAAGATCGCGCTTACAATTGGCATGATGATATCGTCGACCAATGATTTAACAATAAGACCGAATGCACCACCGATAATAATACCGACTGCCATATCCATTACATTGCCCTTGGCAATGAAATCCTTAAATTCTTTTAACATATATTTATCCCCCGAAGGTAAAAGTTGTATAGTAAGACCGCGGCCAAACTACTAGATTTCCTAGAAATTTCAACATGTAAGTCGAGACATCACGTAAATATACGTGATTTGACACAGCTTATTATTGTGCATTGTTGGCTCTCATCGGCATTCGGAGCTTTTGTCTAAGGGTGTATGGTGATAATCACACATCATGAGCAAAATAATCTATAAAATATGTCCCGTCGAACTTTGGCGCCAAGCTGAAGCTCAAGGTGAGTTTACTGGCGCCCCGATTGATATCCAAGACGGTTACATTCATTTTTCAACTGCAGAGCAAAGTGTTGAAACGGCTGCAAAGCATTTTTCAAACCAAGCAAACCTTTTTCTGATTGCAGTTGATGGCGAAAAACTTGGCGACGCACTTAAATATGAGGTATCGCGCGGCAACGCGCTGTTTCCACATCTGTATGCGAAGCTAAAAATGGATGCAGTTCTTTGGGTGAAACCATTACCTTTGGGTGATGACGGCATGCATATCTTCCCAGATTTTAACAGCAATTGAGACCCATGAGTTCACTATATCAAAATCTTCTTCGCTCAGCGATTTTCAAACTCGATGCAGAAATAGCCCATGGCTTGTCGATCAAAGCTCTAAAGCTTGGCACGATACCAAGACCTGTTCACAATATAGATGCGCGTCTTACGAAACGTGTTGCAGGGCTTGATTTTACAAACCCTGTGGGGATGGCCGCAGGGTTTGATAAAAATGCCGAAGTACCCGTTGCGCTTTTAAAAATGGGTTTTGGTTTTACTGAAGTTGGCACGATCACACCGATGCCTCAGCCGGGCAATCCTAAACCGCGCATTTTTAGGTTACCTGAAGATCACGCCGTGATTAACCGGCTCGGATTTAACAATGAGGGCCATGAGGCTGCGCTCTCACGCTTGAATTCGATTACTGATCGATCTGGTATTATCGGTGTGAATATCGGGGCCAATAAAACAAGCTCGGATATGATCGAAGATTACGTAAAAGGCATTCGCGTATTTTATAAATTCGCTGATTATTTTACGGCTAACATATCTTCTCCGAACACGCCTGGATTACGCGATTTACAGGCAAGAGAAACCCTTGGAAAATTGCTCGAAAGATGCATGTCAGAACGTAACAAACTGGCTGAAACGACCGAAAAGAAAATACCACTTTTTTTAAAAATCGCACCTGATCTCACAGAAGAAGGTCTTGATGATATTGCAGCTGAAGTTCTGGCGCACAAACTTGATGGAATTATTATTTCCAATACAACACTATCGCGAAAAGGACTTAAAAATCAGTCTGCAAGCTCCGAAACTGGTGGATTGTCTGGCCGACCAATTTTGCAGCGCTCCAATATAATACTTGCAAAAATGCGCCAACGACTGGGCGATAACTTTCCAATTATTGGTGTCGGCGGGGTTGAAGATGCGTCCTCTGCGATAGAGAAAATGAGGGCAGGAGCTGATTTAATTCAACTCTACACGGGGATGGTTTATCAGGGACCAACAATTGCATGCGCGATAAATCGCGGCCTGAGCAAACATTGTGATCAAAACGAACTTGGGCACATCAATGATATTCGCAACACGAGTGTGAGCGAATATGCGAACCTAGCAATTCCTGAATAGTCTTAACTTAAAGCAACGACGACGTTGAATTTTCGACCTTCTGGTACAACACGGAATGAACTGACAACTTTTCGACTTGTTCTAGCAAACCCTTCACAGGCGGCACGAATGGTATTAACCGGGCCTTCATAAGAGGGCAGCGGTTGAGCGCCGGATGATTTGACAGGGATTACATTTTTGAAAGTGATGTTATCAGGTGTCGGCGAATAAAGCTTCTTGACCGCTTTTCGTAACGCTATATTGAGCGTGAGTTGCGGCAGGCTGCCTGGGTTAAAATCTGTAACAATGATTTCGCCTTCGTCAGATTTTTGTATGCGCACCCAAAAAAATGGGTCTTGGCTCGACACCACTTTAACCGAGAAATCATCTGTTTGAACGGATAGGCTTTTACTTGCCGTGAGAGTTTGCAACTCTTCAAAATTGACAATATTCGTCGACATATAAACTCACACGATACGCATTAACACTTCCTTAACTATATCGGTTTTTGGGCGTAGCTCAACGCAAATCTACCTTAAAGGTTGAACTTTTATTTTCATGGTTAATTTGAGTAAGGAATTGAGGTGCTAAATATCTTCTGCGCGATGATAGCCTTCAACCCATTTTTCAATGCACTCACGGATTACGTAAGGATCACGCTTAATAACAGCTTTTTCAATGCAATCGATCAGCTCAAGCATGTTGTCTTTGCTTAAGTCAGCTTCTTTAGCACGAAAGATTTGCGGGTTATCCGTTGGCAAAGTGCCTGGTTCAATGAGTAATTCTTCAAATAATTTTTCGCCTGATCTTAAGCCGGTAACGGCAATTTCTATGTCTCCATCGGGATTATCTGCATCTTTGACTTTAAAACCAGATAACTCGATTAAACGCGTAGCCAGATCATGAATTTTAATGGGCTCTCCCATATCCAAGACGAAAACTTCTCCACCCTCTGCGGATGCGCTTGCAAGCAGAACTAGCGATGAGGCTTCAGGGATGGTCATGAAGTACCGCGTCACGTCTCTATGGGTTAGTGTGACAGGACCACCTCTGGCGATCTGCTCTTTAAATAATGGAACAACAGATCCAGATGATCCCAACACATTTCCAAATCTGACAATTGAGAAAACAGTTTTGTTATGTTCACCTTGTAAATATTGGATGACATGTTCAGCCAATCGTTTTGTCGCACCCATGACATTGGTTGGATTTACCGCCTTGTCTGTTGAGATCAACGTGAAGCGCTCGACACCATTCTCAACGGCAGATTCTGCTAAAATCTTAGTACCCAATACATTGTTGCGCGCGCCCTCAACCTCATTAAACTCAACGAGTGGGACATGTTTATAAGCCGCTGCGTGATATATAGATTTAACATCAAATTTGTTAATAAGATCATCGACAAGCGTGCGATCTGTAACGTTCCCCAAGCACGGAACGATTTGACCTTTTAAATAATTTGGGTGCGCAGTTAGCTCTGCTTCAATGCGATAAAGTGCAAATTCTGATAATTCTAAAAGAATAATGCGCCCCACCCTGTTGGTGAGCAATTGTCGACAAATTTCTGAGCCAATGGAACCGCCAGCTCCGCTCACAAGTACGGTTTTACCTTCAATAATCGCTTTAACTTGCTTGTTTTTAAGATCAATGCTGTCTCGTCCTAAAACTTCATCGACCGAGACCTGACGCAAAGACCCCAAAACATTCCCTGATTTTATAACATCATTGATGCTAGGCAATTCCCTAATCTTACAATCGAGTTCGCCGAGCGAGGATAAAACCTGACGTCTACGCGGAGCCGTTAACGAAGGGATGGCAAGAAAGATCTCTTTTACAACGTTATCTTCGACGTAATTTGTCAACGCTTCTGGCGAGGAAACACGCAAGCCTTCAACGACCAACCCATGGAGCGAACGATTATCATCAACCAAAGCCACGGGACGATACTCAGTGGATTGTTTTAAAGCTAAAATAAGCTGAACACCTGCTTGCCCTGCGCCAAAAATTGCAACAGGCAACCGGGTGCTCTCTGCATTGATTATATAGCGAATGATATAAATTGCGATCAATCTAATGCTTAAAACTAACATGACAAATGTTAGCATAAAAATGATGGGCACGGTTCTAGGTGCACCCAAAGACAAAAGGATATTAAAGGTAAATCCAAGTAGACTGAGCACAAAGACGGTAAACCCTGTCTTTGTAATTGCGGAGACATCGAAGCCCGATAACTTTAGTCTATGAAGTTGGAATGCGTAAAATATTATTGGATATGCGAGAAGCAATATGCCAAGTAGAGGTAATGAGCGCTCCATAAATTGTAATGGCAATAGATCATTAAGGCGCATGATCAATGCCGCAAATAACGCAAAGGGAATAAGACCTAAATCTGTAATTAAGACCAATAGCGCTCTAGCGAATCTTGGCAAGCCATTTAATAATTTACGCATCTAACAATTTTCTATTGCATCCTATAAAACTGGGGTATCTGAATTGCCTTTGTTAAGCAACTATCAGAATTACCGTAAACTAAAGATAAACGCTAATTACGTCAAAACTTACCATTAAAGTATTTCCTCATTGAACTGATTGAGATTTTATCAACATACATGCTAAGAGCAGTTTCATGTTTATAATTTGTGATAACTAGCCGAGTTCCGATGCTTTATTCTCTCTTTAAGAAAACCTTTGACTACGGCGTGTCAATTTCAATTATGGTTGTCTTTTGGTGGTTATTTATTTTTATAGCGTTGCTTATAAAGTTGAGCTCTAAGGGCCCTGTTATTCTTGCGCAAAAGCGCGTCGGCTTAAACGGTAATGAGTTTATATGCTATAAGTTTAGAACCATGCATGTTGGCACAAAGGTTGCTGCAACCCATGAAGTTGGCGCAAATAACATCACGAAAATTGGTGGGTTTTTACGCAAATCGAAGTTGGATGAATTGCCGCAAATTTGGAATATCATCAAAAACGAAATGAGTTTTGTCGGCCCGCGCCCATGTCTACCTTCGCAGGCTGAACTTATTAAACTTCGCACTGAGGCGAAAATATTTAGCGATTTACCCGGCATTACAGGCTGGGCTCAAGCTCAAGGCATCGACATGAGCGACCCTCAACATTTGGTCAATACTGAGGTCGAATATCTATCAAAACGTTCAATTTCATTTGACATCAAAATACTTTTTGCAACATTTATTGGTCGTGGCAACGGGGATCGCACCCGCTAGAGCCTTCAAATATCAAGTGTTGAACGGGATAATTAGACTGTTAACAATTTGATTTATTCATCGTATGGTTCGCCGGTGTTCAAGATGGAAAGAGATTAATGCCTGTAACAGCTCAAGATGTCGCCGATAAAGCTGGGGTTTCTCGCTCGGCCGTATCGCGTGCTTTTACCCCTGGCGCATCCGTATCAGCGCGTATGCGAAAACGAGTTGAGGATGCTGCAAAAGATTTGGGCTATAGCCCTAACGTTTTAGCCAGCAGCTTAACGACACGGCGAACCAAGCTTATTGGACTGGTTTCAGATAACTTTCAGAACCCGTTGTTTTTGGAAGTGTTTGATCTGTTTTCCCGTGGGTTACAGGAGAAAGGTCTAAGACCGCTTTTGTTAAATTTATCAGGTGAGCACAATCCGGAAAATTCTGTTCATCTACTACGTCAATATTCTGTCGATGGTGTAATTGTTGCCTCATCAACCTTGCCGCCAGGGTTTGCGAAAGCATTTTCCGATGAAGGCATTCCAATCGTACATTCCTTTGGTCGACATGCGGTTTCTCCGGCGGTGACCATTGTTGGTATTGATAATGTTGAATGCGGCCGAATGGCGGCCCAAGCTTTGTTATCATGTGGCTATAAATCTGTTGGTTTTATCGGTGGGCCAGAACTTGCCAGTTCTACACAAGATCGCGTGACGGGATTTCGTGAAGAAATTGCCAAACACCCCGAAGTGCATGTAACCCATTCCTATGCTAACGCATATTCCTTTAAAGCCGGTCGGGCAGAAATGCAGAGACTACTAAAACACAATCCGCAACAAGCATATTTTTGTGGAGATGATGCATTAGCGGTCGGTGCAATGAGCGCGGCCGAAGATGCAGGCTACAACGTTCCCAGTGATATTGGGTTCATTGGACTAAACGACATGGAAATTGCGTCTTGGCAAAACATTAATCTTACAACGATTAAACAGCCTATAAAAGACATCATCAATTCGTCCTTGGAGCTGATGTTTGAAATGCTCGAAGATCCAGACCACGAACCGCAGGCAAAGATTTTTCCATGCGAAATTATCGAACGCGGTACACTAATCAAAAAAGCTTGAGGTGCTAATTAGCAATTCGTCTGATCTTTACATATGACTTCATCATAAAAAAATGCCGTGCGATCCAACCAGGTCACACGGCATTTTGCTTGAAAGGTG
Organism: Lentilitoribacter sp.; assembly: GCA_039986595.1. GTDB lineage: Bacteria > Pseudomonadota > Alphaproteobacteria > Rhizobiales > Rhizobiaceae > Lentilitoribacter. Next base: position 201,036 of record JBDWQJ010000004.1, read on the forward strand.
TTTTAACTATCGAAACATTGGCGGACGCGCATCGAGCCATTCACCATAGTTTTTGCCAGATTGTGCAACTGCAACCACAGCTGCCATGGAACGTAATCCATCCTCCGCACGCGGATAAAGATTAGCTGCAGGATCCATGTCACGGTTTTCTTTTTGTGCATTGATTGCTTCTGCAAGATCTAGATAGATATTTGCAAATGCAAGCGGCATGCCTTCTGAGTGCCCCACTGTCACGCGTGATGCACGATCAGCTTCAGGGGACAAATTTCCCTCCCCACGTTCAATAATCTGTAAACGTTCACCCAATGGCATGAAGAAAAGCTGGTTTGGTTGCTCTTGAGACCAACGAAGACCTCCTTTTTCACCGAAAACTTGAATGCCTAATCCATGCTGACGTCCGATTGCGATCGATGATGTCCAAAGACGGCCAACAGTGCCTCCGTCCATTCGGAAATTGACCATAGCGTCATCTTCTAATGTGCGAACCGGAATGCATGATACGGTATCAGCGGATAGTTTTTCCACTTCTTGACCGGTGACAAAACTTGCCATGTGAAGCGCGTGAATACCGCAATCAGCAAATTGCGCCGAAACGCCTGCTTGTGCAGGATCATAACGCCAGCGAACACGTGGATTATCTGCATCTTCTGCATCTGCATGATGGCCATGGGAAAATTCAGCATTTACAACACGAATAGCGCCAAGATCTCCGCGTGCGATCATCGCCTTCATATGGCGCACGAGCGAATAACCGCTATAGCCGTAATTCACCGCGCAAATCTTACCCACTTTGTTGGCAGTGCGAACGATATCTTCGCCTTCTTCAACCGTCATAGTCATAGGTTTTTCGCACAACACATTAAAACCTGCTTCCAAAAACGCTTTGGTAATTTCGTAATGCGTTGAGTTAGGTGTTGCGACCGTGACCAGATCAACGCGATCTTCGCGATCTTTTTCGCCTGCAAGCATTTCCTGCCAGCTGCCATAGGAGCGTTCTGCAGCAAGTCCTAATTTTTGGCCGTAAGCGCGGCCTTCTTCTGGGCGGTAATCAAGCGCACCAGCAACGAATTCAAACTCACCGTCAATGCCAGAGCCTAGTCTGTGTGCCGGACCAATTTGGCTGCCTTCACCGCCGCCAATCATGCCCCATTTTAATTTTGCCATTTATGCGTCCTCGCTAAAACCAATAGAAGCCAAAAACTCACGATTGAAACGTGCATCACCAACTGGATCATTTTCCAATGTAGGATCAATATCCTGTTCAACCGTGCACCATCCAGAGAAGTTGTTGTCTGTCAGTATTTTATAAACACTTGGGAAATCAACATCACCTTGACCGAGTTTACAAAAAATATGCTGCCCACAAGCATCGTAAAAATCCGTGCGGTTTTTCACAACATTGGCTTTTACTACCGGGTCAATATCTTTAAAATGCATGTATGAAATACGGCTGATGTATTTTTCCATAAATGCTATCGGATCAAACCCTGCATAGCTGTGGTGGCCTGTATCAAAGCAAATCTTCAAAACGCTTTCATCAACCTCAGACAATAGCTTTTCAAGTTCTGGTTCGAAATCCATGAAACCGCCTGCATGCGCGTGAATACCCACCGTTAGACCAAATTCTTCTGCGCCCATTTTTGCAACATATGCAATACGATCGCGAAATGCAGACCATTCCGCAGCGTCCATTTGTTCAGCTTCAGATGCACGACCTGCCGTAGGTGCACGACGTGGTGAGATGGAATCAATTAGGACCAGGTGTTCAGCGCCATGGGCTTTAAGTGCTTCACATGTTCTACGAGACGCGTCTTTTACATCATCCCATGCATTGGCATCATGAAACGCGCGAAAAACAACGCCGCCGATGAGCTCTAATTCATGTTTTGATAGCGCATCGCCAAGCTCTGACGGGTCCTCAGGCATATATCCAATAGGACCAAGCTCGATGCCATTATAACCTGCGTCTTTGCAATCTTTTAGCACATTTTGCCAATTTGGATTGCGAGGATCATCTGCAAATTCCACACCCCATGAACAGGGTGCATTGCCTATTCTAATTGTCATATTCTAGTCTTTCAAAAAATTAAATATCGTTGATATTGAGCCACTTTTTCTCTGCGGCTGATTTAAAGGCGGTCGAGACAATTTGCATAACGTCTAGCCCGTCTTGAAATGTTGGCCAAATGGCTGTCTTGGTCGCTATTGCTTCTAAGAAGTCTTTGGCTTCAATAATAATCTGATCCTGATATCCGGTTCCGTGCCCGGGTCCCTGGCAAAACGGCAAATAATCTGGATGCTCAGGTCCTGTAAATATCTTTTTAAACCCTTGCTGGGCAGCCGGTGCATCCATTTCATATAACCAGAGCGCATTTTGATCTTCTTGATCAAAACGGATAGCACCTTTAGTTCCGGTAATTTCATAGGCATAGCCCATTTTCCGGCCTGATGCGACGCGACTGAAATACATATGCCCCATAACGCCATTTTTAAATCGGCACATCATCTGGCCATGATCATCATTGGTCACATCTTCCATTTTACCTGTTTGTGGATGGGGACGCTTGTTGTGAACTGTATCAACTTCGGCGATTAACCCATCAATGGGGCCGATCAAAGCCAATGCGGCATTAATCATATGAGGTGCCAAATCGCCCATTGTACCATTTGCATCACCTTTTGTGCGCCAAGTGGAGGGTGCGTTCGGATCTGCCAAAAAGTCCTCTGTATGCTCACCACGGAACCAAGTAATATCTCCAATGGCACCATCAGCGATCAACTTACGCGCATATTGTGAGGCGGGTGTGCGAATATAATTATACGCAACCATATTAATAGCATCGTGTTTTGCAGCACTTTGGACCATCGCTTTCGCGTCTTCTAAAGAAGCACCCATCGGCTTTTCACACAAAACGGGTTTTCCAAGTGCAAAAGCAGCCTCAGCTATCTCGCGATGTGTGCTTTGGGGAGAGGCAATAACAATTGCACCCACTTTTGGATCATTGACCAATTCCTGCCAATCGGTTGTCGCACGCGCAAATCCATAGGCTTTGCGGTACCGCTCAGCTGAACTTTGCGAGGTTGCACAAACCATTTCCAATACCGGTCTGAGTTCTGTATTAAATATGGCGCCAACTGATGACATGGCTACAGCATGTGCTTTGCCCATATAGCCACCACCAACGATCCCAATACCGATCGTATTATCGATGTTTGTCATGTCGTTCCTCCCAGAAAACAGGCCGCAAACTTAACCATCTTGCACGCGGTTGCAAATTCCTATCATTAGTTTATCCATTTGGTCAACAGAACTCTTTCACTCGATATATTTTTTCTTTATTCTACTGAAAAACAGAAAACCAAAAATTGTCTCAACGCAATCTTTAAAAGCATTGGAATAGCACTATGAATAAAAACAATGAGATCAAGGCGGTTATATTTGATGCTTATGGCACCTTATTTGATGTCTATTCTGTAGGAGCTTTAGCGGAGGAATTATTCCCCGGATATGGCAAAGCGCTTGCTAACATCTGGCGCGACAGGCAAATTGATTACACGCGCCTTCGCACCTTGTGCGATCAGTATATTGATTTTTGGGAAATCACAAAGGATGCGCTAAAATTTGCCTGTGCTTCTCTCAAACTCGACCTTACCGATGATAAATTTGAAAAATTAATGCAACAATACGCACATTTGGCAGCATTTAGCGAGAATTTGGGCGTGCTTGATCAACTTAAAACCAAAGGACTTAAACTTGGTATTTTGTCCAACGGGACGCGCAAGATGATTGATAGTGCCGTTGATAGTGCTCAGATGAGCGGTTATTTCGATCATATTTTAACAGTCGAAGGGGTACGAAAATTTAAGACCGTTCCTGAGGCTTATCAGCTTGGTCCTGATAGCTTTAATCTTGATGTCAGCGAAATCTTGTTCGTGTCTTCAAATTGCTGGGATGCTTGCGGTGCCACATGGTTTGGGTATCAAACTTTATGGGTCAATCGCGCAGATATGCCACTTGAGGAATTACATGTGGAACCAACGGTCATTGGCTCGACACTTCAGGATGTTTTTAAGCTTATTTAGCGCTAGAAGCCGAGCTTATCCATATCAAATTTATTCGCAGCGATTAACAACTGATAGGCCGTCCAATAGGCGTCCGTCTTCACACCAATTGCATCAATTTTTGATTGCGCATGTGCACGCTTTTGTTCAAGAAGTTGATCAAGCGACCCAACACCTTGATTATAACGTTCACGCTCTGCGGTTTCTATCTGCCGCATATATTTAACACGCGCCTGCGCTAGATCTATTTGTTTTCGTCCAGCTTCATATTGGCGGTAAAGCGAACGGATAGACAAAGCCACATTACGCTTTGTGTCAGAGGCTTGATAAGAGGCAAGCTGCGCAAGTTGGCGGCTTTCTGCAATACTTGAAACGGTGCTTAGATCAACCAGTGGCATGGTTAGTTTAACGCCAACTTGCCAATCAGTCGTTTGTTGCGATTTTGAATATGCGCTTATTGCTCTATCATGCTGCGCATAGACGTTTACTTGCGGTAAATACTGGCCATATGCTGCACGGCTTGAATGACGTTGGGAAACTGCACGATGTTGCGCAGCCTTGATCTCAGGGTTAAAAGCCAGCGCTTCTTGGACCAGCTGTTCCTCATCATCAGATACGAGTTTTGAAACGCGCATTAACTTAGGCAAATTGGTAAATTTGCGACCAGTTAGGCTTTCAATTTGTGCTTTGATTTGTGATTTAGAACCTTTTGTGGCTTCATATTGTTGTCGCATGCTGGCCAAATTGGCCTGCACATATGCAACATCTGCCTGACTGGCGACACCATGGTCTTTACGATTGCGAACTGCCGTTAGAAGCTTTTTCAAACTTGAAACATTTTGGCCGAGCAATTTCACTGTTTCTTCTGTTTGGTGATATTGCAAATATGCGGACAAGACGTCTAGCAACACTTTGTTTTGTGCAGATATTGCATCACTCTTTGCAGCCAATTTATTTTGGCGCGCAGCACGAAGCGAAAACACTCGTTGGCCGCCGGTAAATACTGGCATACTCAGCGCAAAGCTCAGCTCTGTTTCACGACTAGCATCATCTAAATTCCCGAAGCCTCTGCTCGAACGAGATGCATCAAAGGTCATGTTTATGGTTGGGGTAAATTTCGCAATTTCAGACCAAATCTTTGTATCTGAAATATGAACCTGCTTAACCGCAATTTTAATTCCATCACTATTGGCAACAGCGTCTTTAAGAACACCACGTAAATTGCTACCAACTTGCGTATTTAACTTTGGCTCAGTATTTCCAACAAATCGTTTTGTCTTCTTCGATTTAACATGTCGTCTTGTTTTAGCGCTTCTATTTACAGTCGTAGGTATAGAGCCGACAACTTCATCCGATGGTGCAGAGTTTGTCGTAATTTCAGGGACGATTGCAGAAGGTTTGGTCACACTGGCAGAGCTGACAACAACATCAACTTCGCTTGCCCCGCGCAAAGCATCCCCTGCAAACCAAGTCTCTTCAGCCCAAGCATGTGTTGTTAGAAGCAATAGGAATACGTAAAACATACTCGCAACCGAAAAACGGTGCGAGAACGTTTTTAATAGATACGCTCCCCGATACAACATTACTTACTCCAATAATATGGAACAACTTTAACGCGGTATGGTTAATAATCCTTTAGAGTAAGGCTCAAATCTCTTTGGTTGGGAGTTTAATTCATGCTCATCAGAAGCTAAAAATTTTAAAAAATCTGAGGGATCTTTCGCGACAAAATATAGCTGAGCGACAACCCTCGCAGCAGCATAAAGATGTTTAAACTGATCCAAAGCCCGTGATTGCCCCAGTAATGAGTAAAAACAATTGAAAGTGCTATAAAGCATGCTAACGATATTAGCATCATGTTTCGCATATCCGCCGACCAGGTTGCGCCAATGAATATCCCATCCATTTGAAAAGCCAATACACCGGTGATTGAAATCAATGCAGCCCAAACATAATATTCTGTTGCAATTGATCGAACCGTTGGCTCATTTGTGATTAAATTGATCAACCATGGTCCGACAACGATAAAAATAACCATCAAAATACCAGCCAGCAAAAAGCCCCAGTAAAGTGTCAGCTTAACTGTCTTAAGAAATGCGGGGCGATAATTTGCACCAATTGCGCGGCCTGCTAATTGCTCTGCAGCCGTTGCGAACCCATCCAACAGATACCCTGACAACATCAAGAAATTCATCAAAATAGCATTCGCAGCAAGAGTTTCATCACCAAATTGTCCACCCATTCTGGTGAGCCAAGCAAATGCACCAACAAGTGCAAAACTTCGGATCATGATATCACCGTTTAGCGCCATCAGTTTCATGATGGATGGACGGTGAAAAACCTGATCGCGTGATAATGGTTGTGAACCGTTAAAGCTGCGCATAACGATAAATAGTCCAACTGCTAAGCCGAGATACTCTGCAATCACAGTTGCGATTGCAACACCTGATAGTCCCCATTCAAGCCCCAAGCCGAGCGAAAATGAAAGAGCAATATTTGTACCATTGATCAAGATTTGCAAGAGCAAACCTAAACGCCCTTTACCAAGCCCTAAAACATAGCCAAGCAGGGCATAATTCATCAAAGCAGCTGGCGCTGAAAATACTCTTATGGCAAAATATTCTTTTGCAGCTGATGCGACTTCGCGACTTGCATCCATTAAATATAGACCAAGAGAAATGATGACCGTATGCAACAGTAAGATGACCAAACCGGATGCAAGCCCAATGATCATGGAACGCCAAAATACTGCTTTTTGCTCTAATTCATCTTCGCGCCCATAGGCTTGTGCCACCAAACCTGTTGTGGCTGATCTTAAAAAGTTAAACGTGCCAAACAAAAGATCAAAAATGATCGTCGCAATTGCTAGGCCGCCAATCAATGCTGCATTCGCAAATTGGCCAACTACCGCTGTGTCGGTTATTCCCAACAAGGGCGTTGTTAAAAATGCCAATGTCATCGGCACGGCAATTGCGAAAACGCTTTTGTGGGTTACATCAAATTCTCGCAACGGTTTTGATGTTTTATTCTCTTGGCTTTGCAAAAGCTAATCTTCAACTACGGCGGTAATTTAAGATACGTAGTAACAAAAATACCGGGATAACAATTGCTGCCCCTAATGCTAAATATTCGCCAACCCGACCAAGCGCTGCAAAGCCTTGCTCCCAAATACGGACGATGAAGTCACGCACAACGTATAAAATATCAAATGGCGACCAGTTAAAGGCAGCCATCACCACGCCAACAATGAACGAAATGACCAATAATTTGAGTATGGTTCTTCCAACTGTATCACCTAAAAATCGGTTTACTTGTCCTGACATAGGTCCACTCCTGAGCATTTCATTAATGATGAGGACATACTCATCTCATCGTTTGGATGCAAGATAAATGCGCTTTTGGATGTAAATAAGACGCCCTTCTTAGTTGCTGGCGCTTGCAAGAGGTAAACAACGCCCATAGCTTTAATAAAATTTAAAGCGATTCTTTATCCATGGCCTCTGAGCACCTTCAACTCCCCGACATATTTACCAAATGGTTTGATAGCCATGGTTGGGCGCCAAGACCACACCAGCTTGCGCTGTTGGAAAAGGCGCAGGATGGTCATTCCACTTTGTTGATCGCTCCGACGGGTGCGGGTAAAACACTTGCAGGATTTTTGCCATCACTGACTGATTTAGCAACACGGGAAAAACCAAAACCTGGTATGGTAAAACCAAGACTGCACACGCTTTATGTCTCGCCGCTTAAAGCCCTTGCCGTTGATATTGAGCGCAATTTAACAAAGCCTGTATCTGAGATGGGTTTACCGATTAAAATCGAAACTCGGACCGGTGACACCCCTCAGCATAAGCGGCAAAGACAAAAGCTTGATCCACCAGATATTCTTTTAACAACGCCAGAACAGATTTCGCTTTTGCTCGCGAACGGGCAAGCTGAGCTTTTTTTTAAAGATCTGAAATATATCATTTTCGACGAATTGCATTCGCTTGTAACCTCAAAGCGCGGTCATTTGTTGGCTCTTGCATTATCTCGACTTAGAAGCCATGCGCCTGATCTGCAAACCATTGGATTATCGGCAACAGTTGCCAATCCCAAAGAATTGCAAAAATGGCTTGTCAGTCAAAACAACAATAATCAACTTGCCGAAAAGATTTTAGTTGAGGGTGGTGCGAAACCAAACATCACGATTTTGGAGACCAAAGAACGCATTCCTTGGTCCGGCCACAGTGCACGATATGCAATGGGTGATGTTTATGATCAGATTAAAGAACATCAGACGACGCTGTTATTTGTAAACACACGCAGCCAAGCTGAGTTGTTGTTTCAAGAATTATGGACAATCAACGAAGAAAACTTACCAATTGCACTTCACCATGGTTCGCTTGATGCCAGTAAACGCCGCAAAGTTGAGGCGGCAATGGCGAAAAATGCTTTGCGCGCTGTTGTTGCGACATCAACCCTTGATTTGGGGATAGACTGGGGTGACGTCGATCTTGTCATTCATATCGGCGCCCCAAAAGGTGCAAGCCGTTTAGCCCAACGTATTGGCCGGTCTAACCATAGAATGGATGAACCCAGCAAAGCGGTGCTAGTGCCTGCCAATCGTTTTGAAGTCATGGAATGTAAAGCTGCATTAGATGCAAATTACATCGGTGCGCAGGATACGCCACCGCTCCTTGAAGGAGCCATTGACGTTCTCGCACAGCACATTTTGGGCATGGCCTGTGCCAAGCCATTTTTTGAGCATGAGCTTTATAAAGAAGTTACCAGCGCAGCTCCCTATAGTCACTTAACCCAAGAGCAATTTGGACGCATAATTGAATTTGTTGCAACGGGTGGCTACGCACTTAAAAGCTATGAACGATATGCTCGCATTCGCAAAACAAAAGACGGCACATGGCGCATATCTAATCCCCAAATTGCACAACAATATAGATTAAATATCGGAACGATCATTGAAGCTCCAATCTTAAATGTGCGCCTGACTAAGAAAAAAGCGAATGGCTCCATTGGACGCGGCGGTCCAAAGCTCGGCACTATTGAAGAGTATTTTTTAGAAATGTTATCGCCCGGTGATACATTTTTATTTAGCGGCCAAGTTTTGCGATTTGAAGGCATCCGCGAAAATGAATGTTTAGCATCAAAGACATTTGATCAATCGCCCAAAATCCCATCCTATGCTGGCGGGAAATTCCCACTTTCAACATATCTTGCTGAGCAAGTGCGTAAAATGCTGATTGATCGTGAAAAATGGGCTGCATTACCCGATCAGGTTCGTGAATGGTTAGAGCTTCAAAGACGCGTATCGCGCATGCCAAGCCATAATGAGCTTTTACTTGAAACATTCCCGCGCAACAAAAAACACTACATGATCATTTACCCATTTGAAGGCCGACTAGCACACCAAACACTTGGCATGCTTTTAACCAGACGATTGGAGCGAATGCATGCGCGACCTCTTGGATTTGTTGCAACAGATTATGCGTTGGCAATTTGGGCGCTGGATGATTTGGGTGAACGCTTTAAAAATGGCTTGATATCGCTATCTGAATTGTTTGATGAAGATATGTTGGGTGATGATTTAGAAGCTTGGCTTGATGAATCTTGGTTACTCAAACGCACGTTTCGAAATTGCGCTGTTATTTCAGGATTAATTGAACGTCGGCATCCGGGCAAAGAAAAAACTGGGCGCCAAGTTACTGTTTCAGCTGATTTGATTTATGACGTTTTAAGAAGTCATGAGCCTGATCACATTTTAATGCAAGCAACACGCGCAGATGCGGCAACCGGATTGTTGGATATTCGAAGATTAAGCGATATGCTTTTACGAATCAAAGGACGTATCATGCATCAAAAACTTGATCATATCTCACCGCTTGCGGTTCCTATTATGCTTGAAATTGGTCGCGAACCAGTCAACGGGGAAGCCCAGGAAAGCATATTGCTTGAAGCTGCGGAAGAATTTTTGAGCGAGGCGAAAAGTCAGCTTAAATGAATATGACAAGCCCTCTCACTCCAAGCAAAACAACCTTTCCTTCACTATCAACGGAACTGAGTGGTGTTGAAATCGTTTGTGATTACCGCGGTGTATTGTATCTACCCAATTCAACAACGCTGATTGTCTCAGATCTTCACCTTGAAAAAGGTGCTGCATTTGCCCGTCGCGGAATGTTACACCCGCCTTATGACACAACTCAAACGCTTGATAAACTGAAGCAATCTCTTGATCATTATGCCCCACAAACAGTTATTAGCCTTGGTGATAGCTTCCACGACCAACTCGGCTCGGAGCTTTTGCCAGATTTAGCGCGCCAACAGATCAAACAAATGCAAACCGGTCGCAATTGGGTTTGGATTTCTGGGAACCATGATCCAAAACCCCACACGAGTATTGAAGGCGATTGCTGTGAAGAGATAACCTGCGAGACATTGCAGCTTCGACATGAACCATCCGATGATGATGCGAGCGGTGAAATATCAGGGCACTTACATCCCGCCGCCGTCATTACACGTCGCGGTAAGTCCGTTCGTCGAGCTTGTTTTGCAACAGATGGCAAACGCCTCATCATGCCGTCTTTTGGCGCAACAACCGGGGGGCTTTCATTAAAACATAAGGCGTTTAAGGGCTTGTTTGATACGAAAAAACTCTTCGCCCACGTCTTGGGCAAAGAGCAGATTTATCCAATTTCTTGGTCTAAGATGCGCGGCTAGTTCGCGTAACGACTAGCCGTTTCGCTTAAGCAGTTCCTGAACAAGCTTGTCAGTGATCTGACCATCTGGCTTCATGCCAATTGAGGCTTGAAACTCTTTAATGGCATTGGTTGTTTTTGTGCCGATAATCCCATCCGGACGACCAGTATCAAAACCGTTATTGTTCAAAATACCTTGAATATTCATGATGGCTTTTTTCATATCAATTGAAGCTGTGTTCGTCGCTTCACCAACCCATGAATCGGGCACCTGAACATTATTTGCGTTTACATCAAGCGGTGTTGGTTTCCAGTTTGCAACCAAACCTTTTGCACCCTCAGCATCTGCTTGCGGCAGAGCATTGAACACCTCATCACGTTTAGATGCTGCATCTGCATCACCTTGATTTGCAGCGATTGCAAACCATTTATAGCTTTCAGATAAATTGCGTGGAACACCTTCCCCACGCGCATATAAGATCGCCATGTTAACTTGGCTGTCACGCACACCACGTTCAGCGGCTGCTAAGAACCAGTTGGCCGCTTGGCTAAAGTCTGTTGCGTTTCCGGTGGATGCCAACAGAACCCCAAGATTGTGCATAGCGTTTATGTTGCCGTTGTTTGCTGACGACTGATATAGAACCCTTGCACGATCGATATCACGATCAACACCGGTACCTTTCTCATAAAAATTACCTAATCGATATTGTGCTGGCGCAAAATTAAGATCAGAAGAAAGCTTCAACCATTTAACCGCTTCATCCAACTTCACCTCTGTGCCACGGCCATCTGTATAGCGGGCTGAAATTTCATAAAGCGCGATCGGATCTCCACCCAATGCAGCTTGTTTTAATGCAACAGGCGCAACTGAATCTGGTAGGTCTTGCGCATCTGCATATAGATTTACCGGAGCAGATGGTGTTTGTGATTGAAGTGGATCAACCTCATTGCCAATTTCAGCTGTTTCAACAGCTTGGCGCACTGGATTAACATCCTGCACAAGCGAATCTGCATTACCTTCAGCGAGTTGCTCACCATCTGATGGCGGCGCCATGGTATCGTTTAACGGAAGTGTCGGTTCCGGCCGTGCTGTTACTGGTGCAGATTGATCAAATCCTGTTGCCTCGTTACCAGCAGCAAGCGTATCATTCTCAAGTGGAATTTCTCTCGGCTCAACAGTTTCAGGAACAACCTCAACAACTTTTGGAGCCGTGTTTTCAGGCGAACCACCAATAAAGTTTTTAGCCAATGGTATTGCCAATATTGCCAATAGGATTGCACCAGCTGCGATCAAGATCGGTTTACGTACAAGCGGACCGCCCGATAGTTTTACACCGCGTTTTTTGGACTTCTCCGGCTTTTCATCACTTTCCATTGCACCAACTTCAGCAGCAGCTGCTAGCGCTGCTTTGCGCGCAGAAGCAACATAATCAGTTGGTTTTGAATTTGCCATTTGCGGCTCATTCTGACTACCGCGTTGTTTTTGCACATCACGCATCTTTTGCATGATTGAATTAATGTCAGGCGCGCCAGAACCTGGCTCTAGCGGTTCATCTGCAAATTCGCTTTCCAACTCATCCAGTGCTGATGGTTCTGCGCGATGCTCTGGCGTTGCCAATAAGCTTTCTTCTTCTTGACCACCCGAGCGATCACGTTTTATGCGTTCGGCCAAACCAGCCAATAACGAACTTGCCCCACGTGCGGGTTTTTCAGCCTTAAACTCTGGTTCGATGCCCAGTTGATCATCAAGTACACTATCGTCATAAACTTCAACACTTGGGGAAGCCTCCGCTAGCGTTGCAGCACGAGGCATTTCAACATTGGATGCCAAATTTTGTGGAGCTGGTGGTGGTGTCTGCGCAAACGACGGCTCGGTTCCACGTTCCATGGTTTCCAAACGATCTGCGATCTTTAACAATGTATCTTGCAAAGCACCGAATGATTTCGAATTTCGGTTTTCAGATTCACGATAAAGATGTTCAAGCTGTTTAAGATCAGATGTGAGTGCAGAGATATTTGAGCTATCGACATGACCACTTGCAGATGCTGAGCCTGGTGAACGTTGATAAGCTTCAAGAGTTGCTTCAGCTGCCTGACGTGCTGCTTCTAAAACAAATTCATCGTTGGTGTTTAAATGCTCTTCCAAATTGGATAATTTATCACCAACCTGATCCACACTTGCACCGCTCATCAATTCTGACAATTGCGCGATTTGCTGTTGTAGACCATCGGTATTGACCTGGGTCACGCCACCGGTTGAGCTTTCTAAACGTTCAGCGATACCCGATAGTTGATGCTCCAAGCGATCAAGGCCGGGAAGGTCCGCTGGTGCTGAACGCTCATCTAACTTGTTTGCAATTTCCGCAAGCTGCCCAACTAGCCTTTCAATTCCAGCTGTCTCTACTGATGCAGCACGGTTATCCAGCGCATCCACTTTATCGGCAATTTCCAAGAGACGTGCATCCAGCTGTGGGCTGTGCGCACCAGGTGAGCCATTATCCAAGCTAGCTTGAAGATTAGCAAGACGCTGCTCAAGTTCGCTAATACTTGTGTCATTGGCAATATCGTTAAGACGCGCCGACATTATTTCTAAACGATCGGCAACACCATGCTCGCCATTATTGGCTAGTTGCCCGATCTGATCAGCTAATTGTGCAAGTCGTGCATCTGTTTGATTGGTAAATTCTGCAAATTGCTCGTGGCTGCCCGAACCTTCTGGGCGATCCATTAATTGTGTGATTGCTGTTGCAATCAACTCAACTTTTTCTTCCAATGGACGCAAGGCACCATCTGATTGCGGCATCGCAGCCAAAACGTGGCGAATATCATCTAAACGCGTGGCTAAATCAGACAATTCACCTTGGATTGCATGCGGGTTAAAATCTTGCAAAGTACGCTCGATATCACTCCAGCGATTATCAAGCCCCATCAACGTGTCTTCTTTGGCGACAGTATCGACTAGGTTTCGCAAGCTATCTACTTCAAGGCGAAGGCTATCAAGTTCCCCACCTTCATAATTTCCATTTGGAAGCGCGGTACGACCGCCCTCTAGTTCTTTTAAACTTTGTGCAATAGCTTCAAGATCAGCACCAATAGAGGCCGGGACATTTGCATCGCCTGAATTAGAATTTAGCGCCAACATTTCATTTTGCATTTGGCTCAACTCTTGGCGCAGTGTCATTTGCATGTCTTGTTTTAATTCAGCGCGAAGTTGCGTGACGATACCTGAAAGCTCGTTAGTAGGAGCAGGTGCTGCTGCTCTGTTCATTTTCAACTGCAACCGACCTGAGTTTTGGCCGCTTCTTGGTGAACCCTGAGATCTATTTTGAGATCGGGTCTGACGGCCGGACAGGCTTTGCTGGCGTGCTCTTATTTCGTCTGTCAGCGAATAATCTTGGGAGACATTTGCACCGCGGGGTGCGCTACGGGGTGCATAGTCATTGCCTGATGAATTGGCTTGCCCAAGAATTTTTTCTTCAAGATCCTCAATCGTTCTGCTGAGAGTATCTAAAGTTGATTCCTGGGTCATCGAATGATGGTTATTAGATCTGCTTCCGGTCATACTATCGCTCGTTTCACCTGTTTATGACCCTTATTCCAAGAGACTTGTCTATTTTTTCGGGCGTGGCCCTAGAATTTGGACAAACAAAAACAAATCACTTGGTATGGTCACTTATGCGCAACATCATCGAAACATGGTAAACAAGCCGTTAACTATTCTTAATTTTCCTAAAAATTAACCATATTTTTCGCTGATAACGCTCATTTTTTAGATTAATGACTGAAGCTTGCGGGAAGATTTCGCCCGTAGAATTGCGGTCTGCAGCGTTAAATCTGACCGTAATTCACTGGATTTCGGGCAACGATTTGCTTTTCAACTTCCAAGAATGAGAGAAATATGAGGAAAATAAGCCAATAAAGCGGACATTTTTCCTATTTTCTTTACTCAACACGATTTGATCGCTAATCTTAAAGTTAGCAATTGATCTCATAAATTGGAGCCGTTGGGTTTGTTATCTCATTCACACATATGGACAGCGATAGAAACGCTGGCGACGCATAACAATCTTTCGCCCTCTGGTCTTGCTCGTTTAGCTGGCCTAGATCCTACCTCATTTAATAAATCCAAACGTCAAGGCACTGATGGCCGATTACGTTGGCCTTCAACTGAATCACTTGCGAAAATCATGCATGCAACAAATACATCTTTTGATGAGTTTGCGCGGTTAGTTGGTGACACTGACAGTGATGACTATGCTGGACTTCCAACTGGTAATTTTCCCACGCAATCTAATGGAATTCCATTGCTTGGGTTTGCCCAAGCCGGCGCCGGCGGTTTTTTTGATGATGCTGGTTTTCCTGCAGGTCAAGGCTGGGAGGAAGTTGATTTTCCAACCCAAGACGCAAAGAAAAACAATGTTTATGCGTTAGAGGTTCAAGGTGAATCTATGATGCCGCTTTATCGCGATGGCGATGTTTTGATCATTGAGCCAAATGCTCAAATCCGAAAAGGTGATCGAATTGTTGTGCGCACCAAAGAAGGTGAAGTCATGGCAAAAGTGCTGTCGAGAGACACCACTCAAAGCATTGAACTCTTATCACTTAATCCTGAGCATCCCAATCGCCAGTTCTCAAAAACTGAAATTGATTGGACCGCTCGTATCATTTGGGCAAGCCAATAACATAACGGGAAAATTCTTGAAACTATTGTGCTATCACAGACTTGAATAAGGTACATATCCAACACTAAATTAGATCTTTAAACCAAAACCGGATCATTCAATGAATAATGAAGTAAATCTCCACGAAGGCCTCATCTACATTATGGTGACAATGTCAGCTGTCGATAGTTCTATGGACGACACGGAGTTAGAACGCATAGGTCGCTTGGTCAGCTTTCTTCCGGTTTTTGAACATTTCGATGAAGATAATGTTATTTCAACTGCGCGCAGATGTAGTGCGCTTTTAAGCGAACCGGATGGCCTTAGCCTTGTATTGGAGATCATCAGTGATTCAATACCTGAACGTCTTCATGATACCGCCTATTCCATCGCAGTTGAAATCGCGTCAGCAGATTATGAAATCAAGGCGGAGGAAATTCGCTTATTGCAACTACTTCGTGACCGTCTTGATCTGGACAAACTCACCTGTGCTGCAATCGAGCGAAGCGCCATTGCGCGATATAAACGTGCTCGGAACCGGTAGATTACAAACTGCGACTTAATCGCCATCACAATTGTTTTATGTGATTTTGGTGCTCATTCGTAATATAAAAGCCTCACTTTATAAATTGAGGCTTGCTATTCGTGACTATTTTTGGACTTTCTGAACCAGCTATTCGGCTCACCGTTTTCCTATCCGTCTTGTTCGCGATGGCAATTTTTGAACTGTTTCATCCGCGATTAGAACGCGATGAAATGCGCGGCGCTTTAAAAACACAGCGCTGGTTTACCAATCTTTCAATGGTCGTCATCTCATCTTTATGTCTGCGTGTGATCTTTCCTGCAGCTGCTGTCGGCGCTGCCTTTTGGTTACAAGAGCGCAATATTGGTCTGTTTAACATTTTCAATGTGCCTCCAATTATTGGCGGCATCATCGCTTTTGTTGTGCTTGATTTTATCGTGTGGCTAGAACATTTAGTAAGTCATAAATGGCCAATTTTATGGCGTATTCATCGTATGCACCATGCGGATAACGGTTTTGATGTGACAACTGCGCTTCGGTTTCATCCACTTGAGATCGTGTTATCGATGGCCTGGAAAATTATCATCATCGCGCTTTTGGGTGCACCAGCAATTGCCGTGCTCATATTCGAAATCGTGCTGAACGGCATGGCGATGTTTAATCACTCCAACATCAAACTACCACTGAAACTAGACAGGTTTATTCGTCCGATATTAGTAACTCCTGATATGCATCGGGTACATCATTCTACCGACCATAAAGAAACAGATTCAAATTATGGCTTTAATTTTTCCTTTTGGGATCGAATATTTTTAACCTACACCGATCAACCCAAACTTGGACATGATGGAATGGAGATTGGCTTGAAAGAATTCCGCGGGTCTAAAAGTTCTAATCTAATTTGGACATTGCTCTTGCCGTTTAAGGGCAGGAACTAAACTCTAATTTATCAATAAATTCCATTTGGAAAATAGCGCAAATAAAGTTCTGCAAAATTACCGTTTTTGCCCAAAAGCGATAGACCGTAATTTAACGTCTTGAGCAAATCTGCATTGTCTTTTGTAACGGCAACAGCAAGGCCTTCGCCGAGATAATATTGCGATAAATATGGCCCACCAACAAAGTCGCAGCAACCGTCTGCATCTTCACCCGAAAGCCAAAACGAGAACTGCAATCCGTCACCAAATAGTAAGTTCACATCCCCAGATTTTAGAGCTTTATAAAGTTCAATACGATCTTCAAAAGCTTTAACTTCAGCTTTTGGAAACCAGTTTTTTAGCATTGCTTCATGGGCAGAATTGCTTGCAACACCGACCTTTATTGGCTCCTTTTTTTTCCAAGCAGGGTCATTTGTTTTTACATCTGTGCTCAACGCATTAAGATTTATATCCTTCGCGTTGAGCGCAATAAATCGAGCAGGCAGTTCAAGATATGAACGGCTAAACAAATATTTTTTACGCGCGTCCGCAGATATGGAAAACCCAGCGATCATTGCGTCGCCCTGCTTATTTTCTATCGCTTGTGGCAAGTCTTTCCACTCAATCGCCTGTATCTGACAGCGATCAATAATTTTCAATATTGAGCAAATATTGCGTGCCAGATCGACGTGAAAACCGGTCAGGCGACCATTTTCATCCAAAAAACTAAATGGGGGGAAATCCACGGTCGTTAGAAACCTCAAGCGTTCAATTTTTCGAACATCAGCGATGGGTATACGCTCTTGAGCGTCAAAGTAATTTGGAATAATGGGCGACTTCGCCATACTATAAACGGGAACTATACTTAACATTACTATCGCAATAAGTGTATTAAGTAGTGACTTTATCAATGAACCTATATATGTATGAAGCATTGTTTTCCATAATTCCATGCATGTATTCAGAGTCTTGTATCACTTATGTCATCTCCAAGCGGCAGCGACAACCACAAGAACAGTAAAACAGCAAAACTCTCAGTATCGAAAGATAACGACGGTATTGTTGATCCGGCAATGGTGACGTTTTTTAAACAAATTGGCATTTCAGAAGATAACATAGATAAAGCAGTTATGATGGCTTGCGAGAACGGGACAGCGATTGAGGCTGAACTTATTGCAAATAGGTTTATATCGGAAAATGAATATTACAGATCAATGGCAAAGCGTCTTGGTATGGTTTATCTGAAAACCATATTACCCTCTAGCATCATCACCTCACCTTCGATCGATGTCTTGTTATCACGCAAAGGTCCGCTGCGCATTCAACTTGGCGATCGAATACTCACTGTTATCAATCCAGCATTGTCGGCATTCTTCAAGCTTGAAGAATTGTTGCAAACAAAACCTGATCTCAAAGAGAGTTTTGCAATAGCATCTTCAGCAATGATACGAGAAGCCGTTTGGCAAGTTAATGAAAAAGAGCGTGTCGAAGCGGTAGTTCGTGAACTTCATGACACCAAACCAAACATGAGTGCGAAGGCTTTGTTAACAAATTGGCAGTGTTTTTTTCTTGGTATTTTGATTTTCGGCACCTGTCTACTAATCTATTTTCAGCCAAACAACATTATACTCATTCTACATGCTTCTTTTTCACTATTTTATTTGTCATTTAATTTACTTAAATTATCTGCTGGTTTCTTCTTTTATGCAGAGGCTGATCCAGACAAATTGCCGACTAGGCCCGAATTGCTGCCAAAATACACAATATTGATAGCCCTTTACAAGGAAGAGCAAGTAGCACAACAATTGATTAAAGCCATGAGCCGATTGAAATGGCCCAAAAGCAAATTGGACATAAAGCTCATATGCGAAGATGAGGATATATCTACTATAACTGCATTGATCGATGTAAATCCTGGTCCTCAATTTGAAATTATTCGAGTCCCTTATCTCCGACCTAAAACCAAACCAAAAGCGCTCCAATATGCAATGGTTGCAGCAAAAGGTGAGTTTGTTGCTGTATATGATGCGGAAGACCGCCCACATCCAGACCAACTCTTGGAAGCTTATCGAGAGTTTGAGCGACATGGTGAATATCTAGCTTGCTTACAGGCTCCGCTCGTTATGACAAATGCAGATCGTGGCTGGTTACCAGGTCTTTTTAGTTTGGAATATTCAAGCCTTTTTCGCAGATTAATCCCGTTACTTTCGCATTTTGGATTACCAATTCCACTCGGAGGTACATCCAACCATTTCAGAAAGAGTGCGTTACTTGAAGTCGGCGGATGGGACCCATGCAATGTGACGGAAGACGTGGATCTTGGAATACGCTTGTATAAGCAAGGATATTATACCGGACTTTTGAAGCGACCAACGCTTGAAACCGCACCGACAAAAATAAACGTTTGGATAAAACAACGAACAAGATGGCTAAAGGGTTGGATGCAAACTTGGTTAGTGTTCATGCGTCATCCACTTCAACAATTAGCAAATGGGGGGATTTTCAGTTTTATAATCATGCAAATTTTAATTGGCGGCTTACTTATTGCATCACTTGCGCATCCATTTGTCATTTTCTTCATTGCCCTGACCATCAATGAGATACTTTCAAATACATTTTTTGAAGCTTCCATCCTCGAGATCTGTCTGTTCTACTTAGATATTTTTAATATCGTAGCGGGTTACTTGATATTTGTCCGTGTTGGGATGTCATCCTTAATTTCTGCACAAAAGAAGATGATAAAAAAGCATTGGCTTTTTTTCACCCCACTTTACTGGTTACTCATGTCTGTTGCAGGATGGCGAGCGTTATCACAACTTCCACTAAGATCTCAGTTTTGGGAAAAAACTCCACACGAGCCAGCGCGGCGGGAATTATAACTCCCGAGCCAGGAACTCATACACAAACAAACTGAATTGTTAGTTTATTAGTCCCGCACGAAAATTCTGAATATCGCGTTCCACAAGCGCTAATTCGCCACTTAATCGGGCGATTTCAACTTGATCCGTTGAATTTTGCTGATTGAGGTTAGCAATTTCCAACTGAATAGTTGTTTGCTCTTGCGGCGTGGCCGTAGCAATGAGTTTTATCTTCTCTGAAGCTTGTGATTGACGTCTGGTAATTGCACTCTTCCGGCTGTTGATATCTGATCTTATGCCGTGAGCCCGTTTTCCAAGATTATAGCCGGATAGAAATCTCGCTGATTTATCCAATGGGCAAACATTTGCATATCCGCTCCCCGCCTCACCCACACGCAAACCATTCGCCGGTGTGCAATATCGAACTAAACCATTTTGATAGCCTTGGTTCCAAGCTGTTTGATTTGGGGTAATCCCAGCTTTTGCGCAAGCTTTTGCATGGCGCGCAAAACGATCTTGTGGCGCATGACCTGCAGCACCATCTGTTTCACCAATAACCAACCAATCGGCGGCAACACATTCTTCTTTTGAGAGCGTTTGACAAGCACCAAGCGCAACCCCAGTACCAATAAGACCTGTGATGAGATAAATTTTTGACAGATGATTATGCAACAGAATTCCCCTAATAAAAAACCCAGCTCAATATTTGAGAGCTGGGTTGATAAGTCAAGAACTTATAGCATTTTTACGAGCGAGCGCGCCGACGCTCTGAACTTGGCTGGTACGCCAATTTTGAATGATAAGTACAATAAGGTGCAGATTCATCTGAATCATTGCCACAAAAATGGAACCCATCCATCATAGGATCGCCAACAGGCCATTTACATGTTGTTTCACTCAATTCAATCAATTTAAGCTTTTTAGAAATTGGTACAACCACATCTTCAATAGGGCGTGTGTCAATTTCTTGCATTGCGACCGCATCAACATCGGTTTTCATAACTGTTGCTGCAGCTGCACCACCACCACCAGTTCGCGTAGGCGTAGGACGGGAAGTTGTGCTTGCTGTTCGAGGCGCTGTGAAACCCGTGCGTTGAGTTGCAACTGTTGGACGTTTTGCGCGCGGGCTGCGAGAGCCACCAGATTTTGCGCGACCGGGTAAATGAAGACGGTGGACTTTACCAATGACGGCGTTACGGCTTACGCCGCCCAGCTGCGCTGCGATTTGACTCGCGCTCAAGCCTTCTGCCCACAATTTCTTGAGCTGTTCGACGCGTTCATCAGTCCAACTCATAATTATCTCCGTTCTTATTTATCTAGACAGAATCAACCACCACTGCACTCAATCGAGTACATTTTAAACCACTTAAAAAGTCGCTGGGTCCGTCGCATTTTTTCCAACTAGATCTAAGTTAGTGATCACAGGACTCTGTGACAAGGGGGAGAAATTGCTCTGATTCGCAAAAATTTAGTTTTCCCCAACTAAAGCGTGTTTTAGTTATTTTTTATCAAAAATTGAGGTGCCGATTGACCGTTTTGACCATTACGATGCATAATTGACTTTTTGTTTCAAAGTGGCGATAATGTAATAAGCCGTCCAAACTGGGCGGTTTTTCAATTTTTACATCGACAAATCGCGCCGCGGATACAGTTGGCACTCACATTGATTTTAACAGGAGAGCGGCATGGCAAAGGCCACGTCTTTATATCCAATTCTTCCAACGTCTGGTGCGACATTCACATCTGGCAAAGGTGTTTGGCTTGAAACTGATCAAGGTGAGAAATATCTCGACTTCACAGCCGGGATCGCAGTGAATTCGCTGGGACATTGCCACCCTCACCTGGTTGAAACACTAAAGCAGCAAGCTGAGCAGCTTTGGCACATTTCAAACTTGTTCCAAGTCACAGGACAGACAACGCTTGCCGACCGCCTAACTGCAAATACATTTGCCGACAAAGTGTTTTTCACCAATTCTGGTGTCGAAGCTATGGAATGCGCGATTAAAACAGCGCGCCACTATCATTTTGCCAATGGTGAAGCTGAACGTTTTGAAGTTATCACATTTCAAGGCGCGTTCCACGGACGTTCAACTGCGACAATTGCCGCTGGGGGGCAGGAAAAATACATTGAAGGTTTTGGGCCAAAGGCACCTGGATTCATTCAAGTGGAACTAAATGATCTTGACGCGCTCAAAGAGGCAATGACAGAAAACACAGCGGCATTACTCATCGAACCTATTCAGGGTGAAGGTGGACTACGATATGTGCCCACTGAGTTCTTAAAAGAATTGCGTGCGCTTTGTGATGAAACAGGTGTGCTTCTTATCTTTGATGAAATTCAATGCGGCGTCGGCCGGACTGGTAAATTATTCGCTCATGAGTGGTCAGGCGTAGAACCTGATATCATGGCTGTTGCAAAAGGCATTGGTGGTGGCTTCCCGCTTGGCGCGTGTCTTGCAACCGAAGAAGCTGCGCAAAGCATGGTACCAGGTACGCACGGTACAACATTTGGCGGCAATCCATTGGCGATGGCTGTTGGCAACGCTGTTTTAGATGTCGTCTTGGAAGACGGTTTTTTAGAAAACGTTCAGGACGTTGCACTATTATTAAGACAAGGGCTTGCTGAGTTAACGGACACTTATCCAGATACTATCGAGGAGATAAGAGGCCAAGGCTTGATGATCGGCATCAAATGCAAAACGCCAAATGTCGAACTTTTGGGCGCTATGCGTGATGAAAAATTCCTCGCTGTACCGGCAGGTGATAATGTCATCCGGCTATTGCCACCGCTCACTTTGACAAAAGATGAAGCGCGCGATGGATTATCTCGCATCAAAAACGCCCTCAAAACAATCCAGAAATAACTGCTTTTTAGGAAAACCCTATGTCTTTAAATGATTCACATCACCACTTTTTAGACCTTGCTGAAGTCAACAAGGGTGAGCTTCGTCGCATGATTGATCATGCAAAATCAACGAAGACAAATCTGAAACAAGGGATTGAGCATAAACCATTGCAGGGTAAAGTCATGGCAATGATTTTTGAAAAGCCATCGACACGTACTCGTGTGTCATTTGATGTGGGCATGCGCCAACTCGGCGGTGAAACGCTCTTATTATCTGGTTCTGATATGCAATTGGGCGCATCTGAGACCGTAGCTGACACCGCACGCGTATTGTCGCGTTATGTCGATATCATCATGATTAGAACCATGGAGCATGATCGTCTTCTTGAAATGGCAGAGTATGCAACCGTGCCAGTGATCAACGCACTCACCGATGATACCCATCCATGTCAGATTATGGCTGACGTTCAAACATATGAAGAACATCGTGGTTCTATTGAAGGGAAAACACTTTCTTGGGTGGGCGATGGCAATAATGTCACTCATTCATTGATGGAAGGCGCTGCACAGTTCGGGTATTCGATGAACATCGGTACTCCAGAAGGTTCAGAACCTGAACAACGTTATGTTGAATGGGCACGCAAAAACGGTGCGACGATTAACTTGGCGCATGAAGCTGAGGTAACCGTTAAAGACACAGATTGTGTGATTACAGATAAATGGGTCTCGATGAACCAAGAGCATAAGGCCCGAGGTCACAATGTATTCCAACCGTTCCAAGTTAATGCAGAACTTATGGCTCAAGCCAAGTCTGATGCATTGTTCATGCACTGTCTTCCTGCCAAACGTGGCGAGGATGTTACTGATGAAGTGATTGACGGTCCACAATCAGTGGTATTTGATGAAGCTGAGAACAGAATGCACGCTCAAAAAGCTATTATTGAATGGTGCTTAGGCGCGCTTTAAAGTCAGCGCAAACATTCTAGCTATTGAAATTTGTGTTCGGTGGGACCAAATGCAAAACTGCATAAATTAAACCACCCCAAATATTGAGTATTGACTATGGACGCATTTGAAACCGCGCATGACATAAAGCTTTCTGGCGATGATCACGTTATTCCTTTTCAGGTTGAAGGGTTAGACGTCCGCGGCAGAGCCGTTCAGCTTGGACCAATGTTGGATCAAATTTTGACCCGCCACACATATCCAGAACCTGTCGCACAGCTTTTGGCCGAAGGAATTGTTCTAACTGTTTTGCTGGGAACGTCGCTTAAGTTTAAGGGGCGCTTAATCCTTCAAACTAAGGGTGATGGTCCGGTTGAATTGCTCGTTGTTGATTTCAAGGCGCCAGCATCTGTGCGCGCTTATGCACAGTTTGATCAGGAAAAACTCGATCAAGCGATTAAAGATGGTAGTAGCCTGCCACATCAATTACTTGGTAAAGGCGTACTTGCATTTACCATTGATCAAGGCGCAAATATGCAACGTTACCAAGGCATTGTCGAGATGAAAGGCGATACGCTTTCTCAGATGGCAGAGTCTTATTTCAAACAGTCTGAGCAAATTCCGACAAGCATAAAATTGAGCGTGGCGGAACTAATAGCCAAAGACGAGGATGGAAAGTCTGAACATCAATGGCGTGCTGGTGGCATTTTAATCCAGTTCTTGCCGCATGCGAGTGATCGTATGAGCCAAGCTGATTTGCCCGGTGGCGATTTACCCGATGGGGTCAAAGAAGAGACCGCGGATGAAGATGATGCATGGACTGAGGCAAAAGTTCTGGTTGAAACCGTCAGTGCAAGCGAATTGACCGATCCGCAGGTTGGAAGCGAACGTTTGCTCTATCGCTTATTTCATGAGCGCGGCGTTCGAATTTTCGAAGCTGGGCCGGTTCGTGATGAATGCAGTTGCTCGCGCGATCATCTATTTGGTGTTTTATCTCGTATGGATAAGGAAGAGTTGGTAGACACTTTCACAGACGGCAAGATTGAGATCGCATGTGAATTTTGTTCTACACAACACCAATTTAAGCAATCTGAATTTGATTTATGACTTTGAGCTGAGGGTGAAAACCCTCTCATTACCAAAAATTACAAAACATTTATTTGCAATTTAAAGGCATCAATGAGCATAATTAATTCGCATAAGTGAGTGTGAGACATGCTAGAAAAATCCGATCCAGAACGCGGGCCAGAACTTGGCCCAGAACAGGTGACAGAAAACGTAGTTGAACTTGATCAACCAAACGTTACACCTATCAGTGAAACGCCAAAAACTGATGAGGCACCTGCTGCACCAAATCCTAAAAATAAGCGCACATGGGGATATCGTATTATGATGTTTGCGCGTGCTATTTTCCAATTCGTTCTCATGATTGGGGTTTTAGCTGGCGCTTATACACTCATGGACAGATTGGTGAACTCACGCGAGGAGCCAACAAAACGGCCATTCCGTGAGGCAACCTTTACAGTTGATTCAATGGCAGCTGTTCAAGCAGCGCATCGCCCAAGTTTTTTGGTTTATGGGCAGGTTGAAACGGCGCGCGACGTTGAACTTCGCCCTTTAGTGAGTGGCGAGATCATCGCGGTTAACGATAACCTTACAGCTGGAATGCGCGTTGAGGAAGGTGATCTTTTAGTTTCAATTGATCCTTTTAATTATGAAGGCGCAATACGAGAAGCCAAAGCCAATTTATTACAAGTGCAGGCAAGCGTCCGAGAGATCGACGCGCGTTTAGCATCGGAAAATGATCAATTGACTTCTGCTCAAGATCAGCTGGAACTCGCGCGCGCAGATTTAGAACGTGCCCAATCGCTTGCAGCATCGGGTACTTTAACCAACAAGCAAGTTGATGATCGGGTGCTGCTTGTTTCACAACGCAGCCAATCCGTTAGCCAAAGACGTAATAATATCATTATCAATGAAGCGCAAAAGGAACAGCAGCTAGCCAATATTGAGCGGCTGGAATGGAAGCTTAGCGAAGCTGAACGTCAGCTTGAAAACACCAAACTTTACGCACCATTTAGCGGTGTTGTATCAAATGCAAATGCAGAACCTGGCCGTTCGGTCGGAAGCAATGATGTCTTAGTCTCTATCTATGACGACAGCCAATTAGAGAGCCGCTTTACGCTCACCAATGCTCAATATGGCCGGATGGCAACAGATAGCGATCCGCTGATTGGTCGCGAAGTTGAAATCATCTGGACGATTGGCACTGTGAGTTACTCCTATAAGGGCGAAATTGATCGCATCGGCGCAACAGTTGCAGCAGAACGCGGGGGTGTCGAAGTTGTTGCCCGGATCAAGCCTGAGGATCATGCCGCTCAAATTCGCCCCGGCGCATTTGTCGAAATTTTAGTTCCGGACCGCGCCTATAATGATGCAATAAAAGTGCCTGAAACCTCAATTTACGACCAAACTCATGTATTTATCATCGAAGAAGGTCAGCTTGTTCGCAAAGACATTGAAATCTTAGCCTTCGATGGCAGTAGCGCGATTATCATGGGCAAGGGTGAAAGTGCATTAAACTCAGGCGATAAAATCCTCACCACTCGACTGACCGAAGCTACAGAGGGTGCGCGCGTGCGTGCGCCGGGAAAAGCAGAACCGCGTCAAACCAGAGCAGGACAACGTCCTGAAGGTGCTGGGCAGCGTCCAAATGGTGCTGGGCAGCGTCAAGGTGGCGAGAGAGAACGCCCCGGTGGCACAAGTGGCACGGGTAGCGAAAGACAAAGACCAAACGCAAACAATAATTCTGAGGGTTAAGTCATGAACGATACTTCCAGAATGGAGCAAGTACGCAGTGGTTGGGCTGGCTTGATTAGCACCTTTGTGCGTCATCCAAATGCAGCCAACTTGCTGATGGTTTTGATGATCATTTTTGGCGCCTTTGCGATTGCAAAAATCAACACCCAGTTTTTTCCAACTGTTGATCGTCCAACAATTGGTGTGATCATTCCATGGTCTGGCGCGAGTGCGCAGGATGTTGAGGTCAATGTTCTAGCAGTTGCAGAACCAGAATTACGCTTCATCAATGGCGTTGATAAAATGACATCAACGGCTTCTGAAGGAAACGGTGCGATCACCTTGGAATTTTCTGAGGGAACCGATATGCAGCAAGCGCTCGCAGATGTGGAAGCTGCTGCTAAATCAATCAGTAACCTACCGGAAGATGCGGAGACACCAACCGTTAGCCGCTCTCAATTCTTTGATGCCGTTGCGCGTTTGTCTGTGGGTGGTACAGCCTCTGAGAAAACAAAACGTGATTGGGCAAAACGCATCCGTGATGATCTGATTGATCGCGGAATTGATAAGATTAATTTCACTGGTTTGAGATCCCCAGAAATTGAAGTATCTATTCCAGAGCGTGAATTAAGGCGCTTGTCGATGACAGTTTCTGAGGTGTCCAACATCATCACAAGCAACAGTCGCGACCTGCCTTCAGGCAATGTGGAAGGTGACATTGAACGCCAATTGCGCGCTTTAGCGAATGCTCGTGATACTAAATCAATTGGCAATGTTGAGGTCAAATCCTTCCCCACTGGTGAGAAGATTAAACTCAATGATATTGCCAGTATTGATGAAACTTTTGACGATAGCGAAACACAAGGCTTAAGCAGTAACGTGGCCGCGATTGAGCTTGATGTTCGCCGTGCACCGACTGCAGACACACTTCAAACAGCGTCAATTTTGTTTGATTATATTGAAGAAATAACACCTCAATTACCAAGCAATATTGAACTTTCAACTTATCGAGTTTCCGCTGACGCGTTATCAGAACGTATTCTTCTTTTGGTGAAAAATGCGCTTGGTGGCTTGGTTATTGTTGTCTTGATGCTGTTTATCTTTCTCAATGCACGCATTGCCTTTTGGGTAGCTGCGGGTATTCCAATTGCGCTATTGGCAACTGTCGGGATCATGTTATTGATCGGGCAGACAATCAACATGATTACACTGTTTGCTCTTATCATGATGCTGGGGATCATTGTGGATGATGCCATTGTGGTGGGTGAACATACCAACACGCGTCTCGAAATGGGCGACGATAACATTTCAGCTGCCGAAAATGGTGTGGGCATGATGATGACACCTGTCATGGCAGCCATGCTAACAACACTTGCAGCTTTTAGCCCTATATTGCTGATAAATGATACTATTGGGCAAATCATGGGTGTGCTGCCCTATGTGGTTGTGGCGGTTTTGATCGCCAGCTTGGTTGAGTGTTTCTTTATTCTCCCTGGCCATTTGGCGCATTCTTTAAGACCTAACAATGCTAAACGTTGGTCCTACTGGCGGCAGTTTTTTATCGCTCTGATATTCACGTTATCAGCGGCATCGATATTAAACCGATTGAGCATTACCTATGGTGGCGGTGAAAACGCCTCTCCGCTTGCTTGGATATTTGATCAACCCGTTTATGTACGAGCGTCAATCTCTGCACTTGTGGCGATCTGTTTAGCGACAATCATTGAGTATATTTTCCTCAAGCTTTTAAGACCTGTTATCTCGATTATGATCTTAAGCTTGATATTTATTATCGGTTCTAACATCTATCATCTTTCAACTGATCCTTCGGTTGAGATTGAAGGAACGCGTGCATTCATTGGTGCTCTCATATCATTGCCGCCGATGAAATATATCATAGGCTCGTTTATTGCCGCCAGTCTCCTAGCCGCGTTCACCGAGATTAAAATTTGGCGGTCATCGTTAAAGATGACGACTGAGGAAAAAGCAGCATTACAAGATCAAGAAGGTTGGTTCCGCCGCAATTTCGATCAAGGTTTTGGCTGGTTCCGCGACAATCCCGTACAGTTCTTAGTAAAACTATCTTACAATTGGCGATATGTCACAATCGCTTTTTCACTGGGACTTATCATGGTGCTTGCGGTTGGGTTGATCCGCAGTGGCAAGGTCGAATTCGTATTTTTCCCGTCACCTGAGGCTGAAAATATCACAGGGATTGTGGTCTTTAACGCTGGCCTTCCGGAAGAGAGCGCCAAACAGGCTATTCTCGCCTATGAAAAGACACTTCATGATATTGATGAAAAACTAACTGACGAAAATGAAGAACTCGTCAGTGCGATTTTCACCACCTATGGAGCGTCCAACCGAAACGGTGCCGTGCAAGCACGTATACAAGTTCAGCTAACGGCATCAGAATTTAGATCTGTAAGAACCAACGATATTGTCAGCGCTTGGCGAAGTGGTGTGCCACGCATTGCTGGCGTTACACGTTTTTCAGTCGCCCAGTCGCGTGGTGGACCTCCAGGCCGTGACATTGAAGTTCGCTTGCAAGGCGATAGCTCAGAGCAGCTTAAGGCTGCGGCCAACGATGTGACCGAACTTGTTTCAACAATTGCAGGCGTTTCCGGGGTTGAAGATAACTTGCCTTACGGAAAACCAGAACTTGTGATGGAGTTAACCCCGTTTGGTTCAGCACTTGGATTTACAATCGATGGTGTGGGACGCCAAATTCGCAACTCATTTGAGGGCAGTATCCCGTTTAGATTTGCCCGTGGTGATGATGAAGTCACCGTGCGTGTTAACGCGGTTCAGCGTGAAGATGGCATGGCCGCATTGCGCAATCTCACCGTTAAAAGTAACTCAGGGGAATTCGTTCCATTAACTGAAATCGTCACATTAAGTGAACGACAAGGATTTGCCTCGATCCGCCGACGCAATGGTAAAACAACCATCTCCGTATCAGGTGATATTGATGATGAGGTATCAACGACCGATAAAGTGACCGAGACGCTACTTGCTGGCGGTGAACTTGCCGCAATTACTGCAAAACATGATGTGACATTTAGCTTTGGTGGACGATCAGAAGAACAACGAAATGCATTTGCTGATCTGCGACTTGGCGCGATTATTGCCGTTGCTGTCATCTATATCATTCTTGCATGGTTCTTCGGTAGTTACTGGAGCCCCATTGCCGTTATGCTCATCATTCCGTTTGGTATTGTCGGCGCAGTGTTTGGACATTGGATCATGGGCTTTAAGCTCACCATACTGTCATTTATTGGCTTATTGGGGTTATCTGGCATTCTGGTCAATGATTCCATTATCCTCGTTGCACGGCTGAATGAGCGCATAAAACAAGGCAATGATTTCGCCCAAGCTGCGATTGGTGCAAGTCTTGATCGATTACGCGCGGTCATGCTGACATCGCTAACAACAATTGGTGGATTGTTACCGCTGTTATTTGAAACAAGTCGACAGGCGCAATTCTTGTTGCCGATGGCCATCACCATTGTATTTGGCTTGGCTCTATCAACGTTCTTGGTGTTGTTCTTAGTTCCAGCACTTGTCGGTGTTGGCAATGACATTCGCCGAACACTGGTGGCCATTTTTGGTCAGATCCGCGAGCGACGCAACGCGCCCTCAAATCCATCAACGACACCTGCAGAATAAAATCTAAGCTTCACGATTATGTCAGGATTTGAAAGCGATCTACATCAACCAACCCGCGATCGGTGATCTTAAGATGTGGAATGACAGGAAGAGCCAAAAATGCCAGTTGCAAAAACGGCTCTTCTAAAACAACACCTAAAGATTTTGCCGCGTCACGCAAAATGATAAGTTGATCGCGGACTGCTTCGAACGGTTCTGTACTCATCAAACCAGCAATTGGAAGCGCAACTTCCGCTAAGATTTTGCCACCTTCAACCACGACAAAGCCACCTTCCAGCTCAACTAAACGATTGGCGGCAACTGCCATATCTTCATCATTGGCACCGACAACTGCGATATTGTGATGATCGTGACAAACGGTGGAGCCAATAGCACCACGTTTAAGACCAAAGCCGTTGACAAAGCCTGCGGAAACATTGCCGTTCTTGCCATGTCGTTCAACAATACCAATTTTAATCAGATCACGCTCAAGATCTGATCTGTCTCCCGCTTTACCATCAATAATTTCACACGTGAGATGTTGGGTTATGATTTTACCCGGCACAATTCCAATGACATGCGCTTCATTACTATTAGTTCTGGTCTCAAATGATTTCGCATTCAGCTTTTTTGATAGGACACTATTGCGGCCAATGGGTTCGATAATTTGGCGCTGTTCGAAAACATCATCTGCAACCAATCTACCCGCGCTATAAACGTGATCGATATCGCATGTTTTAAGATCGTTTAAGACAACAAGGTCAGCGCGCTTGCCCGGAGCTACCAAACCTCGATCTTTTAAGCCAAATGCTTTTGCGGCTGAAATTGAAGCTGCACGATAAATCGCAAGCTGATCCGAGCCAAGTTCAATTGCCGTTCTAATCACATAATCAAGATGACCTTGTTCTGCGATATCAAGGGGATTTCGATCATCTGTACAGATTGCCAAAAACGGCGAATTCCGCTCAGTGATAATCGGGGCAAGTGCATGTAGATCTTTAGAAACTGAACCCTCGCGCACCAAAATATGCATACCTTTACGAAGTTTTTCTAACGCTTCATCTGCGGTGGTTGTTTCATGATCTGTTGAAATTCCTGCAGCGAGATACCCATTAATATCATATCCGCGCACAAGTGGGGCATGCCCATCAATATGACGATCCGCAAAAGCCTCAAGCTTATCAAGACAGGCATCATCTTTGTTTAAAACGCCGGGATAATTCATAAATTCAGCCAAACCAATGACCTTTGGGTGGTCCATGTAAGGTGTAAGATCAGCCGCAAGCAGCCGGGCACCTGAGGTTTCCATTTCGGTTGCTGGCACACAGGATGATAGCTGAACGCGGATATCCATAATGGTGTTTTCAGCGCATTTTAGAAAGTATTCAATACCGCTGATCCCCACCACATTGGCAATTTCATGCGGGTCACAAATAACGGTTGTCACACCATAGGGAAGCACACATCTGTCAAATTCATAAGGCGTGACCATGGAAGATTCGATATGCAAGTGCGTATCAATAAATCCCGGAACGACGATCTTACCAGAAATATCAACCTCAATATCTCCATTATAAGTTTCGCAAGTGCCGACAATTTTATCACCGCAGATCGCTATGTCACCTGAAACCAGTTCACCTGTAACCAGATCATAAAACTGTCCGTTTTTTAAAACGAGATCCGCTTTTTCAACGCCTCGACCTTGGTCAATACGCTTGGCAATTATTTGCTTATTCATAACGATATCCTATTTGTAACCAACGTATTCGAATCGACAATGTCGATCAAATCGTATCGTGTGTGATATCATGTTCGCCAAAAGCTTGGCAAAAATATAACAAGCAGAGTGAATAATTCGAGCCGCCCTAACAACATGCCCGCAGACAAAAGCCATTTTGCTGTTGCACTCAGCTCAGCGTAATTTCCCGCAGGGCCGATTATATCACCAAGCCCGGGGCCAACATTTGCAAGCGCCGAACCTGCGCCAGAAAGTGCAGTTGTTGTATCTAAGCCTGTGAGTTTGAGCGCAAACGCGAGCACCATAAAAGATGCGATAAACAAAAAGAAAAACGCCATCACAGAAGAAATGACATGTTTTTGAATTGGTCTTTTATTAAACATCGGTTTGAAAACGCCACTGGGGTACATGACGTGATTGAGATGCATTTTCACCGCTTGAAACAGAACTTGAAATCTGAAAATCTTGATCCCGCAGGATGTTGAGCCCGCGCAGCCGCCAACAAACATGATCAAGAAGAAAAATGTAACAGCTTGAGGACCCCATGTGCCGTAGTCAGTTGATGCATAGCCTGTTCCCGTAACGATGGAAACAACATTAAATGCCGCATAGCGCAGCGCATCAATGCCCTGATGCGAGCCGCTTATAACAGCCATAATCATGGCCATTATGATGCAAAAGCCTAAAAACAATAAAAAAGCACGAACCTGAAGATCTTGCAAAAGCGGTTTATAACGCCCCTGCAACATCTGCACATATAAGATAAATGGAATGGATCCCAAAATCATAAATACGATGGCAACAGTATCAATAGCGGCGCTGTTAAAGTGCCCAATGGATCCGTCTTTTGTGGAAAATCCACCCGTGGCAACTGTCGTCATTGCGTGAATGACAGCATCATCAACAGCCATGCCAGCAACGACATATAAAATTGCGCATAGTCCGGTAACCGCGATAAACACCAAGGTAATTGAAGACGAAATCTGTCGGGTACGAGGCAGGATCTTTTCAGCCGTATCAAAGGCTTCTGCCTTAAACAGCTGCATACCACCAATTTGCAGCATCGGCAGCACAGCGATCGCCATAACGATAATTCCTAGCCCGCCGAGCCATTGCAAAAGACCGCGCCAAAACAAAATACCAGGAGGCACTCGATCTAATCCAGTGATCACTGTCGCACCCGTTGTTGTTAATCCTGACATAGATTCAAAAAAAGCGTCTGTATAATTGTCAACAACACCGGACCATAAAAATGGCAGAGCGCCAAACGCGACCAATGCTGTCCAGGCGCACACTGTCATGAGTAAAGCTTGGCGCGTTGATAGGCCTTTTGGAATGCCGCGGGTTGATAAGAACATCAACAGACCTGCAAGCAGCGTTAGTCCAGAGGATATGACAAAAACCTGCCAATCAGGATTACCTACAGCCGCATCAACAAATGCGGGCAATAACATGGAGGCCCCGAGGGTGATCACCAACACTCCGGTGACCAATACGACTGGTCTAAAGTCGATTATGCTGTTCAATTAAGCACTCTTTTTTGGTCGGGCAAATCCAGCGAAAATGCCGGTATGGCAACATCAAACAATGCCCCATCGTCTGTCTGAAATTGATAGGTTCCAAACATAATACCAGAAGGCGTATCAAGCGGGCAACCGGAAGAATATTCATAGCTGCTATTGGGCTCAATAAATGGCTCTTCACCCACCACGCCTTTTCCAGAAATCTCGTCAACAAAACCATTTCCGTCAGTGATGTTCCAATAGCGATTGATTAATTGAACACGTTTATCTGAATGATTGACGACCGTAATCTGATAGCCCCAAACATAACGGCAATCTTCTGGATCAGATTGCTCTTCGAGATAAAATGGCTCTACCGCAACTTCGATTTCATGTGTTGTGGCTTTATACATCATCTCATCCACTTGATATTATAAGCAAAAATTTCGTTACCAAAAACGGCATAAGCCTTATTGTATAGCTGAAAACTAAGGTCAAGTAGAAACCAAGCTGTAGCAAGCTAATGTCCAATTATAACGTAGTTTTGAGAATTGGTCATTTGCTCTTTAGCCATTCGGTCTATAATAGAAGCCCAAATACTAAGGCAAATAAATGTTAGACGGCACAGCAAGACGGGTTTTAGACCCTACTTTGGATAAAATGGGGGCTTATTTAGCCACCAAGGGCGCATCTGCAAATGCGGTTACACTCACAGCGTTTGTTGTGGGGATGATCTCTGCTGGACTGATCGCACTTGGATATATGATCCCAGGTCTTATGCTACTCCTCTTAAGCCGCTTGGGCGATGGATTAGATGGCGCTGTTGCAAGGCATACGCAAACGTCCGATTTTGGTGGGTTTTTAGATATCGTTTTAGACTTTGCGTTTTATGGCGCAATTCCTCTGGCGTTTATTATCTATGACCCTGCCAATAACGCAATTGCTGGCGCCATATTACTGTTTGCATTTTACGTCAATGGCGCAAGCTTTTTGGCCTATTCAATTCTGGCTGAAAAATACCGTTTACAAACGGATATACGTGGCGAGAAGTCGATCTATTTCACAACAGGTTTAGCTGAGGCGACAGAAACTTTCGCCGCGTTTGCAATATTCTGCATATTCCCCGATTACTTCGCGATTGTCGCATATATCTTTGCTGCGGTTTGTATCTACACAGCGTTTTCAAGAATTGTATTGGCCTGGAGCGCATTTAAGCCAACTCAGTAGACCAACACATTCTATTTTTCTGTTCGGATCAGATATTTTGCAACGCCTGATCGAGATCTTCCAGCAAATCATCGACATCTTCAATACCAATCGACACACGAACGGTACCTTCGGTAATGCCAAGCTCGGCGCGATCTTCCTCAGCAAGATTTTTGTGAGTTGTTGTCGCAGGGTGGGTTATCAAACTTTTAGCATCGCCCAAATTGTTTGAAATACTGATGATATCAAGCGCATTTTGGAACTTAAAGGCCGCCTGTTGGCCGCGTTTTAATTCAAAAGCCACCAGCGTTGAACCTGCTTTCATCTGCTTTGCAACGATGTCCGCCTGCGGGTGATCAGATCTTCCTGGATAAATCACTTTGCCCACGGCATTGTGCTCAGCTAAATAATCAGCAACCGCGCGCGCACTTTTTGTCTGTTGGTCAACCCGTAATGACAGTGTTTCCATGCCTTTGAGCATCGTCCAAG
Source organism: Lentilitoribacter sp. (assembly GCA_039986595.1). GTDB lineage: Bacteria > Pseudomonadota > Alphaproteobacteria > Rhizobiales > Rhizobiaceae > Lentilitoribacter. The sequence goes on from JBDWQJ010000004.1 coordinate 235,921, forward strand.
CATTGAATGGAGACATTGATGGTCCTGTATGACGATAATAATCATGCAGATGCTCATCGATCCATTCTTTGTCGGATAATATCATACCACCCAAACATCGGCCCTGACCGTCGATATGTTTCGTCGTTGAATAAACAACAATATGCGCACCCAATTCGAGCGGCTTTTGATATAAAGGCGTAGCAAACACATTATCGACCACAAGCTTTGCACCCACTTGATTGGCGAGATTTGCAACACCTGCAATATCGATAACTTCCAAGGTTGGGTTCGTCGGGCTTTCAAGGAACATAAGCTTGGTATTGGGGCGAATGGCTTTTTCCCAATTTTCCAAATTCGTACCATCAACTAGCGTTGTCTCTATACCATATTTAGGCATGAGTTTTTCAACAACCCAGCGACATGAACCAAACAATGCGCGCGCCGCTACCACATGATCGCCAGCTTGTACCTGACACATGAGGGCTGCTGTCACTGCTGCCATCCCCGACGCCGTTGCGCGTGCATCTTCTGCACCTTCAAGCTCGCACATACGCTTTTCAAACATGTCTACGGTCGGGTTTGCATATCTTGAATAGATAAAGCCATCTTCTTCACCCAAGAAACGCGCTTGCGCTGATTCTGAGCTTTCGTAGATAAAGCCTTGAGTTAAGTATAGAGCTTCTGAAGTTTCACCAAATTGGGAACGCGTTGTTCCTGAATGAACCAGTTGCGTCGCAGGTCGCAGTTTTTTCTTCTCAGTCATTTTCTTTCCAACAATGAACATTTGCCAGATAACCTGGCAATAAAAAACCGGCTTGCACACGCCAGCCGGTTCACACGTTTATTCTTGAACGCACGACCTTTTAGCGAGTTATTTTATGTGGCTGCAAGCCGGTCGGCCAAATCACCACGGGATAAGGATCAATTATCACGTCGATAAACTTGCGTCAATTGACTTGAACTGCAAGAAATAGCCGACGAAAAATGACTTTAGACTAGGTGATGATATGACGAACGATGTTCGTGAAACCGGAATTTTATCAGATAGGCTTATTTCTCAGCTTTTTGATAGCGGTAAACTTTTAAGCACTAAAGCACTTGATGGTGACCAGATACAGCCTGCAAGCTTGGACCTGCGATTGGGGGCAAAGGCTTATCGTGTCCGTGCCAGTTTTTTGCCCGGCCCTCAAAGCACGGTTGATGAAAAACTCCAACGGTTAAAACTGCACGAGATTGATCTTACCGAAGGTGCGGTTTTAGAGACAGGATGTGTCTATATAGTCCCACTTTTGGAAAGTCTTGAACTACCTCTGGAAATATCAGCATCGGCAAATCCGAAAAGCTCCACAGGTCGACTTGATATCTTCACCCGCGTGATGACCGATTACGGTCCAGAATTTGATAAGATCGTCGCTGGCTATAATGGACCATTATGGATGGAAGTGAGCCCGCGCACATTCCCCATTGTTGCACGCACTGGCTCGCGACTTTCACAAATCAGGTTCCGCAAAGGCAATTCACTATTAAGCTCTGATGACGTTGCTACCCTGCATGAAAAAGAAACATTAAACGATGCTGAAAACCCATCTATTTCTGATGGCGGTATCGGCATGTCGATTGATTTAGTAGGAAGCGGTGAAGGTTCACTTGTTGGATATCGCGGCAAACATCATACAAGCGTTGTTGATGTAGATAAAAAAGTATCTCAAAACGTTTATGATTTTTGGGAGCCATTATATAACCGCGGCCGGCCTGAACTTATTCTCGATCCCGATGAGTTTTATATTCTCGTATCACAAGAGGCTGTGCATGTGCCGCCGCTTTATGCAGCTGAAATGACACCTTTTGATCCCCTTGTTGGAGAATTCCGAGTACATTACGCTGGCTTTTTCGACCCAGGGTTTGGCAATTCATCCGCAGGTGGCACGGGAAGCCGCGCCGTACTGGAAGTGCGCAGCCACGAAGTGCCGTTTATTCTAGAGCATGGACAAATTGTTGGACGGCTTGTCTATGAGCATATGCTTGAAAAACCAAGTGCGCTTTATGGTGCGGATCTTAAATCCAACTATCAGGCGCAGGGTCTAAAACTTTCCAAGCATTTCCGCCCAGAAAACTAACATGAAGACTAATCTGGAAACCAATCAAGAAATTGGCTTGGTAAGCGAATACTTGCAAAAACGATCTAAATATGCGCTCATTTGCGTATAGGAACCAAAAGAATAAGTGATGATATGAGCGACGAGACGAGAGAAGTTGAATTAGAAATTGGCGGTGAGACCCGGCTCTTTGATATTGATGATCCTGATCTGCCTGATTGGGTGGACGATGAAGCTTTTGCATCAGACGATTACCCTTATGACAAAAAGCTAAAATGGAAGCACTACGAGGAAACCATTGAAGCGCTGCAAGTTGAACTGGTTAAAGTTCAGACTTGGCTTGGAGAAAGTGGCTCGAGAATTATCTCTGTGTTCGAAGGTCGTGATGCTGCAGGTAAAGGTGGCTCGATCAACGCTGTTAGGCAATATATGAACCATAGAACTGTTCGCACAGTTGCTCTGCCAAAACCAACCGATCGTGAGCGCGGAGAATGGTATTATCAAAGATATGTTGATCATTTCCCGACTAAAGGCGAAATGGTTCTGTTTGATCGTTCTTGGTATAATCGCGCTGGTGTTGAACCTGTGATGGGTTTTTGCACACCTGACCAACATGCCAATTTCTTAGAGCAAACACCTGCATTTGAAAAAATGATCTCTGACGAAGGTATATATTTCTTCAAGTTCTGGCTCAATATTGGACGTGAAATGCAGCTTCGCCGGTTCCATGATCGTCGTCATAATCCACTAAAAGTTTGGAAGCTGTCTCCTATGGATATTGCCAGCCTAAACAAGTGGGAAGATTACACGAAAAAACGTAATCTAATGTTGGCAACAACGCATTCTGAGCAAGCACCTTGGACTGTAGTAAAAACCAATGATAAACGTCGTGCTCGCATAAACATTATTCGCCATATTCTCTCCACTCTTCCATATGATGGTAAGGATGAGGATGTCATTGGCGAAATAGACGAGAAAATATTGGGATACGGACCAAGCTTTTTGGAGTAATCAATACTAGGGAGGAATTATGGAGAAGATTTTATTGCCGGCACCGCGCGCGTGGGTGCCAACATATCCATCTGACATTCCAGCTGAACTTCCTCCTTTAGAACACCCATCATTAAGCTCCTTCTTTGAAAAAAGTTTAAAGCAAAATGCCGCGTTGCCTGCACACACATCCATGGGCAAAACCATAACCTATGGAGATTGGGACAAAAGCTCTGAAAATTTTGCTGGATGGTTGCAATCGCTCGGGCTAAAGCCTGGCACGCGCATTGCCGTCATGTTGCCAAATATTTTACAATCTCCCATCGTGATCGCTTCAATTTTACGTGCAGGATTTGTGCTTACCAGCATCAATCCGCTTTACACACCGCGAGAATTGAAAAACCAACTGAACGATTCAGGTGCAGAAGCGATTATCGTTCTTGAGAATTTTGCCCATACACTCCAACAAGTCGTCAGTGAGACAAATATCAAACATGTTTGCGTCACTTCTATGGGAGATATGTTTATCGGCGATGCCTTGGGCCTTAAAAGCCAGGTGGTGAATTTAGTTGTGCGCCGGGTGAAAAAGATGGTGCCAAAATGGTCGTTACCTGATCACGTACCCTATCGCACAGCATTGAGCATTGGTGCAAAATCTGGATTCACACCGCATGAAAACACCCATGATGATATCGCGCTGCTGCAATATACCGGCGGCACAACAGGCGTCCCAAAAGCTGCAATGATCACCCATGGAAATCTTTTATCTAATATCGAACAGTCAGCCATTTGGGTGGAAAGCGCGATAAAGTCTAAAAAGCACGTTGATCAAATTACCTTTCTTTGCGCTTTACCGCTCTATCATATCTTTGCCTTGACTGTAAATTTGATGATATCAACACGGCTTGGTTCGCATAATCTCCTCATTGCAAACCCACGCGATATTCCTGGTTTTGTCAAAGAACTTGAAAAGCATCCTGTTCATATTTTCGCAGGGTTAAACACCTTATTTAATGCGCTGATGAACAATCCGGATTTTCGCAAGCTCGATTTTTCAGAACTCTTAATCTCCGCAAGTGGCGGGATGAAAACGCAAACTGCTGTCGCCAATAGATGGGAGACAATCACAGGCTCCATCATTCATGAAGCATACGGGTTGTCTGAAACATCGCCTGTTGTATGCGGAAATTTATTTGATGATGATCACTTCAATGGCACCATTGGCATTCCAGTTTCTTCGACAATTGTTGAAGTTCGAGGTGAAGATAATAAAGAACTTCCTTTTGGTGAAATCGGTGAGATTTGTGTGCGCGGACCGCAGGTTATGAAAGGCTATTGGAATAATCCTGAAGAAACTGAAAACGTCATGACAGAAGATGGATTTTTCAAAACAGGCGATATCGGATTGATGAGCAATGAGGGATACATCACCCTTGTTGATCGCGTCAAAGATATGATCTTAGTATCTGGTTTTAATGTCTATCCCAATGAGCTTGAAGATGTGATTGCGCTGCTTGACGGCGTTCAGGAATGCGCAGCAATTGGCATACAAAATACTGAAGGTCATGAGGATATCAAACTCTTTGTTGTGCGCAGCAATCCTGAACTAACCGATGAGCAAATACGAGATTATTGCAAAACACAGCTGACAAATTACAAACGACCAAAACATATTGTTTTTCGCGATGAGTTACCCAAAAGCAATGTTGGCAAAGTTCTCCGGCGCGAATTGAGAGAAACTTAAATCGATTTAAATTTTTTGGATACTTAGCTGTCTAACAGTTGATTTTATCACGATTCATCTTCATATATGGGCTGATCAAAGGAGCCCACGCCGTGAACAACCAATCCCAATCAATACTTGAACAGCTTAAATCGAACCTTGCCGAAAGCGGTCCACGTGATATGCGAAAGGCATTTGCGGATGATCCAAAGCGAGCGGAAAAGTTTTCTGCTCAACTTGACGATCTGTTGATGGACTACTCCAAATGTTCAATTGATGACGCCAGTCTTGCCAAACTTTTGCAATTAGCTGAAAGCTCCGATGTATTTGGCAAACGCGATGCGATGTTTAGCGGCGAGAAAATTAACACGACAGAAGATCGTGCAGTTTTGCACACGGCTTTACGTGCGGCGCGCGATGCGAACATCAAGTTTGAAGGTGAAAGCGTTGTCGCAGATGTTCATGCGGTTCTTGATGCGATGGGCACATTTTCAGACGGCGTGCGCACTGGCGAGATCAAAGGCGCAACGGGTAAAAAGATTACTGATATTGTCAATATTGGCATTGGTGGGTCTGATTTGGGGCCTGTTATGGCAACGATTGCTCTTTCTCCTTATCATGATGGTCCGAAGGCGCATTTTGTCTCCAATGTCGATGGTGCGCATATCGCAGACGTACTTGCAGAACTAACGCCTGAAACAACATTGGTCATTGTTGCATCTAAAACGTTTACGACAATTGAAACCATGACAAATGCTGAAACAGCGCGTGAGTGGATTGCAGATGCTCTGGGTGAGAAAGCCGTTAGCGATCATTTTGCTGCCGTTTCAACAGCCTTAGATAAAGTTGAAAAATTTGGCATGTCATCTGAGCGCGTCTTTGGCTTTTGGGACTGGGTTGGTGGTCGTTATTCGCTGTGGTCGGCAATTGGTTTGCCAATTATGATTGCGGTAGGAAAAGAGAATTTTCGCGCATTCCTTGATGGTGCGCAATCCATGGATAATCATTTTAAAACTGCAGAACCTGGACAAAACATTCCACTACTTTTGGGATTACTTGGCGTCTGGCATCGCCTTGTATGTGGGTGCTCAACGCGCGCAATCTTGCCTTATGATCAGCGCCTATCGCGTTTTCCTGCTTATCTGCAGCAGCTTGATATGGAATCCAACGGCAAAGGTGTGACAGTTGATGGCAAAGCTTTGCAAACAGCGTCCGGCCCGATTGTTTGGGGTGAGCCTGGCACCAATGGTCAACACGCTTTTTATCAGCTTATCCACCAGGGAACCGACGTTATTCCAGCTGAATTTATGATTGCTGCAAATGGACATGAAAAGAATTTAGGCCATCAGCATGATTTGTTGGTTGCAAACTGCCTAGCGCAATCTGAAGCTTTGATGAAGGGCCGCACATATGATGAAGCGTTCACCCAATTAAAGTCCAAAGGGACCGATGATGAAACAGCAGGAAAAATAGCGCCTCATCGCGTCTTTACCGGGAACCGCCCGTCAATCACATTTATCTATGATCAACTCACTCCCTTTGCACTTGGTCGTTTGATTGCACTTTATGAGCATCGCGTATTTGTCGAAGCGCAAATTTTTGGCATCAACGCCTATGACCAATGGGGTGTTGAATTGGGTAAAGAACTTGCGACAGGTCTGTTGCCGGTTGTCCAAGGCAAAGAAGATGCAAGCGGTCATGATAGTTCAACCGCTGCAATTGCAGCTTACATTCAAAGCCGAAAAGCTTAGGATTGAAGCTTAAGCTTTCACATCCCAATAAACGGGCGCCATCGGGTCAAACACGGTGACCTCGCCTTCGCCGGTTGGAATGACCTTTGGAAAGCTAACCGCCTCGTCATGTTTCACCAGCTTCATTGAGCCTTCATTTGGTTGCAACCCGTAATGCTTTGGACCGTTTAGGCTTACAAATGCCTCCAAACGATCAAGTGCATTTTCTTCATCAAACACTTGCGCCAAACACGCCATCGTGTTGCTGGCGGTAAAGATCCCCGCACAGCCACAAGCATCAATTTTATTCACGTCCAAATGCGGTGCTGAATCTGTTCCTGTGAAGAACCTTGTATCATCAGACGTTGCAGCTTTGCGCAATGCTAAACGATGAGATTCGCGCTTTGCCACCGGCAGACAATAATAATGCGGCCGAATACCACCAGCGAGTATTGCATTGCGGTTGATCATCAAATGGTGTGTTGTAATACTTGCACCCAACGGACCGCTTGAAGAAGTAACATAATCAACAGCATCGCTTGTCGTAATGTGCTCCATTGTAACCTTCAACTCAGGCAATCGTTTGCGTAGCGGGTCTAAAACGCGGTCAATGAAGACTTTCTCGCGATCAAAGATATCGATGTCTGCATCCGTCACCTCACCATGAACACACATCACCATGCCAATTTCAGCCATGCGCTCTAAAACAGGCATGATGTTTTCAAAATTTCTGACACCATTTTCTGAGTTTGTTGTCGCACCGGCTGGATATAGTTTTGCCGCGGTGACGACCCCTGATTTAAACGCATCTTCAAGATCATCAGGGTCTGTACCCTCGGTAAGATATAACGTCATTAACGGTTCAAAATTTGATCCTTCAGGCCGAACCGCCATGATGCGATCGTGATAAGCTTGCGCATCTGATTTTGTCACAACAGGTGGCACCAAATTTGGCATGATGATCGCTCGGGCAAAATGCCTTGAGGTTTCTGGCAAGACAGATTTCAGCATATCACCGTCTCTTAAATGTAAATGCCAGTCATCTGGTGTTCTGATGGTAATTGACGGCTGTGCCATAAAACTTCTTTCCAAAACGGTTGAACATCTATCTTGTTTCAAACGGAATAAAGGATGGCATCGGATACGTCCATGCTTTGATCATAATTTTCGTTGCTTTTATGCTGTTCATTCAAATCAATTTTTTCTAACATGCAAATCAAATAAGGAGTTTGTAATGGATTTAGGAATATCGGGTAAAAACGCGGTTGTTTTAGCCTCTTCAAAGGGTTTGGGTCGCGCGATTGCCGAAGAACTAGCATCTGAGGGTGCTAATGTTTTGCTCGTTGGTCGCAGCAGTGAAGTGCTGGAAAGCGTCGCTGCTGAAATTAATGCAAAAGCTGCGGGTAAAGCGGATTACGTCACTGCAGATCTCTCCAATCCTGACAGTGCTGAAGTGATTGAAAACGCGGCATTGGACAAACTTGGTCATATCGACATTTTGGTCAACAATACTGGTGGTCCGCCTCCTGGCAAAATGTCAGATGCGGATGTTATGGGTCTAGCCCCGCATTTTAACACGATGGTTATGCGCGTTATGGACATCACTGCGAGACTTGTTCCTCATATGAAATCGCAAGGTTGGGGCCGAGTTCTAACCGTTGCGTCTTCAGGCGTTGAACAACCTATCCCAAATTTAGGCCTATCCAACACATTGCGTGCTGCACTTGTGGGCTGGTCAAAATCAATGTCCAATGAACTTGCAGGCGATGGAATAACGTTCAACATGCTGCTCCCTGGCCGCATTGCGACAGATCGCACCAAACAGTTAGATGAGGCAAATTCGAAGAAAAGTGGTTTGCCAGTTGAACAAGTAACCAAAAATTCAATCGCAGCAATCCCGGCGGGTCGTTATGGCGATCCAAAAGAATTTGGTTCAGTGGCTGCATTTTTATGCAGTGATAAAGCCAGCTATATCACTGGCAGCATGATCCGTTGCGATGGTGGTTCGATTAAATCTGTTTAATCGCTAGCAATTAGATTGCGCGCGCAATGCTCTCTTTGATGTAAAGTGCGCGCAATTTTTTAACATGTTCGCCAACTTGGCCATCACCAATTGAATGACCGTCAATTTTCACAACGGGGAACATGAAAGTTGTCGCCGATGAAATGAACGCCTCTTCTGCTTGATAAGCTTCTTCTTTCGTGAACTGACGCTCTTCGATTTTCATTTGGTTGACTTCAGCATATTGAAGTATCGCCGCACGCGTAATACCCGGAAGAATTTGGTTCGACGTTGGTCGCGTGACGATCACATTGTCTTTTGTGATGATAAAGGCATTGTTGGATGTACCTTCCATAACCACGCCATCTTTGACAAACCATGCATCGTCCGCACCTTGTTTTTTGGCTTCCATTTTTGCCAGCGACGGATAGAGAAGTTGGACGGTTTTAATATCGCAACGACCCCAGCGCAGATCATCAATCGTGATCACAGAAATTCCAGTGTCTACAGCTGGATTATTGATGATGGATTTTGGTTGGCTGAAAATGACAACACTTTGCGTTAGCTCATCATTGTCAAAAGCAAAATCACGGTCCGCAACACCACGCGAGATCTGAAGATACAAGAACCCTTCCTGTAGATCATTTCGCGTTACAACCTGTCGATTAAGTTCTAAAAGCTGTTCATAATCATATGTCAGTGGCAGGTCGAGCTCTTTGCAAGAGCGTTCAAGACGGGCGATATGCGCAGGGAAATCAATCAGCTTTCCATCGATCACCGCAATGCCTTCGTAAACAGCATCCGCGAATAAAAATCCGCGATCAAAAACTGAGACAGTCGCTTCATTTTCAGGCTTAAATTCACCGTTTACATAGACAATACGCATTGTTTATCCTTTAAGGCATGCTGCCCAGTTAGTTTTGCACCTGAAAGCGGACATCGTAAAGTTCAACAGATTTACCACCACCTGTGATATCACTGTTGATCGCAAGATAAGGTTGGGTTTCAAAAGCACCAACATTTGTCATATCAAGATCGATTAAAACATCACTGCGGCCCGCATCCAGCTGGAAACGCCGGCGGCCAATTTCAATACCACTTTTTAACAAACAACGAACATAGACTTGTGTTGGCTCTGTAACAGAAACAGAAAGAGCTAATGCAAAATTACGCGATGCAGCAGGCGCCAAGATACGCCCATTTAGTGGAATTAACGCTTCACCAAATTCACCTGCATTAACGGATGTAATGCGAACACCACCTGAGTTATCATCACCGATAGTTTCGACTAAGACTTCACCGCGCCCGCGGGCTTTATCTGCGTCTGCGGGACCAAACACTTCAATCCAATCGCCGGCCTGTTCTTGTGCTTCATTGAGCACTTTGGGGATAAAATCATCTTGAGCGACTTGTTCTTCTAAAGAAGTTTCTTGCGGCCCGCCATTTCGCCATTCAACAAACAAATCGTAGTATTCGCTCTCAGATAATATCCAAGCACCACCAATTAGGAATATGATCAAGATCACCGACACAATTGATCCAGCTATTGTATCAATTAAGCTGCGCCCGCGGCGGCGATTATCTTTTTTCTTCTCGCGCTTTTCTTCATGTTCGCGAAGGCGTTTTGCTCGTTTTTCAGCACGAATTTCAGATTTCGATTTTTTGGTCTCTGCCGCACTTGTTCCTCCATTTACAACGGGTGCAGCAATATCTGCTTCTGTACGGTCGGGATGAGTTGCAGCATCGGGCCAAGCGACATTTGATTTTTTTACACTTCGTTGAGCCGGCTTAATCTCAGGCGCAGATGTTAAATCAACAGCATCATCAATAGGTGTTTGAATTTGCGGCGCATCATTTGAAGCATTGCTTGGTTGGTTTACAACAGACGGTGCATCGACCGATGCGGTATTTGTGCGTTGAGGGGTATCAACATTGGGCGCTGAATATTCATGCGGCGTTTCTCGTGGTTCAATCACCGGAAAGTCGCCGGATACTTCGGGGCCGGTTGCAGCTTGAGTAGCTTGAACATTTGGGATATCTGGCAGGGGAGCCTGCTGCGGCTGAACAGGTGCTTCAGGCACAGATACAGAAATTGGTTCTTGCACCGGATCTTGTTGTGGCTCTGGCATTGCAGCAGGTGCAGGTGCAGGTGCAGGCGCGGGTGCAGGGTTTTGATATTCGCTTTCGAGGCGCGTGACAATTTCGTACAATTGCGCACGCCGCGTAGCAACCATCTCCGGCTGGCTTTCGATGTAGGGCGCTAAACTTCTCTCAAGGATCGTCTCAGTCGCTTTATATAGCTTTATCCTCGTGGCTTCGTCAGGGCTTTCTAATTTACCCAAAGTATCCCGAAGTGTCTTTTCAATGCCTTGCAATCTATGCCCTTTACGCAACGTGCGGGGTTGAACACATTCGCGATAGATACACGTCAGTGTGATATATTACAATATATCTCATCAATTGCCCCCCAGACATCTTCAGATCATGGGCATCTAATTGCATCTATTAGCCTGTTTCGACGTTTTTCGCCTTGATCAAGCGCGCAATGCGACGTTGTCAGGATCAAACGGGCTTTCTTCGACAATTGTCGCTTTGTGCAATTTACCGAGGATTTTAATTTCGAGTTCAGTGCCAATTTCTGAATGCTCAGGTTTAACCATCGCCAGTGCTAAGGATTTGCCAATTCGATAACCGTATGTGCCGTGTGTTGCTCGCCCTACCAGCTGACCATCTTTGTAAATGGCTTCATTCCCGCGCGCATCTGCATCGGTCACATCATGCACTTCCATGGTGACAAAGTTCCAGTTCAGACCTTCTTCTTTGGCTTTGACAAGCGCATCCTTACCCAAGAAGTCGTCCTTGGTTAGTTTAACAAATCGATCAAGTCCGGATTCAAACGCGTTATATTCAATTGAAAGTTCACGCGGGATAAGACGATAACTCTTCTCAACAGCCATTGCCGTCATTGCTCTGATACCAAAAGGCTTAATACCAAACTCTTCGCCCGCTTCCATAACAGCGTCAAAAATTGTGTTTTGTTGCTCAATAGGGTGATGCAGTTCCCAACCCAATTCGCCAACAAAGTTCACGCGCAAAGCATTTGCAGTGGCACGCCCAACGGAGATTTTCTTACCCGTTAGCCATTTAAAATCATCATTTGAGAGGCTAGTGCGTGTGAGCTTGGATAGAACATCACGTGACTTTGGACCTGCAAGGACTAGAACGCCATATCTTTCTGTTATTGGTGTGAGTTGCACCGAACCATCTTCAGGGACCAGCTTACCCAATACATCGTGATCATGCGCTTCATAAGCACCCGCTGATACGAGATAAAAACGATCTGGTGCAAATTCAAATACGGTAAATTCTGAACGTACACCACCATATTTGGTGAGCAAGTGACAAAGCGCTACACGGCCGCGTTTTTTTGGAATGGCATTAGCAAAGATATAGTTTAACCAATCACGCGCACCCTTGCCGCTGACTTCAATTTTTGCAAAAGCTGACATATCCAACAAACCGACATTTTCGGTCACGTTCTGCACTTCATTGCCAACATGTTCGAAATAGTTTGAACGTCTGAATGACCATCTTTCTACAATGCGACCATCATCAGTTGGGGGGGCATGGTTATGATCCGTAAGGACATCCGCACCCAAATCCAATTCCTCTTTTGAAACTTCATAACCAACAGGTGCAAACCAGTTCGCGCGCTCCCATCCATAAACGGAACCAAACACTGCACCACGATCTTTTAAGCGATCATAAATCGGCGTTGTTTTCAAAGGACGCGCGGCAAAACGTTCTTCATCTGGATAATGCGTTGTAAAGACATTTGCATAGGCTTCTTCGTTTTTCTCTCGCAAATAACCCTCTGTTGCGTAAGGGCCAAAACGGCGCGGGTCGACGCCCATCATATCAATGGTTGGTTCGCCATCGACAATCCATTCTGCCAATTGCCAACCGGCACCACCAGCAGCCGTGATACCAAAGGAATGACCTTCGTTGAGCCAGAAATTTTTAAGACCTGGTGCAGGCCCAATGATCGGCGATCCGTCAGGGGTATAGGCAATTGCACCATTATAAACTTTTTTAATGCCAACATCACCAAAGGCAGGAACGCGTTCAATTGCGGTTTCAATATGCGGCATCAAACGGTCGATGTCTTCTTGGAAAAGCTCATATTCGCTTTCATCACTTGGACCATCAACATAGCAACATGGCGCACCCTTTTCATAAGGTCCAAGCAGCAACCCGCCGTTTTCTTCACGCATATACCAAGAACTATCAGATTCGCGTAAGACACCCATTTCAGGAAGCCCCTGCTCCTTGCGCGCGACAATATCTGGGTGCGGTTCAGTCACAATATATTGGTGTTCAACTGGGATCACCGGCACATCAAGGCCAACCATCGCGCCTGTCTTACGCGCAAAGTTACCAGTACAAGAGACAACATGATCGCATGTGATATCACCCTTGTCAGTTTTAACAATAAACTGGCCATTATCTAATTTTTCAATGGCGGTAACAGTGGTATATCTTTGGATTGTTGCGCCTAAATCACGCGCGCCTTTTGCTAAGGCTTGCGTTAGATCCGCTGGTTGAATGTAGCCATCTTCCGGATGTTGAATTGCACCCAACAAGCCTTCTGTTTCGCATAAAGGCCAAACTTCTTTAACTTGTTCGGGCGTTAAAATATTGACCGGAATGCCGAGCGTTTCAGCAACACCGGCATAATACATGTATTCATCCCAACGGTCTTTGGTTTTGGCCAGACGAATGTTGCTGACATCAGAGAAACCGACGCTTACCCCTGTCTCTTCTTCTAGTTCTCGATAGAATTTGACTGAATATTTGTGGATCTGACCAACTGAATAACTCATATTGAAAAGTGGTAGCAAACCAGCTGCGTGCCAAGTCGAACCAGATGTCAGTTCTTTTCGTTCAATAAGAATACAATCGGACCAACCTTTTTTCGCCAAATGATAAAGCGTTGATACACCAACTACTCCCCCGCCAATAACGACGACACGTGCTTTATTTTCCATAACAACTTTCCCGACACAGTTAACGATTGCCCGATCAAACTAGCAGATCAAATTTGAATTACCAGATAGATATGTACCCCATAAAACGCAAAAACTCTGCGATTTACGACACATTATATGTCGCAAATTGCAAAGTTTCCGCAAACTATCCCGGGAGGGGAAAAGTCTATTCTTGCATTGCCCCAGGCCCTGGGATTGCGCCTTCTGGGCATTTACCGAGAATGATCATGCCAAGAACTTCATCCTTGGTCACATCTTCGGTTTTTGCATAGCCTACAACCTGACCATTTTTCATGACCGCAACACGATCAGCAAGATCGAAAACATCATGAATGTCATGGCTGATGAGGAAGATGCCAATGCCGTCTTTCTTCAATTGGTGAATAAGCTCACCAACTTGCTCTGTTTCTTGTGGTCCAAGTGCAGCTGTTGGCTCATCCATAATTAGGATCTTGGCGTTGAACAAAATTGCCCGCGCAATCGCCACTGACTGTCTTTGACCACCTGAAAGTTTGCTAACAGGCTCTTTAAAGCGTTGGAAATTTGGGTTCAAACGCCCCATAACTCTGCGAGCTTCCGCTTCCATTGCAGCATCATCAAGGGTGCCAAAATTGGTGAGTATTTCCCGACCAAGATAAAGGTTTGCCGCAGCATCCACATTATCGGCGACCGCCAAAGTTTGGTAGATGGTCTCAATACCATATTTTTTGGCATCTCGAGGATTGTTGATCACGGCTTCTTCGCCATTTACAAAAATCTGACCTTCATCACGCTTATAAGCACCCGACAAGATTTTGATCAATGTCGATTTACCCGCACCATTGTGGCCCAAGATTGCAACAACTTCACCTGGGAAAAGATCAACATCAGCTCTATCAACTGCTTTGATACCTCCAAACCCAATTGAAATGTCTTTCATCTCGATGAGTGGCGTTTGTGAGGATTTGTTTGAATTTTTATCTGTCATTATCCCAACTCCTCTTATTTCGCACGTCTGCGGTAGATTGTATCAATCCAGACCGCGAAGACGAGAACTCCGCCGACAACCATTTGCTGGATGGCTGTATCAAATCCGATCAAAATCATACCTGTTTGAAGTGACTGCATAACAACAGCGCCTAAAATCGCCCCGTAGATTGTTCCGATACCGCCCGCAAAAGAGGTTCCGCCAATCACCGCAGCTGCAATGACATAAAGCTCATCTAACGTACCCAATGCATTTGTTGCTGAGTTTAGACGCGCACTTGCAATGATCGCTGACAGTCCGCAAAGGGCGCCCATTAATGCAAAGATCTTTACTGTGATCCATTTGGTTTTAATACCAGCAAGTTCTGCCGCCTCTGGATTGCCGCCAATAGCAAACACGTACCGGCCAAAACGCGTGCGGCTCATCAAGAATGTCATGCCCACACCAACTGCGATCATGATCAAAACCGGAATAGCAAATCCGTGTGAGATGAAAATTTCTTCTATCGGTGTAGAAATATTATTTTCAGCAGCGTAACGACGCACGATACCTTTTGGCCATGGATAGGCGTTTACAATCCAAGCAAAACCCAAAATCGTTGAACATGCCAAAATACCCAAGAAGGTTTCTGCCCACATAGGACGCAATGGAAAATTAAACCGCTTACGTTTTTTACGTGCTTGCCAGAAACTAAATAGCACCAGCGCACAAGCGAGCAGTGCAATAATCCAGCTTCCTGTTGAACCGATGGCACCATAAGGTCCACCACCAAGCTTGGCAAATGTACGATCAACAGGGGAGATTGTTTCGCCGCTTGCAAGCAACCAAGCTGCACCGCGCCAAACAAGCAATCCGCCCAATGTAACGATAAAAGCGGGGATTGCGAGATAGGCAATGAGATAGCCATGTATAGCGCCAATAATTGTGCCAATCAAGATACCTGCAATTGCTGTAATGATCCAAATAAGTGGATGCCCTAGACCTAAAATTTCAGGCAATATCCAGACCTGAAGAATGGCCATACACATGGCCGAGAAACCTAGAATTGAACCAACCGACAAATCGATATGCCGGGTGACGATGACCAACACCATTCCGCATGCCATAACGCCAATTGACGATGTTTGGACAGATAAGTTCCACAAATTTCGCGGCGTTAGAAACGCGCCAAAACCGTTTGCAAACAGTCCGTAAAAATGAAAGCCCACCCAAATCAATATAAGTGCTGCTATCATGCCCAGCAAACGCACGTCTAATTCAGTTGCACGAAGAAAGCGCGTAAATCCACTTTCATTCTCAACTTTATTGGCGCGATGCATATTATTATTGTTGCTCACCGATAACTCCAATGAAAAACATGCCAACAACTCAGTTGCGATTTGCGCGCACCAAGTTGCGGAAAGTTCAAATTGAATTCACACCGCACAATGAAGCGCGATGTGAACATGTTGATTTTATAAAGATTAACAGCCAGAAACGCCAGCCATTGCACCTTCACAAGCTTTGTCTTTAGCAATCCAGCCAGCATCGATAACAACATTTAGGTTGTCTTTTGTTACTGGAATTGGTGCTAGGAACTGAGCTGTCATTTCAACGCCATTTGCGCCACCTGACCAGCTCACTGCACCTGGAATGTCTGCCATTGCTTCACCGTCAGCAAGCATTGCAGCAATGTTACCAGCAGCTTTACCTAGCTCACGAGCATCTTTCCAAACAGATACTGTTTGTGTGCCGCGAGCAACACGGTTAAGCGCAGCATGATCACCATCTTGACCAGAAACAGGAACTGATCCTGCAAGGCCTTGAGCTTCAAGAGCTGCAACAACACCACCAGCGGTACCATCGTTTGATGCAACAACAGCGTCAACACCATTGTCGTTAGCTGTTAGGATTTGCTCCATGTTTCTCTGAGCATTGTCTGGCTTCCAACCGTCTGTGTAAGCTTCACCAACATTGGTGATTTTACCAGCGTCCATAGCTTCTTTAAGAACTTCCATTTGACCACCGAACAAGAAGTCAGCGTTCGGATCAGCTGATGAACCTTTAATGAATGCATAACGACCTTCAGGCTTTGCAGCCAAAACAGCACGCGCTTGCATACGACCAACTTCAACATTGTCGAAAGTTAGGTAGAATGAGCGTGCATCTTCGATAAGACGGTCATAACCAACAACTGGAATGCCTTCGTTTGCAGCACTATCAACAGCGGGGCCAATTGCGCCTGAATCTTGTGCTAGGATGATAAGAGCATCGGCGCCTTGTGCGATCAAGCTTTCAACATCAGTCAATTGCTTTGCAGCAGATGCTTGCGCATCAGCAGAGATGTATCTGTCACCATTTGCTTCGATAGCAGCTTTCATTGCAGCTTCATCAGTCTTCCAGCGCTCTTCCTGAAAGTTTGACCATGAAACTCCGATTACTTTGTCTTTAGCGACAGCGACACCTGAAGCAACAACAGATAGAGCTGCGCCTGCGAGCAACATAGTTGCGAATTTGTTCATTTGAATTCCTCCCAAATGATAAAATGGATGATGAGACGCGAAATACCCGGCTCCTCATTTCGTCGTTAAAACCGATCGAAAATTAATTTTCTCGACAGTCGAAAAAATGTTTGCCAAATTTTTTTATGCGAGTCAACTTATTTATTTCGAGACACGAGAAAATTGACAGAATCAGATTTTGTCTCTAAATAGTGTTTCAATTATAATGGGTTATTCTTTCTATGCTTATGAAGGCGAGTACCGAGAATTTAAGAAAGCAGAATAGAGGGTTGATTTTATCAGCCCTGCGTCGGCTCGGCTCGGTCTCCCACACAGAGCTTTCTCAATGGACGAGTTTAAGTTCGGCAACCGTTTCCACGATCACCACTGAGCTTGAAAAAGAAGGTATCTTGTTACGCGATGAACAAACGCCATCGTCAGGACGCGGCCGCCCACGCGTAAAGTTTCGCCAAAATCCGAATTGTGCTTTTATCGCCATTGTTCGGATCACGTCAGAAATGGTGCAGTATTCACTCGTTGATTATGCTGGCACACTTAAGGACCGCTTTGAAGAAAAACGTCCTCCTGCAGAAACCGATATCGAAACTTTTTCTGTACGATTAAAGCACGATATAGAGCGCCTTATTCAGCGTAATGAATTACAGCCTGAACAAATTTTAACGGTATCAATTACGACTAAAGGTCTCGTTGCATCTGGAAAACCTGAATTGTTATGGTCGCCTGTCTTTGAGGATACCAAACTAAACTTTGAAGATCTGCTTAGACCTATCATACCGGCGCAAATCCGTCTGACCAATGACACACAATTTGCAGCGCAATCGATTGCGGAAAAACATGCCGCAAAGCTTGGCGGTTTTAGCAACCGAAAACTTGCAACGCTTTCGCTTAGTCATTCCATTGGTTTGGGAATAGCAACAGAAGAAGCAAATGGTAAAATCACCTCGTTTGCACCACCTTTTGGTCACATGATGCATGATCCAAATGGACCATTATGCCGCTGTGGTGCGCATGGGTGCATCGAGTCTATTGCTGGGTTTTATGGTATTCTGCGGACTGCATTTGAGGTCGACGATAATGTAGTTCCTGCAAAATTTATCCCGCTTAAAGAGATTGAAAATATCGCCGTTCGTGCGCGCAATGGTGATCACCGAACTGAATATGCATTTCGCTTAGCTGGCGAAGCACTTGGTATTGGGCTTGGCCGATTGCTCACGCTTTTAGGACCGATGCCAATTGCCATTACAGGCCATGGAACATTGTTTTATGATCTCATGCAAAAATCAATTCTAGAAGGCATACAAAATACATTACAGGTCAGACGCAACAAAATGCCGGAAGTTAGCTTTCACACCGATGAAGGCGAACTGATCTTCAATGGCAATATGCAATCGTGCCTGAGTGACCTTGATAGCAATATCATCTCCGAACAAAACGGTACAAAGTGGAAATTTAACTAATGCGTAATTCACTTCTTGTCATGGGCTTGGTTTGTCTAAGCGCAACGAATAGCTTTGCAGATGAGGTTCTGCCATGGTCAGAGAAAACCGATGCAATTGGTCGTATCGAACAAATGCCCATTGGTTTTCTTGGCCAAAAAGAACTTGATGAACTCGTGCAAGCAGGCGAAGAGCTTTTTGAAGCCAAGTTTAAAGAAACTGAGGGTGCCGGCCGGCCAATGGCAACGGCTGCGATCCTGCCAACTAAAGCACGACGCTTATCCAAAACAGCTTTTGCCAGAACGTCAGGTCCAGATTCAGCTTCATGCGGGGCGTGCCATAACGAACCTTTACTAGGCGGTTCAGGTGATTTTGTTACCAATGTTTTCGTATCAGAAGGCTTTACAAATACTGACTTTGATTCAACTAATCCGCAATTTTCAAATGAGCGCGGCACCAATCATCTTTTCGGCGCCGGCTTAATCGAACTCTTAGCACGTGAGATCACGTCTGATTTGCATGATATTCGCAAGAGTGCGCTAAAGGCGGCACGTGCAGATCAAGCAGCTACACGTGTCGAACTGATCTCAAAAGGCATTTCATATGGCTTTATAACAGCGCAAGCAGATGGAGTTTTGTCGCTTGATGAAATCGAAGGAATAGACACCGATCTTGTTATCCGCCCGTTCAGCCAAAAAGGTGTGATGACGTCGTTAAGACAGTTCACCGTTAATGCATCCAATCATCACCATGGCATGCAAGCCACCGAGCGTTTTGGTGCAAGATGGACCGGGGAAACCGATTTTGATGAAGATGGAATGACGGCTGAATTAAGTTCCGCTGATGTGTCCGCGCTAGTGGCTTGGCAGGCAACATTGCGTCCGCCAATTGTTGCAAAACCTGAAAACGCTGAATGGCAAGCAGCAGCAAAGAGCGGTGAAAATATCTTTGAACAAATTGGCTGTGCGCAATGTCATATGCCTGCCCTGCCATTGAACTCTCTTCAATTTGATGATCCGGGTCTATTTGACGTTGCTGGTACGTTGCAAACTTATCAGGTTGAAGCACCCGCAACATATGATTTAGCAAT
Organism: Lentilitoribacter sp.; assembly: GCA_039986595.1. GTDB lineage: Bacteria > Pseudomonadota > Alphaproteobacteria > Rhizobiales > Rhizobiaceae > Lentilitoribacter. The sequence continues at coordinate 255,486 of JBDWQJ010000004.1, forward strand.
GCTAGATTGGGCTCAATCGCTTCCCCGCAACGCAGATGGCCAAGTGTTGGTGCCTTTATTTGGCGATTTAAAACGTCATACTATGACCGATGGCGATGTGGATGCATTCGGCAATGAGTTGATGTCGCAAAGATTTGTCGACCGTAATATTTTCATCACAGCAGAACTTTGGGGTGTTGCATCAACCGCGCCTTATGGGCACCGAAATGACATGTATGATCTTGATGAAGTGATCACCGCTCATGGAGGTGACGCACGCTCATCGCGAGACGCATATCTTGATCTTGATGAAACTATCAAACAACAACTAATCGCATTTTTGCGTACACTTGAAATTAAGTAGGTGCCGCATGAAGAATAACCATATAAAAATTGCCTCAACTTTCGTTTTAAGTCTTTCAGTCGCAGCGCCATTTGCGCAGGCGAATGAGTTTCCCTTTGATGTCCCATCTATGGTTGAACAATCAAAAGAAGCTGGCATTTCGCACACCTATGAAGGACCCTGGGAATATTTTGTTGGCGGCGGTGCAGCAAGCTTTGACTGCAATGGCGATCGCATGCCGGACGTATTTTTAAGTGGTGGTAAAAGTGCAGCGAAGCTGTTTATCAACACATCATCAAAGGGTGGCAATTTATCATTTACCGAGAAAGCGCTTGATATTGGACGCAGCAATACCAAAATACTTGGCGCTTATCCGATCAATATCGACAATGACGATTATACTGATCTTGTTTTGCTACGTTTGGGCGCCAACCAAGTTTTAAAAGGCGGTCCTGATTGCAGTTTTACCAAAGCCAATAAAGAGTTTGCCATCAAAGGTGGACGCGAATGGACAACAGGATTTGCAGCTATTTGGGAAGGCGAAAACACACTACCAACAATGGCACTTGGTAACTATGTTGATCGCGATGCTCCGGGAACGCCATGGGGCACTTGTTCACCAAACATGCTCCTTAGACCTGATGCTAACAACCAATATTCAACGCTAATCTCACTAGAGCCAGGTTATTGTTCGTTATCGATGATATTCACTGATTGGAATAAATCAGGATTGCCGGATCTGCGCATCACCAATGACCGACAGTATTACCGTGGTGGCCAAGAACAGCTTTGGCAGATATCACCTAATGAAGCACCACGCGTCTATACGCAAAATGATGGATGGGAAACCCTGCAGATTTGGGGTATGGGGATTGCTGAAACAGATTTAAACGGTGATGGTTTCCCTGAATATGCACTGACATCGATGGGCGATACAAAGATCCAATCCTTGGATGAAGAAGGTGATGAAGAAAGTCCGATTTATAAGGATATTGCCTTTGAAAGCGGAGCAACAGCGCATCGGCCTTATGTAGGGGATGATTTAAAACCATCCACCGGGTGGCATTCGCAATTTGTTGATTTTAACAATGACACACATAAAGATTTGTACATTGCAAAAGGCAATGTTGAAGCGATGTCTGATTTTGCCAGTTATGATCCAGATAATATGTTGCTCGGCGGGCTTGATAACAAATTTACCGAAAAAGGCGATGAAGCAGGTATTGCGCTAAAAAGCGCTGGACGCGGTGCTGTGATTGAAGATTTCAATGCTGATGGCATGCTTGATATGCTGGTTGTTAATCGCAAAACTAATATTAATCTGTTTTTAAATGAAGGTGCAAAAACAGATTGGGGCCATCGCCCAATGGGTAATTGGATCAAGATAGAACTTGACAATGGCGAGATTAATACCGATGCGATAGGCGCAAAAATTTCGGTTAAAACAGGTAATCTTAACCAAAACAAAACTGTGCAAATTGGTGGTGGACATGCGTCTGGTCAATTAGGTTTTAATCATTTTGGTTTGGGTGTGGCAGAACGTGCGACGATACGTGTGCAATGGCCAAATGGTGATTGGAGCCATCCATATAAAGTGTTTGCCAATAATCATGTTATTATCAAGCGCGACAACTCAAGTGCAAACTACTGGTACCCTGCGGAGGATTAATGTCTGACACATCTAGAATGCCAAGTGCTATCTTCCCTGACCTCAAAGGAAAGTCAATTTTCATCTCTGGTGGTGGCTCGGGAATTGGTGCGACATTAACAGAAAGCTTTATCGCTCAAGGTGCACATGTCACATTTATCCAACGTAGTGATGCGAAAGATTTTTGCGATCAGATAGAAGAAAAATACAGTGAAAGACCGCATTTTATAAAATGTGATATCTGCGATATTCCCGCGCTGGAAAGCGCTCTTGATCAAGCCAAAGAAAAATACGGACCAATTCATGTTTTGGTCAATAATGCTGCATCTGATAACCGTCATAAACTTGAAACAACGGATGTCGAAGACTTTGATCAAGGCATCAATGTAAACCTTCGCCCGCACTTCTTCACTGCAAAACATGTTGCAAAAGATATGGCCGAACTTGGCGGAGGTTCCATTATCAATTTCTCATCAATTGCGCACCATCTCGGCGGAGATCAATTTCCTGTTTATGTCGCAGCAAAAGCGGGTATCGCAGGTTTAACGCGCGCGCTTGCAGATACGCTTGGTAAAGATAGCATACGCGTAAATTCGGTGCTGCCAGGATGGGTTTTTACCCAACGACAGCTTGATCTTTGGGCAACGGAAGAAAAAGTCTCAAGCCATCTTGATACCCAAGCTATTCCTGAAAAATTATACGCCGAAGATATGGTGGGTATCGTGCTGTTTTTAGCATCCGATGCATCGCGCATGCTCACGCGTCAATCAATTGCCGTTGATGGCGGTGTCGTCGGCTTAGGCTAAATATAAAAAAGGCCGATCCATACGGACCGGCCCATTAGGTTGGCGCCTAATATTCTTTTATGATCGGTTCATGCGATTTTCGATCAAATTGTCGACCACAGATGGATCGGCAAGAGTTGATGTATCACCCAATGCGCCGAAATCATTTTCCGCAATCTTGCGAAGGATACGGCGCATGATTTTACCCGAACGTGTTTTTGGCAAACCTGGTGCCCACTGGATAAGATCAGGTGAAGCAATTGGGCCAATTTCTTTACGAACCCAATTGCGCAATTCAACGCGAAGCTCATCTGTTGGCTCTTCGCCTGCATTTAAAGTGACATAACAATAAATGCCCTGCCCTTTCACGTCGTGCGGATAGCCCACAACGGCTGATTCAGAGACTTTTGGATGGGCAACAAGTGCGCTTTCAACTTCGGCTGTTCCCATACGGTGACCAGACACATTGATCACGTCATCAACGCGGCCTGTAATCCAATAATAGCCATCAGCATCACGGCGACAGCCATCGCCGGTGAAATAATAGCCTTTGTAATCAGAGAAATATGTCTGCACAAATCGCTCATGATCGCCATAAACGGTCCGCATTTGACCCGGCCAGCTATCTTTAATGCAAAGAACGCCTTCTGCCGCTACTTCGTCAATCTCAGCGCCTGTTGTTGGCTCAAGTAAAACAGGTTGCACACCAAAGAAAGGTGTGGTCGCAGAACCAGGTTTTGCAGCTGTAGCACCCGGTAACGGGGTGATCATATGGCCACCTGTTTCTGTCTGCCACCAAGTATCAACGATTGGACAATTTCCTTTACCGACCACTTCGTTATACCAGTTCCAAGCTTCAGGGTTGATCGGTTCACCAACCGTGCCAAGAACTTTTAATGACGATAGATCACACTTTTCAACCGGCTCTTTACCTTGCGCCATCAAAGCGCGAATAGCTGTTGGTGCTGTGTAGAACTGATTGACTTTATGCTTTTCACAAACCTGCCAGAAACGCGAAGCGTCAGGATATGTTGGCACACCTTCAAACATCAAAGTCACCGCGCCATTTGCAAGCGGCCCATAGACGATATAGCTGTGACCTGTCACCCAACCGACATCGGCAGTACACCAGTAAATATCGCCCTCATGATAATCAAACACATATTCATGCGTCATCGCAGCATAAGTTAGATAACCACCTGATGTATGCAGAACGCCTTTTGGCTTTCCTGTAGAACCGGATGTATAAAGGATAAATAGCGGATCTTCCGCATTCATTGGCTCTACTGGGCAGTCGGCTGAAACACTTGCGACCAACTCACCATAATCATGATCACGGCCAGCTTTATTACCCGGACCACCACCTGTGCGCTTAACCACAATCGTTGCAACATCGCCTGAAATTGCTAAGGCTGCATCAACATTTTTCTTTAATGGAATATTTTTACCACCGCGCGGGCCTTCATCTGCTGTGACAAGCAATTTCGCGCCACAATCTGTCACGCGGCTTGCAAGCGCATCTGGTGAGAAACCGCCGAACACAATAGAATGAACCGCACCAATACGCGCACAAGCAAGCATTGCATATGCAGCTTCTGGGATCATCGGCATGTAAAGAATGACGCGATCACCTTTGCCAACACCTAAAGATTTATACGCATTGGCAAGGCGTGAAACATGTTCATGCAATTGATTATACGTGATGTGCTCGGAAACCGTTGGGTCATCACCTTCCCAAATGATGGCAGTTTGATCACCACGTGTTTCCAAGTGACGATCAACGCAGTTTGCGCATACATTTAGAACGCCATCTTCAAACCATTTGATAGAAACATTCTCATGCGCAAAGCTTGTATTTTTGACAATTGAATAGGGTTTAATCCAGTCAAGACGTTTGCCAACTTCACCCCAAAACTTATCAGGATCTGAAACTGATGATGCATACATTTCATCATATTTTGCTTTGGAAATATGTGCCGAATTTGCAAATTCATCAGCGGGTGGAAAAATTGAATCGCTCATAGCGTTCTCCCTGCACTATTGATCATATGTCGTATTTAAAAAAGCCCCACCGGATTTCGACAGGGCTTTTAAAGCCTCTAAATGGCTAGGTATTCGTGACGAAGTTCTTCATTATCGAGCACTTCTTTAGCTGTGCCGTCAAAGACAACTTTACCTGTGTCTAAGATCACCGCACGATCTGCAAGATTTAGCGCAGCAACAGCATTTTGTTCAACGATAATTGTGGTAATACCTTGCTCGCGAATGAGATGAAGTGTTTTTTCAATCTCCTGAACGATAACAGGTGCAAGCCCCTCATAAGGCTCATCTAACAACAATAACTTGATATCGCGAGCGAGTGCACGACCGATTGCAAGCATTTGCTGTTCACCACCGGAAAGCGTTGTGCCTTCTTGTTTGGCGCGTTCACCAAGGCGTGGGAACAACTCATAAATGCGCTCAATTGACCAACCAATTGGCTTTTCGATTTGAGCTAGTTGCAAGTTCTCTTCAACGGTCAAACCTTGAATAATCCGGCGATCTTCTGGCACAAGTCCGATACCAGCCTGAGACGCTTCATATGATTTCATTGTATGAAGCGGTTGGTGATCAAGCCATATCTCACCATGGGTAACCATAGGATCGGCAAGACGCGCCATGGCACGTAACGTAGATGTTTTACCTGCACCATTACGTCCTAAAAGAGCTAAAATCTCACCTTCGTGAACATTTAAACTTACACCCTGTACGATGTAGCTTTCACCATAATATGCTTTCAAATCCCACGCTGAAAAATACGCGGGGGCGTTCTTTGCATGATTGGCATTCATATTTTCTGACATGTTTTCTACTCAGCTTGTCTGATTGACGTATTGGCGATTATTGATGTGAAGTCCCAAGATATGCTTCTTGCACTTTTGGATGCCCTTTGATGTTTTCAGGTAGATCTTCAACGATAACAGTACCCTGAGCAAGCACAGAAATTTTCTGTGCAAGTGAGAATACCACATGCATATCGTGCTCGATCACAACCATCGTAATATGGCGGCTCTCTTGAATTTGACCTAACAATTCAATTGTATTGTTTGTATCAGCGCGCGCCATACCAGCGGTTGGCTCATCAAGAAGCAACAATTTTGGATCTTGCGACAAACACATCGCCATTTCCAGACGTCGCTTATCACCACGAGACATCGAAGAAGACATCATGTTTCGTTTATCGATCATGTTTACATCGATCAACATTTGCTCAGCTTTTTCGATCATGTCCTTTTCACTTGCAACAGACTTGATTGCATTGAGTGAGTAAGAACCATCTCGCTTAGCAAAACATGGTATCATCACATTTTCCATAACCGTCAAATCTGAGAAGATTTCTGGCGTTTGGAACACACGAGAAACACCCATTTGGTTGATCTCGTGTGGCTTTTTACCCAGCAATGATTGCCCATCGAAAGTCACCGCACCTGTATCTGGTATGAGTTTACCTACAAAGCAGTTCAGCAATGTCGATTTACCCGCGCCGTTGGGCCCGATGATCGCATGGATCATACCTTCATCAACATTGAGATTAACGTTCGATAACGCTTTCAATCCACCGAAGTTTTTATTCACATTTTGGACTTCTAAAATTCCCATATCATGAACTCCTAAATGTTATTCAGCTGCAGCAGCGGATGCACTGCCTGAGCTTTTATCATTGTCTTCATTCTTACGCTTGAATAGTCCCGCTAACAATTGACCACCTTGAACAAGGCCACCTGGTAGGAAAATCACAACAAGCATAAACAAAATACCGAGCGTTAGGTGCCAGCCTTTACCGATGAACGGATAAACGAGGCTAACAACGAAATCGCTAATGCCATCAGGCATGAAGGAGAACCAAGTTTCTAGAATGCTAGAATTGATCTTTGATACGATATTCTCAAAGTACTTGATAAATCCTGCACCCAAGACAGGGCCAATCAATGTTCCGGCACCACCAAGGATGGTCATAAGCACAACTTCACCAGACGCTGTCCAGAACATGCGCTCTGCACCAGCTTGTGTATCCATCGCAACCAATAAGCCACCTGCAAGTCCGGCATACATGCCAGAGATAACAAATGCAGCCAGTGTATAAGGTTTTGATTCAACACCAGTGTAATTTAGGCGTTGTTGGTTCGATTTAACCGCGCGCAACATCAAGCCAAATGGCGATCGAAATATGCGAATTGAAAGATAAAACGCTAAAAGCATACATACTGCGGCGATGTAGAAGCCTACATTAAAGGTGAAAATCCAACCGCCAATGACCAGCTCATAACTGTCATTCATGAACATGCCAAACAGGTTCGCACGTGGTGTGACACCTTCTTCTAACGCAGCATCCAAGATACGCGGATCATTTACTTTTGGCTGCAAGCCCGTTTCACCACCTGTGATCGGGGTTAAAACCGAATAAGCAAGTGAATAAGACATTTGCGCAAATGCGAGTGTTAGAATAGAGAAATAAATCCCTGAACGTCTTAGCGAGATCCAGCCCACCAGGAGCGAGAACGCACCTGCAACAACAACAGAAGCAACAATTGCCGGGATCACATTAAGCGTTAGAAGTTTAATCATCCACACGCCAGCATATGAACCCACACCCAAAAATGCTGCATGTCCAAAGCTGAGATAGCCTGTCAAACCAAACAAGATATTAAATCCAATAGCAAAGATGCCAAAGATCACAAGACGCTGCATGAGATCAGGGTAGCCGCCATTGAACTGCGCCATAACTGAATCCTCAGGAAAAGGATTTAGAATAAATGGTGCAAGAAGCGTTATAGCAACGACAATTAGTAACAGAACTGAATCTGATTTTCGTAATCCGAACATAGTTATTCCTCCATCACGCCGGCTTTACCCATAAGACCGCGAGGTCTTGTAAGAAGCACAATGATAGCGACTAAATAGATGATGATTTGATTGATACCCGGAAGGGTTTCTAAGACAACGGTCATTGATGCAAAGCTTTCAAGTATTCCCAGAAGGAAACCAGCCAGCACAGCACCCGATAATGAGCCCATTCCACCGACCACAACAACCACGAAGCTTAGAACCAAGAAGTCCATACCCATGTGATAGTTAGGTGAATTGATAGGCGTATACATCACGCCTGCAAGACCTGCTACCGCTGCGGCTAATCCGAACATGATGGTGAAACGTTTATCGATGTTAATACCCAATAAGCCCACAGTTTCACGGTCCGCCATACCGGCACGAACAACCATGCCGAAAGTAGTGAACTGAAGGAATGCAAAAACACCGCCGATAATAATGGCAGCAAAGCTGAAATACACTAATCGCCAATATGGATAGATGATTGAATTGGCCTCGTAGCCAAGCATCGCACCAAAATCGAACGAACCTTTAAACGCATCCGGCGCTGGTGTTGGAATTGGGTTTGCACCATAGAAATATTTGATGACTTCTTGCAAAACAATTGCAAGACCAAACGTTACCAAAATCTGGTCAGCATGGGGGCGTTTATAAAAGTGCTTTATAAGCCCACGCTCCATTATAAATCCAATAAGGACCATAACGGGAATTGCAAACAATATGGAAAGAGGAACTGCCCAATCAATAACGACATTACCAAAGTTCTCACCCAGAATATCGTATATATATGGTACTTCGACTTTGAGAGGGTTACCCAAGAAATCTTTCTTAGACGCATCAATAACGATGTGACTAAGTGTAAGAAGCTTACTCAGAGTTACCGCGCAAAACGCCCCAATCATGAAAAGCGCACCGTGTGCGAAGTTAACCACACCGAGTGTACCAAAGATCAATGTCAGGCCTAGAGCAATCAACGCGTAAGCGGATCCTTTGTCTAAGCCATTAAGTATCTGCAGGACTATAGCTTCCATAGCATCACCTTAAAAGTAATTATCAATTTAAGTATTTTTAGTAAAAGAAAAGGGGCACGAAAGCCCCTTTTCAATTGGCGAAATATTATGCGCCTGGGTTACAATCACCCAATGTTGCTTCTGGTCCGCCCATTTGCGAAATGTTAGCATCGTATGTAACTTGCGCTACTGGAGTAACTTCCACAACTTCAAGAATATCGAATTCTGATGTTGGGTTTTCTTTACCCTTCACAACCAATACATCTTTAAAGCACTGGTGATCTTCAGCACGGTAAAGTGTTTTACCATTGCCTAGACCGTCGAACTCGAAGCCTTCAAGTGCTTCAACGATACCACATGGGTTAAATGTACCAGCACGTTCTGCAGCATCTGCATATAGCAATGTCTGACAGTATGTTGTGTGCGCAGCCTGTGATGGCGGGAAGCCATACTTTTCACCGAAGGACTTAACAAAGGCTTTTGAACCTTCGTCCTGTAGTGACCAGTGCCAGTTTGTTGAACCGTAAATACCTTTAACGTTCTCACCCGCACCGCGAGCCATCAAGCGTGAGTAAAGTGGAACAATAATTTCGAAGTTTTTATTGTTGACCATTTTGTCACGAAGACCGAACTGAACAGCATTTGTCAGTGAGTTGATCATGTTCCCGCCGTAGTGGTTAAGAACAAGAACGTCAGCATCTGACTGAAGAACTGGTGCGATATAAGAAGAGAAGTCAGTTTGTGTAAGTGGTGTTTTCACCGCATTCACAGTTTCCCAACCCATAGCTTCTGTTGATTCACGAACAGCTTCTTCTGTTGTGTAACCCCAGTTGTAATCAGCTGTAAGGTGATAAGCTTTACGATCTTTACCGTAAGCGTTTGCAAGCACAGGCGCCAGAGCAGCACCAGACATGTAAGAGTTAAAGAAGTGACGGAAACCGTTCGCTTTTTTATCTTTACCAGTTGTATCGTTTGAGTGAGTCAAACCAGCCATGAAGATCACGCCAGCTTCCTGACATAGAGCTTGTACAGCAACAGCCACACCTGATGAAGACCCACCAGTAATCATGATCGCACCATCTTTTTCGATCATTGATTTTGCAGACGCACGCGCCGCATCAGCTTTAGTTTGTGTATCACCAGTTACGTATTTAACTTCTTTACCAAGGATACCGTTACCCTTTAGCGCCTTTGATGAGAATGTATTCATCATGCCGCCATCGCCACCACCGTTAAGGTGCTCAACAGCTAGTTCGTATGCGCGAAGCTCATCCGCACCTTCATCAGCATAAGGACCTGATTGTGGAACGTTGAAGCCCAATGTTACAGTTGAACCAGTTGGCTCATTCATGTAAGCGCTGGCAGAACCTGTAAAGATTGTTGGCATAGCAAGACCGGCACCAGCAATAGCACCTGTTCTTAATACACCACGTCGTGTTGGTTTAATAATTGACATTAAATTCCTCCTAAAAAGACTGGCGCCAAGTCCTTCCTCCAAAGGCATTGGCATGTCATGCGATGTTTTCGCATAGCCAAGAATGCGTCATTTTTGTGAAAAGATCAATAAACTATTGTGTTTAAACGATTTTTTTGTGTAAAATAGCAATGTATGATTTTTAATTTTGTAAATTTTTTTACTAAACTTTGATATGTTACGAAAAACATTGGGAAAAATTGAATGGTTCGTTCACTTATTGGTACGCGCATTCGTGAAAGAAGGCGGGCAAAAAAACTCAGTCAAACTATGCTTGCAGAAAAAGCTGGCATATCGACTTCGTATATGAACCTGATTGAACACAACCACCGCGCCATAGCTGGACGTACTTTGTTATCGATTGCGGAGAGTTTGGAGGTTGATCCCAAAGAGTTAACTGAAGGTGCAGATCATTTGATGCTAACGCAGCTGCAAGAGGCTGCAAATCTGATAAGTGAGAAGAATGTTGAGTTGAACCGATTGGAAGAGTTTGTTGGCAGATATCCCGGCTGGTCAAATTTATGCGCAAAATTATATGAGAACATTCAGCAGCAAGAACAGCGCCTTCAAGCGCTCTCTGATCGATTGGGCCATGATCCTTTTTTCTCAGAGGCCATGCATTTGATGTTATCCAATGTAACAGTCTTGCATTCTACATCCGATATTTTGGCAACTGCAGACGAAATCCCGACAGAGCAGTTTAAAAGATTTATCAATAATATGAAAACTGAAAGCGAACGGCTTTCAGATACAATTACAAACTTGCTGAGCTACTTCGATGAAACCACGAGCACGGAAACGAAGTCTTCGATGCTTGCGCCGTCCAAACTTGATCAGTTCTGGGAGATGCATGACTACCATTTGCTTGAGTTGGAAAAGCCTGAACTTAATCCTAGGGCGCAAATTAAGAAAATGATGGCGTCCTGGAATTTCCAGGAAACTGGGGAGCAGCGGCAAGCAGAAGCGCTCGTTGAACGATATGCAACTGTTGCTGATCACTTGCCGATCGATGCATTTATCGATGCTGCCATCGATCATCTTTATAACCCCAACTTGCTGTCACAAAAATTTAATTGCGATCTGCACGATGTCTTTTTCCGCTTTGCACATCTTCCCTCAGAATATGACGGACAGACACTCCCGCAATTTGGCTTGATTGAATGCGATGGATCAGGCGGGGTGTTATTCCGTAAACCACTCAAGACACTTTCACTGCCGCATAAGAGTAGCGCGTGTCCGCTTTGGCCGCTTTACCGTGCCATCAGCCAGCCAATGCAGCCGGTCCGCGCAATCATCGAAACGCCTACAGGGGAAAGTTTTTTAACAGTATCCCAAGCCGTATGGTCGGGAGTGAATGACTACACAGTTCCACCAACGGTTAAGAGCTCCATGGTGTTTACATCAGATTATCAACGCTTCTTACCCACCCATGAAAGACGAGCTTTACCAACAATTAAAGTGGGCATGAGTTGCGAAGTTTGTCCGCGCATAAATTGTTCAGCGCGACGGTCAGACTCCATTCTTGAAAATTAAAACACGGCTCCTTTGATAAGCTCTTGTGGGTGCGCGAATTTTACGAGGCTTGCACGTGCGTGAAATAAAGCTAGTATGGCGTCATCGTTTCTGGGAGGGATAGATGACAAAAAAAGTTCTCTTGATTGAGGACGAGCCTCATATTGTCGAGGCTCTTTCATTCTTATTAAAACGAGAAAGTTGGCAAGTTGAAATCCACAATGATGGGATCGGCGCCGCAAATAGAGTATCTGAATTGACGCCTGACTTGGTCATTTTAGATGTCATGCTCCCCAATATTGGCGGCATGGAAATCCTACATGACATTCGGCACAACCAGCAAACTGCGACAACTCCGGTTCTAATGCTTACAGCTAAAGGGCAGCAAAAAGATAGAAAAGCAGCTGAAGATGCAGGTGCAAGTTTATTTATGACCAAACCATTTTCCAACCAGGAGATAGTTGCCAGTATTCGTGAATTGGTAAATTAATGGCTGAAGCAGAAGATCATTCCACAACAGCTTTGCCTGCACCTCAACCAGATGAGGATCAGTCATCAATTACGCAAAAACGTAATGATCTAGCTGCGTTACTACCCATATGCGGCATATTGTTTTTCGCAACGCCATTGATTTCCACAATTACCAATGACAATCCATCTGGCATTGGTGGGACGGCTTTTTATATATTCAGTATTTGGGCATTACTCATCTTAGCAGCTTGTGTTCTTGCGCGCTTTTTGCGTGGCGCAGAAACAAGCGGAGATGAGGCTGAGTAATGCTGTCGTTTAATCTGTTACTGACGGTTTGTTTGATATATGTCGCGGGCTTATTTGGCGTGGCGTTCTTGGCCGAGAAAAATGCGAAACGCAAGAAGTTTGGTTTTTTCTCATCGCCCTTAACCTATACATTATCCATTTCTGTTTATTGCACAGCATGGACCTATTACGGCGCAGTTGGCTCCGCAGCGCGAAACGGCCTTGAGTTCATAACCATTTATCTTGGCCCCACACTGGTCTTTATTGGTTGGTGGTGGTTGCTGCGTAAACTTGTTCGCATTGGCAATACTCAACGTATTACTTCAATTGCCGATTTGATCTCCGCACGCTACGGCAAAAGCACGACACTTGCGGTGATCATAACCTTATTATCTGTCATTGGATCAACGCCTTATATCGCACTACAATTACAATCACTTACCTTGAGCTTTTCGGTATTTTCAGATGGGTTTGCAGGCCAAGATCCCGCAACCACATCATCGCTGACAGCATTATGGGCAGCGGTTGGCTTGGCTGCATTTACGATCATTTTCGGCACAAGAAATCTAGATTCAAACGAACGCCATCATGGCGTGGTATCAGCGATTGCAGTTGAAGCGATTGTGAAAATCTTAGCACTGATTGCTGTAGGTCTTTTTGTTGTTTGGGGTGTTGCCGATGGGCCAACGGATATCATGTCGCGCATTCAACCACAGATCATGCAATCTCAGGATATTTTCACCCCGCGTTGGGTGACCTTGATCTTTTTATCAGCCGCAGCCGTGATTTGTTTGCCGCGCATGTTCCAAGTGATTGTGGTCGAAAATTCTGATGAAAAACACCTCAGCATGGCTTCGTGGGCATTTCCACTTTACTTGTTTTTGATGAGCCTTTTTGTGCTTCCCATTGCAATAGCAGGTCTTGATATTTTACCCGCCGGGGCAAACCCTGATCTATTTGTTCTAACCATCCCACTTACCCAGAACCAAGACGCACTAGCGATGCTTGCATTCCTTGGCGGGTTTTCATCCGCAACATCCATGGTCATTGTCGCTGCCATCGCGCTATCAACGATGGTTTCCAATCACATTGTATTACCACTTTGGCTTTGGCTAACACTGAGCCGAAGCCCCACAAGTGAAGATGTACGGACACTACTTTTGCGCAGCAGACGCATATCAATCGCCGTCATCTTAGGTCTGGGTTTTTTATATTACCAATTCACATCCGGTACTGGAGGCTTGGCATCGATTGGATTGATCGCCTTTTTGGGTGTCGCACAGATACTTCCCGCTCTCATTGGCGGCCTATTCTGGCAAAGTTCCACCCGTAAAGGTGCGATCTGGGGCATTACGGCTGGCTTTATTTTGTGGGCTTATACATCGTTCTTACCGAGCTTTGAAGGAAACTTCATACTAAGCCAATCTGCCATCGACAATGGCATCTTTGGATTTGAATTCTTAATACCAAGCGCCTTATTTGGCGTTACAATTGAAGACCCACTTGTGCATGCAACCGTGTGGTCGCTTGGCATCAATATTATTATTTTCATATTAATATCGATGATCAGTGTGCCGCGCCCCATTGAAAAAGTGCAGGCAAGTCAGTTCATTCACATCTTTGATCAAGCAGCAGCAAGCACAACACTTTCTCGCCAAACAACTTCTGAAGAATTGCACATTTTGTCCCAACGGATTTTGGGGCACGAGACAACGCAAAAACTGTTTAATCAAGCGGCACGCACACAAGGTAAATTATCAGGTCAGCTTCCTGATCCAACCAATGATTTTATTACCAATCTAGAGCGCGATTTCTCAGGTTCTGTGGGCGCTGCCACCGCGCATGCTATGATTGGCCAGATCGCGAGTGGTGAAGCGATCTCCGTTGAAGACCTTATCAAAGTGGCTGATGAAACCGTTCAGATTATGGAGTATTCTGCACGTCTTGAAACCCAGTCCAAAGAGATTGAGCAAACAGCCGAGCAATTGCGCCAAGCCAACGCTAAACTACGCGAATTGGGTGAACAAAAAGATGCCTTTTTAAGCCAAGTGAGCCATGAATTACGCACACCTATGACATCCATTCGTGCCTTTGCTGAAATCCTGCGGGATGAAGATCATATGGGTAAAGATCAGATTTCGCATTTCTCGTCGATCATTCATGATGAGAGTATTCGCCTAACCTACTTACTTGATGAGATCTTAGATTTAAGTTTCTTGGAGCACGGTAAGGTTCAGCTAAAATTATCATTTACTAAATTCGACAAGATATTAAAACGCGCCATGAACGCCACGCAAACGTTGCGCGAACAATCGGGTGCGGTGATTGAAATACCAGATGATTTAAAACATCTGGTTATCGAAACCGATGCTGACAGATTATCACAAGTTCTGATTAATCTCATTTCAAATGCGATTAAACATAGTGCTGCCGATAAACCTGTTATTCGTTTTAATCTTGAACAATTTGAACACACAATACAAATTGAAATGACGGATAATGGTAAAGGTATTTCAGCTGAAAATGCTGAAATTATATTTCAAAAATTTGCTAAACTATCATCTGAGCAAGGTGCAGGTAGCGCCGGCCTTGGCCTTCCGATTAGCCGCGAAATCGTGCGTAACTTAGGTGGGAAATTGCTCTATGTTGGCAACAATCCCGGTGCCGTTTTTAACATCATATTGCCCCATAGTATTTCGCCATTACTTGACCCAGCAGCGGCAATTGAACCCGCAGATTAACCTAAAGCGCAATCAATTGATCGTATAAGGCTATACATTTGTGCAATTGCACTGTACTAGCGGGGCAAAGTTTATGAAAATCGCGCAATTCGCGATGGCCAGGTTGCTTAAGAATAAATCTTTGCAAACGTGGTCTAATTCCAAAAAGGCATTTTATGTTGAAATTTGATGGCGCTCATCCAGCGCTCAGCCACGCTTTAGAAAAACGTGGCTATGAAACACTTACACCTGTCCAATTAGAAGTTCTTAACACTGAATTATTGGGTCGGGATCTCCTCGTTTCTGCGCAAACGGGCTCTGGTAAAACAGTTGCATTTGGACTGTCACTTGCCCCCGACCTTTTAGGCGAAGCTGAACGTTTTGATCGCTCTGGCGCGCCATTGGCTCTTATTGTTGCGCCAACACGCGAACTAGCACTGCAGGTGGAACGTGAGTTGCAGTGGCTTTATGCGCCTACAAACGCTGTGATTACATCATGCGTTGGTGGTATGGACATGCGCAAAGAACGCCGCACACTTGCACAAGGTGCGCATATTGTTGTGGGTACACCTGGCCGTTTGCGTGATCATATTGATCGCGGTTCATTGCAACTTAATGATATTAAAACAGTTGTTTTAGATGAAGCAGATGAAATGCTCGATCTTGGTTTCCGCGATGATCTTGAATATATCTTGGAGACAACGCCGGAAGATCGCAGAACTTTGATGTTCTCAGCAACGGTGCCACGCACGATTACCAATATGGCTAAGCGCTATCAAAATGATGCGTTGCGCATTGCAACTGCGTCTGAAGAAAAGCAACATGTTGATATTGAATATCGCGCTTTGATGGTTAACCACCGCGATGTTGAAAACGGCATTATCAATGTGCTTCGTTATTATGATGCGAAAAACACAATCGTCTTTTGTGCAACACGTGCTTCAGTTGCGCGTATGACATCTCGTTTTTCAAACCGTGGGTTCTCAGTTGTTGCCCTTTCAGGCGAGTTGAGCCAAGAGCAACGAAGCCATGCTCTACAAGCCATGCGTGATGGTCGTGCAAAAGTGTGTATTGCGACCGATGTTGCTGCACGCGGAATTGACTTGCCAGATCTTGAACTAGTTATTCATGCTGACCTTCCAACGAACAAAGAGACACTCCTTCACCGTTCAGGCCGCACCGGTCGTGCAGGTCGAAAAGGCGTGAGCGCTTTAATGGTTCCGGCGAATTTACGAGGCCGTGCTGAACGTTTGCTGCGCTGGGCAAATGTTGATGCGGCATGGGCCAACCCGCCATCCGCAGATGACATTCTAGCGCGCGACGATGAACGTATTTTAGCTGATCCGCTTTTAGTAAATCCAGTGGATGAAACTGAAACAACATTTATTGAACAACTTTTGGCAACGCATTCTGCTGAGCAGATTGCCGCTGCGTTTGTGCGTAGTCATCGCAATTCAAAGTCAGCACCGGAAGAATTGATGGAAATTTCTGTCAAACCTGCTCGCAACCAAAAAGGTCAAGGCCGCGGCGCTGATCGCGATTTTGATGCGCCACCACGCGGACCGCGCCAAACGGCTGAATTTGAGAATGGCAAATGGATATCTTTATCCATTGGGCGCAATCAAAAAGCTGAGCCACGCTGGTTATTGCCTATGCTGTGTAAATCAAGCGGTTTAACAAAACGCAATATTGGCTCGATCAAAATTCGCAATGAAGAAACTTATGTTGAAATTTCTAATGACAGCTTTGACGGATTTTTGACCGCAATTGGCCCTAACCAAACTTTGGAAAAAAGTATTCGCGTTACGCAAATTGATGGTGTGCCTGATTTTGATCATGAGCAACCTCCTCGCGAACGCGGCAGAGGCAATCGCGATAGAGATCGTGGTGGCGAGCAAAGAGGCAGAGGGCCACGCGGCAGAGGCTCACGCGATGGGGGCTCACGCGATGGAGAACAGCGCGGTGGCGAGAAAAAATGGGATAAACCAAAATTTTCAAGCGAAGAGCGCCGCGAACGTCGTGAACGTTCTGACAAAGACGCTGGCCGAGATGGCGGCCGAGATAGTGGCAGAGAAACAGGTCGTGATGTTGCGCCCAAACGTCGCAAAGATGAAAATCGCAAGAATCGTGATCGGGCCTTAGAAGAACTTGAACGTGGCTCAAGTAAATCGGGTAATTCAAGTGGTGACCGAGATCGCAAACCAAAACGTGATCGTAGCCCAAAAGAACAGTTTGCAAACGATAGCAATTTCACAAATGATAGCGGTTCTGCACCAGAACAAAAAGGTGCGAAACGCGTTGAGGACAGAGCCTCTGATAAGAAGCCTAAAAAGGCGAAGAAAAACCGTACAGTAAAATTCACTGGCCTTAAAAAGAAAGAAGGCCGCGGCAAAGAAGCTGCTGGTGGATCTTCTGGTGGCATGTCGGGTCGTAAACGACCTCGTAGCGAATAAAATCTAATCAATAAAAAAGCCCGATCAAATTGAACGGGCTTTTTTTATCTTTGCTGCATTATTTTTGGGCTTATTCAGCGTTGACGTCGACGACAACACGGCCTTTGATTTGACCTTTTAGAATATCTTTCCCAAGCTGAGGTAGATCACTCAATTTTGCAGGGACAATGATGTCTTCAAGTTTATCCAACGGCAAATCTGTTGCGACACGCTTCCAAGCTTCCACTCGATTTTCATAAGGCTGCATAACGCTATCAATACCGAGGATGTTGACCCCACGAAGCAAAAACGGAATGACAGTTGCAGGTAGTGCTGCACCACCTGCAAGACCAACCGCGGCAACAGATGCACCATATTGCATTTGACCCAAGACACGCGCCATCATTTCACCGCCAACGGCATCGATACATCCAGCCCAGGTTTCTTTTTCCAAAGGACGCTTTGTCGTCTCATTGATCTCTTCGCGCGCAACAATTTGAGTGGCGCCTAAAGATTTAAGATAATCTGCAGTTTCTGGACGACCTGTGACACCTGCAACTTCATAGCCAAGATGAGATAATATTGCTGTTGCAACCGAACCAACACCGCCGGCAGCACCAGTGACTAGTACAGGGCCCTCACCCTTTTTCATTCCTTGGTTTTCAAGCGCCATCACGGCCAACATTGCGGTAAAACCCGCCGTACCAACAGCCATCGCTTGGCGGGTTGATAATCCATCTGGTAGTGGCACAAGCCAGTCAGCATTCACGCGAGCTTTTTGCGAATATCCACCCCAATAGGCTTCACCCACACGCCAACCAGTGAGGACGACCTTATCGCCGGGCTTATAACGATCATCATCTGATGCTTCCACTGTGCCGGCAAAATCAATCCCAGGAATGTGTGGGTAATTTCGAACCAAGCCGCCACCGGGGCCAATACACAATCCATCTTTGTAATTTACCGTTGAATATTCAACGGCAATCGTCACATTGCCTTCTGGTAGGTCACTATCATTAATCGCCTTTACAGACGCCGATGTTTTTCCTTCATCATCTTTTTCGACGATGATTGCGTTAAAGCTCATGTCTCACTCCCATTCAATTATCTTGCACTGCACTATGTCACCGAACACGTAAATTGCAATCAAGAAATTTGTCTATCATCAAAAATGGATTTCAGATCACATCAACTGATAAATTCAGAACGCTTCGATTTGAAATAAGGAATAAGGATATCTTTAAAGGCACGGACTTTCGGCGCATCTTTCATATCAGAGTGACTTAAGCTCCAGATATCGACATAAGGTTGAGGCTCGATCAATTTTACCTGCCGCAGACCTTGCGTATGCCGCCCTAAGAAAAGCGGCAATCGAACAATCCCAAGCCCTGCTTGTGCAGCACCTATTACAGCCGACATATCATCAAAGATAAATTTAGGATGTGGTACAGAGCGAAATTGTAGTGCTTTTTCAGGTACATTGTCCCAATGTTCAAACCAAATCCAATTGAGTGGCATATCAGGATCTTTTTCAAGATCTGATGCCATTTTCTCAGTTGCAAAAATTGATGTGCGTTGCTGTGTTAGTTTTTGTCCAACGAGCCTTTCATCTGGTTCATTGGTAATACGAATGGCTAAATCTGCCTCGCGCCTATTGAGGTTTAACAACTCATTTGTTGCCTTAATTTTAACCTCAACATTTGGATGTTTTTCGCTAAATACTTTTAACACTGGACTGATATAATAGGCGACTAACAACTGCGGTGACGTGATCGTAAGTGATCCATTAAGATCGCCTTCCAAAGATGCTGCATAACGCAATAAATTGTTTGACGCGTCTTCCATTTTTTCTGCCTGCTCAGCAACTTTATAGGCAAGCTCAGTCGCTTGATAACCGCTGGGAAATTTCTCAAATAGTTCTTGATTGAGCGCATTTTCAGCACGTGCAATCCGCCGTGCAATGGTTGTGTAATTACACCCCAATCGCTCAGCTGCGGCACCAAGTGACTTCTCTCTAACAAGATGAAGAACAGCGCGGAAATCTTCCCAATTTAAATCCATGATATGCATTATTGCATATTATATCTGTAATATCACGTGTTTTTGCATAACGCGCCTCATGATAGTGACCAGCTAAATCAAAACGGAGATTAAAAATGATTTACGCTTATGTTCACCTTAAGATCGACAACCCAGATAGCCTTGCAAAATACCGAGAGGTTGCGGCCGAGGCTTTAGCAAAGCACGGCGGATCGGTAGTATCAGCAAGTAAAGACGTTGCCTTACTGGAAGGCGATATTGAAACACCAAGTATGGCAGCACTTTTAAGCTTTCCTGATCAGGAAAAAGCTCACGCTTGGATCAATGATGAAGAACTTCAAGATGTTCACGCGCTTCGCCGCAATTCTGGGCAAAGCACAATTCATTTAATGGCTTAAGAGCACAATATTTTTAGTAGTTTTAGCTACCTTCACGCGCGATCAAACATGAAACGGCTGATTTCCAGCCGCTATATTTTTGGTCGCGTACATCGTCTTGCATCTTAGTTTCAAACCGCTGTTGCAGTTTCCAAGAATTTGCAAACTCATCCATATTTGGCCACGTGCCGCTTTTCATACCAGCAAGCCATGCGGCACCTAACGCTGTGGTTTCTAACACTGTCGGACGGTCAATTGGTGCGTTCAAAATGTCGGATAAGAACTGCATTGTCCAATCACTTGCGACCATACCGCCGTCAACGCGCAAGGTCACATCATCAAGCGCTTTGCCCCAATCATCCTGCATGGCTTCAATTAAATCACGCGTTTGATAACACGCCGCTTCAAGCGCTGCTTTCGCGATTTCGTTAGGACCTGTGTTACGCGTTAGCCCAAACATTGCGCCACGCACATCCGCCTGCCAATAAGGCGCACCAAGCCCTGCAAATGCAGGCACCAAAATCACATCCTGCCCTTCATCTGCTTGCGCTGCAAACGTGCCCGTTTGCGCAGCATTATCGATGATCTTAATACCATCGCGCAGCCATTGAACGGCAGCGCCTGCAATAAAGATTGACCCCTCAAGCGCATATGTTGGTTTGCCATTGAGCTGGTAAGCAACAGTGGTCAGCATGCGGTTCTTAGAAGGGACAGCCTTTTCGCCTGTGTTAAGCATCATGAAACAACCAGTTCCATAAGTTGATTTCACCATGCCAGGTTTAAAGCATGCTTGACCAAGTGTGGCTGCATGCTGATCACCCGCAATACCAAGCACAGGAATACTTGCGCCCAAAAGTGATGGATCGGTCATACCAAAATCAGCAGCTGTGTCTTCCACTTCGGGTAACATTGCCCTTGGTACACCAAAAATTTTGAGCAGCTCATCATCCCACGCGCCGTCATGGATATTATAGAGCAATGTTCGGCATGCATTTGTTGCGTCAGTTTTATGAGACGCGCCGCCTGTGAGGTGCCAAAGCAAATACGTATCAACCGTTCCAAAGATCAATTCGCCATTTTCAGCGCGTGCCCGAGCACCCTCAACATTATCTAAAATCCAGCGAATTTTGCTGCCTGAAAAATATGGGTCAAGTAATAGCCCAGTTTTAGCGGTGACGGTTGTTTCCAAGCCGTCCGCTTTCAAGTTTGCGCAAAATTCCGATGTTCTGCGATCTTGCCAAACAATAGCTTTGTGAACTGGTTTGCCTGTCGCTTTATCCCAGATAACGACGGTTTCGCGCTGATTGGTAATACCAATACCCGCAATGGAACTGGGCTCGATTCCAGCTTTTGCAATTGCATTTTTTGATGTGGTCAGAACAGTTTGCCAGATCTCTTCTAGCTCGTGTTCAACCAAACCAGAGGATGGGAAATGTTGAGTAAACTCCATTTGATCTGATGATACTACGTTGTAATTTTCATCAAAAACTAACGATCTGGTGGATGTTGTTCCCTGATCAATGGATAGAATAAAACTCGACATGTCCGCTCCCTAAGATATTTATTGCACAAGAATTATCACTACTAATTCTTTAGAACAAGAACCCATGAAGATTATTTTGACCAATATCTTTGTTCTATGATTTCATTTCAAATGTAATATCAGGAGCCGATGAATGTGCTCTTATAAACTCACCATTGGGAAGATCTACTTCTTTCAGTTTCCGCGCAATACCTTTTTCATCCAACCCATGATCCACCCAGCGTTGGCGCAATCTTTCTTCTAGTATTGCCACCGGAACATCTACAAATACCGACAGATCAAAATAAGCGTTCAGCTCAGACCAAGGATGCTGATTGATCAACAAATAATTGCCTTCAACAATGATATATTCAACATCTTTCGAAATAGGGTTTGAACCCGCACGGGCTATTTCAATTGAACGATCAAAAACCGGAGTGACCACCTCATCTTCATCACGCGCAACAAGGCGCTTGAGCATATGTGCAAAGCCCAACACATCAAATGTATGCGGCGCGCCCTTTAAAGCATGGATGCCGCGCGCTTTGAGTAAAACATCGTCATAATGAAAACCATCCATCGGCAATATGTTGGCGCATTCCGGTTTCATTTCATTCATTTTATCGCAGAGAGCTTCCGCGATGGTTGATTTTCCAGAGGCGGGTGCGCCGGCAACGGCAATTATCTTACGGCCACGAGCAGGCAATTCTTGAATTACCTTTGTGAGGTCATCAAGTCCAGATGTCTTTTGCAAATCAGTATCTTTCAAATTGTCTAATTTGAAAGAACCTTAGCAGCTTTTTCAAAAAAGTCAGGTGCTCCAAAATTACCCGACTTTAATGCTAAAACCAGATCTTGCCCGGTCACTTTTATCGCTGGCACACCCGGGTCGATCATTGGCCCAATTTCAAGCGCATCAGCATTTAAGGCTTCCACCACAGCACCCGATGTTTCACCCCCTGCAGAGATGATGGCGCCAAAGCCAAACTGCGATGCCTGACGCGCTATTTCAGCAAACAGATTTTCAAATGCAGATGCAGCTTTTTCCAAGCCATGTTTGTTTTGAACGGCTTTAACCTGTTCCGGATCATCGGATGAATAAATCAACGGTAATGTTGTTTGCTCACCCGCCCATTTTAGTGCTTGCCTTGCATCTACTCGTCCTGAAATCACTTCATCAGCATCGAGTTTTAAGAGCGCACCACCTGCATCTATATGCGTTTTTATCTGCCCTCTTGTTGCAACAGAACACGAGCCTGACAAACATAAAACGCGTTTTGTACTTTTTGACCATTCCGCTTTATTTGCCGATGTTTTGCCAAAATTTGCCGGAATGCCGAGCGCAATTCCAGAGCCGCCTGTGATTAATGGAAAATCAGATACAGCTTTTGCAATATTATAAAGATTTTCTTCGCTCACTGCGTCGCACACGACAAGCTGACGCCCCTGTTCTGCTTCGTTTATTAGGTGTGAACGCGCATTTCCCGATAGAATGTCAGCAAGCGGCAAATGGCCAACCTTGCGAGTTGTTTGAGGTGCAAGGACACGTCGAATATCAGGATCGGTCATCGGTGTTAAAGGATGATTTTGCATCCCCGATTCAGATAGCAAAGTGTCATTGACAAATAGATGCCCTTGATAGATGGATCTACCCGCGCCGGGGAATACAGGACAAACGACAACGGGTTTATCCGTGCCAATTTCATCAACGAGCGCATCAATGACCTGCCCAATATTACCGTCTGCGGTACTATCAAATGTCGAGCAATACTTAAACATAAATTGCTGACAACCTTGCGCCTTTAGCCAGCGGTAAGCTTCGATAGATTTCTCAATCGCTTCTTGAACAGGAACTGAGCGAGTTTTAAGTGCAACAATTCCAGCGTCAACGTCTGAACTCGCCGGAACATTTGGTGTGCCGACATATTGCACTGTGCGCATGCCACCATCAGCTAGCATTAAACCCAGATCGGACGAACCGGTAAAATCATCTCCAATTGCACCAAACAGCATATCGCGCCTTTCAAAAAACTATCTTTTTCATCTCATGGCTCAATTCATATAATATAAATTCATTAATGTATACATTAATTCTTGATTGCGTAGCTGTAACCACTTATGCAAGTGATAGGATATTGAAAAAGGGTGGACGTGATGCGTGAAAACGAACTTCGAGAACAAATATGCGAATTAGCAAAATCTATGTTTGACCGAGGTTTAACCGGTGGCAGCACCGGAAATATTTCTGCGCGAACTGAAGATGGGGGTCTTTTAGTTTCTCCAACAGGTACGAGTTTTGGACGATTGGATCCTGCGCGCCTAAGCCGATTTAATTCAAAAGGTCGCTTGGTTTCAGGAGATAACCCGACAAAAGAGATGCCGCTTCATAGTGCTTTTTATGATACGCGCAGCCAAGCAGGTGCCGTTGTTCACCTTCACTCTTGCCATTCAGTTGCATGGTCACTCATGCCAGAAGTTGATGAAGATAACTTCCTGCCTCCTTTAACCCCTTACGCGATTATGAAGCTCGGTAAGGTTAAGTTGCTGCCTTTTTATCGCCCTGGGGATCCTCAAATGGGAGAGGCTGTGCGCGGCCTTGCTGGCAAAAGATCTGCGGTGATGCTTGCAAATCATGGCCCGGTGGTTGCAGGTAAAGATGTGGAAGCTGCATGTAATGCAATTGAAGAGCTGGAAGACACAGCGCGGCTGGCGATTATGATGCGTGGATATAAGCCGCGTATGTTAACGCAGGATCAAGTCTCCGATCTCGTCACACGCTTTGATGTTGAGTGGGATGATTAAAATTCCGCTGGTAAGTTATTTTGAGCGAGAAAGCGCAAAAAGTCCAATTTTACCGAGCATGGTCTGACCATGAGAAATTGAAAACATATCTGTAGGCTTGGTCCCAAAGTTTTCTTTAAATTCTTCATCGCCGATTGTGAAATCAAATGTATCCCCACCGCGATCAATCCAGTCTTCAATCATGTAATCATACATGAGATACCCGGGTGAAAACTTGCCAAAATTATCATAATCACAGCCGATAAGGAGATAATAAAAAATCCCCTTATGCGTGACGCCGAACGTATAGCCCAAAACTTCATCACCCAACGACAATCGATAAATACGCGCATATCCCGACTTATGACCATCAGCTGCGATATGTTTATAAAACTCTAAACCAGCTTCTGATTGAATGAGATCGCCCTCAAATCGCCCTTTGCGGTAATTTTGCAATTCATCCATTGCTTTATGAACATCCTCAAACGCAACTTGTTCACATTTGGCGTCTGTTTCACGTTCAAATTTGTTACGTTTGCGGCGCAATGATTTTCGCATGCTTGATGAAAGTGCGGTACTCGACCAAGTTGCATGACTATCGGCAAGAGGAGTTGCGTGGGCACTGAAATCCTGCTGCACATGCTGAAAATCAAACAATTCCTGCCAGAGGTCTAAATCTTCTGATCTGATTTTTTGAATTCGCAATACATCATGCGAGGGTAGAATATCTGAATAAAGCAACCGAATTTGTGCTTTAAAATCATAGTCTTTTAAAGCATCTGGATTGATCAGCGGTGCGCAATAATCTGTCACGCCCAATTCTGCAGGCTCAAGCAATTTCACGCCAAGCTTTTCACGCAGCAGCATCGGAATAACAGCTGCAAGCAAACCATCTGACTGCCGAATGGTGATAATAATTGGCTGACTAGTTCTATTGGGAACAATGGTTTTATAAAAATTTGATAGCCATATCGGATGTTGAAACGCACTTCTTCCATACAGATCGTAGAATGCTGTATATTCAGGACTTTGAAAATCGAAATCTGTCTCCACAGCCGAACTATAGCCATGCAATGACAAAGATGAATTTGCAGTATTCTGCATTTTTGCGCCCCAGACTTACAGATTTTTCTATTAGCGACCAAGCTTTTCGAGATAAAACCTATCTAAAAATCGTGAAATTTCTTTTAAAATCTGGAATTTAGTCGTTCTTTGCACTGAAAACACATCCGCGAATGCGCATCGACACAAAGCTTTTGCATTTAGATATAGGGTGGGAAAATTGGTGGAGCATAGCGGGATCGAACCGCTGACCTCTTCGCTGCCAGCGAAGCGCTCTCCCAGCTGAGCTAATGCCCCATCATGCCAGTCTGGTAAATCTGGCTGGCCGTACTGGCGGGATGCTACCGGATCGAGCCCGATAGCAAGATTTGTCTAAAGCCGCTTTAATCGAAGATCAAGCGAAAAACTTCTGCTTGCGCAGAAATTAGCTTTCGTCACCATCATCTGAAACAACAACGATGTCTGACAGATCATCATTCTCATCATCATCAGTTTCTAAGAATGTATTATCATCCGATGGCGAGCCGATGTCATCATCATCATCGTCCAGATCAGGAATATCTTTTACACCAGCTGTTTCATCGTCAGCATCTTCAAGGCTTACGATTTCCACATCACCGTCTTCATCAAGCTCAGGTGTTGTAGGTTCAACAACAGCTTCTGTTGTTTCTTCTTCTTCTTTTTTCACTTCTTCAACTGGCTCGTCTTCAGGTTTTTCGAAGAATGTCAGTGGATATGACTGACCAGTGTAAGGCGAAATAATTGGATCGCGATTTAAATCGTAAAATTTGCGCTCTGTTTCAGGGCAAACACGCTTTGTTCCAAGTTCAGCTTTAGCCAAGGTTATAGCCTCTTTCTTGATGTGGCTGCGAATACTTTAACAGTTACAGCCCGGACATAAATGATAGATTGCGAACCCTTAAACATCTTAGGCCGCTATTGTCAAAGAATAAGTGTCATATTTCTGCGCTTCAAGAAAAAAGCTGCATTTTTCTAAGCCCAATTGATGACATTTTGCACAAACCATGCTACCAGCCTGTGGCGAACTGACGGGTGAAGCGCTCAAAAAGGAAAACATCAGAGGCGACTAATCACCCAAATTTTAAAATCACAGGAGTGACCCCATGTCACATTCGCCGGATTCTCATCCGAACGCGCAAGCTTGTCCCGCTTATGCGCAAAAATCTACATCTCTTAAAGGCACAATCCAAATCCCTGGGGATAAATCTATCTCCCACCGCTCCTTTATGTTTAGCGGTCTCGCATCCGGCGAAACCCGCGTTAAAGGATTGCTGGAGGGTGAAGATGTTATTGCTACTGGCAAAGCCATGCAGAAAATGGGCGCCAAAATCGATAAGGTTGGCGATGAATGGATCATCCAAGGTACGGGCAACGGATGTTTGCTTGCACCAGATACACCGCTTGATTTTGGCAATGCAGGTACCGGTTGTCGTTTAACGATGGGCCTTGTGGGCTCATATGATTTTTCTTCAACTTTCATTGGTGATGCTTCATTATCATCCCGCCCAATGGGGCGTGTTTTAAATCCACTGCGTGAAATGGGTGTCCAGGTTGAAGCTGAAGCCGGCGATCGTTTGCCTGCAACACTTAAAGGTCCGCGTATTGCAACACCAATTACCTACCGCGTGCCAATGGCATCAGCACAGGTAAAATCAGCAGTTCTTTTAGCGGGATTAAACGCTCCGGGGATCACATCAGTGATTGAACCTGTGATGACACGCGATCATACAGAAAAAATGCTGCAGGGTTTTGGCGCTAAACTTGAAGTCCATACCGATGCAGACGGTGTTAGAACCATAACACTTGAAGGACAAGGCGAGCTTAAGGGTCAAAACATCAATGTTCCTGGAGATCCATCATCGACTGCGTTCCCGCTTGTAGCGGCATTAATTGTGCCAGATTCTGACGTCATCATCGAAAATGTTTTAATGAACCCGACACGCACTGGCTTAATTACAACATTGATTGAAATGTGTGGCAAAATTGAGGTTATGAATGAGCGCCAAAATGGCGGCGAAGACGTTGCCGATCTGCGCGTTCGCTCATCAGAGCTTAAGGGTATTGCTGTGCCACCTGAACGCGCACCATCAATGATTGATGAATATCCGGTGCTCGCAATGGCAGCCGCATTTGCAAAAGGTGAAACCTTTATGGATGGCCTTGATGAATTGCGCGTGAAAGAAAGCGATCGTTTAAGTGCTGTTGCAACCGGGCTTAAACTCAACGGTGTTGATTGTGATGAAGGCGAGATATCACTAACTGTTCGCGGCAGACCAGATGGCAAAGGCTACGGCAATGAAAGCGGCGCACGCGTTGTCACACATCTTGATCACCGAATTGCCATGAGCTTTCTTATTCTCGGACTTGGCAGCGAGCATGCCGTTCATGTCGATGATGCTAATGTTATTCGCACCAGTTTTCCTGAATTCATGGACCTGATGACCGGTTTGGGTTCGAACATCTCACTAACTGAGGCTTAATAATGACTTTTGTCATCGCAATTGATGGACCTGCAGCTTCTGGTAAAGGCACAATCTCACGCCGGTTAGCGCGCGAAAACGGGTTTTATCACCTGGATACAGGACTTACTTATCGCGCGGTGGCAAAAGCACTCCTTGATCAAGGGTTACCTTTAGATGACGTTCGCATTGCTGAAGATGTCGCAAGCAAACTTGATTTATCTGGCCTTGATGCAAGTATCTTAGCAGTTCACGAAATCGGCAACGCTGCATCGAAAGTTGCCGTGATGCCGTCAGTTCGCAAAATATTGGTCAAAGCGCAGCAAGATTTTTCGCTTAGAACACCGGGGACCGTATTAGATGGGCGCGATATTGGAACTGTTGTGTGTCCAAATGCCGATGTGAAGATTTTTGTCACAGCTAACGCTGATGTCAGAGCAAAACGTAGATATGACGAAGCTATAAGCAAGGGCCGCCATCTCAATTATGATGATGTTTTGTCCGACATAATCGCGCGAGACGAGCGGGATTCGCAAAGAAAAGACAGCCCAATGCGCCAAGCTGACGATGCCCTCTTGCTAGATACGAGTAAAATGGATATAGAGACAGCGTTCCAAGCGGCAAAAGCATTGGTTGATGCTGCAAAGAACGCATAAACAAACTTAAATTACATCAGTTTTCGCTCAATCGCGTCGGACTTTGTTTAATACAATCTGAGCCTTAGCTGATATTTTGAAACACAAACCACGACGCCGTACGCAATTTTGCATTTTCGCGCTTAATTTAGCTGAAGCCAAAAGTTGCGTCACTTAAGGAAAATTTATGTCAGATACCCCGATGATGGAAGACTTTGCGTCTCTCCTCGAAGAATCTTTTGCTACACAAGATGGTGTAGAAGGTACAGTTGTTAAAGGTTTGATCACTGCTATTGAGAAAGACGTTGCGATTGTTGACGTTGGTCTTAAAGTTGAAGGTCGCGTACCACTTAAAGAATTTGGCGCACAAGCCAAAGACGGTTCACTTACAACTGGATCAGAAGTTGAAGTTTATGTTGAGCGTATCGAAAACGCTCTTGGCGAAGCTGTTCTTTCACGTGAAAAAGCACGTCGCGAAGAAAGCTGGATCCGCCTTGAAGCTAAATTCGAAGCAAGCGAACGCGTTGAAGGTACAATCTTCAATCAAGTTAAAGGTGGCTTCACAGTTGACCTTGACGGCGCTGTTGCGTTCTTGCCGCGTTCACAAGTGGACATTCGTCCAATCCGTGACGTAACACCTCTGATGCACAACCCGCAGCCATTTGAAATTTTGAAAATGGACAAGCGTCGCGGCAACATCGTTGTGTCTCGTCGTACAGTTCTTGAAGAGAGCCGTGCAGAACAACGCTCTGAAATCGTACAAAACCTTGAAGAAGGCCAGGCAGTTGACGGTGTTGTTAAAAACATCACAGACTACGGTGCATTCGTTGATCTTGGTGGTATCGATGGTCTACTTCACGTAACAGACATGGCTTGGCGTCGTGTGAACCATCCATCTGAAATCTTGACAATTGGTCAAACAATTAAAGTTCAGATCGTTCGCATCAACCAAGATACACACCGTATCTCATTGGGCATGAAGCAGCTTGAAACTGATCCTTGGGACGGTATCGATTCTAAATTCCCACTTGGCAAGAAAATCTCTGGTGCTGTTACTAACATCACAGACTACGGTGCATTTGTGGAACTAGAGCCAGGTATTGAAGGTCTGATCCACGTTTCTGAAATGTCTTGGACTAAGAAGAACGTACACCCAGGCAAAATCTTGTCGACTTCTGAAGAAGTTGAAGTTGTTGTGCTTGAAGTTGATCCTTCAAAACGCCGCATCTCACTTGGTCTTAAACAAACACTCGACAATCCTTGGAACGCATTTGCTGACCAATTCCCTGTTGGTGCAACTGTAGAAGGCGAAGTTAAAAACAAAACTGAATTTGGTTTGTTTGTTGGTCTTGAAGGCGACGTTGACGGTATGGTTCACTTGTCAGATCTTGACTGGAACCGTCCAGGTGAGCAAGCAATTGAAGACTTCAACAAAGGCGATGCTGTTCAAGCTGTGGTTCTTGACGTTGATGTTGACAAAGAGCGTATCTCACTCGGCATCAAGCAATTGTCTAAAGACAATCTTGGTGAAGCAGCTGCTTCTGGCGAATTGCGTAAAAATGCAGTTGTGTCTGTTGAAGTAACTGACGTTCAGGATGCTGGTCTTGAAGTTAAACTTGTCGACTTCCCAGAAGTTTCTTCTTACATCCGCCGCAGCGACTTGTCTCGTGACCGTGATGAGCAACGCCCTGAGCGTTTCTCTGTTGGTCAAACAGTTGATGCACGTGTAACGAACTTCTCTAAGAAAGATCGTAAAGTTACATTGTCTATTAAAGCTCTTGAAATCGCTGAAGAGAAACAAGCTGTTGAACAGTTTGGTTCATCAGATTCAGGCGCTTCATTGGGTGATATTCTTGGCGCTGCTCTTAAAGGCAACGACGAGTAATTCGTTCAAAAAACATAGCTTTAAAATATATAACCCGCCGGTAAATTTGCCGGCGGGTTTTTTTGGAAAAACAGACGCCGACTCATGACGGTGTACACGACATACCATTACGATGGGCATTGGATACGCAGTCTACCCGGTTAACATAACCTTCTGTAGAAGCGCCCACGATATTACCATTTCGAGCAGTTCGTTTCCAACGCCATTGTGTTCGTGCGTCTTTGTAAATTACCCATTTGTCCCCATTAGAGGCAGTACAAGATGTAGTCATTTTAGTTCCTTTTCTAAACTATATATTAAAGTATAGCGATTACTATACTTGCCATATGTATAGTTATCACTATACTTCATGTCAAGGCATTAGGGAGATATCATGTCGAAAAAATTTGGAGAGAAATTACGGCAAATAAGAACCAATAAAAACAAAACCTTAGAGGAACTTGCCGCCGGCATCGGCTCCTCGAAGGCTTATGTTTGGCAATTGGAAAACAAAAAAAATGCGAAACCATCAGCAGAATTTCTACTTAAAATAGCAAATTACTTTGATGAATCGCCCGATTATTTTATAGATGATTCTATTGAAGAACGTACTGAGTCGCATGTGGAGGAAGCATTTTTCCGAAAGTTTAGGAAGCTCTCCAAAGACGACAAAGAAAAATTTGATAGGATGATCTCTGCACTTGAACCAAGGAAAAAGTAACTTCCCGAAGAAGCATGCAAATCGGTTGACAAGTTTGTGGCAGGAAGTCGGGCCAAATGAATATCCCCTTGATATTGAAATATTGATTGATCAATTGTTTTCGGGAGACGATTTTGACAGCAGACTTTCTGTGGCATTTGAAAAATTCGACTCGATAGAAGGCTGCCTTCGAAGAGTGCAGGATACAAATCAATGGCTAATAGCGATAAATTCAAATATCAAAAACTCGAGAAGATTAAGGTTTACCCTTGCACATGAACTTGGGCATTTCATGTGTCATAGGAAACTTAAAAATGACTTCGAAGATGACCTTGACACATTGAGTAACTATAATTCTCATCTCGAATATGAAGCAAATGTTTTTGCATCACACCTATTAATGCCAGCGAACATAATACGCTCTAAGTTTTCAGATCTAAGGTGGGATGTTGAAAACTTAAAGAATCTTGGCAACTATTTTGAATGCTCTCTACAGGCAAGTGCAATCAGGTATATTGAACTTTCGAATAAGCCAATTGCCTTTGTCGTATCGCGAGATGGCATGATATGCTGGGCGTGCAAAAGTAGTAACGCTCCTTATATGACATCCTATCGTTTTGGTGACGAAATGCCCAAATTATTACCCCAAAATGACCTTTCTCGCTGGACCGACAACGCGGTATCAAACGAAACTACTTACTTTGATACTTCGGGGTCTGGATATCAATACACTTGCATAAACTTTGCTTAAAATAAAACTATAAATAATCATTTTATCCCGCCGGTATTCATATCGGCGGGTTTTTTAATGCAAGAAATTGCACCCCTGATTCACGCGATCCACGTTTTCCGTTTGTTAACTTCATAACGGCATAGTTCTGTAGTAACGCATCGGATAGTGGGATATGAATAAGTCTTCTGAGCAAATTGTTGAGCATTTACCAACCTCAGATACCAACATGTCAGAGCGCGGGTTTAATGCACCCAAATTGCGCGAGCTTCAAACGCAAAACATCCTCAACAATATCGATAATGGCGTCATTTTCTTAGATGCTAACTTCAAAGTTCTTTATATAAATCAGCGCTGTAAAGAAATTTGGGGTTATCCTGATCATCTGAACTATAACGACATCACACTATACGAACTTATATCTTATGGAATAACTGATAGCGATTACAGCGAAAATCCACTACCTGACGATGAGCGCCATGACATTATCACAGGGCTGATTGATGAACTTAGAGATGGCGACAGCGCGCCTGAAATTGTTCAAAGGGGTGATAAAACACTGGTCCAAAGTTCGGTTAAACTTGACGAACACTATCTGCTGACATTTCAAGATATCACACTAATGCAGCGACAAGAGCAGCAATTTGAAAGCGTGCTCAACAATATCGATTACGGAATTTTGTTCTTAGACAAAGACCTCAACGTGCTGCATATGAACGCGCGCTTTATCGATATTTGGGAATTTGACCAAAACGTTGGTGAAAAAAACCTGACACTACGCCAACTAATGGAATTATCGCAGGAAGAAAACGACCCTGTTGAAAACGGCTATGAGGATGTAGAATGGGATCAAGTTATCAAAGAACGCGAAAAGATGATCCGCGCGGGTAATTATGGTCCGGAAGCCTTATACCGAGAAAGTGGCAAGGTTTTTCTCCACAGCCATGTCAAAGTTGATCAAACACATCTGCTGACTTATTTCGACATCACTGATCTAAAGCAACGCGAAAGTGAACTTGAAACAGCCAAACGGTTAGCTGAAAGCGCTGAGAAAGCAAAATCAGAATTTCTCGCCAACATGAGCCATGAAATACGCACACCGATGAATGGCGTGATGGGCATGGCACAGCTTTTGGCAAACACCGAACTTGATGCAAAACAGAAAATGTTTGCAAGCACCATCGTAAAATCCGGCGAAACGCTTTTAACCGTTATCAATGACATTTTGGATTTTTCAAAAATTGACGCCGGACAATTAGAGCTCAATGCAGAACCTTTCTCGCTAAGCCAAACAGCTCATGATATCGCAACGCTAGTATCTGCGAGTATAAAAGACAAAGATCTAGAGATTATTCTCCGAATTTCACCTGACCTACCCAAAAGCCTTTTAGGTGACGGTATCCGCATCAGGCAGATCATCACAAATCTTGTGGGCAACGCTGTTAAGTTTACTGATGGTGGCCATGTGCTGATCAATGTGGGGACAAAACCATCAAATAACGCTGCGCAGTCGAAAATTCATATCAGTGTTTCTGATACTGGCATTGGAATTAGTGCTGATCAAATTGAAAGGATATTCAGCAAATTCTCCCAAGCTGATTCATCTGCTACCAAGAAATTTGAAGGCACTGGCTTAGGTTTATCAATTGCATCCTCTCTTGTTAGCCTCATGGATGGTGAGATTGGTGTTAAGAGTGAATTAGGGGTTGGGTCCAATTTTTGGTTTGAGCTGGATTTACCTATTATCGATGCTACAAAAGTCCTTCAAAACACTCTGAGCGATGGCATTAAAAAACGCGTTTTGATCATTGATGATCATCCGTTGGGCCGAAAAATCTTGCAAGAATACATGACAAATTGGGGCTTTGAGAGCGCAGCATGTGTTGATGCTGAAGAGGGCATGGAAATGCTTATTGCAATGCGCAAAGCTGGCATTGCTCCAGATCTGGTGATCACAGATTATATCATGCCCGGGCTTAATGGGGCTCAGTTCATCGAGAAATTAAATCGCAGTCCAGATTTCAACACTATACCAGTGATATTGCTCGCCCAAGTGAGTAATACCGGAAATGATGACATCACAAAAGTATCTGACCGATGCGTTACTGTGAGCAAACCGTTTTGTATCGAGACCATTAAGCCTGCACTTGATAAACGTCTTCCCACAACATCAAGCGCGCAAACGAGACTTGCGTCTTAATAGTGGAACACAATAATTCAATGAAATACTAAAAACACGCTGATGATATGACCACCAGCGAGTTTTGATTTTTTAAACTTAAGCAGCTGCCATTTTAACATTTGGTGCAGGCTTCATCTCATTTTTCAACAAGTAGAATGACGCTAGAACAATCATCAATGTACCAACCCACATTGCACCAGTTGGTAAGAAACCGAAGGCAAGCCATCCGAGAAGGACATTCATCGGGAGTTTCAAATGATCAAATGGCTGCAAGAATGCAGCATCGGCAATCGAATAGGCTTTTGCCAATGAGAATTGAGCAATCGTGGTTAAAACGCCCGTGATGACGACCAGCCAAATTACATTACTTGATGAAATAACAAAGCCTGCATCTAACGCAAGAACTGCATTGATCGGCGCAAGTAAAACCAAGAGATAAAAAGTCAATGTTTGAGGTTTTTCGAACCGGGTTAAATATTTCGTTGTCAGGCTGGAAAGCCCCCAGAAAAATGCAGCTGCGATTGGAAACAACGTTGCCAAACTAAATTGATCTGACCACGGTTCCAGAATAATCATTCCGCCACAAAAGCCAAATAAAACAGCAAACCATCTTTGCATGCTAACGGCTTCACTCAGGAAAATCCTCGCACCAATTGTTACAAAAAATGGCGATGTCATGATCAAGGCAATTGCTTGCCAAATGGGGACGTGTGCAAGACCCATCACCCATAGCTGAACACCAATTGCAGCAAATGCAACGCGCAGAATATGCCATAGTGGGCGCGATGTTTTACCATCTTGAAGCTTTCGCAAAATCCACGGCAAGCTAAATGCAAGCGCGATCAGATATTGCCAAAAAACGATTGTGGTCGAGCTTTGACCCATCTGCATAGTGAGCGATTGTAAAAGCGTGTTTATAATGGCGAAAATGGCACCCGCAAGCACCATATAAAATGCACCTTTAAAGGCACTATTATTTTGAAAATTTAACTGAGTCATGAGCGTTATCCTTTCTGTTGCGCACAAGACTCAAGGCAAACAGGAAAGACCACACATACTGACCCATCAGTATATGTGTTTTACCCGCTCTCTTCCATCCGGACTATGACCGTCGGCTTTGGAATTTCACCAAATCTGCTGACCTTGCATCAACCGATACAAGCGCTCGCGGGCTTTCAAATAAATGATTACCGCCGGTGGGGAATTTCGCCCCGCCCTGAGAACAGACGCAAATAATCACAAAGATGATCAGAACGCAAGAAGGGAATGTGTGTATGGAGAATGCGCGATAATCAACGCAGCAGTGTGAGCAGATTAGAATTGCTCTTTTTAAAACCGTATCTTTCATAAAATGGTGCAATGTGATCGGGGCAATAAAGTTCAAAACTTTTTACATTTGCCAGCGTTTCATGGCCGATGATCTGATCAAGCATGAGTTTACCTAACCCTTGCCCTCGATGGGTTTTTGCTATGATGAAATCAAAGATGATTGCTTTAAATGTATAATCAGAAAGCACGCGCGAACAGGCTATAAGTTCGTTGTCATCAGAAACGCATCCGAACACTAAGTCTGAGTTATCAAACGCAGATATGACATCCTCATTCGATCGACCCTTAGTCCACCATTCTTGTTTGTAAAGCTCAAACAGTTGGTCCTGAAATTCACCTTCGAATGTATCAAGCCAATGCATCTATCTAAATCTTAAATTGTCACGCGACAGATCCGATATTGATGAACACCCCATGAGTTTCATATCCCGCTCAAGCTCAGCTTTCATCTGCCCAAGTGCGCGATCAACCCCGGGCCGGCCAGCCGCAGCTAGCGGATATAAATAATAACGCCCAAGCCCAACAGCCTTTGCTCCCAATGACAATGCTTTTAAAACATGCGTGCCGCGTTGCACACCGCTGTCCATAATCACATCGATCTTGTCACCAACGGCATCAACAATCTCTGCAAGCTGATCAAACGGGCTACGCGAACCATCAAGTTGACGCCCACCATGATTGGATAAAATGATCCCCGTGCAGCCAATATCGACCGCCTTTTTAGCGTCTTCCACAGTCATGATACCTTTGAGGCAGAATTGCCCATCCCAAAGTTTAACCATTTCGGCAACATCGTCCCAATTCATCGAAGGGTCCAGCATATCGGTGAAGTATTTTCCGATAGATACCGCGCCTCCACTCATATCCACATGGCTATCAAGCTGCGGTAGGGCAAAGCTCTCATGGGTGACATAATTGATCCCCCACATTGGTTTGATGGCAAATTGCAGCATCCCATCCAGCGTCAACTTAAAGGGGATTGAAAATCCGGTACGCAGGTCACGCTCACGATTACCGCCGGTGATCGAATCCACTGTTAACATCATAACATTGACGCCAATGTCTTTCGCGCGCTGCATCATCGCAGTATTCAAACCACGATCTTTGTGGAAGTAAAATTGATAAACTTGCGGGTTATCATGCGCTTTGCGCACTTCTTCGAGGCTTACAGTTCCAAGGGATGATACACCAAACATTGTTCCATATTTTGCCGCTGCCGCTGCCACTGCGCGTTCGCCATCATGATGGAATAACCTTTGTAGCGCAGTTGGTGAGCAATAAACAGGCATATCCAGTTTCTGCCCCATTACTTCAACGGACATATCAATATCGCTGACACCCGTTAAAACGCTTGGCAAAAGATCGCAATCCTCAAAAGAGGAAGTGTTCCTGCGATAGGTCGCTTCGTCATCAGCCGCGCCATCGATATAGTTGAATATCGGTGATGGAAGACGCTTTTTTGCAAGCCTTCGGAAATCATGAAAATTATGGCAATCTGACAATCGCATTTAAAAACCTAACTTATATTTTGCTGAACAATGTTGATCTAGCTATGCGCGAAGATATCACTATCTTCCCAGCCCATAAGATCAAGTTTTGCGCGCGTGGGGAGGAATTCAAAGCAAGCCTCTGCTTCGCTTAAACGCCTTTCTCGTTGTAAATTTGCCGTCATCTTATCGCGCAAAGCATGTAAGTGCAAAACATCTGATGCAGCATAAGCAAGCTGCGCATCGGTGAGTTTTTCTGCAGCCCAATCTGATGATTGTTGATGCTTGGATAATTCAACGCTTAACAACTCACGGCAGACATCTTTTAAGCCATGACGGTCTGTATAAGTACGTGTGAGCTTGGATGCAATTTTGGTGCAGAAAACAGGCGAACACGTAACGCCAAATGTGTAATATAAAACGGCAATATCGAAACGACCGTAGTGGAACAATTTTGTCTTGCTTTGATCTTCTAACAACGCAACTAGATTTGGCGCTTGTTTCTGATCTTTCGCAATTTGGATAACATCTGCAGTGCCATCACCTGATGATAATTGCACAACGCATAATCTATCTCTGCGCGGAATGAGACCTAAAGTTTCGGTATCAATTGCGATATCACTCTTATAGCGCGCGGCAGCACGTGCGGAAATATCGCCCTTATGCAATCGAATATTTGTCATCAAAGTCTCGTTTTTTGCAGAATCACTTTGTAATCAGTCTAGTCCAATCACAAGCAAGTTTGAACCATTGCATTTTATTTCGATCTGCACTATGTGTCGATTATACACCGTTGGGGTGCCTTGCATTTTATGCAGAGGCTGAGAGGCGTTTTCGCTAACCCATCGAACCTGATCCGGGCAATTCCGGCGGAGGGAACGGTCATCGCTATCTTTATTTAAAGCGCAAAGACCCCCCAAAGCTGAAATGTCCGCATAAGACAAATTGGTAGGGAAAAAACGTGACTGCAATAGCGATGACAATTGCCGGATCTGATAGTGGCGGCGGCGCAGGTATACAGGCGGATTTGAAAGCATTTTCAGCGCTTGGCGTTTATGGCGCAAGCGTCATTACAGCCATCACCGCGCAAAACACAAAAGCTGTCACCGCGGTTGAAGAAATCTCACCCAATGTGGTTTCAGCACAAATAGAAACTGTGCTTGAGGACCTTGATGTTGATGCTATTAAAATTGGCATGCTGTCATCTCCCGAAATTATCCATGCGGTCGCATCTTCTTTAAAGAACATCGATATTCCGATTGTCCTCGACCCTGTCATGGTCGCAAAATCTGGCGACGCTCTGCTGCGTGAAGAGGCGATTTCTGCGCTCAAAGAAGAACTGTTGCCGCTTGCAACACTTCTCACACCTAACCTGCCTGAAGCTGCCAAAATTTTGGGAACGACCCAAGCAGAAAATCCTATGCAAATGGCCTTTCAGGGGAGCGATCTGTTGGCCATGGGCCCAAAAGCTATTTTGATGAAGGGCGGGCATAGCGACGATGATATCTGTACAGACTTGCTTATCGGGACCAGCGCTGAACCCATCTCATTTGAAGCGCAACGCATCGATACGAAAAACACACACGGCACTGGTTGCACGTTATCGTCTTCTATCGCTGCATGTCTTGCGCAAGGACTTGAGATTGAGGATGCAGTTGGCCGCGCGCATCAATATTTACAAGGTGCAATCCGCGCCAGCGATCAAATTAAAATTGGATCTGGACATGGCCCCGTTCATCACTTTTACGCGCTTTGGGGCTCAGATGATGACTAATGTAACCATCAAAGGTGCAGGCGTTTTGGGCTTAAGTATCGCGACTGAAATTTCAGCGCGTGGTGGCAATGTTACCATCATCGATCCCAATGGCACGCCTGGTCCACATGGTTGTTCCTGGTGGGCGGGCGGCATGCTTGCGCCATTTTGCGAAGGTGAAAGCGCGGAAGAACCTGTGGTACGCCTCGGGCAAGACGCGATCGCGTGGTGGGCAAAAAACGGTGCAGTTATCACCTATAACGGTTCAATGGTTGTGGCCCAAGGTCGTGATATTAAAGAGCTGGCTCGCTTTGGTAGACGCACATCAAACTTTGAAGAAATTGGTGCTGACAAGATCTCAGAGTTGGAGCCTGATCTTGAAGGCCGTTATAGAAAAGCGCTCTATTTCCCAACAGAAGCGCATCTCGCACCGCGACAAGCGCTTGATGCGCTCGTTACAAATTTAAAGCTCAACGGTATTGAGGTTCAAACATCTGGCGAACCAGATGCTAAATCGACAATCATTGATTGCCGCGGGTTAGCAGCACAAGACAAACTAACTGATCTGCGCGGGGTCAAAGGTGAGATGCTGATTTTGCATTGTCCCGATCTTGATCTCAAACGCCCTATTCGATTGCTACACCCAAGAATTCCGCTTTACATCGTTCCCCGTGGTGAGGGGGTTTACATGCTTGGCGCAACCATGATTGAAGCTGGTGAACGCACACGCATTACGGCCCGCTCTATGCTTGAAATGTTAACTGCGGCCTATGCGCTTCATCCAAGTTTTGGTGAAGCGGAAATTTTAGAAATCGGTGTCGATGCGCGTCCTGCATTTAACGATAATTTGCCACGCATTCGTCATGAGGGAAATACGATTTATGCCAATGGTCTTTATCGCCATGGCTATTTGTTAGCGCCATCTGTTGCGCAACAAGTTGCAAATTATTTGTTTGATGACAAAAGGCCAGAATTTGCTGACAAAGACATGCCCAACTCTAAAGATGAGGTACATCATGACCATTGTGCTTAATGGTGAAAAAGTTGAAATCAACGCGACTTCGCTCAACGAAGTGCTCAGTGAACTTGGTTATAGCGAAGCAAAAGTTGCAACAGCGGTTAATGAGGAATTTGTGCCTGAAACTATGCGTGGCGGTGTTATCCTGAGCGATGGTGATCGTCTTGAAATTCTAGCCCCGATGCAGGGTGGATAACCAAATGGGCAAACAATTTTACGGCACCGAACTCAAAAACCCATTGATGCTTGGCACTGCGCAATATCCTTCGCCTTCAATCCTAGCTGATGCTTTTAAAATGTCTGGCGCTGGGGTCGCGACCGTGTCCTTACGCCGCGAAAGCGGCTCTGACCGCGCGGGTCAAGAATTTTGGCAATTGATCAAAGAACTCAATGTTCCGGTACTGCCAAATACAGCCGGGTGCTATACAGTTAAAGAAGCTGTGACCACCGCGCATATGGCACGCGAAGTCTTTGATACACCTTGGATTAAGCTCGAGATCATTGGACATACGGATACCCTGCAGCCAGATGTTTACGGTCTTGTGGAAGGCGCCCGAATTTTAAGCGAAGAGGGCTTTCAGGTTTTCCCATATACAACTGAAGACATGGTGGTGGCCGAGCGTTTGCTTGAGGTTGGCTGCGAAGTTCTCATGCCATGGGGCGCGCCAATTGGCTCAGGGCTTGGCCTTAATAACGAACACGGCCTTCGCATGTTGCGTGCGCATTTCCCGGATGTACCGTTGGTTGTTGACGCGGGTATTGGTCTTCCCTCACAAGCTGCGCATGCGATGGAACTTGGCTATGATGCGATACTATTAAACACCGCCGTCGCGAAAGCGGGTGATCCAGCGCTGATGGCCAAGGCTTTTTCTGATGCGATTTGCGCCGGCAAAGCAGCATTTGACGCTGATCCCATGGAGCCACGCGATATGGCTGAACCTTCAACTCCAGTTATTGGAAAGGCATTCCTATAATGCAGCTTGATCGATTTTACCCCATTTTTGATAATTCCGAATGGCTAAAGCGACTTTTGCCATTTGGCATTAAGTTGGTGCAGCTGCGCATCAAAGATAAATCTGATGAAGAGACGCGCGCCGAGATCATCAAAGGCAAAGCGCTATGCGAGCAATATGGTGCGCAATTGATCGTCAATGATTATTGGCAAATTGCGATTGACGAAAAATGTGATTTTATTCACCTCGGTCAGGAAGACTTAGATGTCGCCGATATTAAAGCAATCCGTGCTGCCGGGATTAAAATTGGCCTCAGCACCCATGATAATGACGAGCTTGACCGTGCGCTTTCCTACAAGCCGGAATATCTCGCACTCGGTCCTGTATACCCAACCATTCTTAAAAAGATGAAGTGGACAGAGCAAGGGCTCGACAAAGTCACTGAATGGAAAAAGCTGGTTGGTGATACGCCGCTTGTCGCAATCGGTGGCATGAGCGTGGAACGCGCCCAAGGTGCATTTGATGCTGGTGCAGATATCGTCTCTGCAGTCACTGATATTACTTTAAACGATGATCCAGAAGCGCGGATCAAACAA
Source organism: Lentilitoribacter sp. (assembly GCA_039986595.1). Classification (GTDB taxonomy): domain Bacteria; phylum Pseudomonadota; class Alphaproteobacteria; order Rhizobiales; family Rhizobiaceae; genus Lentilitoribacter. Next base: position 296,520 of record JBDWQJ010000004.1, read on the forward strand.
TGGATCAATGTGACACGATGAGCGCAACAAGATGAGTGCAACAGGCAACAGATATGCACGTCAGATGGTGCTGCCCGAAGTTGGGTTAGAAGGTCAACTCAAACTTGCTGAAGCGCATGTTTTGGTCGTTGGCGCTGGAGGGCTCGGTGTGCCTGTTCTGCAATACCTTGCAGGCGCCGGCATTGGCACAATCACAATCGTCGACCCGGATGAAGTCTCTTTAAGTAATCTGCATCGCCAGACGCTTTATGGTGAGCAATATCTTGGCGCTTCAAAGGCCGAAACGGCCAAGCAAATTCTTCAAAACCTTAACTCAGACATCTCGATCGAAGCGATTCATACATCGCTTGATCCGAGCAATGTGAAAAAACTAAGTTGTGGCGTGAGCATCGTGCTCGATTGCGCCGATAGTTTTGCAGTGAGCTACATTTTATCTGACCATTGCTATGTTGAAAATATTCCTTTTATCAGCGCATCTGCCCTAGCGCTTTCAGGATATGTTGGTGGATTTTGCGGTGGGGCACCATCGCTTCGCGCACTGTTCCCTGATTTGCCTGCACAGGCAGGTAATTGCGCAACAGCTGGCGTTCTAGGACCTATCGTGGGCACAATTGGAAGCCTGCAAGCGCAAATGACATTGTCTCAGATTTTGGGGTTAGACCCCTCACCTTTAGGACAGCTTATAAGATTTGATGCGCAAACTTTCCGCTTCTCAAGCTTTCGTTTTGATAAAGCGCCAGAGCCTAAAAATGGTGGTCTAAAGTTTATCGCTCCGAGCGAGATTCAAAACGATGATTTCATTATTGAACTGCGTGGATTGGATGAGACGTTGGAAGCTGCGCATCAAGATGCAATCAGAATTCATGTCGATGATTATCAGAACGATGTTCTGTTACCAGACGATGAAAATCAGCGCGCCGTGTTCGTTTGCAAATCAGGCTTACGTGCGCATCGCGCGGCAACCCAATTACAAAATAAATGGGATGGGAACATCGTTCTTGTCGCCGCAGGTTAAAGATCTAGGAAGGATCAAATTATGAAAATTAAATCACTTGTACTCGCGGGCGCGCTCGCCGTTGCATCAACCAGCTTGGCATCAGCAGCTGATAAAATGAAGCTTATGCTTGATTGGTTTATCAATCCAGATCACGGGCCAATTATTGTTGCACAAGAAAAAGGTTACTTTGCTGATCAAGGCTTGGAAGTTGAAATCATCGCACCAGCAGATCCATCTGATCCACCAAAAATGGTTGCTGCAGGACAAGCAGATTTGGCCGTATCTTATCAACCTCAGCTTCACCTTCAAATTCATGAAGGTTTACCGCTCATTCGTGTTGGTACTTTAGTTGCCACTCCGCTTAACTGTTTGCTCGTTCTAAAAGACGGCCCGATAAAAGAAATCTCAGACCTTAAAGGTAAGAAAATCGGCTTTTCAGTATCAGGTGTTGAAGAAGCAGTCTTGGGTTCAATTCTCAACAATCACGGCGTTGAAATGTCAGATATTGAACTTGTAAATGTGAACTGGTCGCTCTCTCCATCCTTGATGTCAAAGCAAGTTGATGCGGTGATCGGCGCTTACAGAAACTTCGAATTGAACCAAATGGAAATCGAAGGCGTTGAAGGTAAGTGTTTCTTCGTCGAGGAAGAAGGTCTTCCAACATATGATGAGCTAATCTATGTGGCGAAATCTGATGAGATGGACAAAGATAAAATCTCTCGCTTCCTGACTGCAACAGAACTTGCAACACAATACATCATCAATCACCCTGAAGAATCATGGGAAATTTTCTCAGGCACTTCAGCTGAGTTGCAGGACGAGCTGAACGCAAAAGCATGGGTCGACACACTGCCACGTTTTGCGCTTCGCCCGTTTGCATTTGATGCGGGTCGCTACTCAAAGTTTGAAGCATTCTTGAACGAAAAAGGCTTGATCCCAGCGATCAATCCAGTTTCAAAAATTGCAATCGACGTATCTGAATAGGTGATCATATGAGCACTGATGTTAATTACGGCCGTGTTTTTGCATCACTTCGCACCTCTTCTGAACATTGGCATGCCTATACACGGCATGCCTTTGTTGAAGCGATGCGAGATGGAACTCTGCCACACGAAGCATTTTTGCATTATCTAAAACAAGACTATGTCTTTCTCATTCACTTCTCACGTGCTTGGGCATTAGCTGTTGCCAAAGCCGGTAGTCTTGACGAAATGAAGGCATGTTCAGCAACAGTGAATGGTCTCGTTAACGGTGAAATGAAGTTTCATGTTGAGACATGTGCTAAACTTGGCATTTCAGAAAAAGAGCTTTTGGAAACCATCGAAGCATCTGAAAACTTAGCCTATACACGCTATGTTTTAGAAGCAGGTTATTCAGGCGATTTTATTTCCCTTCTTGCAACGCTTGCACCTTGCGTATTTGGCTATGGTGAGATTGGTGCGCGGCTTAAACAAGACAAAACATCCGATACTTACCTTGAATGGATCGACACGTATGCAGGTGAAGAATATCAAGATGTTTGTAAAGGCGTTGCTGAATTGCTTGATAACGCCGTTATCAATCGCTTAGGGGATGGTTTTGAAACGCTTCCAATTTGGGAGAATGTTCGAGAAAAATTTGACATTGCAACCCGCCTCGAAGTCAGCTTCTGGGGCATGGGCTTAAGGCCATAATGTAACATGAGCAAAGCACCCGATATATGTTTCAAAGGCTCAGCAGAGATTGAGCGCGATGGTGAAAATCGCGTTCTGTTTCGTGATCTGGAACTAAATATCACGGCCAATGAAATAACCTGTTTATTGGGTGCATCAGGTGTCGGCAAATCAACGATATTGCGGTTGATTGCCGGACTTGATACCGGTGCGAAATTTACCGGTGAGATTACCGCCAGCGATCAAAAAGAGATATCATCGCGTATCGCATATATGGCGCAAGGCGGTGAACTTTTTCCATGGCTCAGCGTCATCGACAATGTGATGTTGGGGGCTAAACTGCGCGGGGAAAAATCTGATGAAACGCGCGCATTAAACGTCATTGATAAGGTTGGACTTTCCGGCCATATAAATAAAAAACCAGCTAAATTATCAGGTGGTGAACAGCAGCGTGTATCGCTTGCGCGTACATTAATGGAGGATCGTTCTATCGTTTTATTGGATGAGCCATTTTCCGCGCTAGATGCAAAAACACGCAGCGAGATGCAAGAATTGGCTGGTGATCTGCTCTCCAATCACACTGTTCTTTTGGTCACACATGATCCTTTTGAAGCTGCGAGGCTAGGCAATTGTATTCAAGTTATAACGCCACAAGGCTTGCAGCAAGTAAAGGTGCCTCATCAATCGCCAGTACGTGCAGATGACGATGATGATACGCTTGCGTGTCAAGGTCGGCTTTATCGTTTATTGCGAGAGGGCAGCTAATGACAAAAACTTTAAATGCTTTGGGTTCCGCGCTTCTTGCAATTGTTGTTTGGCAAGCAATTGTCACCGGTTTCTCATTACCAAAATTTATTCTTCCCGGTCCGCTGCTTGTTGCAGAAACCATGTGGAAGAGCCGCGTTATCATTTTTGACAATGCGATTGTAACTATAGCCGAAGTTTTAATCGGCCTTGTTTTGGGTGCTATACTTGGCGCGGCAACTGCGATCAATTTAGCAACTTCATCGTTTGCAAGGATATATATTCGTCCAATACTCGTATTTTCTCAAGCTGTGCCCGTGTTTGCACTTGCACCTATTTTAACGCTCTGGCTTGGTTACGGCATTTGGTCAAAAATTTTCATGACCGTGTTGATTATCTATTTCCCAGTTGCCTCTGCGTTTTATGACGGTTTAACCCGCACGCCGAAAGCATATGTTGATCTTGCAAAAGTGATGGGTGCGAATAACAAACGCCTCATGTGGCATGTGCGCATACCTGCAGCTCTGCCTTCATTGGGATCTGGTTTGAGACTAGCAGCTGTTTACGCGCCTATTGGCGCTGTAATCGGCGAATGGGTCGGCGCGTCCAAAGGCTTGGGCTATCTCATGTTGCTTGCCAATGGCCGCGCCAAAATTGATTTAATGTTTGCAGCGCTTTTTGTATTAGCCGCATTTACCGTTCTACTTCATGCAGCGGTAGATAAAGGCGCAAAACGCATGATCAAACATTAAGAAACAATCTCTTTAATCTCCGATTGCAATACCTTCACGGCGTGGATCTGCTCCACCTTCTAACCCATCAGGAGTGATGGCGATTGCATGAATGCCCGATGTTAACGCCCGGGCATTGGTTTTAAACCCGAACGCTTGTAACGGGGCCTCGAATGCCATCGCTGTTGTTCCATCTTCAACGTCATAAGTGCCAAAGCGGTTTACCAGATGCGGCAAATTTATCGCTGATTGGATATTAAGTCCCCAATCCATATAACCGATGATTGTTTTGGCAACATATCCGATAATGCGGCTACCGCCTGGAGAACCAACAACTAAAACCGGTTTGCCATCTTTTAAAACAATTGTTGGCGACATGGATGAGCGTGGACGTTTTCCCGGCTCAACGCGGTTTGCAATAGCAAGTCCATCACGATGACTGCGAAAGGAGAAATCTGTTAATTCGTTATTGAGCAGAAACCCACCCGGTGCCATCAGTCTTGACCCAAATCCATTTTCGATTGTTGTCGTCATAGATAATGCGTTACCCGCAGCATCTAAAATTGAGATATGAGACGTGGATGGTAGTTCGATGGATTCATCATCTGCAAACAACATTGCATGATCAAATGTTGGTGTCCCTGCGGAGACGCTTTCAAGTGCATTTGGTCCTGCCAAAAGTTTTGCGCGTTCAGCCAAATAGTTCGGATCAACCAAGCCTTTTGTTGGCATTGGTACATAATCACTATCGGCCATATAACGACCACGGTCAGCAAAGGCGAGACGCGACGCATCGCCAATTAGGCGCCAAGCTTCCGGGCTTTCAACACCTAAATTTGCCAAATCATAATTGTTGAGCATTCCAAGAATTTGACCAACTGTTAATGCACCTGATGATGGTGGGCCCATGCCACAAACATCATGTTCGCGATATTGCGCGCACACCGCATTGCGCATTTTAACCTGATAAACGGCCAGATCTTGCATTTCCAAAACGCCGGGGTTTCCTGCAGCATTTTGCACGGTATCGACAATGCCTTCAGCCGTTGCACCTGTATAAAAACTTGAAACCCCATCTATTGCGATTTGCCGAAGCGTTTCCGCATAGGCTGGATTTTTTAAAGTATCACCAGCGGCAATTGGTGTGCCACCCGGCAAGAAATAATCAGCAGTTGGTTTAAAGCGAGACAGCCGTTCCGCATCACCTGCTACCGATGTTGCAAGCCTTGGCGAGACGACGAACCCTTCATCTGCAAGTGTAATTGCGTCTGAGAACAATCCATCCCAATTGGTTTTACCCCAAAGCTCATGTGCTTTTGCCATCAACGCAGGGGTTCCTGGCGTACCGACAGATAAACCACCAACCACAGCGTCAAAGAACTTTAAAGGCTCACCATTTTCATCTTGGAAAAGTTTTGGCGTGACATTCATCGGAGCTGTTTCACGCCCATCAATCGTTGTTAACTTACCAGAAGCGGCATCATACCAAACAAGAAATGCGCCACCGCCAAGCCCTGAACTTTGCGGCTCAACTAGCCCTAACACAACTTGCGTTGCAACCATCGCATCCGCAGCACTACCGCCAGCTGCAAGAATTTTTGCACCCGCTTGAACGGCTAATGGATTAGCTGCGGAAATCATCCAATTTTCTGATTTTACCACCAGACCTTGGCTTTTAGCATCGTAAGCACTGGCAATCTCCGGCGCAACAGCATCTGCTGCTTGCTGGGCTTGGGCATTAAATGAAACTGAGATTATTATGGATGCAGTCGCTGCCAGTAACTTTTGAGACAGATAGGGCATGATCATTCCTCCTCTAGATTTAAAAAACCAAAGGTAGATCGCACATTACTTTTGTCAATTACAGGAATTAGGGGGGCGTGCGGATTAGTTGCGAAAAACTATCTCAATGAACCCACAATAATTGGGTTTCCATTTTCAATATTGACCCAACGACCGGTATGAAACGAGGCTTGGCGCTTTAGATACTTATAGGGCGTATCTGTCCAAAGCTTAACCTGCGTTGAAAGGTTATCAAGCACGTAGTCACCCTTTGATGTTCTCAGGGTCAAAACAGCATGACCTTCACCGTCAGGTTTACGAACCACGGTGATCAACAAATCAGATGCTGAGAAACCTTGCTCGATGAGCATCTGGCGCTTTAGAAGTACATAATCTTCACAATCACCAGCAATCCCAGGATATGACCACACCTCTTCACGACCATGCAGTTCCCAGTCAGTTAACGGTGCAACGCTGTTATTCACAGTGCTATTGATCTGGTGGACAACGTCCCACCCGTAAGATGTCACACGCGGCGCATTTTTGCGCTTTGTCCTGACAGAACACTCATCCGAAAACTGTTTGCAGAATTCATAATGCCCAATGGGCTGTGATGTGATGGATCCTGTGATCATAGAAGCCCCGGCATGTTCAGCCACAGCTATAGTGCTTGTCCAACCCATGAGAGCTGATACGCAAATTACTATATAAGCACCGCTCTTACGCAGCATGACATCGTCCCTTCGGCCCCTTAAAAGTTAATAAAGAGTAAACGATGTTAGTCTGAAAGAGTCAATTACATGGTTACCAAATTATTAATCATGGTTAAGATTGTGATCTAGCCCAAAAGACCATCAACGGATTTCAAGATTTTTTCGATATCTTGATCTCGCGACAAGCGGTGATCACCATCTTTGACTAGCGTGATAACAACATCTTCACTTGGTAAGTTTTCCACCAAACGCATTGCATGCTGCCAAGGTACATCCGGATCATCCATACCTTGAATAATATGCACCGGAACGCCCAGCTCTAACTTACCGTTTAGCACAAGGTTTTGCGCACCATCATCAAACAAGTTTTTCGTGAATACGTTAGGATCTGGACCATAAGGAGTTGGCACTTCAAAATAGCCTTGTGTTTGAAGGTCTGCCTTTTGCTCATCGGTGAGTTTTGGCTCATAAAGCTCCTTGGTAAAGTCTGGTGCTGGCGCTAACAACAGCAGCGCTTTGACGCGATCAAGCTCATCACTTTTTGTAAGCTCTTGTACCATTCGCAGCGCAATCCACCCGCCCATGGATGAACCAACTAAAATCTGCGGGCCTTTGGTATAGCTTCTAAAAACTGCTAAGCTCTCTTCAAGCCATCGGGATATTGTTCCATCGATAAAAGCTCCGCCTGATACTCCGTGTCCTGAATAATCATGGCGGGTACATGCCAAGCCCAATTCGCCCGCATGTTCATCCAAAGCGATTGCTTTGGATCCGTCCATATCAGAGCGATATCCGCCCAACCAAACAAAACCGCCCGAATTTTCTTCGTTCTGTTTTGCAGCACGATGTTTAAGTGCTATTTTTCGTGCGTGATCGTCATTACCAACGATAATTTCACGTAAATTACTGGTTTCATCCAAAATACCCATTATATACCCTTAAAGTGTCGTTTCTTGAGCCGCGCTTTCGGCGAATTTAAAGATTAATATAATCAGATTCGATGATCGCAGGAAACTATGTGCTTTTTCACATAAACATGCTATTGACATCCCATGGTGAAACGGGACATTGCTTTTTCCTGTAGAACTAAGCCACTTTAATTGAAATTATTTGGAGATAAGTACCATTCGCAGACCATCTAGAGCCGCAGCTCCCGTTAAAGAGGGCCCTCGCGCCAATGAAGAAATTCAGGCTTCCAAAATACAACTCATCGACGCTGAAGGCGAAAACCAAGGGGTCGTTTCCATTGAAGATGCCCTTCAACGCGCTGCCGATGCAGGCCTCGATCTTGTAGAAATTGCTTCGAAAGGCGACCAACCGGTTTGTAAAATTACCGATCTTGGTAAAATGAAGTATCAGTCGCAAAAGAAAGCCGCTGAAGCTCGTAAAAAACAAAAGACGATTGACGTTAAAGAAATCAAGATGCGCCCGAACATCGATAAACATGATTATGATGTTAAGATGCGCGCTATCCATAAGTTCTTTGACAATGGTGACAAAGTGAAAGTGACACTAAGGTTCCGTGGCCGTGAAATGGCGCATATGGAACTTGGTATGCAGCTTTTGCAGCGTGTGAAACAAGAAACTTTGGAAATTGCCAAGGTTGAAGCAGAGCCTAAACTTGAAGGCCGCCAAATGATGATGGTACTTTCACCAAAATCATAATTTAGCTTTTGTTCTAAGCTGATGTTGAATATTTGTGCTAGCGTTAAAGCTGGCACAAAATATCGTTTGTGTAGAGCATTTTTCTTGCAATCTTATAAGAATAAGCCTATACGAGCCCTATCCCGTTCCGGCAGGGCATGCCGTGTTCGGGTTTTTTATGTTTTTAACAATACTGATTGCACCACTAAATTTCGGCGTGATCACAAAAAGAAAGATGACGAAATGCCTAAGATGAAGACAAAATCTTCTGCCAAAAAACGGTTCAAAATCACCGGTACTGGCAAAGTGAAAGCTGCTGCTGCTGGTAAGCAACACGGCATGATCAAACGTTCTAATAAATTCATTCGCGATGCACGCGGCACAATGGTTCTTTCAGATCCAGATGCACGCATCGTTAAAAAGTTTCTTCCAAACGGCCTTTAAGCCAGCTGGTCTTTTAGAATTTAAGGAGTATATGACATGTCACGTGTAAAACGCGGTGTAACAGCCCACGCAAAACACAAAAAAGTTCTCAAAAAGGCAAAAGGCTTTTACGGCCGCCGCAAGAATACTATCCGGACAGCTAAGTCTGCCGTTGATAAATCTATGCAATATGCCTATCGCGATCGTAAAACACGTAAGCGCGATTTCCGCTCACTTTGGATTCAGCGTATTAACGCTGCTGTTCGTGAGCACGGTCTAACATATGGTCGTTTCATCGATGGTTTGAACAAAGCTGGTATCGAAGTTGACCGTAAAGTGTTGTCTGATATGGCGATCCATGAAGCAGAAGCTTTTGGTGCGCTTGTACAAGCTGCAAAAGAAGCGCTTGCATATCTTAAAGACACAACACCAAATGCTTTTGAAAGCGCTGTAAAGTAAGCCAGCGTTTTCCTAAAACATTGAAATTTGAATAGGATCTCGCGTTGGCGTCAGCTAGCGCGAGATTTTTTGTTTTAAAGTACCGTGATTACAGCCAATGAACTGGATGGATTACGGATTGATATGAGAATATTCTCGCAACTGAGAATGATCGTTATACAAAGCTAACGATCTAAAAACATGGTGAGTTATGACAGATCTTGTTGAACTAGAAAAAGAACTCATAGATGCAATTGCATCGTCAGAGGATGAAGCATCGATTGAAGCTGTGCGTGTTAGCGCACTTGGCAAAAAAGGTGTCATTTCTGAGCAACTTAAAGGTTTGGGTAAAATGACGCCGGAAGAGCGTCAGGTTGCTGGGCCGCAGATCAACGGTCTGAAAGTTCGCATCAATGAACAAATTCAAGCGCGAAAAACTGAGCTTCAAGAACTTGCAATTGCAAAGCGATTAGAGACCGAAACGCTTGATGTAACACTCCCGGTTTTTGCAAGTCCTGCAGAACGCGGACGTATTCACCCGATCAGCCAAGTCACGGATGAAATTACCGCGATTTTCTCAGACCTAGGTTTTTCTGTAGCGGAAGGCCCTGATATTGAAACTGACTATTATAACTTCACGGCGCTGAACTTCCCCGAAGGCCATCCTGCACGAGAAATGCATGATACGTTCTTCTTTGATCCCGATGAAAAAGGTGAGCGCAAAGTTCTGCGCACGCATACCTCTCCCGTGCAAGTTCACACAATGGAAGCACAAGAGCCACCAATTCGCATTGTGATCCCGGGTAAAACTTATCGTCAAGATTCAGATGCAACTCACTCACCGATGTTCCATCAGCTTGAAGGTCTCGTGATTGATAAATCTGCAAATATCGCAAATCTAAAATGGACACTTGTTGAATTCTGCAAAGCATTCTTTGAAGTCGACAGCCTGGAAATGCGTTTCCGCCCATCCTTCTTCCCGTTTACGGAACCAAGCCTTGAGGTTGACATCAAATGTGATCGCTCACGCCCGGGTGAAGTTCGCTTTGGTGAAGGTAATGACTGGATGGAAATTCTAGGCTGTGGCATGACGCATCCAAATGTTATTCGTGCCGGTGGCTTGGACCCTGAAGTCTATCAGGGGTTTGCATGGGGCATCGGAATTGATCGTATTGCTATGCTAAAATACGGCATGCCTGACTTACGTCCATTCTTTGAAGCAGATCAGCGCTGGATTGACCATTATGGTTTCCGTCCACTTGATATGCCAACATTGTTTGGAGGTCTATCATCATGAGTAGGTTTTCAGACGCAGCACTCTTAAAGGGTAAGTTTTCGCACATGGCCGCAGAATTGCGCCAAGGCAAACGCGAAGCGCCAAAGCCTGAAGAATGGCAAGCAGTTGCTTGTGAAAACACGGCTGAACAAGCCGCTCAAGAAGTTGCCAAGCATATCTTTTCGTTCCAGCAGTCCATTGATCCAAAAGCAGAAACGCTTGAAGTGATTGCAATGGGACCCGCTGGACCTGTGAAAGTGATTGCACTTCGCCCTGGCGAAGGTGATATCCTGCGCATAGACGGCGTGTTGATGGGAAGCAATTCGCCAACCTCAACTGTTCTTCATTCCTCGCAACTTTCATTATCGTTTTTAACGCAACCTATCCAGAACGAAGAGCCTGATGATGATGGCTTGCAGATCGGCTTTGTCATTTTTGATGAGTTGGCAAAACGACAAAAAGAACGTGATGGCACTGACGCAAAGAATGGCGCAAATAATTCTGAAGATGGAGCATCTTAGATGAAATTTACACTCTCATGGTTGAAAGACCACCTCGAGACCGATGCGTCTTTGGAGGAAATTTGTGATCGTTTGACAATGATCGGTCTTGAGCTTGAATCGCTTGACGACAAAGCATCGCTCAAGCCTTTTGTCATTGCCAAAGTACTAAGCGCTGAACAACACCCAGATGCAGATCGTTTACGCGTGTTGAAAGTCGATACTGGCCAAGGCGAACCTGTTCAAGTTGTTTGCGGCGCACCCAATGCTCGCGAAGGCTTGGTTGGTGCTTTTGCAGCGCCGGGTTCTTATGTTCCAGGCATTGATGTCACGTTAAGTGTCGGCAATATCCGCGGCGTTGAAAGTCGTGGCATGATGTGCTCTGAAAAGGAGTTGATGGTATCCAACGAACATGATGGCATTATTGAAATTGATGCCGATGTTCAAATTGGCACCTCTTATGCTGATTGGGCAGGATTAAGCGATCCGGTTATCGAGATTAACCTCACGCCAAATCGTCCAGATTGCACAGGCGTTTCAGGTATTGCTCGTGACTTGGCAGCTTCTGGCATGGGTGTTTTAAAAACACCACAAGTTCCAGAGATCTCAGGCAATGGTGCTTGTCCTGTATCGGTCAAAATCGATGATCCGGTATTCTGCCCAGGCTTTGCTTTGCGTCTTGTTAAAGGCATTAAAAATGGTCCGAGCCCGAAATGGATGCAACAGCGTTTGCTGGCCATTGGTTTGCGTCCGATCAATACGCTCGTTGATATTACCAACTATGTGACATTTGACCGAGGCCGTCCGTTACACGTTTTTGATGCGGATAAAGTTTCTGGTAATTTGCATGTTCGCGCTGCAAAAGATGGCGAAAAAATTCTCGGCCTTGATGGCAAAGAATATGAGTTTAATCCGAAGATCAATGTCATTTCAGATGACAATGGTCCTGAATCTATTGCCGGCATCATGGGTGGTGAACATTCAGGTTGTGACGAGAACACAACAAATGTGCTGATTGAAAGCGCGTTGTGGGATCCAATGATGGTCGCACGTACTGGACGCGATATGGGCATTATCACCGATGCGCGCTATCGCTTTGAGCGCGGTGTTGATCCAAACTTCATGGCAACAGGTTGTGAGATTGCAACACAAATGGTTATGGATTTATGTGGTGGTGAAGCATCTGAAATGTCTGTCACTGGATTTACTCAGCCAGACGTTAAACAAGTCTCCTACCCGTTTAGCGAAGTCAAACGCTTAACCGGACTTGATGTTTCTAAAGAGCAAAGCGTTGAAATTCTGACGCGCCTTGGTTTTGATGTTCATGGCGAAGGTGATGTTGTTGATGTTTCCGTGCCGGCTTGGCGGCCTGATGTTGATGGCAAAGCGGACCTTGTTGAAGAAGTTATGCGTATTTATGGAGTGAATGAAATCGACCCTCAGCCACTACCAAGCCTTGGAAGTGTCAATGGTCGTATTTTAACAACTATCCAATTGCGCACTCGTGCTGCCCGCCGTGCATTAGCTGTTCGCGGAATGTCGGAAGCAGTGACCTATTCATTCATCTCTGAGAAAGCCTCCAAACTATTTGGTGGTGGCGCTGATGCATTGAAAGTGAGCAACCCAATTGCCGCTGATATGTCTGATATGCGTCCTTCATTGTTGCCCGGTTTGTTATTAGCAGCACAAAGAAACGCTGATCGTGGTTTTAACGATACGGCGATTTTTGAAGTGTCTGGCACTTATGAAGGTGATAATCCTGATCAACAACGCCGTGTTGCATCCGGCATTCGTCGTGGTACGGCAAAAATGGAAGCCCAAGGTCGCCACTGGTCTGGTAACGCTGAAAATGTTGGTGTGTATGATGCGAAAGCGGATGCATTAGCAGCGCTTGAAGCTGCGGGTGCTCCTGTTAAAAACCTGCAGATTGAAGCTGGCGGACCTGATTGGTATCACCCTGGTCGTTCCGGCAAGATCAAACTTGGCCCTAAAAATGTCATCGGTACATTTGGTGAGTTCCATCCTTCAACACTAAAAGCGCTGGATGTATCTGGTGTGCTTTGCGGATTTGAAATTTTTCTTGATGCAATTCCTGAAGGTAAACGCAAACCAACCCGCACGAAGGGTGCTTTGTCATTGTCACCATACCAAGCTGTGCGTCGTGACTTTGCTTTCGTGGTTGATCGCGATGTGCAATCTCAAACACTTATCAAAGCTGCAAGTGGTGCAGATAAAAAACTTATCTCGTCGGTCAACGTATTTGATATGTTTGAAGGCCCATCATTGGGTGAAGGTAAGAAATCAATTGCGATTGAAGTCACCCTTCAGCCAACTGAACGCACTTTAACCGAGGAAGATTTTGAAGCGCTTTCTTCAAAGATCATTGCCAATGTTGGGAAATCAACAGGCGGTGAGCTTCGCGGTTAAGACCAATAAAATTGATAATATATGGTAGCCCTAATCCTTTTTGGGGCTACCATAGACAAACTTATTATAGCCGATGAATGCCCAACAGGTCGCCATTGCTGATGCAACGACCAAAGCAAATATAGGTCTTAAGTCTACAAATAAGAATAACAACCCGGCATAGACACCATAATTAATCAGCGCTGAACTTAAGCCCACGCTACCATAACGAACGCCTTCTGAGGCAACCGAGCGTCCACCTTTTTGAAAAGTGATGTTGCGATTGATGATCCAGGTGCAGCCCATAGCCGCAGCGATCGCAAAAATACGCGCGCTAAAGGGGTCCAATGTTGTAAACCTGAGCAACAAAAGAAGCACACCAACATCCGCGGCAAACCCCACGCTACCTGCCATTAGAAAAAATATGATCTTCTTCATGCAACTTTCGGTGCTCGATCATCATCAGGTTAAATTACCGGGTTAATCCGGTATTTCCTGCGATGCCTGTTTCAATTTCTAAACATCTTTATCCTGACGATGCGCAGACTGCAAACTTTCAATACTCATATATAGTCATGGACTTTGTTCATATCGAGATTTTATGAAGAATTTTGATATAGAATTTGATGTTGCGTCTGAAAATGGCAGGTTTGATGGCTTAATTCTCCATGTAAATGTCGAATAATGGCCACAGACTTAACAACTGAAATAGGTGATCTTTCACAATCCTCAGTCAAGCCTTGAATGGTTTAAAATGAACGCTATGCTTAAGGCGTGATTTGCGCGTCCATATGAATAGGAAACTTTATGCAATCTTCTTCAATGTTCAAACGACTGGCCTCCACATTTTTGGTTTTTATCATGTCTTTGCAATACGGATTGACTGAAGAAAAAGCAGCAAAATATCTCTTTGGCGCGAAAAAACTACCAACTGTTATGCCTGCGGCCTCGCATGGGTTTTATACAAAAGGATGTTTATCAGGCGGCGTTGCTATTCCTATTGACGGCCCAACTTGGCAGGCCATGCGATTAGAGCGCAATCGCCGCTGGGGACACCCAACTCTTATTGCGATGGTTAAAGATTTATCTCAAAAAACGTCAGCCCATGATGGTTGGCCCGGGCTTTTGGTCGGTGATATCTCCCAGCCGCGTGGCGGTCCGATGTTATCTGGGCACGCATCTCACCAAGTGGGTCTTGATGCTGATATCTGGCTGACACCTATGCCATCCCGTACACTCACACACACTGAACGCACGAATATGAGCGCGATTTCTGTTTTGAAAAAGGGGGAGTTAAAAGTCGATCAAAACATTTGGACCCCTGCTCATGCAAAGCTTATCATGCGCGCTGCTGGTTATAACGATGTCGAACGCCTGTTTGTGCACCCCGCGATTAAACGAGAATTATGCGACAACTGGCAGGGAGACCGCACTCATTTGGGCAAGGTTCGTCCCTATTACGGACATCATTATCATTTCCATATCCGTATGAAATGCCTTTCAGGATCACCAAATTGCAAACGGCAAGCGGCTGTGCCAAAAGGCGATGGATGTGGCGCACCTCTTGATTGGTGGTTTGAACCTGCAAGATGGGCACCGCCAAAACCAAAAAAACCTGGTGTTAAGCCAAAGCCGCGCAAGCTTAAAAGCATGGCAGATTTACCAAATTCATGCGCTGTTGTTTTAAATGGGCCAACGCCAAAATCTGAAGCCGATGTAACTTTGGGTAAAATGGTGTTTTCGCAGGTGCAGTTAAATTATACTGGCCGACCGGACTTTAAATCTATAAAAGACGTGCCATTACCGTCCGATAGTTAAAACGCCAATGAGCAAGACTAAATTTTATGACCGATAAAAGAAAAATCGCATTGGTTGCGCATGACCAAAAAAAAGATGACCTGACTGACTTTGCGGTGACACATAAATCCGCCCTTGGTGATTATGAAATTGTTGCAACCGGAACCACAGGCGGCCGTATCGCCGAAGCTTGCCCTGAACTTCAGGTTACAAGAATGAAAAGCGGCCCTTTGGGTGGTGATCAGCAAATTGGCGGGCTGATTGCTGATGGAAAAGTCGATATGTTGATTTTCTTTGTTGACCCGTTGACCCCAATGCCGCATGACGTAGACGTTAAAGCTTTGATGCGATTAGCAGTGCTATATGACATTCCTATGGCGCTTAATCGTTCTACAGCAGAAGAATTACTCGTCAGAGACAGCTAAGATTTAGGTTCAAATTTCATGTTTTCTTTTCCCATTCTTATCGGTGATATTGGTGGCACAAATTCACGCTTTGCGATCATCGAAAAACAAGATGCCGACATGATACAGTTTCCCAGCGTAAAAAACGCGGGCTATGCATCAATCCAAGATGTGATTGAGCAAAATGTATTTAGTCAAACAGAATTGCGCCCTAAAACGCTGGTCTTAGCGATCGCTGGCCCAACTGGAAATATTGAAAAAATCTCGATGACCAATTGTCCATGGGATATTGATGTTTATCAATTGATCGCAGCTCTTGAGATCGATGAAGCAATTGCGATGAGTGATTTTGAAGCTCAAGCACTTGCAGCTATTTCAACAGATGTTTCATCTCACGCCTTGATCAAAGAAGGTAAATCACGACCAACATCAGCACGCGCCGTTCTTGGGCCGGGAACCGGGCTAGGAATGGCCGGAATGATCTATATTGATGGACAATGGTCAATCATTCCTGGGGAAGGTGGATTTGTTGATATTGGTCCGAAAACACCGCGTGATACTGAAATTTATAAGCACGCATTTGCACCGGATGAAAGACCTGCCGCAGAAGAGTTTATCAGCGGCCGCGGACTTATGCGCTTATACAATGCAATTAGCAAAGCCGACGGTCTTGAAAAATCTGTGAGTGATCCTTCTGAGGTTACAGCAGCTTACAGCGACGGTAATGATCCCGTTGCGAGAGAAACACTTGAGCTATTTGTCACTTATCTAGGGCGATATGCCAGCGATGCAGCGCTTATTTATTTAGCGCGCGGCGGGGTTTTCCTAACAGGCGGTGTGGCGCAACGACTTGAAGACGTTTTGCAATTGCCGTTCTTTAACGAACAGTTTTTGGATAAAGATCCTTATTCAGATTTAGTGGAAGAAGTGCCCGTTTATCTGATGACTGAGCCGTTAATTGCACTTTCGGGACTTTGTGCCTATGCAAACCATCCTGATCAATTTAGAATTACGAAACAAGGCCGATATTGGCAAAACCAAAAATAGGGTTGCGACCACGCGATCTAACATGATTTTTTGACAAGGGTGCCCATTTGGCTGTTGTAAATATCCCGAAAAAGAAGACCGAGATCGTCCCCGGTCTTTTGGAGATGCTAAAGCGCATATTGCGTGAAAATGTTCGCGATTATATCGGAACATATGCCATTGCCATTACATGTATGCTTTTCATTGCAGCATCGACTGCATTTTTGGCCTGGGTCATGGAAGACGTGATCAACGAAGCCTTCGTTAATCAAGACACAGAAGCTATTTGGTATGTTGCTGGCGGAATATTCGGAGCCTTTCTTATTCGAGGTATCGCATCCTATATTGAAGCGGTTTCCCTCAATTTAATCGGTAATAATATTGTTGCACGTTATCAGCAACGCCTATTTGATCATCTGATGGCATTAAATCTGTCTTTTTTCTCAGATACACGGTCCGCGCAAATTGCAGCACAAATTTCACAAAATGTGACAGGGATCAGAGACACATTAAACTTAACAATAACTCTGTTAGCGCGCGATGTGGTGACGCTTTTTGCGCTTATAGTTGTGATGTTTTCAAAAGACATCGTTTTATCAATGATCGTGTTTTTCGGCGCTCCTCCGATTGTGATCGCGCTGCGCTATATTGCCAAACGTCTACGCACAGCAACACGTCAAGCAATTGATCTGAACAGCCAAGTTTTAGGTGCCATGCAGGAAACCGTGCAAGGTATAACGATCGTGAAGTCTTTCACTATGGAAGAGCGTTTAAGCAGTCGCATTAGTCATATTATCGGCGATGCAGAACAACGTGCTAACCGCATTGCTCGACTTGCAGAACGAACCTCTCCCATTACAGAGACCATATCCGGCTTTGCGATTGCAGCCGTTATTGTTTATGCAGCTTATCGATCAATTCATACCAATGAGCCGCCCGGGGCGTTTTTCTCATTCATCACGGCGCTATTGCTGGCTTACGATCCTGTAAGACGCCTAACGAAGTTGCAGATCAATCTTGAAAAAGCTGTTGTGAACGCACGGATGATTTATGAAATCTTGGACACCAAGCCGCTACAAGGTGACAAAGAAAACGCCTTAGAGCTTGCTGTTAATTCCGGTAAGATTGAGTTTAAGGATGTTTGCTTTAACTATCCCGATAGTGAGTTGGTTTTAAAAGGGGTGAGTTTTACCGCACAAGCGGGGAAAACCACAGCTATAGTTGGGCCATCTGGCGCAGGTAAATCAACCATTATTTCGCTTGTCCCGCGGTTTTATGATGCCGAGTCAGGCAGCATCTCAATTGATGACGTTAATATAGAAGATGTGACTAAATCTTCGTTGCGGAAAAATCTGGCTTATGTATCGCAACAGCCTTGGCTTTTCGAAGGCTCGATCCGCGATAACATTCGTTATGGCCTGCCAGATGCAAGTGATACTGATATTGAAGATGCGGCCAAACTTGCGAATGCACATGACTTCATATTGGAGCAACCGCAAGGGTATGACACACCTGTTGGTGAGAACGGCATTACATTGTCCGGCGGTCAACGTCAGCGGTTATCTATTGCTCGGGCGCTTGTGCGTAATGCGCCAATTTTAATATTGGATGAGGCAACATCTTCGCTCGATAATGAGTCTGAAGCTGCGGTTCAAAAAGCGCTTGATAAGGCTATGAAAGGCCGCACCGTACTGGTCATTGCGCATAGATTATCCACCATTGCGAAAGCGGATAAGATCGTGGTCATGGAAGCTGGTAAAGTTGTCGAAGAAGGATCACATTCAGAACTTTCAAAACAATCAGGTGGTGTTTATTCGCGGTTGCAAAACATCCATTCCAAGTCAAATAAGATCGATACTGTAAAGGAAACTGAAGATGAGTAACAATAGCTCACAGAACCTTTGTATGATTGTTGTCGCAGGTGCTTCAGGCCGAATGGGACAAGCGATCATCCGCGTAATTAACGATATGCCTGGCGCAAAACTCGTTGGTGCACTGGAGCGAAAAGGTGCTGACACAATCGGTCAGGATGCAGGTGAAATTGCAGGTATTGGCACGAGCGGTGTTATTATCACAGATGACCAAAAAAAGGTTCTTAAAGGCGCTGATGCGATCATCGATTTCACAACACCTGAAACCAGTGTGGCTTTTTCAAAAGTAGCTGCCGAGCATGGCCTAATCCATATTATTGGAACGACAGGCTGTAGCCAGGAACAAGATGCTGAGATAGCAAAAGCGGGTTCGTCTGGCTGTATTGTGAAATCAGGCAATATGAGTCTGGGTGTTAATTTATTAGCTGTTCTTGTTGAACAAGCAGCAAAAGCACTTGGCGGTGATGATTGGGATCTCGACATTTTAGAGATGCACCACAAGCACAAAGTAGATGCGCCTTCGGGCACTGCCTACCTGCTTGGAGAAGCTGCCGCAAAAGGTCGTGAAATTGATCTACACAGCAATTCTGTGCGCTCGCGTGATGGCGTAACCGGTGCACGCGAAGAAGGATCCATTGGATTTGCCACTTTGCGCGGCGGGTCTGTTGTGGGGGAGCACTCAGTGATCATTGCAGGTGAAGGTGAGCAGATAACGCTCAGCCATTCAGCGCTTGATCGTTCCATTTTCGCACGTGGCGCGGTTAAAGCAGCGCTTTGGGCAAAAACACAAAATCCAGGTTATTATTCAATGCTTGATGTGCTTGGTTTATCCAAAACTTAAGCGCGCGCTAAAATAAAAAGGAAGCAATATGTCAGGAACTCTCGTACTCGTTCGTCACGGACAAAGCGAATGGAACCTTAAAAATCTTTTCACAGGCTGGAAAGATCCGGACCTAACGGAAAAGGGTGTTCAAGAAGCTAAAGACGGTGGCAAGGCGCTCAAAGATTACGGTTTAAAATATGATGTTGCATTTACATCTGAATTGTCCCGCGCGCAGAAAACGCTTGGTTTTATTCTAGATGAAATTGAGCAAACAGATATCAACATTATCCGTGATCAAGCGCTTAACGAGCGTGATTATGGTGATCTTGCCGGCTTGAACAAAGATGATGCCCGCAAGAAATGGGGTGAAGAACAAGTTCATATTTGGCGCCGCTCATATGATGTGCCGCCTCCTGGTGGCGAAAGCTTGAAAGATACCGGCGCACGCGTCTGGCCATATTTCATGACCGATATTTTGCCGCGTGTTTTAAAAGGTGAAAATGTTCTTGTGGCAGCCCATGGAAATTCTCTTCGCGCGCTCGTCATGATTTTAGACCGTTTGACGAAAGATGAGATCCTATCGGTGAATCTCGCAACAGGCGTTCCGATGGTTTACAAACTTAACGCAGATTCAAGCGTGAGTTCAAAAGAAGTTTTGGGTGACATGTCAAAAGCCCATTAGGGTTTTAATTTAGGCACCATTTTCGAGCATACCGCATTCCCAGCCAAGCATGGCACGTTTACGCGTAATGCCCCAATGATAACCTGTCAGCGCGCCTGATTTGCCAAGTGCGCGATGACAGGGCACCACAAACGATATTGGATTTGCACCAACGGCAGCACCCACGGCACGCGATGCTTTGGGGCGTCCAATTTTGTCGGCAATTGTTGAATAGGTTGTTGCCGTACCAATTGGAATATCCAATAGCGCTTGCCAAACCTCGACTTGAAAATCAGTCCCGATCAACACCAACTGAATTGGTTGATCTGATTGCCATTTTCCTGGATTAAAGATCTGATCCGCATAGCTTTGTGTTGCATTTGGGTCTTGTACATATCTGGCGCGTTTCCAGCGGCTGGACATATCCTCAAACGCTGAGACTTCTTCGCCAGGATCACAAAATGCTAATCCTGCCATGCCGCGATCTGTCGCCATAATCAGCGCAATCCCAAACGGACATTGATGAAACCCATATTTGATCTCTAAAGCTTCACCGCCGGTTTTAAAATCACCAGGTGACATGGCTTCATGGGTCACAAATAAATCATGTAGACGGCTTGGGCCAGATAGACCGACCTCATAGCTCGCTTCTAGCAACGGTAAGTTTTCCTCCGCCAACAATCTCTTCGCGTGATCAATCGTCACGGCTTGTAAAAATGCTTTTGGAGATAAGCCTGCCCAACGGGTGAAGAGTTTTTGCAGCTTTGTTTGCTCCAAACCTACTTCATGGGAAATCATCTCAAGACTAGGCTGCGACTGATATTCTTTGGATATCAGTTCGATCACTTGTCGAATAACGTCATAGTCCGAGCCGTTTGGCGTGATATTCACTTGCGGTTTTACAGACATATTCATGAAAGACAGCCCTATGATAATAACTTGAATAGAGCGTATCAAACATGAATTTTGCGCAAGTCACCACCCGTTTCTTGCCGTAAGTATCTTTTTACAGAAGAAAATCCAATTAACGTCGTTTTGCCGTTGCAAGCGCACCACCAAATGCACGCGCAAAACTTTCTCGGTCATCAGGATTTAAGAAAGCACCGATTCGCAAATCATTGCCTTCAGATCGTAACTTCATATCCGTAATGCCGATGTCTTCTTTTCGGTCGATCAAAAACTTTGTCCATAACGGATTGAACAATTTTTCATAACGTTTCCCCGTGGGTGACACCTTGCTAACTTTTAATTCAAGACGAGAGACAACAATTTCTTCGCGTGCACGACCCGCACGATAGTTAAGCCAAAAGGCACCAAAAATAAGTATCAGATCCAACCCTAAAAATATTGCCACAGGCCACGCCTTTGCGATGAGAAAAATCACAATATGCGCCAAGATCAATGCGCCAACAATAATTGCAAAGACGGTAAATCCCTTTCGCCCAAGTGAACGATGGGGTGTCAAAAATGCTTCAAAAATCGGTTTCTCATTCATGTTGCATTGCCTTTTTTACGTAATCGCAAGTATAGATAATTTATGACCGAACCAAAGACTAAAAATTCGCCTGCGGCAAAGAGTGCCAAAAGTAAGCCATCTATCAAGCGCAAACCTATGCCTCGATCTCCTTATACGAAAGATGAGATCAAAGAGATGTTTCGAAGGTTTTCAATTCAGCGCCCTGAACCCAAAGGTGAGCTTGAACATGTGAACCCTTTTACGCTGGTTGTTGCTGTTGCATTATCCGCTCAAGCAACGGATGCGGGCGTAAACAAAGCAACACGCGCGCTTTTCGCGATTGCTGATACGCCGCAAAAAATGTTGGATTTGGGCGAAGAAAAAGTTCGAGACTATATCAAAACGATTGGGCTATATCGAAACAAAGCAAAAAACGTAATAGCCCTTAGTCAAATGCTGATTGATGACTTTGGCGGTGTTGTGCCGCAATCCCGCGATGATTTGGTCAAACTACCAGGTGTTGGACGAAAAACTGCAAATGTTGTCCAGTCCATGGCCTTTGGCATCCCCACAATGGCGGTTGACACGCACGTGTTTCGAATAGGCAATCGCCTACGCTTGGCTCCGGGCAAAACGCCCGATGATGTTGAAGACATTCTCATGAAGCGCATTCCTGAGGAATATTTATATCACGCTCATCACTGGCTCATCTTGCATGGCCGATATTGCTGCAAAGCGCGCAAACCTGAATGCGATAAATGTGTCATTGCAGATATTTGTAAATCCAAAGAAAAAACCTGCGATGTGCCTGCTGCACTGGTCGAATTACCGGCGCAACCATTTTAGTATATTGTTCAAACTTATCGCATTGTACGCGAAGATTTTGCCAAAATCATTTTATGCAAATGCACCATCATGCCTGCTGCAAAGAACGGTGTTAAAAAGTTCAATAGCGGAACTGATAAGAAACCTGCGATCACCAAACCTGCAAAGAATATTGTTGTACTGTGACGCGAACGTAGTTTCTTAGCATCTTGTGCGCTGTGGTGGCGCATAGCGGCGAACTCAAAATATTCGCGACCAAGCAGGTATCCATTCACTACGAAAAACGCGATCAAATTGACCCCAGGCACAAGCAATAACAACAGCGCAAATAAGTTGCCTGCCAAAACGATTGCTAAGAACTTGAGGGATTGTGAAATAGTTTCACCCAACCCCATCGGTCGCCCTATAGGATCATTCGGATAGTGCTTTTGTTCAATATCTTCCGCAATTGCATCAATAAAAAAACCAGCAATCAAGGCTGTGATCGGCGATATCAACAGTGCAAGCGCTAAAGCAGATCCAATGGCTGCAAAGACAATGAAAACCGTTGATAACCATGCAAGCCAACTGGGAAGCTCAGGGATATAGCCACCTAATACAGGAAATAGATATTCAGCAATGACATTTTGAAAGCCAAACCAAGTCCCAATAAGAAACAGGATGGTCGCGCCTAAAATTTTAAATAAAAGTGTTCGCGATCTTGGTGCAAACATATTTTCAAAGGACGCTTTCGCCGCTTGAATGATCATAAAAAACCCCTCATTCCAAGATAGACTGCTATGTGGGGTATTCAGAAGAGATCTTCAAGCTTTAGAAACTTGAACCAAGTCACTAAAAAGGGCATAAGCGGTTTTATAGCCTTCATTTACAGGAATAACGATGTCAAAGACAAATGTATCATCAGATCGATTTGATGAAATCATAGATGTAAATGCCTTCCAGCGAGAACTGGATAAAATCGCAAAGGAACATGGCGGAGAAAGCGACAATGCCAGAATGGGCGTTTTAGCACTTTGCAAATCCGTTAATGAAGTTGGCCGAAAAAAAGCCCATGAGATGTTGCTCGAAGATGGCGGCGGCGTGGCTTGCGCAAACCGGATCTCCCATCTTGAAGATCAGATTATTTCTGAGCTGTTTAGATTTGTAACCCAATATGTTTATCGCGTTGAAAACCCATCAAAAGGCGAAGAACTCGCCGTGATGGCAGTTGGTGGATATGGGCGCGCAACATTGGCACCAGGGTCTGACATCGATCTATTGTTCATTTTGCCGTACAAAGCTAACCCATGGACCGAGCAAGTGGTTGAATGGATCTTATATATCCTATGGGATTTACGCCAAAAAGTGGGGCACGCAACTCGTAATATTGACGAATGTATTCGCCTATCGCGCAATGACATGACCATTCGCACCTCGATCTTAGAAGCGCGTCAAATTTGTGGATCCGTTGAGCTTGGCAAAGAATTGGTTGAACGCTTTAACAACGAAGTTGTGAAAAATACCGGTACAGAATTTATTGCTGCAAAACTTGAAGAACGTGATCAACGACATATTAAATCAGGCGATACAGCTTATCTCGTTGAACCCAACGTCAAAGAAGGCAAAGGCGGTCTTCGTGATCTGCACACATTGTTTTGGATTTCAAAATATTATTACCGTGTAGATCGTGACAAAGACCTTATCAAACTGGGTGTATTTTCACGAAAAGAATATAACGGTTTGAAAAAAGCTGAAGACTTCTTGTGGGCGGTCCGCTGCCACATGCATTACGTTACCAATAAAGCTGAAGAACGCCTATCATTTGATATTCAGCGCGAAATCGCAGCTGCACTTGATTATCACGCGCATCCAGGCCTTTCCGCCGTTGAACGCTTTATGAAGCACTATTTCCTCATTGCAAAAGACGTAAGTGATTTAACGCGGATATTCTGTGCTGCGCTCGAAGCTGAGAATGCAAAGCGTGCGCCCAGGTTTACTGATGTGTTGCGCAGGTTTAGCCAAACTGTTCGTAAGATACCCGGTACGCTCGATTTTCATGATGAAAGCGGCCGCATTGTTATGTCTAATCCAGATGTGTTTAAAAACGATCCGGTAAATTTAATCCGCGTTTTTTACTTTGCTGACAAGCATGAGATCGACTTTCATCCAAATACAGTCAAACAGATCAAACGTTCTTTGCGCCTGATCAATTCCAAGCTGCGCAATAATCCTGAGGCCAACAGATTATTTATTTCTGTTTTAACCTCAAGACGAAACCCGCGATCTAATTTACATCGGATGAATGAGGCAGGCGTGCTTGGCAAATTCATTCCTGAATTTGGCAAGATTGTTTCGATGATGCAGTTTAACATGTATCACCATTTCACCGTTGACGAGCATTTGATCCGATCTGTTGGGATATTAAGCAATATCGAAAAGGGCGATTTAGAAGACGAGCATCCGCTTGCCAATAAGCTTTTACCAAAAATCTCCGATCGTGAAGCTTTATATGTCGCAATCTTTATTCACGATATTGCGAAAGGTCGACCAGAAGACCACTCAATTGCTGGTGCGAAAGTTGCAGAAAAACTTTGCCCGCGCCTTGGTCTTTCAAAATCGCAAACACGCCTTGTCATGTGGTTGATTGAAGAACATCTAACGATGTCTACAGTTGCGCAATCGCGTGATCTGAACGACAAAAAAACAATTCAAGATTTTGCAAAATGTGCTCAGTCTCTTACGCGTTTGCAAATGCTTTTAGTGCTGACAGTTTGCGATATTTCAGCTGTTGGCCCCGGCGTTTGGAACGGTTGGAAAGGACAGCTGCTCAGAACGCTTTATTACGAGACAGAAATATTACTCACAAGCGGTTTCTCCGAAGCATCGCGTACCTCGCGTGTTGAGGTTGCCCGCAGAGAGCTTGAAGCTGCGCTAAGTGATTGGGAGCCAGCCGACCGTGATAATTACCTCACACTTCAGTATGAGCCATATTTCCTAACTGTCCCGCTTGAAGACCAAGTGCGTCATGCAAATATGATCCGCAAAGCTGACAAAAACCAACTGCAGCTTACTCATATGGTTCGCACCCATGCATTTCATGAAATTACCGAAATCACTATTTTGGCGCCAGACCATCCACGCCTATTAAGTGTTGTCGCGGGCGCATGTTCCGCAGCAGGGGCAAACATTGCCGATGCACAAGTGTTTACCACCAGCGATGGCCGCGCACTTGATACCATTATGATCAACCGCGAGTTTGAGAATGATGAAGATGAATTAAGACGCGGCGCAACAGTCGGAAAACTAATTGAAGACGTGTTGGCTGGGGAAGCACGATTACCAGATGTGATTGCACGCAAGCGTGTTCGCCAGAACCGCAAAGCCTTTGCGATTGCGCCAGAAGTGACCATCAGCAATAATCTATCTGAACAGTTTTCACTCATTGAAATTGAGTGTTTGGATCGACCGGGAGTGTTGTCAGAAATTACGCAAGCCCTTGCTGAATTATCGCTCAATATTGCCTCTGCGCATATCACCACTTTTGGCGAAAAAGTGGTGGATACTTTTTATGTTTGCGATCTGGTTGGACATAAAATTACCAGCGCAACGCGTCAGGCACGCATTGTTGAATATTTAAAAGATGTGCTTAAGAGTAAACGAGGGAAAACAAGTTCCTCTGGCATACCAAGATACCGTACGAACTCCACTCAAGAAACGGCTTAAGTAAATGGCGCTGTTTAAAAAGTTTGCAAGCGTAGGCGGAGCCACAATGGCAAGCCGTGTGCTTGGCTTTGTGAGGGAAATGCTCATTGCAGCATTTTTAGGAACTGGACCGGTTGCAGATGCCTTTTATGCAGCTTTGCGCTTTCCAAACTTGTTTCGGCGATTATTTGCCGAAGGTGCTTTTAACGCAGCCTTTATTCCGCTTTTTGCCAAAAGGTTGGAAGAAAGCGAAACCTCCGCAAAGCAATTTGCAGCGGAAGTTTTCTCAGTGCTATTGGTCATATTATTGGCCATATCTGCGCTCGCAATTGCATTTATGCCATGGCTCGTTGGTACGATCGTCGCGCCAAAATTTGTCACAAATCCAGATAAGTTTGAATTAACAATTTTGCTGACGCGAATAATGTTTCCTTATCTTGCGGCCATGAGCCTTGTTGCCATGTTGGCTGGCATTCTCAATTCATTGCGGAAATATTTTTTGGCAGCGCTAGCACCGGTTTTATTAAACATTGTGTTGATCCTAGCGCTTTCTATTTCAGCCGTTTTAAACTTTGATGCAAACCAGATTGGTATCGCGCTGGCGGTGTCGGTAACCATTTCTGGGATCCTGCAATTTAGCCTTCTGCTTTGGGCAACTAAAAGAGAAGGGTTTGTACCCAAATTGCAAACTCCACGCCTAACACCATCGGTTAGGCGCCTTTTATGGCTTGCGCTTCCTGCGGCTATTACCGGTGGCATCACGCAGATCAATCTTATTGTCGGGCAAGTCATTGCATCTGCGCAAGATGGGGCTATCGCCATAATCAATTATGCAGATCGTCTCATGCAATTACCGCTTGGCGTGATTGGTATTGCTATCGGCGTCGTGTTACTGCCTGAGTTGTCTCGTGCATTGAAAGCAAATCAAAAAGAAGAGGTTATGGCTCTGCAAAACAAGAGCCTTGAGTTTGCATTGCTGCTCACACTGCCATCTGCGGTCGGGCTTGGGTTTTTAGCAAAACCAATTGTTGTTTTGTTATTTGAGCGAGGCGCTTTTGACCGTGCTGCAACAGATGTAACATCTGCGGTTCTTGCAATTTTTGTCATCGGCTTGCCAGCTTTTGTGATCAGCAAAGTATTCACACCATCTTATTACGTGCGTGAAAACATGCGATGGCCAATGTGGTGTTCAGCGGCAAGTGTTGCAGCAAACATCATTGGAAGTCTGATGCTTTTTCCCACTTACGGAGTTGTTGGTATTGCAGTTGCGACAGCCATCTCGGGTTGGGTTAATGCCATCATGTTGATGATCCCGCTGATCCAGCAAAAACACTATGTTATTGCGCCTGTCACTTTAAAACGTGTGATCGCAATTATTGCAGCATCTTTGGCAATGGCAGCGATTTTATATGCCGCGAATATATTGATTTCCGACATATTGATAAATGCTGCCTTTCTAATTCAGCTCATCAGCCTATTGGCAGTTATCGCCGCTGCCGCAATTTCCTATTTTGTAATCGTCATCTTTTTTGCAGGATATTCGCTGAAAGATATTAAAGCTGCTTTCAAACGATAACACAGCTATTGCGTGATCCAATCGCCGAATTTACTTGACGCATGCCATTAAGCTCAGCATAACCCCGATCCGAAACAACATTAATTCAGGCCCTCCACAAGTCTGACAGGAGACAATATGTCAAAATTTGAAGAACTGGTCTTTTCAGGTGTTCAGCCGACAGGCGCCCTCACTTTGGGAAACTATCTTGGCGCTATCCAAAAATTCGTTGCTTTGCAAGATAGCCACAATTGCATTTATTGCATTGTGGATCTGCATGCGATCACCGCAAACTTAGTGCATGATGATCTGCGCAATCAAACTCGCTCGATTGCAGCTGCTTATATTGCATCAGGTATAGACCCTAAAAAGCATATTGTGTTTAACCAATCTGCCGTCCCTCAGCATGCTGAACTAGCATGGGTGTTTAATTGTGTTGCCCGCATTGGCTGGATGAACCGGATGACCCAGTTCAAGGATAAAGCTGGCAAAAACCGTGACAACGCATCGTTAGGTCTTATGGCATATCCAAGCTTGATGGCAGCTGATATTTTGGTTTATCGCGCAACACACGTACCTGTGGGCGATGATCAAAAACAGCACCTTGAACTGGCGCGCGATATCGCACAAAAGTTCAACATCGATTTCTCTGATCGTATTGAAGAAAGTGGTTTAGGCTTGGATGCGCTTTATGGCGATAAGGCCGTGAACGCGTATTTTCCCATTACTGAGCCGTTGATTGACGGTCCAGCACCGCGGGTGATGAGCCTACGGGATGGAACGAAGAAGATGTCAAAATCTGATCCTTCGGATCTATCGCGCATTAATATGACCGATGATGAAGAGCTGATTATCAAAAAGATCCGTAAGGCAAAAACTGATCCTGAGCCACTACCGTCAGAGTTAGATGGTCTTAAAGATCGAGCTGAAGCAGATAATCTGGTTGGCATATTTGCAGCTTTAACCAAAACCACTAAAGCCGATGTTCTTTCAGAACATGGCGGCAAGGCGTTTTCTGAGTTCAAACCCGCATTAACCGAAGTCGCTATTGAAGCACTGTCTCCTATTAACGCTGAAATGCGTCGATTGATGGCTGAACCTGATCATATAGATGCGATTTTGAAAGATGGATCTGAGCGTGCAGGCGTTATCGCAGAAAAAACCATGAATGGTGTGAAAGATATCATCGGTTTTCTGCGATAATTAGCAGCCCTTACGACTTGAAAGATAAGATAATAAAGATTATCTTGTTTGGAAGAGTTCTAAACTAGATAATTACATGCGCAAAATTGTGCTGATGGAGAACAATATGTTCATTCAAACTGAGACAACACCAAATCCAGCGACGCTGAAGTTCCTTCCGGGTAAGGTTGTGCTCGAAGCTGGCACAGCTGATTTTCCGTCCATTGATAGCATTAATGGTGCCTCACCGCTGGCAGAGAAGCTTTTTTCTGTCTCAGGTGTGACAGGTGTTTTCTACGGGTATGATTTTATCACAATTACCAAAGACGATAGTCTTGATTGGCAACACTTAAAACCATCAATTTTGGCCACCATCATGGAATATTTCATGGCTGGCACTCCGGTAATGGCGGCTAATCAGGATGGGTTATCAACGAACAGTTCTGAAGAGTTTTATGATGAAGCAGATGCAAATATCGTTACCACAATCAAAGAGCTGTTAGAAACGCGTGTGCGCCCAGCGGTTGCACAAGATGGCGGCGACATTACATTCCACGGCTATAAAGAAGGCAAAGTGTTCTTACATATGAAAGGCGCTTGTGCGGGTTGTCCGTCTTCCACGGCAACACTCAAACATGGCATTCAAAACCTTCTTCGTCACTTCATTCCTGAAGTTGAAGAAGTCGAAGCTGTTTAATTTATAAAAACGTGATTATTCTTGCCGTCGATACCGCAGGGCCAATGTGTGCCGCTTGCCTTTATGACGGTGAGAGTGAAAAGCCGATTGCAGCCATCTCAAAAGAGATCGGGCGCGGACATGCTGAACATCTACCTTCTGTCATCCAAGATGTATTAGACCAAGCAGCGCTTACATTTAAAGACATAACCCACCTCGCGGTGGCTATAGGCCCGGGCTCATTTGCAGGTATACGTGTGGGCATTTCTTATTGTCGAGCATTAGCATTGGCGCTTAAGATACCAGCAACCGGTATCAGCAGCTTAAATGCGATGGCTTATGGTGTTTTACCCACGACGAAGAAAGATGCGCTTGCGGTTTTGGATGCACGGCGCGGCGAAGTCTATCTATCTGCCCTCAGTGCTTCAGGCGAGGCTATCATTGAACCAAAAGCTTTATCTTATGAGGACGCGCTGCCTGTTATATCTTCTGGTCAATTTATTCTTTGCGGCAACGGTATTCTACCCATTAAAGAAATAGAAAATGGTGCATTCTCTGAGATAGAAATTGCGCATGAAAACGCCTTCCCCGAGATTGAAATGGTTGCAAAATTAGCGGTAAATCTGATAAACGATGACATCGTTCAAGCAATGCGCCCGCAGTATTTACGACAAGCAGATGCAAAGCCGAATGTAAATTTTGCGCTTGATCGCGCCTAAACCATCTGGGATTAAATTGCCGTGCCACTGGGAAACTTGTTTTCGTCTAAACCAGAATTAGAAGTCTTAAAACTGGCCAATGACCAGTCTTATTCTGTTGCCGAATTACATACCTTATTATTCAAACGCGGCTGGGATGAAGTTGAATGCTCATCTTTATTGGCACAAAACAATGTGTTTGGATTTTACGCCCGCCCGATTGATCGGAAAAATTTACATGGATTTGTTTTATCCCGTGTCGTTGCCGATGAAGCTGAAATTTTGTCCATTGGCACGGATGAATCGCTGCAAAAACAGGGTATCGGGTGGCGGTTAATGCAAGCAGCGATTGGTGAAGCAAGCCAGCGTGGTGCTGAAAAAATGTTCCTCGAAGTGGAGGAGAATAATATTCCAGCCGTTAAACTTTATCAAAAGATTGGTTTTCAGACGGTTGGCGAACGTAAAGCCTATTACGACAATGGTGGTGAAACTCGCAGTAATGCGCTTGTTTTAGAATTAAAGCTGCACTAAAGCATATAGATCTTTTCTTGCTAGGTAACTTGCCTTGCGAGGCAATGAACTGGAGTAAGCCGAGATGGACGCGGAAAAATCTCTTGAAGACAGATGTGCCGATGCTGGCCTGCGCATGACAGAACAACGCCGCGTTATCGCGCGCGTTTTAGAATCGTCTGAAGATCATCCCGATGCAGACGAATTGCATCGTAGATCCGTTGAAATTGATCCAAAAATTTCTATCTCAACCGTATACCGTACGGTGAACCTGTTTGAAGAACTTGGCATTATAGAACGTCATGATTTCCGCGACGGACGCTCACGTTATGAAAGCGTCCCTGATGAACACCATGATCATCTCATTGATCTTAAAACCGGGACGATTATTGAGTTTAATTCGCCTGAAATTGAAGCATTGCAAGAGCGTATTGCGCGCGAACATGGCTTTAAACTGGTGGATCACCGATTAGAGCTCTACGGCATTCCGCTCAAGAAGGGCTCATAGATGCGTGCAGCTCTTCGCATATTATGGGTTTTGACGATCTTGATCGTCACCACATTTGTTTTGCTGCCATTTCATCTTGTTGCGCTTATTTTCAAAGATCAGGTTTCTCGGATTACCCCGCGCATTTGGCATTTGATCGCAAGATGGGCCCTCGGGATTAAAATAAAATATCGTGGTAAAATCTCGAAACAACGCCCGCTTATGCTCGTTGCTAATCATTCGTCATGGCTTGATATTGTTACGCTCGGCTCTTCAGCGCCTGTTGTTTTCATCGCAAAATCAGAGGTGCGCGATTGGCCAATTTTTGGCACCTTGGCAAAACTACAGCATACTATTTTTATTGATCGTAATCGTCGTCTTTCAACCGGTGATCAGGTATCGGCGATTGCTGATCGGATGAAAAATGGCGACATCGTCGTACTCTTTCCCGAAGGCACGACCTCAGATGGCAATTTTCTCATGCCATTTAAATCTGCATTATTTGGCGCAGTTCAGCGCGCGCAAATCGAACTGCCAAATCACGAGTTGATCATCCAACCGGTTTCTGTTGCTTATGTATCCGCACATGGTATTCCACTTGGGCGCGGCGGACGTGATCTTGCAGCGTGGCCAGGTGATGTCGGATTGTTGCCACATCTTTACCAGGTGTTGGTTGAAGGCTCGTTGGGTGTTGAAATCACCTATGGTGAACCTGTCGTATTTGACGACGGAATGAAACGTTCTGAAATTGCAAAAATGAGCGAAGATGCAATTCGCGAAAGTTTAAACCGATCACTTCGCTAAAATTTCACCTTCGCGAACAATCAAACTATTTGCATCTCGCCACAATAGGTTTAAATAAGCCTCATGAGCAAGATTGAACAAGATATAGCCGCTGATCAGGTTGTAAATTCAACCGATAATTCAAAACCAGCTGAGGGCCAAAAAGTCTTTATTAAAACTTTTGGCTGCCAGATGAATGTTTATGACAGCGAACGCATGAGTGACGCATTGGTTAAAGATGGCTATACGCCAACTGATACGCCCGATGATGCTGACCTTGTGCTTTTAAACACATGCCATATTCGCGAAAAAGCCGCAGAAAAAGTTTATTCAGATCTGGGCCGCTTGAACAAAATGAAGCAGAAACGCATGGAAGCAGGTGGTGCCGACATGATGGTTGCTGTTGCAGGCTGTGTTGCGCAAGCGGAAGGTGAAGAAATTATCAAACGTTCGCCCGTGGTCAACATGGTCATTGGCCCTGCAACCTATCACCAATTACCCGATGCACTGGGTCGCGCTCGCAAAGGTGAAAAAGTTGTCGAAACAGAATTCACCGAAGACGATAAATTTGAACACCTGCCAAAAGCTGAGAAAAAGCAAATTCGCTCCCGTGGGGTGACAGCGTTTTTAACAGTTCAAGAAGGTTGCGATAAGTTTTGCACTTTCTGTGTTGTTCCTTACACACGTGGTGCAGAAATCTCTCGTCCTGTTTCGCAGTTGCTATCTGAAGCGCAAGATCTGGTTGATGCCGGGGTGCGCGAGATCACATTGCTGGGCCAGAACGTTAATGCCTGGCATGGCAAGGGTGATGATGGCCGCGAATGGGGATTGGGTGAATTACTCCATAGGCTATCGGACATTGAAGGCATCGAACGACTTCGCTACACAACAAGTCACCCGCGTGACATGGATAGTGCGTTGATTAATGCGCACCGCGATATTGATAAACTCATGCCGTACTTGCACCTACCGGTGCAGGCAGGTTCTGATAAAATTTTAAAATCGATGAACCGTCGCCACACACGTGATGAATATATCAAGTTGATTGCGCAAATCCGTGAAGGCCGACCAGATTTAGCCATATCAGGCGATTTCATTGTTGGTTTCCCTGGTGAGACGGATGAAGATTTTGAAGATACGCTTGATCTGATCCGGCAGGTGAAATACGCACAAGCCTATTCTTTCAAATATTCACCTCGACCAGGCACACCCGGTGCTGATTTTAAAGATCATGTACCCGAAGATATCAAAGCTGAGCGCTTGAAACGTCTGCAGGATTTGCTCTCTGAGCAACAGTTAGAGTTTGCACAAACGTGTGTTGGCAAAGAGATGGATATCTTACTTGAAAAGCCGGGTCGTAAGCCTGGTCAGCTTATCGGGCGCTCACCATGGCTCCAATCTGTAATTATTGACGCAAAAGATGCAAAAATAGGTGATACTCTTAGAGTGCGAATCACTAAAGCCGCGCCTTACAGCTTAATGGCGGATGTGATATAAAACCGTTTTGGAGTTTATAGAATTTGACAAGTCGGCAAATGCCTTTTGAAAACAGTAATGTAGAAGATGCAGGCGCATCAGATACAACGCAAGTTGAACTCACTTTCGATAACAATCGTCTCGCGACTATGCTTTTTGGACAATTTGATCAACACCTTGCTTTGCTCGAGCAAAAGCTAGGGATTGATGCGCATGCGCGTGGAAATAACGTTGTTCTTAATGGCCCAGCGCTTGAGACAAATCAGGCAAGACGTGCTTTGGACTCGCTATATGAGCGATTAATCAAAGGCGAATTGATCGACAATTCTGATGTTGATGGTGCGATCCGTATGGCCGTTGCTGCCGATGATCAATTGTCCCTCCCCACCATGGATAACAGCGCAAAGCTTGCCATGGCACAAATTTCGACCCATAAAAAGACAATTCTAGCCCGCACACCAACCCAAGATGCTTATATCCGAGCTATGGAGCGTGCTGAACTGGTCTTTGGTGTGGGACCTGCGGGTACTGGTAAAACCTATCTTGCTGTTGCTTATGCTGCGCAACTTTTAGAACGTGGTCAGATTGAACGTATTATTTTATCCCGTCCCGCGGTTGAAGCAGGTGAGCGCTTGGGCTTTTTGCCCGGAGATATGAAGGAAAAGGTCGATCCATATCTTAGACCGCTTTACGATGCGCTTTATGACATGATCCCGGGCGATAAGGTAGAACGCGCGCTTACTGCTGGTGTTATCGAGATTGCGCCTTTAGCCTTTATGCGCGGAAGAACGCTTACAAATGCTGCTGTCATTTTAGATGAAGCGCAAAATACAACACCTATGCAAATGAAGATGTTTTTAACGCGTTTGGGTGAAAATGCGCGCATGATCATCACTGGTGATCCGAGCCAGATTGATTTACCTGGTGGCGCGAAGTCTGGTTTGATTGAAGCTTTGGATGTGTTGCGAGGGATTGAAGGTATTGTGACCTGTCGCTTCCGCGATGTTGATGTTGTGCGGCATCACTTAGTGCAAAAAATTGTGACCGCTTACGATAAAAAACATGTCAAAGCTGAACCTGCGACAGATAAAAAGACTTCAAAGCCTGATGTCTGAGAATACTATTGAACTTGCAATCGATATTGCCGTTGATAGTGACAAATGGACAGATATTGATGCGGTTAACGTTATAGCCCATAAAACTTCGGCGACCGTCATGAATTGGCTTGAGGCAAAGGAAGCGATAACTTTTCCTCAAATTCCGATGGAGTTATCTCTTCTTTTAACCGATGACGCTTCGATAAAAGAGATTAACAGCAAATGGCGGCGCCAAGACAAAGCAACCAACGTTTTGTCCTTTCCGACGAAGGAAATAGAGGTCGGTGAGACACCTTTGCCACTTCTTGGTGACATTATTTTTGCTTATGAGACGATTTTGCGTGAAGCTGGAGAATTAACCAAGTCTTTTGAAGAGCACCTAACGCATTTGTTTATTCATGGATTTTTGCATCTTTTAGGCTATGATCATATAAATGACACAGATGCGGAACAAATGGAGCGTATTGAGACTGGAATTTTGCTTTCAATAGGCCTATCTGACCCTTATGAGAATTAAAGTTCGACCGCCCCTTTATTTTGGGCCATTAAACTGAAGAGACAATGAACGAAAAAACTGTACAAGCTGACACATTAAATTCAGCTTCAGATCTGAACGAAGATCAAAACGACGACGGCGACAGTCCGGACGGATCGATAAAAACACACACAAAACGAAAATCTAAACTTGGCATTTGGCAACGCTTGAAGCGTGCGCTATTCCCTTCCGCTGAAGGTATGAGCATTCGTGAAGACTTTAGCGAGGCTCTTAAAAACGGAAATCATATTGATTCAGGATTTTCGGCAGATGAACGCGCTATGCTCGATAATATTTTGCTCATGCGCGAAGTTCGTGTCGAGGATGTGATGATCCCGCGCGCGGACATTATTGCAATCGATCGTTCCATTTCGCTTGGTGATCTAACAACTGTGTTCGAAAATTCCGGTCATTCGCGAATGCCCGTTTTTTCAGACAACCTAGATGATCCAAAAGGCATGGTGCATATCCGGGATTTGCTTGCCTATTATACCCGACAGGCACGAAACGGACGTCGCAGCACTGCAAAGTCATCAACGTCGAAGACGCCATCAAAGCCTTTGGATTTTACTAAAATCAAGCTGGATAAAACACTTCAAGACGCGAATATTATGCGCAGCGTTTTATTTGTGCCCGCCTCAATGCTCGCATCAGATTTGTTAAAACGTATGCAAGCAACGCGCACACAAATGGCATTGGTGATCGATGAATATGGCGGAACCGATGGTTTGGTTTCACTAGAAGATATCGTTGAAATCGTTGTGGGCGACATTGAAGATGAACATGATGATATCGATGGACCACTCATCACAGAGGTTGGTGAAGGTATTTGGCAGGCGGAAGCAAAAGCTAGCCTTGAAGAATTATCTGAGATCCTGGGTATCGATTTCTCAAAAAGTGAGAACATGGACGATGTCGATACAATCGGTGGTCTTGTGTTTGCAAGATTGGGCAGAGTTCCTGTGCGAGGCGAAGTTGTCCGTATGGTTCAAGGCTATGAATTTCACATAACCGATGCTGATGCGCGACGCATTAAACGTGTGCGCATTCTCCGCCTTAAGGCAAATACACGTCGACGCATGGGAAAAGTTAGTGTTGAAAGTGATGAAAAACCTGAAACTGGCGGTTAAATATCAATTAGTCGCTTGAGTTGCTTACAGCTATAATTGTACACCAACATAGTAAGTGGCGGGGCTGATTCGCAAAATTGTATCCAAGTATTTTTGCCAATACTTGATGCACAATGTGAAACAAATGTCGGAAAGCGCATAAATGTTGGATAAAATCTCTGGCGACATCATGCTTTCATGGGGTGTTAAACGCTTCATCATTGCGTTTCTTGCCGGTGCTTTAGCGACACTAGCCTTACCGCCTTTTGACTTTTTTGCTGTCTTATTTATTTCCTTTCCAATCTTGATCTGGCTGATAGATGGCGCAAGTAAACAGCCAGATAAAGGGTTTATTGCAGCCCGCAAGCCTGCCTTTATAACCGGGTGGAGTTTTGGCTTTGGTTACTTTTCTGCAGGTCTGTGGTGGCTTGGTAATGCGGTGCTTACTAGCGGTGAAGAAGCTTATTGGGCGCTGCCGCTTGCGGTATTTGCGCTTCCAGCGCTGCTCGCCGTCTTCTATGGAGTTGCGGTTGTTTTAGCTCGGTCGTTTTGGGATAATGGCATTGGGCGAATATTTTCGTTAAGCGCCAGCTTTGGGGCGTTAGAATATTTTCGAGCTTCGGTGTTTACTGGTTTTCCTTGGAATACAATCGGTTATGCGGCAATGCCTGTTCCAGTCGCTATGCAATCATCACAGATCGTTGGCATCTTTGGGATGAGTATCATAACCGTGTTTATCGCGTGTGTACCTGCACTTATCGCAACAAAACAAGGCCTAAAGCCTGCAATTATCATCGCAGCATTTATGATATGCGCGCATATCAGTTATGGTGCATTCTCGCTTAATCAACCATTGCCAGAAAATTCTGGTCATGTCATTCGCATCGTTCAACCGTCCATTAGCCAGGATGAAAAATGGGACGATGAAAAGCGCTCTGATATATTTAGAACCTATTTGGAACTATCCGCCCAAGAGCCTGACGAAGATCAAGAACGACCTTCAGTGATCATATGGCCTGAGACTTCTGTTCCCTTCATTTTAACTAAAACACCTGATGCGCTTTCGCAAATTGCAGATACATTGAAAATTGGCCAAACCTTAATCGCAGGCGCTGTTCGATTAGAGGAAAGCGCGAGCGGTGAGCGCGATAAATATTATAATTCGATTTACGTTATCAATGATGAGGGGCAAATAATTGGCTCTGCAGATAAGCATCATCTCGTGCCCTTTGGTGAGTATCTACCTTTTGAAAACATGTTACGCACTATCGGGCTCACGCCGATTGCCGAAACGTTTGGCGGCTTTTCAGCTGCGAGCAAACAACGCATCTTAAAGCTTGGCAATAACCTAAAACTACTTCCACTGATTTGTTATGAGGCGATTTTTCCAAATTACGCACATACTAATGATGAGCTGAGCGCTTTGATTAACCTCACCAATGATGCTTGGTATGGCGATACACCTGGGCCTTACCAACACTTGCGACAAGCTCAATTGCGTTCGGTGGAAACAGCGTTACCGCTCATTCGGTCTGGCAATAATGGTATTTCTGTCATTACCGATTCAAAGGGCCGTATTATTGATGGTCTTGCACTCAATGTCATAGGCAAACTTGATGTTGAATTACCCGGTACCGAAAAAGCTTTGTTAAATCACGCCCAACGCAATATTGTATTCATCGTTTTACTGATTATGTGTTTCATGACATCATTTTTGTGTTTTAGACGTCATAAAATAAGTAGTTAATTACCAATTACCATAATATTTACATATTTGATTATTCAATTGTCATAGCGTTATAGTTAAAATGTTTTGAAAATATGGTATGTAAGTCAATCCCAAAGACCGCAACAGCTTATTTGATCTACTAAAACATGCAATTCAATTTAATTCTTCTATCCCGTTAGGAAATCATAATGAAAGCCAACAAAAAAAAACCAAATCCTATCGATGTGCATGTTGGCAGCCGAATTCGGCTACGTAGAACTATGTTGAGCATGAGCCAAGAAAAATTGGGTGAAGCGCTGGGAATTACATTTCAACAAATTCAAAAATACGAAAAAGGTACAAACCGCGTTGGCGCAAGTCGTCTTCAAAATATCTCATCAGTATTAAATGTACCTGTTTCATTTTTCTTTGAAGATGCTCCGGGTGACCAAACTTCAGAACAACAGGGGATGGCGGAAGCAAACAGCTCCAGCTACGTCGTAGACTTTTTGTCATCTTCGGAAGGATTGCAACTCAATCGTGCTTTCATAAAAATCGAAGACCCAAAGATCCGAAGAAAGTTAGTTGATCTGACAAAAGCTCTTGCTGCAGACAGCGATACACTTTCTGAGTAATCCAAATGTGGATAATGTTTTTTGCCCGTAATGATATTTGTGATTGCGGGCATTTTTCTTTTTATTGCACAAAAAGCTAAATAATGCCGCTAATCAGCAATTTTCTGTCATTTGCAGATATCAAGATATATTTATGTCCTTGTATAATCTTTAAGCTTTTCGTAAAAGAATTAGCAAATAATAACGTTAAATCTATGGAGTTAGAGTTCCTCTATCTCCAGTTTCTAGAACCGAAGATACGCACTTGATTATTATTCAGGTTTGGATCTCTACGAAATGAGGACGCTAATGGCACGCCAGAACTATCTATTTACAAGTGAATCAGTATCAGAAGGTCACCCAGACAAAGTTTGTGATCGCATCTCTGATGAAATTGTCGATCTTGTTTATCGTGAAGCGAAGAAAACGGGCATGGACCCTTATAAAGTTCGGGTTGCTTGCGAAACGCTCACAACGACAAACCGCGTTGTTATCGCAGGTGAAGTTCGTGTTCCTGAAACGCTTTTGAAAAAAGACAAGCAGGGCAACATCGTTCATGACGCTGCTGGCTTGCCAGTTGTAGCGGCAGGACGCTTTAGATCTGCAGCGCGCCGTGCAATCCGTGACATTGGTTACGAACAAGATGGCTTCCATTGGAAAACCGCACGTGTGGATGTTTTGCTGCACGGTCAGTCGCCTGATATTGGTCAAGGCGTTGACAATGCTGCTGACAAGCAAGGTGAAGAAGGTGCGGGCGATCAAGGGATTATGTTCGGCTACGCTTGCCGCGAAACCGAAGCTTTAATGCCAGCTCCAATTTATTACTCACACAAAATTTTAGAACTGCTTGCGACCGCACGTAAATCAGGTGAAGGCGATGCTGGTAAACTCGGACCAGATGCGAAAAGCCAGGTCACTGTGCGTTATGTTGACGGAAAACCATCTGAAGTAACTTCAATTGTTTTATCAACGCAGCACCTTGATGATAGCTGGGATTCAAAAAAGGTTCGACAAGTTTGTGAACCTTATATCCGTGAAGCTCTTGGCGATCTCGCAATTGCTGATGACTGTGACTGGTACATCAATCCAACAGGCAAGTTTGTTATTGGTGGTCCTGATGGGGACGCTGGTCTAACGGGTCGTAAAATCATTGTGGATACTTACGGTGGTGCAGCACCTCATGGCGGCGGCGCATTCTCTGGCAAAGATACAACCAAGGTTGACCGTTCAGCAGCTTATGCTTCGCGCTATCTTGCTAAAAACGTGGTTGCGGCAAAACTTGCTGAAAAATGTACTATTCAATTGTCATACGCAATTGGTGTTGCACAGCCTTTGTCCATCTATGTAGATTTGCATGATACTGGCAAAGTTTCAGAAGAAGTTGTCGAAGCTGCAATCCGTGCAACAATGGACTTGTCACCAACGGGTATCCGTAAGCATCTTGATTTGAACAAACCTATTTATGCACAATCTGCCGCATATGGTCACTTCGGCCGTAAACCTGGCCGAAATGGATCATTCTCTTGGGAGAAGACTGACTTAACAAAAGCGCTAAAAGACGCTGTGAAAGAAGCAGAATAAGGTCGGACTGTCATAAGTTATGACTGATCAACCTCACCCAGAACGCGCGACCGAAGCCTTTTTCGGTCGCCGAAAAGGCAAGCACTTAAAAAGCAATCATCACGTTGCGCTTGCAGAAGTTCTGCCCAAACTAAAACTTGATCTTACAAAACCCGCACCTGATAATTTCATGGATTTATGGAACAGTTCGGGCATGTCTACGCGTTTGGAAATTGGATTTGGTGGTGGTGAACATTTGCTACACCGCGCACGAAGCCAAACCGATACATGTTTCATTGGCGTTGAACCCTTCGTCAATTCAATGGCAAAATTGGCTCGTTCTGTGTTTGAAAACCCAATTGATAACTTACGCCTTTATGATGATGACGCAACGCTTGTGCTCGATTGGTTGCCTGATAATTCTATAGACCACATAGATTTGCTTTACCCCGACCCTTGGCCGAAACGGCGCCACTGGAAGCGTCGGTTTGTTTCAACGGTCAATTTAGATCGATTCTCACGTGTGTTAAAGCCGGGCGGCAAATTTTGCTTTGCCTCTGATATTGAAACATATGTGAATTGGACGCTTGAGCATATCAACGCGCATTCAGACTTTAGCTGGATTGCAAATGGTCCAGATGACTGGACAAAATCTTGGGATGGATGGCCATCAACACGGTATGAAGCAAAAGCCTTCCGTGAAGGTCGCACACCAGCATATCTCGACTTTATCCGTTGTTAGAGCGGCAACACATACCGCTCAAAATTAAATTGTTCGAATTAGAATGATGATGGCGAGGCTTGTATGGTGATAGCTTTACCATTCTCAACTTTGAAGATTGCCAATCC
This sequence comes from Lentilitoribacter sp., assembly GCA_039986595.1. GTDB lineage: Bacteria > Pseudomonadota > Alphaproteobacteria > Rhizobiales > Rhizobiaceae > Lentilitoribacter. The sequence continues at coordinate 337,209 of JBDWQJ010000004.1, forward strand.
ACGTTCATTTCGCCCATCGGCTAAGAAGCGGAATACCCCTGACGCACCAATGAAGCCTTGGCGGCGTTCAATCTCAGTGCGTGTTATCTGACGACCGGGATTTTCGCGTAGTAATCCACCCACAAGCAATACAGCATCATAACCAAGGGCAGCATTTACTGTAGGCTCACTGCCATAGCGTTGAGCGTAACGCTGTTTGAAAACTTCAAAACGCGTTTGATCCATATCAGCAAATATCGCACCTTGAAGATCAGGTGCGGATAGATTTGAATTTCGCCATTGGCCTGTGCCCATCAATAGCTTTTGCGACAAGTCAACACCTGCACGTTTCAGCTGACGGGCGATCACGACCGGTGAGTTACCACCATCAGGAATAAAGATTACATCTGCTTGTTTTGCTGCTTCGACTAACTCATTGATCGCAGATTGCACAGAATCATTATTGTATTGATACTTCGATATGGCCAATAAAGTGCCACCTTGTGCCTGCAACGACGAGCGAAGTTTGCGTTCAACAAGAGAACCATATGCACCTGATGGAACAATGGCAGCAAATGTGCGCCTTCCTTGCGCCAAGGCAAAATCAATCGATTTGCCAATGAGCTGATCAGGTAGGAATGAAATGAGATAACCACCTGGACCCGCTGCGGTTGGATCTGATGAGAAGCCAATGAGCGGACGGTTTGTTTGCGCTATGATTGAACGCGCCGATGTTACCGAACTTGAAAACACCGGACCAAGGACAACGGATGAGCCTTCATTGATGGCTTCCTCGGTGGCTGTAATCGCACCTGCGGGCGTACCAGCAGTATCTTTGATAACAAGTTCCATCACATTGGTACCGAGATCTTCAATAGCAAGCTCAGCAGCATTACGTAATTGCTTTGCAACAGCTGCACCATTTCCCGGCGCTGTGCGCGGCACTAAAAAAGCTATGCGGGCAGGGCCGAAACCTAGAACTTCACCAACCGCTGATCCAGTTTTAATTGGCAAGGTGCCCACTTGTTCAACCACAGGTGTGGTTGTTGTGTCTTGGTTTAGGCCAAAATTAGTCACACCTGATTGGCAACTGGTCAAGACAACAGCTGTCGCGAACAACGATAAAAATATCGTTATTTTGTGCTTAAATGCACTCAAGTTTATGAGTTCCAACAGTTTGTCGAACATAATCCCTGCCCAAAGAAAATTACCCTTACAAAAGGCCTTCTATCGCAAGTGTTGCCCGCTGACCAGCAACGAATTGCAATCACTATTGTAATTCTGCCCAATAGTTTTAAAAAAGACACAGTTCTTCTAAAGGGTTTGGCTTCATGACTGGCAACAATTACCGCATTCACTCCGTCGAGTTTGATGCAAAGCCGATAGATCAAGGTCTGTATATTGTTGCAACACCCATAGGAAATTTATCTGATATCACTGTGCGCTCACTTGAAGTCTTAGCACGCTGCGATGTGATCGCCTGCGAAGACACGCGCACCAGCCGCAAGCTTTTAGACCGTTATCAGATCACCACACGCACCGTTGCTTATCATGAGCATAATGCTGAATTTGCAAGCGGGAAAATTATTGAAGCGCTTGATGAAGGCAAAACAATTGCTGTTATCTCTGATGCTGGCACACCGCTAATTTCTGATCCGGGATTTCGAGTGGTCAACGATGCAATTGCCGCTGGACACAAGGTAATCCCGGTTCCTGGCGCATCATCAGTTTTAACCGCATTAATGGCCGCAGGCTTACCAACCGATAGTTTTTATTATGCCGGCTTCTTACCCAATAAAGAAAAAGCACGTACGGACCGCTTCAAAGAGCTGGGCCCGATGAAAGCCACGTTAGTATTTTTTGAATCTCCACACAGAATTACAGCGTCTTTAAAAAACGCAATATCCGTTTTAGGCGAGGATCGCCAAGCATGCATCTGTCGCGAACTCACCAAAAGCCATGAGGAATTTGCCAAGGGTAGTTTAAAGGAGCTTCACGAAATCTTTGAAGCACGCAATGTCAAAGGTGAGGTTGTTTTGGTGATTGCACCGCCACAAGAGGAAGAGGTTGATCTTGATGAAGACATCACGCCGCTTTTGATGAAACTCGCATCTGAAATGTCAACAAGTCAGGCTGCCAGCGAAGCTTCACGCATTACCGGTCGATCGCGCAAAGAGCTTTATCAACAATTGCTGACGCTTAAGGGCGATGGTGATTGATGAACAATAAATCAGTAAAACATGCCCGTAGAAAAGCAAATTTAAAAGGGCATTTTGCTGAATATTATGCAGCGTTTTATCTCATGCTAAAAGGCTATCGTATCGCAAATTTGCGTTACAAAACTAAACTTGGGGAAATCGATATCATTGCTCGCAAGCGAGACTTAGCGATCTTTATTGAAGTTAAAGCCCGCGCTGATTTGCAAAAGGGTATTGATGCTGTTCCCTACCAATCCCAAACCAGAATTAAGAACGCCAGCGATCTGTGGCTCGCCAAACAAAAGAACCCACATCTGATTTCTCAGAGATATGACATCATTGTTGTCCGTCCTTTACGGTGGCCGGTACATTTTTTGGATGCTTTTTAAGCTGATCTATTGAAAACTACATCCGATTGATCCTATCTGGGATAACAACAAGGAATGCACCAATGGCTCAAATAAAAAATGTCGCGGTCCAAATGGACCATGTTTCAACAATCTCTATCGATGGCGACACGACATTTGCGCTTTCTATTGAGGCGCAGTCGCGCGGATATAATCTATTCCACTATACGCCAGACCGTTTAAGCCAACGCGATGGCAAAGTGTATGCAAGTATGGAAGCCATGACATTGCGTGACGTTGAAGGTAATCATTATACGCTTGGCGAACGTCAACGCATTTCTTTGGAAGAGATGGATGTTGTTTTGCTAAGGCAAGATCCGCCATTTGATATGAACTATATCACGAGCACGCATTTGCTGGAACAAGTTCACCCAAAAACGCTTGTTGTTAATGACCCTGCATGGGTGCGCAATTCGCCTGAGAAGATATTTGTAACAGAGTTTGCAGACTTAATGCCAAAAACTCTTATTACGAAAGATGCTGAGGAAATAATCGCCTTCAGAGAAGAAGTTGGTGATATGATTTTAAAGCCACTTTATGGCAATGGAGGCGCAGGCGTATTCCATCTTCGCTCTGATGACAAAAACCTTTCCTCTCTGCTTGAAATGTTTGGCGATCTTTATGTTGAGCCTTATATCGCCCAGCAATATCTGCCGCAGGTTCGCGCTGGCGATAAACGTATTATCCTAATCGAAGGTGAAGCGGTTGGAGCGATTAATCGCGTTCCAGCTGAAGGTGATGCCAGATCAAACATGCATGTGGGTGGTAAGGCAACCGCGATTGATCTAACCGACCGTGACAAAGAAATTTGTGCTCGAATTGGTCCCGCGCTACGTGAACGCGGCTTTACACTGGTTGGAATTGATGTGATCGGCGATTATATGACCGAGATCAATGTCACCTCACCAACAGGTGTACGTGAAGTTAAAAAGTTTGGCGGTGCGGATATTGCAAGCCTGTTCTGGGATGCGGTTGAAAAGCGTTTTAATCAATAAGCATAATATTTCGTTCCAGAAATGTTCTAAATTCGTAAGCAATTACAACCTCAGACAACTTAAAGTGAGCCTTTCTCGCATTTTGTTCACATAATGTTCTTGTTATATGCACTTATATATGCGTATAGTTATGAATATTCACGTAAATAGTGTATTGAGGGTGTAATGGTTTCTCACGTTAAGACAGTCGCATTTCAAGGCATTGAGGCTTTACCCGTTGATGTACAGGTGATGATTGCGCCTGGTAAAATTGGCATGCAAATTGTCGGGTTGCCCGATAAGGCTGTTGCAGAAAGTCGAGAGCGCGTGCAGGCAGCTTTGCATGCGTCTGGATTGGCGTTACCTGCTAAAAAAGTCACAATTAATCTAGCGCCTGCTGACTTACCTAAAGAAGGCTCGCACTTTGATCTGCCTATAGCGCTGGGTTTAATGGCAGCGTTGGGCGCAATTCCATCCGATGCGTTACAAAGCTATGTCGTATTGGGTGAATTAGCGCTCGACGGCACCATATCACCCGTTGCAGGTGCTTTGCCTGCTGCGATTGGGGCAAATGCGATGGATTGCGGCTTGATCTGTCCACATGCTTGCGGCTCTGAGGCTGCATGGGCAAGTGAAGATATGGATATTCTTGCACCGCAAAGCTTGATTGCCGTTGCCAACCATTTCCGCGGTACGCAAGTGCTGACACGGCCAAAGCCAACGCGGTATGAAGCGGTGAAAGACCTACCTGATCTTGCAGACATAAAGGGGCAAGAAACAGCCAAACGTGCCTTAGAAGTCGCAGCAGCCGGCGGACATAATTTACTCATGGTGGGACCACCTGGCTCCGGTAAATCAATGTTAGCTTCAAGACTATCATCGATCCTGCCGCCGCTATCTCCTGCAGAACTGTTGGATGTATCGATGGTACATTCTATCGCCGGCCAACTTGCAGGTGGCAAGCTTACCGATCAACGCCCTTTTAGAGCACCTCATCACTCAGCGACAATGGCGGCGATGGTGGGTGGTGGCGCGAAAGCGAGACCGGGCGAAGTTTCCATGGCACATAAAGGCGTGTTGTTTCTTGATGAGTTTCCTGAATTTTCACCACAAGTTTTAGATTCATTGCGCCAACCGCTTGAAACATCAAACTGTATCATTGCGCGCGCTAATCACCGGGTGAACTACCCTGCCGATATTCAACTGATCGCCGCTATGAACCCCTGCCGCTGCGGGATGGCAGGAGAACCGGGACGAACATGCGCGCGCGGATCCCGCTGTAAAACAGATTATCAGGGAAGAATTTCTGGTCCTTTGCTTGATCGGATTGATTTGCGAATTGATGTGCCAGCCGTTACAGCGATGGATCTTATTCAACCCAAACCATCAGAGAAAAGCGAGATCGTTGCCCTAAGGGTGTTGCGTGCACGTAATATGCAGATCGAACGCTATCGCAGTTTGGGTCATCCCGAAATTACGTTAAATGCAAGATGCCCCACAGCTCAAATAGAACAGGTCGCAAAAATGGATGCAGAAGGGACAGCTTTGTTAAATGAAGCAGCGCAAAAAATGTTGTTTTCAGCGCGTGCTTATCATCGTGTGTTAAAAGTCGCGCGCACATTGGCCGATCTTGATAACTCACCTATCGTCAAACGCATTCATCTAGCAGAAGCGATATCATACCGGATTGCGGGTGAACGATTGATGGAAAATGCTTAAAAATAGGCGTTTATCCAATCAGCTCACACCTGTGGAGCCAAACCCACCTGCGCCGCGCTCAGTTTTACCAAGTTCTGACACTTCGGTTAACGTTGCTTGGGTCACCGGCGCAACAACCATCTGCGCAATGCGCATACCGCGCGAGATCTCAAAATTCTCTAATCCCAGATTAATCAGAAGCACTTTGATCTCGCCGCGATAATCACTATCAATCGTTCCAGGTGTGTTTAAACAAGTAACACCATTCTTAAAAGCCAACCCTGATCGCGGTCTAATCTGGACTTCGTATCCTTGCGGGATCTCAAATATTAATCCAGTTGGCACAAGAACTCGTTGATTGGGTGACAAAGTGAGTTTTTCATCCTCTAGAACCGCGGCGCGAATATCCATGCCAGCCGAACCTTTTGTCTCATAAGAGGGCAGTTCCAGCCCATCAGCATGATCTAAACGCATTATGTTTATCGTTGGAGCCATTTTCACCCACCCTTCTCGTGCAATTCATCCATAGATTTCTCTTTTCTTCGTCCACGTCAATTGCATCTTTCTTGCCAAGGCGCTAGAAGTTCGCTCAATCAACAGGATTTCATATATTATGCCCGAAACGCTCTCAGAAGCGGTGGCACGCCGCCGAACATTTGCGATTATTTCTCACCCCGATGCTGGTAAAACAACATTGACCGAAAAACTATTGCTTTTTGGGGGTGCTATTCAGCTCGCAGGTGAAGTGAAAGCAAAGAAAGATCGTATTCAAACACGCTCTGATTGGATGAAAATTGAAAGAGAACGCGGTATTTCTGTTGTCACTTCGGTGATGACATTTGAATACAACAATCACGTTTTCAATCTGCTTGATACACCGGGTCACGAAGATTTTGCCGATGACACCTATCGTACATTAACGGCGGTGGATGCGGCCGTGATGGTGGTGGATGCTGCCAAAGGTATTGAGCCACGTACGCTCAAATTATTTGAGGTTTGCCGCTTGCGCGACATACCAATTATAACTTTTGTCAACAAAATGGACCGCGAAGCACGTGATATATTTGAAATACTTGATGAGATTGAAGAAAAACTAGCGCTGGATACAGCGCCAATCACTTGGCCAATTGGACAAGGGAAATCCTTCTCTGGCACTTATCATTTAGCAAATAATCAAGTTCGCCGAAATGACAGCGAAGAGGAAACCACGCCCGTGAATGGCCCTGAGGCTGATGGTGCTTCTGGTCTTCTGCCCGAGCATGAGCGCGAAGCCTTTGTTGAAGGGTGCAGCCTTGCGATGGAAGCCTGCAATCCGTTTGATCAAGAAGCATTTTTAGCGGGTCACTTATCGCCTGTGTTTTTTGGATCTGCACTTCGCAATTTTGGAGTACGTGACCTTATCAATGCATTGGGCAAACATGCACCTCCCCCACGTTCACAAGTTGCTGATACGCGCACTGTTGAAGCGACTGACGAAAAAATGTCTGCGTTTGTATTTAAAATTCAAGCCAATATGGATCCAAATCATAGAGACAGAATTGCCTTTGTGCGCGTGTGTTCTGGCCGCTTAAAACGCGGTATGAAAGCGCGTTTGGCGCGCACAACTAAACAGATGAGCCTGTCAGCACCTCAGTTCTTTTTCGCTTCTCAACGCCAATTGGCAGACACCGCTTATGCTGGCGATGTGGTTGGCATTCCCAACCACGGAACTTTACGTATTGGTGACACACTCACCGATGGTGAAGCATTGGTCTTCCAAGGGGTGCCGAACTTTGCGCCAGAAATTTTGCGCCGTGTGCATTTAGAAGATGCGATGAAAGCTAAAAAGCTAAAAGAAGCATTGCAACAAATGGCTGAAGAAGGGGTTGTTCAACTCTTCATTCCCGAAGATGGATCACCCGCAATTGTTGGCGTGGTGGGTGCCTTGCAGCTTGATGTTCTCAAAGAGCGCTTGAAAGTTGAATATAATCTGCCTGTAAGCTTTGAAATGGCTCGCTTTGCGGTGTGCCGCTGGATTTCCGCAGAAAACGATAATGACCTTGATACCTTTATTACAAACCACCGCGGAGATATCGCACGCGATTTGGATGGTGATCCGGTGTTCATGGCAAGTGATGCGTTTTCACTCAACTATGAAGCTGAACGTGCGCCATCCATCCGCATGATTGATATTAAAGAATATCAAACCCAATAGTTTTTGATGAAATAAGGTTTTCAGGCTCGTAATAAGGCTAGAACAACCTTATCTGTAATAGCATGAAATTAGAAAAACAAAGCTCGTTGGGCAACCAAATTGATGCTTTGATGGCGCAGGAAAAAGGAGACTAAAAATGTCACTTCGAATTAATGATACAGCACCAGATTTTACCGCTGAAACAACCCAAGGCACGATCAATTTTCACGATTGGATTGGTGATAGTTGGGCTGTGATGTTCTCGCATCCTAAGGATTTTACACCAGTTTGCACAACTGAACTTGGCGCTATGGCAGGTATTGCTGGTGAGTTTGAAAAACGCAATGTGAAAATTATTGGTATTTCGGTTGACCCGGTTGATAGCCATGTAAAATGGAAAGCTGATATTAAAGCAGCAACAGGTCATGACGTTGATTATCCGCTCATTGCTGACAGCAAACTTGAAGTTGCGAAAGCTTTTAATATGTTGCCAGCAACCGAAGGTGACAGCTCAGAAGGCCGTACACCTGCCGACAACGCAACGGTGAGAACTGTATTTGTGATTGGTCCTGATAAAAAGATCAAATTGATCTTAACATACCCAATGACAACGGGCCGTAATTTCAATGAAATTTTGCGCTCAATTGATTCCATGCAGCTGACTGCAAATCACAAAGTTGCAACACCTGCGAACTGGGAACAAGGTGATGATGTTATCATCACAGCAGCGGTTTCAAATGAAGAAGCTACCGAAAAATTTGGTGAGTTTGAAACGGTTTTACCTTACCTTCGTAAGACAAAACAGCCAAAATAAGCTGATCACATTGATGCGAAAAAGCGGCTCAAATCCAGAGCCGCTTTTTTATTGCTTAAACGAAATTACCCGATCTTAGATCACGCATTGCCTGGTGAATTTCTTCTTGTGTATTCATCACAATTGGACCATGCCAAGCAACAGGTTCTTCAATCGGTTTTCCTGACACCAGTAAAAATCGAATACCATGCTCACCTGATTGAACTGTAATTTCATCACCTTTATCAAAGACAACAAGCGTGCGATCACCACTTAAATCACGCAGATGAACTTCTTCTCCGGCGATCTCTTTTTCAACCAAAACACCAAATGGACGTGATGCATCACGGAAGGTACCCGAACCTGCAAAGATGTAGGCGAAAGCTGATTTATAAGTATCAATCTTAAATCGTTTTTTCGTAAGTGGTGGCACAGAGATATCCAAAAATGTTGGCTCTGCTGCCACACCATCAACGGGTCCGGTTTTGCCCCAAAAATCACCAATGATAACGCGTGCTGCGGTACCGTCATCATCAATTACAGTCGGGATCTCTTTTGAGGCGATATCCTGATAACGCGGATCAGTCATTTTTAAGCTTGAAGGCAGATTGGCCCAAAGTTGGAAACCATGCATCTTTCCATCCGCATCACCATGGGGCATTTCCTGATGCATAATACCGCGCCCAGCTGTCATCCATTGTACATCACCTGCACCCATTTCGCCGCGATTGCCAAGGCTATCACCATGCTCGACAGAACCTGCAAGCACATATGTGATTGTTTCAATACCGCGATGGGGATGCCAGGGAAATCCATTTTGGTATTTCTCAGGATCGTCATTGCGAAAATCATCAAATAACAAAAATGGGTCTGCAAGTGTTGGGTCTTGAAACCCAAATGCGCGATGAAGATGAACCCCTGCGCCTTCCATTGTTGGAATGGCTTGTGTTTCAGATTTAATAGGTCTGATAGACATGATCTTAATCCTTACATTCTTAGGCTTTGGGAACAGCCATGATATGCGGTTAATATAAACCTATTCCAAAGGACAACAAGCAGCTGACTTTACGACAATTTGTATCTAAATTTGCAACAATCGCGATGATGCTAGCTGGATAGTTCACCCAGCGGAATAGCCGTTTCATCCTTGACTTCCTCCATAATGAAGGAGGCAGATACATCGGCAAGCGGGACCTTTTTGATCAGTTTTTGATATAATCTATCATAGGCTTTTACATCGCTCACACGCGCGCGCAGCACATAATCGATCTCGCCAGATGTGCGATAAAACCCAACCACTTCTGGCATTGGCATTACTGTTTTGCGCAATTGCTCAAACCAATCTGTGTCATGATTAGCTGTGCGGATAAAAATCAAAACTGATAAGCCACATCCAGCGAGTTCCGCATCTAAAACAGCCACTCGTGCTTTGATAATACCGCTGGCTTCAAGCTGTTTTAACCGTCGCCAACATGTGTTGCGCGGCATGCCTATCCGTTCAGATAATGCTTCAACAGATAATGAGGCATCTTTTTGTAACTCGCTCAATATTTGAGCATCATAGTGATCTTTATAACCCATAACGGGATGTATATCCCATTATATTGCAAAGTAAAGAGAATTTTGAGACAACAGCCTGCACGTTTCCTGTCATAATCTAGATAATAAATAAACAACGCATGAACGGAGCAACTTATGAAAACTGGTATTAAAGAGCTGTTTACCGATCATCCAAACTCAGTGGATGAAAGCTATTTTGAACATATGGCTTTTGCGGGCAAATTTTCATTCACACTATTTCTAGCGGCAGGCGCTGCGCTTGTGCACTCTATCTTGCCATTTATGTTTGAAAAAACAGCCGGCAATATGATCAAAGACATGTATGCACGCATTCACAATCGTTAAGATCAAGTTTCGCCTATACAACGATCTCAGATAGCTTTTGTGAGATAAGCTTACCAAGGCGCATTGCAACATCTCCTTTGGATAAATTAGGCCATGCGTCAACACCATCATGGCCAACAATGCGCACTCTATTGCGATCTCCACCCATAACGCCTGTTTCAGGCGACACATCGTTTGCAACAATCATATCTGCGCCTTTGCGCTTGAGTTTTGCTGTAGCATTATCAATGAGATTTTGCGTTTCCGCCGCAAAGCCAACGACAAGCGCTGGTCGTTTTGCATGATGACCGACCGTTTTTAAAATATCAGGATTTTCCACTAGATCAAAACTTGGGACCGATTGACCTTTTTTCTTCTTGATCTTTTCGCCGGCTGCACCCTCAACGCGCCAATCCGCAACTGCTGCGACCATCACAGCAATATCGCAAGGCAATAATTGCAGCGCGGTATCGAGCATCTCTTCAGCGCGCTCGATCTTGATCACATCAACGCCCACCGGATCAGGAATATTCACCGGACCAGAAATCAATTTCACGCTTGCACCAAGCTCTGCGAGCGCAGCTGCAATTGCATGACCTTGCTTGCCAGACGAACGATTAGCGATATAGCGAACCGGATCGATCGGCTCATGGGTTGGTCCAGATGTGACAATCGCTGTTTTTCCCAATAACGGCTTTGGGCGATCATCTAATATGTCAATCATTTTGGCTATGATGGACATCGTTTCAGACAAGCGCCCTTTGCCTGCCTCTCCGCTTTCCGCCATTTCACCCGCCTCAGGACCAATGAAATGAATACCATCTTCTTTCAGTGTTTTGACATTTCGTTGCGTTGCCTTGTTGTGCCACATATGTGGGTTCATCGCAGGTGCGATTAAGACAGGTTTATCCGTTGCAAGCAGAACTGTGGATGCAAGATCATCTGCCCGGCCATGGGCCATTTTCGCCATCAAATTTGCAGTCATTGGCGCAACGACAATCATATCACATTCGCGGGCCAATCGGATGTGGCCGACATCCTGCTCATCCTCACGAGAGAACAATTCGGTATAAACATGATCGGCGGTTAGCGCGCCAACGCTTAGGGGCGTGATAAATTCTTGCGCGGATTGGGTCATGATGGGGCGCACACGCGCGCCGCGTTCCCGCAAACGCCTGATTAGATCAAGCGTTTTATAAGCGGCGATACCACCAGATATAATGAGCAAAATTTGCTTTCCATCCAGAACTTGAGAGCTAAATGGATTAAGGCGCGGGACGTCCGCACTTGCCGGTTTTGGAAGCGATGCATCCTGCTGATCAAGGCTTGCAAGAATGAGGCGCATTTCCTCTTCCATGGAATGCCCGTTTTGCGCTGCGCGCTCACGCAAATTTTGTTTTATATCTTCATCGAGATTTCGAATAGTTAGACTGGCCACAGGCATTCACCCTATATTTAACATCATTGCAATCAAATATAAATGAAAAACGCAATCATTGCAATCAAACTACCTGATACGCAATATAGACCAGTGTGGCAGCAATCACCCAGAGCGCGACACGCCCAGACCTAGAATGCTTAGCTTCTGCCCGACCGATATTTTCAGCTGTCTCTTCATCAAAGCGCAAACCATGCTCGCTCATGTGAGAGATCTCATCAGACATTTTTTCAGCTTGCTTAGCGATTTCCGGCGCCATGCGACCAATTCTATGAAGGGCTACGAAGCCATCTTTCACATCATTTGCGATGCGTGCAGGACCCAAATTGGTCCTGATCCAGTCACCCACCACACCTTCTGACGCTTTCCACATATTGAAGTTTGGATTGAGCGTTCTTGCGACACCCTCAACCACAACCATGGTTTTTTGCAGCATCACCAGCTCAGATCTGGCTTCCATATCAAAAAGCTCAGTTACTTCGAACAACAATGTCAAAAGCTTTGCCATTGAAATCGTTTCAGCAGACTGACCATGGATTGGCTCGCCAATGGCGCGAATGGCCTGCGCAAAACTTGCAACATTGTGCTTTGCAGGCACATAACCTGCATCAAAATGCACTTGAGCCACGCGCATGTAATCGCGCGTGATGAACCCAAAGATGATCTCAGCAAGAAAACGGCGCTCTTTAAATCCCAAACGCCCGACAATTCCCATATCAACGGCAACAATCATTCCCTCTGGATCAACAAATAAATTGCCCTGATGCATATCAGCATGAAAAAAACCATCACGCAGGGTGTGACGTAAAAATGACTGGATCAACGTTTCCGCGAGCGCATTTAAATCATGCCCGGCGGCTTTAATGGCAGCAACATCGGACATTTTTGTGCCATCGATCCACTCCATTGTTAGGACATCGCGGCCTGTGCGCTCCCAATCAACCTTTGGAACACGGAAGCCTGGATCATTCTCGGTATTCTCAGCGATTTCCGATAGTGCTGCTGCCTCTAAACGCAAGTCCATTTCGATTTTGGTTGTCTGCTCTAAAGTGCGCGTGACCTCAACAGGCTTTAAACGACGTGCGGAGGGAATGAACTTTTCCTGCAATTCAGAAACGAGATAAAACACTTCCAAATCATGTTTGAAGCGTTTTCGCACACCTGGCCGGATAACCTTAACGGCGACTTTTTTCTTAGCACCATTTTCATTTACTTCAGCAGGATGAACTTGCGCAACAGATGCTGCGGCAATGGGCTCATCGATCTTTACAAACAGATCATCAATCTTGCGTCCTAAGGAACCTTCAATCGCCTCGATAGATTGAGCGCGCGGGAACGACGACATCTGATCTTGAAGCAGCCCCAAGTCTGCGGCTATATCAGCGCCCACAACATCGGGGCGCGTTGCTAAAAACTGACCGAGTTTAACATAGGATGGCCCAAGCTTACCGACACCTTTTGCCAAGCGATCGCTACGCTCGGCATTCTTTTTGCGACGTCTGGCAAAAATGCCCGCTGCTCGACCCAGCCATTTTGCTTCCGGACCCATTTCTTCTGTTAGGAGCTCGGATAACACACCTTCGCGCACAAGCACCCAACCATCTCGCGCGAGACGGAAATATGTCACAATGGACGCCATTTAAATCTTCCAGCCTGAATGCTGAGCTGCAATGCCGCCAGTATAGTTTCTATATGAAACATTGCCGAAGCCGGCGCGGGTTATCATAGCTGCAAAATCATCCTGATTTGGAAACTTGCGAATGGACTCCACCAAATATTGATAGGGCTCTTGATCGCCTGTGATCACACCACCGAATTTCGGAATAGCGTTAAACGACCAAGCGTCATATACCTTATCCAAAATCGGAACATCTACTTCTGAAAATTCGAGCACAAGTAAGCGTCCGCCACGCTTTAACACACGATAAGCTTCACGTAGAGCCTTGTCGATATCAGGCACATTGCGAATACCAAAGGCGATTGTGTAAGCGTCAAAACTATTGTCTTCAAATGGCAATACTTCAGCGTTTGCCTCAACAAATTCAAGATTACTTGCAAGGTTTAGCTTTTCTGCACGCTCTTCGCCAACCGCAAGCATCGATCCATTAATATCAAGGACAACACCATTTGCTTGATTGCTTGACGCTTTAACAATACGAAAAGCTATATCGCCAGTTCCACCAGCGACATCTAAAAATCTATAGCCTGGGTCCTTACGCGGATTGAGCGTTGTGATCATTGCGTCTTTCCAAACACGGTGCAATCCGCCTGACATCACATCATTCATGATGTCGTAACGCTTAGCGACCTTATGAAAGACATCATTGACCAGCGTTTGTTTTTCGCCCTTGTTTACGGATTGAAATCCATAGGACGTTTGCATGCCGCCATCTGTTGAAGTCCGCTCTGTAGACATGTAAACCTCTTTGCTCACCAAATACTTATTTCTTGATATAGATATAGTCTATCTGTGTGAAAAGCACTATGTGACAATTGAATCCAGATCTTAATTTTTTTTATCTGCATTTAAAGCCACGAATTTAACCCAAAGCCTGACATATGTCGGCCAATCGACGGAGACCATATGCCAGAGCTACCTGAAGTCGAAACCGTCCGGCGCGGTCTTGAACCCATCATGCAAGGCGCGACAATTATCGATGCTGATCAAAACCGGCCTGACCTACGGTTTCCCTTTAGTGACAATTTTGTTGAGCGCATCAAAAACTGCAATATCATTGAAATCAAACGCCGTTCAAAATACCTCATTTTCGTTCTCGATAACGGACTAACAATTGTTTCCCATCTTGGCATGTCTGGCTCTTTTAGAATTATCGACGATGAAAATGACCAACAGCCCGGTCAATTCACGCACGAAAAATCCAAAGACGGCAAACACGATCATTTTGTTTTTTATCTTAAAAATGTAAACCAGCTTGCGAAGGTTATATATAATGATCCCAGACGATTTGGCTTCATGCTACTTATTCCGCTTAATGAGTTAGATGAACACGCTTATTTTAAAGACATGGGACCTGAGCCAACTGGCAACGGCGTCAGCGCTGAATATCTAGCGCAAAAACTTAAATCTAAAAGCGCGCCAATGAAGTCTGTTCTACTTGATCAGAAGATTATCGCTGGATTAGGTAATATATATGTATGCGAAGCCTTGTGGCGGGCGCGAATATCCCCGCAACGAAAAGCCTCAACTCTTGTAACAAAAACCGGCAAGCCAAGCGCCAAACTCTCTTTGCTCACAACACATATTCATGACGTTATCGCAGACGCCATTAAAGCGGGAGGATCAACCTTAAACGACCACATTCAGACAGATGGAAAGATGGGCTATTTCCAACATCAGTTTAACGCTTATGGCCAAGAGGATAAGAATTGCCAGCATGAAAACTGCAGCGGTGTGATTGCAAGGATCACCCAAAGTGGCCGCTCAAGCTTTTATTGTCCCAAGTGCCAAAACTAATTCTTAATTGTTAAGCGCGAATCTTAAAAAAATTGCTTTTGAAGATTGACCTTTTTCCTCTTACCCGCTATACGCCAGCGATGAATAGATGGGTTCAGACCATCAACTAATTCTTGCTTTCGTTTAGATGTCACGTGCTAAGGCACTTTAGCCTTTGCGAAAGCTTGTTTTTGAATGAGAGAATTTTATGGCTAATACAACATCTGCGAAAAAAGCAACTCGCAAAATTGCAGCTCGCACAGAAGTTAACAAATCACGTCGCACACGCGTTCGCGGCTTCATCCGCAAAGTTGAAGAAGCAATTGCTTCAGGCGATCAAAAAGCTGCAAGCGATGCACTTCGTGCCGCACAGCCTGAATTGATGCGCGCTGCGAGCAGAGGCGTCATGCACGCCAACACAGTGTCTCGCAAGATCTCAAGACTTGCTGCACGCGTTAAAGCAGTTTCTGCTTAATCAGCAATTACATTTATATTGTTACGCTTAACCCGGCCATGCGTCGGGTTTTTTGTGTTGGAAAATTATTGCTATGCCAGTTTCTTTTTCGGACGCAATTCTCAGCATCAATAGCGTAGATAAGATGACCTTAAAATGCTGAATTTCTCAGCAGCCAAAAAGTTACCGATGAGAATCCATGGGCTCTGGAATAAGTACTATAGCGATAAATGCTAATAATAGTGTATTATTTTTAACCACAAATTCAGTTGACAAAAAAATGTCAAAAAAAGTTCATATTGCAAATTTTTGGTTAAAAAAATTAATTCTCAATGAATCCAATAAGCTAGAAATTTCTACCCGAGGTCAGCGTCCAATTTAGACACGAGTCAAGGCCCAAACCTTAAAATTTCGTAAATTTTGGAGCTTGAAATTCTCGCCCCATCCTGCATAAATAGAGTTAGAAATTTTGAGGGGAAGTCTGGCGGCGAAATACATCTCGTATCTGAAAGCTGGTCCTTCGGGGGTTTTAATCGCGCATTATTCTGATGTGCAATTTATAGTAATGAGTATTTGTAGTATCTGGGCCACGTTGCGTCTGGTGGGTTGTTTATTGTCAATTTTATTGAAAGGCATTCAAGTCTTTCGTTCAAATAATGATAAACAAATCAATCAGTTGCGGATTTGAATTGAAAATTTTAATCAAATTTGAAGCATGTGGTAGCGGTTTTAAAAGGGTAACGAGGGGATTATATTGGACATGATGACCAAGCGCGATGGAAATAGCTGGCAGGAGCTTAATGCTAATTTTCAAATGGAAAACAACACGGTAGCTGCGTCAGTATCATCCTTACCAGTAGGCGAAACCTCAATTGAAGATGCAACCAAAAACTTTGAACGTGTACAAAAGCGCTTGAAGGCAAAAGTTGGCCAGGAAGTTTACACTAGCTGGTTTGGTCGATTAAAACTTCATTCCGCATCTCGCAACGTCTATCGTCTCTCAGTTCCGACTACTTTTCTAAAATCTTGGATCAACAATAAATACCTAGATGTCATCACTGAATTGTTTCAAACAGAAGATGAAGCAATCATGAAAGTTGAAATCGTTGTTCGCTCTGCAACACGTATTCCAGCCGCAAGTATGGTATCTGCCGCCGATGTTGCGCCAAAACAACTTAAAGGCCCAGCAACGCGTGCTGATGAGGCTCATAACGCTTCTCCCAATCGTATGTTCGCGCTGGATCAGAAAAGCTCAATTAAGCGTAGCGATGTTTCCAATGCAAAAGTTATTGGTTCTCCGCTTGATAACCGTTTTGATTTCTCCACTTATATTGAAGGTGCATCCAACCGTGTGGCGCTTGCTGCGGCGAAAACAATTTCTGAGTCTGGCTTGGGTGCCATTCGATTTAACCCGCTTTTCATTCACAGTAATGTTGGCTTGGGTAAAACACACCTATTGCAATCCATTGCAGCGGCTGCGAGCCAAAACAATCCTTCTACTCGGGTTGTCTATCTCACGGCTGAATATTTTATGTGGCGTTTTGCCTCCGCTATTCGCGATAAAGACGCATTGTCATTTAAAGAATCGCTCCGCGACATTGATCTTTTGATCATTGACGATATGCAGTTCCTACAAGGCAAGTCTATCCAGAACGAGTTCTGTCACTTGCTAAATATGCTACTTGATTCTGCCAAGCAAGTTGTTGTGGCAGCAGACAGAGCCCCTTGGGAGCTAGAATCACTTGATCCACGTGTTCGTTCACGTCTTCAAGGTGGTGTTGCCATCGAGATTGAAGCGCCAGATTATGAAATGCGTTTGCGCATTTTGAAAAACCGTTTGGAAGTTGCTCAGCAAAGTGATCCAAGCCTTGATATTCCTGAAGCTATTCTAACGCATGTTGCAAATACCATCACATCAAGTGGCCGTGAATTGGAAGGTGCATTTAACCAGCTTATGTTCCGCCGTAGCTTTGAACCTGATTTGGACATTGAACGCGTTGATGCTTTGCTTGGCCATCTTATTAATACTGGCGAGCCAAAGCGCGTTCGCATCGAAGATATTCAGCGTGTTGTCTCGCGTCATTTTAATGTATCGCGCCAAGAGCTTGTCTCCAACCGTCGTACACGTGTGATTGTGAAGCCACGTCAGATTGCAATGTATCTTGCAAAAACAATGACACCGCGCTCATTCCCAGAAATTGGACGTCGCTTTGGTGGTCGCGACCACACAACAGTGCTTCATGCTGTTCGTAAAATCGAAGACCTTATGAACAAAGATACAAAACTTTCCCATGAAGTTGAGTTGTTGAAGCGTTTGATCAACGAATAGAACCTTACTTGGCCGTTCAATACGGCCATTACTGGGGCCAATACTGGGGAAAGCACATCCAATATCTTTTGTTTCTCTTGCATTTCATCAAGGGAATCGGCAAATTACAAATCCGGTTGTACAATACAATCTGGAAGCAATTTCCTTGCTTCATTCGAAATTTGGCTGACATTAGCTTCAACAATATTGGTATATGATCATGCGTGTTACTTTAGAGCGTTCAAACCTTTTAAAATCCCTCAATCACGTGCACCGCGTTGTTGAGCGACGTAACACTATTCCAATTTTGTCCAATGTCCTGCTCCGTGCAAATGAAGCAAGCCTTGAGATGAAGGCAACTGACCTTGATTTAGAAATCACTGAAGCAACAGCTGCTATGGTTGAACAGGCTGGTGCGACAACAGTGCCTGCGCATTTGCTTTATGACATCGTTCGTAAGTTACCAGATGGTGCTGAGGTTCTTTTATCCACGGATGCTGATGGTAAAACTATGACTGTTGCATCGGGGCGCTCAAACTTCTCATTGCAGTGTTTATCAGAAGCTGATTTCCCTGACCTACCAGCTGGTGCGTTCAGTAATACGTTCCGTATGGCTTCTACCGATATCAAGATGTTGATTGATCGCACACAATTTGCCATCTCAACTGAAGAAACACGTTATTATCTCAATGGTATTTTCATTCATACAATTGAAACAGAAAATGGCTTGAAGCTCCGCGCTGTTGCAACTGATGGTCACCGTCTCGCACGCGCTGATATCGACGCGCCTAGCGGCTCTGAAGGCATGCCAGGCCTTATTATCCCGCGCAAAACTGTTGGTGAATTACAAAAGCTTGTCGATGATCCCGATCTTTCCATTACGGTTGAAGTATCTGAGGCAAAGATCCGCCTGACCATCGGAAGTGTTGTGATGACATCAAAGTTGATCGATGGCACCTTCCCTGACTACCAACGCGTAATTCCATCCGGGAATGACAAAAAACTATCACTTGATTGCGCAGTGTTCTCGCAAGCCGTTGATCGTGTTTCGACTATTTCTTCCGAGCGCGGGCGGGCGGTTAAACTTGCCCTGTCAGACGGGCAGCTCACATTGACGGTGAATAACCCTGATTCAGGTACTGCGACCGAAGAATTGGCTGTCGGATACGATGACGATCCAATTGATATCGGCTTTAATGCGAAATATCTTTTGGATATCACCAATCAGCTTTCGGGCTCTGATGCTGTGTTTTTGCTCGCAGATCCGGGTTCTCCAACGCTTGTTCACGATACAGCTGGCGATGATGCGCTATATGTCCTCATGCCAATGCGTGTTTAAGGGCTCGTTAAAAGGCGCTTTGATTAGTGACCGATAAAGTCTACATCACACAGCTTAAACTTGATAAGTTTCGGAACTATCTCACTCTAAAGCAAGATTTTAGTTTACGTCATGTGGTGTTAACGGGTGAAAATGGCTCGGGCAAAACAAATCTTATGGAAGCTGTTTCGTTGCTCACACCTGGGCGCGGAATAAGACGAAGCGCTTATATAGACTTTCCCTATCGCGCGACAACCCAAGATGATCATACATCTCAAAGCAACGGTGCGTTCTCAGTCTTTGCTAAAATTGAGGGCATGATTGGAGAGGTCAATATTGGCACCGGCTTAACCTTAGATGAACCGGGCTCGCGGCGTATTCGCATTAATGGCACCAACACCAAGACCAATGATGAATTATTAGATCACGCACGCATTTTATGGCTTACACCTGCCATGGACGGATTGTTTACCGGAGGTGCGGGTGATCGGCGACGTTTTTTAGATCGTTTGGTTTTAGCAATTGATCCAAGCCACGGTAAACGCTCACTGTCTTATGAACGCGCAATGCGCAGCCGTAATAAATTGCTTTCAGAAGGCCGCTTAGATCCCGTTTGGCTAGATGGCATTGAACAACAAATGGCAGAGCTCGGTATCGCAATTGCATCAGCCCGCCACGAATTTATCAATATGCTTAGCGGGCTTGTAAATGTGAATTCTGAAGATGAGAGTTTTCCAAAAGCACTTTTGAGCTTAAATGGTTTTGACATGGCTGAAGGCGATCTGCCAGCCGTTGATAAAGAGCAGAATTTTATTGAATATTTGCGCGAAACCCGCCATCGCGATGCTGCCGCTGGACGTTCATTAACTGGCCCTCACAAAGCGGATCTGATCGTGTTTCACGACAAGAAAAATATGCCTGCTGGTAGCTGTTCAACGGGCGAACAAAAAGCGCTGTTGATCGGCCTCATTCTCGCACATGCAAGGCTGGTTAAAAACCTCACCGGTTACGCGCCAATATTGCTGCTGGATGAAATTGCCGCTCATTTGGATGAAAAACGTCGCGCGGCATTATTTGACTTAATCGATAATTTGAACTGTCAGGCCTTTATGACTGGCACCGATCGAACTATGTTCGACGCGCTGGGTGAACGAGCGCAGTATTTTAATGTATCGGATGGACAACTCACCGCAATTGGTTAGGCAGATTAACATGGCTGAAAAATTAGACGGTTCGGAAATTGAACGATATGCCCGTCATATTATTTTGCCGGAAATTGGTGGTATTGGTCAGCAAAAACTAAAATCTGCAAAAGTTGCTATTCTAGGTGCCGGAGGCTTAGGTTCGCCCGTCATTGCATATTTGGCAGCAGCGGGTGTTGGGACCATTGGCATCTTTGACGATGATGAGGTTTCATTATCCAATCTTCAACGCCAAATTATTCACGACACTGATCAGGTAGGAAATCTGAAGGTTGAAAGCGCAACGCATGCCGTCAAGCGGATTAACCCAAATGTTAGTGTTTGCGAACATAATCTACGTTTAACCACTGAGAACGCGTTAGAATTACTCGCAGATTATGATCTTGTTGTTGATGGCGCGGATCACTTTGCAACACGTTATGTCCTAGCAGATGCAGCACTTGAATTAAAAATCCCAATGGTGATGGCAGCTGTGGGGCGCTTTGATGGTTCGATTACAGTATTTAAACCGTATGAAAATGACAATCCGTCCATTTATGATCTTTATCCCGATGCGCCACCTGATGGATTATTACCCTCATGCGCGGAAGCGGGCATAATCGGTGCATTGACCGGAGTTATCGGAACTTTGCAGGCAATAGAAGTGATAAAACTCATCACAGATATCGGCGATCCATTGGTGGGACGTTTGATGCTTTATGACGGATTGGCGGCTCGATTTGACGAGATATATTACAAGCGTCTGAATAAAAATTAATCTAAACAACAGCATCTTTCAAAAACGTAATGCTACATGAAAGCATTGTAACTTGAGTTCAAGGCTAATTGCCAACATCCTCAAAACGTCGAAACAAACACGCAAGAGGATTAATATTATGAAGAAAACTCAAACACTTATCATCACACTTATGGCCGGACTTGTCGCAGCTACGTCTGTCAATGCAGCGACAATGAAACGAAATGACCCAAACCGTCCGGTGGCTGCCATTGCCGCTGATCTTGGCATTACCACCCAACAATTTGTAAAGTGTTTTCACAACGTCAACCCAGCGCCAAAAGGAACCAAAGCATCTGGGGCACGTGAACGCTCAAACAAATCAATTTTGCTCCCTTGCCTTCAAGAGGCAAATGCTTCGATAACAAACGCAAAACTGGACAGCGTGATGGATAAATATCGCCCCGAAGGTCGTGTCGCAGGCAACTAATTTCTCAAGCAAAAACAAACCGACCGGATCATTCAAACACGGTCGGTTTTACTAATTTAGATTAATTGACAACCTTACGGCACAAAAGCGTGTTGTCGGTTTCAAGATCTGAACCCCAAATCAGCTCAGCATCGCTCACCCAACTGATGCGGTCATACCCGTCTTTTGGGCTTACTTGTCGCTCGGAATAAACGGTGGCGTTCATCCATGATGTGTCATCAAATGATGCAGATTTCCATCCATCAGGTTCCGCCGTTTGGGTAAAGCCACACTTACCAGAACCCGCGACTGGATCAGCTTCTTTCTCACATGATTTATCCGATGGGGCATTATGGGTGACCATGCATTTCCAGCTTCCATCAGTCACCGCAATAGTCTGTCCAGCGCCATCTTTAAATTGAGCAATGAAACCACCGTCGCCCATCTGCTGCCGGCGAGAGCCAATATATTCAAGGCCAGTGTCATTTTCTTTAAAGTCTTTGACAATGAAGTTTAAAACAAACGGACGTTCTGCCTCAAATGAGAAGCTCTCAGCATTAAATGATCGCTCTGTTGTAATTGATACAGAGTCTTCGGCGATTTTTGTTTCGCCGGAATAAAATGAAAACCAATTATCTGCCCAGACATCAACGCTGATAGTCTCAGCCTGTGCCGCGCCCAAAAGGCCTGCAAAAATACATGCAGTTGAAAGAAGTTTTTTCATCATAAAGTTTCCTGATATGTGCCACCAACATGATCAGAATATCGTAAACTGGGAATGCACCCAAGTTAATTATTGTTTAGGTTTGTAACCTAATCCTGATCAGGCAGCACCATGTCAGGTGGTCTATGGCCATCAAAGAAGGTGCGGATATTGATGATTACTGCATTGCCCATATCAATTCGGCCCTCAATTGTTGCCGACCCCATATGTGGCATGATTGTTACCTTGCCACTTTTTGCCAGCTGAACAAGTTTTTCGTTCACAGAAGGCTCATGCTCAAACACATCCAATCCGGCTCCAGCTATTTTCTCATCCTGCAAAGCACGGATCATCGCGTCTTCATCGATAATTTCACCCCGTGCTGTGTTGACGATATAACTGCCAGGCTTCATCAGTGCGATGCGGTCTGCGGATAATAAATGATAGGTCTCTGGCGTGGATGGGCAATTAACCGACACGATATCAACCGTCTTTAGCATTTCATCAAGATCAACCCAATGTGTTGCTTCAAGCTGGTCATGCGTTGTTTTGTCGATTTTCTGACGATTGTGATAATGGATATCAAGACCAAAAGCTTTTGCGCGTTTTGCAACAGCAGTGCCCACACGCCCCATGCCAATGATACCCAGCTTTTTGCTCGAAATTGAACGTCCCAACATCCATGTTGGCGACCAGCCTTGCCATGGCTCACCACTGGTAAGCACCTGCGCACCTTCAACTATTCTGCGCGGCACTGCTAGGATTAGTGCCAATGTCATATCCGCGGTATCTTCATCCAAGACGTTTGCAGTATTGGTGACAATTATGCCTTTTGCCCGTGCAGCTTTTATGTCGATATTATCGACGCCATTACCGAAATTGGTGATCAATTTAAGCGAAGGCCCTGCCTGGTTGATTAAATCAGCATCGATAATATCCGACACAGTCGGCACCAAAACGTCAACATTCTTAATGGCTGCGAGCAATTCTGGCCGGCTTCGTGGTTGATCCGTAATATTTATTTCGACGTCAAAAAGCTCCAACATCCGCTGTTCAACGGGATCTGGAAGCTTACGAGTGATATAAACTTTCGGTTTTTGCTTAGCAGCCACGATAGATCAAACCTTTTGTAAACAAATCTTTAACCAAGATGCGAGAATATTATGATCAGGAAAAACTAACGCCTACTATTCTCTAACAGACCTTTGGATAATGACAACAACAACTCGCCATATAATTTCTGTTTTTTTCGTAAGTGCAATCACTTTAATCACTTTTGGACATATTGATAGCTACGCGCAAACGACGCAAAAGGGAGCCAGTGGCTTACCAATACCGCGCTTTGTGAGCTTAAAAGCAAAGCGGGTCAATATGCGTGTCGGACCGGGACAGAGTTATAAAGTTTCGTGGCTTTACACCAAGTCCTCTATCCCGATGGAAATCATTCAAGAATATGATAACTGGCGGCGCGTTCGTGATTTTGAAGGTACCGAAGGTTGGGTATTTCATTCGCTACTAAGCGGTGAAAGAAGCGCTGTCGCTGCACCATGGATGCGCGGTAAGTCGCCAGTTTCATATATAAATGTATATGCGCAAGCCACACAGAATAGCGCGGTTAAAGCCAAGCTTGAACCTGGCGTCATTGCAAAGATAGAGCAGTGTAATGGCGAGTGGTGCGAAATTAGTATCGATAAAGTCGATGGTTGGGCATCACAAGAAGAGCTTTGGGGCGTTTACCCCAAAGAGGCATTTAACTAAAAACTTAAACTATGTTTTTGGGCGCAAACGTACGATCACGTCGACATTTGCAATTTCCATGCCTTCAGGCACGTCAGGTAAACCCAGAACATTGATATCACTAGAATCGATATCCATCACTTCATTGCTACCCTCAATAATATAATGATGGTGGTCTGAAACATTGGTATCGAAATAAGTTTTGTTCGAATCAACAGATAAGACGCGCAACATGCCCGCATCTTTGAACCTATGAAGCGTGTTGTAAATTGTTGCCAAAGAGCAAGACAACCCACTTTCGGAAGCATCATCTTGCAAAAGCTCAGCGGTTAAGTGGCGATCGCCACGCTCGAAAATGAGCTCGGCAAGCGCAACACGCTGACGTGTGGGGCGTAATCCTACAGAACGAAGACGTGTTGCGGACAAGCAATCACATGTTGATGCGTCCTTGCAATTGTCATCTTTTTCACTATTTGACGTCATTCACTTCTAACCTAAATACAAAATTCTTATATAAGCATATAACTTTTCTGGGATTAGCATGCAATAGTTTCTATTATTCGCCACTTTCTGGCCTTTAACACTGGTTTCTAGGATCATGTTGAGTTATTCGAGTATATAATATTTAAGATTTTAAAACGTTTGAGCGGCTTGCAAGCAAATCGATTGAATTTAAACTTACTAACAATGTAAGTTGAAGAATATGGGAGATAGTTTTTTGACAACAGATAGGCAGTCTAGTTTCACCTACGAGGAAATTCTTACATGTAGTCATGGTGAGATGTTTGGCGAGGGCAATGCGCAGCTGCCATTGCCACCAATGCTGATGGTCAATCGCATTACCAATATTTCTGAAACAGGTGGCGAGCATGAAAAAGGTGTCATCCGCGCTGAGTTTGATATCCATCCCGATCTTTGGTTTTTCCCATGCCATTTTGAAGGTGATCCGGTTATGCCGGGTTGTTTGGGACTAGATGCCCTTTGGCAACTCACAGGATTTTATCTTGGCTGGTTGGGCGAACCTGGCAAAGGTCGCGCTATTTCAACTGGCGAAGTTAAATTTACTGGCATGATCACACCTGAAACAAAACTTGTCGAGTTCGGCATTGATTTCAAACGTGTTCTGCGTGGTCGATTGGTCTTGGGTATTGCTGATGGCTGGGTTAAAGCCGATGGCGAAACAGTATTCACCGCAAAAGATTTGCGCGTTGGTCTATTTAAAGAAAAAGCATAAAGTTAAAGCATAAAGTTTCTGGGTCTCACCAAAATACTGGTGACTTAAAACCCAAACGGAGAGGGTAATATATGAGGCGTGTAGTTGTGACAGGAATGGGGATTATTTCCTCAATCGGCACCGGAGTTGATGAAGTACGCTCTTCATTAAAAGAAGCAAAATCAGGTATCACATTCTCAGACAGTTTTGCAGAACACGGGTTCCGAAGCCAAGTCTGGGGTGAACCAAAGCTTGTTGATCCAACAGAACATGTTGATCGCAGAGCCATGCGGTTTTTATCGCGCGCTGGCGCGTGGAGCCACCTGGCAATGAAAGAGGCTTTGGAAGATTCAGGCCTTGAAGACAGCGACATCACAAACGAGCGCACAGGTATTGTTGTGGGTTCCGGTGGTGCAGATACAAACCAAATTCTGACAGCAGCTAACATTGTGCAAGAAAAAGGTAGCCCAAAGCGTATTGGACCATTTGCTGTTCCAAAAGCTATGAGTTCGACCGCATCTGCAACGCTTGCGACATGGTTTAAAATTCATGGTGTGAATTATTCCATCTCATCTGCGTGTTCGACATCTGCGCATTGTATTGGTAACGCAACAGAGCTTATCCAATGGGGTAAGCAGGATATCGTTATTGCTGGCGGCCATGAAGACCTTCATTGGTCAATGTCTTGCCTGTTTGACGCAATGGGTGCGATGTCATCAAAACATAATGATGATGCGTCAAGTGCATCTCGTGCATATGATGCAACACGCGATGGCTTTGTTATTGCAGGTGGTGCAGGTATCGTTATTCTGGAAGAACTTGAGCATGCGAAAGCACGTGGCGCAAAAATTTACGGTGAAATCGTAGGTTATGGCGCAACATCTGATGGATACGACATGGTGGCTCCTTCTGGCGAAGGCGCGGTGCGCTCGATGAAAATGGCGCTATCGACCGTTGATAGTGACGTTGATTATGTCAACACACACGGCACTTCAACCGGTGTGGGCGACATCAAGGAAATTGGCGCGATCAAAGAAGTCTTCGGCGAGAAAATGCCTCATATCCAATCAACTAAATCACTTACTGGGCACTCACTTGGTGCAACAGGTGTTCAAGAAGCCATTTATACGTTGTTGATGATGAACGGAAACTTCATTGGCGAAAGTGCGCATATTACAGAGATTGATCCTGAATTTGCAGATGTTCCAATTGTGCGCAAGCGCATTGATGATGCGAAATTTGATACAGCGATTTCAAATTCATTTGGCTTTGGCGGCACAAATGCGACACTCGCTATGCGCCGTTATAACGGTTAGGGGTCTGTTATGAGCATGGTTATGAAGGGTAAGCGCGGCATCGTTATGGGTGTTGCAAATGATCACTCGCTAGCATGGGGCATTGCCAAAGCACTTGGTGATGCAGGTGCTGAAGTTGCCTTTACCTATCAAGGCGAAGCCTTTGGCAAACGTGTTAAGCCTTTAGCGGAATCAATTGGGTCTGATCTTTTAATCCCATGTGATGTGGAAGATCTTGAAACTGTTGATGCGGTGTTTAAGACCGTTGAAGAAAAATGGGGCGGTCTTGATTTCATCGTGCACGCCATTGGTTTTTCCGACCGTAGTGAGCTTAAAGGTCTTTACGCGGATACAACGCGTGATAATTTCACTAAAACCATGGTCATCTCTTGCTTTTCATTTACTGAAGTTGCCAAGCGTGCAGCAAATCTGATGAAAGATGGCGGCTCTATGTTGACGCTGACTTATGCAGGCTCAACACGTGTGATGCCAAACTACAACGTGATGGGTGTTGCAAAAGCGGCATTGGAAGCCAGTGTACGCTATCTTGCTGCTGATTATGGTCCGCAAGGCATTCGCGTCAATGCGATATCAGCTGGCCCTGTCAGAACCCTTGCCGGTGCAGGGATTGGCGATGCACGTGCGATGTATTCTTGGCAGCAGAAGAACTCACCGCTGCGTCGCTCGATCCAGATTGAGCATGTGGGCCAGTCAGCGCTTTATTTGTTGTCTGACATGTCTTACGGCGTGACCGGCGAAGTACATATGGTGGATTCAGGTTATCACGTGACATCAATGCCAACGCTTGAAACGCTCAGTGAATTGGACGAGAAGTAGCTGATTTAACAATGCCACTGAGTGGCATTGTAGCTATTTAATTTACAGCAATTGTTTGCGATGTTCTGCCTGCGCTTCACGCACAGCAGATAAGGTTTGCGCATATGTATTTGTGCTGGTGTGAATTTTAATGCCTAAAGTTTTTGATTTCTGCCAGGTGACTTTTCCATAAAGAAAACCCATCTCACGTGTGTAAACCGAAACCTCATCACCTGTTTTGACCTGAATGTCTTTGGCCATCGTCACGCGCATGCCCAACTCAGATATGTCGTTGATATGCGCATATGACCGACCCAGTGGCGCGCTGATCGCTGCTGCCATCTGCAATCTTTCACGGCGTCGTGCGCGTCTTCTTTTTTCACCGATAAACATTGTGATTTTCCTCAAGGCTTACTTCGACCACTTGTGTTTTTGAATATACCAAGCGACGGTAAAGATGCAGTAAAAGAAACCTAGTGCTAATCTATTAATTATGCGCCAGCAACCAATTCAATGTGCTCGTATAAACTGCTTTATATGCAGCTAGGTTTTGTTCCGCTCCCATTCGATGCCCAACATCAAACGATAAAAAATCTGGATTGCTTGGCAATGTGTTGAATTCTCGAGTATTCCCAGAGGGTGAAAAATGGTCTCTTTTTCCCGTCACAATTAATAGATTACCAGAAAAACCTCTCAAATCATTCACAGCATTGAACCTTGCAAGTGATTTGAAAAAACCTTGCCTGAATGCACGAACTCGGGCAGTTGAACTTTTCCAACGCACAACTTCATTCGGCTTGGCAGAGATACCCTGATTAAACACCGTTAATCCCATAGAACGCTTGTATGTTTTTAAAGCATCGACTTGCGGAGCCCACAAGACAATAGAATGCAACGGATTTGTAAGCATTGTTTCTTTAGCCGTAGCAGCGGCTACTAACGTGCCTTGACTGTAGCCCAGAACATTTATCCGTGTTGAGTCAAAGCGGTTTTGCTTTACGAGCCAATTGATGGCCGCAACTGCTTCATTGACACGTAAGTGCAATGTCATATCCTGAAAGTCTCCCTCAGACCCACCTTTTCCCGCAGTACTGATCCGAAGGCTAGCAACCCCATTTTGCGCCAAACCCTGGGCAAGATATTCAAACATTGTCAGATTAGAGTTTTTAATAGGTGGACCATGGCGTTCACCACTCATACCAACTAAAATCAATACGACTGGTGCATTTTTTATCTCCATTGGAGTTGCCAACGTACCACGCACCAATTTCCCATTCACTTGAAACGATATTTCACTTTCTGTGATTTGTTCTGCGGCATCCAGCGGAATAATCAGTGCTAATATGGTTGTTGCGATTAATCCGAATAATTTGAACATCTGCATTATCCAATCCAGCGGGACCAATCTTTTACCTCACCGCGTACATCTTTAAATTTGCCATCTTTAATCTCAGACGTGCCAACATCTTGCGGGTAGATAAAAATCGCTCCAAGCAAAATTTCACAAAGTGGGATATCAAAGCGATTGAAAATTTCATCGGTTCTTAAAACACCGCCACTTGACCAATAGGTCCGGTATCCAGCATCTGTTGCCATGAGCATAAGATTTTGCACTGCAGCTGATGCCGCTGCAATATGCTCCATATTGCGCTCAGTCCCCTCAAACATCATTTGGTCATCTTCACAGGTATCGGGTGTCCAAGTTGCCAGTAAAAGCGCATCACATGCCGCCAGCATGTTTAAGATCTTCCCCGCTTCGGGTGTTGATTGCTTTAATTCTAATAAGACTTCGCGGCAAGCATTGCCGTCTAACTTATACATGCGCCATGGCACCTGAGAGGTTAGCTTTTCACGATGAATGCGTTCTGCCTGATAATGAAAAGGTGCATTACCAGCAGCTTTTAGCCATTGGTCAATCTCGCCCCTATCAAGCCCTATTGGTGCTAATGGCTGCTCAATATCGCCTAAGACTTTGCTTGTTTGACGTTTGCGCATGATCTGCGCGATGTTTTGATTATTAGTCATGAAGCGATCTATCCCACATCAGCATGTATTTATCAGTCATATTTCAATTGCCACTTTATATTTTCAACTTGAGATAAACAACTCATTGAAAGAAATATAAGTAATCGCAATGGAATAATAATACTATATTTATCAATTACTTACGCGCGTATAACTGTCGCAATTTTTCTTTGTGCTCAAATTAATCTGAAACTTTTCATCTCTTGAAACCGTTATCCCTAATGTCGATGCAAACAGCATCACTGAAAAGAGATGCACAAAGCATCAAGACAGAAAAGGATAAATTCAATGAACATTCGTTCTAAAATTCTAACATCAATCGCTGCAATCGCAATCACCACTGGTTCAGCTTATGCAATGAACCCTGAGGTTGGTGGCGCTCCAATGTTGTCAAACAAAAACATTGTTGAGAACGCAGTGAACTCAAAAGACCACACAACTTTGGTTGCCGCCGTTAAAGCTGCAGGCCTTGTAGATACCTTGATGTCCGATGGTCCATTTACAGTGTTTGCACCCGTTAATGAAGGTTTTGCCGAACTACCCGAAGGCACAGTTGCAACGTTATTGAAGCCTGAAAACAAAGATGCTTTGACAAAGGTTCTTACATCCCACGTTGTTGCGGGTAAGATCTCAGCTTCTGATCTTGTTGCAAAGATTAAATCAAACGGCGGCGCTTATAACTTTAACGCAGTAAGTGGTGACGCCTTAACAGCAAAGCTCGATGGCAGCAGCGTTTATATTTTTGATGAGAGCGGCGGTGCTTCAAAAGTCACTATTGCGGACGTAATCCAGTCAAACGGTGTGATCCACGTGATCGATGATGTTCTGCTTCCAAAGTAAGACAAACTTTGAAACTTAAATCTCCAAGGACGTTTTGCAAATCGCAGTTCGTAAGACGTCTAAGAGGCCCATCATCTTAACTGATGATGGGTTTTCGCGTTTATAAGCTCATTAAATTTTTAACTTAATCCTTATGCGAAACTAAGTTTTCTTTTGTTATTGAAAGAAGCAATTACACGGACGACGCTGATGGAAATACAGGAAATAGGCTATATTCATTATGCTGCAGCACTCACGATTGCTGCAGTATTTGGTTTTGTAGCCCATGTCGTGCGTGGATTTGTAAATCCTTATCCGGACAAATTATCAGATAGTGCAGTGCTCAATATTGCTATTTCTGATGATTACTCCCTCTCAGACCATTGGTTTGGTGTGGAGTTCGATGCTTACGGTTATTATGAATTATACAGTGTGAAAAATCTGAAACTATCGGTTTATGGCTGTGTGTTTGGCTGTTTTGTTTTGATGGCATTTGACGCAGCCACAGGATCAGTAATTGCCAGTTTACTAGATACAATGTTTGAAAGCATATCCGCATATTTAGCACATCGATTTGATATTATCGAAACTAAATACTTTAGCTAACGCATTCAAAACACATTTTTCCCATCCAACAAAAAACCCCGCCAAAATGACGGGGTTTTTCAAATTCTAGAACTGAAAAAGCTATTCTTTTTCAGCAGGCTTTTCGCGAGGAATTTCCTCACCAGTTTCCTGGTTTACAACTTTCATTGAAAGACGGACTTTGCCGCGCTCATCAAAGCCCATAAGCTTAACGAACACTTTTTGACCTTCTTTAACAACGTCAGCTGTTTTCGCGACACGCTCTTGAGCCAATTGCGAAATGTGTACAAGACCATCACGTGGACCAAAGAAGTTTACGAATGCGCCAAAGTCAGCAACTTTAACAACCGTACCTTCATAGATCACGCCAACTTCTGGCTCATCAACAATAGAGTGGATCCACTTTTTAGCAGCTTCAATCTCTTTGCCAGATGATGATGCAATACGAATTGTACCATCGTCTTCGATGTTGATTTTAGCACCAGTTTTTTCGCAGATTTCGCGGATGATTTTACCACCAGCACCGATCACATCACGAATTTTATCAACAGCGATGTTCATCATTTCAATGCGAGGCGCATATTCACCAAGTTGCTCACGGCTCTCAGTTAGAGCATTTGCCATTTCACCAAGGATGTGAAGACGACCGTCTTTTGCTTGGCCAAGTGCAATTTGCATGATCTCTTCAGTAATACCATCAATTTTGATATCCATTTGAAGTGAAGTGATACCAGCATCAGTACCCGCAACCTTAAAGTCCATGTCACCAAGGTGATCTTCGTCACCCAAGATGTCAGATAGAACTGCAAAGTCAGCACCTTCTTTGATCAAGCCCATTGCGATACCCGCAACTGGCTTTTGCAAAGGAACACCAGCATCCATAAGCGCCAATGATGTACCGCAAACTGTTGCCATTGATGATGAACCATTTGATTCAGTGATCTCAGACACAACACGAATTGTGTAAGGGAACTGTTCAGCTGATGGCATCATTGGGTTGATCGCACGCCAAGCCAATTTACCGTGACCAATTTCACGACGACCCGGGGAACCGATACGGCCAGCTTCACCCACGGAATATGGAGGGAAGTTGTAATGCAGCATAAATGTTGCTTTTGTTGTACCAGTTAGACCATCAACAAACTGCTCGTCTTCTGCTGTACCCAATGTTGCAACAACAAGCGCTTGTGTTTCACCGCGTGTAAAGACAGATGAACCGTGTGTACGTGGCAAGACGCCAACTTGTGAATCAATTGCGCGAACTGTTGAAAGATCACGGCCATCGATACGTGTTTTTGTCTCAAGAATATCACCGCGAACGACTTTGGCTTGCGCAGATTTAAACACAGCACCAATTTGCTCAGGTGTGTACTCAGGCTCGATGCCTTCGGCAGGTGCCAAAGCTTCTTTCACTGTTGCTTTTACAGCATCAATTGCGTTGTAGCGTTCAGCTTTGTCAGAGATTTTATAAGCGGCGCGAAGGCCTTCATCAGCAATACCGATGATTTTTGCTTCAAGCTCAGAGTGATCTTCTGGAATAAACTCACGTGGCTCTTTCGCAGAAGCTTCTGCTAATTTGATGATCGCATCAATGACAGGCTGGAAGCCTTTTTGACCGAACATAACAGCGCCAAGCATGATATCTTCATTAAGTTCTTTAGCTTCAGACTCAACCATTAATACAGCGTCTTGAGTACCAGCAACCATTAGATCAAGATCAGTTTCTTCCATCTCATCAAGATGTGGGTTTAGAACATATTCGCCATTGATATAGCCAACACGTGCACCGCCGATTGGGCCCATGAATGGAACACCAGAAATTGTTAGTGCAGCAGAGGCAGCAACCATAGCCAATACATCTGGGTTGTTTTCCATGTCATGCTGAACAACAGTTAGGATGATCTGTGTTTCGTTTTTGTAGCCATCTGGGAACAATGGACGAATAGGACGATCGATCAAACGACAAGTCAGTGTTTCGTTTTCGCTTGGACGACCTTCACGTTTGAAGAAGCCACCTGGGATCTTACCAGCAGCAAAAGTTTTTTCCTGATAGTTTACAGTCAGCGGGAAAAAGTCCTGACCTGGTTTTGCACTTTTTGCAGAAACAACAGTCGCAAGTACAACTGTTTCACCGTAAGTTGCCATAACAGCACCATCGGCCTGACGTGCAACTTTACCTGTTTCCAAAATGAGAGGGCGACCGCCCCACTCAATCTCCACTTTGTGGGAATTGAACATATTTAGTCCTTCATATCAGAATGCCCCTGCCATAATCTCGACAGTCTTGGTCATTCTTTGTCATTGGTGTTGCTCACGGGCAAGACAACAAGAGGCTTTCATTTTAGCTTTGTCAAAAGCTCTTGCGCTAAAAGCAGCTTGTAATCCTGCCCCGTGGGCTATCCACCGGTTCAATGCAATTTTCGGCCCATCCGAAAACTGATATTTCTACGTTATAAAAACGTATCTTAGATAATGAATTGGCGCCCCATAATTGGAGCGCCAAATCTTATAACTTAGCGACGTAGGCCAAGTTCTTTAATCAAAGCTTGGTAACGAGCGTCGTCTTTCTTCTTAAGATAATCAAGAAGCGAACGGCGTGTTGAAACCAAAGTCAAAAGACCACGACGTGAGTGGTTGTCTTTTTTATGCTCTTTGAAGTGTTCAGTAAGGTTCAAAATGCGTTCTGTTAGAACAGCAACTTGTACTTCAGGTGAACCTGTATCGCCTTCTTTGGTAGCAAATTTGGCGATAAGTTCTGCCTTACGTTCAGCAGTAATCGACATCGTATATCCCTTTCAATAATTTTGAGAGTTAAAGGTCGCCCTGCGCCAAGATGTCGTCCAGCGCGGGCCATATAAAATAACGGGCCAAAACATGACCCGTTATGAAGTTCGTATAAATGAATTTTTTAAAAAAAGCTAGTGTTATTCGCAAGCTAGCATTTAGTTGACTTAAGCTGGATAAACCAACATGCGCCGTTAGACGACAAAGACCCGTTTTGGCTTAAATTCACCGAAATTAATTTCACCAATTGCCAGTAATTTACCTTTGTCGGTGGCAAAAACTTCATGCTCATTAATCGGAGCATTTGCACCCGTGATCATCACAGGATTACCATTACGAATGCGCATTGCTTGGTCAGAAGACACAGCAATATGCGGCAAATCAGACAAAGCTTCTTTGGTATCGATGAGATACTTATCTAATTTCTCAAGGCGTTCATCATCATCCTCAATTTCTTCTAGCGCAATAAGTTCTGAGAGCGGAACAAGTTCGCTTTGTTCAAACGGCAACACGCTTGAACGCCTCAACTCAGAGACATACCCAAAACACCCTAGCTTTCGGCCAAAATCGCGCGCAAGCGAACGCACATAAGTACCCTTGCCGCATTCAACTTCAAAACGGGTTACGTTCTTATCTTCGCTATCGATGATATCCAATCGGAATATTTCAACCTCACGCGCAGGGATATCCATTTTATCGCCAGAACGGGCGACATCATAAGCGCGCTCACCATTAATCTTGATGGCTGAAAATTGCGGCGGAACCTGGCTGATCTCCCCGATAAATTCAGGCAAAATCGCTTCAATCGCTTTAATATCTGGACGTTCTTCAGATTGTTCAATGACCGCACCTTCTAGATCATCGGTGGTATGTTCTTCTCCCCAAGTTACGGCGAACTGGTAGATTTTGCGTCCGTCCATAATATATGGAACCGTCTTGGTCGCTTCACCAAGCGCAATGGGTAGCATGCCTGAAGCAAGAGGATCTAATGTGCCAGCATGGCCAGCTTTTTGGGCTTTAAAAAGCCACCGAATTTTGGAAACAGCTTCGGTTGATCCGAAATCATATGGTTTGTCTAAGACGAGCCACCCAGAAATGGGACGGCCTTTTTTCTTCCGCTGACGTGCCATGAATTAATGCTCACCATCTTCGTCATCAATTTCTAGATCACGCACCACTTCCGGTCGATTTAACAGAGCATCAATCTTGTTGAAGTTTTCATAGCTTGTATCATCGCGAAAGCGAATTTCAGGCATATATTTCATATGACGAAGTTCAGGACCAAGTCTTTTGCGGACAAATTTGGCACTCCGGTTCAATCCGGCAATTGTAGCTGTCTGATCTGTCTGAGCTAATGCTTTAACATAAGCGTTAGCGATCTTGAGATCTGGCGACATGCGAACTTCAGATACTGAAATCACTACGCCTTCCACATCCGGATCGCGAATATCATCGCGTTGCAGAATTTTTGTGAGCGCAGCGCGAACCATCTCGCCAACTTTTAGCATGCGCTGGGACGGTGCAGAGCTTGTTGCTTTTACCATGATTTATTGCCTTTATTGAACCTAGCTCAGGTTAGAAGGTGGTATGAATGTGTCCACGATATTTTATAATATGCTTGGTTTCATCCGCTTGCGCATCCACAATCCAATATATCGCATCCATAATTGTATCAGTTAAAAATCGACAGCTTAATGTTAGCTGGTCAACTTTGCATTCAAATCCATTTTCCTCGAGCATAGCTTTAAAATCGCTCATA
Organism: Lentilitoribacter sp.; assembly: GCA_039986595.1. Classification (GTDB taxonomy): domain Bacteria; phylum Pseudomonadota; class Alphaproteobacteria; order Rhizobiales; family Rhizobiaceae; genus Lentilitoribacter. The sequence goes on from JBDWQJ010000004.1 coordinate 372,409, forward strand.
TGCTGCCCGTGGTAATTTGCCGAAAATGATACATTGTTATCACCTGCTTTTGCTTTGTGAAAATCTTGCAAAATTTCCGGCGCAAAAAACGACCAATATAAATTTTCTGACAAAACACTCAGCGTAAAAACTAAGAATGGGCTCAAACAGATCAATAAAATGATCGCAATAAACCCATTCTTATTTATTCGCTTGAACAAAGCTAATTAAAGCGATCGTTCAATATGCTCAACGCGGAAACACTCAATGACATCAGCTTTGCGGATATCTTCATAGTTTTCAAATGCCATACCGCATTCTTGACCTGAATTAACTTCGCCAACTTCATCTTTAAAGCGTTTAAGCGTTTTCAACTTGCCTTCGTGAATAACAACGTTATCACGCAGCAAACGCACACCTGATCCACGTTCAACCTTGCCTTCAGTCACACGACAACCAGCAACTTTACCGGATTTAGAAATATTGAAGACTTCCAAGATTTCAGCGTAACCCAAGAATGTCTCACGACGTTCAGGTGACAATAGGCCGGACATTGCAGATTTAACGTCATCAACCAAATCGTAGATGATGTTGTAATAACGAATTTCAACGCCAGCAGCTTCAGCCGCATCACGCGCTTGCTTGCTCGGACGTACGTTAAACGCAATAATCGGAGCTTTAGATGCTTCGGCAAGTGAAACGTCGGATTCGGTGATACCACCTGCACCTGAATGCACAATGCGCGCAGCAACTTCGTCAGTTGCCAGCTTATCAAGCGAACCAATAATGGCTTCCACTGAACCCTGCACATCACCTTTAATAACAAGCGGGAATTCGCTCAAACCAGATGTTTGCAATTGCATCATCATTTGTTCAAGTGAACCTTGCGATCCTGATTGACGCGCCGCTGCTTTATCACGTGCAAGACGTTGACGATATTCAGCATATTCACGTGCTTTAGCTTCGTTTTCTACAATTGCAAAACGGTCGCCAGCTTGTGGTGGACCATTAAAGCCCAAGACTTCAACCGGAACAGCAGGGCCTGCTTCTTTCACATGCTCACCTTTGTCATTGACCAGGGCGCGTACTTTACCCCATTGATCACCAGCAACGATGATTTCGCCAGGGTGTAGCGTACCTTTAGCAACAAGAACTGTCGCAACTGAACCACGACCACGATCAAGCTTGGCTTCAACAACGGTACCTTCAGCAGTGCGATCAGCAATAGCTTTCAGATCAAGAACTTCCGATTGAAGAATTATTGCTTCTAGGAGTTTATCTAGGTTCGTGCCTTTAAGCGCTGATACTTCAACTTCAAGCACTTCACCGCCCATAGATTCTACGAACACTTCATGCTGCAATAATTCAGTACGAACTTTTTGCGGATCAGCGGATGGTTTATCCATTTTATTGATCGCAACAATAATAGGTACATCAGCCGCTTTTGCGTGATTGATGGATTCAATTGTTTGCGGCATAACACTATCATCTGCGGCAACCACAAGAATTGCGATATCCGTGACATCAGCACCACGTGCACGCATTGCTGTAAAGGCTGCGTGGCCCGGAGTATCAATGAAGGTGATCTTCTGACCATCTTGCTCAACTTGATACGCACCAATATGCTGGGTGATACCACCGGCTTCGCCAGAGACCACATTCGCATTGCGCAATGCATCTAGAAGCGATGTCTTACCATGATCAACGTGACCCATGATAGTAACAACTGGTGAACGCGGCAATAACTCGCCATCACCATCTTCTGTATCAAAGATACGGTCTTCAACATCTGATTCTGACACGCGTTTTACTGTGTGGCCAAATTCACCCGCGATCAATTCCGCCATATCAGCATCAATCACATCACCCGGCTTCATCATCTGTCCCTCTTTCATGAGGTATTTGATAACGTCCACTGAACGCTCAGCCATACGCTGAGATAACTCTTGAATGGTGATTGTTTCTGGCAAAGTTACTTCGCGAGCTACCTTTTCGCGAATTTCAGGCTCCATTTGAGCACGGCGGATTTTTTCTTGACGACGACGTGTCGCAGCAAGTGAGCGAGAACGGCCAGAGCTATCATTAAGCGCCGTTGAAAGCGTTAATTTACCGCGACGACGGTCATCTTGACCACGTGCGTTGCGGTTAGGCTTTGGCGCTTCTGGGCGCGTTGGCTTACCACCGCGTGGCGCTGCTTTTGCTGGCGCTGCATCTGCTTGGCTTGTGTTTCTGCGCACGGGAGCCGCTTCTGCTTCAGGTTTGCCAGAAGTCTTTTTACGCGCCAATTCTTCTGCACGCTTTTTCTCTTCGGCTTCTTTTTGGATGCGCACATCTTCCTCAGCTTGCTTACGGGCAAGTTCTTCGGCTTCTTTTGCACGAATTTTTTCTTGCTCAGCACGTCGCACTGCATCTTCTTCAGCACGTTTACGATCTTCAACTTCGCGAACGCGGGAACCTTCAAGTGCTTTGCGGCGCGCTTCCATCTCACCAGCGGACAAACGGTTCATCGTTTCCTGAACTGGTTTACGTGGTGCAGGCTTTTTTTCCGCAACAGGCTCTTTTGCAGGCGCAGGTGTTGGCACTTCTTTGCGAGGTGCCAACGTTACCGCTGGTGCCGCTTTATCTTCATCAGGACGAGAGATACGGCGCTTACGTGTTTCAACAACCACTGATTTGGAACGTCCACGGCCTATATCTTGACGCACCGTGCCTGATCCAACTCCTGCACCTTTTAATGTGAGGGTTTTCTTGCCACTAGCGTCATTCTTGTTATCGTCTTTACTATCGTTCATCTATTTTCCGTTCCTTTTGAGGCAATTGCCTCGAGCTGCATCCAGCTTTTAGACTTCCGTTACACCACATTGCGAGCAATTGCACCAAAAACCCGACAGACACTGTTATTTTTCATCAATTGCGCCGAGTTCATCTCCATCAACTTGGCTATTGTCTATATCCAGACCTCTATATGTGGCAAGAGCTTCGGCACGCTTGAGGACATTTTCGCCCGCTTTGCCAGCCAATGCTGCACCATGAATATAATTCCCATCACCGAAGGCTTGAGCCATTTCATCACTGGAAAATAGTTTGAATGAAGGTATGATCTCCACCTCCACCATTTTTGAGAAAAACGTGCGCGCCTGATTTATTTTGCGAACACCATCATGTGCTGCATCGGTTGAATGAAAACATCCCAAAGCTTCACCGTTGCGAACAGCATGGTCAACTTTCGAGCTTCCAGTAATAAACTGCCCAGCCTTTCGAGCCATATTGATCATACCAAGGGTTGATTTTGACATCAACTCATCGACCAACTGGGACAAATTACCAGATATTTCAATTTTTGTTTTTAATGAGCGAGCAAATAGACCAGTCTTTTGCGCCTGGTCTATATATGTGGCTCGCGCCGTGACCCAACAACCCCTACCGGGAAGTTTTTGTTTAAGGTCTGGAATGAGCACACCATCAGGCGCGACAACGAAACGGATAAGCTGGTCAGCTGCCAGCTTATCTCGTGTAACAATACACATCCGTTCGGTTGACTGTTTCATTCCAGCGCATCACCTTAGCTCTTAGAATCGAAAACTGATTCAACGGTCACATCTTGCTCAGATGTTTCCTCTTCAGCTTCTTCTTCAACTACATTCATCGCATCAAGTTCTTCTTGTGTGATCCAACCAGCTGCCAAACGCGCTGCCATCACCATAGCTTCTGCTTCTTCACGAGAAACTTCTTTAGCAGAGAACAGACCTTCATAGCGTTTTGTTTCGCCATCTTGACGTTCAGTCCAACCGATCAAATCATCTGCTGCACAGCCAGCGAAGTCTTCCATGGTTTTAATGCCATCTTCACCAAGCGCGACCAACATAGCAGTGGTAATACCATTAATGGTCAAGAGCTCATCAGATACGCCCAATTCATTACGTTTTGCATTGAGCTCATTTTCGATTCGGTCAAGATATTCACGTGCACGTGTCTGTAGCTCTTGTGCCGTTTCTTCATCGAAGCCCTCAATTGAAGTGATTTCATCAATCTCAACATAACCGACTTCTTCAACCTGGCTAAAGCCTTCAGATGCAAGAACCTGCCCAACCATTTCATCAACATCAAGTGCTTTCATGAAGAGTTCAGTACGCTCGTTGAATTCTTTCTGACGACGAGAAGATTCTTCTTCTTCTGTCATGATATCGATATCCCAGCCTGTTAGCTGAGAAGCAAGACGTACGTTTTGTCCGCGACGACCAATTGCGAGTGAAAGCTGATCATCAGGTACAACAACTTCAATACGCTCGGCATCTTCATCTAGAACAACTTTGGCAACTTCAGCTGGCTGCAATGCATTGACGATAAATGTTGCTGGGGATTGTGACCATGGGATAATGTCGATCTTCTCACCTTGCAATTCGCCAACAACGGCCTGCACACGTGAACCACGCATACCCACACAAGCACCAACTGGATCAATTGAATTGTCATTTGAAATCACAGCGATCTTCGCGCGTGAACCTGGGTCACGAGCAACAGAGCGAATTTCAATAATACCATCGTAGATTTCCGGCACTTCCATAGTGAAGAGTTTCACCATGAATTGTGGGTGTGTACGAGATAAGAAAATTTGCGGACCGCGTTGCTCACGGCGCACATCATGCACATAGGCACGCACACGATCACCATAACGAACGTTTTCGCGAGGGATCATCTCGTCACGACGAATGATGCCTTCACCACGGCCCATGTCGATAATCACATTGCCGTATTCCACACGTTTAACCGTGCCATTTACGATTTCACCGATACGATCTTTGTATTCTTCATACTGACGATCACGCTCGGCTTCGCGAACCTTTTGCACAATCACTTGTTTTGCAGACTGCGCCGCAATACGACCAAAATCCATTGGCGGCAAAGGATCATGAACCTGATCACCAACTTGAGCGTTAGGATCACGATCTTGTGCGATCATCAAAGCAATTTCAGTTGAGTAGTCTTCAACAACTTCCACAACTTCCAAAACACGCATAAGTTTGATCTCGCCAGTTTTAGCATCGATATCAACTTGAATGTTGGATTCTGTACCATAGCGTGAGCGCGCTGCTTTTTGGATCGCGTCAGCCATTGCTTCGATGACGATCTCACGGTCAATAGCTTTTTCACGAGCAACCGCATCTGCGATTTGTAAAAGCTCTAGCCTATTTGCACTGACTGCCATTTCCTGTCTCCATGTGATGTGGGTATTTCAAACCCTTTATCTCAACTGCTTTGGTTTATTATTACTCTTCGTCTGCACTATCCGCAGAATTGTTTTGATTTGCTGCTGCTTGTTCTTTCTTGGCTTGTTTATCAGCCTTCAGCGCTGCATCGATCAATTCATCTGTTAAAATCAACTTCCCTTCTGCCAATGCAGAAAATGGAATTGTCACTTCTTTGACTTCATCGGCTGCAGGATCATCACGATCAATAACAAAAGCTTCATCCGTCACATCTTCAATCCAACCGCGGAAACGCTTGCGATTTTCGATAAGAACAGTCGTTTCGCATTTTACCAAATGACCCGACCAACGTTTAAAATCACCCTTACGGACCATTGGACGGTCAATACCTGGTGATGATAGCTCAAGATGGTAAGCGCGATCAATTGGATCTTCGACTTCTAAAACAGGCGATATTGCACGTGAAATAGCTTCACAATCTTCAACGGTCATTGTGCCATCAAAGCGCTCAGCCATAATTTGCAATGTAAATCCGTTTTCACCGTTTGTACGGATGCGCACAAGCTGATATCCCATTGAATGCATAACAGGCTCAATAATAGCCGCAACCTGCGCTTCTATTCCTGTTTCAAGGATCAAACGCGGTTCTGGTGATGTAGCAATATTATCGCTCATAAGTGCTCATATTCTTTGTTTTAAGTCTGTCTTAGATAACAAAAAAGAGCGGGTCCGGAGGGGCCCACTCTTGTTCGAAAGATCAAGATTTGTCCTCTACCTACAGCGATTTGCATCCAATTGCAAGTAAGATGCGTCTTGGCGCTAATTTACCGAGCTGGCAAGCGATTACAAAGCCAATAATAAAGTACGCCTATGACAGTATAATGAAGTGCGCCGAATATGAGTTCGAGCAAGACATAATTAATCGCAGGTTCAATTTCAAATTTCGCAGCAACTGTAAATGCAGCATATGCAGTAATAACCGCGCCCAACCCAAGTGCTATTTTTAATGCCGCGAATAAACTTGATGGGGCGTTATAAAACGTCTCAAAGAAATATACGAAAACGACCGCATGCGTGATGATCGCCAACAAGCCGAATTGGAAAATAGGCTCTGGTCGTAATGATGCTACTCCCATCACCGCATAGCTTTGGCCGAACAATTCTATATGCCAGATATAGGCGAGCATAAAGGTGACAACAATATAGCTGATGAAAAGAATGGATGTGCGTTTTGTGATCATAAAGTTTCCTCTCCAAATTACTTGCATTTTACAAGTGAATCACTTTTACATCACAGCACTTGCTATTTGCAAGTAATATTCAATTCCTTTAAAGTCCCCTCATGAGCAAGAAAGAAACAATGAATTGGAATGGCTGTCCTATCCGCTATGCAGCATCGGTTTTTGCAGACAGATGGAACTTTGTGATCCTAAGAGACGTGTTATTTAAAGGCAGGCGATATTACGGAGATTTTTTAGATGCGGGCGAAGGTATTTCAACCAATATATTAGCCGATCGCTTATCTAAATTTGAAACCACTGGCATCTTAACCCGGCATCAGGATACGAAAAAACGATCAAGGATTTATTATCTCCCGACGCAAAAAGCTCTTGAGCTTATTCCGATTTTTCTATCCATTATTGATTGGGCAGAGCGCCATGATGAACATACAGAAGTGCCCGAAGGGTTTATTCATGCCTACCGCGATGATGCCGATAAAACCATTGCAGATACCAAAGACCTTATTGAGCTTGCCAATGCGCAAGTGACCAATATTCATTAGGAAATTCAACTATGGCTTATGATAAAGAACTCACTGATAGGTTTCGAGAACAGCTGGGGTTCATGGATGGGGTGAGCGAAAAGAACATGATGGGTGGCGTATGTTTTTTGTATCAAAACCATATGATTGGTGGTGCATCACGCAATAAAAACACAGGCGAGCGCACCTTTATGTTCCGCATTGGTAAGGACAATGAACCAGAAGCTTGCGAACGCTATTGTGCGCAACCTTTGTCGTTTACCGGACGTAAAATGGGTGGGCTAGTCGAGATCGAAGATGAAGCGTGTGATGACCAGCAACTTAAGGGGTTGATCTCTTTAGCGCTCAGCTTTGTCACCCAGCTACCACCAAAACCAAATAAGAAAAAATCACCCAAAATAAGCAAGTAAAAAATGACACTCCCCTCCCAGCTTTTACAGTTTTGATTGACCCAAGTATATTTTTGGCGCACTACTTGCCGCCTTGCAAATGAAAGATAATCAATGTCAGCAAATTTTGATCTTACCGAGGGCTCCATAGCGCAACATTTTAAGAAGATCGCAATTCCCGCCGCAATCGGCATGGTGTTTACGACGCTTTATAATGTTGTTGATGTGTTTTACGCGGGCCTTTTGTCAACAGATGCGCAAGCTGGCCTTGCAATTGCCTTTCAGGTCTTCTTTGTGCTTATCGCACTTGGCATTGGCCTTGGATCTGCAATGGGTGCGCTAGTTGGGAATGCGCTCGGTTCAAAAGACGACAAATTATCAAAACATATCGCCTATCAAGGCATAAGCTATGGACTACTTGCATCTATTGCATGCGCGATACTTGGTTTATTGTTTGGCGATGATTTAATTGCCATCATCACCGAGCCGGGTGCTTATCGCGATGCCGCCAACGAGTACTTTGTTGTAATGCTTCTCGCTTCGCCAGGATTTTTGCTCACATTTGGCGCCAATGGCATCTTGCAGGCACAAGGTGATACGGTTTCAATGGAACGCGCGCAGATCGCTGCATTTTTCGCCAATCTAGCGCTGAACCCACTGTTTATTTTCGGCATCCCAGGCTTTGTTGACGGCATAGGCTTTACTGGTCTTGCCCTATCCACAGTGGTGAGCCAAACCGGCGTCATGCTATTTATTTTATACCGCGTTTTCAAATCAGATATTATGGACGATGAAAGCACGCATGGCTTCATGCCAGACCTTGCAACTTTCAAAGACATCACATCGCAAGCTCTGCCATCAAGTTTTACCATGGTGGTGATGATGTTCTCAGGTTTTGTCGTTCAATTTTATCTCAAAGGTTTTGGTGGTGATGCGGTTGCTGCATATGGTATTGCACTACGTGTTGAGCAATTATTGCTATTGCCAGCATTTGGCCTGACGGGTGCATTGCTACCCATCGCGGCGCAAAACTACGGCGCTAAAAACTTTGACCGCGTTCGTGAATCGTTTTTCTTTTGCTGCAAGGTTGGCGTGATCATGATGCTACTTGCATCGGGCGTTTTATGGTTAGCTGCAGAATTCTTAATCGGGATTTTTACCGATAGTGAGGAAGTCCGACGCATTGGTGCGCAATATCTTCGCGTTGATGGCTTTATTTTGCCCATCTATCTCGTGTTATTTGCAATTAACTCTCTGCTGCAGGCTTTTAAAAAACCGATTTGGACGTTGGTCATTGGCATATATCGACAAGGTATCGCTGTTGCCCTGTTTGTCTTTATATTTGTGAACATATTTGATTTTGACACGCTCGGTGTTTGGTTAGGTATTGCAACAAGTGTGGTGACCGGAATGGCCGTTTCCGCTATTGTTGTTCAACTTATCGCTAAGCAACAAATCGGCGGTTTGATTGGTGCAAAACCCCAATCCCAACTAGAAGCAAACTAGCGAATAGCTACGTTATTGTTGGAACACATCCAGCGCTGAACGTGGCCAGCTGATGGAAACGATTGCGCCAGATTTGGGATAAGGCTTATTGCTAAATTGCATTGTTGCGCCAGATCGCTCTAACAGCGTCTTTGCGATGAACAATCCAAGCCCCAATCCACCAGCTTTATCCAGTTCTGTTCCAGTACGCTGCTTCATATAAGGCTCGCCAATTTGCTGGATAATGCTCTGGCTATAACCCGGCCCATCATCTGATATCGTCATCGTAATCGTATCAGCGTTATAAAATGCTTTGAGTTCGACAGACTTAGCGGCGAAGTCGACCGCATTTTCCATCAAATTTCCAAGACCAAATAAAATCCCAGGATTGCGTCGCCCAATGGGCTCGTTTTCTGTCTCAGCGTCAATTGTATCTTTTATATCAATGCCAAATTCGCGATGCGGTGCAACCACTTCCTCAATTAATGAACTTAGCGGAAGGCGGCGCATATGCGCTTCATCTTCAGCTGACAAAGTGGTTAATCGCTGGAGAATATCGCGGCATCTTTCGCTTTGACTGCGCAACAATTGCACATCTTCACGAAACGCATCGTCTTCGCCCAATGCATGCTGCATCTCTTTTGCCACAACTGAGATTGTTGCAAGTGGTGTGCCTAATTCATGCGCTGCAGCGGCGGCCAAACCATCAATTGCAGATAGATGCTGTTCACGTTGCAAAGCAAGTTCGGTTGCCGTCAATGCGTTGGCCAAATCGTTGGCTTCAGCCGATACGCGATAAGCATAAAATGCCGCAAATGCTGTTGTTGAAAGGATCGCAATCCACACACCTATGAGAAACACTGACGGGATTTCAAGGTTCACACCTTCATACCACGGCAAAGGGAAGGAAACGAAGCCCAGTAGCGTGACACAAATAAAGGTCACGATACCCAGCAATATCGTTCTTTTAGCTGGCAAGGTTCCAGCCGAGATAATAACCGGCACGCAAAATAGAACCGAAAACGGGTTTGCTAAACCGCCAGTCATGAACAACAAACTGGCGAGCTGCAAAATATCAAATCCCAACACATACATTGCAGCTTTTGATGACAAGCGTCTAGAGCTAGGATGCCTTGCTGTGAGATAGAGGTTTAGCATTGCCGAGACGGCAACCAATGCCAAACAGAACAAAATCGGCAAAGGAAATTCTAAATAAAATTCAACAAGTAAAATTGAAAGCGTTTGTCCCGCCACTGCAAGCCAGCGCAAACGGATGAGTGTTTGTAAACGCAGCAATCGCGATTTGACCAATTCATCTAGGGCAAATTCTTCAGGGTCTGACATGCTTATATTCATCTGCATCATCTACTCACGGCTTAGAACGTTTGACAAAGGGTTTAGCATTTGCCGGATCATCTGGCCAATCATGTTTGGGATATTGACTGCGCATATCAGCGCGGACATCGCGCCATGATCCTTGCCAAAATCCAGGTAAATCTCTCGTTAGCTGCACAGGCCGTCCTGCGGGCGAAAGCAGTTCCAACAGCAGTAATACTTTGCCGGACATAATCGATGGGTGCGTATTCTGTCCATAAAGGTGGTTCACACGCACTGATAAAAGCGCATCATCATCTTTGTAATTAATCTCCAAACGCTTACCATCGGCGAAGGTGAAATGTGTGGGAACATGCGCATCAAGTTGAGTTTGCTGCTCCCAAGTTAGAAGGCTTTTGATCCCATCTGAAAGCGATTGCGGTTTGATATCATGCAGGCTGTTTATGTTTGTTTGAAATGTTCCAAACCATTGATCAATAGTTTCCAAAAGACCACGATCTGACATATCAGGCCAATTACCTGATTGACTGTGATGACGGTAAAACTCGGACCGATTTCGCCACGCGAGTGTTGCTTTTGAAAATGGCAATAGCGACATCGCATAACCGGGTTCAAGCTGAGAAAGTGCTTTAGTAATCGCTGAAACTGCTGCTTCACCATTTGGTTTCGGCAACGGTTTTTCAGATAATGAAATCGCGCCAAATTTACGAACCAATCGCCCTTTTACGCTTAGGCTCTCTTTATCAAAACGGTATTCTTCAGTTTCGCTGATGAGATGTTTAGGAAGTAAATCCAAACCCGCAGGATCAAAACGAACGGCGGATAATATTCGAGGCGCTTGTGCTTTACCCGTCAAGTCAGCAATGACCAGCATATCTTCTTGCGCAAGTCTCTCTGTTTCTTCCAAGACAGCGCCACGCCCACCAGACATCGTATATTGCCCGATCATACCACGCCGTTTTGCAATCCGGTCTGGAAAACCAATCGCCAAGATATCATCAATATCAAGAGTGATTTTATCCAAAGTATCAACTTGTTTTTCTGCTGAACGCGCTATGCGTTTGGCTAGATTTTGTGCGGCTTTTGCGCGTTGACCTTTTTCGCTATCAAAGCGTTTAAGCCGTTCAGATAGGTCAATCATATTACCGCCCAAACCCTGTTCAGTGATGAGCACAGCAAGCTTTGCTGCAAGTTCTGCATTTTGCGTTTCAGCGGCCTTCATCACCATGGCTGACAAGCGCACAGGAAGCGCAAGCATGCGCATTGAATGCCCAAACTTAGTCAGGCGTTTTTCTTCATCTATTGCACCAATCTTTGCCAAAACATCAAAAGCTGCATCAATCGTTTTTGCAGGCGGTTGTGTGATCAATGTCAACTCATTTGGGTTGGAAATCCCCCAAGCCAAACAATCCAAAATAAAGCCAGATAAATCACTTGTAAGTATCTGCGGTGGAGAGAACTCTTCCAGTGCTGACTGCTGTTCTTTTTGCCATAAACGTAAAGCAATACCCGGCGCTGTTCTTCCCGCGCGACCAGCGCGCTGAATTGTTGCTGCTTGCGATGCCCGCTGTGTTTCCAAACGCGTTATGCCAGTTGAGACCTCAAAAAATGCCTGTCGCTGTAAGCCTGCATCGATCACAATTCGCACACCATCAATGGTAATTGAAGTTTCGGCAATCGATGTTGCGAGCACAACCTTGCGTCGACCAAGCTCGGCAGGTTGAATAGCCTTATCCTGCTCTGCAGAAGACAAGGCACCATAAAGCGGATAGATGTCTGTAGCGGCTGTTACTTTTCCATCAAGTCGCTCAAACACCCGCTTAATCTCGCCCATTCCCGGCAAGAAACAAAGGATTGAACCTTCTTCTGATTTAAGTATATCCAATACGGCATCGGCCACGACATCCTCAATTCTCGACTGAGGTTTGCGCGGCGCGTATCGGATATCTATTGGATAAGAGCGCCCTTCGCTAACAATTGTTTTCGCCTCTGGCATAATCCGCGATATTTCATCAATATCAAGCGTTGCGGACATGACGATAATGCGCAAATCTTCGCGAAAACCTGATTGCACATCTAGTGCCAACGCCAATCCAAAATCAGCCTCCAAAGCACGCTCATGAAATTCATCGAAAATCACACAAGCGATCCCATTAAGCTCAGGATCATCTAAAACCATGCGCGTGAAAACGCCTTCAGTCACCACTTCAATTTTCGTGGTTTTTCCAACGCGGTTATCAAGACGCATGCGATAACCGACTGTTTGTCCAAGTTCTTCGCCAAGCATATGCGCCATCCGGCGAGCTGCCGCTCTTGCTGCTAATCGGCGCGGTTCAATTAAAATAATTTTACCGTTCTTCATCCAAGCGCTTTTGAGCAGATGAATAGGAACAATGGTTGTCTTACCCGCGCCTGGAGGCGCAGCAATTACAACATTATTGGCCGATGATAATGCACTTTCGATCTCACCAAGGACATCTGAAATTGGAAATTGGCTAAACTCGTTTGACATGGAGTTCAGGGCCCTAGTGTGCTTCGTCCCAATTCTCTGCAGCGCGCGCATCAACCTGCAATGGAACAGACATGGAAAGCGCCGGCATGGTCGCATTTTCCATGATGTCTTTTACCAATTCAATTGTCGCATCTGCTTCAGATTGCGCGGTTTCAAAGATCAATTCATCGTGGACCTGTAGCAACATTTTGGCCTGCAAATTTACTGATGCAAGCGCATCATCCATTCGCACCATGGCGCGTCTTATGATGTCTGCAGCTGAACCTTGAATTGGCGCATTAATCGCAGCACGCTCATTAAATGCCCGCACCTGATGATTGGAAGATTTAATATCTGGATAATTGATCCGGCGACCAAAAATTGTTTCCACATAACCCTGTTCACGCGCCAAGGCTTTGGTGTTTTCCATATAGTCTTTGATGCCGGGGAAACGCTCAAAATACATTTTGATATAATCGCTCGCTTCCGAACGTGAAATGCCAAGCTGATTGGCAAGACCAAATCCGGAAATCCCATAAATAATACCAAAGTTAATGGCTTTCGCATTACGGCGAATTTCGCTTGGCATGCCTTCAACAGGAACACCAAACATTTCAGATGCTGTCATCGCATGAATATCAATGCCGTCTGCGAATGCTTGTTTGAGCGCATCAATATCCGCAACATGAGCTAATACCCGCAATTCAATTTGGCTGTAATCGGCAGAAATAAGCGTATTGCCAACCTCTGGCACAAAGGCAGTTCTGATCTTTCTGCCTTCCGCCGTACGCACAGGAATATTTTGCAAGTTTGGATCATTGGACGATAGACGCCCTGTCGACGTTGACGCCATAGCATAAGATGTATGAACGCGTTTTGTTTGCGGATGAATATGGTTCGGCAATGCATCTGTATAAGTTGACTTCAGCTTACTCATCTGGCGCCAGTCAACAATTTTGCGCGGCAATTCATGCCCTTCAGCAGCTAAATCCTCAAGCTTTTGCGCCGATGTTGACCATTGCCCAGATTTGGTTTTCGACCCACCTGGAAGTGCCATCTTACCAAATAGGATTTCGCCCAATTGTTTGGGTGAACCCACATTGAAATTTTCGCCAGCAAGCTCATAAATCTCCGCCTCAAGCCCCGCAGCTCCTTGCGCTAATTCACCTGAAAGACGGGATAAAATCTGACGATCTACCGAAATCCCTCGCGCTTCCATATCGACCAGAACAGGGACCAATGGACGTTCCAAACGCTCGTAAACTGAGACCAAACCTTCAGCCACAAGACGCGGTTTTAATACATGCCAAAGGCGCAATGTGATATCAGCATCTTCTGCCGCATAGGCGGTTGCCTTTTCTATATCGACCATATCAAAAGTGATCGCAGATTTGCCTGTTCCTGCTACTTCTTTATAGGGAATGGGTTGATGACCAAGCCAACGATCTGACAGCGCATCCATACCGTGATTGCCAACACCTGCATCTAAAACATAAGATAAAAGCATCGTGTCATCGAAGGATTTTACATCCAAATTCAACTGCTTGAGCACCAACATATCGTATTTTAAATTTTGAGCGATTTTTAAAATCGATGCATCTTCTAAAACGTCTTTTAACCGCTTAACCGCTTCATCAAAATCAACTTGATTTTCAACTAAACCTCCGCCTAATAGATCACCATTACCGCTTTTGTGCGCGAGTGGGACGTAACAAGCTTTGATGTTTAAATCGCTGTCCTTGCCATCAAAATAGGCGAACGAAAAGCCAACCAGTTCAGCCTGCATGGCGTTAAGCGATGTTGTTTCTGTATCAAAAGCAACTATGCCTTTTTCTCGTATGGCGGCAACCAACGCATCAAGCTGCGATACGTCTCGGATAGTTTCGTATTTCGAATGATCGATATTGCTACTAGCCAACTTGGAGGCGCGTGTATTGACCAGATTTTGCGCAGTAGCGTCAGAACCCTTATCTCCATCACCGTTCTCATCAGAAGCGTCAGATGATCTGTCCAAATCTGGTCCACGAGCATTTTCCCACTCAATGACAAGTTCAGCGGGTTCAATCGCGCTCGCGTCACTGTCTGTTGCTTCGGCAACGCGCTTGGTCAACGTAGTCAATTCCATCGCTTTTAAGTAACCGATAAGCTTTGGGCCATCTGGAACTTCTAAGAATAAACCGTCAAGATCAATGTCCATTTCCACATCATCACGCAACTTAACCAGCTCACGTGAAATGCGCGCTTTATCAGCAAATTCGATGAGATTTTCGCGACGTTTGTTTTGTTTAATCTCGCCTGAGCGCTCTAACAGCGTATCAAGATCACCAAACTGCTCTAAAAGCTGTGCCGCAGTTTTCGGCCCAATACCGGGAACGCCCGGGACATTATCAACCGAATCACCCGCCAAAGCTTGTAGATCGATCATTTTTTCAGGCGGCACACCCCATTTTTCAATGACTTCCGGCACGCGGATATGACGATTTTTCATCGTATCATGCATAAAGACCTGCTCGCCGACGAGCTGCATAAGATCTTTATCAGACGAAATGATCGTACAATCCGCACCCGCTTCACGGCACTGACGGGCGTAAGTTGCGATGATGTCGTCGGCTTCAAACCCTTCTTTATCAATGCATGGCAAATTAAACGCGCGTGTTGCTTGGCGGATCAAGCCAAATTGCGGGCGCAAATCCTCAGGTGGCGCATCGCGGTTGGCTTTATATTCAGGATAAAGCTCATTGCGAAACGTCTTAGAAGAGTGATCAAAAATCACCGCAAAATGGGTGGGTGTAACCCCATCATTTTCATCACGCGCGGTTGACACAAGCTTCCAGAGCATGTTGCAAAAACCGGAAACAGCACCAACGGGCAAACCATCAGATTTGCGCGTTAAAGCAGGAAGGGCATGATAAGCTCTGAAAATATAGCCAGAACCATCGACGAGGAATAAATGATCACCTTTTTTCATGATCGATATTTAACCCGATGTGCGCACAAGGTCTATCGAAGAATAATGTTTTCAACGTCACTCTTTGAAATTATTCTTGATTAGGCACCGATCATGCGCTGGTATATTGTTTATTGAGAGATGCAAACCATGTGAGTAACATCACAAAATTGTTACAAATAATTAATATAATGGCCATTGTTTCGCCGCTTTCGACACCCAAATTACATTCACCGGCGCAAACATGCCGCTATCTAGTTATGGTTCCCCTGCCACACTAGATAGAAGAGCCAATCCCAATCCCCTCCGGGCTTGGCTCAAATAATATAAGCCATCATAGCCCTCCCCCTCCGGTTATGATGGCTTTTCTTTTTTCCAAAAGAGATTTAAACCTTCATACAAATCAAATCATGTCGATCTTATCGCCGGAGCCCCATCATGTCACACTTGGAAACAGCACTTTCAACCGCCGACACTAATCTGCCATCAAGCCTTGAGACTTTGTTTGAATTGGTCAAAATTCCGTCGATCTCCACTGATCCAGAATTCAAAGATAAATGTAATGACGCGGCAGCATATCTTGCCGATTACTTAAACACACTCGGGTTTGAAGCCTCGGTTCGCCCAACAACCGGGCACCCAATGGTTGTCGGGCATTACAACGGTGCGGGTGAAGGTGCGCCGCATGTTCTGTTTTATGGGCATTATGATGTGCAACCCGTGGATCCGATAGATCTTTGGGACGACGATCCGTTTGATCCAAAAATTAAAGAACGCAATGGCAGTAAAGTCATAACCGGGCGTGGCACCAGCGATGACAAGGGTCAGCTCATGACGTTTGTAGAAGCTTGCCGAGCTTACAAAGAAACCATCGGGGTGATCCCTTGCAACATTACTATCTTATTCGAAGGCGAGGAAGAATCTGGCTCTCCAAGCCTGCAGCCATTTTTGGAAGCAAATCATGATGAGTTAAAAGCAGATTTTGCGCTCGTGTGTGATACAGGCATGTGGGATAAACAAACACCTGCAATTCCAACAAGTTTGCGCGGATTATTGGGTGAGGAGGTTACCATTCACGCTGCCGACCGCGATTTGCATTCAGGCCTTTATGGTGGATCTGCCGCCAACCCGATTACGATTTTATCACGCATTATTGCAGATATTCACGACGAGAATGGCCGCATCACGATTGATGGGTTTTATGACGGTGTTGAGGAAACTCCGCAGCATATCAAAGACATGTGGAACGGTTTGGGCCAAACAGACCAAGAGTTCTTGGGTGAAGTCGGTTTGAGTGAAAATTTTGGTGAAAAGGGAAAATCCTTTCAAGAGCTCACTTGGGCGCGCCCAACAGCTGAAATCAATGGTATTATTGGCGGCTATACCGATGATGGTTTTAAAACTGTGATCCCCGCGCAGGCGAGCGCTAAGATCTCGTTTCGTCTGGTGGGTAAACAAGACGCTGACAAATTACGCATCGCATTTCGTAAATTTGTCAATGATCGTTTGCCAAGCGATTGCAGCGCAAGTTTTGAAGAGCATGGCGCATCCGGTGGCATTCAATTGTCTTATGACTCGCCCTTAATTAAAAAAGCGATGTCAGCGCTTTCAGATGAGTGGCCAAAACCCGCTGTCCTTGTTGGCGGTGGTGGTTCGATACCAATTGTTGGTGATTTTCAAACATTTTTAGGTATGGAGTCGCTTCTCGTTGGGTTTGGTCTTGCCGATGATCAACTGCACTCACCAAATGAAAAATACGAGTTAAATTCGTTTCATAAAGGCATTCGCTCATGGATACGTATCTTACACGAGCTCGGCGAGAAATAAGTTTTCGTGAAAAAGTTCAGTATCATAATTTTTATTCTGCTTTTGGTATTTTTACTGCCGAAACTATACGCCTTTGTGCGCGCTGAAAGTGCGCACAAACTGGCTGAACAAGAAATTTTTATCACGATTGAAAAAGGTGCGAATATTCTTGATTTGAGCGAATTTAAGTATCTCAGATCAATCCCCGAAAGCGCCTTACAAATTAAGAATCTGCGCCGATTAAATATTAGTGGCACCAGAATAGATAATGTCGATAAAATCTTGGCTTTTACAGATTTAGAGCATCTCAGCTTGCGGCAAACACGCATTCACGACATCTCGGCGTTATCTCAAAATAAGGCATTGATATCCTTAGACATTGGCGCGACACGCGTGTTTGATTTGTCTTCATTACCAAGGTTTATCAATTTAAATCGTTTACAAATGGATAGAACATTTATTCAATCTTTGTGCCCATTAAATAACGTTGAAAATCTTGATTGGCTAAACCTTTATAGTAGCTATGCGGCAGATGGATCTCAGGGCTGTTTTAAAGACTTGGAAAGAAATGTAGACGAAGTTGGTGGCGGTAATTCGTATCGTCAAAATTACATACCCGGGAAACCATACTTAGCGCGCGTTGGGTTGAATCGCTTTTTGGAAACTTATGAATGGAAAACCATTTTCAATGCCATTCAATCACGCAAGCGCGAAGATGGTTAACTCAAAGCTTAACCTCCCCTTAAAAACAATCGTCTAAATTGGTGTAAATTGTAATGCGTATTGACGGTAAATTGCGAAGCTATGGCCACTAAGAAAAAAGCAAAAACACGGGTAGAGCCCAGCTTTCAGTCGAAAAACTCGGCAAAATCAACGTCTAAAAAAGGTAGCAAGACAAAGTCTGCGCCAAAATCAGCCCAAAATTCACAAAGTAGAACAAACAAAAAATCGCGCGCTGGGACAAAAAGACGTCAGTCAAAATCTGCACGTGGCAATTCAAAAAACCAGAGTTTGCTCATACGTTTCATCAAAACATCTTTTTATTGGTGTTTTGTCTTGGGGATTTGGGGTGCCATTGGCGTTGGCAGTATTTTTGCATTTTACGGTGCAAAAATGCCGAGCGCTAAAACCTGGGATGTGCCGCAACGCCCGCCAAATGTCCAGATTATGTCCTATGATGGTCAGGTGATCGCCAATCGAGGTATTACCGGTGGTCAGGCGCTGTTTTTGAGCGACATGTCCCCTTACATCCCGCAAGCTGTCATTGCGATTGAAGATCGTCGTTTTTACAGCCATTTTGGTATTGATCCAATCGGTCTTGCACGAGCAATGTATTCAAATCTAGTTGCTGGGCGCACCGTGCAAGGCGGTTCAACGCTCACCCAGCAGCTTGCAAAAAACCTGTTCTTATCACCCGATCGTACCCTTGAACGAAAAGTTCAGGAGGTTTTGCTCGCCTTTTGGCTTGAGCATAATTTTACCAAAGATCAGATTTTGGAAATGTATCTCAACAGAGTTTATTTTGGATCTGGTGCATATGGGGTTGAAGCTGCGTCGCGGCGTTATTTTCAAAAGCCTGCGCGTGAGGTTAATTTAGCTGAAGCTGCGTTAATTGCCGGGCTTTTAAAAGCCCCATCACGGCTTTCTCCCGCTCGTAATCCGGATTTAGCCGAAGCACGCGGTCAAGTGGTGTTGGGTGCGATGCGCCGCGCTGGGTTTATCGATGACGGGGAAGCGACAACCGCTCTTACTCAGCCGCAAACACGCGCAAAAAGCTACTGGACAGGATCTGAAAACTTTGCTGCGGATCGAGTTATGGACGACCTTAAAGCGTTAATCGGTGATGTAAAAGAAGATCTGATCATCGAAACGACGCTTGATTTCAATTTACAAAAACAAGCTGAACGGGTCTTGCGCAACACGCTCGAGAAGAACAGCGAAAAATTCAACGTAAAAGAAGGTGCAATTGTTGCGATTGATGCTGGTGGTGCAATACAAGTTCTCATCGGTGGGCGGAATTATGCGACCAGCCAGTTTGATCGGGCAAGTGAAGCTCTGCGCCAACCAGGTTCTGCGTTTAAACCGTTTGTCTATACGGCTGCACTTGAACAAGGCGAAACGCCAAATTCCATCCGCAATGATGCGCCGGTTAAAATTGGCAAATGGACGCCGCAAAATTATGACGAGAAATTTCGCGGTCCCGTAACGCTGAATGAAGCTTTATCAAAATCACTTAACACCATTGCAGCGCAACTCGTCGTACAAGTGGGCCCGCGCAATGTCGCAAAAACCGCAAAACGTATGGGTATTGAAGCTAAGCTTAACCCAAACGCATCCATCGCACTTGGTACATCAGAAGTAACGCTGCTTGAACTGACCTCTTCATATGCGCCATTTATGAATGGTGGATTTAAAGCGACGCCGCATATTATCAAGCGGATTTCAACAACCGATGGGCAATTGCTGTTTGAAAATGTCTTTGATCATCCACCGCGCGTATTGGCTCCACATATTGCCAACCAAATGAACGCGATGCTGACAAGCGTTGTGGCAAATGGAACAGGACGAAATGCACAACTTCCAAATTGGCAAGTTGCCGGTAAAACCGGAACCAGCCAATCGTTCCGTGATGCGTTGTTTGTTGGATATACCGCAAATTTGACCGCCGGGGTTTGGCTTGGAAATGATGATGGTAAATCCACTAAGAAAGTAACTGGTGGCGGACTACCTGCCAAAATTTGGCAAGCCGTTATGTCCCATGCACATGAGGGAATGTCTGTGGCTACATTGCCACGCGTGACAGCGCCTGCGCCCATATTTAACGATCCTAGCGCAAATATTAATGAGCTGACAGATCGATTAGCACCACTGCCTTCATCCGAATCAACAAGCTCGATCCCAATTCCGGTATCAAGAGAAGCATTTGACCGGGGTGATTCTGCTGCCCAGAACCGTTTTATACCAGCAAAAGGGCTTACTGGTTCTTCTCAAAATGCCAATTCAAAACAACCAAATTCCATTTTGGACGTGATATTAGGCCGTTAAGCTGTAAAAAACTGACAATCGATGTGAAAAAGATGCGTTATAATGCCTTGCAGTCTGACGCAAGCCTTCTTATATAGGCCGCAGACGTCGGGGGTTACCACCGTATGCCATGGAAGGGCCTTTGACTAACAAACCCGCAATTCGCGGATAATCAGTATATTGTGTCCCGTTAGGGGCTGCTTTTGGAATGCGGAAATCGGTTCCAGCAGCTTGCTTTTAGGAGAAAGATGAAAAATGGCGAAAGTAATTGGAATTGACTTAGGAACGACAAACTCCTGTGTCGCGGTAATGGATGGCGGAGACGCTAAAGTTATCGAAAATGCGGAAGGCGCACGTACAACACCTTCAATGGTTGCATTTTCTGATGATGGCGAACGTCTTGTTGGTCAACCTGCAAAACGTCAGGCTGTTACAAATCCAACAGATACTCTGTTTGCTGTAAAACGTTTGATCGGCCGTCGCTTCGACGACGCTATGGTCAAAAAAGATAAAGACCTTGTGCCTTACGAAATCGTAAAAGGTGACAATGGCGATGCTTGGGTGAAAGCGTCTGGTAAAGATTATTCCCCAGCACAGGTTTCTGCGATGATTTTGCAGAAGATGAAAGAAACTGCTGAAGCTTATTTGGGCGAAAGCGTCCAACAGGCTGTAATTACAGTTCCTGCATACTTTAATGATGCACAACGTCAGGCAACAAAAGACGCCGGTAAAATTTCTGGTCTTGAAGTTCTTCGTATCATCAACGAACCAACAGCCGCAGCGCTTGCATATGGTCTTGATAAAAAAGACGGTAAGACAATTGCCGTATACGATTTAGGTGGTGGTACATTTGATGTGTCCGTGCTTGAAATCGGCGACGGTGTGTTTGAAGTGAAATCAACCAATGGTGATACATTCTTGGGTGGTGAAGACTTTGACATGCGTTTGGTTCAGTATCTTGCTGACGAATTCAAAAAAGAACAAGGCGTTGACCTTAAGGGCGACAAACTTGCACTACAGCGCCTAAAAGAAGCTGCTGAAAAAGCAAAAATTGAATTGTCATCTGCATCTCAGACTGAGATCAACCTTCCGTTCATCACAGCTGATGCGTCTGGTCCTAAACACTTGACTATGAAAATGTCTCGCTCAAAACTTGAGAGCTTGGTTGATGATTTTGTTCAGCGCACAATTGGACCATGTAAGGCAGCTTTGAAAGATGCTGGTCTTACTGCCGGTGAAATTGATGAAGTTGTTCTGGTTGGCGGCATGACACGTATGCCGAAAATCCAAGAAGTTGTGAAACAGTTCTTTGGTAAAGAGCCTCATAAAGGTGTGAACCCTGATGAAGTTGTTGCCATGGGTGCTGCTATTCAGGGCGGTGTTTTGCAAGGTGATGTGAAAGACGTTCTTCTTCTTGACGTGACACCATTATCATTGGGTATTGAAACATTGGGCGGCGTATTCACACGTTTGATCGACCGCAACACAACAATCCCAACAAAGAAAAGCCAAGTTTTCTCAACAGCTGAAGATAACCAAAATGCTGTGACCATTCGTGTTTCACAAGGTGAGCGTGAAATGGCTGCTGACAACAAAAATCTTGGTCAGTTTGATCTTGTTGGTCTTCCCCCGGCACCACGTGGCATTCCGCAAATTGAAGTGACTTTTGATATTGATGCGAACGGTATTGTCAACGTGTCTGCGAAAGACAAAGGCACAGGCAAAGAACAGCAAATTCGCATTCAAGCGGATGGTGGTTTGTCAGATGATGATATTGAAACAATGATCAAAGAAGCTGAAAACAATGCTGAAGCTGATAAGAAGCGTCGTGAAGCTGTTGAAGCTAAAAACAACGCTGAAAGCTTGATTGTATCTTCTGAGAAGTCACTTGCAGATTACGGTGATAAGGTTTCAGAAGAAGATCGTGCTGCGATTTCTGACGCCATTGAAGGCCTTAAAGAAGCAATCTCAACCGAAGAGCCAGATGGTGATTTGATTGGTGAGAAAACTCAGGCTCTCATGGATGCGTCTATGAAACTAGGTCAGGCCATGTACGAAGCTCAGCAAGCTGAAGAGCAAGCTGCAGCAGAAGCTGATGCTGCAGGACATGCCGCTGCTGAAGACGATAATGTTGTTGATGCTGACTTCGAAGAAGTCAACGATGGCGACGACGACGATAAAAAATCGGCGTAATTTCAGTAAAAGTCTGTTGGCGGAATTGGTCCGCCAGCAGCTGACCTTACGGATATTTTGCAAATGGCAAAAGCTGACTTCTACGAACTACTTGGCGTGTCTAAAGGCGCAGATGAGAAGGAACTGAAAAGTGCCTTCCGCAAGCTTGCGATGAAATACCATCCGGATAAAAATCCAGATAATGCAGAAGCTGAGCAAAAGTTCAAAGAAATAAATGAAGCCTATGAGATGCTCAAGGACCCGCAAAAACGTGCGGCCTATGATCAATATGGTCATGCAGCATTTGAACAAGGCGGTCCAGGTGGTGGCGCCGGTTTTGGCGGCGGTGGCGCAGGCGGTTTCCACGACATCTTCGAAGATATTTTCGGCGACATGATGGGTGGTGGTCAACGCCAACGCAGATCATCAGGTGGTCGTGAACGTGGTGCCGATTTACGTTACAATATGGAAATTTCGCTGGAAGAAGCCTTTGAAGGCAAAACAGCGCAAATCCGTGTGCCAACATCTGTCTCGTGTGACACATGTTCAGGCTCTGGTGCAAAACCAGGCAGTTCACCAACCACGTGTTCGACATGTGGTGGTATTGGACGTGTTCGTGCAGCGCAAGGCTTCTTTTCCGTTGAACGTACTTGCCCAACATGTCACGGCAATGGTCAGATGATTTCAGATCCTTGCACAAAATGCTCAGGACAAGGACGCGTTTCAGAAGAAAAATCTCTTTCTGTGAACATCCCAGCGGGGATTGAAGATGGCACGCGTATCCGCGTAGCTGGTGAAGGCGAAGCAGGTCAACGCGGCGGACCAACAGGTGATTTATATATCTTCTTATCCGTCAGACCGCATGAATTTTTCCAACGTGAGGGCGCTGATCTTTATTGCATGGTGCCGATCTCAATGACAAAAGCTGCCCTTGGCGGCAAGTTTGAGGTCACAACACTAGATGGTTCAAAATCCCGAGTGACAGTGCCCGAAGGCACTCAATCTGGTAAGGAACTACGTATGCGCGGCAAAGGTATGCCTGTCATGCGCTCAAGCCAAAAAGGCGATTTATACATCAGGATTGCGGTTGAAACACCACAACACCTGAGCCGTAGGCAGAAAGAATTGCTGGAAGAGTTCCAGGAGATTTCATCGAACGAAAACAACCCAGAATCATCTGGTTTCTTTTCCAAGATGAAAGGCTTTTTTGACACACTAAGCGATTGATTTAGGGATATTTGACAGGTTTTTACCAACTTGGACTTGTTTTTGCCCTCATTACGCGTCACTTAGTTTAGCCAGAAAAGACTTGAAACAAAGCCTCAATTGGAATCATATTAGCGATGATTAAAAAGGGTCGAATTGATTGTTTCATTGCGTAAAGGGGGACATGCGTTGCGTTTAGGTATCACCCAAAAACTGGTACAACGATTTGACGATGAGATCATATTCTTAAAAGGGATGATTTCGTCACCTGATACTGTGGGTTCTATCATTCCAACATCACGTGTTACGGCACGATGCATGGCAGATCAAATTGATTTGAGCTCTAACTTACCTATTTTGGAACTAGGACCTGGCACAGGTGTTATCACCAAAGCAATCCTGAACCGTGGCGTTGAAGCAAAAGACCTTTATTGCGTCGAGTATTCTGAAGAATTTACCCGCCGATTGAAGATTATGTTGCCTGACGTCAACATTATGAACGGTGACGCATTTGATCTTGATAATGTGTTAGGTGATATGCGCCAAGCTCAATTTGATACCATTATCACATCTATGCCACTTTTAAACTTTCCGATGATGGCGCGAAAACGCCTGATCAATGATTTGCTTAATCGCATGCCTGAAGGTCGCCCGATTGTGCTATTTTCTTATGGCGCGACGGCACCTGTGCCAACGGAAGGTGAAGATTTCGAAGTTAAAGCAATCCGCTGGGTGATACGTAATGTGCCACCGGCTCGCGTTTGGGCATATACGCGCAAATCCAAAACGTCACAGAGTTAATCTCTCTATTTAAGGCTCCGAAATGGCAAAATTTCTCGTAATTCCGGGGTCTAATCGATCTGGTTCACATAACGTCAAATTAGCCGCGGCCGCTGCAAAAGAACTTGCGCTTTTGGGTGCAGATGTTACGCGTATTTCCTTAATAGATTATCCATTGCCAATTTATGATAACGATTTAAAATCAAATGAAGGCATCGATAAAAACGCGTTGAAACTTGCCGAGATGATTTCGGTGCATGATGGCATTTTCATTGCAAGCCCTGAATATAATGGCTCGATATCACCATTGTTAAAAAACACCATTGATTGGATCTCGATCATCCGCAAGAAGGATGACAAACCTTGGGCGCCACTTAAGGGCAAAGTGATAGGGCTAGGTGCTGCATCACCGGGTAATCTTGGCGGCGTTCGCGGGTTAAATCATCTAAGAGATGTTTTGGTGAGCATTGGATGCCAGGTTATATCTGAACAAACACTTGTGCCGACTGCAGGCAAAGCATTTGGCGAGGATGGCACATTGATTGCTGAACGCGCGATCAAATCGCTGAGTAATTCATGCCAATCACTTCACCGCGTTAGCCAAATACTCAGCTAGTTAAGTTTCGCTCATGTGAGCAACAATTTGGCAATGACAAAGGTTGCGATAAAGTTCGTTGATTATATTGACTTGTATCTTGCGATTTACCCAATAGACTGCGATAGCTCATAAAACGTATCGTTCTTGACGCTTTGAGGTTTATAAATGTCAGCTATTCACCCCATGAGAGACCAACTTATAATCGCACTGGATGTGCCAAGCGTAGATGATGCAAGAGCTATCGTCGATGAAGTTGGAGACAGCGGAAGTTATTATAAAATTGGTCATCAACTTGGCTTTGCGGGTGGTCTGTCTTTTGCCTCTGAACTCATTCGCGATGGCAAGAAAATATTCCTGGACATGAAGCTGTTGGATATTGATAACACCGTTGCAAAAGGTGTTGAGAGCATTGCAAAAATGGGTGTTTCCATGCTCACCATACACGCCTATCCCAAAGCTATGCGCGCAGCTGTTGCAGCGGCAGAAGGATCAGATCTAACGCTTTTGGGGGTCACAGTTTTAACCTCAATGGATGGTGATGACTTGATTGAAGCGGGATATGCATCTTCAAGCCCAGCTGATCTTGTACAAATCCGAGCCAAACAAGCATTCGATGCCGGAATGGGCGGAGTTGTATGTTCTGCGCAAGAAGCGAAAATCGTTCGTAAGATCATTGGACCTGATATGGCAATTGTCACACCCGGTATTCGGCCTCAGGGCGCGGATGTTGGTGACCAGAAACGCGTCATGACGCCAAAAGATGCTATGCAAGCGGGCTCGTCGCACCTTGTTGTTGGGCGTCCAATTACGGCCGCTCGCGATAAAAAACATGCAACAGATCAAATCTTAGCACAAATGAGCGCCTAGAATATTTTTTGGAGGAGAAATTTATGTCACAAACACCTAAAGGTTATTGGATTGCGCGCGTTGACGCTCATGAGGGAAGCGCAGAACGCTATAAAGACTATGTCGCGACAGCAAAGCCTGCCTTTGAGGAATTTGGCGCAAAGTTTCTCGCTCGAGGTGGTGAAATTGATCGTGCAGAAGGTGTAAGTCGCGCACGAAACGTGATCATTGAATTCCCTTCATTAGAGGCTGCAAAAGCTTGTTATTATTCAGCGCAATATCAAAAAGCTGCAGCGATCAGGCAAGAAATTGCCGATGGTGAAATCGTCCTTGTTGAAGGCGCTGTGTAATTCCGCACTTCCTTTTGGACAAAAGCTATAAATTTTACTGCGTAATTCAAC
Source organism: Lentilitoribacter sp. (assembly GCA_039986595.1). Taxonomy (GTDB): domain Bacteria; phylum Pseudomonadota; class Alphaproteobacteria; order Rhizobiales; family Rhizobiaceae; genus Lentilitoribacter. Next base: position 398,837 of record JBDWQJ010000004.1, read on the forward strand.
AGGGTAATTGTCATTTGACCTTCACCTTAATGCCAAGTTTTGCTATGGCATGGGAATATAGTGCAGATTTTTGCATAAAGCCGTAAAGCTTGGAGAAATTAAATGGAAAAGAGCAACCAGCCAAAACTTGTCACCGTTTTCGGTGGATCTGGATTTTTAGGACGTCACATCGTTCGGTTGCTTGCCAAAAAAGGTTTTCGCATCCGCGTTGCGTGCCGCAGACCTGATCTTGCTGGACATCTTCAACCTCTCGGCAATGTTGGCCAAATAACAGCTGTACAAGCAAACCTTCGCTATCGTGATTCGGTTGATCGCGCGGTTGTTGGTGCAGATTATGTGGTAAACTGCGTTGGTATCTTGTTTGAAAGCGGCAGAAACACATTTGATGCAGTGCAAGCCTTTGGCGCAAAAGCCATCGCAGAAGCTGCAAAAGCGCAAGGTGCAAAGCTTGTACACATCTCCGCTATCGGCGCTGATAAGAATTCTAAAGCAGATTATGCGCGCACAAAAGCAATTGCCGAAGAAGCGGTATTAAAAGCAGTGAAAGATGCGGTGATTTTGCGCCCGTCTATCGTATTTGGCCCTGAAGATGGTTTCTTCAACAAATTTGCCGATATGTCTCGTTTAGCGCCAGCGCTTCCACTTGTTGGTGGCGGGCACACAAAATTCCAACCTGTTTACGTGGCTGATGTTGCAGAGGCAGTAGTTAAAGGCGTGGTTGGCGAGATTGAAGGCGGTAAAATTTATGAGCTGGGTGGGCCAGAAGTGCTTAGCTTTAAACAATGTCTTCAAACAATGCTGAAAGTGATCTCAAGATCGCGTCCGCTCGTTCACCTGCCATGGGCTATCGCATCACTGATTGGCAGCGTGACGTCGCTCATTCCATTCATTGATCCTCCGCTGACAGAAGATCAGGTGGAATTGTTAAAAAGCGACAATGTTGTATCAGATCAGGCCAAATCTGAGGGCCGTGATTTAGCTGGTATGGGCATTACACCAAAAGCAGTAGAGACGATACTACCCACATATTTGGTGCATTTCCGCCCTTCAGGACAATATACCAAGGTCAATTCTTAAGCCAAACTGATCGCATTTGATTGATTATTTTAAGTTCTTATTAAGCTTAATTTTACGGTTAAGATTAAATTAACAGCTAAATATTATTTAAGCTTGCCAAACGATCTTGGATGGTTCAAAAGACCGCCATACAAGAAATTTGTACTAGTGGTTATCATATGTCTTATGAGCGATCTGTTCATAAGCTCATTGGGGGTGAGTTTACAAAATGATCAAAGTTGTCGTTCCAGCATTTGTATTTGCAACAGCAATTATTCTATCAGCTTCAGCGTTTGCACCGCGTCACAATACAACTGGTATCACAGGATGTGATCTTGGTTATGGTGTTGATACTTGCTCAGAGCAATCAGTTGTTAAAGCAAAGTAGTTTTTAAAAAAACTGCAGACCAATCAATCCAACGGTTCCGATGAAAATGCGCCATATCGCAAATGGCGTGAACCCGTGTTTTGATACAAAATCCAAAAGACCCCGAACGACAAACACTGCTGAGATAAATGCAGTGACAAATCCTATGCCAATGATCGTAAAGTCATCTGCCGTTAACAGATCAATGTTTTTATAAAGATCATAAACAAAAGCACCTGCCATTGTTGGCATCGCTAAGAAGAATGAAAATTCTGCTGCGGAACGTTTATCGGTGCCCATGAGCAATGCCCCTGCAATTGTCGCGCCTGATCGAGACGTACCGGGCACCATAGCCAACACCTGACAACAACCAATTTTAATCGCCAGTGAAATGGGGAAATCCATCACGTCCGTATAGCGCGGCTTGAGCGGCATGCGATCAATCACCATTAAAATAACACCGCCAATTATGAGCACGACACATATCAATGTGGGTGCTTCGAACAATATGGTTTTGATAAACCCGTGCGCAAACACACCAACAAAGGCTGCTGGAAGGAACGCTAAGACGATAGCTGCCACAAAACGTCTTGCTTTCGGGCTTGATGGCAAGTCTATGACAAGGTTCCAAAGTCGCGCGAAATAGACACTCAAAATGGCAAGAATAGCGCCTAATTGAATGAGAATTTCAAATGTATTACCGGGAGATTGAAACCCGAGGAAATGACCTGCAAGGATAACATGGCCGGTTGAAGACACAGGGATAAACTCTGTTAAACCCTCTAATATGCCTAATAATACCGCGCCAACTATCGTTTGATCAGCCATTTTTATTCCTTAACGTCCCACTTGCTAAATCAGTGAATATTTCTTCCAATAACATAGCGTCAAACACTGATTTGTTCATTATTTAATCACTGTTCCTGCATATAGCTATTGCTAGAATTGAAGTCAGTGTTAAATTGCACCATAATCTGAGAATATGACTTTTTAGATAATAAATGACGGATTTGGGGTTTGTTCCATTTATGCCTGTTTTGTACCATTACCCGCTCTCACCTGCGTCTCGTTTTATTCGTTTAAGTTTAGGTGAATACAATTTAAAGACCGAGTTAGCTGAAGAGTTACCTTGGGAGAAGCGATCGGATTTTTTAGCTATCAATCCGGCAGGTACGCTACCGGTATATCTTGACGATACTATGAGAGCCTTGTGCGGCCCGCATGTGATGGCCGAGTATTTGGATGAAACGCATGGAATTTTGGTGCGTGACAAACGTCTTCTCGCCGAAGATCCATTTCAACGTGCAGAGATCCGTCGATTGATCGAATGGTTCTTGGTTAAATTTGAACAAGAAGTCACCAAACCTATTTTGCAAGAACGTGTTTATAAGCTTTTTGTTGTTGGAAGAGATGGCTCCTCCGCACCTGATTCAAAAAAATTGCGTACTGCCCGCAGCAACATCCATTTGCATATGCGATATTTATCATGGTTGGCTGGCACACGCAGCTGGCTGGCAGGTGACCGATTAAGCTATGCTGACTTAGCAGCAGCGGCGGCAATTTCAACGCTTGATTATTTAGGTGAAATTCATTGGTCAGATGCACCGCAAGCCAAGGACTGGTATCAACGCCTAAAATCGCGCCCTTGTTTCCGGCCAATCCTTACAGATCGAATTAGTAAATTGCCGCCGGTTGCGCATTACACTGATCTTGATTTTTAACTTGGAAAAGCAGGTTTATTGGCAAAGAGCAATCAAAAAGAAAAGCTAAGGCAGCTGCTTGAAGCGGACGCGGCGCGCTTGGGTTTTTCGGATATGCGCATCACCCACACTCGGGCCAATCAATCCTTAAAGTCTAATTTGGAAACATTTGTTGCCAAAGAATACCATGGCACCATGGCGTGGCTACCCGAAACATTAGAGCGAAGAGCTTCTCCCGACCAACTTTGGTCGGAAGCTAAATCCATCATCGTGCTTAGCATGAATTATGGCCCGGATGTTGATCCACTCTTAAATCTAAAAACAAAAACCAAAGCAAATATTTCCGTTTATGCGCGTAACCGAGATTATCACGATATCATAAAAGGACGCTTGAAGGAGATCGCTGGCAGATTTGCAGCAAAATCCGGCGAAGACGTGAAAGTGTTTGTCGATACGGCACCGATAATGGAAAAGCCTCTCGCGCAACAAGCAGGGATTGGCTGGCAGGGAAAGCACACAAATTTGGTCAGCCGCACTCAAGGCTCATGGTTTTTTCTAGCATCCATTTTTACAACAGCAAAACTTGAAGAAGATCCGTCTGAAATTGATCATTGCGGCTCATGCTCTGCCTGTCTTAGCGCCTGCCCGACAGATGCATTTCCAGCGCCGTATCAGATTGATGCTCGGCGCTGCATTTCATATCTTTCAATTGAACATAAAGGCCCGATCGAAAGAGGTCTCCGGCCCCTTATGGGCAACCGGATCTATGGTTGTGATGATTGCTTAGCGGCATGCCCATGGAATAAGTTTGCGCAAAATGCCAGTGAGATGAAATTGCAGGCTCGCGATGATTTGATCGCACCTGATATCAAACATTTTTTGACTTTTAGTGACGCTGAGTTTCGCGCCTTTTTTTCAGGTTCCCCCGTTAAACGTATCGGGAGGGATCGCTTTATCCGAAATGTTTTAATTGCCGCAGGAAATAGCGCTGATGCAAGCTTGGTTGCGTATTGCAAACCGCACCTAAAGGACCCAAATGATGTGGTACGTGGATGCGCTGTGTGGGCACTATCTCAACTAGTCCCGGCCTCAGAACTAGATGATATTAAAGCATCAACAAACGCTGATGAAAATAGCGCTGACGTATTAGAAGAATGGCGGCTAGCTCGCACATAACAAAATGGATGAGAACTTGCGTTTAATGATATTTGGAGCTGGGTTTTCTGGCCGTGCTATTGGCAAAAAACTTTCAGAAACTTTTGATTTTGTCGGCGGAACCACGCGTTCTGAAGAAAAGTTTGAGCTATTATCTAACCACGCGATCACCCCATTTACATTCTCAGGCGATGCGTTTTCACCTGATCTAGCAGAAGAATTAGCATCGATAACTCATCTCATACAATCCATTTCACCGGATAAAACCGGAGATCCGATCATTCCGTTAGTCGGTGAAAACTTGCGCGCTGTAATGCCAAACCTACAATGGGTTGGTTACCTATCAACGGTTGGCGTTTATGGAAATCACGACGGCGCATGGGTGGATGAAGCAACTGTTTGCAAGCCAGTCTCCAAGCGCTCGGTGGCGCGTGTTGAAGCAGAAAACCTTTGGCAAGAACTGTGCGAACAAACCGATATTCCACTCGCAATCCTGCGATTGTCTGGTATTTACGGCCCCGGGCGCAATACCTTTGAAAACTACAAGAAGGGAACTGCGCGGCGGCTGATAAAAAAGGATCAGGTTTTTAATCGTATATTTGTCGACGATATTGCCGGCGCGAGCGAATTACTGATGCGCGAACATACATCTGGAATATTTAATGTTACGGATAATCAACCCGCGCCGCCGCAGGATGTCGTTGCGTATGCAGCGGAGCTATTAGGCATCGAGCCGCCCGAAGAGATCGATTTTGAAACCGCAGAACTTTCACCCATGGCGCGCTCGTTTTATGGAGAAAACAAACGTGTTTCCAACGCTAAAATTAAGAAACTCGGATATGAATTTAAGCAACCAGATTACCGAGCAGCCTTGGACTACTTAAAAGCCGAGTTTTATCCCCACGGCATTTAAGTTCATTGCGGCATATGATTTAAACGCGCCAAAAGCTCAGCAGCATTTCGAACATTGAGCTTCTTAAGCAGTCTTGCCCTGACATCTTCGACGGTACGCGGTGAAATTTTCAACACATGGCCGATCTCTTTACTGGTTTTGCCTGAGCTCAAATGGCCAATCACTTGACGTTCGCGCAACGTAAAACTAGCGGTGTCGGCTGCATCTGAAATCAACGTAAAGCTTAAGACCATCTGCTCTAATGGCTCATCTTTGTTGAGCGCTTGTGCGCGAAAACGACACCAAATCTGCGTGTCATTTTTGCATTTCACCATCCGCTCATCAGTATAGAGACCTTTTGCTTTTAAAGGCTCTAATCCAACATCGCGGATATCATCAAATTCTTGTCGGCTTCCATAGAACATACGAAAGGACTGACCAATTATGTCTTGTTTGTCGTAACCAACCATATTTGCAAATGTTGTATTGCAACTACGCACGATGCGTTGTTCGGTCAATACAATGCCTAATGGCGCCATCTCATAGGCGAGAGTATCTAATTCATTCTGTTTCAAAGGGTATTCCTGCATTTTAGGCTATCTCACGTAGAACTACGGTATTGATACCGTAGACAATATACAGATATATTTTTAATTCGTCGATATCTTAAAATTGAGACTTGAACTTATGACTGAAGTTACCACAGATGATTCTAAATTGTTTTTGCTCATTGAAAGCAAGCGGGATGATTTGGTTGAACTAACCCAAGATCTCATCCGTATTCCAACGCTTAATCCTCCTGGTGATTGTTATCTGGAGATATGCGAATACCTTGACAAAAGGCTATCTAAGTCTGGATTTGAAACTAAGTTAATTCGCGCAAAAGACTGTCCCGGCGACAGCGATAAATATCCCAGGTGGAATATCGTTGCCCGTAGAGAAGGCGGCAAGAGAGGCGAATGCGTTCATTTCAATTCGCACACAGATGTTGTGGAAATTGGCAAAGGCTGGACCAAAGATCCGTTTGGCGCTGAAATTGAAGGCGATCTTATTTATGGTCGCGGCACATGCGATATGAAAGGCGGTCTTGCTGCCTCTATCATCGCAGCAGAAGCTTTTATCGAGACCTATCCTAATTTTCCTGGTGCTATTGAAATTTCTGGAACTGCGGATGAAGAAACCGGTGGTTATGGCGGCGTCGCATATCTTGCTGAGAAGGGATATTTTTCACCTTCCCGAGTGCAGCATGTCATTATCCCCGAACCCTTAAATAAAGATCGAATTTGTTTGGGTCATCGTGGTGTTTGGTGGGCGGAAATTGAAACAAAGGGGCGTATTGCACACGGTGCGATGCCATTTTTGGGTGATTGTGCCGTCCGTCACATGGGTGCTGTTCTTCACAAAATTGAAGATGAGTTGATCCCGGCGCTTTATAACCGAAAAACTTCCATGCCTGTCGTGCCAGAGGGTGCGCGCCATTCAACCATAAACATTAATTCAATACACGGCGGACAGCCCGAGCCTGAAGAAGGATTTACCGGGTTTTTATCTTCCTGTGTTCCAGATTCTGCCCGCCTCGTCATAGATCGCCGCTATTTAATTGAAGAAGAACCAGAAGAAGTTCAAGAAGAGATCATCGATCTTTTAGATCGGGTCAAACAAGAACGCGACACGTTTGACTATGATATTAAAGAGCTGTGGAAAGTTACGCCAACCATGGCTGATAAAAATGCTCCCGTTGTACAAGCCGTGCATCAGGCCATTGGCTCAGTGCTTAAGTGTGAACCATCCTATGTTGTTTCTCCCGGCACATATGATCAAAAACACATTGATCGCATTGGGAAACTTAAAGATTGTATCGCCTATGGACCAGGCATCTTGGATCTCGCGCATCAACCAGATGAGTATATTTCCATAAAAGACATGCTAGATTCTGCTAAAGTGATGGCACAAACGCTGAAAACTTTGCTATACCCGAACAATCAAAACGAATAGGGAGATCAACATGAATTTCAATCATCTAACTTCTCATAAGATGAGAGCACTTGCTGCATCCTGCGCAGTGGCTGCATTCATGGTATCATCAGCGGCACATGCAATGAATACCGATGTGACCATTGGTATGCAATTGGAACCACCAAATCTTGACCCAACAGGCGGCGCTGCAGCGGCGATCGATGAGGTCGTTTACGCAAATGTCTTTGAGGGTTTAACCCGTTTTGGACCTGATGGCGCCGTTAACCCGAGCTTAGCTGCATCATGGGACATTTCTGAGGATGGCACTGAATATACGTTTAAACTGAATGATGGTGTGAAGTTCCACGATGGTTCAGATATGAACGCTGATGATGTAAAATTTTCGCTAGATCGTGCGCGCGCTGAAGATTCTACCAATGCGCAAAAAGCTTTGTTTGCAGGTATTTCCGCTGTTGATGTGATCGACCCACTAACCGTTAAAGTCACATTAGAAAAGCCTAACGGTTCATTCCTTTTCAATATGGCTTGGGGCGATGCCGTGATCGTTGCGCCAGAAACTGCTGAAACCAACGCAAGTAATCCGGTAGGAACAGGTCCATTTGCTTTTAAAAATTGGGCCAAAGGCGATGCAGTTATGCTATCGCGCAATGCCGATTATTGGGGTGAAGCGGTTAAGCTTGAAAACGTAACCTTTAAATTTATCTCAGACCCAACAGCTGCTTTTGCAGCGATGATGGCAGAAGATATCGATGCATTTCCAGTTTATCCGGCTCCTGAAAATTTAGCACAACTTGGTGCCGATCCTCGATTTGAAGTGGTTGTTGGTTCAACTGAAGGTGAAACAATCCTTGCGATGAACAATAAAAAAGCCCCACTTGATAATATCAAAGTTCGCCAAGCGATCACTCATGCAATTGACCGTAAGGCCATCATTGATGGTGCAATGTTCGGTTATGGAACACCTATCGGCACGCACTTTGCACCACATAATCCTGATTACGTCGATCTAACTGCGCAATCTGCCTATGATCCGGAAAAATCCAAAGCCTTGCTAAAAGAAGCAGGCGTTTCTGATTTGACGCTCACTTTGAAACTTCCACCACCATCATATGCACGACGTGGCGGTGAAATCATTGCAGCGCAATTGCGTGAAGTTGGCATCGATACAGAAATTTCTAACCTTGAATGGGCGCAGTGGCTGGAACAAGCCTTCCGCGGCAAAGATTTTGATCTGACAATTGTGTCTCACACAGAGCCATTTGATATTGGTATTTATGCGCGCGAAGATTATTATTTCCAATATGGCGATGCGGATTTTAAAGCCATCATGGATGATCTTACAGGTGAAACTGACCCGGCAAAACGCTCTGCGCTGATTGCTTCTGCGCAGCAAAAAATTGCTGATGATGCAGTTAATGGGTACCTCTTCCAATTGGCACGCACGGGTGTGGCAAACGCGAAACTAAAAGGGTTGTGGGAGAACGCACCGACACAAGCCAATGACATGACTGGTGTTTACTGGTCTGAATAAAGTAAAACAAATGAGGCGGTTTTGCTCTGCAAGGCCGCCTCTTTTTATGGGCGATGATAAAGCGGGATCATGCTAGGATATATATCAAAAAGACTGATATCACTGACGGCAAGTTTAATCGTTGCCAGCATTTTGATATTCATTGTTATTGAAATTATTCCCGGAGACCCTGCCGCATTTATGTTGGGAATCAATGCGGACCCTGATGCCGTTGAAGCGTTACGCGAACAATTGGGATTAAACGCGTCTCTAGCAACGCGATATTTTTCCTGGGTCACAGGTTTGCTGCAGGGTGAATTTGGTATTTCATATACCTATCGCGTCCCCGTCAGCGAATTAATCGCTGATCGGATTGTGATATCGTTACCACTGACTTTCTACGCGCTTGTCCTTTCAACGCTCATTGCTTTCCCCGCGGGCATTTATGCTGCTTCTAAGCGCAACTCATTTGGTGATGTGTCCGTCATGGGGTTCACTCAATTGGGTGTTGCGATCCCAAATTTTTGGTTCGCCATGCTGCTTGTCTTGGTATTTTCAATTAACTTAAGATGGTTTTCTGCGGGCGGTTTTCCCGGATGGGATCAAGGCTTTTTCCCAGCCATGAAAGCGCTCACACTTCCGGCGATTGCACTTGCATTACCGCAAGCGTCAATCCTTGCTCGCGTGATGCGATCGTCATTATTGGACACATTGAGCGAAGACTATATCCGCACCGCGCGCGCTAAGGGCTTAAACCGCAAGCAGGCATTGTGGCGACACGCTTTACGCAATGCGCTGATCCCTGTTTTAACTATTATTGGATTACAATTTTCGTTTTTACTGGCTGGCGGGATCATCATAGAAAATGTCTTTTACCTGCCAGGTCTGGGGCGTTTGGTATTCCAAGGTATTACCCAACGCGATCTGATTGTGGTTCGCAGCGTTGTGATACTATTGGTTTTTGCTGTTATTGCTGTGACCTTTTTGGTTGATATTGCCTATGCAATCGCTGACCCTCGTTTGCGAGAGGGTTCAAGATGAGTGAACAAACAGTCTCTCAACCGAGCACTATGAAGCTCGTTTTGCGATCAAATGGGTTTATTATAGGTGCGTTTTTAACGGCCATATTTGTACTCGCGGCACTGATATCATTCATCTGGACCCCCTATGATGCGGCGCAGATTTCAATCGTCAATAAGTTAAAAACACCGTCTATGGCGCATTGGCTCGGCACCGATCATTTTGGCCGCGATATGTTATCGATGATTATGGTGGGCGCACGCGTTTCAATGGCCGTGGCTTTTGTTGCTGTTGGCGTTGGTATTTTTGTCGGCGTGCCACTTGGTCTTTATGCGGCAAGCAAACGCGGTGGTCTCATTGATGAGATCATCATGCGTGGCAATGATCTCATTTTTGCGTTTCCATCACTGCTGCTTGCGATCATGATTACGGCTGTATTTGGCCCCGGAGCCGTGAATGCGATCATTGCGATTGGAATCTTTAATATTCCGGTTTTTGCGCGGCTTTCTCGAGGCGCAGCTTTAAGTTTGTGGCAGCGCGAATATATTTTAGCGGCGCAAGTCTGCGGCAAATCAAAAGCGCGAATTTCTTTTGAACATATCCTGCCGAACATTGCGAACTTATTGATTGTTCAGGGCACCATCCAGTTTTCGCTTGGCATTTTAGCGGAAGCGGGTTTGGCCTATGTCGGGCTTGGTGCACAACCACCGCTGCCAAGCTGGGGACGCATGCTCAATGATGCACAAACACTGATATCAATTGCGCCACATCTTGCGTTGGTACCAGGACTTACTATCGTGCTGACGGTATTGGGCTTGAACTTAATGGGCGACGGCTTACGTGATTTGCTTGATCCGAAATTAAGGAGGGTTAAATCATGACGCTCCTAAAAGTTCACAATCTGGATTTATCGATTGCGCAAAACCCAATCTTGAAGGATATCAGCTTTGAAATAGAGGCTGGTCGCATTTTGGGCGTTGTAGGAGAATCTGGTTCCGGCAAATCGATTACCGCACTTTCCATTTTGCAATTGTTACCCAACGGCACAACATGGTCGGGTCAGATAGTATTTGACGGGCAGGATATCCAATCGCTCTCTGAGCATGAATTATGCGGTCTTCGCGGCAACGATATTTCGATGATATTTCAAGAGCCAATGACAGCCCTTAATCCGGTGAAAACTATCGGCGATCAGGTATCTGAATCCATTCGTATTCACACAGGCAAATCTCGCGCTGAAGCTGATCAATTGGCCCGCGAAACGCTGAACCGTGTTGAATTGCCCGAAAGCGAATTCCCGCTGTCGCGTTATCCGCATGATTTATCCGGTGGTCAACGCCAGCGCGTAATGATTGCCATGGCGATCGCACTTCAGCCGAAATTGCTCATTGCAGATGAACCAACAACTGCGCTTGATGTAACAACGCAAGCTGAGATTTTGGATCTCTTGCAAAAGCTCGTCAAAGAAGACGATTTATCGCTGATGCTCATCACGCATGATCTCGCGGTGGTAGCGCAGATGGCTGATGATGTTTTGGTGATGAAAGATGGCGAGATCGTTGAGCAAGGTTCATCTTTTGATGTTTTCACGAACATGGAACACCCTTACACGCGGCAGCTATTCTCAGCTTCTAATCATGTGCCTCAAAGAGAAGCCAATCAAAAAAATGCAAACGATGTGGTATTAAGCGTTGAACATGTCTCATGTGATTACAAGCTTCCAAAAGAACGCCTCTTCTCCAAACAGCAATATTTCCGCGCAGTTAAAGATGTATCGTTTAAAATTCATCGCGGTGAAAATATCGGACTTGTTGGCGGTTCGGGCTGTGGGAAATCAACACTAAGCCGTGCCATTTTAGCCCTTAAATCGCTGGATGAAGGCAATGTACTGATTAATGGTGAAACCTTTTCATCAAAAGGCAAGGGTCCTGAGATTTCGCAACGCGCAGCGACACAGATTGTTTTCCAAGACCCTTATTCTTCTTTCAACCCACGCCACAAAGTTGGACGACTAATCAGTGAACCTTTTTATGCAAAATCTGAGGAGTTGAACGAGGATCAGATAGATACTGCGGTCAAAGAAGCTTTGGTGAGTGTGGGGTTAAACGCAGCCGATAGCGATAAATATATCCACGAATTTTCAGGTGGCCAGCGGCAACGCATTGCCATTGCGCGGGCACTTATTGTCAAGCCTTCGCTGATTGTTCTGGATGAAGCGGTGTCTGCGCTTGATGTTTCAATCCGCGCGCAGGTTCTTGATCTATTAGCTGAGCTAAGTGATCGATTTGATCTTTCCTATTTGTTTATCTCACATGATTTATCGGTCGTGCGATCAATCACTGATAGGGTTTTAGTGATGGAAAGAGGTAGGATCGTTGAAACAGGGCCAACACAAGATGTGTTTGAAAACCCACAGCATGCCTATACAAAATCGCTGATTAAAGCCATTCCAAAACTGGATATCGACGAAATCCGCGCCAAAGAAAAGATAACTTAAATGACTGCATTCGACACAAAACTTCAAAACGATCATTGCTTCATTGATGGTAAATGGGTTCCGCCCGTAAATGGCCAGAAGATCGAACTTTTCGATCCGTCTTACGGCACCAAACTTTGCGATATTGCCCAGGGTACATCTGAAGATATTGACCTTGCTGTTAAAGCCGCACAAAGCGCGTTGGATAGCGAATGGGGACAAATGACCGCTGCAGAACGTGGGCGTTTGATCTCTAAGATCGGCATGGAGATCCTTAATCAAATTGATTGGCTGGCAGAGCTTGAAGCACGCGATGTTGGAAAACCGCTTGCCCAAGCGCGAAATGATGCCATCGCATTGGCGCGCTATATGGAGTTTTATGGTGGTGCTGCGGATAAAGTTCACGGCCAAACAATTCCCTATATGCTGGATTATAATGTTTACACATTGCGCGAACCCCACGGGGTGACAGGACATATTGTGCCGTGGAATTATCCTATGCAGATCATCGGACGATCCGTTGGTGCTGCGCTGACTATGGGGAACGCTTGTGTTTTAAAACCAGCAGAGGAAGCATGTTTAACCGCATTGGCTTTTGCTAAAATTGCTGATGAATGCGGGTTACCAAAAGGTGCGCTGAATGTCGTGCCAGGATATGGCCATGAAGCCGGTGCTGCGCTCACATCTCATAAGGATGTGAACCATATTTCGTTTACTGGCTCGGTTGCGACAGGGGTTAAAGTTCAGCAAGCTGCATCTGAAAATATCGTACCTGTTACGCTGGAGCTTGGCGGCAAATCTCCGCAGATTGTCTTTAATGATGCGGATATTGATCGCGCATTACCCTTCCTCGTCAACGCTGGCATTCAAAACGCTGGGCAAACATGCTCTGCAGCATCTCGAATTTTGGTTGAACGTGGTGTTTATGACGATGTTGTAAACCGGATGAGCGATGCTTACGAGAAACTCACCGTGGGGCCTGCAATGAACGACCATTCCTTGGGTCCGCTTGTATCCATGCGGCAGAAAGAAATCGTCGATGGCTTTTTAAGTGCAGCAGAAACCGGTGATGTGACGATCTCAGCGCAAGGGCATTTTACCGATGATCTTCCAGAAGATGGCGCATATGTATTGCCAACATTGTTAAAAGATGTTGCGCCTGATCACCCGCTTGCCAAAGATGAAATTTTCGGCCCTGTGCAGGTTATCATTCCATTCGATGGTGAGGAAGAAGCTATAGCGATTGCCAATGGCACAGACTACGGGTTGGTCGCAGGTGTTTGGACCGAAAATGGCGGACGACAAATGCGCATGGCAAAAGCCCTCAAATCCGGTCAAATTTTTATCAACAATTATGGCGCAGGCGGCGGTGTGGAACTGCCATTTGGTGGGCATGGAAAATCAGGCCATGGACGCGAAAAAGGCTTTGAAGCACTCTACGGATTTTCAACGCTTAAAACCGTTGCCAATTGGCACGGGTAAGACACCGAATAGACAATAAATAAGGGGATACTCAGCTATGAGACTTGAAGGAAAAACAGCAATTGTCACAGGTGGCGCTTCTGGTTTTGGTGCGGGCATTGTCGATAAATTTTTATCTGAAGGCGCACGCGTTGCTATCGTCGATATCAACGGTGAAGCTGCCAAAGAAGCCGCAGAAATAAGAGGCGATCTTACAATTGCCATTCAAGCTGATGTGGCTTCCGGTGACAGTGTTAAAAACATGGTTGAAACCGCGATCTCAAAATTCGGTAAGATTGATATCCTCGTTAATAATGCTGGGGTGACGCACATGCCGACGCCGCTTGAAGACGTGAGTGAAGACGATTTTGACCGCGTTTACAACGTGAATATGAAGTCGGTTTATCTAACGGCTAAATATCTCATTCCGCATATGAAAAACAACAAAGCTGGGGCGATCTTAAACGTCGCATCAACCGCAGGGGTTTCACCCCGCCCTAATCTGAACTGGTATAATTGTTCAAAAGGCTGGATGATCACGGCGACGAAAACCATGGCTATAGAGCTGGCAAGTTCCGGCATTCGTGTGAACGCAATTAATCCCGTTGCAGGCGAAACGCCGCTATTAAAATCTTTTATGGGTGAAGATACGCCCGACATCCGCGCTAAGTTTATTTCTACAATTCCAATCGGTCGATTTTCAACGCCAGAAGACATGGGAAATGCAGCCTGCTTTTTATGCTCAGACGAAGCATCAATGGTTACTGGCGTCGCGATGGAAGTTGATGGTGGTCGCTGCATTTAGCCATTTGACTATAAGCTTGCAACATTGGTGATAAGGGTCTACGACCCTTAAAAGATCATTACATTTATTGAATTGGAGTGCACCATGCGACTTGGTGGCCGATTGCAAGCTGCAATCGAAGTATTAGAAGCTATCGAACAGCATCACAAACCCGTGGCAAATGCGCTAAAGGATTGGGGTAGTTCACACCGTTTTGCAGGCTCTGGTGACCGTGGTGCCATTGGCAATATTGTTTATGATGCGCTTCGCATGAAGCTCTCGCATGGATTTATGATGGGCGATGACAGCCCCCGCGCCATTGCGTTTGCTGTTTTATTGCGCCAATGGAAAATGGACGTTGAAGACTTAAGAGAGCAACTCGACGGCGATAAGTTTGCTCCTGAGTTTTTAAGCGATCAGCAGATTTCTGATTTTAGGAACGCTGATCTGTCAAAGGCTGACGAAAACGTAAGAGCTGACATTCCGCTCTGGCTTTTAGAAGAGTTTAAACAAACATTTGGTGATGACTGGCTATTAGAAGCGCAAGCGCTTGCCCAGCGACCATCTCTTGATCTTCGCGTCAACACGCTCAAATCTACCCGCGAGAAAGTGCTGAATTCGCTTTCAAAGTCCAATCCCGAACCAGGTGATTTATTAGCTGATAGTGTGCGCATTACGGCTGAAAACGGTCCGGATAGAATGCCAAATGTTTCTGCTGACATCCCATTTGCAAAGGGCTGGTTTGAAATCCAAGATGAGGGTTCTCAGCTTGCGGCCGCGCTAACGGATGCGAAAAAAGGCGAACAGGTTTTAGATTATTGCGCTGGTGGTGGTGGCAAATCACTTGCGCTAAGCGCTGCGATGGAAAATAGCGGGCAAATTCATACCTATGATAATGACCGCCGCCGAATGGCACCAATGATCGAAAGATTGCGACGCGCAGGCACCCGTAATGTTCAACTGATTGAAGATGACGCGTCGCTTGAGCAACTTAAAAACAATTGCGATAAGGTGCTTGTTGATGCGCCTTGTAGCGGCACAGGCACTTGGCGCAGGCGCCCTGATACAAAATGGCGTTTATCTGAAAAGAGCCTCGGCTTACGTTTAAATCAACAAAAAGAAGTGATCGAAAAAGCATCTAAATATGTCAATGTTGGCGGACAACTGACTTACGTTACTTGCTCAGTCCTACCTCAGGAAAATGATGCAATCGTCGCCGATTTCTTATCACAGAACTCGCACTTTGAAACGGTTGATCTAACGCCAAAATGGGTTGAATTAACCGGACGCGATGAGGTGCCACAATCTCATACAGGTCTTGGTATATTGTGTTCACCTAAAAGAACTGGAACAGATGGGTTCTTCATCACAACACTTAAGCGTAACGCATAAAGCACTGTTGGAGAGGTTAAATGTCTGAAGAGTTAAAGCTCATTACCTCTCCCACCAAAGGCTTTAAGCTTGGCTATCTGCTTGGCAAAAATGGTCGTCAGGCGGTGCATGAAAACCTTGTTCATGAACCTTTATGGAAACAAATCCAGCTACTTGCCAAAAGCGATCTCGTCAAAGATTTGCAAAAGCAAACAGCGAAATTATTTCCCGAGATATATGAAGAATTAAAAGGTTTAGCTGAAGGGTTAGATCTGCCTTTTGAAACTGTGTTCGCATGGAATTGCCGCGGGGATCTTCTTGTCAATTCACCCGATGGCTGCACGACACTTCAATATCCCGGGAATCCCATTACAGTCGCGCATAATGAAGATGGAATTCCATCTTTAGATAAGACGTGCTTTTTGGTTGATTGTGCAGGTGCTAATGGTTTCATGTCGTTTTGTTATCCAGGTTCTATCCCGGGACATAGTTTTGCTTGCACGCGATCAGGCCTTGCAGTCACCATCAATAATATCAGGCTGACAGGTTTTACCCCGCAAGTTCCGCGCATGGTGTTGGCGCGTGCCGTTTTAAACTGTAGCAACCTTGATGAGGTTCGACAGCTACTAACGCAGCATCAATTCTCCGGTGGATTTCATTATACCATCGCGCAAGTTGGCCGAACGGAATTACTCAGCATCGAACATGGTGGCGGGAATTGTCACGTCACTGAAATAAAGCGGCCCACTGGGCACGCCAATCATGTTTCGACAGTTAAATGCGATGCGCAAATTATCACCAAATCATCAAGTGATCGGCTGGCGCGTATAGACGATCTGCTACTAAACAAAACTGAAAACCCGCTTGATATTTTGCGGGATATATCCGGTGATGGATTGCCGATTTGGCGAAGAGGAGCCGATGATCCTGATGAAGAAAACACCATCGCATCAGTAATATTTAAAATCGGGTCTGAACAATTATCCTGGGAAATATATTCAGGTTCCTCGAGAGAATTATTACATTCCGGCTCGTTTGTAAAAAACCGTTAGTCGTCCATCTTAAGCGCTGCGATAAAGGCTTCTTGCGGGATATCAACGCGACCAAACTGACGCATCCGCTTCTTACCTTTTTTCTGCTTATCAAGAAGCTTACGCTTACGAGACGCATCACCACCATAACACTTTGCCGTCACATCTTTACGCAAGGCACGAATAGTTTCACGCGCAATGATTTTGCCACCAATTGCTGCTTGCACAGGGATTTGGAACATGTGTTGCGGGATTAGGTCTTTTAGTTTCTCACACATGGAACGACCACGCTTTTCAGCCGCTGATCTGTGGACCAAAATTGACAATGCATCCACCGGTTCTGAATTGACCAGAATAGACATCTTAACCAGATTACCGTCGCGGTGATCATCAATCTTATAATCAAAACTCGCATAGCCTTTTGAGATTGACTTGAGGCGATCATAAAAATCAAACACCACTTCGTTGAGCGGCAGATCGTAATTGACCATTGCACGCGTGCCAACATAAGACAGATCCGTTTGTAACCCACGGCGCTCCTGACAAAGCTTTAGGATTGGTCCTAAATACTCATCAGGTGTCATAATTGTTGCTTTGATCCAAGGCTCACGAATTGATGCGATATGCATCACTTCTGGCATATCAGCAGGGTTATGTAATTCGATAACTTGGCCATCGTTCATATCAAGCTCATAAACCACAGAAGGCGCTGTTGCGATGAGATCAAGATTAAACTCGCGCTCCAAACGTTCTTGGATAATTTCAAGATGCAACAACCCTAAGAAGCCGCAGCGGAAACCAAATCCAAGCGCAGCTGATGATTCCATTTCAAACGAGAAAGATGCATCGTTTAAACGCAATTTACCCATGGCGCTACGAAGATCATCAAAGTCAGCTGCATCGATCGGAAACAAACCGCAGAACACAACAGGTTGCGCAGGCTTAAATCCTGGCAGCACATCATCTGTTGGACGCTTGTCTTCGGTGATCGTATCACCCACACGCGTATCAGCAACTTCTTTGATCGAGGCTGTGATAAAACCGATTTCTCCCGGGCCTAGCTCATCAACAGTGACAAGTTTTGGCGTGATGATGCCAACGCGATCAACGGGGTATTTCGCACCCGTGCCGACCAAGCGAATGACTTGCCCCTTTTTAAGCGTGCCATTGATGATACGCACCAACACCACAACGCCCAAATATGTATCATACCAGCTATCAACCAAAAGCGCTTTTAGCGGGTCATCGCGATCACCACCCTCAGGCGGAGGTAAACGGTCAACAATGGCTTCAAGCACTTCAGGAATGCCAATGCCGGTTTTGGCCGAAATCATGAGAGCATCAGATGCATCAAGTCCGATGACTTCTTCTATTTGCTCTCGAATACGCTCAGGTTCAGCAGCCGGCAAATCGACTTTATTCAGCACCGGCACAATCTCATGATCCGCATCAAGGGCTGTATAAACATTTGCGAGCGTTTGCGCTTCAACACCTTGAGACGCATCAACAACCAAAAGTGATCCTTCACACGCGGTAAGTGAACGAGACACCTCATAGGCAAAGTCTACGTGGCCAGGTGTGTCGATGAGGTTTAGGACATAATCCTCACCTGCATTTGATTTATAGTGCAAGCGTACGGTCTGCGCTTTAATCGTAATGCCGCGCTCTTTTTCGATATCCATGCTATCAAGAACTTGAGACGACATCTCACGATCTGTCAAACCTTCACAAGCTTGAATAAGTCTATCGGCCAAAGTGGATTTACCGTGGTCGATGTGAGCAACGATAGAAAAGTTGCGGATATGGGAAAGAGGTGTTTTCATGTGTTTGGATTTAAGGCGGGAATTAAAAAGAAGCAAGCGGGATTCGGTTTATTTTAGCGCTGTTGGCAGGCCAAATCATGATTATTTTCACTATGATCATCAAATCACTGTTTTGATCCGTTTTTTAAAAGCTTGAGTTTTACGAATACCCAACGCGATTTGCCGCAAATCTGTAACGCTGTTATATGGCGTTTAGAAGGAGAATCCCAGTTGATCCATATCTATATCGATGCCGATGCATGCCCTGTAAAAGACGAAATTTATAAAGTAGCAGAACGTTATTCGCTTCAAGTCACCGTCGTGGCCAATAGCTTTTTACGCGTACCTGATGATCCGCTTATCGAGCGCGTCATCGTCAATGATAAGTTTGATGCAGCTGATGACTATATTGCCGAACGAGCGAACCAGTCTTCGATTGTCATTACATCTGATATTTTGCTTGCAGAAAGATGCATAAATCAATCGGCGGTCGTTATCTCATCAACAGGTAAACCATTCACCGAAAACTCAATTGGCATGGCCGTTGCAACACGTTCAATAATGGCGGACCTTCGCGCAGGTGGTGATCAAATCGGTGGACAAGCACCGTTTTCTAAAGCGGATCGATCACGGTTTTTATCTGCTCTTGATTTAGCAATCGTGCAATTGAAACGAAAACTAGATCTCTAGCAACTTATTCGTTCACCCCAAGCCACTGGAACTCACCTTTGGGACCTAGCTTGGAAAATGGGTTGCATGCAACTTCCCAAATGTGCCCGTCGGGATCTTTAAAGCATGCGGAATATCCACCCCAAAATGCTTTTTGAGCGGGTTTGGTAATCGTTGCGCCTAATGCTTTGACATGGGCAATTGTCTCATCAACTTCCGTTTCTGAGCTGACATTATATGCAAGCGTAATTGCTGAACTGCCTGATCGCTCGTGCGGCACACCAGCGTCTTGCGCCAACTTATCCCACGGATAAAGCGTTAGAGTCATAGCATGCAAATCATACGCGATAATTTCTTCACCCGCAGTTTGCGCAACAGATTTCCAACCAAGCCCATCGTAAAACGCTTTGGCTTTTTTAAGATCTGAAACGCCAAGCGTGATGATGCTAACTCTTTGATCCATGAGGACTACCTGATTTGTTTGAGAAGTTTATTGTTAGGAAAACAGGTTTGGCGGATGTTATTTTTCGCCTGCCAGTCACCAATAGATCGACGCGTTTTAAACCCTGGTAGTCCATCTGCACCGCCAACATCATAGCCTTTTTTCTCAAGGCGTTGCTGAATGGTGCGAATATCTGATCGGTACATCACTTCATTGTTTTTCCATGAGGTTTTAAAATCGCCCATGCCGAAAACAATGCGGTCGGCTAAGTTTCCAACAAACAATGCATATAGATCGGAATTGTTATATTCCTTAATGACATAAAAATTTGGCGTGACGATAAATTCTGGACCAGAAACCCCTGCTGGTAGGATGAGCATGCCGCTTTGCGGCATTTCAATGGATGGAAAAGGTCGGCCGCTAACGCGTGTGACACCTTCATTTACCCAGGAGGAAATTGGTTTGGCGCGATCAGGCCCTTCACGCGCGCAGTTAGCGCGGTTTGGCAAAGTCACTTCAAAGCCCCAATCACGATTGGTTTGCCAGCCACTTTGCAAAAGATAGTTTGCAATGGACGCAAGCGAATCCGCGGTTGAGTTCCAAATATCGCGCTTGCCGTCACCATCGAAATCAACAGCAAATCTTAAATAACTTGATGGCATGAACTGTGGCTGACCCATTGCGCCCGCCCATGAGCCTTTCATCTTTGATGAAGCTACATCGCCTGATTGGATGATTTGCAACGCTGCAATAAGTTCTCTTTTAAAAAAGGCTTTGCGCGTTGATAGGTAGGCTTTTGTCGACAGCACATCGACTACTGAATACGGTATTGATGCTCGACCATAGCCGGATTCGCGACCCCAAATGGCAAGGATGATACCTGCAGGCACACCATATTTTTTCTCAATACGCGCCAGTAATTTTTGGTTTTTAATCAACAACTGATTGCCGACGCTTGCAAGTCCACGCAGTCGTTTCTGGCTGAAGTATTTAGCCGGCGAGCGAAATTCAGCTTGCGACTGCTTTTGTACTTTTGGTTTTGCACCCGGCAATACCAGATCAGGCAATTTCAAATTCAGACTGACATTGGCCATGGTGCGGTTAAATGTACGCTTGGAAACACCCGCAGCACTTGCCTCTCGCCAAAGATCACTTTTCACCCAAGCGGAAAACTGCTTATTTAGCGCTGTATTTGCGGTTACCGGCAAAGAAGACAAACACAAGATGGTGATCAACAAAACTAGTCTTTGCATAAGTTTACACTCCTGAATAATGCCATATTATAGTGATGTTCTAGACCTCATTGCGGCCGTCAATGTGCCCTCATCGAGATAATCAAGCTCCCCGCCCACAGGCACACCATGCGCCAATCGGGTAATTTTCACATCCATGCCAGTCAGCTGATCGGTGATATAATGGGCTGTGGTTTGCCCCTCAACGGTTGCGTTTACCGCAATAACGAGCTCTGCAATATTTTCGCTTTCAACGCGATCGACGAGCGCTGAAATTGATAAGTCATCTGGGCCAATACCATCAAGTGGAGAGAGCGTTCCGCCCAATACATGATAGCGCACATTCATAACTTCTGCACGTTCAAGTGCCCATAAATCAGCGACATCCTCAACAACAATAAGTGTTGCTGCATCACGTCGAGGATCAACACAAATTGCGCATGGACTGGATGTATCGATATTGCCGCAAGTTTGGCATTCGCACACTTTATCAAAGGCTTCACTCATGGCACCAGCTAAGGGGCCTAAAAGCAGGTCTTTCTTTTTGATCATATGCAATGCGGCGCGGCGTGCCGAACGGGGCCCTAATCCAGGGACCCGCGCCAAAAGTTGAATGAGTTTTTCAATTTCAGGACCTGTTACGCGCTTAGCCATAACAGGTTTTTAGGTGATTCGACGCGTTAAGTCCTCAAATTAATATCGGGATCAAAGCCTAAAATGGCAGTTTCATGCCCGGAGGGATTGGTAAACCTGCAGTAAGTTCAGCAGTTTTTTCTGCAGTAACCGCCTCAGCCTTACCTTTTGCATCGTTAAATGCTGCAACAATTAAGTCTTCTAAAATTTCCACATCATCTTCTTTGAAGAGAGAGGGGTCGATTGAAAGACCTAGCATGACGCCTTTACCATTGATCTTAACAGTGACCATGCCGCCACCTGATGTACCCTCGATTTCAGTGGCTGCAATCTCGTCTTGCATCTCACCCATTTTTTCTTGCATTTCTTTGACTTTGCCCATCATACCCATAAGGTCACGCATAGTCGTCTCCTATCTATTTCGTTATTCGATGATGCCATCATCATCGAGTTCAATTGTATCTGGTGAAATATCACCATCATCTGTTTCTAATATTGTAAATTCGTTGTCGTCTTTGACGGATATGCGCACATCTGTCACTTTGGCTCCGGGGAATTTCGCTAAAATTGCGGCAACATCTTTGTCTTCTTTTGCATCGATTACCAATGCTTGACGATGTTCATTGGCGATCTCAGATAAAGTTGCGCCACCTTCATCCCGGCTTAACGCGACGATCCATTTTGTTCCCGTCCATTTTTGCAACTTATTGATCAAATCACCAGGCAATTGAGGTGAACCATCTTCCGTGAGGTTAATCTCAAGGCGACCGGGCTCCACCTTCACCAATCTAACATGGTTGCGGATTTGAATTTTGGTTGCAACATCACGATTTTTGTCTGCCAGCGCCACCAGGTCATCCAAAGAATTAATTTGAACTTGCGGGACTTCTGCTGGTTTTGAGGGAATGTTTTCTGCTTTACTTTGTAGTGCAGGATCTGTGTTATCTACCGCTAAAACAGGTCTATTTTGCGAAACTGCAGCGCCCTGAGTTAACATTGCGCTTGCCCCACCACCATTGCCTTGCGCTGATACATATTGGCTTGCAACAGCGCTTGTTGATGAACCATTGCCGTCACCATTTGGTGATGCCGCTCCCGCACTTCCGCCATTTCCAGATGCAGAACCTTGCGAGGAAGCATCTTGGTTTTGTACAATTTTTGCTAAGTCTTCGGGTGTCGGCAGATGGGCAGAATGCCCAATGCGAATAAGTGCCATTTCCGCGGTTGCAAACGGTCTGTTTGAACTTGATACTTCGGTAATCGCTTTGAGCAGCATTTGCCATGTACGTGATAAAATTGGCGTCGCTAGCTTTTGCGCAAACTCAGAACCATGAGTTCGTTCAACTTCATTAAGGCTAGCATCTTCACGTGCGTCCGGCACATATTTCATTCGCGTCACCAAATGCGTAAAATCAGCGAGATCGGTTAATATAACACGCGGGTCGGCACCGGCATCATATTGGCTTTTAAATTCACCCAACGCTTCGCTCACATCACCCTTCATGAGAAGATCAAATAATGTGGCAATTCTTGTGCGATCCGCTAGTCCTAGCATGGCACGCACGGCTTGGGCTTCCACATGACCGCTGCCATGGGCAATCGCTTGATCAAGTAGTGAAAGTCCATCACGCGCTGAACCTTCAGCTGCACGGGCGATCATTGAAAGAGATTCCTCATCAATCGTCACGCCTTCTTTATCCGCTATCATCTTAAAATGAGAGGAGAGTGCACCAATTTCAATTCGCCTTAAATCAAAACGCTGGCAACGCGAGAGAACTGTGATTGGAACTTTGCGAATTTCTGTTGTCGCAAAGATAAACTTCACATGCTCAGGCGGCTCTTCAAGCGTCTTTAGCAAGCCGTTAAAAGCTTGCGTTGATAGCATGTGCACCTCATCGATGATGTAGACTTTATATCGTGCAGAGACAGGGCGATATCTGACTTGTTCGATGATTTCACGAATATCATCAATACCTGTATGAGACGCGGCATCCATCTCAATTACATCGACATGACGGCCATCCATGATCGCCTGACAGTGCTCACCTAACTCGGTGATATCAATTGTCGGTTGATCAATGCCATCTCTTTCATAATTGAGCGCTCGCGCGAGAATACGGGCTGTGGTGGTTTTACCCACTCCGCGAACACCTGTTAGCATCCAGGCTTGCGCGATACGGCCCGTTGAAAATGCATTGGTGAGCGTACGAACCATCGGCTCTTGGCCAATCAGGTCAGTGAAGTCCTTCGGACGATATTTCCGGGCTAAAACACGATATTCCTGTTTATCTTCCAACGCGCACTACCTGTGATCTTGAACTAAATTATTGTTTAAAGGCGATTTGATCTAGTCTTGTTAAAATCCATCACGACATCAACGACACTCGAGATATCTTATTGAGCCATCCTAAGCTACCAAAGAATATCATTCAACTTTTTTGCATGAGTCTTGAAACAAGTTGGGCTGTGTAATCCACAACCGGAACAACACGTGAATAGTTTAGTCGCGTAGGACCAATAATCCCAACGGCGCCAACAACTTTTTCACCCTCATCATGTAATGGGGCAAAGACAAGCGATGAGCCGGACAACGAGAATAATTTATTTTCAGACCCAATGAAAATCCGAACACCTGAACCTTCTTCAGCCAAGTTCATCAATTCAATCAGGCTTTCCTTTTTCTCCAAATCATCAAATAACAACCGCAAACGTTCCAACTCGTCATTGGCAGCAACGTTTTCCAAAAGCTTGGAGCGCCCTCTAACAATTATACTGCCCTGGCGACTATCTGATTTATCATCAGCCCAAACCGCCAATCCGCGCTCAACCAAATCACTGGATAATGTATCCAATTCTCGACGAATAAGATTTCGCAATTTTTCTAGCTCGCCGCGCACCTCTGAAAAAGTACGCCCAGCCAAATGTGCGTTTAAAAAATTGCTGGCTTCGGTGAGCTGCGAAGATGTTGTGCCTGCTGGCAAATCAATCACGCGGTTTTCAACCCGATCCCCGCCTCCAACAATAACTGCCAAGGCCTTTGTCGGCTCAAGCCGAATAAACTCAATGTGCTTGATCGCACTGTCATTTTTCGCAGCAATTACGAGCCCAGCCCCGCTTGATAGGCCCGATAGCATCTTACTGGCTTCGGTGAGCAATCCTTCAACCGGCTGATCATTGCTTAATGGCACTTGTTGCTCAATCTGCTCACGTTCTTCAGGCTGAAGATCGCCGACTTGCATGAATGCATCAATAAAAAACCGCAGACCACTTTGTGTGGGTAGACGCCCTGCACTCACATGCGGTGAATATATAAGTCCTAATTCCTCAAGATCGCTCATCACATTGCGCACGGATGCCGGCGAAAGCGTCATCGGCAATAGTCGCGATAAACTGCGTGAGCCTAATGGTTCGCCGGAACCAAGATAGGTTTCGACAATACTTTTAAAAACTTCGCGCGAACGATCATCCAACTCAGCCAATATGTTTCCGGGTTTCCCCGCTCCTTTGACGCAAAAATGCTTGTATTACAAAATATATAGCTATTGCCGAACCAAGCTACCAGAAATTTCTTTGGAATTTAGCAAGCAACAAGCTTTTCCTTTGCAACCTTGCCAAACAAAAGCTAGATAAGCACAAATCGAAATCGTCGCTGAGCGCAATTATCAGCATATCAATTGGAGAGTTTCATGAGACCATCAGGTAGAAAAACGGATCAAATGCGAGAGGTTTCATTCGAGCGTGGATTTTCTAAACACGCGGAAGGCTCATGCTTAGTAAAATTCGGTGACACACATGTTCTCTGCACGGCAAGTCTTGAAGATCGTGTCCCACCGTGGTTGCGCAATGGCGGCAAAGGCTGGGTAACGGCTGAATATGGCATGTTGCCACGCTCAACTGGCAGTCGCATGCGCCGTGAGGCAAGTTCTGGCAAGCAATCTGGCCGCACGCAAGAAATTCAGCGTCTTATTGGACGTTCGCTTCGTGCGGTTGTTGATATGGAAGCCTTGGGCGAACGTCAGATCTCTATCGATTGTGATGTTTTGCAGGCAGACGGCGGCACACGCACAGCCTCTATTACAGGTGCATGGCTTGCATTGCGCGATTGTCTACAATGGATGGAAGATCGCAATATGGTCAAAGTTGACCGCGTGTTAAAAGATCATGTCGCAGCAATTTCCTGCGGAATTTTTGCTGGTCAACCCGTGAGCGATCTTGACTATTTAGAAGATTCATCGGCTGAAACAGATGCGAACTTTGTGATGACAGGTCGCGGTGGCATAGTTGAAATTCAAGGAACAGCAGAAGCTGAACCTTTTTCTGAGGATGAGTTTGCGCAACTTATGGGTCTTGCTAAAAATAGCATTACTGAGCTTGTCGAACTTCAAAAAGCAGCTCTTGTATAAAGCATCGGCATAAAGGTAATAAATCATGCGTAAATTCGAAGGTGAAAAAATTGTTCTCGCCACGCATAATGCTGGCAAGCTTGAAGAGATCCGCGACTTAATCGGACCTCTTGGTGTCCAAGTTGTCTCCGCAGGTGAACTTGGCTTGCCGGAGCCTCCTGAAAATGGGGTGACCTTTGAGGAAAATGCCGCAACAAAAGCTGATGCAGCATCAATGGCAACCGGTCTTGTTGCATTATCTGATGATTCTGGCATTGTTGTTGATGCATTAGATGGTGCACCTGGGGTTTACACAGCTGATTGGGCTGAAAAAGAAGACGGAAGCCGTGATTTTGGCATGGCGATGCAAAAGGTTGAAGATGCATTGTCTGAAGCGAATGCGAGCGAACCTGAACAGCGTACAGCAAGATTTGTCAGCGTTTTGTGCATGCGATGGCCAGATGGGCATCGCGAATATTTCCGCGGTGAAGCGGAAGGGCAACTTGTTTGGCCACCGCGTGGCACTTCCGGATTTGGTTATGATCCTGTGTTTAAACCCAATGGCTATGATGTGACGTTTGGTGAAATGACAGCGGAAGAAAAGCATGGCTGGAAACCTGGCGATGAACATGCATTATCTCATCGTGCACGTGCTTTTAAGCTGTTTGCTGAAACCTGTCTTGATCGATAAGGACAACGCCTTTGTCGGCTGCCATTTATAATTTTCCGATCAATGCAGAACCCGGTTTTGGGATCTATCTGCATTGGCCATTTTGTGCCGCCAAATGTCCTTATTGTGACTTCAATTCGCATGTTCGGCATCAAAAGATTGATCAACCCAGGTTTGTTGAAGCGTTTAAACGTGAGATTGAGCATAATCGGCAATCAACAGGCCCTCGGGAGGTCACCTCGATCTTTATCGGCGGGGGTACGCCATCATTGATGGACCCTGAAACCGTGTCTGAGATATTGCAAGCGGTTAAATCAGCTTGGACTGTACCTGACCACATTGAAATCACCATGGAAGCAAATCCATCAAGTGTGGAAGCTTCAAGATTTAAAGGCTATCGACAGGCGGGGGTTAATCGCGTTTCTATGGGTGTACAAGCACTCAATGATAAAGATCTTAAGTTTTTAGGTCGCCTGCACAATGTTGAAGAGGCCAAAAAAGCGATCTCATTAGCGCGTGATATTTTCCCGCGCATGTCTTTTGATTTAATCTATGCCCGACCTCATCAAACACCAGCTGATTGGGCAGATGAATTGCGTAAAGCGATTGATTTAGCCGCGGATCATTTATCGCTTTATCAATTGACAATTGAAGAAGGCACTCCGTTTTTTAAGCTTCATGAAGCTGGCAAAATCCCGATGCTGGAAGACAGTTTACAAGCTGAGCTTTATGAAATAACGCAAAAGGTTTGCACAGAAAATGGCATGCCTTCATACGAAGTTTCAAATCATGCCCAGCCCGGTGCAGAAAGCCAGCATAACCTCAATTATTGGCGTTATGGGGATTATGTAGGTGTGGGGCCAGGTGCCCATGGCCGTATTTCAACTGGTGGAAAGAAATTTGCCACCGTAACGGAAAAGCATCCTGAAACGTGGTTGGAACTTGTTGAGCAGCATGAACACGGCATCATAGATATTGAGCAACTGACGTCGCAAGACCAAGCAGATGAAATGTTACTTATGGGTTTGCGGTTGCGCGAAGGTATTGATGTCAGCCGCTGGTCGTCGCTTAGCGATCGGGAGTTTGATACTGAACGTGAGAGCAATTTGATCCATTACGGTATGATCGAACGTATTAATAACAATAGAATTAGATGCACCCCATCAGGTATGATGGTTTTGGATTCAGTTGTTGCCGATCTTGCATAAGTGGTCAATTTGACGCGTTTTTTACAAAGCATTATGTTGGTATCTGAAAACAAGTAAAAAAATGCCTATATCTGTTAGGTCGATATTGAACTTGGATAGTACGAACATGAATGCTGAACTTGGTCCTGACCCATCCCTACTCATCGTTGAAGATGATGGCCCATTTCTGCGCCGTATAGCGCGGGCAATGGAAAGCCGTGGTTTTGAAGTTGAAACCGCCGAAAGCGTTGCAGAAGGATTGGCAAAGGCCAATGCTGCCCCACCTAAATATGCGGTTGTTGATATGCGTTTGGGCGATGGCAATGGACTTGATGTTTTAGAAGCTATTCGCAAAAAGCGTGAAGATACGAAAATGGTCGTGCTCACAGGCTATGGCAATATCGCAACTGCGGTAACCGCTGTGAAGCTCGGTGCAGTCGATTATCTTGCAAAACCAGCTGATGCAGATGATGTTGTTGCAGCGTTAACACGTGGACCGGATGAAAAAGCTGGACCACCTGACAATCCAATGTCAGCAGATCGCGTACGTTGGGAACATATTCAGCGGGTTTATGAAATGTGTGATCGCAATGTCTCTGAGACCGCGCGTCGCCTAAACATGCACCGCCGTACTTTACAGCGCATTTTGGCAAAACGTGCACCACGTTAGAGGTGAAATGCCTATTCACCATTGAATTCAAATTCTTGCAGTGTTTTGGCAAACCGAACAACTGATGCAGACACTGCAGCACTCTTCATCAGCTTCCGAAATGTGCCAGGAGGAGACATTTGATGACAGGGGAGATGCATAAGTTGATTTTTTACTCCAATGACTGCTATGCGGACGAAGTTACCGTTCACTAGATTACACTAACGTCCGCTTTGAGAATTTATTATTGTGTTTCAAAAGAATGGTAATTAGAGTTCCGACATTGAGACAACAGTTTTTCTACTGAGCGAGGACCCCAATGGCAGCGTTTGTAATTTTTGACGTCGAGATCAGCGACATGGAGAAATACCAAGAGTTCATGCTTGGTGTTAAACCAGCGTTAGAGAAAGCGGGCGCGAAATACCTTTCCCGAGGCGGCCAGCACAAAGTGTATGAAGGCGATTGGGAACCACGACGGATTGTTCTGCTCGAATTCCCAACACTAGAAGACTGGGAGGACTTTTATCACGGGCCGACATATCAAGGGCTAAAGGCAATTAGAGATTCGTGCAGTACTGCCCGCCTCGTAGGAGTGGAAGACCGCCCCTAGCAGCTCCGATACATACAGTTCTTTGCTATATTTATAACCTGACACCACGCTAAAAAAATTTGTGTAATGTACCCTTGCAACAACGTGATCCGATATTCCTTCGACTCGCAGCATTCGGCGAACTTGGTTTACAACCAGCATCTGACGGTTTTGGATGAACTGTTACAATTAGTTCAGGGAGTCAGAGGACGGCAGAGCGGGACTAAGCTGCAGTCGCAATCAGCGCTCTCAAAGTCTGCTTGCCTTCACTGGCCAAACGCCTTGGAGCCCTCACAGGCCTTTATGAGCTGACTGATGCATTTGTGTTTTACAGAAGGTAGCCCTTCATCGTCTGCAAGTCGGATGATCGCGCCATTTAAGAAATCGACTTCCGTCTTTCTTCCAGCTTGCAGGTCCTGAAGCATGGATGAGCGGTGGCCTTGCCCACGCGGGAAGATGATTTTGCTGAGGATCTTATCAACATAGTGCTGCCCGTTGTCGGCAGGTCGATAGTCATATGCCTTCGCATAGACCGCCAGTGTTTCGTCCGCCAATCCGACAATCAGCTCTCTGGACTCGGGGTTTTCGAACAGCTCGCCGTAGGTCAGTCCGGTCAAAGCGCCAGTCGGGTTCATACAACTGTTGAACAGGAGCTTGAAAGCGATGGTCTCCCGAATTGAGGGGTCATAAGCCATTGGTACAAACCCCTGCTCAGCGACCCGCAGTACTTCTTTGAGCTGTTCGTCACTGTCGCCTAGAAGTGAGCCACACAGAATAGGACTGGATTGAGCCGTCACGTCCACGCCTGTTGGAGATTGCCGCACCATACCAATCATCATGGCGCTTGAGTAAACAGCGACGTCCGAACCTAGTGCTTCGCGAGCAATCTCTGCAGCGCCCATTCCGTTTTGGAGCAGCAAGATCGCCGGGCAGCGTCCTTTCTCGGCAAATGGTCTCAGTGCGTTTTTCAAATCGTAGGCCTTTGTCGTCATGACCAGCAGGTCACAGCCGAGCACCTCATCTGTTGGGGCTGCAGCATCGCAAAGGGTATAGGCTTCAGCAGGGACCAAGTGATTTCCAAGAAGGCCGGATACGGCAATCGACTTACCACGTATCGTTGCTATTGAAGACTGCCTGACGAGAAGGAAGACGCGCGCTCCGGCTTTAGCAAAATGAGCAGCAAGGCAAAGACCAACTGAGCCGCCACCGAACACTGCGACAGAAATTTTTGACATGTGACCTACTCCGTTTAGATGTCGTCCAAGAGAACAACAACAAAAATGACCATTTAGCAAGTCCATGTGCGACCTTGGTGCGAAACGCCCTCAACGCTCGTCGGAGGCTTGGAAGCTGACGTTCATTACAAACGTAACAATTAGTGGGTCTGGGCTCGAAGCAGCCGTTGATCTCTATCATTTATGGGGTTCGGGTTCATTTTTTCTATGACTGCATTGGGCCAAAGGCGGAACTTACATAGCCTAAAGATCATGTCTGCTTTGGTGAAATTCGTATAGAAATAACGAATTCGTTTTCACTGGGGATTTGCCGCAAGTTCAGCTGCCAGAAGGCGATCTGCCGCTGCGCGCGCAAATCTGAGCATCAGCGCTTTACGGCGCGCACCAGATAATTTGTGTTCAGGTGCGTCCCGCAGCATATGCCCACCAAATCCATCAGCTAAGATAAACCCGCAATCTTGCGGAAAAATTTCCTGAGGGACGTCCTGTAATGTGGCAAAAAACAACCGGTCACAATAATCGCGATATTCCGGCCATTTATTATCAACGCGGAAATCCTCGATTGAAGATTTGATTTCGATAATCCAAATTTCACCCTTTTCACCAACGGCAATAATATCTGTTCTGCGGCCTGAAACCAAAGTTAACTCCGGCAACATCGAAAACCGATGATCACGCAACAATCTTTGCACACCGCGGCGGATGGTCATAGCACGTTCTGATTGACGTCCATCAATAAGGGGGTTCGAATCATGTGGTGATACAATTGGCATAAAATGATCATGCCACGCGTTATTTGCGATGACAACAATTGCGCAATGCGGATAGATATCAACAAGGTTTGGCTTTGAGAAAATGAGTAGGAGGCTGGCACGATGACCCGTGCCGGATCTCGTTAGGGCTGCTTCCTTCCGGACCTGACCCAGTTGGCGAGTGGCTCGTCCACCACCAACCTCCCGACGCCTATATCGTCTTTTGCGCAGCAAATTGCAAGACACTATTTTTACCTGATTTGCGCCTTTATGCTATTTTCCGATCTCCAGAACAGGTATAAGTTCCCAAAATTCATAATTTGTATTCTTTTAAGGTCCCGATCTTGTCATCCATTTTCCAAACCTCTTCACCACATGATGAACCCAGCCAACTCACAGCATTTTCGGTTAATACACTTGATCGAAGGTCTGAACATCGCATTGAGGGAGAGCTGCAAAAGGCTGTTAAATCCGAAAAAACACGCTATTTTGCGTTCGCAGGTGGCTGTGCATTGGTCAAAAAAGGGCAATCCATCCTTAAATTGAGTGATATTGAACCCTATACACCAGACTTTGGAAATGCTGCCATCATTGGCTGGACGAATGATGGATCAGCAAGAGTAACCGTTTCAATTGATTTGGATGAAGATCGATTAAGCGGCGATGATCAATTGCTCAACCCGCGCAGCATATATTCTGACAATTTGCTGGAAGGTGATCTTTTGGGGCAACTTGCGCAAGCCGCCAGCATCAATGCGTGGATCAACTCGACGCTTTTTTGCGGTAAATGCGGCGCGAAAACCATGCCAAAAGCAGGTGGTTATAATCGCCAGTGCACATCATGTGAGCGCCCACATTTTCCCCGCACTGATCCTGTTGTGATCATGCTGATTATTGATGATAAAGGCGATCGTTGCTTGATGGGTCGCAGCCCGCACTTTGCCACACAGATGTACTCCACTCTTGCGGGGTTTGTTGAACCTGGAGAGACAATTGAAGACGCTGTGAGACGCGAAACGCTGGAAGAATCTGGTCTTAAAGTGGGGCGCGTTCGTTATCACGCCAGCCAGCCTTGGCCAATGCCACACACCTTGATGATCGGCTGCATTGCAGAAGCACTTACAACAGAGATCGATTATGACAGCGAAGAACTAGAAGACTGTCGCTGGTTTTCACGCGAGGAAGTTGCTGAGCGCTTAAAGCATAGCGAAGGAGAGGACAGACTATCTCCACCAAAAGGTGCGATTGCGCATCGCTTGCTACAAGATTGGCTGGATTGGTGATGAGACCAACTATTTCGCAACCCAACTATGTGCGACTTGGATGCCCCTTATAGACGCCGAGAATATTTACATATTCAGAGAAATAACCCAATTCCGATAGCGCACGTTGAACGGCGATATCATCGGGGTGACCTTGAATATCTGCGTAGAACTGGGTCGCTACAAATGTGCCGCCAATCTGATAAGATTCGAGCTTAGTCATGTTGATGCCGTTGGTCGCAAAACCTCCCATGCATTTATATAATGCTGCTGGTAAATTGCGTACTCGGAACACAAAAGTCGTCACCCAAATCTCATCATCTGTGTTGCGTTTAGGTGATTGCGCTTCACGCGATAAAACCACAAAACGCGTAATGTTGTTCTCGTGATCCTCAACATCCTCTTCGATGATTTCAAGACCATAAAGACCAGCAGCGAGCCTTGGTGAAAGTGCCGCCATGGATTTATCGCCCGCTTCAGAAACCTGACGCGCTGCGCCTGCGGTATCACCTGCAACAATCGCGCGCCATCCGTTTTCACGCACGATGTTGCGACATTGCCCGATCGCATGCACATGAGAGTGCACGGTTTTGATATCTTCTTTCTTTGCGCCCGGAAGCACCATCAATTGAAAACGAATAGGCATGAAGTATTCGCCAATGATGTGCAGATTTGATTCAGGTAATAAATGATGAATATCAGCTACCCGGCCCGCAATCGTATTTTCAATTGGAATCATTGCAAGATCGGCTTTACCTGACACAAGCGCATTAAATGCATCTTCAAACGTTGGACATGGCAATGGTTCCATTTCTGGAAACATATCCCGACACGCCATATCGGAATTTGCACCAAATTCACCCTGAAAAGAAATAAGATTTGTTGGATTTGCCATGATTAATTTACCGATCATTGTGTTCAAGGAGGTTTTAACACCGACAAAAGCCAAGTCAACGATTTCTATCTGAGGATATATACGCAATTGAAGTTCTAATTCACGGGAATCGATAAAAAATCGCAAAGGTGTCAAAAAGTCTCA
The DNA here is from genome assembly GCA_039986595.1 of Lentilitoribacter sp. Classification (GTDB taxonomy): domain Bacteria; phylum Pseudomonadota; class Alphaproteobacteria; order Rhizobiales; family Rhizobiaceae; genus Lentilitoribacter. The sequence continues at coordinate 432,180 of JBDWQJ010000004.1, forward strand.
GTATTAAGCGTCGAATCAGTATTGCAAGATGAGCATAAAACAAATAGGTTCCGCGAAAATTGGTCCGCCCGAATCGTAGGGCACAAGCATAGAAAGCGGAGCAAAACGTATGAATTCCTCTTATTTTAACATGATCTCTAGCGCCTTTTTAGGCACAGTGTTCGTAGTGTTAACAATTAGTTTTTTATCAGAGGCGCTCTACCACTCAGATGTTCCTGAGCAAGAAGGCTTTGTAATCGAAGTTGCTGAAGGTAGCGCTGCTCCAGCTGGCGGAGCTGCTGAAGAAGAAGTTATTCCAGACATTGGTCCACTTTTAGCAAGTGCTGATATTGGCGCTGGTGAAAAAGTATTTAAGAAATGTGCTGCTTGTCACACAATTGAAGATGGTGGCGCCAACAAAGTTGGCCCTGGTCTTTGGGATATTGTTGGGCACCCAGTTGGTGCAAAAGATGGCTTTGGTTACTCAGCTGCGATGACAGAATATGCCGCTGGTGGAACAAACTGGGATTTCGAGAATCTCAACAAGTTTTTCCTAAAGCCAAAAGCTTATATCAAAGGCACTGCAATGGGATTTGCGGGTTTGAAAAAAGAGAAAGATCGCGCGAACTTAATCGCATACATGCGTACATTCTCAGCAAGCCCTGTTGCGCTTCCAGAGTAAGCGAATTGAAATCTGAATTCCAGATTTAAAGAATTCTATCAAACCGGCTGACTTAATTGTCCGTCGGTTTTTTATTGCCTAAAACTAAGGGGCGAAAACCCATTATTGGCCAAATCGTTGTGCATCTTTGAGATATTCAAGTTCTTCAGGTGTGCTTTGTCGCCCTAGACATTCATTGCGATGCGGGTATCGTTCATACTTCTCAATAATGTCGTGATGATCTTGGGCAAATTTAAATATGTCATCATCAAAAGCTCTAAACATCAAAAGCGATTGTTTTTGAACCTTTATGTCTTCTGAATGCATGAGTGGCATATAAGTAAATTGCTTGTGGGGGTCGTCCATCTCCTTATCCCATCCCATCTCAATCATATGCTGAGCTAGGGACAATGCGAGATGGTCATAGTCGAACGCTTGCGCCTCTCCCCTGAAAATATTGCGCGTAAACTGATCGAAACATAAAATAGCAGCAAGGGCTTTATCCGTTGATGTTTTAGTATCGTTAGGTAGATTTTCTGCAAGCATCAGGACTAAGTCTTGAAATCTATGTTTAATCAACGCGTCACCTTCAGGACTTGAGACAAACCATTGTTGAGGTGTGAGCTCATGGAACCAAAAGTTTAACACTTCGCTTTCCCAGTTTTTCAAATCCATGTTTGATCTCCAATATGACAAAAAATTCATGTGACTTTCACGTAACTTATAGCTTATCCTGCACTTAAAATATTGCAATGAAAAGGTAGACTTAGATGCTCAAACGCCTAACTCAGATATTTCTTATTTCACTTTGCTTGGCAACAAGCGCTCAAATGGCAAATGCGGATGACAAAGTTTGGCGACATGGCGCTTCGGCGGTAGGTGAATTAAAATATCAAAAAGGTTTTGCACATTTTGACTACGTAAACCCTGATGCACCCAAAGGCGGTGAACTTGATCTACCGGCATCCATTACCTTTGACACTTTAAATCCCGCCTTAGCAAAAGGTGATTTGGGTGCAGGATTAGATCCAGTTGCACGAAGTCAATGGCTGTTTGAAACGCTTTTAACAACATCTGAGGATGAGATTTCATCTGAATATGGATTATTGGCTGAAGCGTTTTCCTATCCGGAGGATTATTCTTCCGTCACATACAGATTACACCCCCAAGCCAAATGGCACGATGGCATGCCTGTCACACCGGAAGATGTGATTTTCTCCTATGAAAGTTTCATCAAATACGATCCGCAGCGCGAAAATTATTATAAGCATGTCGAAAAAGCTGAGAAAACCGGTCCTCGAGAAGTCACTTTCACCTTTGACGAGGTTGGCAATCAGGAATTACCGCAAATTGTTGGTCAACTGATGGTCATGCCAAAGCATTGGTGGGAAGGCACGGATAAGGATGGTAATCCACGTGATATTTCAGCAACCACGCTTGAAGCTCCATTAGGTTCAGGTCCCTATCGGATCTCAGATGTAAATCCGGGTTCCAGCATCACCTATGAACGCGTGGATAATTATTGGGGCGAAAACTTAAACGTCAATATTGGGCGCTATAATCTCGATAAGATCAAATATAACTATTTCGCTGATAGAAATGTGATGTTTGAAGCTTTTAAAGCCGATGAGATTGATTTTTGGTCTGAAAATGAAGCAAAACGTTGGGCAACCGGATATGATTTCCCAGCATTTAATGCAGGCAAAGTTAAACGTGAAGTTCTGCCAAATACTTATCGCAGTTCAGGCATTATGATTGGCTTCATGCCAAACTTGCGTCGGGAAAAGTTTCAGGACATGAATGTTCGTAAAGCGCTTAATCTTGCTTACGATTTTGAAGAGCAGAATCGCACGCTATTTTTTAACGCATATCAACGTATAAATAGCTTCTTCTTTGGCTCTGAACTTGCATCCTCTGGCTTGCCAACAGGCCGCGAATTGGAAATTTTAGAAGAATTGCGTGGTGAAATTCCTGATAGCGTTTTTACAACCGAATATACAAACCCGATTGGCGGCACACCGCAAAAATCTCGCAACAACCTACGTGAAGCCGTTAGCCTGCTTAAGCAAGCTGGCTATGAGATACGATCAGGCAAGCTTATCAACACACAAACCAATGAACAATTAACAATCGAGTTACTACTTGGTTCACCCATCATCGAAAAGGTTGCGCTTCCTTATGCGCAAGCACTTAAAAAAATTGGTATCGATGCAAGTGTTCGCGTTGTTGATCAGTCACAATATACCAACCGGGTTCGATCTCGAGATTATGACGTGATATATAGTGGCTGGGCTCAAAGCCTGCGCCCCGGCAACGAACAGCACAGCTATTGGGGCTCTCGCTCTGTCAATCAAAATGGCTCCGAAAACTACATGGGCGTCTCAGACCCTGCGATCGATAAGCTCATTGGTCAGATTATTTTTTCCGAAGATCGAGATGAACTAATTGCTGTGACCAAGGCCATGGACCGGGTTTTACTCGCAAATCACTTCATTGTTCCGACATATACTTTGCGCGCTTCACGCATCTCATACTGGGATAGATTTGCCCACCCAGCGGAATTACCGACCTATTCCATAGGTTTTCCTGATGTTTGGTGGTCAAAATCAGCGAATTAGACTTGCTTTCCAAGGCTTTTCGGATTCCAAATTGCTTATGAGCGAATCAACAATCATTCGACATAAGGTCTTTGCGGGCCGTGGGGAAATAAGGTCGTCCGAAATAAATAGGGATACGTACTAATGGGCGCGTATATCCTTAGGCGTATTTTGCTGATTATCCCTACTATTCTTGGTATCATGGCAATATCTTTTGCCGTAGTGCAATTTGCACCTGGTGGCCCGGTCGAGCAGGTGATCGCCGAACTCACCGGCCAAGGTGATTCAACAACCGAACGCTTAACAGGTGGCGGCGATAATTTAGGTGGTGATGAAGGTTTAGATGGAGAGTTTTCCGCAAAATATCGCGGTGCCCAAGGCCTTGATCCTGAGTTTATCGCACAGCTGGAAAAACAGTTTGGCTTTGATAAACCCGCACTGCAACGCTTCGGGATCATGCTATGGAATTATGTTCGTTTTGATTTCGGTGAAAGCTATTTTAGAGACATCACGGTCATCGATTTGATCGTTGAGAAAATGCCGGTTTCGATATCGCTTGGTTTTTGGATCTTAATTCTTTCCTATATCATCTCTATTCCACTGGGCATCAAAAAGGCTGTGAGTGATGGTTCACGCTTTGATGTGTGGACATCGGGTATCATCATTGTCGCCTATGCCGTGCCGGGCTTCTTATTTGGTATTTTATTGATCGTCGTGTTTGCCGGTGGATCGTTTTTAGATTGGTTCCCGTTGCGCGGATTGGTGTCTGAAAACTTTGATGAGCTCAACTGGTTTGAAAAAATCATTGATTACTTTTGGCACCTAGCTTTGCCGCTGATTGCGTTATCCCTTGCTGCTTTTGCCACAACAACGCTTTTGACCAAAAACTCATTTATTGACGAAATCGGCAAGCAATATGTCGTGACAGCACGCGCGAAAGGTTTAGCAGAACGCCAAGTCCTTTATAAGCATGTGTTTAGAAATGCGATGCTGATTATTATCGCGGGCTTTCCGGGTGCATTTATCACCGCATTTTTCTCCGGTTCTCTGCTGATTGAAACAATTTTCTCACTTGATGGATTGGGACGGCTTGGGTTTGAGAGCATCGTCAAACGCGATTACCCTGTCGTCTTCGCAACGCTTTATATCTTCTCGCTGATGGGCCTCTTAGTGGGGCTGTTGTCCGATCTTGTATACACATGGGTTGATCCTCGGATTGATTTTGAACGGAGGGATGTCTGATGGATATCTCACAAGTTCAAAATTCTAATCATCCAGAAGCAAAACGCCCATTTTTATCACCAATAAATCAAAGGCGTTGGCAAAATTTCAAAGCCAATCGCCGTGGCTATTGGTCATTATGGATTTTTCTTGTTCTGTTTATCCTAAGTCTACTTGCAGAATTTGTTGCCAATGATAAGCCCATCGTAGCCTCTTATCAGGGTGAAATACTTGTCCCTGTTCTGGTTGATTATCCAGAAGAAAAATTCGGAGGCTTTCTCGCACAGACCGATTATCGCGATCCATTTATTGCCGAAGAAATCAACGCCAATGGTTGGATGATTTGGCCACCTATTCGCTATTCATACAACACGGCAAACTCGTTCATCCCTCATTCGGCACCGACAGCTCCTTTTTGGTCGATGGAGGAAGGATTTGCATGCTCTGCTTATCCGCAACAGGGTGAAGATGTTGGCTGCAATTGGGGCAATCTCAATTGGCTGGGGACTGATGATCAAGCACGAGATGTGATGGCACGGCTCATCTATGGATTTCGGATATCGGTATTATTCGGCCTGATCTTAACGATCTTCTCCGCTGTTATCGGCATAGCAGCTGGTGCAGTGCAGGGATATTTCGGCGGCTGGACAGATTTGATCATGCAGAGATTTATCGAGATCTGGTCATCCATGCCTGTGCTCTATATTCTTTTGATTATCGCTGCCGTCCTGCCGCCAGGGTTCTGGATATTGCTGTTTATCATGCTGTTATTTTCCTGGGTGTCATTTGTCGGTATCGTGCGTGCTGAATTCCTCCGCGCAAGAAATTTTGAATATGTAAATGCTGCGCGCGCGCTTGGGGTGGGCAACGCCACCATCATGTTCCGTCACTTGCTACCAAATGCCATGGTCGCGACGCTAACATTCTTGCCTTTCATCTTGTCAGGATCAATCACGACACTAACTTCGCTCGATTTCTTGGGCTTTGGCCTGCCGCCGGGATCACCATCATTGGGAGAATTGATTGCGCAAGGCAAGCGTAATTTAGAAGCCCCGTGGCTCGGGCTAACCGCCTTTGTTGTCATATCGCTTATGCTATCGCTGCTGATCTTTATCGGTGAAGCCACGCGAGATGCATTTGACCCGAGAAAGACGTTCAAATGAGTGGTTTGGATAAACTTTTGCAGGTGCAAAACCTGTCAGTGGATTTCACCCAAAGCGGCCGCGTTACAAATGCGGTCAAAAACGTTTCTTTTGATATCCATAAAGGTGAAACAGTTGCGCTGGTGGGCGAATCCGGTTCGGGGAAATCTGTTTCCGCTTTATCAGTCTTAAAGCTGTTGTCTTATCCGGCTGCAAGTCATCCCAATGGGGAGATTTTGTTTAAAGGGCAAAATCTTATGCAAGCCAGTGAACGCGAATTACGCGGTGTGCGCGGCAATGACATTACGATGATTTTCCAAGAGCCGATGACATCGCTCAACCCGCTACATTCCATTGAACGGCAAATTGCTGAAATTTTACACTTGCACCAGTTGCAAGATCCAAAACAAGCTCAGAAAGGCGTACTCGAACTTCTCAAGCAAGTTGGCATTCGCAACGCTGAGCAACGTTTAAGTGCCTATCCTCACGAGTTATCGGGGGGGCAAAGACAGCGCGTTATGATCGCTATGGCGCTTGCCAACAGACCTGAGCTGTTGATTGCGGATGAGCCGACAACGGCGCTGGATGTGACCGTACAGGCGCAGATCTTGGAGCTTTTGGCAGATCTGAAGCAACAGCACGGCATGTCGATGTTGTTCATTACCCATGATTTGGGCATTGTACGAAGGATTGCCGACCGTGTTTGCGTCATGACCAATGGCGAGATCGTTGAAACCGGCCCGGTGAAAGAGATATTTGATAATCCGCAACATGAATACACCAAACATCTTTTAGCTGCGGAACCAAAAGGTACGCCACCGAAAAGCTATCCAAGCGCGCCAATAGTGCTTGAAGGCAAAGATGTAAAAGTTTGGTTCCCGATAAAATCTGGTTTCTTGCGCAAAACAACCGATCACGTCAAAGCCGTTGATGGCATTGATCTGGTGCTGCGTGCGGGTCAAACTTTGGGTGTTGTGGGCGAATCTGGCTCTGGAAAAACCACGCTTGGTCTTGCGCTCTCGCGCATGATTTCATCTCAAGGCAAAATTGCCTATATCGGCAAGGATATCGATAGCTATTCGTTTAAACAAATGCGCGAACTTCGTAATGAAATGCAAATCGTGTTTCAAGATCCTTATGGCTCACTCAGTCCACGCATGTCGATTGCTCAGATTATCGGTGAAGGTTTGGCAATCCACGAACCACAATTATCGCCCGAAGAACGTGATAAAAGAGTGGTCAATGCGCTTGAAGAAGTGGGGCTTAGTCCTGAATTGAGATGGCGTTATCCGCATGAGTTTTCTGGCGGACAACGACAACGCATCGCCATTGCGCGCGCCATGGTGCTTAAGCCAAAGTTCGTCATGTTGGATGAACCGACATCAGCACTTGATATGAGTGTGCAGGCTCAAGTCGTTGACCTGTTGCGCGATCTTCAGAAACGATACGATTTGGCTTATTTGTTCATCAGCCACGATCTTAAAGTTGTCAGAGCGCTCGCCAATGATGTGATGGTCATGCAGCTTGGCAGGGTTGTAGAACAAGGCACATCTGAGCAAATTTTTGATAATCCGCAAACAGATTATACAAAAGCGCTCATGTCAGCTGCTTTTGAGATCAAAGCCACAAGTGATTTAAGTGTGAATGAGTAACAATCAATCCAAGGGAGCCATACTGTTTTCCAGCACTGGTTTTTCCGAACAAGAATGGGTGTCCCGTATAAAAGCACTCGCGCCAGATCGCGATGTTTTCACTCAAGCAGACCCATCTATTGAATATGCTTTTTTATGGAAACATCCGCATGGACAGCTGAATGATCTACCTAATTTGAAGGTACTGTTTTCGCTCGGTGCAGGGGTTGATCACATCCTATCAGACAAAGATGTCCCTGATTTGCCCATTGTACGCGCTATTTCAGATGATTTAACAGCACGCATGAGTGAATTTATTATATGGCAAGTGCTCGACCATCACCGTCATGGTTCATTTTTCCGGCAAAATCAGTTGAAGAAACATTGGTCTGATATTGGATATCAACCCGCAGCACATCAAATCAAAGTTGGTATTCTGGGATTAGGTGAGCTTGGTCGAGATGCTGCCCTGAAGCTTACAAATATCGGTTTTGATGTATCGGGCTGGTCACAATCGCAAAAACAAATCAAAAATGTCACTTGTTTTGCAGGGCATGAGAACTTGCCAGACTTTTTAAAAGAATTGGATATTTTGGTGTGTTTGCTACCGCATACGCCGCAAACCGAGAATATCCTTGATTATAAGCTGTTTGCGCATCTTAAAGCATCAGGCCCCTTGGGGCCCCCATATTTAATCAATGCAGGCCGCGGCGCTTTACAAAACGAGGACGATATTCTTCAAGCTGTAACAACAGGTGTACTATCGGGTGCAAGTCTGGATGTGTTTCAAACAGAACCGCTTGCTCAAGAAAGCCCGCTTTGGGAACAGGCGAATATAAAGATTACGCCTCATATTGCAGCTGATTCTGATCCCGATGCACTTCTGATAAAGATCATGGATCAAATTGATAACTTTGAAGCTGGCAAAAAATTAGTTGATTTAGTTGATTTAGATCGAGGTTACTAAGGGCGACGACACGAAGTTGGCATACCATAAAAAGGTTCTATGCGTTGCACAGCTTGTTTCAGCGGTTCGCGCGTCACACTCATTGAAAAGCCATTTGCATGGATGATAGATAGGTTATCTTCCACAATGGCGACATGTCCCTTCCAGAAGACTAAGTCACCGCGTTGAAGCCCGCTGAAATCCTCGCCTGGATCAAGCACTTCACCAATGGATGCTGCTTGCATGTCCGAATCTCGTTTTACATATTTTCCAGCCATGAACATGCTCAACTGCACAAGTCCAGAACAATCAATACCAAAGGCGGAAGCACCTCCCCAGCGATAAGGCGTTTCGAGCAATCTTCCAGCATGATTGACAAAATCAGGTCCGCTAAATGCTTTGAAATGACGGCAATGACGCTCAACAATCGCTTGCCCATCGCGCGTTATTAAAAAACGAATGCCATTTCCTTCTGTTTCATCCACGATATCTAAGCGCGAGCCCATGGAAAGGCATGCTAATGGACGTTTTTTCATATCTGCTTCTGGATATAAAAATGTGCGCGGATGACCAACGATGTGGGATATTTTTTTAAATCCATAAGCAACCGCGTCAACTGGAACATAGCCGACGTAATTGTCTTTTAAAAGTTGAATCCAGGCCCAACCATCGGCAACTTCGTAGATGTTGATCTCTTCGCCAAATAGGGCTTCTGTTTCAACACCAAGATTGGTATCGGGTGCAGAACGCAATGTGATTGATGGTACACAAATTGTTCCAAGTTCACCCTTAACAAATCGCGCGGCATCCACTTCGCCTTCCAATCGCACATCTGCTAAATCAGCACGATAGACGTGAAGTCTCTTATCCAATTCATCACTCATCATATTGTCCTTTAGCGCTCGACATTGCGTCCTTGCTCAATGATCAAATCACCAAGCTTTTCAACAAAAAGCGCCCCTTCAACGGTCCGCTTGATGATAACATTTCTGCGGTCTCGCTCATCTCTGACGCGTTTGACAAAACCTAAAGTGCCCATTGTATCAAGTGCACGGGTGATCACTGGTTTTGTCACGTTTAATGTCTTAGCTAACCCACGAACCGTGTGCGGGGGTGGTTGTAGATAGATTTCGAGCAAAATCGCCATTTGGCGAAGCGTTAAATCCGGTCCTTCTCTGCGAACTTGTTCACTGGCCACAAAATGCCAGAGTGCGAGAGCTTGGTATGGACGCATCTGAATAGACATCCGCATAACCTTTGTTCGTTTCGGATGCGTTATCTATACTATAATTGCTATTCGCTTGTAAATACCGGCTAAAGAGCGGGGTATCTATCCTTTAGCACTCGATAAAGCGAACGGATAGCTTGTGCTTCACCACCCACGGGCGCATGCGCACGTTCTTTAGGGTTCCAGCCGTAAATATCAAAATGGACCCATGGAATTTCTGCATCCACGAAGCGTTTTAAAAATAGCGCTGCAGTGATTGAACCAGCAAACCCGCCCGATGGGGCATTCGTTAGATCAGTGATCTTTGTGGCCACATCCGCTTCATAACCCTTATAAAGTGGCATGCGCCAAACGTGATCATTTTCTTTCTGGCCAGCATCGTAAATTTCGCTCGCAAGAACTTCATCATCGGTATAATAGGGCGGTAGGTCAGGCCCAAGCGCAACGCGCGCTGCGCCTGTGAGCGTTGCCATATCAATCATCAATTCAGGTTTGTCTTCTGATGCCAAAGCCAACGCATCGGCAAGCACTAACCGCCCTTCTGCATCGGTATTATCAATCTGAATGCTTAAACCTTTGCGACTGATGAGAATGTCACTGGGACGAAACGCGTTGGCGGAAATTGAGTTTTCGACGGCTGGGATCAACACACGCAGATTAACCGATAGATTAGCGTCCATAATCATCAACGCGAGCGCTAGGACATTTGCAGCACCGCCCATATCTTTTTTCATCAAGCTCATGGCGGACCCTGGCTTAATATTAAGCCCACCTGTGTCAAAACACACCCCTTTACCCACAAGTGTCACCATCGGATCCGTTGACTTTCCCCATGTCATCTCAAGCAAACGCGGCTCTTCAGAAGAGGCTCTGCCAACTGTGTGGATCAATGGGAAATTCTGCTCAAGCAACGCATCGCCTCGGATGACATTCACATCCGCACCATAGTGGTTAGCAAGCGTTTTGAATACACGTTCCAGAGCATCGGGTCCCATATCATTGGTTGGGATATTGATCAGATCGCGCGCAAGATAAACACCTGACAGCTGCCTTTGTAAATCAACAGAATCAACTGAACTGTCCTGAACAAGATTAGGCTTTTGTTTGGTTGATTTCTTATAATATGAGAACTGGTACGCGCCCATACCAAATCCTAACAACAATTTTTCCATTGCACCATCAGGTCCGGCGAGCTGCCAATTGCCCTCAGGCAACAGTTTTGCCAGCTTTCCACTGACAAAAGGATTGTCCGCTGGATTATCACCTAAACCTAATAATGCACCTGCAAGTTCCCCATCTTGACCCGGAACGAGCAGGAAATTACCCGATGTTGCTTCAAAACCCGCTGACAAAGCCCATTTTTTAACTGAAACAGGCAAATCGTCATTTTCAAACTGCTCTTTAGTGACTGCCCATATCGGCTTGGCATCTTCATTATCCGTTGAAAAAGGTAACACGCGGTTTTCGAGCAAAAATGCAGTCATAAAGGGCCTCACATAAAATCAAACTGGTGCTGATCAAGAATCAGTTGTTAACCATCCGTTAGGGTTAACAGATTATTTATAACCTATCGAATAGGACAGGCAAACTAATTGCAATTCCTCTTCAAGCCAACTGTTTAGCGCCACTTAGGCGCATTGGAGCCCTTTATGACTAACCTTGCGAATTCAAGTTCTGTGTATGGTAAGTTAACTCGGTTATTAGCAATATCAGTTATTGCCATTGGCTTTGCTGGGTGTGCCTCTAAGGGCGGCATTACAACAGGTTCGGTTTCTAAATTTAATAAGCCACTTGCGCAAATGAATGCGAGTGAATTGGGTTCAGCAGCCAATAGTGTTGGCGCGCGTTATTCCAAAAACCCGAAAGACCCCGGCATTGCGATGCAATACGCATCTATTTTGCAGATGAACGGCCAAAGCAAACAATCGCTCGCCGTTATGCAACAAGCAGCTATCCACAATCCTGAAGATCGCACTGTGTTAGCAGCTTACGGTAAATCGTTAGCAAGCGCGGGGCATTTAGAGCAGGCACTTACAACTATTCGCCGCGCGCAAACTCCAGATCAACCAGATTGGAAGCTTTTGTCAGCAGAAGGTGCGATCCTTGATCAACTTGGTGAGACAGTTGAAGCACGCCGTAAATATCGTGAAGCGCTCGATCGCAAACCGAATGAGCCAACAATTTTGTCCAACATCGGCATGTCATATTTGCTCGCTGGTGATTTACGTACCGCAGAAACTTATCTGCGTAATGCATCCAACCAACCAACCGCAGATAGCCGCGTGCGCCAAAACTTAGCACTCGTGATCGGATTGCAGGGTCGATTTGAAGAAGCAGAGCAGGTTGCGCGCAATGAGCTTTCAAGCCAGCAGGCAGAAGCAAATGTGACTTACCTAAAGCGCATGATTGCTCAAAATAATTCTTGGAAGAAACTAAAGAAAACCTAAAACAGCGCTTTGTTTAAAATCCATAAGGAATTGTCTTACGATTATTGGGATCAATCTCAAGTTTGCGCTTGAGCGGTGGGACCGCGCGTTGATGACAATCTGAACGATCACAAATCCGGCACGAAATCCCGATAGGTTCAAATGCTGTATCGCGGTTGATATCTAAATCATCTGCATAGACCAAATCCCCTGCGTGAACGATCTCACACCCCAAAGCTAATGCATGTCGTTGCACGGGTTTACGAAATCCACCACGCCGTTTTGAAACTGCAGTCGACAAACATAAATACCGCACACCATCAGGGGTTTCCGCAAGTTGCCTTAGTATTTGATCAGGTGTTTCAAAGGCGCGATGTGCATTCCATAAAGGGCAAGCTGAACCAAATCTTGCAAATTGTAGCTTGGTCGCGCTGTGTCGTTTGGTGATATTTCCCGCCTGATCCAGTCTTGCAAAGAAAAACGGAATGCCTTTTGCCCCTGGTCGTTGCAATGTGCTTAAGCGGTGAGCAACCTGCTCTAAGCTCGCACCAAAATAATCTGCAAGCATTTCAAGATCATGGCGATATTCGCGTGCTGTTTCCAAGAAAACACCATAGGGCAGCGTTGCAGCGCCAGCGAAATAATTTGCTAACCCAATCCGACAAATATCTTGCGCATCTTCTGATCTGAAATCAGCTTGCGCAATGATATTATCGATGGTTTTTTGATGCTCGAGGAAAGCTATTTGATGCGCGATTTGAAACGTGTTTGTTGCATGGCTGGCTTGGCTATTGAGCCGCAATATGCGCGCATTTTCATCATAGGATCTGATCACGCGGTCTTTTTCTTCACTTGATAAGGACACATGCACACGATGTTTGCGCTCGATATGATCTGCAAATGCACGTAGATTTTTTTGCCCCCGGTGATCAAAACTGCTTGAAAGCTTTTCGGCCAACACATCCAATTCATGAACGTAATTATCTAAATAATGGAAAAAATCGCGAACTTCTTCATAAGGTGTGGGATCGGTGAGTGCGCCACTGCGTTCGAGCGTATCATCAAGCTCAGCTAATTGCTCACCTGCATGGCGCAGTGCTTGATGCATGGATAAAAATGCTTTCGCCACCGCTGGTGCATTTTGTGACACGAGTTTTAAATCCTGCACGCTGGGGGCTTCGCCACCAAATAATGGATCAGCCAAGGCTTCGGCCATATCCGCAAGCAAGCGATCACTGTCGTCTTCAGATAATGTGGTAATATCGACGGCAAACTTTTCGGCCAATGCCAGCAATACTGTTGCCGTTAAATGGCGTTGATTATTTTCAATCTGATTGAGATAGCTTGTTGAAATGCCCAACTGATCGGCAAAATTTGCCTGTGTCAGCTTATTCTCTTGCCGAATAGCTTTGATATTTCGGCCAACAAATAGTTTTCGTCCGCGCATGTTTACAACTTTGCAAAATTAAATATGCAATATTTGCTAAACTGACTATGTTGCATTTTCAAGTCTTATTTTTCACAGAAAGTGCTTTATAAGCATGGGTTAACAAAGGGGTTGATATGCAGCACATACTTGATGAACTAGAAAAACGTCGCGACGAAGCGCGGCTTGGTGGCGGTCAGCGACGCATCGATGCGCAACATAAAAAGGGCAAATTAACCGCCCGCGAGCGTATCGATGTTCTTTTAGACGAAGGCACGTTTGAAGAATACGACATGTATAAGACCCACCGCTGCACCGATTTTGGTATGAGTGAGAGCCAACCACCCGGCGACGGTGTTGTCACAGGCTGGGGCACAATTAATGGCCGCCCGGTTTATCTTTATGCGCAAGACTTTACGGTCTTTGGCGGATCGCTGTCTGAAACCCATGCTGAGAAAATTTGCAAAATCATGGATCTGGCGGTTCAAAACGGTGTTCCAGTGATTGGCCTTTGCGATTCAGGCGGTGCACGCATCCAAGAAGGTGTGGCGTCCCTTGGCGGCTATGCCGAAGTTTTCTGGCGTAATGCGCAAGCTTCAGGTGTTGTGCCACAGATTTCCGTCATTATGGGCCCATGTGCGGGTGGCGCGGTGTATTCACCCGCAATGACCGACTTTATCTTTATGGTCAAAGACACAAGTTACATGTTTGTGACCGGTCCTGATGTGGTGAAAACCGTTACAAATGAAATTGTCACAGCCGAAGAGCTTGGCGGCGCGACCACACATACCAAAAAGTCCTCCGTTGCAGATGGTGCTTTTGAAAATGATGTTGAAGCGCTGCTGCAAATCCGCGAATTTTACGATTTTCTGCCACTTTCAAATCGAGATGGTGCGCCGTATCTGCCAACAACTGACCCTGTCACCCGGACAGAAGAATCACTTGATACTTTGGTGCCTGAAAATCCAAACATGCCTTATGACATGCATGAAGTGATTTCAAAAACAGCCGATGAAGGCCAGTTTTATGAAATCCAAAAGGACTATGCAGGCAATATTCTAACCGGCTTTATTCGCATCAATGGCGATACGGTCGGCGTTGTTGCCAACCAACCAATGGTGCTTGCTGGTTGCTTGGATATTGATTCATCTAAAAAAGCAGCTCGCTTTATTCGCTTTTGTGACGCGTTTAATATTCCACTTCTCACCTTTGTTGATGTCCCAGGTTTCTTGCCCGGTACTGCGCAGGAATATGGCGGCATCATCAAACATGGTGCAAAACTCTTATTTGCTTATGCGGAAGCCAATGTACCGATGGTCACAGTGATCACTCGCAAAGCTTATGGCGGGGCTTATGATGTGATGGCATCCAAACATATTCGTTCTGATGTGAATTACACATGGCCAACAGCAGAAATTGCTGTCATGGGCGCAAAAGGTGCCACAGAGATTTTATATCGTTCTGAGCTTGATAATCCTGAAAAAATTGCCGAACGCACCAAAGAATACGAGGATCGCTTTGCAAATCCATTTGTTGCTGCCCAGCGCGGTTTTGTCGATGAAGTGATCATGCCCCATTCAACCCGCCGCCGTGTTGCGCGCGCATTTGAAATGCTAAAAACCAAGCAGACAAATGAGCCGTTTAAAAAACACAACAACATGCCGCTATAGGGGATCAAATGCCTAAATTACCTTACATGTTAAAACATCGCGGCTTTCCTTCGCGACTCCCTGGTACTGATTTTCAGTTCACCATTCGCCGAGCTGCGCCCGTTGCGACAAAAATTGAAAAGCGCGAACGCCACCCTGATCGCAAGAAAATTTTGATCGAAGCCGATACTAATTTTCTTGCTTGTTTGTGGAATGCATTTGGTGACCAACCATTTGAACGCGGTAATCTTGATGCTGGGCGCATCGGCACGCTGTTTATGCGTGAGGTCAAACCCATGGATGATAAATTTGACCCGCAAGATTATGAAGCCATGCTCTATATCGACGAATACGTTGCACGTGCAAGTTTCCCAAAAAGTTTTGAAGAGGAAAATTACAGATGATTACGAAAATCCTCGTTGCCAATCGCGGCGAAATTGCTTGCCGTGTATTTAAATCCGCCAAAAAGATGGGAATTGCGACCGTTGCCGTTTATTCCGATGCGGACAAAAACGCGCTCCATACATCCATGGCAGATGAAGCTGTGCATATTGGCCCGGCACCTGCAGCTGAGAGTTACTTGATCATCGATAAAATCATTGCAGCTTGTAAAGAAACTGGCGCTGATGCTGTGCACCCTGGATATGGATTTTTATCCGAACGGGCTGAATTTGCCGACCGCTTGAAAGAAGAAGGCATCATTTTTGTTGGCCCGCCAAAGGGCGCCATTGAAAAAATGGGTGACAAAATAACGTCTAAGAAAATTGCTGATGAAGCGGGTGTTTCCACCGTTCCCGGACATATGGGTTTGATTGATGACGCGGAACATGCGGTCAAAATCTCAGGTGAAATTGGTTATCCTGTCATGATCAAAGCTTCCGCCGGTGGCGGTGGTAAAGGCATGCGCATTGCATGGAATGACGACGAGGCGCGTGAAGGGTTTGAGCGTTCTAAATCTGAAGCTGCGAGCTCATTTGGTGATGATCGCATCTTTATTGAGAAGTTCGTTGAAGAACCGCGCCATATTGAAATTCAAGTTCTTGCAGATGCGTATGGAAACTGCATTTATTTGGGTGAGCGCGAATGCTCTATTCAGCGCCGCAATCAAAAAGTGATTGAGGAAGCTCCTAGCCCATTTTTGGATGAAGCCACTCGTAAAGCGATGGGTGAACAAGCTTGTGCATTATCGCAAGCCGTGGGTTATGCGAGCGCTGGAACCGTCGAGTTTATCGTTGATAAAAACCGCAATTTCTATTTCCTTGAAATGAATACGCGTTTGCAAGTTGAACACCCTGTCACCGAACTCATCACAGGCGTTGATCTGGTTGAACAAATGATCAATGTGGCAGCCGGTGAAAGGTTATCGCTTTCCCAAGATGCCATTCAATTGAATGGCTGGGCGATGGAAAGCCGCCTTTATGCCGAAGATCCTTATCGTAAGTTTTTGCCATCCATTGGTCGTTTGACACGCTACCGCCCACCTGCTGAAGGTGACATTGGTGATGGCAATATTATTCGCAATGACACTGGTGTTTATGAAGGTGGCGAGATCTCTATGTATTACGATCCGATGATCGCTAAGCTTTGTACATGGGGAGAAACCCGCGATGACGCCATTCAAACAATGTGCGAAGCGCTGGATATGTTTGAGCTTGAGGGCATCGGCCATAATTTACCGTTCTTATCTGCCGTGATGGGTCACGAGCGCTTCCGCTCGGGCAATATTACAACTGCATTTATCGCAGAGGAATATCCTGAAGGCTTTAAAGGTGTAGAGCTGACTGAAGGCGAATTGAATTCAATTGCATCGGGTGCTGCGGCGATGATGCTTGTGGAAGCTGAACGCCGCGAAGCACTGAACAGCATTGATCTTGGCACTGATAATCAGGATGAAAAAGACTATGTCGTTCAAATCGGCGAGGCGCTTATTCCTGTTCTTGTTTCACGCAGCGATGATAAAGTGGAAGGCACGTTTGATATCTCAATTGATGACGGACCAGAACAACAAATATTCTGTACCTATACCCCGGGTGATACGCTAACCGTGTTCAGCTCTTCTGATGATACCAGTGCGCAAGGTGTAAATTATTTCCTTAAGAGCAACCGCACAGCAGACGGGTTTCGTATTCGCACCAGAGGCGCTGATTTAGATGTGAAAGTGCTTACACCGCGCGTTGCAGAACTCCTAGCACTTATGCCCGTTAAAGAAGCTGCTGATACATCGAAGTATCTGCTCTGCCCAATGCCAGGTTTGGTGATTGATCTTAAAGTGTCTGTCGGTGATGCGATTGAAGAAGGTCAACCATTGGCAATCGTTGAAGCGATGAAAATGGAGAATGTGTTGAAGGCTGAAAAATCTGGCACCGTGAAAGAAATTCCAGTGAAAACGGGTGATAGTTTAGCAGTTGATGCCGTGATCATGGAGTTTGAATAATGGCTGGCTCTGAAAACACAAAACGCGATTGGCTTGATCTTGCAACCAAAGAGATGAAGGGCAAAGACCCTGAAACCTTGAACTGGCAGACACCTGAAAACATCGTCGTAAAGCCAGTTTACACAGGCGACGATATCCCTGCATCGGCTGAAAACGATATGCCAGGATTTGCGCCATTCACACGCGGCATCAAAGCAACTATGTATGCAGGCCGCCCGTGGACTATTCGTCAATATGCGGGATTTTCCACCGCAGAGGAAAGTAATGCATTTTATCGCAAGAACTTAGCCGCTGGCCAAAAAGGGCTTTCTGTAGCCTTCGATCTTGCAACCCACCGAGGCTATGATTCTGACCACCCGCGCGTTGTAGGTGATGTGGGAAAAGCTGGTGTTGCGATCGACAGCGTTGAAGATATGAAAATTCTCTTCAATGGCATACCACTTGATCAAATGTCGGTTTCTATGACGATGAACGGTGCTGTTATTCCAGTGCTCGCAATGTTTATTGTTGCAGGTGAAGAGCAAGGGGTGGATCGCGCAAAACTGTCTGGCACCATTCAAAATGACATCCTAAAAGAGTTTATGGTGCGTAATACCTACATTTACCCACCTGAACCATCGATGCGCATTATCGCAGATATTATCGATTACACAGCGCGCGAGATGCCGAAGTTCAATTCGATTTCTATCTCTGGTTATCACATGCAAGAGGCGGGTGCGACGCTTTCACAAGAGCTTGCCTACACATTAGCTGATGGCATGGAATATGTCAGAGCCGCAATGGATAAGGGCCTCGATGTTGACGCATTTGCAGGCCGGTTATCCTTCTTTTTCTGCATAGGCATGAACATCTTTATGGAAGCATCAAAACTACGTGCAGCGCGAAAGCTATGGGCGAAGATCATGACTGATTTTGGTGCAAAATCTGAGCGTTCCAAAATGCTCCGCACCCATTGCCAAACATCAGGAGTTTCACTGACAGAACAAGACCCGTACAACAATATTGTGCGCACAACGGTTGAGGCGATGGCGGCAACACTTGGTGGCACGCAATCCTTACACACCAATTCATTTGATGAAGCAATTGCGCTTCCCACTGAGTTTTCAGCGCGTATTGCAAGAAACACGCAATTAATTTTGCAGCATGAAACAGGCATCACAAATGTGGTCGATCCGCTTGGGGGGTCTTATTATGTTGAAGCTCTTACCAATGATCTTGCCGATGAAGCATGGCGGTTAATCGAAGAGGTTGAGGCTTTGGGCGGCATGACAAAAGCGGTTGAACAAGGCTTGCCGAAAATGCGCATTGAAGAATCCGCCGCCAAACGACAGGCACGAATTGATAAAGGCGAAGATGTCATTGTCGGCGTGAATAAGTACCGTCTTGATGACGAAGCACCGATTGATATTTTGGATATCGACAATGCGAAAGTGCGTAAAGCCCAAATTGCGCGTCTTGAAAAAATGAAAGCGCACCGCGATAACAAAACCCATAGCGCGGCTATTGAAAACTTGAAAAAGGTCGCAGCATCGGGCTCAGGCAATTTGCTCGAAGCGGCGGTTGAAGCAGCCAGAGCACGTGCTTCGCTTGGTGAAATATCTGATGCTATGGAAAACGCGTTTTCTCGCCATAAGGCAACAACGCGGATTATTTCAGGAGTGTACCAATCTGACTATGACGGTGACCCTGAATATGAAAACTTAAAACAAAAGATTTCTGACATAACTACCCAACGAGATAAGCAGCCGCATATTTTAGTCGCAAAAATGGGGCAGGATGGCCATGATCGCGGCGCGAAAATCATTTCAACAGCTTTTGCAGACATGGGTTTTGAGGTTGAATTATCTGACATGTTTGAAACGCCGGTTGAGATTGCGGATAAAGCAATATCAAGCAAGGTTGATGTCATTGGGGTGTCTTCTCTTGCAGCTGGACATAAAACACTTATTCCAGAACTGATCCAAATGCTAAAGGATCGTGACTCTGATGATATCATTGTTGTATGCGGTGGAGTGATTCCCGAGCAGGACTATCAGATGTTAAAAGATGCAGGTGTTGCAGAAATTTTTGGCCCTGGTTCTAATGTTTTGGATGCTGCTAATGCTGTTTTAGGGCAAATTTCAGGTCAGTTGCGTAATAATTAGTATAAAAATTCAAATGCTTAAACAAAAGGCATATGCTCACCCGAAAGTATTAAACCCATTTTTAATAAGATCACCCCATAATCACACCTAGTATTTTCACTGTATTAAGGCGTAATAAAAATGGCTGGACAAAAATCGTCCAAACGTCAAATTAAGGGTACTGAGGGGAACTTTCTTTCTCGACTAATCGTCGAGGAGCAACGTGAGCATGTGCGTCGTCAGATGTATGCGCCATGCAAAGTTGGCTATATGAAAGATGGACTGCGCGGTTACAGCGTCATGCAGGGCGTGATTGTTGATTTATCTGAAGGTGGTGCGCAGTTAAAACTTCCATTTATGTTGACCAGGGGGCAGGATTTATACCTGCTGCTTAAAAATTTCCCGTTTAAGCTTGCATCTGTTGTGGTTGAAGTAACCGATGTTGGCACGCACCTCAAGTTTGCCAACCCAATACCTCCGGAAGCCGTGCATCAAATTGCATCGGGTCGTCCATATGTGAAGCCGACAAAGGCTAAAGCCCCTAAAAAGAAACCATAATAATACTTTTGGGTGATAAGGTGCTACGCTAAAGCGTTGCATAAAGGCCATAGCTATCCAATTAATGATAACAATCGCGTTATTAATCGGTTTAAGACTTGCAACTCGTTATTAATACAAAATAAACCATAATCATGAGATTTGCCTTAACTGGCAGATTACGATTGGGGACATTAAGTATTATCATGCAGCGTCGCAAATTTCTTCAGCTTGGTTTGGTTTCAACATCTGCTCTTTTAGTGGGGTGTACAACATCAAGCGAGACAACAAAAAAAGTCTCAAACTCACCATCGAAAAACAAAGTTGGAACAATATATTCTGACGCATATGGTTCAGTGAATGATGGCGGCTTCCGCGTTCCTGCGGTTCCTATTGAAAAACTGGACAAGAAATATCACCGCCAGATCGTGCGCTTTAAAACACGTCATCCAAAAAATACCGTAATCGTCAACACAAAACAGCGTCACCTCTATTACATTTTAGGCGGCGGAAAAGCTGTGCGTTATGGTATTGGTGTTGGCCGAGCTGGATTTGCTTGGGAAGGTGAAGCCTATGTTGCTTGGAAACGCCCATGGCCAACTTGGACACCGCCAAAAGAGATGATCCAGCGTCAACCTCGCCTGCGCAAATATGCAGATGGTGGCATGCAGCCTGGATTGCGTAATCCACTTGGCGCACGCGCACTTTATCTATTTGACAGCGAGACCAAGCAAGATACTTTGTATCGTTTACACGGGACGCCTGAATGGAATTCAATCGGGACGGCTGCATCATCTGGGTGCATTCGCTTGATCAACCAAGATGTTATGGATCTTTATGATCGCGTAAAACCTGGTCGCCGAACTAAAGTGATTGTTATTCAATAGTTTTGAAAAACCAAATTTCCAAACAAAAAGCCTCGAAGATGATTTAAACGTCTCCGAGGATTTTTCTTATTATGCTTTTTGGTAGCGCTTAGCTGGCTTTTAATTCCAACCGGCGACGATGTAATACTGGCTCAGTATACCCGCTTGGTTGAGCTTTGCCTTCTAAAACCAATTCAAGCGCTGCTTGGAATGCAATTGATCCATCAAAATTTCCGGCCATATTTATGTAATTGGCATCGCCAGCATTTTGACCATCAACAACTGCCGCCATCTTTTTCAATGTGCTAACAATTTGCTCTTCATCAACGACACCATGGTGTAACCAGTTTGCCATATGCTGCGCTGAAATACGCAATGTGGCGCGGTCTTCCATCAAGCCGATATTATTGATATCTGGCACTTTTGAACAACCCACACCTTGATCTACCCAGCGCACAACATAACCCAAAATACCTTGTGCATTGTTATCAAGTTCATTTTGAATATCTTCTGGCGTCCAGTTCGGGTTTTTGGCCACAGGAATTGACAAGATATCATCGATATTAGCGCGACCACGAGAGGCAATCTCAGACTGAACGTCTTTCACGCTAACCTCATGATAGTGTGTAGCATGCAGCGTAGCTGCCGTTGGCGATGGTACCCAAGCCGTATTCGCACCGGCTTTTGGATGACCAATTTTTTGCTCAAGCATATCTGCCATACGATCTGGCATGGCCCACATGCCTTTGCCGATTTGCGCATGACCAGCTAAGCCACATTCAAGGCCAATGTCCACGTTCCAATTTTCATAAGCTGAAATCCATGCCGCCTGCTTCATGTCGCCTTTACGGATCATTGGGCCTGCTTCCATTGAGGTATGCATTTCATCGCCTGTGCGATCTAGGAAACCTGTATTGATGAAGACGACACGTTCTTTCGCAGCACGGATACATTCTTTTAGGTTCACCGTCGTGCGGCGCTCCTCATCCATGATACCCATTTTAAGCGTATTTGGTGCCATACCAAGTGTTGCTTCAACGCGTGAGAAAATCTCACTTGCAAATGCGACCTCATCAGGGCCATGCATTTTAGGCTTCACAATATACATCGAACCCTCGCGCGAATTTGCACGTCGTCCGTTTTGTCCAATGTCGCGCAGCGCAAGTAACGCTGTGATCATGGCATCCATCATGCCTTCGGGTGCTTCATTGCCATCCTTATCGAGGATAGCTGGGTTCGTCATTAAGTGACCAACATTACGGATGAGCATCAAAACGCGTCCTGATAGTGATACATCCGAACCATCAGGTGCTGTGTAATTACGGTCAGGGTTTAACTTTCTGACGATGGTTTTACCGTTTTTCTCAAGAGTTTCCTCAAGGTCACCATTCATCAGGCCCAACCAGTTGCGATAAACAAGTGTTTTGTCTTCACCATCAACAGCTGCAATTGAATCTTCGCAATCCATGATTGATGTGAGCGCAGATTCTAAAACAATATCAGAGATTCCAGCAGGGTCATCGCTACCAATTTGGCTATTTGGATCGATCACAATTTCAACATGCATGCCGTTTTTCACGAGCAGGATTTTCGACGGTGCATCGTTTGCACCAACATAACCAGCGAACTGGCCACTATCTTTCAGGCTAGCTTTCTCACCGCTTGCAAGTTCAACGCTCAACGCACCATCAGAAACCGATAAAGCTTTCGCATCGTGCCAATCACCATTTAGTGGAGCGCTTTTATTCAAGAAGTGACGTGCCCATGCAATGGCTTTTGCACCACGTACAGGATTGTAGCCTTTACCTTTTTCCGCGCCATCTTCTTCTGACAATGCGTCCGTGCCGTAAAGCGCATCATATAATGAGCCCCAGCGTGCATTGGCAGCATTAAGAGCAAAACGTGCGTTCATGATTGGCACAACAAGTTGAGGGCCGGCGATTTCGCAAATTTCGCGATCTACATTGTTTGTGCTGACTGAGAATTTTTCACCTTCAGGAACGAGATAGCCGATTTCTTTGAGGAAACCTTTGTAAGCTTCAAGATCGTGAGGTGCACCGTTTTGGCGGTGCCAATCATCTATCTTGGATTGCAAATCATCACGTTTTGCCAAAAGTTCTTTGTTCTTAGGTCCAAGATCATGAATAAGGGCTGAAAACTGCTCAAAAAAACTATTCTCGTCCACACCTGATCCCGGTAATGCCTCATTGATGAGAAAATCATAGAGTCCAGAATGAATTTTAAGACCGTTTCGTTCTTGCATGGCCATGTGTTGCTCCACTTATTATATGATCGAAATTTTCTATCGTTTTAAAGATGGTCAATTATTTGTCAATCGGAGGCTAAAGAATAAGATTGTTTCCATTTTGGAAATAATCTTATTCAGCTAATGTTTCCGCTTGCTAACGATCATTGGCAATCCACCTTGCGGCTGCACAGTCAGCTTCTGAACAGGCCACGGATTTGTCTCTTGGGTGACATCAAACCGATACTGCCGAAACAATACACCCAGTGCAATGATAGCTTCTTGCAAAGCGAAGGTTGCACCAATGCAAACTCTCGGGCCAGCACCAAACGGAAGATATTGAAATCTATGTAGTTTTGCTTTGTTTTCAGCTAAAAAACGCTCAGGCCTAAAGACCCTTGGATCATCCCACAATTCTTCATGGCGATGCAGCGTCCAAGGCATAACAAGGACCGTTGTGTCCTTCTCAATGGTGACAACTTCACCGCTCGGGGAGGTCCATTTGTCATCGGTTAATGGCGCACGATTGATGGAAGGCGCAGGCGGATAAAGCCGCATTGTTTCTTCAAATACGGCACGGGTCCAAGGCATCTCATCAAGCCAATCAACAGGATCAATATTGTTTTCGTGAACTTTATCGGCTTCCTCTTCCATCAATTTGCGATGTTTGGGCGAATTTGCCACACAATATAACGCCCACCCCAAAGCGCGCGCAGTGGTTTCATGTCCCGCACCAATAAAGGTGATGATGTTGTCTTCAATTTCAGATCTTTTCAGCCCATCGGGTGCTTCTTGACGCAAGAGCAATGTGAGGAAATCTTCCGGCACGTCACCCTCACCATTATTCATCTGCGCTCTGCGCTTATCTGCGGTATCAGAGACTATTTTGCGGAATTTGCGCATGATAGGTATCCCCAACATACGGCGAAAACGAGGGACCCAACGTGGCGCTTTGATCAAATCAAGTGGGTCGACACGCCCCATTGTATGCAACAATCGATCGACATCCGTTGATAAATCATCTGTCTGCGAAACGATGTCATTGGAGAACAGTGTTTCTGCCAAAATTTCGTAGGTCATTTCAGTCATATCGGTTGAAACGTCAACCAAACCATTTTCTGCAGCGATTGGCTCATATTTTAACGCATATTGTATCGCGCGTTGATGCATCAGTTTTGCAAAGCCCTTGGCGTGTCTGGGCGCAAAAACGGGCGCCACAGATTTACGCGAACGTTTCCAAACGGGACCTTCAGCCGTTAATAACCCATCGCGGAGGATCGGTCTCAAAATCAGCTGACGCACTGTTGCCATGCGATAATTTTTGGCATTCTCAACCAAAACATAGTGTACCAGATCAGGATCATTGGCGATTAAAATACGCTCATTGAGAAACTTTGTTTTAATCCAA
The DNA here is from genome assembly GCA_039986595.1 of Lentilitoribacter sp. Lineage (GTDB taxonomy): Bacteria > Pseudomonadota > Alphaproteobacteria > Rhizobiales > Rhizobiaceae > Lentilitoribacter. Next base: position 456,699 of record JBDWQJ010000004.1, read on the forward strand.
GGTAGAGTGTAGGAGGGTTGTCCCCACACCTCCAATGGATTGGATAATGTTGCCTTTATCACCTCAAAAATTGACGGAATTGTTGTCCGCGGTACAGGCGCCGGGGGCACAAATTCGTCATTTTTATCTGGTATATTGTCCATATTCACATCAAGGTTGTCTAACATTTTGGTCAATCATACTCCAAGGCACTGAATTATTAAAAAAATCCGTGAAAAGCCTCACGAAATAGACCTGCAAATTTGGCATTCAAAGCACTTACGATTATAGATAAAACATATAATTTTTGCGTGATTCGCATGTCTAATTATACATACGCAACCAAACAGGATTTGGGTTTTAATGAACGATACTCCAGTGGACGATAATAGTGCTGAATATGGCGCTGATTCTATCAAAGTTTTAAAAGGACTGGATGCGGTTCGCAAACGTCCAGGTATGTATATCGGCGATACGGATGACGGTTCTGGTTTGCACCACATGGTCTATGAGGTTGTTGATAACGCCATTGATGAGGCGCTTGCAGGTCACGCTGATATTGTCACGGTCACACTCAACGCAGATGGTTCATGTACGGTTACTGATAATGGGCGCGGCATCCCAACAGGCATTCACGAAGAAGAAGGTGTTTCAGCTGCAGAGCTGATCATGACACAGCTTCACGCTGGTGGTAAATTTGATCAGAACTCATATAAAGTTTCAGGCGGTCTTCATGGTGTGGGCGTTTCGGTGGTAAACGCGCTGTCTATTTGGCTCAAAATGAAAATTCATCGTGACAATGAAGTTCATGAAATGAGCTTTACTCATGGTGTTGCCGATGCGCCACTTGCAAAAACCGGTGACCGCGAGGGTCGTTCGGGAACAGAAGTGACATTCCTACCATCGTCTGAAACGTTTACGATGACTGAATTTAAATATGAAACGCTTGAGCATCGTTTGCGCGAGCTTGCGTTCCTAAATTCAGGTGTTCGAATTGTGCTCACCGACAACCGCCACTCAGATGTTCGTAGCGATGAACTTTATTACGAAGGTGGTTTAGAGGCTTTTGTGCGCTATTTAGACCGTACGAAAAAACCACTTGTTGAGGATCCAATTACAATCACCAGCGAACGTGATGGCATCACCGTTGAAGTTGCCATGTGGTGGAATGAAAGCTACCACGAAAATGTGTTGTGTTTTACCAATAACATCCCACAGCGCGATGGCGGTACACATATGGCTGGTTTCCGCGGTGCATTAACGCGCCAGGTCACAGGCTATGCTGATAAATCTGGATTGACCAAAAAGCAAAAAGTATCGCTCACTGGCGATGATTGTCGCGAAGGTTTAACCGCCGTTTTATCGGTTAAAGTTCCGGACCCGAAATTCTCTTCACAAACAAAAGATAAACTCGTCTCCTCTGAGGTTCGCCCAGTTGTGGAAAGCCAGATGAACGAAGCTTTGGGTATGTGGCTTGAAGAGCATCCAAATGAAGCAAAAATTCTTGTCGGCAAAGTATGTGAAGCGGCTCACGCACGTGAAGCTGCCCGTCGTGCACGCGAGTTAACCCGCCGAAAAGGTGTGCTTGATATCGCATCGCTCCCGGGGAAACTTGCTGATTGCTCTGAGCGCGACCCAACAAAATCTGAAGTCTTCCTCGTGGAGGGTGATTCAGCGGGTGGATCGGCCAAGCAAGGTCGTTCACGTGATAATCAGGCTATTTTGCCACTGCGCGGTAAAATCTTAAATGTTGAACGCGCACGTTTTGACAAAATGTTGTCTTCACAAGAGATTGGCACACTGATCACAGCGCTTGGCACGGGCATTGGTAAGGATGAATTTAACGCTGATAAATTGCGTTATCATAAAATCATCATCATGACTGATGCTGATGTCGACGGTGCTCACATTCGAACATTGCTTTTGACATTCTTCTTCCGCCAAATGCCTGAATTGATAGAACGCGGGCATTTATATATCGCCCAACCACCGCTTTACAAAGTAGCGCGTGGCAAGTCCTCTCGTTATTTGAAAGACCAGGCGGCACTTGAAGATTATCTGATCACATCAGGACTTGAAGAAGCGGCACTTGAAGTAGCTTCTGGGGAAGTGCGCGCAGGGCTTGATTTGCGCTCTGTTGTCGATGATGCTTTGCGTTTACGCACGCTGCTTGATGGTCTTCATTCTCGTTACAACAGATCATTGGTTGAACAGGCCGCAATTGCAGGCGCGTTATCTGCAGAAACATTTGCCGATCCTACGCAGGCTGCAGCACTTGCTACCAAAGTCGCTGAACGCATGGACATGATTTCTGATGAAACTGAACGTGGTTGGAGCGGAAAAGTGACTGACACAGGTGGTTTGCTGCTCGAGCGTGTTGTACGCGGTGTAACAGAAATTTCACTATTGGATGCAGCACTTCTTGCCAGCCAAGACGCGCAAGCAATTCATCAGCTGAATGAGCGCTTGAAAGATGTCTATGACGAACCAGCTACGCTAAGACGTAAGGCGGCTGTTGAGATCATTGGTGGCCCGATGGCACTGCTGGAAAGCGTGTTCTCCATGGGCCGCAAAGGATTGACCGATATCCAACGTTATAAAGGCTTGGGCGAAATGAACGCTGATCAGCTTTGGGAAACCACACTTGATCCAAACGTGCGCTCATTGTTGCAGGTTAAAATCAGTGATGCTGTGAATGCAGATGATCTATTCTCGCGCCTTATGGGCGATGAGGTGGAGCCACGCCGCGAATTTATTCAAGACAACGCACTAAGCGTTGCAAACTTGGATATCTAATGATCAGAGAAATTGGATATAAAGGCGAGGTCTACTCATGAGCTCGCAACAAATATCCAATATGGCGGAATATACCGTCACGGAAATTTCCGGTTCGATCAAAAAGACGGTTGAAACAGCATTTACTCATGTCAGGGTTCGTGGTGAAATTTCCGGCTTTCGCGGGCAACACTCATCAGGACATGCATACTTTTCGATAAAGGATCAGAAAGCACGGATGGATGCCGTGGTTTGGAAGGGTGTGTTTAACCGCCTTAAATTCAAACCCGAAGAAGGCATGGAAATGATTGCAACGGGGAAGATCACCACCTTCCCTGGATCATCTAAATATCAGATTGTTATTGAGCAACTTGAACCAGCGGGCGCGGGCGCGCTCATGGCGCTACTCGAAGAACGTAAGAAAAAGCTCGCAGCTGAAGGTTTGTTTGATGCAAATCGCAAACAATTGCTGCCCTATCTTCCAAAAACAATCGGCGTTGTCACTTCTCCAACAGGTGCTGTGATCCGCGATATTTTGCATCGGATATCTGATCGGTTTCCGGTTCATGTCATCGTTTGGCCAGTGCGTGTGCAAGGGGATACGAGCGGCGATGAGGTTGCAGCGGCAATTAATGGATTTAATGCGCTTGATGATGCCTCAGACATCAAGAAACCAGATCTGATTATTGTTGCCCGTGGCGGCGGTAGTTTGGAAGATCTGTGGGGCTTTAACGATGAAGCTGTGGTGAGAGCTGCAGACCAATCTGATATTCCGCTCATTTCAGCTGTGGGGCATGAGACAGATTGGACACTTCTTGATCTTGTGGCAGATGAACGCGCACCTACACCAACGGGCGCTGCGGAAATGTCGGTCCCGGTGAAAGCAGACCTTGAAGCCAGTCTCTCAAATTTATCTGCGCGTTTACGTTCAGCAAGTTCTCGCAATGTTGATCAGAGACGGCAAAATTTTATTGCCCTATCGCGTGGGTTACCATCGCTTGATAACCTTTTAGCCTTGCCAAGACGACGCATTGATGAAGCAACGAGCAATCTATCCAAAGCCATTCATTTAAATACGATCAACAAACGTCGTGGATTTGATTTGGCTGTTAATCGCTTAACACCCATTGCCCTTATCGCAGCTTTACGCGACCGCCATTCACGCGTGCAGCAAATTGGTCAACGTTTAAAAACAAATTTTGAACGGATCAACGATCGTAAGCGTACGAGCCTTGAACGCTTGGATCGCACGCTCCAACCGGTGCCGTTGCAAATCTTAAGAAAGATTGGCCAAAACCGTTCTCAGATTGATCAATATTCAGCCCGCAATGATAACGCGGTTGCAAGCCTTTTCAGGCGGCTTTCGCAACAGTTACAAGCCCAAGAGCGAATGCGCAAATCTTTGGGTTATAAAAGTGTACTCAATCGCGGTTTTGCCCTTGTTCGTGATGAGAACAATAAACCGATAACCTTAGCCGGCAATGTAGCGAATGGTCAGGCCTTAAGTATACAGTTTTCTGATGGTAACATCAACGCAAATGCGTTAGGTGAAGGTGTATCGAAAGATATGTCAACGGACAAACCTATCGAAGATAAGCCGGCTAAATTAGCAAAAAAAGCATCAAAACCAAAGGCCCCCTCAAAAGATCAAGGGTCTTTGTTTTAATTAGCTCTTAATCCGAACTATCGCTTAACATCGCCATAAGTTCATCGGAATTCAGCACCGTTGCAAACTCACCATTTAAACTTGCCAATGCGGTTTCGTGAATAAGGTCTGCAGGATAAACGGTGTTGTTGTCAGCACTCATCTTATCAAAGGTAGCGGTTGCATCTGAAATTAGAAAAACCTCGTATCCATAATTTCCAGCCATCCTTGTCGTGGTCGATACGCAATGGTCGGTAGTTAATCCGACGACGACAATTGATGACGTGTTACTCGCGTCTAACACGTCTTTCAAATCCGTTCCAATAAACGCACTGTTGACGTTTTTTTCAATGACTAATTCGCCGGCTAAAGGCATTGCATATTCATTAAACTCATGCCCTTTTTGGGATGGGTAAAGCGCAGATTTCGGATTGGTTGACGTATGCTTTATATGGATGATTGGAAACCTACGATCGCGCCAATGCGATATAAGCCTACCGCAAATTTCTTCCGCGTCTTTATTGTTTCTATTGCCAACCCATAAAGCTTCATCCAAAAACCCTTTTTGGACATCAATTACCAACAAGGTTGGGCATTTATCATCAAAAGACTGCATGGAAACTCATCCTAATTTTATTTTACAAACTCACCGTAATGAGACAGATGAGGTTCTGTCGTATCAAAAACATCGATATTTTTAAAAGGTTCTGCCAATGACTGACCACGATAGAACGGCATATAGGCACTAAATCCGGCTTTTCGCGATGCCAATTTTAATTTGTCTTGCCCCCAAAATGTAACATGACGCTCTGGACCTTCTGGATTGAAATCTATTGACACACCTCGTTTGGCGCAGAGTTTGTGAAATTTTTCAGCGCTAAATTTGCATTCAATTGCAATTTCAACAATTTCATTATCCGGCAAAGTATTTGAGTTCCACAGAACACTTGATGCTGCTAACAAAATCACTTTTTGCTTGGTCTTGAGTGGGACCGCATCTTGATCAAACAAAATTTTTGCGAAATTAAAACTCTCTTGTGTCGTTGGAACAGCGATACGCATAATCCCGCCTGGTTTTAGTATGCGCATACATTCTTTGAGGAATATGTGTGTCTTTTCTTCAGTGAGATGTTCGAGTGTGTGCGCGCAATAAATGAGGCTTGCACTATCGTCAGCGATATCAAGTTTTAAATTATCCTGACACAAATCAATGGCGGTGAAATCTTCCCCCACCTTACCCTGAATGGCTTTGTAGAAGTCACTATTGCCCGGGTAGTCAAAATTTTGCCAACGTGGATGGTGAAACGCTCCCGATCCAAAATTATAGAACGTGTCATGATCGGAATAATTTGAATACAGCTCCTTATCGTTCCTCGATGAGAAAAATGTCAGGCTTGTATCATAGCGATTAATTGCTGCACCAAGACCAAACTTATAAAGCTTCTTGTTGACAAATTTCACCAGTTTCGGGGCAAATTTTGATCCAGCAATACGCGCAAATGTGATCTTGATCGAACCAACAGAATTTATCCGAAGCGATCTATGGCCCACCACGTCTAAATCTGGAATATTGAGTTCGGAAGATTTGACCATGATGCACCTTAACGCTTGAATGTCTTGTTAAATTGACAGGAAATCTATTCCCACTCAGTAGTAACTCTGATATTTTCTTGTTTAATATCAGTCATTTACCAATTCAAAATAGTTAGTGTGTAAGTAATGTGTAACTTCACCACTGCTACGCACGTTTTATTAACGCTTGTGCAACTATTGCAATTCAATAGTTTACGCAATCCCTTGTTGCACATTGTAAGACGAAGAACGTGCTTTAACCAAACACGTTCTCCATATAACTTGTCATTTGTTCTTTTGTGTCACTCGTCTACCAAACTGCGCTTGTTGTTCAATAAGTGTGTCTAACTCACCATTCTCTGCAGCTTCACGCACCTTAGCTAGCACATCAGCAACTTCTGCTTCAGTACCAAGTTCGATTGTATTCTTACCTTTAGCAAACTCTAAAGGCTTACTGCCATAGCGCACTACAAGATTTATCTTTCCATCAACACTAGCAGTCCACCAACGCTTAACACGTTTAGCAACTTCAACTTTGCGTTGGTTACCATGTTCGTCAGTAACCCATTTGTGTTGCGTAGGTGTGTAGTCTTTATTTGCTGCAAGTTGGATTTGTTCATCAATCTTTGCAATCAGCTTGCGACGACGAACTGCGATAGGGTTGTTGTTTTGAAGTGGATTAAAAGCAACGAAATTCAGTGTATCAAGTACAGTCATAACAGCCTCCTTATTAGCTAAAGGCATTGTGCTTTCAGAGTTCGAAGGCTGTCATCCGAGGATTAGTCGTCTGTGTTCAGAAACTTATCTAGCTTAGAAACTGTATCTTTAGGTGCTGGCGCTGCATCTTTTTTGTGTCGTTTAAAGTCACTTGTGAAGTTCTACACAGAATTCGTTTCTTGCGTAAATTGAGCCAAAACACTTTACGCTTTTGAATGAAATAAACTTTAAGCTAATTAGGCTGTTGAGAATATCGCTTAGAGTATGTGGCATAAACTGCCAACTGTGCACATCTATATATTCACCTTTAGACGCTTCGAATTCACGCATACTTGCAAAAACACGATCTACATCTATTTTCTTGTATTCTCTCTTGCCGTTGATCGCGTCAATCCAGTGTTCTAAGCTATCATTATGAGCAGTAAGAGCTCTGTGCTCAATAACTTTTGCAACGGAGTGTGTTTTCACATGCAAATAATTAGCTAATATGATTTCGGAAATTTTACTTGGAGGTAGATATGCATCAAAACAATAGTAGCAATTAGGCACTATCATTTTATAGACACCATTTGGATTTAAAGTGGAATATGCCTCATTAAGATGACTGATTAAATCTGGTTGATGTTCAAGGTTATGTGAGGAAAAGATAACATCAAATTTTTCTTTAATAATATTTAATGATCCATCTTTGGATACAAAATCTATATTCGGAATACTATCAAATTGGAGGCCAATTTTCTCGGCTCTTTTTTTTAAATCATGACTGCTCAGTACATCTAAATACTTTACATTATTATTTACAAGTGTAGGGTTTACGAATGGACCTATTTCCAGACATTTTAAACTGTTTTCTATCTGGATAAAATTTTCTCGCAGTGCAGATTGATGACAAATGCGACCTTCTCTGTAGCCATGATTTGCATAATGATCGTAAAGTTCGTCTACTGAATGCGACTTCAAGTCATGATGATTTTGTCGGTAGAAATCTACGTCAATCTCTATCAAATCTTTTATGACTTCAGTTGAGAATTTTAATTCAACGTTCATTTTTCACCTCTTCCTTTAGCCAGTGAGCCTTTCAGCATACCAGCAGTAAAGCCAAACTCTTTACAAAGGCGCTTTACTTCCTTCAGTGCGTTAGCACGTTCGTTCTTCTTTGCTTCAACCATCTGCTGCTGAATTGCTTCCATTTCAGCTTTCAATTCGTCATAAGATTTCATCTCACACCTCCGTAAGTTATCTGTCAGTCTTATATTATAGATTTGTTAAAGCGATGAACAGCACGTTTTTTCTACGTCTGCTGTAATGCAATGATTTTAAGGGAAAGTATTTGCACAGTGCATCACTATGCCAGTCAGCGATAGTGTCAACCATACAGTCAAACAGCTACAAACCATGCACTTTTGACTGGTTTGCTAACGTTTGTCGCTGTCGTCTTGTTGATTTGGTAACGGTGGCTGTGGACGAATAGGTGCGAAGTCTGTCCGTTCTGTGTCTTTTGGTGTCGTCTGTTGCTGTGGTTGCTGTGTGACTATCTTTGTCTTTGGAACAGCTACAGTGCGTGTAACAGTCTTTGTTTCTGGTTTTGCCATCTTCTTAGCTAGTGCAACTACACTACTGCTTGTGCCGAGCATCAACTCAAGTGCTGCCCACTTTGTCTCGTCGTCTACACGTTCAATCTCGCTGCGTATCGCGTTTAATGCTTGCTGTATGTCTTGTAATGCACTCTTGTTCATACTGTTATTTAGCAACTAGCAGAATGTAACGAGTGTATTTCTTCACCTCACTTCTGTAAGTACTCCACCGCAGAAAACCGCAGCACGAAAAATTACTGCTTAAAGCCCAATTTCGGATGACGAGGTTGTTGAATTGAAGCTACAGTGCTATTTGTCAAACTCTTATCTCTTCTTTCCACCACCCTACAGCATCACTATTAATCTGTTTATGACACTGTTCGCTGAGTTCAATAAATCGCTTACCAAGCTGTGTATGGTGTTCTGTCGCCGTCATACAGCGTCCGTAGCGCTGTAGTTTGCTTGCACATATAGCCAATGTACCCACGCTTGGTTTAACACGCTTAAAACGCAGCGTACGCATATAACACTCGCTTCTGCACAGCCAATCTTTGCTGAATTCGCTTTCGCTGCTGACAGCACCAATCTGCTGCAATAACTCAAATACTTCGTTTAGAACCGTTTTCTGCATGAAATTTTCCTCAGTTGATAAATAACAATATGCACAGCTTGTAAGTGTTGCTGTGTATTTATCTGCACACAGTGCTCAACTCAAAGACATCGAGTTTGCCAACGGAGGTTGTAGCCAACAGATTTTGTCAGCACATGCAGTGTTCTAGCAGAGACACTCAAAAGCGGTAGCTTCGTAATCGCTATATAAAACAAGACGCATGATAAGTCTGTGGATGATGAAACTGCAGAAGCTGCGTAGCACACTGTGTATTGCTACGTAGTTGCGTTGGTACTTAGGCAAGTAAACGGTAATAGCCCGACCATACCGAAACTTAGCAGCAGCTAAGAAGGCTTGTTACACAGTGGCTGATAAGCAACTCAAATGAGACGCTTGTAGCTGTAAGAAGGCTGCTTAAGCCTTCTTATGGCTAAACACAATCTAAATGAGCCACATCAATAACGATAAGAAAATAATACGCAGTGCTGTGTGTGAGTGAGCGAATGCGAAAGAACAAACGGCACAAGTAGTGTTAGCGAAGCTGACACTCAAACAGCACTTAATATAAGTAAGAAAATGTTGATTATCTTACATTTCCACATAAGTCTTTGATGTATGGATGGAATTAAAGTAGCACTTATTGGTTGCTCAAATAGAACCTCAGAAAATACGCTGTATGTACGAAAACATTACATTTAGGTGGTGACATATGGCACAAGCAAAGACACTTAACAAAACAGAACTCAAGCAGCTGCTAGACGTAACAAATTCGTGCAGTCGTTATGCATTGCGAGATAGCACCATGCTGCTGTTTACGCATTTGTGTGGTTTACGTGTTGGAGAAGTTGCTGCACTGCGCTTTGATGACGTATTAGATGCAAACGACACTGTACGAGACGAAATAACACTTGATGCAGCACGTACCAAGTCAAAACGTGCACGTAAGATATTTCTACCAAAGCAAATGCAGCGTCAGCTACAAGCGTACGTTAACAGCGTTTCTAAGCGTCCACAGCACGGTTATTTGTTCTCTACGCAAAAGAGTGCGCGATTTAGTGCAAACACTGCTACACAGCATCTACAACGCTTGTATGCACGTGCTGGAATTGCTGGCGCTACTTCACACAGTGGAAGACGCACTTGGTTAACAACGCTTAGTCAGAAAGGAGTGAGTGTGTTTGTGCTTGCTGATATGGCTGGACATAGAAGCATACAGACAACACAGCGTTATGTAGCGGTGAATGATGAGATGAAACGCAACGCTGCTGAACTCATTGCGTAGATAAGCTAAAGAGGTATCCGTAGTCTAGCTTCTCAACTAACTCGAATGTTCCATCCTTACGTAAAGCAGAAAATTCTCCATTTGAGCTTAGTTTTAATGGAACAGGTAGTTGAACTCCTTTTGAAATGAATTGAGCGATATTGAAATCACTAACGTATTCATAGGATTGGGTATCTTTGCTATTTCTTGGTGTTATATCGAAATGCTTACGTTGAGCATCTACTACCCAGAAATGTGGGACGATTGCTGTACCGCGTTCACCTAAATAGTCTCCAATTAACCATCCACTATGCATTGTCCAATCATCGTTGTTATCTAAAAATAACATCATGTTCTGAAAACACTGATTTGGTTTTGCGTCTTCGAAATGCAGAGGCTTAACATCAACAGCTTTCACTTTTTCGTGGTTTAACCAATTCACAAAAGTTCGTGTGGCTTTTTTCATTTCCTTACCTTTCTAAATCACTTCAATAGTGCCATCTTCTCTACGTCTGTAGTCAGCTACAGCGTTGGTTAAACGTATTTCGTCATTCAAGTGGTAATACGTCTTTTCAATCTGCGCCACGCTAGTGCCACACATATCTGCAATCTGCCTAAACGTTAAGCCACTCATAATACATTGCGTAATCATAAAGTGACGTAGGCTGTAGGGTACTAAGTCACGCACTTCCCTATCAGCTATATCAGCTAACTCAATCATCTTATGGAAGTGGTATAGCAGTGTACGCTTACTTAGTTCGTTAGCGTTATCAATTGTAAAGATTAACTCGTCAGCAGTTTTAGGCTTCGATATTTCACGCAAGCGTTCAAAGTACTGTCCATTGCGACACAAGAAGGTGCGACTTGTACGCACTTTACTTGTCTCGGCGCGAACATGGATACGTGCTAGCTTTTGTTCTTCGCCATTCACTTTGTGACGTTCAATCTGCACATCACTCCAACGTAGCTGTCGCTGTTCGCCAACTCGCAAACCACTGTTAGCTGCGATTAGAACGTAGTGCTGCACGATTTTTCGCACTCTTAGTTCTGCATCATCTAGCTTGTTGTGTTTTGCAGTGTAGGTGCGCATAGCACGATACAATGCTTCGTATTCATCGTTAGTCAGTGTTGCACGACGAATAGCTTCGTTGCCTTTGTCTAAGCGTGGCAGTTTCTTAAAGTCAAAGCCATCGATGTGTGTTTCGCCATTCTTATGTAGCCACCTCATCAACGCATTGATTGTGCTTTGTTCGTTTTGAACTGTGACTTGTTTGACGTTGCCGTTGGTAGCTTTGTGACGATGGTAGAAGTAGTTTTCGCAGTCAGTGCGTTCTAGTTCTTTCAACTTAGTGTCTTTGCCTATGAAGCTAAGAAAGTGCTGTAAGTGCGTTGCGATGGTTGTGTGTCGTCCTTTGACTATGTGTCCAAGTTCAACGTCTCGCATACGAAAGCTAAGATACTTCTCCACACCTTCTTTGGTGGTTATGGAGAAGTATGATTTGCCTTGCTGTAGGTTAGCGTAAATCTCTAAGTACGCAGCTTTACCCTTTTCAATTGCAGTAGCTTCACTGCGTGTACGTAGGCTTTTACGTGCGTACTTGTTTTCTTTTGGCAACCACATACTTAAGTGCCAAATCTTAGTCTCTGAGTTACTACGAGTTTCAGTAGTCACACGTTTGTGCAACATTTTGTGTAACTGTAAGAAAAAAGACTAAGGAAATCAATGATTGATTTCTGAGTGTGAAAGTAATGTGTAAGTAACTAATTTAATAAAATCAGTTACTTACACTAAAATAACTACTCCCACTCAATTGTGCCTGGCGGCTTTGACGTCACATCATATACAACGCGATTAATACCGCGAATTTCATTGATGATGCGCGTAGCAGCTTTGCCCAAAAACGCCATGTCATACGGATAGAAATCAGCCGTCATACCGTCAACGGACGTCACCGCTCTTAAAGCACAAACAAATTCGTATGTGCGACCATCGCCCATCACACCAACAGTTTGTACCGGTAACAAAACAGCAAAAGCCTGCCAAATCTCATCATAAAGACCAGCATTTCTGATCTCATCGAGATAAATTGCATCTGCTTCACGCAAAATCTCTAGCTTGTCTCGCGTAATGCCGCCTGGACATCTGATCGCTAAGCCTGGTCCTGGGAATGGGTGACGGCCGATAAAGGATTGTGGTAATCCCAACTCTAGGCCCAAAGCACGCACTTCATCTTTGAACAGCTCACGAAGCGGCTCAACAAGCGCCATGTTCATACGCTCTGGCAATCCACCAACATTATGGTGCGATTTAATGGTTACAGATGGACCACCGCTATAAGATACACTTTCGATCACATCTGGATACAAAGTACCTTGCGCTAGGAAGTCAGCTCCACCTAATTTGCCAGCTTCTTCTTCAAACAATTCAATAAACAAACGACCAATTGTTTTACGTTTCGTCTCAGGATCGGATTCACCTTCAAGCGCTGAAATAAATGTTTCGGAGGCGTCACAATGTAATAATTTCAGATCTGGGTAATGTTCGCTAAACATCGCAACAACATCACGTGCTTCGTTTTTGCGCATCAAACCATGATCAACCAAAATGCATGTAAGTTGGGAGCCAACAGCTTCGTGGATCAACAGTGCTGCAACGGACGAATCAACCCCACCTGATAAAGCGCAAATAACTTTTTTATCGCCAACTTGTTCGCGAATGGCGTTAACTGCGCGTTCGCGGTATGCGGACATATTCCAGTCCCCTTCAAGGCCTGCAATATTATGAACGAAATTTGCAAGCAGCTTTGAACCATCAGGGGTGTGCACCACTTCAGGGTGGAACATTGTTGAATAGTATTTACGCTCTTCATCTGCGGCAATGGCAAACGGTGCATTTGGCGAAACGGCAATAACTTCAAACCCATCTGGGAGTTCTGTCACACGATCACCGTGGCTCATCCAAACCGTGTATTGAGAACCTACATCCCAAAACCCGTCAAATAATGGGCTAGACTTTAAAATTTCAATGTCTGCACGGCCAAACTCGCGATGGTGCCCGCCTTCAACCTTGCCGCCCAATTGGGTGCACAAAGTTTGCTGGCCATAACAAATTGCTAAAATTGGCAGTTTGGAATCAAACACAATTTGCGGAGCACGTGGACTGTTCTCTTCAAGGACCGATGCTGGCCCACCTGAAAAGATCACTGCTTTGGGATTTACGCGCTTGAAACCTTCTTCAGCGGACTGAAACGGTACAATTTCACAATAAACGCCAGTTTCTCGGACACGCCGCGCAATCAACTGTGTGACTTGCGATCCAAAATCGATGATTAAAATACTGTCGGTAGGGGAAGATATATTGCTCATATATGGGCAATACGAAAAAACGAGAAATTTCGCAAGTGCGAGATAACGCTTTGTCTTAGTCTTTCACGACTATTTCGATCGATTAAAAGCGGTCCATTACTTGGAATGCTGCAGGTCCTAAAATAACACCAAACAGAACTGGCAAGAAGAACAGGATCATTGGTACCGTTAGTTTTGGCGGTAAAGCTGCAGCTTTTTCTTCTGCACGCGACATTCTAAGGTCACGGCTTTCTTGCGCTAGTACCCGCAATGCCTGCGAAATAGGTGTACCATAACGCTCTGACTGGATGAGTGCCTGACAGATAGCCTGAACGGATTCTAGTCCTGTACGCTTACCTAAATTTTCAAATGCGGTTTTACGTTCTTGCAAATAGGATAGTTCTGCCGTTGTCAAAATAAACTCTTCCGCAAGCGCTGGAGACTGGTTTGCAATCTCTTCAGCGGCGCGCTTCATCGCATGTTCAATCGAAATACCGGACTCCACACAAATCAACATAAGATCTAGCGCATCCGGCCAAGTTGTCTGAATAGATGCTTTTCGTTTGCCGGCCTGATTGGTGACGAAAATATTTGGCAGATAAAAACCCAGATAAGCTGCAACAACGGACGCGAGGATCTTAATACCATTTGTCTGCTCGGGCATACCGCCCAAAACAAACACATATAAAAGTGCAGCACTTAGGAACAAAAACGGCAATGTAAAACGTGCAAAAAGAAATACGTTCAACGCATTTTGACTGCGATAACCAGCTGCACGAAGTTTGTTGACCGTATTTTCATCTGCAAGTGCATCTTTTAGGTTGAGCTGTTCAACAATTTGCCGAACAGATTTATTATTCTCATTCCGTAGATGTACTTTTTGATTAGCTTTGGCATTTTCTGCCTGCATACGCGCACGTTCGCGCGCTCTAATTTCATCACGCTCAAGCGCTACAGATTTCATCCGCGCAGCTGTTTCGTTGCGTTCAAGATAAGGCATGAGCAGGGTCACGCAAGTTGCAAAAACCGCAATTGCCACGCAAACAGGGATTAGAACCTGCGGATCAGTAATTGTAGCTAACATGTAAATTCACCTTTCCGCTAAAGATCGAAATTGATCATTTTCTTCATAACCAGAACGCCAATTGTCATCCATAGGAGTGAAACGCCAATGATGAAATGACCACGGGTATCTGTAAATAAAAGCATGATATAATCGGGGGCCGTAAGATAGACGAGCCCTGTCACAATAAACGGCAATGCGCCGATGATGACGGCAGAAGCTTTCGCCTCCATGGAAAGCGCCTTCACCTTTGCTTTCATTTGTTTACGCGCACGAAGAACTGCCGACAAATTTCCCAGGGCTTCCGACAAGTTACCACCTGCTTGGGCTTGAATATTAATCACCACCGAAAAGAAGTTCACCTCAGGCAATGGAACACGGCTGAACATGCGTTCGCACGCTTCAGGAATGCTAAGCCCAACCTGCTGGGCTTCAACAACTCGAATAAATTCGCTCTTTACCGGTTCTGCACCCTCTGATGCGATCAACCGCACGGCATCATTTAACGGTAGGCCTGATTTGATAGAACGCACCATGACATCAAGCGCATTTGGTAACTCGTTTAAAAACGCTTTAAACCTGCGATTTTTAATGAAGGATAAAACCCAGGCCGGCAAACCCACGGCGGAGACGAAAAATACACCAAAGGCGATCAAAATATCACCCGCAGCGATAAAAGCCATTCCTCCCGCAAAGATACCTGCGATAACGCCAAACATGTAATATTGCTGGACACTGATTGTTAATCCAGCGTGGATCAGCTTGTCCTTAAGCTTCGTGCTTGGTGCTTTGGTTGTTTTTTGCTTTTCTTCAAGTTCTTTAAGCGAATCTTGAACTGATTTTTTCCGCTTACTCATTTCATTCAAGCGGTCACTGGCTGCTTTTTTCTGGGCAATATTTTGACTACCAGATGACATTCTGGACAATCGTGTTTCTGACTTTCGCTCTGTATCGATGCTTTTAAACATCAAACTATAAGCTAACGCGCCAACAGCGACAGCTACCAAAATAATCAGCAGTATAACTTTGGGTTCTAAACCGAACATGTCTTCAACTCCGATTTTAAACGGCGCGCAATCATGAAGATGCTTCCATCTCGTCAAGTGCGTTTGCCAAGCGTTCATCTTCGTTATACATCCGCGCACGATCCCAGAAATAAGGTTTACCAATGCCCGTTGATCTATGCGCGCCGATCAAACGTCCATTTGCATCTTCGCCATCCACTTCAAATTTCATCAGGTCTTGCGTTACGATCACATCACCTTCCATCCCAGTGACTTCTGTAATGTGCGTGATGCGACGTGAACCATCTCTTAAGCGGGCTGCTTGGATGATCACATCCACAGAACCTGCGAGAATTTCACGCACTGTCTTAGCCGGCAAAGAATATCCGCCCATAGCGATCATGGATTCCATTCGGCTCAAGCACTCTCTTGGAGAGTTTGAGTGAATTGTACCCATTGATCCATCGTGACCTGTGTTCATGGCTTGAAGTAAATCAAATACCTCAGGCCCACGCACCTCTCCAACGATAATCCGTTCAGGTCTCATCCGCAGACAGTTCTTGATCAGATCTGTCATGGTAATTTGGCCTTCGCCTTCAATATTTGGCGGACGTGTTTCTAGTCTCACCACATGCGGCTGTTGCAACTGAAGTTCGGCACTATCTTCGCATGTAATGATACGTTCATCTTGATCAATATAGCCGGTTAAGCAATTAAGAAGCGTAGTTTTCCCAGAGCCAGTACCGCCGGAAATCACGATGTTACATCTCACACGACCAATAATTTGCAAAAGGGTTGCACCCGCCGGGGTAATTGATCCAAAATTGACCAATTGATCGAGCGTAAGCTTATCCTTTTTAAATTTCCGGATTGTCAGCGCCGTACCGTCAATTGCCAGAGGTGGCGCAATAACATTTACACGAGAACCATCGGGCAATCGCGCATCACAAATTGGGCTGGATTCATCTACACGTCGACCGACCTGGCTCACAATCCGCTGACAGATGGATAGCAATTGTCCATTATCGCGGAAACGAATTCGTGATTCTTCGACCTTACCGTCGACCTCAATATAGGTTTTACCTGCACCATTGACCATGATATCAGCGATATCATCGCGCGCTAGTAGTGGTTCTAGCGGTCCATAGCCGAGAACATCATTACAAATGTCATCGAGTAGCTCTTCTTGTTCTGCAATCGAAAGCGCAAAGTTTTTAATCGCGATGATATCATTGACGATATCACGAATTTCTTCACGTGCACTTTCAACATCAAGTTTAGCCAATTGAGACAAATCAATTGTGTCGATGAGTGCTGAAAATACCTGAGATTTTGTATCATAGTAATTTTCGTCACGCTCCGGCTCAACCACCGGAGCTGGCGCTGTCGGGGGCGTCACTTTGATTTTTTTAACTGGAGGCTTTGATGCATCCTGTGAACCCGTTGAAGGCTTTTGAGCTGGACTACTAGATTGAGCCGCAGCCTCGACCCGGTCAATTACATTAATTGAACCAGATGAAGACTTCCCGCCATTGCCACCACTACGTTTACCAAACATATAACTGCCTCAGAACCATGCTAATTTGTTTCAAATTACCGACCAAGTTTCGCCAACAAACCAGATAATGCGCCACCTTTTTGTTTCTTGATCTGAGAGCGACCAGTCAACACGTGTGCAATTTGTGAAAATGTTTCAGCCGTTGGAGATTTTGCGTCCATTTCAGCAATCATTCGGCCACTATTTGCAGCATTGCCAAACAAAGCAGAATCAAAAGGGATAACCGCTAATGGATCAACTTCAAAGGGACTACAAAAATCTGAAACACTGATTTCAGGCCTCTTCGGCAAACCAACCTGATTAAGGATCAAATGCGGCACAGGATCATTTGGGCGTGCCTGCGCCATTGCATCAAAAATGTTCTTGGCATTTCGCAAATTGGCCAGATCAGGTGATGCAACGACAACAACTTCATCGACCGCTGACAAAAGATTTAGCGTCCAAGAATTCCAGCAGTGCGGAACGTCAAACACTGTCATTGGTGCAGAACGCTGCAATATTTCCAAGATTGGCATGAATGCATCTTCATCAAGATCAAAAGTCCTGTCCATCATAGAAGGCGCAGCCAATAAAGATAAATGCTCTGAACATTTTTCTAACAATCGGTCCATAAAGACGTCATCTATTCTATTTTGAGAATAAACGGCTTCAGCTGTACCTTGAAGCGGGTCGCGATCAAGATTTAAATTAGCTGTTCCATAGGCTAGATCAAGGTCCGCAAGAATTACACCGGAGGAAAATAAATCAGAAATTCCCCAACCACAATTATGCGCCAAGGTTGACGCGCCAACACCACCTTTTGCACCGAAAAATGCTACAGTTTTGCCAACTGGATCTGCGTCTGGATCAACGAAGATGGATGCCATTGTGTCGATAATATCTGACATGGACACCGGTTTGACCATGTATTCCGCAATGCCATTTTTAATCAGCTCACGATAAAGACCGATGTCATTATTGTCACCAATGATAACAACATGTGTATCACGATCACAAACATCCGCTAATTTTTGCAAGTCATCCATCAAGTTAGACTGACCGCCGGACGCTTCTATGATCAACAGATTTGGCGTTGGTGATGTTGAAAACATGCTCGATGCTGCCAGAATACTACCCTGGTTAGCGCGCATGTTCACATTCATAAGTCGCCGATCATTTGAACATTGATCCATTAGATCAAGTAGGTTCGAGCTTTCGCAAAAAGCGTGCACTGATATGCGCGGCAATGGACGAAGCTCTCTAAGTTCGTCGCCACTCGGTGCTACCGCTTCTGGACCTACATTTTCATCATCCATACTCGGTTGAGCGTAATCAATACTGGTCATTTGCGACCTCCAATACAAGAACTTTCAACATTATCACACACCTATAGTTCCGCCCCGTTTGTCTGATAATTTCCGATTGCGGTCGCGCGACGCGCTGCATCAACAGGCAATTGTCCTCTTGGTCGGACCAGATCTAGAGGGTTGGAGATTTGATTGGCGATATTGCTTTGTGTTGCACAACCAAAATTGGAATATTGTTTGTTTTCTGAACTACCAGATAAAATATCGTCTTCCCACTTACCGCATTTCTCAGTTGAAGCGGAAATTGCACTGTAAACCAAGCGGATAGGGGCTTGATCACCATAGGTTTGCGCTTCATATGGAACGATTGTGACCTGCTTGCTGGAAACGCCATAAACTGAAAGCTTTTTCAGAACTTTTTGCGCATATGTTTTAGCCGTTTGCGCATTGCCTGAACCTGCAGGACGCATAATTGTCATGTAGCTCGCATTTGAATTCAAATATTGCTGCGCAAAGCCTTTAATAATATCACCAGTTGCTGGGGTTAAACGATGTGAATATTTGCCAACTGGCAAGTCCAATGTCTTATCTTGTTCGGCAATGATAATTGGGTGACGTGTACGATAATCATCAGGTACCGCTCCCACTTCAATATGCTGAACACGCCCTGCGCAGCTCGTTAAAGCCATGGTCAAGCACAACACAAATGGTGTCACAAATCTTGGCATGGAACGCTTTTTCGCATTCTTACCAGGTGTTGGAATGTTTAGCTGTTCTACGTGAATCATAATCCAACTCCTACTTAAAAATAAATCCGACAGAACCGTGATATCGGCCCTCTGGAAGTTCTGTTTCAACTTGTCCATAAACCCGATTTACTTTGCCTAAGAAGAAGCCGGCGCCATCACTGGCTGGAGTAAAATTATCATCTGGTTTTGACAGCTCCTGCCGCGAAACAGGTTTTACCAAATATGGCGTTGCGATAATGACAAGTTCGTTCTCACTGCGCACAAAGTCACGACTTCTAAATAACGAACCAAGAACAGGTATTTTTGAAAAGCCTGGATAACCAGACATTGCCTGACGAATATCGTCTTTGATCAATCCTGCGATGACAATTGATCCACCCGATGGCAACTCAACGGATGTTTCAGCCTCACGCTTACGGATTGACATAAATGTTGTACCCGGAATGCTCCCGCCACCTGCCAGTGTCGTTGCGGCTTCAAATGTTGGTTCAGATACTTCGGTTCGAATTTTCAAACTAATCCGACCTGGACCTAGAACCAATGGTGTAAAGTTTAACCGAATACCATATTCAATACGTTCATTTTCGTAGGTGAGTGAATTGTTTTCCGAATCATAATTTTGACCGGTTGTTAAATTAAACTCACCACCCACGTAAAAGGTAGCAGCTTCTCCAGAAATAGCTGTAAGGCTTGGTTCAGCTAGCGTTCTCATAACCCCGGCTCGCTCCATCGCATTGATGTAGCTGGTAATATCTAAGCCACCAATTGAACCTGCTATACGACCAAAGTTTCCGTTCACAAGAGCCTTGCCTAAATTGCCTGGATTATTGGAGTTAAAGGCTGTGGTACCGTTCAAGTTGCCTGTTGAGTTCACGCCTAACTGTTTTAGGATCTGGCGGCTTACTTCAGCAACTGTCACCTTAAGCGTGACCTGATCTTCGCCATCGATATTTAGCAAGTTCACAATTTGTGATGTTTGACGATCTTCAGCTGAAATCGCAGCATCACCTGTTTCACTTGTTAAAGATGTTACACGCGTTGTTGCTTCACCACCTTTAAGAAAAATTTGCGCAAGTTGGGCAGCCCGAGCCGCATCCTGCGGGGTGCGCACTGATCCTGTTAAAACAATATTATCGGAGATAATCTCGACTGTAATATCAGATTCGGGAATAAAACGTGCCAGTTGCTGTTGCAAATTGGCGACATCGCGCTCTATTCGAAGATCGATATTGATAATCTCTTCACCACCGGCACCAAAAATGAAAATGTTAGTTTGACCAACAGACTTACCAAATAGATAAATTCTGCGAGATGTCCGCGTGACGGCATCAGCAAGTGAAGGGTCCGCAACCAAAATATCGTGAGCATTTTTTGGTAAATCAATCACGATAGCCTTATTTAGGCCTAATGCCAGAGATCTAGAAACGCCCGGACCGGTTTTTCGAATCTTTAGGATTGAATTGTTCTTGGCAAATGCTTGCGCACCAAATCCTAAATCCGAACCTGCAACAGCAAAACCTGTGAACGCAAAACTAGACAGTAAAGCGAGCTTACAAACTGAAACGCATAGTTTTTTGGATGATTTAAACACTTAATATCTCCAACTATTCTTTTATGAGGTCAGCTGTGCCGACGTTACCTGAACGAATGACTTGAATGTCATCTGCTCCGGATCCACTGTTTACAAGGTAATCAGCACCACCAATGTCTTGCGTGTTTACATCTGCAACAGAACGTAAAGCGAGGCTGATGCGATCTGCCATTTGCTGTGCCACGGCAATGATGTGAGTTTGTTCTGGTGTCAATTCTAAGGTTGCAGTTGAACCAACAGCGGTCCGATTACCTTCTTTATCTTCTTCAATCCGCTGATCGATTGCTAAAATACGAATATTTTCCAAAATGTTTTCTGTTAGAAAACCGCCCTTGTCAGATCTGCGTACCATAATGACGTCGACGCGATCATTGGGGAGAATAAATCCGCCTGCGCCTGTTGCAACGCTGATTTCGGTTGAAACCGCTCTTTTGCCGGCAGGTAGCAATGATGACATGATGCGAGATGATGAACTTACAATTTTTTCAGCTCGAATTGGTTCACCTTTAAAAATCGGCAAACGAACAATAATGCCGGAAATCTCTTTCATCGCATCCGGTTGTGCATCTTGATTAAAGTAACCTTCCACAAGAGCATCTTCAGGCCAATTTGCCCATTCAACAACTTCGTTATTTAGTCTTGCGCCAACAGGAATCCCCTCTTTAGCCACTAAAACTTTAACGGTTGGGATACGAACTGTGTTCTCGATAACCTGATTTTGTATTTGTACAACTTGCTTCTCACCACCAAGTCCTGTGGCGACCCAAGCGGCTACCCCCGCTGCAAGCAGCGCAATAACCATAACCAATATTCGCGTTTTCTTCATTGCGATTCCTCAAAAACCATTCGCGTCTACCCTACAATTGCACTGCAATGGTGTATTTATGGTTAACGAATGCTTCTCAAGTATGGTTAATTTTTTATATAATCATTAAAAATCCTGGCTTATTCCAATACATAACACTTACCCAAGCCGTTAAATGACTTGGGTATGAAAAATTCTAATAGTGATGAATTATTGTTGAAACTAGCCTATACGCCCAACGCGAAGGAAAATAAGGCTGTGTTTGGAAAAGCCATTAAAGCAGCAACTCCAATAGCAATGCCATAAGGCACGCCAGTAGAAGATTTATAAACATAAACCGGCATTGGGATACGCGTTAATAAGAGCGTGTTTGAATTTGCACGTAACAAAAGAACTAAAATTGTTAGTATTGCACCAAAAATCCCCACAAAACTTAAATATTCGACAAGTTGCGTCCCAAAACCAAACCAAAGTGAGCTGGCAGCAAGAATTTTGGCATCACCACCACCCATTGCATTTATAGCAAATAGTGCAAAACAACCTGCAAATACGCATACACCTGCGGTTAAATGCCATCCAATCGTAATGAAATCCATCCCAGTTAATGGCGCAATAACGCAAAACGACGCTGCAAGTAAAATACTAATACGGTTTGGAATTGTCATTGATATTAGATCTGTCATTGCTCCTAATGCCATGCACATTGGGAATATAACGATAATTGCGGCTTCAAGCATGCCATCTCTCCATGTTTATGTATCTGACATTAACGGCATTCATTTAAGAAATCGTAATTTCTACTAAATGAAAAAAGGGCCGCCCAATGGGCAGCCCTCAAAACCAGTATTTGGTTTTAACCTATTAAGGCGACGATTAACTTGCTGCTGCTGCAGCTGTGTCCACGTCATCGATACGGTCAGAAATATCGCCGAACATTGTGTCCAAGCTGTCACCGATTGATGTTGCACCAGTGATGATTGCAACAGCGATAAGACCAGCAATTAGGCCGTATTCAATAGCAGTTGCACCAGATTCGTCGTTCATAAAACGTGTAAAAAGATTTTTCATTATATAACTCCTAGTTTCCATATATGGTATTTAGCACCCCGCCAGCTTTTTACTGATCGGTTGAGCTGAAACTACAAAAAGGGGTTTTCTATCTGCTTAAAAAACTTGGTTAGCGTATTATTAAAATGATTTTTCATCTGTTTTTACCTGTTTCAAAGGGCATATCCGTGCTTCAAAAAAAAATATTATTTCCGTAACATTTTGATAAATATGCATTTTTTAAAACTATCGGTTTTCTTTAACTCTTCATTCACCATTAAGGTGGATTTTAGATGCAACAAGAATATTTAAGCTAATGGCCATAAAATGAAACTGACACTGCACAAACATATCGCACTGAGCACTGCTTTAATTTTGCTCTCTAGTTCTGTATTCGTAAATCTGGCGAATTCCAGCGAGCTATTACGTGTCTTTATGAATCATGCGCGCATACTGAAGTTCGAAAATCCGGTTTCAAGTGTCATAGTTGGTAATTCGGATATCGCCGACATAACAGTCAGCGATCCTCAAACTGTCGTCTTAACTGGTAAGGCTTATGGTAGCACTAACCTTGTTATTTTAAATGATCAAGGTGAGGCGATAATTGATAAGCGTATAGTTGTCTCTGTCGATGAAGAAAACTCTGTACGGATATTCCGCCAAATTGAACGCTCTGTGCTATCGTGCGCTCCTATATGCGAACAGCAAGCGGAATAAGATCAGTTTTATAGTATATTGCGTTGTTGCACATCCAAAAATGATAAAAATTTAAGCATTTCGCGTTACCTTTACTAATATATTGAAGCTAGGCTTTGATAACTTGTCTTAGTAATTGGAGTAACAAGGTGAATTTTCCAAGATTAACAGCGTTGAAGCACCCGTTCAAACGCATCCGAAAATCGGAAAGCGGGAGCACTGCAATAGAGTTTGGCGTTTTAGCTATTCCATTTTTTATGATCATCGTTGCGACAATTGAAACGCTGGTTGCTTTTGCTGGTGAACAGATCCTTGTCAATGCTGTTGATAATATGTCGCGCCAACTAAGAACAGGTGAGATCACCTTCAATACAGGTAACGCAACCGACCTTACTGAAACTGAATTCAGAGAGTTATTTTGCAATGAAATCAATGTGATACTGACTTGCAATGCTGAAATTACAGCTGACCAAAAGCTATTTGTCGATCTTAAAGACGTGGTAAATTATAGCGATATTGATGTTGGCATTCCAAAAGTGAGCACTGCGGAACATGCGGAACTTGACACGTCGGGATTTGAATATTCACCCGGAGCCAGCGGCGCGATCAATGTGTTGCGCGTCTATTATAAATGGGATGTGACTGTTGATTTCATCAGACCATACATCACAAATATTAAACCGGGCGCTGAGGGCTCTGAATATTATCTAATGGTGGCGACAACCGCATTTAGAAACGAGGACTATTAAGGATGAATTTGATGAAAAAAATCACCGATAGCCAAGTTGAAAGTAAAAAAGCCAGATTTTTTGACGGAAAATTACTAAAGTCTTTTTCACGGTTAACAAAATCTGAAGATGGCGTGGGCGCGGTTGAGTTTGCACTTATTGTTCCTGTTCTATTAATTTTATATGTGGGCGCGCTGGAACTGTCTGTTGCAATGTCCGTTGATAAAAAAGTTGCCAAAGCAACTTCGATCACCGCAGATCTCATTACCCAAAGCACAAGCACTGATAAAACGACAATGCAAGAAATGTTGGGTGTAGCCAAAAGCATACTTGCTCCATTTGATGGTACGTCGCTCGAAATGGAAGTTATTGGAATTCAAGTTGATTCAGCTGGAACTGCGACAATTGCATGGTCATGGGATGAGACTGATTCACGACCATATGTAAACGGAGATCCAATTGAAATCCCAACGGCATTTGAAATACCAGATACATTTCTTCTTCAAACGAGAGTAGATTTGGACTATGATTTATTGATGCTTGTTCCGAAGGGTGAAGGCCAGTTAGATGGAGTTCTTGAAAGAACTGTCAACTTGCACAATGTCTATTACCTTCATCAACGCGAAGCTGAACCAATTGTTTGCTCTGACTGTTAAATCAAACACGTATCTATAGAATTTTTATTTCGCCGCAAACTTTGGTCAATCAAGTTTGTGGCGTTTTATTTTATGATCGATGGTCTAAGGCTTAACTCAAGCTCGACCTCTGGCACAGCGATCCCTGCTTTAATTGCAAGTGCTTTTGTAAGCGCGTCGTAATCGCTCTGATTGGACTTTGTAAATCCACCTGAATAGTAAGGTTCGACAATATCCAGTAAACTTGGCTGCTGGCTATCCATATTCAACAACAGATCCGTCAGATCTTGCCTGATTTTTTCAGGAACATCGTTGTGCACGGCATGAGGACCAAAATAAACAATATTTGACCACCAGGATAGATCGGTATCCGAGGGTTGAAAAACATCATTGCCAAAATGACCGCTGAATAGATCCGATTGGGTTAACTCAACATCTGTTGACGACACTGGTAACCAGCCAAAAAAACCATGCAATTCATCATTGCCAAAAGCTGAAATCATGGTGCTAACATCACCCATTTCTTCAAGATCAAATTTTCCCAGTTGCCCCAAAGACAGCGCCATATTTGGCATCAACCATCCAGAAATAGATTCTTTACGCGAGTAGCCGATTTTCAAATTGGCTTTTGCGGTATTGCCCCTTACATCAAGATCCTTTTTGGACACAAGTACTGAGCGAAATCCAACAGCGCCAGTTTGAGACACCGGACGGGCAAGCGCGTCAACACATTTACAAATACTCTTAGTTGTTGCAAAGGATCGAGCCGTATGCATTGCATAGTGGATGCGGCCACTTGCATGCGCATCAATCAAGGAGCCAAGCGTTTTAAATCCAGTCACACTCACGTCAATACCAAGCAGGTTTGAATAGTTGAAGATAAAAGCATCTTTATAATCGGCGCGTTTTGCCATGGGATGACTATCCAAGACGCCTACCCGTAACGTCGTGAATTTGCCATCCGTCTCAGACGCATTCGCCGTTACGGAAATGAACAGTGTGAAAATCAGAACATTTAAGGCTTGGAATATTATTTTCATTCTTTACGCTCTACATGATGATGAGAACTATCTATCACGAAACCTACCCAGTCGGGAGAAATGGTTACTTTAGGGTTAATAGATAAAATTGTTCTAAACCCTATCCATAGCTGCATTATTCCACTAAATTCCAAGCTTTATTATTTCAACGTGTGGAGTTCATTTGGCGCGCGCATTTATTCTCATTTTAGATTCATTTGGCATTGGCGGGGCAAACGATGCTGCACATTATGGTGACGATGGCGCTAATACGCTTGGCCATATAGCTGATCATTTTAGTAAGATTTTAAACCCATTATCTTTGCCTAATATGCAAAAACTAGGTTTGGTCAATGCTGCCGAGCTTGCAAGTGGAAGCGTTCCAAATGGAATGTCTACACTTCCATCACCTGGTGGTATATTCGGCGCATCCGATGAGCGATCGCGCGGTAAAGATACGCCGTCTGGCCATTGGGAAATTGCTGGGCAACCTGTTATGTTTGATTGGGGTTATTTCCCTAACACCATTCCCACTTTTCCAGATGAATTAACCGCAAAGATCTGCGATTACCTATCCGTTGATGACATCTTAGCCAATTGTCACGGATCAGGAACAGATATGCTTGAAGCTTATGGCGAAGCACATATTCAATCCGGACAGCCGATTTGTTACACATCTGCAGATTCTGTCTTGCAAATAGCCGCTCATGAAGAAACCTTTGGATTACAAAGACTATATGACCTTTGTGCATTTGTTCGCGCAGAGATCATGAACCTCAATATTGCACGAGTTATTGCAAGACCTTTTGTAGGTTCAAACAAAGATGATTTCGAACGCACCGCTAATCGACGGGATTATTCGGTATTGCCACCCAAACCAACATTGCTGGATATAGCAAAAGATGCAGGGCGCGATGTTTTATCAATCGGGAAAATCTCCGACATCTACGCTCATAAAGGTATCACGCATGCGCAAAAAGCCAACGGTAATATGGCGCTGTTTGATGAAACTTTAAAAGCTGCACAAACCGCGCTAGATGGCTCGGTCATCATGACAAATTTCGTCGATTTCGACATGTTATATGGCCACCGTCGCGATATTGAAGGATATGGAAACGCATTAGAAGCGTTTGATAAACGTCTGCCCGAACTCTCTGAGTTTTTACAAAAAGATGATATTGTTATTATAACAGCCGACCATGGGTGCGATCCAAGCTGGAGTGGCACCGATCATACGCGCGAGCGGGTTCCAATCATTGCCTATGGTCCTAATATTGCTCCAAAAGATATCGGTGTGCGATCAAGTTTTGCAGATATTGGCGCAAGTGTTGCGCAGCATTTATCATTGCCAGCAACGCAGTATGGGGAGAGTTTTTTATGACCAACATGATCCCAAAGGCAGAACTTCATTGCCACATTGAAGGTGCGGCACCTGTTGAACTAGCTAAAAAGCAAGCCGAAAAATACGGGATTAATATCGACAAAATAATCGATGGTGAACATTACAAATGGCATGATTTCACCTCGTTTATTACCGCCTATGATACGGTTGCTAACCTTTTTAGAACAGAAGATGACTATCACAAACTTGCCTACGAATATTTGGCCAATATTGCCCGTGATGGCGCTTTATACAGCGAGATATTTATCTCCCCTGATCATGCCATGGAGGCAGGTTTATCGGCGCAAGCATATATTGATGGATTAGCTGCTGGGATTAACGCTGCTCAAAGCGAATTTGGTATCATATCACGCATGATTATCGTCGGTGTTCGTCATCTTGGCGCAGAGAAAGTTGAAAAAGCTGCTCAAATCGCAGCAAGTCGACCACATCCTTATATCACTGGATTTGGTATGGCAGGCGACGAGCGATCTGGTCGTGTTGCAGATTTTACCCGCGCATTTGATATCGCGCGAGATGCAGGATTAGGCATTACGGTTCATGCAGGTGAACTTGTGGGCGCGCAAAGTGTGCAAGATGCAATTGATCATCTTTCACCGTCCCGCATCGGTCATGGCGTTCGCGCCATTGAGGATGCAGATTTGGTAAAACGAATTGCCGATGAGCAGATCGTATTGGAAGTATGTCCGTGCTCAAATATTACACTTTCTGTATTTGAAAGCATGGTACAGCATCCTTTTAAGCAACTCGTTGATGCAGGTGTAAAGATAACAATCAGTTCCGATGATCCACCATTTTTTGCGACAGACCTTGCTAATGACTATGCGCAAATCGCCGGTACATTTAACTACTCGGATAAAGAGATGATGCAATTCACCCAGAATGCCATCAAAGCAGCATTTGTGGATAATGAAACAAAAACGAAAATACTTACCCAAATTAACGCTGAATGAAGCTATAGTTCCAATTAAAGAGATTATCACAAAAGGCAGTAATATGAGCAAAGCAACGGTTATCGATCATCCATTGGTTCAGCACAAGCTTACCATCATGCGCAAGAAAGACACATCAACTGGCGGATTTCGCAGACTATTGCGTGAGATTTCAACACTGCTTTGCTACGAAGTTACGCGCGATTTGAAGCTCACAACGGAAACAATCCAAACACCAATGGTAGAAATGCAAGCGCCAACGCTTGAGGGTAAGAAATTGGTTTTTGCTTCGATTTTACGCGCTGGCAATGGTCTTTTGGAAGGCATGTTAGATCTTGTGCCATCTGCTCGTGTTGCACATGTTGGTGTTTATCGTGATCACGATACACTTGAAGCCATTGAATATTTCTTCAAATCACCTGAGCTTTTAGAAGATCGTTTGACCATTGTTGTTGATCCAATGTTGGCAACTGGTAACTCATCCATCGCAGCAGTTGATAAGCTCAAAGAACGAGGCGCTAAGAATTTACGCTTCCTTTGCTTACTAGCTGCACCTGAAGGTGTTGAGAATTTTGAAAAAGCACATCCAGATGTTCCAATCTACACAGCAGCCATTGATAGCCATCTTAATGAGCAAGGTTACATCATTCCTGGTCTTGGTGATGCTGGTGATCGTATCTACGGGACGAAATAAGCTACCAAATTCTTAATTACAACTACCTAAATTAGACATTGCTTTTCTGTAATAAAGCAGTGTCTTTTCATTGCTAAAGCTTAATGCAGATGAACGCATTGTAAGTGGTTTTTCTTCGTCTTTGCCTCCAAATTAAGGATGCAACAGGAAACAAAACGAAGGAAATTCCAAAATGAAAAAGTCAATTATCTCAACAATCACAGCAGCGGCAATTCTAGCATCTGCATCTACAGTCGCTTTTGCAGCATCAGGCGATGACAATGGCAAACGTGGCAGCAAGCGTGGCGGTCCAAATATCGAACGCATGCTTGAAAAGCTTGATACCAACAAAGATGGCGGCATCACACTTGAAGAAGTTAAAGCGCATCAAGGTACAATTTTTGCCTCAGTTGATGCCAATTCTGATAACTCATTGACGCAAGAAGAATTTGATATGATCAAAGAGATGCGTAAAGCTGAGCGTGAAACTGCACGCGAAGCGAAAAAAGCTGAAAACGGTGAACAAACAACTGAAACAGCGCAATCTGACGACAAAGATGGCAAAAAGCGCAAAGGCAAGCGCGGCGAGATGCGCGGAATGGGCTTTGAGCGTCTAGATGCCGATAATTCAGGTGCCGTTAGTCTTGAAGAGTTTACAGCTCATTCTGATAAAATGTTTGATCGCATGGACCGTAATGATGATGGTGTGATCAATACAGATGATGTGAAACGTAAAAGAAGCTAAACTTCTTCCATATTCACCAAATCAAGGCCGGAATATCCGGCCTTTTTTTGTTCGCTAGATCTTACTTGGCGTAATGTTGCTCGATAATATCCCAAGCTTCTTCAGCCGTTTCAACGATCTTAAATAGATCAATATCATCTGGTGAAATTGTGCCGTAATCAGCCAAAGCTTGAAAATTAAACATCGTATTCCAAAAATCGGTACCAAATAAAATAACTGGTACGCGCTCCATCCGACCTGTTTGAATAAGCGTGAGCGTTTCAAACAATTCATCCATAGTGCCAAAACCGCCCGGGAAAACAGTGATCGCTTTAGCCCGCAGGAGAAAATGCATCTTACGAATGGCAAAATAGTGGAAGTTCAGGGACAAATCCGGCGTGACATATTCGTTGGGTGCTTGCTCGTGTGGCAATACGATATTGAGCCCAATAGATGGTGCGTCCACATCATTTGCGCCGCGATTGCCAGCTTCCATGACACCAGGGCCACCGCCGGTTACCACAACATATTCTGAATAATCAGTATCCTTGGACGCAATAGAACAAAGTTGCGCAAATTTACGAGCTTCCTCATAGTATTTGGAAGATTTTGTCAGGTTTTCTTTCTGCACATCGTTCTTTGCAGCCCATGGGTCTTTGCCCGGTTCAGGGATGCGTGCACCACCGAACATGACGACTGTTGAACAAATACCATATTCACCCAATGTCATTTCTGGTTTGAGCAATTCAAGTTGCAAACGGACAGGGCGCAATTCCTCACGACACAAAAAATCTTCATCTGCATACGCTAAGCGATATGCAGGCGCTTGTGTTTGCGGTGTTACTGGGACTTCTTCAGCTCGTTTTTTATCAACGCCACTGCTTGCAAGCGGATCCCAAATCTCACGAATACGTTTAACCCACATTCTATTCCCCATTGATTCGAATAATTACATACATTGGACCTATCATAGTTTGTTCATTATTGACCATGGCGGTTTGCTGCAATAGGACTGCTTCGAGAAGTTTTATGCGATAAAGCAAAACGTAAGATACGCTAATCTGAGGAAAGACATGAGCCAGAACCTTACTGACCTTGAAAACACAATCGAAGCTGCATTTGACGCACGCGATGAAATTACACCTTCAACAAAGGGTGAAACACGCGAAGCCATCGAAGAAGCCTTGGAAATTCTAGATAACGGAACTGCTCGCGTTGCAGCCCGTCAGGACAATGGTGATTGGCACGTTAATCAGTGGCTGAAAAAAGCTGTACTTTTGGGTTTCCGCATCAAGGATATGGAACCACAATCTGGCGGACCACAAGGCACAACTTGGTGGGACAAAGTTGATAGCAAGTTCAAAGGCTGGAACGACGACAATTGGAAATCAGCAGGTTTCCGCGCTGTGCCAAATGCTGTTGTGCGTAAATCAGCGTTTATCGCGCCAAATGTTGTTCTCATGCCATCTTTTGTAAATTTGGGTGCATATGTTGACGAAGGTACAATGGTAGATACATGGGCAACAGTTGGTTCATGTGCGCAAATTGGTAAAAACGTACACCTTTCTGGTGGTGTCGGCATCGGTGGCGTGTTGGAGCCAATGCAGGCTGGTCCAACAATCATTGAAGATAATTGCTTTATCGGTGCGCGTTCTGAAGTTGTTGAAGGCTGTATTGTCCGCGAAGGCTCAGTATTGGGTATGGGCGTATTTATCGGCAAATCAACGAAAATCGTGAACCGTGCAACAGGCGAGATCACTTATGGTGAAGTACCGCCATATTCAGTTGTTGTTGCTGGTTCATTGGCATCCGATAAAACCATGGGTAATGGCCAACCTGCACCAAACCTATATTGCGCCGTGATTGTGAAACAAGTGGATGCACAAACACGTTCAAAAACTGGTATCAACGAGCTGCTAAGAGACTAATATGCCTGAACTAAATGCGGTCACACTGCTTCAAGATTTGATTAAATGCCCTTCTGTTACTCCTTTAGAAGGAGGGGCGCTGCAATATCTTGAAAATGTTTTAAAACCTCTTGGTTTTAAAGTTGAGCGCATCGTATTTAGTGAAGATGGTCAGCCTGATGTTGAGAACCTTTATGCCCGTTATGGAGATAAAAGCCCTCACTTAATGTTCGCCGGCCATACCGATGTTGTACCAACTGGCGATGAAGCCAGTTGGACCCACGCGCCATTTTCTGCTGAAATTGATAATGGCGAAATTTATGGCCGCGGCGCTGTTGATATGAAGGGCGGTATCGCCTGCTTTATCGCAGCATTTTCAAGCTACCTTAGCGAAAACCCAGAATTTGATGGATCCGTTTCGCTTCTCATTACAGGTGATGAAGAAGGTCCTGCGGTCAACGGCACAGAAAAACTTCTCAAACATGCCGCCAAGAATGGTGAGACATGGGATGCTTGTATTGTTGGAGAACCAACAAATCCCAATGAACTTGGCGATATGATTAAAATCGGTCGCCGTGGCTCTATGTCGGCGCGTGTAAGCGTAAACGGCAAGCAAGGTCATGTGGCTTATCCGCATTTGGCCGATAATCCGGTTACCAGCGCAACCACTTTGATGAGTGTACTCATGCAGCCGCCTCTTGATGAGGGAACTGCTGAATTTCCGCCAACAAATCTTGAAATTACCAGCGTTGATACAGGAAATCCTGCGCTCAACGTCATTCCGGGATCCACACAGTTTCAGTTTAATATCCGCTTTAATGATACCTGGAGCGAAGAAAGCCTTAAAGACGAGTTGCAGAAGCGTTTGAAAAGAGCGTCTGAAGATACCTCGCTTCGCCAAAAATCAGAACCAATTGACTATGAAATTGAGTTTATCAACCGCGTCAGCCCCGCGTTTTTGACCAAAGATGAAAAGCTTATTCAAACAATGCAGTCTGCTGTCTCAACAGCTATTGGCAAGACACCCGATATTTCAACAACGGGCGGCACATCTGATGCGCGCTTTATTAAGGACTTCTGTCCAGTGATTGAATTTGGCCTTGTGGGTCAGACCATGCACATGATTGACGAACGCGCAGCAGTGTCGGATGTTGAAGGCTTGGCGAAGGTTTATCAAGAATTTATCAAACAGTGGTTTGGCTAACATGCAAGATAAGGGCCCTGCAAAGATAACACGATTGGCCGAAGCCGGCTATTACTTGCGTATTATCTTGCTGGTATTGCAGAATAAATCTGATAATGCACGCGGCTTTTATCTGCCAAACGCCAGTGTCTTTCGTTCATTTTATGCGTTTATCTGGTGTTTACCCGCACAGCTATTTATGTGGTCATTACTTTGGAGTAAACTCACAAGCCAGGGTGACAGCAAGATCATCGACAAAACGGCGTTTTTGTTTCAGGTCGCAACATTTGATATCGTTGGATGGATCATGTCCGCTTGCGCGATATTCATCATTTTATCGGCTGTGAATTTGAAAAAAGCTATTGTGCCGCTGATCATCGCATCCAACTGGTTTAGCCTTTTGGCGGTATATGTGTTTTTCATCCCTGACACATTGTCGTATTTTCTCCCAGCCTTGAGCGACTTCATCGATGTCATTGATTTCATCGTCTATTTTACCGTGGTTGGGCTTTATTTTAGATTGGTCAAACACGTGCTCGGCGGTCAAAAAATGATGGCTTTTGCAATCACACTTGCGAGCGTGGTGATGGGATTGTTTTTATCCAGCATGGTCTTTCAGTCTGTCTTACAGACATAAAAAAGCCCGCTTGAAGCGGGCTTTAAAAATAATAATTAGATATAAAATTAAGCTGCTAGCTCTTCCACATCTGGGAATAGTGAATCCAGCTCAAGGTAACAGATCATTTGATCGTCTACTGGGATGATTGCGCGTGTGAGTGAGCGTTCAGCTTCTGGCAACACATCTGGTGCAGGCTGCAAGCTGTCTTCTTTCACTGTAATCATGTCTGATACGTTTTCAACTAAAAGACCAACAAGCTTATCGGCAATGTTTGTCACAATAATCGCGCTGCGCTCTGTTGGTTTAATCGGTGAGAGACCAAGGCGGATTGCCATATCAATCACAGGAATAACGGAACCACGTAGGTTGATTACACCCAATACATGTTTCGGCGAATGCGGTAGCATGGTCGATGGTGCCCAGCCACGAATTTCGCGAACAGCCATAATATTGACGCAGAAAACCTGGTCACCAAGGTGAAATGAGATAATCTCGATTTGGCCAGATTCTTTTACATCTGTTTGTTCGTTCATAATGAAATCTCCAAAATTGAATTCGTTGAACCGAGCTAGATTTGTAAACCGCGCGCCCGGGATCTAATTTAAATTGCCACCATTACTATCTTTGGATACGCGAAAAAGCAGACACCTAAAATTTCATATGGGAAACATGCATGCTGGATTATCAGCGGTCCGTTGAGCGTCATGCTTGGGTCTCAGTTTAGACAACGAGCCCCCGGATTTATTCATAATGCCGTTACACAGTTTCAAATTTATTAATTTTGTAAACTAATTTTTATGACTGGTGCGAAGCTGGCGTTATGATTAGGCCTTGTTTTGCAGCCCTTTTGCATAGGTTTGAACAAATTCAACAAGCTGGAGTTTAAGCATATCTTTGGGAATGGATATAAAACGCTCTTGGAGATTAATTGTAATGATCCCGTGAACCGCAGAAAAAAGTGTTCGAACGAGGATAAACGCCTGCGCTTCATCCAGTTCAGGGCGCAGTTTTAACAAAGGTGCGATAAGAGTTAAAAATGTTGCATTGGTCTGCTCAGTATACCAATCCGGGATTGGCGCGTTATCTTGCATGGTGTGCCCAAACAAAGATGTCCATAAATTATAATGCGCGTAGGCAAAGTTCATATAGTTCACTGCAAGATTTGCAAGCGCCGCCTCGGCATCTTGGTCCTCAACAATGCTAGTTGAGATGTCTTCTTTTAGCATTTCAAGAACACGGCTGTTCACGTGCAGGATTAAGTCATCCAGATCTTGATATGCATTATATAAGCTACCCAAGGAGCAACCCGCATCTTTAGCGATATCTCGCGCGCGCAAACCAGTTAAGCCATCTTGATTGATGCGCTCAAAAGCTGAATCAAATACCTTTTGCTTTAATAAACTACGTTTTTCGTCTTGTTTCATAACATTTACCAAATTAATGAACGCCGTTCATTTTATACTTGAACAATGTTCATTTTTCATTTATTAGATAATTGAACACTGTTCATAAAATGAATTTATGACCTATGCAAGTTAATTGACCCTCGTTACTAAAGATAACCCAAATTTTACTTGCATAAGGTCAAATTAAACGGAAAGCTCATGCGATGAAACATAATTTGATGACTTCAAAGTGGTTTGCACCTTTATTTTGGACGCAATTTTTATCTGCTTTTAATGACAATCTTGTCAAAAATACCCTTATATTTCTCATTTTATTCCAACTATCTGCCGCAGAAGCGGGCGCAATGGTTACAATTGCAAGTGCTGTTTTAATTCTCCCTTTCTTGTTCTTTTCAGCCATTGGTGGAGAAATAGCTGATAAATATGATAAGGCTCGCGTTGCTGAAAGGCTTAAATTTATCGAGATTGGTGCTGCAATCGTTGCGATCATCGGCATCGCACTGTCATCCATACCCATTTTAATGACAGCGCTCTTTCTGTTTGGCTTTGTTTCGGCCTTATTCGGGCCCGTTAAATACGGGATCTTGCCGGATCATATTGAAACCGCCGCATTACCCAAAGCTAATGCATGGGTGGAAGCAGGAACATTCCTCGCCATTTTAGGTGGAACAATCGTTGCAGGCATCGCTTTTGACGGCGAAGCAGGTATCTGGGTATTCGGCCCCATAATGATGATCTTTTCCATCTCATGTTGGATCTTTAGCCGATACATTCCGCAAACTGGGCCTGCCGAACCTGATCTTAAAATCGATCGTAATATTCTTGGTTCAACCATTCGACTTTTGAAAGAATTAAAACAGGATAGCCGTATCTTTCATGCTGCTTGGATGGTCTCTTGGTTCTGGGTAATCGGCGCAATCGTTTTGTCCTTAATGCCGACATTTGTAAAACAAACATTGGGTGGCCATGAAATTGCTGTGACTGCGTATTTGGCAATCTTTGCGATCTTTATCGGCATTGGTTCAGCGCTTGCTGCATGGATGTCTGCAGGACGCATTAATCTTATTCTTGCGCCGATTGGCACATTGTTACTCGCGGTATTCTTAACCGATCTCGCTGTCGTTTTATGGAATTTAGAACCTCAAACACCTGTTAATACGTTGAGTGATTTTTTTGCTAAGGACAACACCCTCCATATCGCGTTTGATTTGGCAGGACTAGCAATCGCTGGTGCATTTTTGGTCGTTCCAACCTTTACCGCCGTGCAAGCATGGGCTCCTGTAAAAAACCGCGCGCGTATTGTAGCTGCGGTGAACGTTTTAAATTCGCTCTTCATCGTTACAGGTATCGCGATCATTGCTGGTTTACAGGCTGCAGGCATTGGGATTGCGGAACTTCTCATCGCCCTTGGTGTGATTAACCTCATCGTTGCCGTGTTGATGCTGATCTATCTTCCAACCAATCCATTGCGTGATTTGATCTCAGTTATCCTGCGAGCTTTTCACCGTATGGAAATTGAAGGCTTGGAAAATGTTGAAAAAGCAGGTGACGCGCCAATTATTGCGCTTAATCACGTGAGCTATTTAGATGGCGGCTTAGCGCTTGCCTTAACTGAAAAAGAACCAATGTTTGCGGTTGATGATAAAGTTGCACAAAAGTGGTGGGTTAAACCATTCTTGAAGCTATGTAACTTCATGCCGCTTGATCCAACAAAACCAATGGCAACCCGCACGCTGATTAATTCTGTTCATAGTGGTAATCCATTGGTTATTTTCCCAGAAGGTCGGATTACGGTCACAGGCAGCTTGATGAAAGTTTATGATGGTGCAGCTATGGTTGCCGATAAAACAGGGGCTTTGGTGTTACCTGTGCGCATTGATGGGTTAGAGCGTAGTTTCTTCTCACGCTTGTCAAAGCATGGCATCCGCCGTTCGCTGTTCCCCAAAGTCAAAGTAACAATTTTAGAGCCGCGCAGTCTTGAAGTTGATCCTGAACTTAAAGGTAAACAACGCCGGATGGCGGCAGGTGCTGCTTTATATGAGATCATGTCTGAGCTCGTATTTGAAGCAACGGATATGACGCAAACTATCCCGGAAAAGCTTATACAGTCTGCTAAACAAATCGGCATGGGGAAATTGGCTGTTCAAGATCCGATTACCGGCGAGTTAAGTTTTGGCAAGCTGCTTACAGGCGCAAAAGTTCTGGCCTATAAATTTGAAACAATCCTACCCAGTGAAACAAATATCGGCGTGATGTTGCCCAACGCAAATGGATCTGCTGCCACGGTATTTGGTCTTATGTATGCTGGTAAAGTGCCTGCTATGATCAACTTTTCAGGTGGCGCGAGCAATATATTATCTGCCTGTCAGGCCGCTGAAGTGAAAACTGTTTTATCTTCGCGCGCGTTCATAACTCAGGCGAAGCTTGAAGATGTCGTGGCTGCGATTGAAAAGCACGTAACTATTATTTGGCTTGATGATTTACGCAAAGACATCACCACTCTTGATAAAATCCGTGGCCTTTTGACCAAAACCAAAGTCCTGCACAAACGCAAGGTGGATGATCCGGCGGTAATCTTGTTTACATCTGGTTCAGAAGGCAAGCCAAAAGGTGTGCTTCTCACACATCGAAATATTTTAACAAATGTGGCGCAAGCCGCAGCACGGATTGATTTTAATCCATCAGATAAGCTGTTTAACGTGCTGCCAATCTTTCATTCATTTGGCATGACTGCTGGTTTGATCTTACCGTTGGTCTCAGGTGTTCCTGTTTATATGTATCCATCTCCACTGCATTATCGCGTGATCCCAGAGTTGATCTATGCATCTAATGCGACAATCCTGTTTGGGACTGATACATTCCTCACCGGCTATGCAAAAACTGCAAATTCATATGATTTCCGCTCGTTACGTTACTGTTTCTCCGGTGCTGAACCGGTTAAAGCATCCACACAATCGCTTTATATGGAAAAGTTTGGCGTGCGTATCCTAGAAGGCTATGGCGTGACTGAAACCGCTCCGGTGATTGCCCTTAACACTCCAATGCACAATCGCATGGGCACAGTTGGCCGTTTAATTCCAGGTATTGAATATCGTATCGAACCTGTACCGGGCATTGATGAAGGTGGCAGGCTTTTCGTTAAGGGCGGCAACATCATGGCGGGTTATTTACATGCAGATAATCCCGGCGTTTTAGCGCCGACACCGGGTGGTTGGCATGATACGGGTGATATCGTCACGATGGATGATGAGGGTTTTATCACAATACGCGGTCGCGCCAAACGTTTTGCCAAGATTGCTGGTGAAATGGTGTCATTAGCCGCCGTTGAAAAACTTGCAGGTGCGTTATGGCCGAATGATTTAACGGTCGTGGTCTCTGTTCCTGACGACAAAAAAGGTGAGCGATTGATCCTCATGACTGAAGCTGAAAATGCGGACCGTCCCAGCTTTATGGCATATGCCAAAGCGCAACATGCAATGGATTTGATGATCCCTGCTGAGGTGCGGGTTGGCGAAGTGCCTATCTTAGGCAGCGGCAAGATTGATTTTGTCAGAGCGCGGGAATGGGTTCTCAATCCCGAACTTGCAGGAAAAATGGATGCCTAATAGTCAACGCGCATAAAATATAATCCATAGGGCGGAGCCACTGGTCCACAGGCGCTCCGCTCTTTTGCTTCTAGCGCTTGCGTAACATCATCTGGCGTCCAGCGGTTTTCGCCTACCTTGCGCAAAGTTCCCGCAAATGATCTGATTTGATTGTGTAAAAAACCTCGCGCGGATGCGTGTATTTCAACAAGATCCCCATCATCTTTTGTAATGACGTCCAATCGATCCATCGTGCGCACGGGGCTCTTTGCCTGACATTGAACGGATCGAAAAGTAGTAAAGTCATGTTGGCCGACAAGGCGTTGTGCTGCCTCATGCATTTTGGCCACATCCAATTGATGTGAGACTTGCCACATACGATTGCGCTCTAAGGTCAATGGCGCACGTCGACACCAAAATTTATATATATAATGCCTTTTTTTGGCAGAAAATCGCGCATCAAAATCATCAGGCACCGTCTGTGAAGATAAGATTGCAACCCGATCACCTTGTGCTCTTAAATGCGCATTGATCGCGCTTTGAACCGTCTCATCAGAATAGTCATTGTCAACGGCGAAATGCGCGACTTGCCCACGCGCATGAACACCTGCATCGGTGCGTCCTGAGCCCGAAACGGTTACATTTTGACCTGAAAACTTGTAAATTGCTTGTTCAATTGCTTCCTGAATAGTTGGCACATCAGGCTGTCGCTGCCAACCAGCATATCCTGTTCCGTCATATTCAATTGTGATTTTATATTTAGGCATAGACCCGCTTTAGCTTAGTTTTGTGCCTTTTGGAATGGAATTACCGCGCAAAAACTCATTGATTTGCATTGGCTTTGATCCCGCTTTTTGAAGTTCAACTGGAGCAATCGCACCTTCACCGCATGCAATTGTAAGTGCGTCATCGATCACAGCTCCAGCTTCGCCATTGTCAACATGATCAACATATTCGCAAGCTAAAACCTTCACTCGGGCAGCCTTTTTGCCTTCACCCAATTCAAACCATGCACCAGGAAAAGGGGATAATCCCATAATGTGTTTGTGAACACTTGTCCCATCTTTTGAGAAATCTATCCGTGTTTCAGATTTTTCGATCTTCTTGGCGTAAGTGACACCTTCCTCTGATTGCTCAGTGAGCGTTAACTCGCCTGCTTCGAGCATTTCCATAGCTTTGACGGCAAGAGGACCACTTATTTCCATCAATTGATCGTGCAAAATACCTGCTGTTGTGGTGGGCGTGATTGCAATTTTTTCAACAAGTGCGACCGGACCTGTATCTAACCCTTCACCCATTTGCATGATCATCATCCCCGTCTCATTATCACCAGCCATGATAGCGCGTTGAATAGGCGCAGCACCGCGCCAGCGCGGTAGCAGCGACGCATGACCGTTAAAACAGCCATGTTTGGGACTTTCTAAAATCTCTTTTGGTAACAACATGCCATAGGCAACAACAACGGCGACATCGGCCTTAAGAGCATCAAACTTTGCTTGCTCTTCTGCGCTTTTCAGACTTGTGGGGATGCGAACTTCAATTCCATGTTCTTCCGCTTTTAATTGAACAGGCGATGGTTTTAATTCCAGCCCTCTACGACCCGCGGGCCTTGGCGGCTGGGTATAGACACATATGATCTCATGGCCTGCATCAATTAATGCCTGAAGGGTAGCAACCGAAAACTCTGGCGTGCCCATGAAAACGATACGCATAAGCTGCTTCCTCCAAAATAATAGAATTTAATATTAAAGCACAGACGCTTGTTGCTTGGCCATTTTGGTGAATTTTTTGATCACCATATTTTTTTTAAGCTTAGACAGATAATCGATGAACAAAACACCATTGAGATGATCAATTTCATGTTGAAGACATGTCGACATCAAGCCATCAGCCTCAATAAATTGCTCTTTGCCCGATAAGTCCAAATATTTGACTTTAATCGCTGCAGGACGCTCAACTTCAGCGTAATAGTCTGGGATGGATAAACAGCCCTCTTCATAGACACTACGCTCATCGCTTTCGTCCACGATTTCGGGATTGATAAAAACTTCTGGATTTTGGTTATCTTCGTCTTTGGATACATCTACAACCAGCATCTGACGCAAAACGCCAACTTGTACTGCAGCCAAACCAATACCAGGCGCATCATACATAGTTTCAGTCATGTCAGCGGCAAATTTTGCTAATTCATCATCAAAGCGTTCAATAGGCTCGGATGGTTTGCGCAACACTGCATCGGGTAGAAGTACAATAGGTTTTATAGTCATAATGGCTGAAATAAGGTCTTGAGACTTCAAGGTCAATAAAAAGATGCGCTCGCATTGGTATAAAGCGAAAAAATGTTCACCTTTTGATCTGACAAATGAACCAGAATCAGTTAGCATCGGAAAATGGATATAAATACAGACTTCTTATCAAGCCCTTTGCTGACGATTGGCAATTCCACATTTTCAATTGGAGATATTACGATTGCCTTTGTGATAGCACTATTCGTT
This sequence comes from Lentilitoribacter sp., assembly GCA_039986595.1. Taxonomy (GTDB): domain Bacteria; phylum Pseudomonadota; class Alphaproteobacteria; order Rhizobiales; family Rhizobiaceae; genus Lentilitoribacter. Next base: position 497,283 of record JBDWQJ010000004.1, read on the forward strand.
TTACTATTTTCCATTCTTTATCTTCTTTGGCGATCGTCCAATTCACGGCACATGGCCAAATCTGAAGCCGATCAAGCCTCACAAGCCGCACATGCCCAACTTAATGAACTTTTGAAAACCCAAAGTGAGATGCAAGGGCGTATGAGCACAATGGCAGAGCTATTTGGATCGCGCCAATCCGAGCTTAATCAAAACATCAATCAACGGCTTGATGGCATGACCCAAAAGCTGGGAAATTCGCTCGTTGAACAAACCAAGACGACTCATGAAAATTTATCTAAACTGCAAGAGCGTTTGGCAGTGATTGATACCGCACAAAACAACATTCAAGCATTGGCGCAAAATGTCGTTGGATTGCAGGCTATTTTATCTGACAAACAAACCCGTGGTGCTTACGGTCAGGCGCGGATGGAAACCATCATCAAAGATGGTTTGCCGATGGGCGCTTATAATTTCCAGACAACATTATCTAATGGAACGCGGCCTGATTGTACCGTCACCATGCCCAATGATTCACCTGACTTGGTGATTGATGCAAAATTTCCGCTTGAAGCTTGGAATGCCATTAAAAAAGCTGATGATGATCGATTGGCAACAGAAGCTGCGCGCCAATTTCGATCTGATATGGAAAAGCACATCAAAGACATTTCTGAAAAATACCTTATCCAAGGTGAAACTCAGGATACCGCATTTATGTTTGTTCCATCTGAATCCATTTTTGCAGAAGTGCATGAGAACTTTGAGGGTGTTATCCAACGCGCGCACAAGTCGCGAGTTGTTATTGTGTCACCCTCATTATTGATGTTGTCTATTCAAGTTATTCAAGCTGTCCTTAAAGACGCGCGCATGCGAGAACAAGCGCATTTGATTCAGGGCGAAGTCATTCGATTGATGGAAGATATTTCGCGTTTAGATGATCGCGTTCGCAAATTACAGACACATTTTGGCCAAAGCCAGAAGGACATTGATCAAATTCTGACCTCCACAGACAAAATTACCAAACGCAGCACAAAAATTGAATCTATGGATTTTCAAGATAGTGCCCCGCAAGAAGGCACAAACGCGGTGGAGAAATCCGAAAAAGCTAACGACCCGGAACCGTTATCTGTGGTAAAACCGATTGGCGCATCAGGTCGACTTAATTTAAGACCATGATGCTTGACTGATTTATCTTTCGAGGAGTTATCATGATTTGTGTTCTTGGCTCAATTAATATGGATTTGATTGCAAATACTGACCGTTTGCCTGGTCCAGGTGAAACGGTTTCGGGCAATCATTTTGCAACAGCGCCAGGTGGCAAAGGCGCCAATCAAGCACTTGCAGCAAAACGCGCTGGTGCTGAGGTTAAAATGGCAGGCGCTGTTGGTTCTGATAATTTTGCTGAGATGGCGCTCGAACTACTCAAGTCATCCGGTACGGACTTAGATAATGTCAAAGTAGTTGAAGCTGCCACAGGCACAGCGCTTATTCTTGTTGGTGGTGATGGTGAAAATATGATTGCTGTTGTTGCAGGTGCCAATGGCGAGGTTAATTCCGATGATGCCCGTTCAATAATCAACCATATGAGTGCAGGCGACAGCTTACTTTTACAAATGGAAATTGATGCTAGCACGGTAAAAACTGCACTCGAAGCGGCGCGAGAAAAAGGCGTTCGATCTATCTTCAACATTGCGCCAATGACAGATGAAGCTGCAAAGCTGGCACCTTTAGCAGATATTGTTGTCGCCAATGAAACAGAGTTTGATTTGCTTATTGGCAAAGGAACTTTGTCCGATGGGGAGCGCAATACTGAGATGAAAGCATTCGCAGATGCGCATAATCGTTCTGTCGTTATCACTCTCGGCGGTGATGGCGTAATTGCTTATCATCAAGGTGCACAATATTCAGCTAATGGGCTAAAGATCACACCGGTGGATACCGTTGGCGCTGGCGATACATTTTGCGGATATCTCACCCAAGGGCTGGATGCTAATCTTAGGTTTGAAGTAGCTTTAACTCAAGCAGCTGTTGCAGGTTCGCTTGCTTGTTTAATGCCAGGCGCACAGCCTGCTATCCCTACAATTGCTGACGTTAGAAACGCCTTATCAAGTTAAAGTGATACTTTTCTGACGCGTTTTAGTCTTGTAACCGCGGCATTTTGATACCATATCCTTAGAAAGCAGACGCCAGTTTGGGTCTGATTGATAGTTTGTTGCTTAGTTTTTGAGGACGAAATGACACGAATGGCACCGTTTTCCAGCCCACTTTTATTGGGTTTTGAATCGATGGAAAAAACTCTCGAGCGCGTTGCAAAAGGCGCTGAAGGTTATCCTCCCTATAATATTGAGCGCCTTCATGGCCAAGCTGAAAGTACTCGTGCGGAAAAATTACGCATTACGCTAGCAGTTGCCGGATTTAGCGAGGAAGAATTGGACGTCACAACTGAGGAAAACCAATTGGTGATCCGGGGACGTCAAACAGATTGCAAAGAACGCGACTTTTTATATCGCGGCATTGCTGCTCGCCAGTTTCAACGCGTGTTTATCTTAGCAGATGGCATGCAAGTTGATGCAGCAGAGCTTAAGAATGGAATGTTATCGGTTGACCTTATCCGCCCTGAACCAGAGCGATTGATAAAGAAAATTAACATTTCTGTTGCAGACTAATAACTAACCATGAATCATAGGGTTACAAACACCTGCTTGGGTGTGGATTACGCGTGTTCTTTGCCAATGATAGGCAGGTTTCACTGATACAGGAGGCAAATATGCTTTCAATTCTAGGAAAAGACATCGAATCAGCTGAAGATCTTGCACTCATTGGTGAGGGTGAGATTGCTTATATTCGCCAAATCAGCTCCGAAGAGGTCAACGAACGCTTTCCGCTTGAGCAAAAACTTGAGCCGGGTCAAAATCTATGGGCGTTATTTTCAGCAGACGGCACCCCAATCTACTTAAGTGATGACCGAACAAGCACATTTTTTCGCGCCGCAGAAGATGATCTATCACCTGCGACACTGCATTGAACTGGTAGTTTAGGTGAACTAGGCCGCGTTTGACGCTGAGCCTTGTGTCAATAATGCGTAAATCGCTGAATCCGATTGCGCGCCACGGATTTTGTCGACTGTGTCGTCATTCCGCAAAACACGAGCAATCCGCGATAGAGCTTTTAAATGATCAGCACCAGCACCCTCAGGTGCTAAAAGCATGAAAACCAGATCAACTGGCTGATCATCTAATGCTTCAAAATCAACAGGAGCTTCCAGTTTTGCACAAAACCCAACAATAGTATCGAGTTTTTGCAATTTACCATGCGGAATTGCAATTCCATTGCCAACGCCTGTTGAACCCAGGCGTTCGCGCTGCAAAATCACATCAAATATTTCACGCTCTGGCAAGCCAGTTTCTTGTGCAGCGCATTCAGCAAGCTCTTGTAAAACTTGTTTTTTCGAACTTGCTTTTAGCGCATGCAGGATCGAGCTCTGCGCTATGACATCAGCGAGTGACATTTTTGTACCTCTTGATTGGTCTTTTAGACCAATTAGCTTTTGATATCCCCAGCATCAATCCAACCAACATTGCCATCGTTACGACGATATACAACGTTTAGCGCATCATTGCCCGCATTCTTAAATATCAATAATGGCTCGTCTGTCAGATCAAGCGACATAACAGCGTCTGCAACTGACATAACATTTAATTGTTTGGTGCTTTCGGCAACAATGGCCGGGGCATAATCTTCGGAAACTTCTTCTTCAACATTCTCATTCGTACCCATAATACTGTAGGCAACTTCAGAGAAAATATCTGGATTTGTATTAATTTGATGACTTTTAAGCTTACGCTTATAACGGCGCAATCGTTTTTCAACACGTTCAGCTGCGGCTATAAAAGACTGCAGCGGATCTTGCGATTCACCTGTAGCCTGTAGAACCACACCTGTATCGAGATGAACTTTGCAATCAGATGTAAATCTGGAACCAGATTTTTCAACTGTGACCTGGCTAGAATAACCACCCGCAAAATATTTGGTCACTGCATCTGAAACATGGTCTTCTATGCGTGTGCGAAACGCATCACCAATGTCCATATGTTTTCCCGAAACACGTATTGTCATCGAACATCCTTTCCAACTTTGATACTGGCTTATTGTACGCCAATAATCGAAACCTTCCAAGCAAATAGGTCATTTTTGCTTCGGTTGTGGAAACTGGCCAAATTTAATTTGGATAAAAAATATAAAATTAAGCGTGCTACTAGTTCTATATGAGGACTTTGTCAATTCGTAAAAATTTGTATTTAATGTATACTTAAAATAATTTTTATATATCAGTTACTTATAGATATTCAATTAAGCTGATAATTTTGTTTTTAGACCTTGAGCACGCAATTTTTTCTCTCTCCGGCGCTGAACCGAAGATGGGATATTTAGGGCTTCTCTATACTTAGCAACGGTGCGTCTAGCGATGTCGACGCCATCTTTTTTCAAAGTTTTTACAATTTCATCATCAGATAAAACACGCTCAGCAAGCTCAGAATCAATCATCGATTTAATTTTAAACCTAACAGATTCGGCCGAATGTGCATCAGAACCAGCTTCACTACCACCGATTGAAACCGTGAAGAAATACTTCAACTCAAACAACCCACGCGGCGTCATCATATATTTGTTTGATGTCACCCTTGAAACAGTTGATTCGTGCATTTCAATTGCCTCGGCAACAGCTTTCAAATTGAGAGGCTTTAAATGTGACACACCTTCGGCAAAAAACTCCGTCTGCTGCTTCACAATTTCACTTGCGACTTTGACAATTGTTTTAGCCCGTTGATCCAAGCTACGCACCAACCAATTGGCAGATTGCAAGCACTCAGTCATAAATTCATAATCAGCATTGGATTTTTCCAAGCCGCGCGTCACTTTAGAATGATACGTTTGGTCAACCAGAACACGAGGCAGCGTTTGCGGGTTCATTTCAATAAGCCACTCACCCATATCAGTGTTTTTTACCAAAACATCAGGAATAATTGTCTGAACACCCTGCGTTTCAAAGCAGGCACCTGGTTTAGGGTCAAGACTTTGAATTTCTGACATCATATCTAAAAGGTCCGCCTCATCAACAAGGCAAATTTTCTTCAAAGACTTGAAATCACGTTTTGCTAGAAGCTCTAAATTATCAAGTAGTGCATCCATTGCAGGGTCCAAACGATTTTTACGGACCAGCTGTAATTTCAAACATTCCCCTAAACCGCGGGCAAAAATCCCCGGTGGGTCAAATGTCTGCGCTTTTGATAAAACGCTATTCACTTGTTCAGCACTTGAACCCAAACGTAGTGAAATATCTTCCAAATCAACACGCAAATAACCAGCATCATCTAAATGATCGACGAGACTTGCAGCAATTGCCCTATCCGTCACTGATTTAAATGTCATGGCAATTTGCTCATTCATCATTTCGCGCAACCCGGGCGCGCGCGCGGCAAAACTATCAAGATCGATATCAGTTCCGCTGGCCGAAATTTCTCCCGAGGCACCGACTTGTAAATCATGATTTAAATTAACAGGATCGGATTTTTGTCGTTCATCATCTGGATAAACATTGTCCATGTTCACATCCAATGATGTTTCCATCTGACCAAATTCGTTTAAATCGCCATCATTTGAAGAATTTACATCTGCTGAAGCTGATTTATCATCGCTTAAATTACCTACAGAAAACTCTTCTTCGGTCGGCGCACCTCCATCGGATGGGCTTTTTAGCTCAAGCAGCGGATTGCTCTCAACCTGGTCTTCAATAAATTTGGATAATTCGAAAGATGTGAACTGCAACAACCGGATTGATTGCATGAGTTGCGGGGTCATAGTCAAAGACTGACTTTGACGGAACTGTAAACTCGCTGAAAGAGACATAATACTTAAGACCCCGTACTCACTTTCGCTTTACGAGCACCCTGACAGAATGCAAATAATAGCAGAAAGACCCATCCTCAACCCGGAACTTCTAAACTGGCATGTATTTTGCTTAATATGACGAAAAGGTCAAGTTTGAACTTGAATTTCCTCTTTCATATTTAATTTTTTGTTTAAAGTGAGAAATCATTGCCCAAATATAGGCGTCTTACGTCTGGGTTGTTGATAATCTCAGCGGGGCGACCATGGGTTAGAACCTGCCCTGCGTGAATTATATATGCACGATCAATCAAACTTAGAGTTTCGCGTACATTATGATCCGTTATTAAGACACCAATCCCGCGTTGGGTTAAATGACGAACGAGATTTTGAATATCGGCAACCGCAATGGGGTCAACACCCGCGAAGGGCTCATCAAGCAACATAAATGTTGGGTCGGAGGCTAACGCGCGTGCAATTTCCAACCGACGTCTTTCACCACCTGATAGCGCAATGGAAGGTGATTTACGCAAATGTTCAATTGAAAACTCATCGAGCAATGCATCTAGTTTTTCTATTCTGGCTTTTTTGTTTGGTTCTATAATTTCCAAAACCGCCATAATATTGGCTTCAACGGATAGGCCGCGAAAAATTGAGGCTTCCTGAGGCAAGTAACCTACCCCAAGCCGCGATCGGCGATACATCGGCATTTCTGAAACATCATGCCCATCAATTTCAATGGAACCATCATCAACGGGTACGAGACCGGTGATCATATAAAAACAAGTTGTTTTACCCGCGCCATTGGGGCCCAATAGACCAACAGCTTCGCCGCGTCGCACACCAAGCGAAACACCATCAACAACACGCCGAGATTTATACGCTTTAACCAACCCACGGGCGATCAATGTCCCTTCATACCGATTGGTACTGGACGGATGGTCAGAAACTTGGGGGTCTAGTGTCACGTTTGAAAACTCAATTTGATCAGATGCTAAATTGTATATGACTACTACTGTTTCGCTGATTTCGGGTCAATTTGAAAAATAACACGCTCGTTTTTACAACTGTCGATACGCGCATCTCCTGTTTGCATTTTAACCGTCAACTTACAGCCCACCAAGATGTTATCACCTTGCGACAACACAACTTTTTTGCCTGTCAAAACCAGTGTTTGTGCAACCATATTAAACAAGCCTTGGTCTGCGGTTGCGGTCTGATCGCCGGATTGCAAGACGACACTACCCGACACTTCAATTTTTTCAATGTCTGTTGCGCCTGCTGTGACAGATCCACCGCCGCCATAATAAACAATCATCTTGCCGGATTGTAATACAGTATCTCCCTGAACAACATTCACATTGCCATTGAAAACAGCTGAAGATGATCCATCATCAATATCAAGGCGATCGCTCTCGATTTGGATTGGCTCATCACCTGATAAACCCAAACCATTAATGCGGCTATTGGCTTGCTGGGCGGCTGCACTGAGTGTGCCGAATACCAAAACGATACCCGCGATAATTATCGGAAATACGGATATTCTCTTCATGATTACTCTTTCTCTATTCGCGCTTCAGGCTCTTTAGGCTTAATCGCACTGGGATTAACGGTCATCTTAACATTGTGTTCTAACGAAACCAATTGCCCATTGTTGGACATAACCATTTTATCTGCATTGATTTGCGCCCCATCCAATTTTATATCGACCGACCCATCGCTGATAAAATTGCCAAGACCGATATCATATTTTGCAGAAGGAAATTTTGCGATCATTCCTGATGATGTCGTTACTTCAAGCGGCTTATCAAACACTAAGGTCTCCTCAGTTTGATTAAAAATGCCTTGCTCTGCAATTAAAACAGCCTCTTCACCATCACTCATAGGCAATTGAGCTTCGATATTTTCTAAGGTGACGACGCTTGAATCACCAATTTCTTGAATGGCTCGATCAGCTTTCATCCGATAGGGTTGATCTTTGCCATTTTGACCGGCCAATACCGGCTGGTTCATGACAATTTTTCCATCCTCAATTGTCGAGCTGGAGATCACCAGTCCCTCTGGCAAAACAGTATTAAGATAAGAAATTGCAATAAATCCAAGAATGATGAAGACACCAAATGTTGGCAATCCGAATTTTAAGAATTTAACGAAACGCGTATTGGCTTGCGCCTTGGCATATTGCTCTTCTACGCGAGTGACGGATGGATTCATATTATTGCCAAAAAGCTGGTGTTCGCTTGCGGATCAAGACCACTCTTTAATAAACCATTTTATCGAAGAGATATTGTATTTCCAATACCATAGTCATAAATTAAGACTTATATTTGAATTTCAATAAAATTCCAGCGCAAAACATCTGAACGGACACAAGATATGGATCAAAATAGTGTTTTTGACCGACACAATTTAAGACGAAAGCTCCGTTTTTGGCGCATAGCAACAGTGCTGGTGGTACTCCTTATTATCGGCAGCGTCATTTTAACACAAAATGACGAGATCATTTCAGGCGATCACATCGCACGTGTGGAAATTAATGGCATCATCCAAGATGATGATGAACTGATTGCCCGTTTGGATGGTATCGCTGAAGACGATTATGCCAAAGCATTGATCCTGACGATCTCATCCCCTGGCGGAACGACCTTTGGCGGGGAACGCATTTACAAAGCGATCAAGCGAGTATCAGAGAAAAAGCCTGTTGTTGCAGATATCAGAACGTTAGCGGCATCTGCGGGTTATATGATTGCTGCTGCATCCGATCACATTGTGGCGGGTGAAACTTCAATCATTGGCTCCATTGGTGTTATCTTCCAGTATCCGCAAGTATCAGAATTGTTGGAAAAGATTGGCGTCTCGTATGAAGAGATCAAATCTTCACCGCTAAAAGCTGAGCCTTCACCATTTCATCCCGCAAGTGATGAAGCCGTTGCAATGATCAATTCAATGGTCATCGATAGCTATAATTGGTTTGTTGATCTTGTGGCAGAAAACCGTGATTTAACACGCGCAGAGACTTTAAAAATTGCCGATGGCAGTATTTTTACAGGCAGGCAATCGCTTGAGAATAAATTGATTGATTCGCTAGGTGGAGAGGCTGAAATTCGCGCTTTTCTTGAGGCAAAAGAGATCAGTGAAGAGCTTGAGATTATCGAACGTCGTAAACCTCGCGTCCCACAGGCCCCATTTTTAATGGGTTCGTTTGAGGGTATTATCCAAAAAATACTGGGTTTCGACAGTAAAATCCCACCAAATTGGCTAAAAGACCAAAAACTGTTCCTTGACGGCTTGCTTTCAGTTTGGCAATTTGGCAACTCAACACAACAGTAAAACTAGTAACGATGATATATTTCGAGGGGAAATAGATGATTAAGTCTGAATTGGTGCAAATACTAGCAACTCGGAACTCGCATCTCTACCATCGCGATGTTGAAAATATCGTCAATGCCGTTTTAGATGAAATCAGCAAAGCGCTTGCTGAAGGAAATCGTGTCGAGCTTCGTGGCTTTGGTGCGTTTTCAGTCAAACATCGCCCTGCTCGCTCAGGCCGTAACCCACGCACTGGCGAATCTGTGTCTGTTGAAGAAAAATGGGTGCCATTTTTCAAAACAGGCAAAGAACTGCGTGAACGCCTAAACCCTGAAGGTTAAATCGTTCACCTGAAGGCAATTATTCATTTTTGATGATTGCAATTTATCGGGGGTGATCTTAAGTCTTCCCGAGACGTAGAATTTTTGCTCAATCAGGTCTTACAACATGTTTAAGAAAATCATCCGGGTCGTCATATTTATCCCAATTGCATTGGTATTGATCTTGCTATCAATCGCCAACCGTCAATCTGTGACACTTGCGCTCAATCCATTTGAGCCAACTGACACTCTTTTGTCCGTGAGCGCTCCGTTCTTCGTGTTCTTGTTCATAGCGCTGATGATCGGCATGGTTATGGGGTCAATGATTACGTGGTTTAAGCAGGGCAAACATCGTCAGCGCGCACGAGAAGAAGCTGCTGAATCCACAAAATGGCACGTTGAAGCTGATCGGCAGAAAGAAAAGGCCGATATTCTTGCCAACCAAATGGTGACGACTAATTCCTAGCGGTTCATATAATCACCGCATGTATTGAGGTTAAAAATTGGCCCACAAATCACGGAACGCAGGAAAACCTGCAGGTTCAAGACCTCAAGGTGCAAAATCAGCCAACTCACAAGGCCGCTATAAACACTCACAAAAAAAGCCTTCACAGACTGCTGAAGCCAAACCAGCAGCACCAGTGAAGCCAAAACATATCGCGGCACAACCTTTGCCAAAGCGAGATGCGCGAAGCGGCGCACGACCAGATGAAAACATTCCGCTCATCCTTGAAGCAGGATATGCAGAGCAATACCGGCTAATAGACAGTGGGCTAAATGAAAGTGGCCAGGGTGAAAAACTCGAGCAATATGGTGATTACTTAATAATCCGCCCCGAAGCACAAGCATTATGGCCAAAATCGCAAACGCCAGCGCTTTGGCAAAAAGCTGATGCTTTGTTCACCGGTGACGTTGAAGAAGATGGTATGGGCCGATGGCAATTTCCCAAAGGGGCTTTGGGCGAAACTTGGCCAATGGCATTGCTCGACACCGATTTTTATGGCCGTTTTACCTCATTTAGACATGTTGGTGTATTCCCCGAACAACTGGCGCATTGGCAATGGATGGCAGCGCAAATTAAAGCTGCAAACCGTCCGCTAAAGGTACTTAATCTTTTTGGTTATACCGGTGTTGCGAGCTTGATCGCCGCACAACATGGGGCAGAAGTCACACATGTTGATGCATCTAAAAAAGCCATTGGCTGGGCGCGTGAAAACCAAGAACTCGCACAATTGGGCGACAAACCCATCCGCTGGATTTGTGATGATGCAATGAAATTTATCCTGCGTGAAGAACGTCGCGGTAAGACATATGATATTATTTTAACGGATCCACCAAAATTTGGTAGAGGTCCAAATGGCGAAGTTTGGCATCTGTTTGACCATCTTCCAAACATGCTTGATATCTGCCGCAGCATTTTAAGCCCCAACGCTGTTGGTTTAGTGCTAACCGCATATTCCATCCGCGCTTCGTTTTACTCCATCCATGAGTTGATGCGCGAGACCATGCGCGGCGCTGGCGGTGTCGTTGAATCGGGTGAACTTACAATACGCGAACGTGTCCAAGAAGGCCCTTCGAGCGAAAATGAACCAAGCGAAACGCGTGGCCGTGCTCTTTCGACGTCCCTCTTTAGCCGTTGGGTGCCAAAATGAACGATATATCAAAGCGAAAAGTCGGCACTGTTAAAGAAATCACCAGCCTTTCCAATCCGATCATCAAGGATATAAAAAGCCTCACGCAGAAGAAAAATCGCGATGCGAGCAACAAGTTTATCGCAGAGGGGCTGAAGCTTGTTATCGATGCGATTGATAGTGGCTGGGAAATTGAGGTTTTAATTTATGCAAAAGCTGCCGCACAAAAAGAGATTGTACAAAAAACGGCTGCAAAAGTCGTCGCCAATTCTGGCCTTGTATTAGAGGTGACAGAAAAAGTTCTCACATCAATTACGCGCCGCGATAACCCACAGATGGTTGTTGGCGTCTTCAAGCAACGCTTTTCTGATCTTGATAAATTAGAACCTGAAAGCGGTGATACATTTATCGCGCTTGATCGTGTTCGCGACCCAGGAAATTTGGGGACCATTATCCGCACAGCTGATGCGGCAGGCATTAAAGGCGTTATCTTAGTTGGTGCAACCACGGACTCATTTTCAATTGAAACCGTGCGCGCGACAATGGGTTCAATTTTTGCGCTACCGATTTTAAAATGTGATGTCGATACATTTTTAAGCTGGCAAAATACGCACGATATTTCTGTCATTGGCAGCCATCTAAAAGGCAGCGTTGATTATCGCACCATCGATTATAAATCAAAGCCAACCGTTTTACTTATGGGCAATGAACAAGCAGGGCTTCCTGATGAACTTGCATCAAAATGCGATCAACTTGCCCGTATTCCGCAGGTTGGTGATGCGGATTCACTTAATCTGGCTATAGCAACAGCTTTGATGATTTATGAAGCACGGCGACATCTTTTGGAGTTGAGCTGATGTCCTTGCCAAACGCTGACACAGATCGCACAAACAAAACACATAAACGATTTTTCTCCAACCGCTTTATCGTGGGTGCACTCATCATATCGCTCAGCGTGATACTTGATCAGATTTCAAAATTGCTTGTTGAACTGCATTTGCCTTTCGGTGAATTTGTTGCTGTTTTCCCGTCCTTTGCCATGTACCGAACTTGGAATGAAGGGGTTGCCTTCTCATTTTTGGCAGGTCACGGAAGCACAGCATTGGTGATATTGGCCATTTTAGTGGTTGGTGTTGTCATTTGGCTGTGGAAATCATCTCCAAAAGAACGCATATGGTTAAGCGCGGGTTATGCCATGATTATCGGTGGTGCGATCGGAAACATTATCGATCGTGGACTTTATGGACATGTCGTTGATTTTATTATGATATATTATCAGAATTGGTCATTTGCGATCTTCAATATCGCAGACTGCTTTATAACAATCGGGGTGATTTTCATCATCTTAGATGAGGTCTGGGTGGCTTATAAAGCTAAAAAAACGACCCAAAATGACACCATTTCATAAAATTTGAACGATCTGGAAAAGCATTTAGATATTTGGCCATGCTAGTTATTTTGTCATGACTGATCCAATTACAATGCAACGACAACTCGCAGACAAATTAAATGCGACACTTGAAACCTCTCGCGAGCAAAACTTAGCGCAAAATGCAAACTTAGATAATGTTGAGCTTGATGAGAGCATACCTACTCCTCATCTTTCAAAAAACGATATTATCGCCTTTGATGAATTGCAATCTAGATTGCAAGCCGATGCAAAACCCGTTGATGAGCCTCAACAGGAGAAATCGCATCAACCGATATTAATTGCGATATTTATGTTCGTACTGGCCGCGATTGTAATAGGTGGCGAATATTTGCTGTAAATCAGCACTCTTTTGATGGTAATTTGTTAAAAACAACCAATATTTGTCATGCAATTGTTGCAGAATTTAAGTTATAAGGGATGCAAATCAATCGGAGTTGCATCCCATGAATGTTGTAAACCAGCCCTTAGATTTTCAAAACGCGCCAACAAGCGCGAATACGGCTAGATCCACCCAGGTTCTTGGCCGCATTGGATCGTTAGAAGTTCGCTTAACATCTGATGAGCAAGATATAAGAGCGGCTCAATCTCTTCGTTATAAAATCTTTGTCGATGAAATGGGTGCAAAACTTGCAGCACCGGCCATGGCGCTCGAACTTGATTTTGACGCATATGATAAGTATTGCGAACATTTCATTTTAGTCGACACCAGTATCGTCGGTGATATCAATGAACAAATTATTGGTACATATCGTATTTTGCGCCAGCAGATCGCTGATCGACATAACGGATTTTATTCGCAAAATGAGTTTGATATCGCAGAACTCACAAAGCGTCATGGTGATAAAAAATTCGTCGAATTAGGTCGATCCTGCGTCTTGCCAAAATACAGAACCCGCAGATCCGTTGAGCTTTTATGGCAAGGGATTTGGTCCTATGCCGGACAACACCAGATTGACGTGATGTTTGGATGCGCCTCATTTTTTGGCGCAGTACCTGCAGCTCATGCGCATGCACTTTCATTTTTGTATCATTATGCCAAAACATCGGATGAATGGAATGTTGCGGCTAATCCAGCTATTGCACATGAAATTGATCTTATGCCCAAAGAAGCAATCGTTACGAAACAGGTGTTTGCTGCACTGCCGCCACTTATTAAGGGCTATTTGCGCTTAGGTGCATCCTTTGCGCCTGAAGCTGTGATAGATCAAGATTTCAATACAACTGACGTTTTGGTTATGTTACCAGTTTCGCAGATCAGCGAAAGATATATCAAACATTATCGACCCAATGCAGATCGCTTTAATTAACGTGATATTTTTCCCAGGCTGGGTCCAATAATCGATAAATTTTTGACTATTTGGACAAAAAACGAAGATTTCGCGTGAAATTTAAAATTAGTCATGCAAGTATATCGTCAACCTTACGTTTCGGCGTTCGGGAGAGGTCGTGATAACGCGCTAATTTTTGCATTGGTCACCGTTGTTGCAATCAACGTAAATTATAACAATAGGGTACAGTCAATGAAACGTACGCTTCTTAGCCTTATGGCTACAGCTCTTATGTCCGCAACAGCACTTGCTGCAGACATCAAACCAGCCATTCTATTCGACTTGGGTGGTAAGTTCGATAAATCCTTCAACGAAGCTGCATTTAATGGTGCAACAAAGTTTAAAGAAGAAACTGGTGTTGATTTCCGCGAGTTTGAAATCTCAAATGATGCACAGCGCGAACAAGCTCTTCGCCGCTTTGCTCGCGATGGTAACAATCCAATCGTTATGGCAGGTTTTTCTTGGGCCGGTGCACTTGATAAAGTTGCTGCAGATTATCCTGAAACAGACTTTGCAATCATCGATATGGTTGTTGAGCAGCCTAACGTTCGTTCAACAGTGTTCAAACAACACGAAGGTTCGTATCTTGTTGGCATGATGGCAGCACTTGCTTCTAAAACAGGTACAGTTAGCTTCGTTGGTGGCATGGATATTCCACTCATCCGTAGTTTCGCATGTGGATATGTTGGTGGCGCTAAAGCCGCAAATCCAGATGTGAAAATCATTGAAACCATGACAGGTACAACACCTGAAGCATGGAACAACCAAACTAAAGGTGCTGAGATCACGAAGTCTCAAGTTGACCAAGGTTCTGACGTTGTTTTCCAAGCAGCTGGTGGTACAGGTATTGCGGTTCTTCAAACTGCAGCTGACTCAGGCATCTTAGGTATTGGTGTTGATTCAAACCAAAACGGCATGCACCCTGGCTCTGTTCTAACATCTATGCTTAAGCGCGTTGATGTTGCAGTTTACAATGCATTTATGGATGCCAATAAAGGTGACTTCTCATACGGCTTCAGTGTTCTCGGACTTGAAAGCGGTGGTGTTGGATATGCTATGGACGACAACAATGCTTCACTTGTGTCTGACGACATGAAAGCAAAAATCGAAGCTGCTAAAGCTGACATTATTGCTGGTAAGGTAACTGTTCACGACTATATGTCTGACAATAACTGCCCTTACTAAGAAGTAGATATTTTTTAAAGCCGCCACAGAATGTATCCGTGGCGGCTTTTTGTATAATCCGGGGTCATGTTTAATACTGGAACGTTTAATAATGGGGAGGCTTTGTAGCCGCAGGTGCGCCCACTTGCTCTTCAAGGTCAGCATAATGCTCGGACAGATCATCAAGCTTTCGCGTTAGTTTGTCGATATTTGTCCATTGCTTCGCTAACTGGTCGGACAAATCTTCGATTTGCTGAGACTGGTGCGCAATCAATTCTTCCATTTTCACGATTCGATTTTCATCCATGGCTTCACATAACCTCTTTGATGCTTAATTCGTGGGTGCTTTAAATTTCCGTCTGGACAAAAGCCTCTAAACTGTCGAGAGTAAAGAAAAATATAGGCGCAACATGAATAATTTTGCTATTGAGCTTCAAAAAATAAACAAAAGCTTTGGACCTGTTCACGCCAACAAAGATATTGACCTGAAGGTTTCCAAAGGAACCATCCACGGTATTATCGGCGAAAATGGTGCAGGTAAATCCACACTGATGTCGATCCTTTATGGGTTTTATCATGCCGATAGCGGTAATATTCTCATCGATGGCAACGCAATCACCATAAAAGACTCCAATGCTGCGATCGCAGCTGGCATCGGCATGGTTCACCAGCATTTCATGCTTGTCGAAAATTTCTCAATTTTGGAAAACATCATCCTTGGCGCTGAAGGCGGGCAATTGCTCAATTCAGGTATTGCCAACGCCCGCAGCGAATTAAAACGCCTCAGCGATGAATATGGCTTAGATGTTGATCCCGATGCGATCATTGAAGACGTGCCAATTGGCGTGCAACAACGCGTTGAAATTCTGAAAACACTGTATCGAGGCGCGGATATCTTGATCCTTGACGAACCGACAGGTGTTTTAACGCCCGCAGAAGCTGATCAATTGTTTGAAATTCTTGAACTTCTAAAACAACAAGGCAAAACAATTATCCTCATTACCCATAAGCTGCGCGAAATCATGGCAATTACCGATGATGTATCTGTTATGCGCCGTGGTGAAATGGTTGCAACGCGCACAACAAAAGACACAAATGTTGAAGAACTTGCCGAACTGATGGTGGGTCGACGTGTATTATTGCAAGTTGAAAAAGGACCTGCGGACCCTAAAGATGTTGTTTTAAAAGTTGAAAACCTAAATGTCCGCGATGGTCGCGGTGTGCCGATGGTAAAGGATGTATCCTTTGAAGTGCGTGCTGGTGAAATTGTCGGTATTGCAGGTGTTGCCGGCAACGGTCAGTCTGAACTGATGGAATGCATCACAGGTATTGAACACGCAGAATCTGGTCGCATCGTCCTTAACGGTGAACCTATTGGTGTTACCGGTGGAAGTACGCCATCTGATATGCGTGATCGCGGCATGGCGCATGTTCCTGAAGATCGTCACCATATGGGTCTCGTGCTTCCTTTCGAAGAAGCTGAAAACTCAATTTTGGGCATCCATCAGCGCCCTGAATATAACAAAGGCATTTTTCTCGACATCGAAAATATCCGCAAGGATGCGAACGAGAAAATTGAAAAATATGATATTCGTCCGCCGAACAACCGTTTGAAAACAGCAAATTTCTCAGGCGGAAATCAACAAAAGATCGTGATTGCCCGCGAGATTGAAACCAATCCTGAAGTTTTAATTGTTGGTCAACCAACACGGGGTGTGGATGTGGGGGCGATTGAGTTTATCCATCGCCGCATCATTGAAATGCGCGATGCTGGAAAAGCCATTTTGCTCATATCTGTTGAACTTGATGAAATCCGCTCGCTTGCGGACCGAGTGCTTGTGATGTTTGACGGCAAAATCGTTGGTGAACGCACACCTGAAACAGAAGAAGGTGCATTTGGTCTTTTGATGGCAGGTATTGAAGACGGTGATACGACCGCACAAAACGGGGAGGCAGGATAATGGCTGCACCATATGCAAAACTGCCAAAATGGGTTGATTTTGGACTTATACCCGTCATCAATATCTTAGTAGCCTTCTTAATCTCTGGTCTTGTTGTATGGCTGGCAGATGAGAGCCCACTTCAAGCTGCAGGCCTTTTAATTAAAGGTGCGTTTGGTTATGGCGAAGGCATTGGTTATACACTTTTCTACGCGACAAGCTTTGTTTTCACAGGTCTTTCTGTTGCCATCGCTATTCACTGCGGATTGTTTAATATCGGCAGTGAAGGTCAGGCATATATTGGTGGAATTGGCGTTGCACTTGCATGTTTGGCGTTTGATTCCACATTACCATGGTTTTTAGTATTCCCTATTGCCATCGTTGGTGCTGCAATTTTTGGTGCGTTATGGGCGTTCATCCCAGCATATTTACAAGCCAAACGTGGAAGCCACATTGTGATCACTACGATCATGTTTAACTTCATTGCAGCCAGTTTGATGATCTATCTGCTGGTGGATGTGTTCAAACCAGATGGCACGATGGCACCGCAAACACGCGGTTTTGCCGAAGGTGGTCAATTGCCACGTCTTGATTGGTTGTTTGGTATCTTTGGTATTCGCACCGGTGCTGCGCCGCTAAATATTTCGTTTTTGTTGGCACTTATGGCAGCTTTTGTTGTGTGGGTTATCATCTGGCGTACCCGCCTTGGCTATGAAATTCGAACCCGAGGCTTTAGCCCAACGGCTGCAAAATATGCAGGTATCAACGAAACGCGCGTGATCATTATTACAATGATGATTTCTGGCGGCTTGGCTGGCATGATGGCATTAAACCCTATTATGGGTGATCAACATCAAATGCAGCTCGACTTTGTTGCAGGTGCTGGTTTTGTCGGAATTGCTGTGGCGCTCATGGGCCGAAACCATCCCGCAGGCATTATACCGGCGGCTATTTTGTTTGGGGTTTTATATCAAGGAGGCGCTGAAATCTCGTTTGAAATGCCTAATATTTCACGAGACATGATTGTGATCATTCAAGGGTTGGTTATCTTGTTTGCTGGAGCGCTGGAAAATATGTTCAGGCCGTTTATTGTGATGTTTTTTGCTGGTTTGCAAAAATCAAATTCTTCTAGTGCGATAGAGGCGGGAGAGTAAAAATGGAATTTTTTGAAACAACTATTCTCGTCCTACAATCAACAATCCGGCTCTCTGTCCCGTTGATTTTTGCAGCACTTGCCGGGCTTTATTCTGAACGCTCTGGTGTGTTTGACATTGGCCTTGAAGGTAAAATGCTCGCAGGTGCTTTTGCCGGTGCTGCCATTGCCAGCCTTTATGAATCTGCGATGTTTGGCCTATTGGGAGCTGTTATTGTCTCAATGGGATTTGCATTGATCCATGCTTTTGCATCCATCACTCAACGAGGTAACCAAATTGTATCGGGCGTTGCAATCAACTTTATCGCAGCTGGTGCAACCGTTATTTTAGGCCAAGCCTGGTTCCGCCAAGGTGGCCGAACACCTTCTCTAAGTTCAGACGCAAAATTTAATGCAATTGAATTGCCATTTGCGGCTGAATTGGCTGATGTTCCAATCATTGGACCGATCTATTCTGACTTGTTATCTGGCCACTTTGCATTGACCTATTTAGCATTTGCGCTTGTACCATTTACCTGGTGGGTGCTCTTTAGAACTCGTTTTGGTTTGCGTTTACGCGCTGTTGGTGAGAACCCAGCTGCTGTGGATACAGCCGGAATTTCCGTTATCTGGCTGCGCTATCGTGCAGTGTTGTGTTGTGGCGCGCTTTGCGGCTTTGCTGGCGCATATCTGTCCATGGCGATCTCTGCTGGTTTTGGTAAAAACATGACTGCAGGTTCAGGCTTTATCGCGTTAGCAGCGCTTATTTTCGCTAAATGGAAGCCAGTAAATGTGATGCTTGCATGTTTGTTATTCGGGTTTTTAAATGCCATGGAAATCAGACTGCAGGGTAAAGAACTCCCATTGATTGGGGAAATTCCAATTCAGTTCATGCAGGCGCTGCCATATATCCTGACGGTCATTTTGCTTGCAGGATTTATCGGAAAAGCGATACCGCCAAAAGCTGGAGGCGTTCCGTATGTCAAAGAGCGCTGATCATCGAGCTGCACTTTTTGACGCTGCAAAATCCGCGATGGCATCTTGCCATGCACCCTATTCTAAGTTTCCCGTTGGCGCTGCAATCCTTGCAGCCAATGGTGAGATCTATAAAGGTGCCAACATAGAGGTCATTTCATTCCCTGAGGGCTGGTGTGCAGAAACAACAGCCATCGGACATATGGTGATGGCAGGAGAAAGAGAGATCGTCGAAGTGGCTGTTATTGCCGAAAAGCTAGATCAATGTACCCCGTGCGGGGGTTGCAGACAACGATTGGCAGAGTTTGGCAATGCAGATACTAAAATCCATTTATGTGACCAAAACGGTGTTGTTAAGACAGTTCGTTTGGGTGACTTATTACCGTTATCTTTTGCTACGGACGTAATTGCATGAGTTCTAAAGTTCAACGATCTGTCGACATTATTAGCGATAAAATTGGTGCGCTTAATCCTAAATATGCGGTCATATTGGGATCGGGTTTGGGTGCCCTCACATCGTCGATCAATGATCCGGTGCAAATTGCTTTTTCTGAGCTACCTAATTTTCCTCATAGCGCAGTTTCAGGCCACAAAGGTGAGCTGGTTGCAGGCACCATCGAAGGTGTGCCGTTGATCATGCTATCAGGTCGCGTTCATTACTATGAGCATGGTGACGCAGGCGCTATGCGCCCCATCATCGAGACATTCCATCAGCTTGGTATTGAAAACCTAATCCTGACCAATTCTGCTGGCTCTGTGCGCGAGGATATGCCGCCAGGGTCTGTGATGCAGATTACCGACCACATAAATTTCTCCGGTAGCAATCCACTGTTTGGCGAAGAGACCGATGGACGATTTGTAGGTTTAAGTAACGCCTATGATCAAAGCATTATGACAAAGATGCGCGAAGCTGCAAAAAAATCAGACGTTGAGCTGCACCAAGGCGTTTATATGTGGTTCTCTGGCCCCAGTTTTGAAACACCTGCAGAAATTAAAATGTCTCGCATTTTTGGCGCTGATGCAGTTGGTATGTCCACTGTTCCTGAAGTGATTTTGGCGCGGTTTTTTGGCATGAATGCAGCCGCCGCATCCATTATTACCAATTTTGCGGCTGGGATGACCGGTGATGAATTGAGCCATCAAGAAACCAAAGACATGGCGCCTATTGGCGGGGCAAACCTTGCCAAAATTTTAAAAACCATGTTTGCTGATCTTTAGCAAACAGGGAAAGGCGTTGCGACCATCACTTATTTACCGCAAGAACTTATCCGCATAAAAAGAGATAAGGGCGAGTTATCGCGCGAGCAAATTGCTGCCTTTATCACAATGGTAAGCGATCAGCGAATGTCTGATAGCCAGACGGCTTCTATGGCCATGGCTATATTTCTCAACGGGATGGGGCGCAAAGAAACCGCAGCCTTAACACTTGCGATGCGCGATTCAGGCGATGTGCTTAATTGGCCTGATGCAACCCGCCCCATTATTGATAAACACTCTACGGGCGGCGTGGGTGATAATGTATCGCTCATACTTGCGCCTCTTGCAGCAAGCTGCGGGCTAGACGTTCCAATGATATCAGGGCGTGGATTGGGACACACCGGCGGCACATTAGATAAGCTAGAAGCCATTCCGGGATATAACGCAACACCCGATATTTCAAAATTCCGTTCTGTGGTTAAAAATGCAGGATGCGCAATCATTGCGCAAACAGCAAATTTGGCGCCTGCAGATAAAAAGATTTATGCCATTCGCGATATCACCGCAACCGTTGAATCTGTACCTTTGATCGTTGCATCAATATTATCGAAAAAGCTAGCGAGCGGTGTTCAAGGTTTAGTGCTTGATGTGAAATGTGGGAATGGCTCAACCACATCTGATGCTGATGAAGCAGAAAAACTGGCACAAGAACTTGTTGATGTTGCCACAAGTGCTGGCCTACCAACATCGGCTCTTGTAACCGATATGAATGAGCCACTAGCAAGCGCAATAGGAAATGCCACGGAAGTCGTTAATGCCATCCAATTCTTAACCGGACAATCTCGCGATGTCAGACTTTATCGCGTTATCATCCAGCTTACTGCCCATATGCTGATGGCTGGCGGAATTGCGCGTGATTATTATAAAGCAGAAGCAACGGCTCAGAAAAACTTGTCAAACGGAAAAGCCGCTGAACTCTTTGGCAAAATGGTTCACGCATTAGGCGGCCCAATAGATATTGTTGAAAATTACCAGAGCCACCTTCCCAAGGTCAGCATTCTTCGTGAAATCAAAGCCACACGAAGCGGCTGCGTGAACGCATATAAAACACGGGATTTAGGAATGGCGATTGTTGCGCTTGGTGGCGGACGATCGCACCCGTCGGATCAATTAGATTACAGTGTTGGTTTAAGCGAAATCAGAACCATTGGCACGACGATACAAGCGGGTGAAACATTAGCGCTAGCGCACGTAAATTCTGATGAGCAATTTGAGGAATTATCCAGACGTTTTAATTCCGCTTGCGAGATTACTGATAGTCCCGCCTTTATTCGAAAACCAATATTGAAAAAAATTACTGCGTCAGAATAAGCTGCCCGTTTTCGACCTTAAAAGAAGACAGTTTGTTTAAAAAACTCATCCCGATCAAAGTGGAAGACAAAGCAGCATCATCTAAAATAAACACATCAACATTTTTTGCAGAAACCGGACCTAGTTCTAAACGTTCAATATTTTTAAGTGCAGCTTTAACAATACCATTGGCGGTTTCAGCCTTGTGTTTAAAATCACTGTTAGAAACCTTCACACCAATAGAGCGCGCTGTTGATTTATTCATTGCAACATAGGTAGCACCTGTATCAATCAATCCATTTATTGAACGCCCACCGGCTTTAAAATCTGCCAAAAAATGACCATGACCATTAGCTTTAATGCTAACTTGGCGTTTTCCAGTTGTATAATGGGCGTAACTTGGAACGACATTGTGCGGTTGCGTGGTCTTGGCAACGCCAACATTACCATTATCGCCTTGCGCGACAGTTTCCGGAGCTTTATTCAAAAACTGCGGAACGAAAGCCATGGTTATGGCTAAAAATACAAATGGCAATAATTTTTGCAGCATAGTGACCTCTTACTCGTTGAAAGCAAGATAGCCGAAAGTTTAGAAAAACTCGTAAACTTAACCGCCTTTGGAACTGAATTTAGCAATGCTGGTTAAGTAAGCCTGAATTTTTCCAATCAATATCTAATGAAGTGCTTTTAAAAACTCGTGCAGTTCTGTTGCAATGTGATCGATGTGATCATCGTCGCGACCATGGGCTTCCCATTTTTCATCAGTGCTAGCCTCATAGGCTTCGTCGATGATCAAAACGGTTTGCATGCCCATTTGTTTTGGTACGAGCAAATTCCTAGGTAGGTCTTCAAACATCGCAGCTTTTGTTGGATCTACATCAAATTGAGCGATAAATTGCTCATAAGGTTTTGCGGCAGGCTTGGGCAGATAATCTGCAGCCACAATATCAAAAATACCGTCAAAACAATCGTGGATCCCAAGCGCATCAATCGTACGCTCTGCATGAGGAACATCACCGTTTGTGAAGATTAGTTTTTGACCAGGTAACGCATCTAATGCGGATTTCAAATCTTCACTTTTTGCCACCGGGCTATAATCAATATCATGCACGGCATCTAAAAAGGCTTTTGGCTTCATGCCGTGATTTATCATGAGCCCCTGCAAGGTGGTGCCATGATCACGATAATAGTCTTTTTGTTTCTTTCGGGCTTCATCGCGCGGTAGATCCAAAAATTCGGATACAAAGTCCGTCATCTTTACATCTATTTGCGCAAATAAATCGCATCTTCGAGGGTATAGAGTATTGTCTAGATCAAAGATCCAATGATCGACGTGGCTAAAATTTTCATGTTTCATAGTGCTACTTATATAAGAGATATAATTGAAGAAAAGTGCTGATTACGACTTAATCGCCAATTGCTAGAACATTTACTTAAAACTCCCATTTATGCGTGACGCATTTCTCAATCCATGTTAACGCCATGATATGGAAACTTGGATACTCATTACAATCTCAGCTGCCTTTTTGCAGAACATCCGCTCCAGCCTTCAAAAGCACCTAAAAAATGTGATGGGAACGTCTGGCGCGACGTTTGTACGGTTTGGATTTGGCATTCCATTTGCACTTTTTTTCCTCGCACTCTTTATGTATTTGGGCGATCACAGCTTTCCTAAGCTCAATCAGGACTTTTTCTTCTGGGTGGTCATTGCAGCTATAGCGCAAATTCTCGCACAAGCTTTGTTGGTGCATATGTTCTCGCACCGCAACTTTGCGGTGGGAACAGCTTACTCACGCACGGAGCCATTACAAGCTGCTTTGTTTGGTCTTTTATTCTTGTCTGAAAAAGCATCCTCTGCGGTTTTATCAGCTATTGCGATCAGCATGTTTGGCGTTATGCTCATATCGGTTGCGCGAACTGACATCACGCCGAAATCTATTTTTACATCACTTTATTCACGAACAGCTCTCATCGGATTGTCATCAGGTGCAATTTTTGGTGTTGCAGCCGTTGCCTATCGCGCTGCATCACTATCACTGGAAGGGCCAAACTTTATTATCCAGGCCGCGATAACTTTATCCATCGCTATCATCTTGCAATCGATCATCATGATCATTTGGATTTACTGGCGAGACCGGGCAGAAATTGCGCGTATTCGCGCTGCATGGAAAACGGGCTTATTGGTGGGTCTTGTTGGCGCTAGTGCGTCTTTTGGCTGGTTTATGGCCATGACATTGCAACAGGCCGCATTGGTTAAAGCAGTAGCGCAAATAGAGATGATTTTTACCTTCATCTCGTCTGTTTTCATATTTAAAGAACAAATCAACCGCATAGAAGTTATCGGATGCTTGCTGATTATTAGCGGTATTATTGCGCTGGTGCTTGGCGGGTAATTACTTAACGATCAACGTTCCTGCACCATGCTCGGTGAAAATCTCGAGCAAGACCGCATGCGGAACCTTACCGTTTACAATCACTACACCCTCAACACCTTGTTCAATAGCGTAGATACAGGTCTCGACCTTGGGGATCATCCCGCCAGAAATGGTCCCATCTGCAATCATCGCTTTGGCTTCTGAGACAGACAGCTCTTTAATCACTTTGCCATCTTTACCCATAACGCCTGCAACATCAGTTAAGAACAGCAAACGTTTTGCATCAAGCGCACCGGCAATGCCGCCAGCAAATGTATCGGCATTGATATTATAGGTCTGACCATTACGATCAGGCGCGACAGGTGCAATCACTGGAATGGTCGCAGATGTTGCCAATATATCTAAAACTGTACGGTCGACTTCGTCTATCTCGCCTACAAAACCCAAATCGAGAATTCGCTCGATATTAGATTCAGGATCAACAACTTTCTTTTCAGCTTTCCTTGCGTAAACCAGATTTCCATCTTTACCGCAGAGCCCGATGGCGCGCTCACCTTCGGCATTGATCATTGTGACGATTTGCTTGTTGATCGATCCAGCAAGGACCATTTCTACAATCTCAACCGTCTTTTGATCGGTCACACGTAGACCATTTTCAAAACGAGATTGAATGCCCATACGATCGAGCATTGCGCCAATTTGCGGGCCACCGCCATGCACAACAACCGGGTTAACGCCTGATTGTTTAAGTAATGCAACATCACGGGCAAATGCTTGTGCAAGGCTTTCATCACCCATCGCGTTGCCACCATATTTGATCACAACAGATTGGTCTTCATAGCGCTGCATATATGGCAATGCTTCAGATAAAAACCGTGCTTGATTTTCACTATCACTTAAAACAGCCATTTTAGTATTCCTCACAACTGAACAAATTATTGTTCGTCTTCATATCTAGCACGTGTCTTAACGTGAAAAATATCATCCTTCAATTGGATCTTTATCTGAAATGACGACTAATTATGAATGGCTTTCACGATTGCGCGTCTTAAATCATCAATGCCAACACCTTTTTCAGATGATGTCGCGATAATCTCTGGATAGGCGGCCGGATGTTTTTTGATCTGCTCGGTGACTTGCGCAATTAATGCTTCAAGTTCAGTGGCTTTGATTTTATCCGATTTAGTCAGAACAATTTGATAGGACATTGCGGCCGTATCAAGCAGCTTTAAAACTTCCTCATCATTCTTTTTGATCCCATGTCGAGAATCAATCAACAGATAAACCCGCTTTAAAGTGACCCGTCCGCGAAGATAGTCAAAGACCAGCTTTGTCCATTTTTCCACTTCGGTCTTAGGCGCTTTCGCATAGCCATAACCTGGCATATCCACGAGCGCTAATGGCGGCAAGTCTTCTTGCGTACCTTCAAAGCCTGATGGCACGAAATAGTTCAACTGTTGTGTGCGGCCGGGTGTGTTGGATGTCCGCGCCAAGCCTTTAACGTTTGTGAGCGCATTTATAAGCGATGATTTACCAACATTAGAACGGCCTGCAAACGCGATCTCAGGTGGACCAGCAGATGGTAAAAACTTCATAGTTGGGACAGAAAGTACAAATTCCCAAGTCCGGTCAAAGGGCACAATTTTAGCCATTTCGGTGTCCTATCATGCCCTTCGCTAAAGCAAAATTACGTTAGTTTATTCTGCTTCTTCTTTAGATTTTTTGGAAAACAACCCCTTGAGATTATCCCAAAGCTCGATTTTCACACCCTGACGCTTCATGATAACGCCTTGCTGGAGGATCGACAATGTGTTGTTCCACGCCCAGTAGATCACAAGACCTGCAGGGAAGGTTGCCAGCATAAATGTGAAGACAACTGGCATCCATGTAAAGATCATAGCCTGTGTTGGATCTGGAGGTGTCGGGTTCATACGCATTTGTAGGAACATTGTGATACCCATGATCAACGGCCATACACCCAAGGCCAACAATCCACCGATGAGCGGCAATGCTGTTGGATCGTACGGCAATAAGCCAAACAAATTGAACACTGATGTTGGATCTGGCGCAGACAAATCTTGAATCCAGCCAAAGAATGGCGCGTGACGCATCTCAATGGACACATAAAGCACTTTATACAGCGCAAAGAACACTGGGATCTGCAACAGAACCGGCCAACAACCAGCTACTGGATTAATTTTCTCACGCTTATAAAGTTCCATCATGGACTTTTGCAGCGCTTGACGATCATCACCATGTTGCTTTTTCAACTCTTCCATTTGTGGCTGAACTTTCTTCATATTCGCCATGGATTTGTATGACTTGTTTGCCAATGGGAAGAAGATCAACTTCACAAGAACGGTTGTCACCAAGATGGATACACCGAAATTTCCGAAGAGCAAGAAGAAGAAGTGCAATGCACTAAACATTGGTTTGGTGATGAAGTAGAACCAACCCCAATCGATCATCAGATCAAATTGTTCGATATTTTGTTCTTCTGCATAAACATCAATCTCTGGGGCCGTTTTTGCACCTGAGAAAATACGCGTATTAAAATTAGCGGTCGCGCCGGGTTCGATAATTTTCGCGTCAGACACATAATCTGTCTGATAGCTTGGAGACCCTTGAGCAAAGTATCCAAAACGAGATTGGAATGGCTGACCTTGTTCTGGAACCAAAGCAGCTGCCCAGTATTTATCTGTGATGCCGATCCAACCTGTTGGTGATTTTTGCGGAACGATAAGACCCTTTTCTGCATCTTCCACGTCACCATAATCTATTTCTTGCAGACCTTGCTCACCCAAGAAACCAATCAGGCCTTCGTGTAGAATGTAGATCCCGCTGGTTTGCGGTTTGTAAAGTCGTTTGATCCGGCCATAAGGCGACAATGATACTGGTGCATCTGATGCGTTTGTTACCGCGTCATCGATTGTGAACAAGTAATTATCGTCAACGCTGATCGTTCGGTCAAATACCAAACCGCTGCCATTATCATAGCTCAACACGAGTGGAGTCTCAGGCGTTAGCTTATCACCTGATTTTACTGTCCAAACAGTACTCTCGCTTGGGACAGCCCCTGCTTCTTTTGCTGCGATAAAGCCAACTTCTGAGAAGTAACCTTCATTTGCATTCGATGGTGAGAATAAAATTACGTTCGGACTTTCAGGATCAATCGTCTCATGATAATTTTTAAGAGTAAGATCATCAAGGCGCGCGCCTGTTAAGTTAAGCGAACCAGATAGTGTTGGCGTATCGATTTCA
This sequence comes from Lentilitoribacter sp., assembly GCA_039986595.1. Taxonomy (GTDB): domain Bacteria; phylum Pseudomonadota; class Alphaproteobacteria; order Rhizobiales; family Rhizobiaceae; genus Lentilitoribacter. Next base: position 524,562 of record JBDWQJ010000004.1, read on the forward strand.
ACGCGTGCACCTGTTTCAGCCAATGCATCTTCGCGCGCAATGGTTTGCGCTGCAGGAAGACCTTGCAAATTTGGTAATTGGGCGGTTTCGCCACTGGATGTTGTTGCAGAAGGAAGAGTGCTATCATTTGCTGCGGCTTCAGCCTGTTGTTCTAACAAAACAGCTTGACGAGCTTGCTCTTCTTCTAATCGCGGTGCGACATAAACAATTTGCCAGACTACAAATATGAGTACTGATAGGCCGATCGCCAGAAAATAATTACGACTGTTTTCCATTATTAATCCTTACACTCGGCAACACTATTTTTATGTTTTGCGCCTGTCCGCGGGTTTCTATCAGAGTTTTTCTTACTTTTGAAGCGCTGTTCAAGGCTATAGATAAGGTCATTAAAGCTCGCATCCAACAGTTCATCATGACCGATTAGGACATAATCAAAGCCCGGCAGCAAAAATTCATGCGCTTTGAGCCGAACCGCTTCTTTCAAACGCCTGCGAATACGGTTCCGTTTAACCGCGTTGCCTTGTCGCTTAGTTACGGTGAAACCAATTCGAGGTGGTTTCAGCTCGCCATAGTTTTCGCAATCACCACGATCGAGAACTTCAAGCAAGAAATATTTACCGCGCCGCTTCTTTCCATTGCGAGCTGCTAAATATTCAGCTCGCTTGGTCAAACGCTCGACGCGGGAAATTGAATTTTGTGAAATCAACTTCAGCCCTTTCAAGTCAGGCTGCAAGATTTATGAACTTATGCAGATAAACGTTTACGACCTTGTGAACGGCGAGCTGCTAGAACTTTACGTCCACCTTTAGTGGCGAGACGTGCACGGAAACCATGACGACGCTTGCGAACAAGCTTTGATGGTTGAAAAGTACGCTTTGTCATTTATTTTAATACCGCGGTGTGCGGCCCTTCTTAAAGTCTGTATTTTTACAGGAGCGTTGTTAAAGTCGATATCTGCGGCCTTTTGGACGTCAAACACCTACAAGAGCGGCTTATAGACATCAAAACCTTATATTGTCAATAAATAAGCCGTCTCAAACGGGTATGATCTTATAATTGATCGGATAGAGAGACATTTTCCAACATTGTTAAAATGAAACCAACCTATGAAAGGCTTTTTTAATAAAGCTCACAACAGTGTGAGTTGAACGTTAACATTGCTCACATATAGTTTGATGAACGCGATTGAATGTCATTGGTATGTGATCGCACAAAAGTTTATCCCTTCTTCAACGACGGACCGATGTCCGACATTTTGGAGAGATAAAATGGAAATGAACACAACATTAAACAATACGGATCAAAAAATAATGTCAGATGCAACCCAGAAAAAAACAGGCGGTATGCTGAAGCGCTTTTTGCCAGTACTTATTGTTTTATCCGGATTGGCTGTAGGTTATGCAGCGGGATTACACGAATATCTATCGCTTAATGCACTTGCTGAAAAGCGTGATGTTTTGCAAAGCTTTGTGAGCGAAAACCTCATCTTAGCATCCGCGATGTATTTCTTCTTATATATTGCAGCCGTTGCCTTTTCATTCCCAGCAGCTTCAATTTTAACAATCTTCGGCGGATTTTTATTCGGATGGCTCTTAGGCGGCGTCCTAACGGCTGTTGCTGCAACAATCGGTGCTGCCATCTTGTTTAAAGCCGCGCAAACTGCTTTTGGTGACTTCTTGAGAGATCGTGCTGGGCCATTTGCAGCAAAACTATCTGAAGGCTTTCAAAAAGACGCGTTCAGCTACATGGTTATCTTACGCTTAGCACCTGTGTTCCCGTTCTTTGTGATGAACATTGTGCCAGCTTTGTTTAAAATTCCGCTACGCACTTATATGGGCGCTACAATCATCGGTATTTTGCCAGGTACATTTGCCTATACTTACCTTGGTCAAGGCGTAGACAGCGTGCTTATGGCAGCTGCGCAATCCGGACAAGAAGCATCTGTTTCTGATTTGATAACACCGGAAATCACCATTGCATTTGCAGCGCTTGCAGCTGTTGCAACTATCCCATCAATCGTTCGCAGATTTCGTAACAAATAAACGACTGCATACGTCTTAGAAGAATTAATAGGGGGACATTTAAAATGTCAAAAACAATTACTCCAGATATCTGCGTAATCGGTGGTGGCTCAGGCGGTCTTTCGGTTGCAGCAGCTGCCGCAGCCTTCGGTGTCGAAGTTGTACTTTTAGAAAAAGGTAAAATGGGTGGCGACTGCCTCAACTACGGTTGCGTTCCATCTAAAGCAATAATCGCCGCTGGCAACCACGCCCGCGCTGCCGTTGATGGCAAGAAATTTGGCGTTCATGTCGATAAAGTTGATGTAAACTTTGCTGAAGTAAACGCACATATCAAAGATGTTATCGGCGGCATTGCACCGCACGATTCACCAGAGCGTTTCCGCTCACTCGGGGTAAACGTCATCGAACAAGCTGGTGTATTCATCGATGCAGACACCGTTCAAGCTGGCGATACAATCATCAAAGCGCGACGCTATGTCATTGCAACCGGCTCATCTGCTTTCGTGCCGCCTATTCCTGGGATTGATGAAGTTGATTATTTGATCAACGAAACGATTTTTGAGCAGACAGAGCGCCCTGATCATCTTATTGTTATCGGCGGCGGCCCAATTGGTATGGAGATGGCACAAGCACACCAACGCCTTGGCTCGAAAGTTACGGTTGTTGAAGGTTTTAAGGCCCTCGGCAAAGACGATCCCGAACTTGCAGCAGTTGTGTTAAAGCGCATCCGCGAAGAAGGTGTTGAAATCTTAGAAGACACAAAAGTGGTCAAGCTTTCTAAAGCTAAATCCGGGGTTTCTGTCACAGTTGAAACAAGTGACGGCCAGCGCGATATCGAAGGATCACATGTGCTTGTGGCAACAGGCAGAGCAGCTAATGTGAACGGACTTGGACTAGAACAAGCTCAAATTGATTATGACCGTCGTGGCATAAAAGTTGGCGATAATATGCGCACATCCAACAAACGCGTCTATGCGATCGGCGATGTTGCAGGTGGTTTCCAGTTCACCCATGTGGCGGGTTATCACGCAGGTTTAGTGGTTCAGCAGATCTTGTTCCGTCTACCTGCAAAGGAAAATCGCGAGATCATTCCTTGGGCAACTTACACAGAGCCTGAACTATCAAATGTTGGGCTCACAGAAGCACAAGCACGTGAAAAATATGGCGATACAATCACCGTATTGAAGTGGGAATATGCCGAAAATGACCGTGCGCGCGCTGAACGCAAGACGGATGGTTTGATCAAAATTGTTGCCGATAAGAAAGGACGCCTGGTTGGCGTTGCAATTGCTGGCGCTGGTGCAGGCGAGATGATCAATATGTGGGCACTTGCCATTACCAACAAAATGAAGTTATCAAATGTTCGCGGTTATATTCCTCCTTACCCAACGATGTCAGAAATTGGCAAACGTGCGGTGATGACGCATTACGGACCGATAACGAGTAAGCCATTTGTTCGCGCAGTGATTGGATTTTTGCGAAAATTTGGTTGATAGTAAAAAACCCTATTGGACAAATTATACGCGGGCCACACATGTCGCATGAAAAACTAGAGCTTGATAATATTCAACCCGCGCAAGAGATTGGCACCAAGCCAGTGCGCGGGCTGCAGAGCAAATTGATCACATTAACGATCATATTTGTTATGCTAGCGGAGGTGTTGGCCTTTGTTCCTTCAGTTGCAAACACACGGCTGAGATGGCTTGAAGACCGTTTGAACACAGCGGCGGCCGCTAGTATCGTATTTGAAAGCCAGCAAATCACTGAACTTTCAGCAAAAGTTCAAAGCGATACATTGATGTCTACTGGCACCAAGGCGATCATTCTGCGTAAAGATGGCACATCACGCATTGTTGCATCTGAAGAAATGCCACCATCAATCGCAGCGAGCTATGATCTTGATAGCACCGGGCCTATCACCGCTATCATGCATGCGTTTGAAACACTATTTTATGGTGGCGACAGGATTATCCGAGTTTTGGGATCTGTGGGTGAAAGCAGTGATTTCCAAATTGAGTTAATCATAAGCGAAGATCAGCTGCGACATGCGATGCTGATTTATAGCCGAAATGTTTTGTTTATTTCGCTGATTATCGCTGCCATTACCGCAGGGCTTTTGTTCTTTACCATCAACCGGTTGATGCTCCAGCCTATTCGCCGCCTCACATGGTCGATGCAAAATTTTTCAGATAACCCAGAAGATGCAACGCGGATTATCAAACCCGAGCAAGGCGATGATGAACTGTGGCTGGCTGAACAGCATTTATCAGCAATGCAAACGCAATTATATAGCACTTTGCGACAACAAAAACGACTTGCTGATTTGGGATTAGCCGTCTCCAAGATCAACCACGACATGCGCAATATTCTAACTTCCGCCCAATTGATTTCGGACCGCATGGCCAATGTAGATGATCCGATGGTTAAACGCTTTGCACCAAAACTATTGCAAACAATAGACCGTGCAGTGGGCTATTCGAGCGAAGTGTTGGGCTATGGACGGGCGCAAGAAGCGGAACCCAAGCGCCGTGTGATTAAGCTCGCAGCCCTTACAACAGAAATCAAAGACGTTTTGAGCAATGATATTCAAGATGATGACATTGAGATTGTCTCAAAAGTTCCCGATGAATTGGAATTGCATGCTGACAGTGAACAATTGTTCCGCGTGATTAACAATATCTCTCGCAATGCCATTCAAGCGCTCAAATCAGACTATGATGCAGATCCTGCGATAGTGAAACGATTATGTCTTGATGCGGAATTGAAAGATAATGCTGTGTGCATTTCTATTGATGATACAGGCCCCGGAATGCCGGCACGTGCGAAGGAGCACCTATTTAAGCCATTCCAAGGCTCAACGCGCGCAGGTGGCACAGGGTTAGGGCTCGCCATTGCACGTGAATTGATCCAGGCGCATGGCGGCGATATTATTTTGGCAGAAAAATCTACACCCGGTACGCGATTTGAAATTACCATCCCGCATTCTGTGTAGTTTGAAATTGAAATTTAACATCTAACAGAAATTTTTTAGACAATTTGATAGTTTTTGAAATTGATGCTTGCAAAACTGATGATGACCCATTAGGAGAACGGCAGACGTTCAAAATATTCACGTCATTAGCACCCGTAGCTCAGCTGGATAGAGTACTTGACTACGAATCAAGGGGTCGGGAGTTCGAATCTTCCCGGGTGCGCCATTCTCTCTTCGTTCAAACATTGCACCTTCAATTTTGATTTGTTCGGACTTTGTCCTCCGGGGTGCACCATTTCTCTTTTCCAATTGTTACCATCTTAAGTAAGAGTCCGAAGTCCTATTTGCGACTGTATGGCAAAAGATTTTTCCGGGCTATTTTTAAGCATAGCTTGCTGATGCTCAATACATTGAGAAGTTCAAAAATTCCAAAGGTTTGACAGGAATTTCATAGCAAGTTTGCACATATCGTCATAGGAGCGTTTTGGATTTTCCAATTTCAAGATGTTTTCCTGCACTATGAGTTTATCCCTTTCAAGTCTCGCAATTCGCTTCTTGTAAGCATTAATAACCGTTGCGCTTTGAGTGTCGACGATACGGTCACAATGGCCGCAAAGAGACTGCTTGAACAGGGTTTAAGTTCGCAGAAAAAAGATCCTGTTATTGGTATCGGCTACGAAATTCTCTGGCGTGATACAACGCCTTAATATCTTTGAAATGTGTACCTTTATGGCATCTATGTATCTGGGTTTCGCAAGAGACAGAACATTTATCGACGTCACATTGTTTCTCAAAGTTTACACCATATTTCCAAGGGAGGTCATTAGTATTCCGGGCACGGCGTACCAGCTGCTGCCCACTTCATCAGTGCGTCCATGGTTTCTTGCAGCGAATGCGGAGCCGCCTCGCGTGTGCCGCCCGGGTTCCAAGCCCAATGTAAGATCAGGTCATGATCTAGGTGAACCGCGACTTCTCTGATGGTGCGATCACCATTTTGCTCGGGGTCTTTGAGTTGATTGCAGATATAGTTAGATGATTTGCCAAACCATTCTGCCTCAACGGGCGCTAGCTGCCAATCCATTGCTACACGCGGGGCTGTGTGTGGTAAATTGTTGGCTTTATCATCAACTTCTTTTAGAGTTGTATGACAAGTTGAACATAGCAGTGTCTCAACTCCAATACGGCTTTCACCTGCGTTAACATTCATGCCATGAGGACGTGCTTTATCAAAACTTGGACCCGACCACATTGGTTTATTATCTGCGCCAACATGGCAGTTTGCACAGCGAGGATGCGAAGCCACCTCGAAGAATTTTTGCCAATTTTCCAAACCTACTTGTTCAGAGATTGAACCCTCCGGAAAATCGTTGATTACACGATTTGTACCCACTGGTTCGGCGGCAATGGCATAGCCAACAAGCGCGAGAGAGGTTGCCAATATAACAACGCTAAACTTTTTCATCTGGCGCTCCCTTATACAAATTCGATGAATTTATTAAACGGCATTTCGCGCAAACGTTGACCTGTTGCGGCAAAAATTGCATTGGCCAATGCGGGTGCAGCTGGCGGTACCGGTGGTTCGCCTATACCTCTGATTTTATGACCGTTTTCAAGGCCCTTTACAATGATTTCAGGGCATTGATACATCCGCATCGCTTCATGCTGATGATAGTTTGATTGCTCTGCCTTGCCATCTGAATAGGTGATCTCAGAGTTGATCGCATGACCAAGCCCGAAGACTACGCCGCCTTGCACCAGATTCTCAAAATTGACTGGATCTATGACCGTGCCCACATCACAGGCCACATATACTTTATCGATCTTAATGCCTGCGTCCGTGTTGGTCACTTCAACAACCTCGGCAACCGGCACACCAAAACTTTCAACAAATGCAACGCCTCGACCTTGGTTTGGACCTAAATCAGAGCCCCAACTCGACATTTCCGCCGCTGTTTCAAGCACTTTGCGCGATAAATCGTGATTCATAAGACGAATACGCTCTTCCATGGGGTCTGCACCTGCCTCGTGAATAAGCTCATCGAGCAAACTATCGAAGAAAAAACCAGCAGCTGGTGCACCGACAGATCGCCAAGACGACGTTGGCGCCAGCTCTGGTGCTCGGTAGGCTTGCATACGATAATTATCGATTTTGTACGGATTATTCCATGCGCCAGCTGCTAATTGGCTATCCGGCCCGGGAACCGTAAAATCCAAACGACCCATTTGCGATGAAATAACCGAAGGTGCTGCGAGCGATAAGTCAATTGCGATAACCTTGCCATTTTCGACCTTACCGCGTCCACGACCCATCGAAATATGACGCGGGAAATCATGGGCAAAATCTTCTTCTCGCGTATAGGTAAGCTTGACCGGTGTTCCACGCATTTTCATTGCTATTTCAGTAGCTTGTTTGATATGTTCAAACTCTAGACGATGACCAAATGAGCCACCCATATATTGATTGTGCAAAATGACTTGGTCTTGTTCATGCCCTGTTATACTGGCAACAACTTGCTGCAGAAAACGCGGCATTTGATGCCCTGTCCAGACTTCAACTTGGTTGTCATTTACAAGAACAATAGCATTAAGTGGTTCAAGCGGAGCGTGCGCTACATAGGGTGAGCGATACTCCGCTTCGAAAATTTTGCCACTTGCCAGAACCGCTTCGCTGTCCCCGTCATTACGCCATGTGCTATCCAATAAATCTGCGCTGAAGCTTTCTGTAAGTGTTTTCCAATGGTCTGCCTGTTCTGCCGGATACGGCGCATCACCCCAATTGTATTTAATTGCGTTGCATGCATTAAACGCGCGCCATGTATTATCAGCTACGACAGCCACGCCACCAGTAATTTCAAACACGTCCTTTACGCCACGCATTGTTTTCGCAGCAGAAGGGTCAAATCCGTTGAGCACCCCCCCTTGACGTGGATTAACGCAGACGGACGCGTGAACCATACCTTCAACTTCAATATCGATACCATAATTTATTGTTCCAGTTGATTTCCCCACAATATCAAGACGTTCCATAGGCTTGCCTATAAGGCGCCATGCTTTTGGATCACGTAGGGGTACATTTTTTACCGGATCAAGCGTGGCTGCTATTCCCGCAAGTTCTGTATATTTAAGTTCACTGCCATTAGGCAGTTGAACCGCACCATTGGAGGTTTTTAGCTGATCAATCGGCAAGCCTGTCTTCTGTGATGCAGCAAGTTTAAGTGTTTCGCGTGCTGTGGCACCAGCCTCGCGTAGTTTAACAAAACTATCGGGCATAGAAGTTGAACCACCGGTTCCCTGCAAGCCCAGCAATTTTATTACACTGCCCATCACAGTTCGCATGGTTTCAGCGGTAAATCCTTCGTCGGTAGCCTTAAATGGCACACCCTCTTCGGCCATCGCCGTATTCCAATAGGCAGGGCTTGGCTCACCAAAACTTGTTTCAAATTGGCCAAATTCTATGTCGAGTTCTTCCGCAATAAGTGCTGCTTGTGAAGAAACAACACCTTGGCCTTTATCGCCGTGGGGGGTGATAAGTGTGACTTTCTCACTATCGATGATCACCCATGGGTTAAATGTGGCTTCACCTTCGGCCAGATCATTTGCAAGAGGGTTTTCTGGATCGCGGCTGACCATATAAGCGCCAAATGCAACACCACCGGCAATTGTTGCAGAACCAATGAGAAATGTACGTCGTGCGATTTTTGCTGCGCGTCCCATACTATGCGCTCCTTAAATTTGCAGCAGCTGATTTTACAGCAGCGCGAATTCGAGGGTAAGTGCCGCAACGGCAAAGATTAGCACTCATTACAGCGTCAATTTCTTCATCAGATGGATCATCGTTGACATCAAGCAACGAGGCAGCGGACATAATTTGACCAGATTGGCAATAACCGCATTGGGCAACTTGATGATCGACCCATGCTTTCTGCACGATATGAAGTGCATCGGGTGTTCCAAGCCCTTCAATTGTCTTAACCTCACCCTCCAAATCAGCCATTCGCATCTGACAGGAACGCACTGCAACACCATCAATATGCACCGTACAAGCACCACATTGAGCGATACCACAACCATATTTTACACCAGTGATACCCAATTCATCACGCAACACCCATAAGAGTGGCATTTCCGGTTCGACATCTACATTGTGGGTTTGACCATTCACGCTAAGTTTCATCGACTTGCCTCCAAGAGTACATGTAAGATAAGTAAACGTTGGCAAATCGAAAGATTTGTTGATGATTTCTAGCCATAGCTTACTTGACATTTAATCAAATATTGTCAATTTGTAAGCATAATTGGACAAATTTTTAAATTTTGTCAAGATGTAAGTATGAATGAAAAACAAAAAAAGATAATCATGTGTGCGATTGAGGTGATCACGCGTTATGGGGTGCGCAAGGCAACCATGGGCGACATTGCCGATCAAGCAGGTATTTCGCGACAGACACTTTACGCTAGTTACAAGAATAAAGAAGAAATTCTTGCTGCAACTATCCGATACTCAACTGACAAAACAATTGAGGAAGTAGAAAAGGCGTGGTCTGTTCAGGTGAAATTGAGCGAAAAGATCGATGCATTCTTCGAAATGGCTATTATTTTCTACTTTAAAGCAATGGCTGATATGCCGGATTGGAAAGATATTATTTCCGGCCACAATGATATCGGTCCAGAGGAAAAAAGAGCTGCTGAGGACAGAAAGGCTGAACTGCTCGCATCATTATTCGTTGAATATGATGAGCCGCTTAAGAAAAATGGGTCAAATGCGAAAGACTACGCCGAGTTCTTCGCAAGCTCAGCCTCGAATTTTAAATACATCGCCCAAGATGAAGCTCAACTGCGCCGTCTCCTTTCATCATTGAAAAGTTCAACTTTGCTAATGGTTAGCGAGCATTAATCGATTATCAGCAAGCTGATAATTATGAGCTATGCGTCTGCCACAGATCACAACAGTGTATCTTGGCTAATACAACCCCCATTGTATTTCTTGTGATTGTAAAATTCTGTTGTATCGTTACATAATGTCACGGCTGACAAGACTAGGCATCTCTATAATTAGGTGAGATAACAAAGCCTATAAACACATTGTCCAACAATATCATCTCTTTTCCAATCTAGGTTTCAACACCAGATATTGAAAACTATTTTATGATGTTCTAACACACCGGAAGAGCAGACCTTAATTAGAATTTGAGAACCAAAAATGACTTCTGAAGGCAATCATCTTGACCCAGAAAACTGGGAAGATTTCAGCCACGATATGCACAACTTAATGGATCAGTGTTTAGAACGGATGAAACAAGCGCGTGATTTCCCTTGGCAACTAAAGCCCAATGATCTTGGTGGTCGCTTATCTTTAAAGTCCGAAAACGCGGGTGTTGGTTCGGCACGAACTTTTGAGCATTTATCGAAAGATATTATGCCTTACGCCACAGGCAATACACATCCACGTTTCTTTGGCTGGGTGCATGGTGCTGGACTACCAGTATCAGTTGGTGCCGAACTGGTTGCAGCCACTATGAACAGCAATTGTGGTGGCCGAGATCACGGTGCTATAGAGGTGGAACGCGCGACCCTCGATTGGCTGCTTGACGTATCCGGCTTGCCCGATACTGCGTCCGCCATTCTTACAACAGGCACATCGCAAGCAACCATTTTAGCGCTTACAACAGCTCGCAATCGACAGTTCGGCCATGATGTTAGAAAAACCGGCATTCAATCACTTCCCAAAATTGCAGTTTATGTTAGACGCGGCACGCACTCATGTATTGGTAAAGCGCTCGATGCCATGGGCTACGGCTCAGATTCCATCCATGTTGTCGATACAGATGAAAACATGCGGATGGATATCGCGTCTCTAAAAACGGCGGTAAAGGAAGATCGAGCATCAGGCATTGTTCCATTAGCAATAATAGGCACAGCAGGATCTGTGAATACAGGCTCTTTTGATCTGCTGGATAAAATTGCTGATTTTTGTGCTGAGCAGGACATTTGGTTCCACGTAGATGGTGCATTTGGTTTTTGGGCAAAACTCGCTGACGAACCGTGGAAACACTTAGTAAATGGTATGGGTCGCGCTAATTCAATTGCATGTGACTTCCATAAATGGATGTCAGTTCCTTATGATTGTGGTGCATGCATGATCTATGATCGCACACTTCACTTTGACACATTCACATCACGCCCAAATTATCTAGAACAACAAGATGAAGGTCTCGGCGGAGGAGATCTATGGTTTTGCGATTATGGCTTGGAGTTATCACGAGGCTTTAGGGCGCTTAAAGTCTGGACGGCAGTTAAATCCATTGGCGTTGAAGCCTTTTCAGCTTCTATCACAGACAATTGCAAACAAACGTCGTTGATGGCTGAGTTAGTAGAAGCGTCAGACGTATTGGAACTTTCATTTCCTGTGTCCTCGAATATATGCTGTTTCTACATCAAAAACGGTGATGTAAATGCGATAGCGGCTAAACTTCAACTCAACGGCGATGCTGTATTCTCCACGACGATCATTAAAGACAGGCCTTGTCTTCGTGCTGCCCTCGTTAATCACCGCACCACATCAGATGATATTCGCCAATCAATTTCCGCCGTCGAAAACGCGGTTTTAGACATCGCAACTTAAATTGTTTTCGGGCAACAAGTTTGCCAGCTTATTCTAATGGGCGCTTTCCACCTTTGCATAAACCGTAATTCTCGTAACTTCAGCATCCCTTCTCAATTCAATTGTTAGAAATTGTGGGACCTTCTACCAAACAGAGAATGCGGTCATTAACATTATATGGCCGCTTGATGCTCGCAAATGCGAGGGCCGCGTTCAAAGATACGATAATTTTTTCGCTGCCTTCAGGGGTAAAAAGATAACCTGAAAATGCAAAGCCTTAGCCTAAAAGCTTGGCGTTTTGTGGATCGTAAATTGGATCGGCAACAACTGTAGCTACGTAATCATGGGTTAGGATTTGTATATCCAATTCGTCGCCTATTGTTATGTCTCGTCTTTCAATCCATGCAACTGCCAGCATTTTTCCGGTGCGCCATCCCATCCCTCCTGAAGTGACATACCCTAATAGATCACCGTCTTTTGAAACTGGTTCTGTACCCCAGCAAGGGGGTGCGTGAACATCGATCCAACGCTTGCCCCATGACAGCGCCATGGGTGAACAAGTCACTACAAATTGGCGTGGTTTTAAAAATAACAGTCATGATTTCTTTAAATATCTCAAGACAAGATCAGAAACTACCCAATTAGCGGTGATGAGTGGTGAGGGTTATCCGCTGCGCTATCGGCAGGTAATGTCCCAAAACGCTTAAGGTTTGGCTAGCCGAAATCAACGGCATGCAACAAGCTGCCATTTTTTTTGAGCCACTTTTTACCTTCTTGCATATGTGGGCACAAACTTTCGCATAATTGCCAAAATTGCGGCTCATGGTTCATCTCAACCAAATGCGCAACTTCATGCGCGGTCAAGTAATCCAAAACATAGGATGGCGCCATGATAATGCGCCACGAATAAGACAACTTACCATCGGATGAGCATGAGCCCCAACGACTGCGCGTATCGCGCAATGTGATCGACTTATATGGCTTTCCAAGTTGCTCAGCATGATAATTTGTAAATTTTTCTAAATCGTTACGGGCTTGTTTTTTTAAATAATCAGCTATCCGACGGTTTAAATGTTCCTCGCCTCCAGATACGCGCAGGATATGTTGGTCCCCATCGCTAATGGCTTCGGTCACACCACGAATTTCCCCTGTGCGTTCGATCACATGATCAATCCCACGAATTGGAATAGTATGCCCTTCACGAAGGCCGCTTTCTTTTGGGAATTTTGCCAGCTTGGTAAGGATCCAACCATGGTATTTGTCGAGAAATTCAGATATTTCACTTTCGTCCAGATGGGGCGGAACTGTAAGGCTTAGCCCTCGACCGCCTGGGTCAATACGAAGCGTAATTCGTTTGGCACGTTTGTTGGACTTAATTTTAAGCGGCAATATGCGATCACCAACCGCTAATGTGCGGTTGGTTGGTGACGGGTTTGATCTTTTTTTCGCAAACGAAAACATGATTTTATTTTATCTGATTCGCAAATTAGCTGTTAGATATCTTTCACGCATAAAAAACGGCGCGATGAAGCGCCGTTAATTGCATAAGGCTAAAAACCTATTTTGTGGTTTTAGGAACCGAACTTTTTTTCTTAGACTTTTCGTCAGATTGTTGACGGCTTTTCATAAAAGCATCAAACTCTTCACGGTCACGTGCTCTGCGTAGATCACGCATATGTGCATCAAACTCATCGCGCATCTTATCAAGTTTGCGGCGCTCTTCATCCAAACGATCTAATTCTTCCTCACGCCACTCATCAAAAGCACCATTTCCTGATCTGTAATGTGCACCAGATCGGCCATAACGTTGATCTGTTGAACGACGGCATGATTTGAAAAATCCGTCCGTTGCATGATTAACTTCAGCTTTAAATTCGTTCAGCCGATCGCCCCACAAAATATAAGCAAGCATTGCAAGACCCAATGGCCAAAAGACCATAAAACCCAGAACCATTAGCGCAATTGTCGCTGGTGTCCACGCAGGTCGAATTAAGGCAGACTGTGTCATTTCTTAGTAATCCTCATCAGCTCTAAAGAACAAAAATTGCCCTCTTACTAGATAAGATGTGGTGAGAATTTTACTTCGTTTCAAGATAAATTGATCAAATTTTCAGTGATTTTGATCAGTTACATGCCGAAAATGATCAGAAACTGAACGAAATTCAGTTACTTAGGTAAGTTATGAGAATACGGAGAAATTTGAAACTTAAGCGCTCTTTTTGTCCAATTTACCCATGAAATCCAAAATCATTGGAGAAATTTCCGCACGGAATTTTGAACCGTTAAACACGCCATAATGACCAACATTTGGTTGGATATAATGCTTGCGTTTGGCTTTTGGGATATTTGGGCAAATCGTTTGGGCGGCCTGTGTTTGGCCAACACCGGAAATATCGTCGTTTTCACCCTCAATCGTCAAAAGAGCACATTTCTTAATTGCGCCTGTATCGATCAACTCACCACGGTGCATCATCTCACCTTTAGGAAGTGAGTGCTTGATGAAAACTGTCTCAACGGTCTGAAGGTAAAACTCTTCTGTTAGGTCCATCACTGCAAGATATTCATCATAAAAATCACGGTGTTTCTCAGCAGTTTCCCCATCACCCTTAACAAGGTTGAGGAAAAAGCCCTGTTGAGCTTCCATGTGTTTATCCAAATTCATCGACATGAAGCCTGATAATTGCAAAAAGCCCGGATAAACACGACGTCCAGCCCCTTTGAGCGGCCATGGTACAGTCATAATCACATTATCGCGGAACCATGATAATGGCTTAGATTCTGCAAGCTCATTCACCGCCGTTGGGTTAACGCGCGTATCGATTGGGCCACCCATCAGCGTCATGGAGCGTGGGATATTCTGCTCATTTCTACTTTCCATTAAAGCAATGGCCGCAAGAACAGGTACAGAAGGCTGACAGACCGCCATCACATGCGTGTCTGGGCCGAGTGTGTTGAACATATCGATCAGGTAATCGACATAATCATCAAGATCGAACGAGCCGTTGGATTGAGGTACAATCCGCGCATCAGTCCAGTCTGTGATGTAAAGTTCTGCATTCGGTAATAGCGTCTCAACAGTACCACGCAGCAATGTTGCATAATGGCCTGACATTGGCGCAACAATTAGAATTTTAGATTGCGCTTCATGGTTTTTCGGCAGATCTCGTTTGAAATGAATAAGGTCGCAAAATGGTTTTGACCAAACCACATGCTCCTCAACACTCACAGTGCCTGAGGCCATCTGTGCTGTCTCGATACCAAAATCAGGCTTACCATAGCGACGCGTTGAGCGCTCAAAAACTTCAAACCCAGCATTCATTGCACGACCCATCGGCGTGTTTGATAATGGATTGGCAGGATTTACATATGTAAAACGCATGGCGTCCGCAAACGCACGAACCGGTGCAATTGCTGCATGGTTCATTTCATAAAGTTTATAGTACATATACTTACCGCCTATCCTATGAACCGGTTTAATTGCGGCCCTCGTAATCGATTGCAAACTATCATGCTGATTTTGCATTGCAACATGCGTGCCATTATTTTTGTACTGAGAATCATTAAATAAGTTAACGCTGGTGCGAAAATGACCAATATTACGAATTAATGAGACTTATTCTCATTTAAATTGAGAACAATGCGCATTTTTGTAAAATAGTGAGACTTCCTCTTGATTTTTCTGTAAATTATATCGATATGCACTCATAAATTCCTATTTAAGTAATGAGAGTGAGATTTCTGCGAAATGAGCCAGGAAAAACCAGATGAAAATCTAGAGCACAATGACGTAGACAATGATCTGAACGACATTCTCGATGCGTTAAATAACGCTGAAGAGAAGATCGCAGACATTCCTGCTGACTATGATGTTGGTGAAGACGATGAGCATCCCAGCGATCATGAAGTCCTCGAAAAGCTATTGATTGAAAATGAAACGTTGAAACAAGACGTCTTGCGTGCTGCTGCTGACATGCAAAACTTGCGCAAGCGCACACAACGCGAAATTGCCGATGCGAAGACGTTTTCAGTTTCAAACTTCGCGCGCGATATGTTGGGTGTATCAGACAACCTACGCCGCACAGTTGAAGCTGCGCCGAAACAGGATGATGAAAATCTAAAAACGCTTTTAGAAGGCGTTGAGATGACAGAGCGTTCAATGTTGTCTGCACTTGAGCGTCATGGTGTTAAGAAGCTAGATGTATTGCAAAAGAAATTTGATCCAAATTTCCATCAAGCAATGTTTGAGGTTCCGGACAAAGAAACACCAAACAATACGGTCGTTCAAGTTGTTCAAGATGGTTATATTATTGGATCCCGAGTTTTGCGCCCAGCCATGGTTGGTGTTGCAAAAGGTGGTCCAAAGATTGTTGAAGCAGAACAAAGTTCTGACGACGAATAAAATACAATATTCAGATTAAAGAAAGCCGGGCGATTACCCGGCTTTTTTATTTAGCTAATCAAACCAGCTTCTTTTGCAAGATCAGATAGTGACTCTTGCAAGCGTGGCCCAAGTTGTTGAATAATTTTGCCGGCAACGAAATTACCCAAACGCGCACAAGATTCAAGATCCTGACCATTGGTGTAACCGTACAAGAACCCAGCGGCATAGAGATCACCAGCGCCAGAGGTATCGACAATGTTATCGATTTTATCAATCGCAACTTCAATAATTTGACCGTCAGATACAACAACAGAGCCACGGGGCCCGCGTGTTACAGTTGCAAGCTTACAATCTTGTCCCAATTGTTTAATCGCTTCATCAAAGCTATCAGTTTGATATAATGATTTTGCCTCATCTTCATTGGCAAAAATCATGTCGACAGTACCAGTTCTTAAAAGCTCCAAAAATTCACTGCGATAACGATCAACACAAAATGAATCTGATAATGAGCCGGCTACGATGCGGCCGTTTTCGTGCGCAATTTTCGCAGCAAGTTGGATCGCATCTTTTGCACGCGGTGGGTCCCACAAATAACCTTCGAAGTATGTGACTTTAGAATCTGCAACGATTTTCTCGTCGATGTCTTCTGGGCCAATTTCCACACACGCACCCAAATACGTATTCATAGAGCGCTCAGCATCAGGCGTTACAAAGATCATCGACCGAGCCGTTGGTGGGTGACCTTCAAGCGGTGTGCTTTCAAAATGCGTTCCAATGGCGCGGATATCATGGGTAAAGATTTTACCAAGTTCATCATTTGAAACTTTTGCGAATAGTGCAGTTTTTGCACCAAATCCTGCAACGCCTGCGGCTGTATTACATGCGCTACCGCCGGATGTTTCAATCGCAGGGCCCATTCGCTCATATAATAATTCAGCGCGGTCTGCATCAATTAGGTTCATAGCACCTTTGATAATCTCGTTATCGTCAAGGAATTTATCATCACATTTCGCGATGATATCCACGATTGCATTTCCAATGCATACAACGTCGATGGATGGCATATTAGTTTTCTTTCTTGGCTAAGCTGCGCTTTAAGTCGTAAAGAGCTTCCAGAGCTTCGCGAGGGGACATATCATCAGGATTGATGTTTTGCAAAAGATTCTCAACTTCGCTCTCTTTGGAGGATTGATTTTTATCGCTTGTTTCTGCTTGCACCGAAAATAACGGAAGATCATCAATGAGCTGCTGAGCAGGGTTTTGGCGGTCGCTTTCCTCAAGCTGGGTTAATACATCACGTGCACGATTAACGACAATCTCGGGTAATCCAGCAAGTTTTGCAACTTGAATACCGTAAGAACGATCCGCAGTTCCTGGCCCAACTTCGTGCAGGAAGACGACATCGCCATCCCATTCCTTCACCTTCATAGTGGCGCTTGAAAGACGTGCAAGTTTTTCTGATAGCGCGGTAAGCTCATGAAAATGCGTTGCAAATAAACCGCGGCATTTATTAATCTCGTGAAGGTGTTCAACAGCAGCCCATGCAATTGATAATCCATCAAATGTCGATGTGCCACGGCCAATTTCATCTAAGATAACCAGCGACCTTTCTGTGGCTTGATTTAAGATCGCAGCGGTTTCCACCATTTCGACCATAAATGTTGATCGACCCCGCGCAAGATCATCAGACGCTCCAACGCGTGAGAACAATCGATCCACAACGCCAATATGTGCCCCACCTGCAGGGACATAAGAGCCCATCTGAGCCATGATAGCGATAAGCGCATTTTGGCGCAGGAATGTGGACTTACCACCCATATTAGGTCCAGTTAACAACCAGATAGCGGCATTCTTCTCATCATTTGGTGGAGACAAATCACAATCATTTGCCACAAACGGGTCAGCGGATTGTTTGCGCAATGCTTGTTCAACAACAGGATGTCGCCCAGCGGTGATTTTAAATTCTGTTGATTGATCAACAATTGGTCTGCAATAACCCTGCTCTTGCGCTAGATCCGCATTGGCTTGTGCAACATCAATAAGGGAAATCGCGTCAGCAGCATTTTTAATGACGGATGCGTAATGAACTGCGCGTTGAGAGAGCTCTTCAAATAATTGCAATTCAATTTTTAATGCTTCACCTGCAGCATTTGCGATCTTGCTTTCCAAATCTGCAAGTTCAGTTGTGGTAAAGCGCATCGCATTGGCTAAAGATTGACGATGAATATATTGCGCTTTCGCTTCATCATTATCTGTGAGCGCATTGCCATATTGCGCGGTCACCTCAACGAAATATCCCAACACATTGTTATGCTTGATTTTGAGTGTTTTTACCCCTGTATCTTCAGCATATTTAAGTTGCAGCTCAGCAATAATTTGGCGTGATTGATCTCGAAGCGCACGAAACTCATCAAGTTCTAAATGACAGCCTTGGCGGATAAACCCACCATCACGCTTTAGTAAAGGCAACTCATCCATAAGCGATGTGTCTAGAATATTGATCAGATCATCAGGTACCTTTAAAAGATGCGCAACAGCCTCTTCAATTTCCTCTGGCATAAGCTTATCGCTAAATAAACTGGCAATGTCACGCGCCGCTAATAATCCACCTTTAAGCGTGCCAAGATCACGCGGGCCACCTCGATTTAAAGAAAGTCGTGACAGTGCACGCTGCATGTCAGGTACCGATTTGAGCGATTTCTGCACATCATCTGATAAGATGTTGTCATTGATAAACCACCCGATAGCATCTAGTCTTTTATTGATGAGATGTTGATCGGTGAGCGGCGACATTAAGCGTTCTGATAACAGCCGACCGCCACCGCCTGTTACGGTCCGGTCGATTGTTTTTAACAGGCTACCATTTTTCTCACCAGAAAGCGTTCTGACAAGTTCTAGATTTGTGCGCGTTGCCGGGTCAATAAACAGGCTTTGACCTGCGCCATCATATTCAGGATATTCAAGAACAGGTCGTTCGCTTAATTGGGTTTTCTCAACATAAGCAATGGCCGCTGCGATAGCTGAAAGCTCGGCACGGTCAAATGTGCCCATGCCATCAAGTGCGGATAAATTGTAATAGCGTTTGATGCGATCTTCAGCGACCGTGCTGTCAAATAACACAGATGATTGCGGCACAACAGCTTTGCCTAAAATGTCAAATGTTCCGCGCATACTTTCGTCTTGAAATAATGTGTCTGATACAACAATTTCGCTCGGTTCAACGCGCATAATATCGGCTAAAAGCCGCGTTTGCGTGGATCTTGCCACACGAAAATGCCCTGTGGAGATATCAAGCCAAGCCAAACCAAACAAAGGTCCTTCGGCTGATTTAACCCGTGAGACCATCATTAAATAATTTGATTGCGATGGATCGAGAAGTTTCTCTTCGGTAATCGTACCCGGTGTCACTAGTCTGACGACGTCTCGCTTTACAACAGATTTCGCCCCACGTTTTTTAGCTTCCGCCGGATCTTCAAGCTGTTCGCAGACAGAAACGCGAAACCCTAATGCAATGAGTTTTTGTAAATAATCATCCGCTGCATGTACGGGAACGCCGCACATCGGGATATCCTGGCCCATATGTTGGCCGCGCTTTGTAAGCGTAATTCCAAGTGCGCGCGATGCATCCACCGCATCATCGAAAAACAATTCGTAAAAATCGCCCATTCGATAAAACAGAATTGAATCCGGATTTGCAGCCTTTATCTCGATGAACTGTTCCATCATCGGAGTGGCTTTTGCGCGACCTTTTGCACTCGAAAGTGATCCGGGAAGTGTCTGTGGTTTTGCTTTGATACTCTGCTCTGTCACGATTTAACCGATTAAATAAAGTTTTCCATCCGATGGGACATAGCCAGAATAGAAAATACAATCTAAAACTCTCCACTACCCTACTCGTGCACAGTGAAATAACAACCAAAAACACATCGCGAGTAGCCACTTACCACAGGCTCGTGCACGCGAGCTGTATTTTCTGGAGGAAAAATGCCCGCAACCGATAAGTCAGACCGCGGTTCAACCGCTGTTACCGATCAAGAAGCCCTCGATTTTCACTCACAAGGTCGCCCGGGAAAGCTTGAAATAACGCCAACCAAACCAATGTCGTCGCAACGCGATCTATCATTGGCTTATTCACCAGGTGTTGCGGTGCCGGTTAAAGCCATTGCGGAAGATCCGCAAACAGCTTTTGATTATACCTCACGCGGAAACATGGTTGCCGTGATTTCAAACGGTACAGCTATTCTCGGTTTGGGCAATTTAGGTGCGCTTGCATCAAAACCGGTGATGGAAGGCAAATCCGTTTTGTTTAAGAGATTTGCTGATGTGGACTCCATCGATCTTGAGGTCGATACAGAAGACGCCGATGAGTTTATCAATTGTGTTAAATTTTTAGGGCCAAGCTTTGGTGGAATAAACCTTGAAGATATCAAAGCGCCTGAATGCTTCATCATTGAACAAAGACTGCGCGAGATCATGGATATTCCGGTTTTTCATGATGATCAGCATGGCACCGCAATTATTGCAGCAGCAGGGCTTATCAATGCATTACATTTAACCGGTCGCGATCAAAAAGAAATCAAGATCGTTTGTAATGGCGCAGGCGCAGCGGCAATTGCCTGTATTGAGCTGATCAAAGCCATGGGCGTGCCAGCGCAAAATGTTGTTCTGTGTGATACCAAAGGCGTGATTTATCAAGGTCGCACTGAAGGGATGAACCAGTGGAAATCTGCGCATGCCATCAAAACAGAAAAACGTACACTGGTTGAAGCCTTGGATGGCGCCGATGTGTTTTTAGGCCTTTCGGTCAAAGGTGCGCTGACAACACAAATGCTAAAATCGATGGCGCCGCAGCCCATCATTTTCGCTATGGCAAATCCCGATCCAGAAATTACGCCGGAAGAGGTTGCAGAAGTCCGTGGTGACGCGATCATGGCAACGGGTCGTTCTGATTATCCAAATCAAGTGAATAATGTCCTTGGTTTCCCTTATATCTTCCGTGGGGCGCTTGATGTGCGTGCAACCACCATTAACGATGAAATGAAAATTGCTGCGGTACACGCATTAGCGTCACTTGCTCGTCAGGACGTGCCAGATGATGTGGCTGCAGCTTACAAAGGATCGCGTCCAAAATTTGGACCAAATTATATCATTCCTGTTCCGTTTGATCCGCGCTTAATTTCAGATGTGCCGTTGGCAGTTGCAAAAGCTGCGATGGAGTCTGGTGTTGCGCAAAAACCGATTGAGAGCTTTAGCGAATATCGCAAACAATTATCTGCACGTAAGGATCCAATAGCGTCATCATTACAGCAGATTTTTGATCGCGTGCGTCGTCATCCAAGACGTGTTGTCTTTGCTGAAGGTGAAGAAGAAAAGGTCATGCGTGCTGCACTATCTTATGCCAATCAGGATCTTGGCACAGCACTGCTTTTGGGACGCGAAGAGCAAATTCGCCAAACGGCAAATATTGCGGGCATTGATCTAGAGCACGAAAACTTGGAAATCGTGAACGCGCGATTATCCCAACGTGTAGAGGCCTATACCGACTATCTATACTCACGATTGCAGCGAGATGGTTATTTGCTGCGTGATTGCCAGCGGTTAATTAATACGGATAGAAATCACTTTGCCAGCTGTATGGTTGCGCTTGGGGATGCGGATGCAATGGTCACCGGTACAACGCGAAATTATGCAACTGCACTTAATGATGTTCGCCGCTGTATTGATGCAAAACCGGGCCATAGGGTGGTTGGTGTTTCGCTTGTGTTATCAAGAGGACGCACCGTCTTTGTAGCTGATACGTCGGTGACCGATATGCCAACCTCTGAGGAACTTGCAGATATCGCAGAAGAAGCTGCAGGAACGGCTAAGCGAATGGGCTATACCCCGCGTGTTGCGATGTTATCTTATTCCACATTTGGCCAGCCCGTTGGCGAACGCTCACTTAAAATGCGTAATGCCGTAAAAGTCTTGGAAGAACGCAAAGTCGATTTCGAATTTGATGGTGAAATGGCTGCAGATATTGCCCTTAATCCTGAGCTTCGAGATCAATATTCGTTTTGTAAGCTCTCAGGCCCGGCCAATGTTTTGGTCATGCCGGCTATTCACTCAGCCTCTATTTCGACCAAAATGTTGGAAGAATTGGGTGGGTCAACGCTTATTGGGCCATTGCTTGTGGGTCTAAACAAATCTGTTCAGATCGCATCCATGGGTGCAAAAGATTCAGATATTGTGAACATGGCTGCAATCGCAGCCTATAACTCAACGGTTTAAAACGATGGTCTGGTGTTGACCTGCGTTGAGCTTATTTTCAGCCCGCGCAGGTAACGCCAGTTCCTTTAAGCCCACAATAACCACCTGGATTTTTCGCAAGATATTGCTGGTGATAATCCTCAGCATAATAAAACACATCAAGCACCATAATCTCAGTGGTGATCTCATGGCTCACCCCCGCGTTTTTAAGATTATTTTGATAAGCTGCGCGGCTTGAATTTGCTATGTCCAATTGTTCAGGAGATGTTGTATAAATTGCTGAACGATAGGTCGTACCAACATCATTGCCCTGACGCATGCCTTGCGTTGGGTCATGTTCTTCCCAGAAAGTTTTTAACAATGCCTCATAGGTGACTTTCAGAGGATCATAAACCACCATCACGATCTCTGTATGACCAGTTTTACCCGTTACGGTTTCTTCATAAGTCGGATTAGGCGTGATGCCACCCGCATAGCCTGATGCGGTGACATAAACACCTTCAATATTCCAATAAAGACGTTCAACACCCCAAAAACACCCCATGCCGAAATAAGCAATTTCTAATCCTTCGGGCCCTTCTGCATCACTTGGCCAAGGCCCTTTGAGCGAGTTGCCATTTACAAAATGGAGGATGGATGTTGCAATCGCATCATCGCGCCCTTTAAGGGCAGTTTCTAATGTTGGCATTTCAGTTTTCTTCGAAAACAAATCTTGAAATAACATATCGGTCCTACCTTCTCATTTGAGGTCAGCTCTCTAGCTAAAAAACTATCTGGCTAAGAAACGATCCTCGGGCCGTTTGCGCTTGTAGCTTAAAGTGTAAAACACAAATGATAGCGCTAAAAATACGGCGATTGTGGGTTGAAGAAGGATCCATTCCATCATTGGATCCCACAAAAATCCCGCAAGATTATCAACGATCAACACCTCAGTAGCCGCTAAGGAATCTGCATTAAAATTTGACCATGTTTGACCAAGTGGTGTGAGCTTAAGCGCCCCTGAACCCACCGATTCCAAAGCATCTACAACAGCTGTGATAATGGCAATTGCAAGAAATATGAGGCTAAATATGCGAGATATAAATCTCATTAAACTGTCCAAGCTTATAATAATAACGAATTGTGAGATGTCACACATAAGTCTTGTGAATGGTCAAAGCAATCCCAAGAGGAATGTAAAAGAAACCAAACTTTGGTCAAACACGTCATATTTGCCTTGCTAAAACAATTGCCATGGTTATATTGCGCGCAAATTCAAAGCACTTTGCTTTAGGTTTATTCTTATCATCTATAGATGCATTAAGAAACGGAGAGGTGGCCGAGTGGTCGAAGGCGCACGCCTGGAAAGTGTGTAGGCGGGGAACCGTCTCGAGGGTTCGAATCCCTTCCTCTCCGCCAGGCACCCCATTGGGACCAATTAAAAATCAACTGATTTAACTTTATAAGTTATTTTTAATTGGCCGATCGCCGGTATTCAGAGGGTGTCTCATCAAACCAACGCATAAAAGCGCGATAAAAAGAGCTTTGCTCTTTATAGCCCAACTCCATGGCAATGTTTGAGAGAGATAAATCGGGATCTGCGAGCAAAGCAATAGCGCGTTTTTTTCGCTCTTCGTCTTTAAGTTCTTTCAGGTTAAGGCCCGCATCTTTCATCCCGCGGTGAAGGGTCGATCTCGACATCCCCAATTCACGCGCCAAAGCTTCGCTGTTTGGCCAATTTCGAAGGGGTTTCTTTAAGCACCTTTGGACAATATTAAAACGCAATCCATCGGCATCGTTATAGCCCCTTAAAAAAGCCTCCGGCAAAGTCCTCAAAAATTTCTTCAAATCTTCTTCAGAGTGCCTGACTTTACGAGTAAGGAATTTCTTATCAATCACTATTCGGCTCGAAGGTGCTTCAAAAGACACAGGAATACCAAAAAAATGGCTGTAATCATTGGCCTGTTTTGGCTCTTTGCATCTGAAAGAAACCTCCTTGAGCGGAATGCGTTCTCTTGCAGCCCAACAATTAAATCCATGAATGATCAAAAACAACGCGCGATAGGCAAATGCGGAATTTGGAGGTCCTTTTTCATTAAGCGTGATGATGCAATTATCGTTAGTTGTTTGAAATGTTCCGTAAGGCTCTTCGATGGTAATTTTAAAAAATCTGAGCAATCGTTTGAGATAAACCTCAAATGTTGCAGCACTTGCAACAGAATGACCGAGTAATGTCGTACTACCCGGGCGCAATGCCCGCTTGCCCAACCCAAAAAACTCATCTTCCATTTGATAAGATAGCTCCAGCCAAATCCTACCAAACTCAATCGTATTGAGATGTTCTAGATTCTTGCGATCAATATCGAGCTTAAAAAGCATTGCCTTGATATCGATATTTGCTTTTTTCGCACAGTCTAATGCTTCATCAACAAAGATCTTTGCGACGGGAATTAAAGGTAAGTTTTCGTCATTTTGTGTCAGCATTTTGAAATTTTATGACACTAGATACACTGTTTTTCAAGTGATATCCTACATCTTAAGGAGAATTTTGATGATAAATGGAGCAATTGTTATATCTGGTGGTGCATCTGGTTTGGGAGCTGCTGTCGTTGCAAAACTTAGCCAGTTTGGCTTGAAAGTTGCGTCCATTGATTTGGCTGAAAATCCAGAAGTTGCAAACAATGATCATTGTGCATCTTACATCTGCGATGTGACGAACGCTGAAAAAGTTAGCCAAACATGTGCGCAAATATCGGATGACTTGGGATCCATTGGTGCAGTCATTTGTTGCGCAGGTATTGCCCCAAGTTCAAAAATTCATGGCCGCAAAGGTTCGCATGATGTTGCTCTTTTTGAAAAGGTTCTTTCCATCAATGTTGTTGGTACATTTAATTTAATACGTGCAGTCACACCTTTAATGAAAGACAATCTGCCAGATGAACACGGGCAACGTGGGGTGTTTGTCACCACCGCATCCGTTGCTGCATTTGAAGGGCAAATCGGTCAGATTGCTTATGCTGCATCCAAAGGCGCAATCGCATCGATGACATTACCGATTGCAAGAGAACTTGCGCGAGACGGCATTCGTTGCGTGTCTATTGCGCCAGGCGTCTTCGATACGCCGATGATGCAAGGCATGCCCGAAGACGTGCGTCAGTCCATCGCTGAAACGATCCCTTTCCCGGCAAAACTTGCTGATCCTGATGATTATGCAAAATTAGTTTCGCATATTTTTGAAAATAGGACGCTTAATGGCGAGGTTATTCGTCTTGATGGTGCATTGCGTATGGCAGGAAAATGATGAAGCTGACCGCAATAGATTGCATTGTCTAAATGATTTGGAGGACATAAATGAAAGATCCGATAGTAATTGTCGCCGCGAAGCGCACACCGATGGGTGGACTTGCAGGTGAATTAAGTCCGCTAACGGCTTCGCAGCTTGGGGCTATCTCTACTCGTGCTGCACTTAAAGAAGCGGGCGTAGATAAAGACGATGTGGATGAAGTATTATTCGGCAATGTGCTCGGTGCGGGGCAAGGTCAAGCGCCCGCAAGGCAAGTTGCGCTCGGTGCTGGTCTTCCAGAAAAAACCATGGCAACCACGCTCAATAAAATGTGCGGTTCAGGCATGAAAGCAGTGATGTTTGGCCATGACATGTTGTCCATGGGGTCTGCGGATATGGTGGTCGCAGGCGGCATTGAAAGCATGTCCAACGCACCTTATTTGTTGCCCCGCGTGCGCGATGGATTGCGGATGGGGCATTCGCAAGTTTACGATCACATGTTTTTTGATGGCCTTGAAGATGTCTATGAAAAGGGCACGCTTATGGGTGTCTTTGCTGAGCGTACCGTTAGTAAATATCAGTTTTCACGAGAAGATCAGGACAAATATGCCATTGAATCGCTCAATCGTGCTTTAAAAGCGCAGGCCAATGGGTATTTCAGAAACGAAATTGCAACCGCTGAAGTTAAAACCAGAAAGCTGGATTACACTGTTGAACGTGATGAACAGCCAGCAAAAGCTAAACCTGAAAAGATCCCAAGTCTTAAGCCAGCTTTTGCCAAAGATGGCACGGTTACAGCTGCAAATGCATCGTCCATTTCAGATGGAGCTGCAACGCTTATTTTGACAAGACTATCGACCGCAGAAGCAAAAGGTTTAACACCGCTCGCAAAAATCAATGCACATGCAACTCATGCTATGGCCCCTGAGGATTTTCCGGTCGCGCCTATTGGAGCAATTGAAAAACTTCTGGAGAAAGCAGGCATGCAAAAATCTGATTATGGATTGTTTGAAATCAACGAGGCATTTGCAGCTGTCACCATGGCTGCAATGAAAAGTCTGGATTTGCCGCATGACATGGTCAATGTGCATGGCGGTGCTTGCGCGCTTGGGCACCCTGTTGGCGCATCAGGCGCTCGTATTTTGGTCACGCTTTATCATGCGATGAAAACGCACAATGTCGATAAGGGCATGGCTGCGATTTGTTTGGCCGGTGGTGAAGCCACTGCTATGTCTTTAGAAATGATGGAGTAGGCAATGATCTTGAATGAAACACAAGAAGCCATCAAAGACATGGCGCAGCAATTTGCTACTGAGGTTTTATGGCCAGGTGCTGAAGAACGAGACAAAGAAGCGCGATTTCCCAAAGACGAGCTTAGCCAAATGGGCGAACTTGGTTTTATGGGCATGAAGGTTTCTGAGCAATATGGTGGTCTTGGCGGCGATTTTGCTAGTTATGCCATCGCAGTTGAAGAAATTGCCGCCGGCGACGGCGCATGCTCAACCATTATGTCTGTTCATAGCTTGACCTGCGAGGTTGTTGAAAAATACGGAACAGATGCGCAAAAAGATAAATACCTACCAAAACTTGCCAGCGGCGAATGGATTGGCGGTTTTGCTTTAACCGAACCACAAGCAGGATCTGATGCATCTAATTTGAAAACCAATGCCGTCCGCGATGGTGATCATTATGACATCAATGGCACCAAACAATTCATCACAAGCGGGAATAACGGTAATGTGTTGGTGTTATTTGCAGTAACGGATAAAGACGCGGGTCGTAAAGGCATTAGCGCTTTCATTGTTGAGCGTGATACCCCCGGATATGAAGTGGTAAGCGTTGAGAAGAAGCTCGGCATTACCTCATCGGACACTTGTCATTTAGCATTTGATAACATGCGCATCCCGGCTGAAAATCTATTAGGTGAAGAAGGCGAAGGCTACAAAATAGCTTTAGCTAATCTTGAAAGCGGACGCATTGGGATCGCAGCTCAAGCTGTTGGCATGGCACGTAGTGCATTTGATTATGCGCGCCGATATGCCAAGGAGCGGCAAGCCTTTGGTAAACCGATTACCGAACAGCAAGTAATTGCATTTACTTTGGCTGATATGGATACCCAAATTGAAGCGGCCAGACAGATGGTTATGCATGCATGTGCGCGTAAAGACGAAGGTGTGCCATGTATTCGAGAAGCATCAATGGCGAAACTTTTTTCATCAGAAATCGGCGAGAAAGTCTGCTCGAAAGCCATTCAGCTTTTGGGTGGCTATGGCTATCTTTGTGACTATCCGGTGGAGCGCATCTATCGCGATATTCGCATATGCCAGATCTATGAAGGTACCAGCGAAATTCAGCGTCTGGTGATCAGTCGGGATGCGATAAAAAGAGATTAAATCTCGGCTCGTTCTATACAAAAAAATACGGAGTGCACTTGACGCTTATCCAAGTTCCTCCGGACGTAATGACATTAAAATCCGCATTGAAACATTCTGGCGAATACCGGCTATTTTACACTTCAGTCAATTTATGTTCCAAATGCAAACACCCTGTTTTCAATTTCATTTGGTGCAGAGAAATGCGACGTAATCATATCGCTAATAATTTCAGATGTTGCAGCTGAGAGTGTCCAACCAAGATGCCCATGGCCTGTATTGTAGAAAATCCCAGATTTCTTTCCAGGCGCAACTTTTGGCAGCATGCTTGGCATCATTGGTCTTAGGCCTGCCCAAGGCACAGCATGTTCAGTTGACACTTGTGGGAAAAATTCTTCACACCATTGTACAAGTGGGCGAATTCGATCATCTCGAATATCACGATTATATCCGTTAAATTCGGCTGTGCCTGCGATTCTAAATCGATCATCACCCAATCGACTTGCAACAATTTTTGCTTTGTCATCCAAAAGGCTCACACGTGGCGCGAAAGCTTGGCTTTCGTAATCATTTAGATTGACTGTTATTGAATAGCCTTTAACTGGATATATATTTACACGGTCGCCAAATTTTTGCGCAATTGCGCGACTAGAAACTCCAGCACAAACGACGATACTATCAAAGCTCTCTTCCTGCTTTTCATCACCCTTGAACCAATTCAATTTATGTATTGTGTTTTCCGAACCAATATTTGTGATTTCAG
Source organism: Lentilitoribacter sp. (assembly GCA_039986595.1). Lineage (GTDB taxonomy): Bacteria > Pseudomonadota > Alphaproteobacteria > Rhizobiales > Rhizobiaceae > Lentilitoribacter. The sequence goes on from JBDWQJ010000004.1 coordinate 553,182, forward strand.
TATTGTAATGAAATTTCACGCCACGGCGCGCACAGGCTTTCGCAAGATTTTTTGCATAAAGGTGAATGTCTCCGGAAAAATCACTATCGGTATAAAATCCACCCGTCAGATCGCATTTGATTGTAGGTTCAACTGCATGGGCATCTTCTGCGGAAACTTCGTGTCTGTTTAATCCGCCTTTAGCGAGTAATTCATTGACGCGCCTTGCGTGATCAAATTCTTTTTGATCACGATAGACATGCAGTATTCCGCGATTTTCGACATCAAAATCAAACCCTTCTTTTTCAGCAAACCGTTTCAAGTGCTGACGTGCAGATATTGCTAAACGAACAGTTTCAATCGTGTTTGTTTCGTATTTAGGGATATTGGCCATGAACTCGGCCATCCAGGAATATTTATGCCAGCTTGGCTTTGGGTTCATCAAAAGTGGCGCGCCTGGCTCAAACATCCATTTGAGGCCTTTAAGAACTGTGCCCCAATTTGTCCAAACTTCTGCATTGGATGCAGAAAGTTGCCCGCCATTGGCGAATGAAGTTTCCATTGCAGCATATCTATTGCGATCAAACACGGTTACATCAAAGCCTCTTTCAAGCAATGAATAAGCGGTGGTAATGCCGGTTATACCAGCTCCAATAACTGCAATCTTCTTCATCTATTTAACCCTTATGCTGACCTAAATTTAGGATTATCAGAACTTCATTCATGACCGATTTTAAAATTTGGACGTTGCTTCATCCAGGTCATCACTGTTCGTTCAAATACACCCCCATTTTAGACAAAACAGCGCAAGAAAAATTTCCTAATTTCTTGATAAATGCAGAAATATTCGTAATAATTTCGAATAAATTAAAATAATCAGGAAAAATTCTCATGGATAAGCTTGATACCAATATCCTCTCAGCACTTCAAAAAGATGGACAAATTTCTATGTCTCAGCTTTCAAGTAAAGTGGGGTTATCTCTATCTGCCTGCCACAGAAGGGTAAAAACGCTCGAAGCTAACGGTATGATTTCCCACTATACCGCACGCTTAAATGCCAAAGCTATTGGTTTAGAGATCCAAGTTTTCATAGCCGCAAAACTGACGAGCCAGCGTCAGGAAGATATTACAGCTTTTGAAAAAGCGATCCTAGACATGCCTGAAGTGCTTGAATGCCATTATATTTCAGGAGAATCTGATTACCTACTTCGTGTTGCAGCAAAAAATACAGAGGATTATCAAAAAATATATCGCGAACGTTTAACTTTGATACCATCCATATTGCACATGACAACAATGCTGTCTTTATCCACGATTAAAGATTTTGACGGTTTTCATTTAACCAACTAGTCCCCTCGTCATCCATATATAGCAAACATTGAGGTTAAGGATGATTGACCTTAACCTTCTCTTCGTTTGAATTCTTGATGTTCGTCTTCCACCAATCCAATTTTCCAATATCCAGAAATGTAGAGATCTTTTTTTGCCACTTGTTTCTCATTTTGAAGAAAATTCCTAAGAGATCGGATGACATGGGATTCGCCGGCGATACATGTTTGCACCCGTCCTTCTGGCCATTCAAGAGAACGAATAAATGCTTCTTGTCCTGTTGAATTTACATAAGGCTTGGAATGTTCAATCCAATGAATTTCGACCCCCGATGGGGCATCTATCGCTTGTTTATCTTCAAGACTTGTCACTTCAAAAAGTGCAATGCCTTTCGCATCTCGCGGCATGGCTTCCAATGTTGCAGCAGCAACAGGGATTGCAGAGGGGTCAGCGGCAACTAAATACCAATCAGCTTCAAAATGAGTGACCTTCCCTCCGCTTGGGCCGGCAAACCCTATGAAGCTGCCGGGCTTTGCTTTCATCGCCCAACTACTCGCAGGTCCATTATCGCCGTGTGCAACGAAATCGATATCAAGTTCCTGCACATCATTGCGATAATGCCGCACTGTATAGGTTCGCCGCACCGGGCGTTCGCCGCTGTTAAGACGCTGGGTAAATGCTTCTTTGCTTTCATCCGCGTTCGGTAACATAAGCTTACAATTACCGCCCTCGCAACCAATTGGGAAGCCATCAAGTTCAGGTCCCGCAAATGTAATGCGGATCATATTAGGTGTAAGATAAGATGCGGTTTTTACCGTGAGAATTCGTGGGCCAGGTCGTCCTGTGACTTTATTAGCCAATTTCTTTAGAGTTGTTTGTAGCGCCATGAAAACTGTTCCCATCAAATTGTGATAATAATACTTGATTATTTTTATCAAGTATTATGCATCTCGGTCAAATGGGTATTTAATGAGCGACTTGCAAGACCTTTATGTTTAATCCACCAATGCGTTTAGATTTGCAGCCCAGATAAAATCATTTTCGCTTAATCCATCAATTTCATGGGTTGTTAAACGCACGATCACATATCCAAACCCAAAACAGATATCTGGATGATGCCCCTCTTTGTCGGCTAGCCATGCGCATAAATTTGCAAGATATGTGGCTTTTGCAAAGCCTTTGAACTTGAAATGGCGTTCCAAGATTTTGCCTGAAGCATCCAGTTGCCATGCGTCTCCGAGCGCCTGCAATTGCGCTTTTACGACCTCAGGCGACAGAACAGCCATATCGCCGGAACATGGGATGCAAGTTTTATCATTTTCAACCATAATTTTCTCACTCATTGTGCTGCGACGACCTTGTCGGGGAATTTGTTTGGTAAGAGCCCTAGCTTTTGAGCTTCATGCACATCATGCAGCAGATCACGATCTGCAGCAGACAATAATATTTCAGGATCATCAATAACAAAGTAACCCATTTGGTGCATATCAATCCGATAAGGTGTACGTAGGATTGTCGTTATATCAAATGTATCACGGTCAGGAATATCACTGGTCACTGAATATATCAGCTCCGTTGGCGATGACGCCAATCCTGAACCAAACGCTTTAATGACACCATTTTCGCGGCGTAAGCCGAACTCGATAGAAAACCAATAAAGCCTTATCAACCATGCATAGTCTTTCTCATTTGCTTCAAGACCAGCTTGACCAATTGAGCGGCTAAATGCTGCAAAACGAACATCACTTAAAAGGGGCGTGTGGCCGAAAATCTCATGAAATACGTCAGGCTCTTCAATATAGTCAAAATCTTCGCGTGAGCGTATAAATGATGCAGCTGGGAACACGCGTTCTGACAACATTCCAAAAAAAGTCTTGAAACCAATTAATGCTGGCACAGGTTGTACGCGCCAACCCGTTAAATCGAGCAGTCTTTCAGAAAGATCTGCACAACTTGGCACTTTGGTTTTTGGTAATTCCAACCGTTTTAAACCATCAAGATATTCCTGAGCCATATACGTTTTTACATTATCTTCTTGTGCGGAATATAGGTCAGCCCAAACCGCATTTTCTTCATCAGAATATTCAATATGCCCGCGGTCGTCAGGCACTTTCGCAACATACTTGCTTGATTTTGGCATTGTTGTTCTCCTTAAAGACCATATTATTTGGTCAACAAGGAGTTTTCATTTCAAAAACCAGCAAATATACGTTATTTTGACTTGTTTACTTTCAAAAATGAGAAATCATGGCATATTCAATTCAAAATGCGGATGAATCAATTCTACGTTCCCTACAATCGGACGGACGGTTGTCCATGCAAGAATTAGCTGAAAAAACTGGATTATCTGCATCGCAATGTTGGCGCAGAGTAAGGGATATGGAGGCGTCAGGTATTATTTCTGGCTATACTGCACAAGTATCTGCAAAGTCGGTTGGGTTGGGCGCAATTGCCTATGTTCACATTGCATTGCGTGATCATAATGAAAACAATATCAATGCGTTCTTACGTCTAATTGAGCGTGAGGATCAAATCGTTGAATGTGCTTCAATCACTGGAGATCATGACTTTGTTCTTAAAATTTATGCTCAGAGCCCCGAAGATCTTGAGCAGTTTATCATGAAGCGATTACTAACCTCCGGGCTCGTCAAAGACACCCGAAGTAATTTCATCTTGCGAGAGATCAAAACTCGAAAGCCGCTTCCGATTTTATAAAACTGCCTCTAGAGCTATTTAATGAGCCCTAATCTAAGGGGCAGTTACAGCGCCAGGCGCTCCGCTATGATCCGGCCCTGCTCGTTGGAAAGCTTCGTTACTTTCACACAATTTTTCGATTGATGAAATGCGCGTTAAGTCTGAATAATCAACGTTCCAGCGTCGCGCGTTATAAAGCTGAGGGATAAGACAAATATCTGCCAGTCCAGGTGTATCGCCCGTTGCATATTTTGTTGGCGCAAAATTCTCAATCAGCTTTTCAAAGGCGATCAAGCCCGGACGGATAAAATGTTGCATCCATTCAGTTCGCGCTGGATCAACCCCACCTGTTGCGTGTTCCATAACAGAAAGGTTGCAGATAGGGTGTACATCCACAGCAATTGAATAAGCCAAGGCTCGACATGTTGCACGAGATCGCGCATCAGAAGGTAGTAAGCCAAGTTTACGAGTATCATTGAGATACTCCAAGATAGCTAATGATTGCGTTAACCGTTCACCATCGATGTCAAGAACTGGAACAAGCCCTTGCGGGTTACGTGATAAATGCTCTTGTTTTTTATGTGCACCATCAAGAAGATTGATATTAATTATCTCACATTCTAGCTCGGCCAAATTCAACGCAATTCGCACTCTATATGACGCAGAAGATCTTGGATAATCATATAGCTTAATGATCGAAATGGTAAACCTCAGCAATCCGGAATTAGTACTTTTGGACGTGTTGTTCGATCTTGCCAAATATGCTGTTTCCAGCCGCATCTTTCATTTCAATTGAAACTTTATCGCCAAAACTCATGAAAGAAGTTGTTGGCTTGCCATTGTCAATTGTTTCAATCATGCGCATCTCAGCAATGCAGGAGTAACCAACTCCGCCTTGATCAATCGGCTTGCTTGGTTCCCCATCTACTTTATTTGAAACGGTGCCTGAACCAATTATTGTTCCTGCACGAAGAGGCCGCGTTTTAGCCGCATGGGATACCAATTGACCAAAGTCGAATGTCATATCGACACCTGCATTCGCTTTGCCAAATGGTTTGTCATTATATTCAACCAATAAAGGTAAATGAACTTTTCCGTCTTGCCACACATCCCCCAACTCATCAGGAGTTACAGCAACCGGCGAAAAAGCGGAGGAAGGCTTCGATTGAAAAAAACCAAATCCCTTGGCGAGTTCATTTGGAATGAGACCGCGTAAAGATACATCATTGACCAGCATGACTAGCCGAATTGCATCAAGTGCTTCGTCTCTATCCGCGCCCATTTTAACATCATCAACGATAACAGCGACTTCACCCTCCATATCAATGCCGTAAGCTTCATCAGATGTAAGAATTGGGTCTCGAGGCGCAAGAAAAGCATCTGAACCACCTTGATACATCAAAGGGTCTGTATAAAAACTCTCCGGCACTTCAGCACCACGGGCTTTTCGAACCAGCTCCACATGATTGATGTAAGCGGAACCATCTGCCCATTGATACGCTCTTGGTAATGGCGAAAGGGTTTGTCTTTCGTGAAATCTCTGTTCGGGTTGGGAGCCTGTCTCCAACGTGTCTGCAACGCGCTCTAACCTTGGAGATATTGTCGACCAATCATCAAGTGCTGACTGTAAGTTTGGTGCAATGTGACCAACGGCTGTACAACTCGTCAAATCGTTTGACACGACGACGAGAACACCATCGCGTGTACCGTTATCCAATGTGGCTAATTTCATTTAACTACTTTCTAAAAATCATTTTTGACCCGGCGTTCCATCAAATTTCTTTTCGATATCAACCCAGCAGTCAATATAATCGTCCTGTAACGGCGCTTGTTTTGCCGCAAACTCCGTTAAATGCTGAGGAAAGCGTGTCTCAAACATGAAGGACATCGTGTTTCCGAGCTTTTCAGGCACAAGATCAGCATTGGAAGCCCCTTCAAATGCATTTTTGTCCGGACCATGCGGCAGCATCATATTATGCAGTGACATACCTCCTGGCGCAAATCCTTTGGGTTTGGCATCGTAAACACCGTATATGTTTCCCATCAGTTCAGACATCACATTTTTATGATACCAAGGCGGACGGAAAGTATCTTCAGCAACCATCCAACGATCTGGGAACAACACAAAGTCTATATTTGCGGTGCCCGATTGACCCGATGGCGCAGTCAGCACAGTGAAAATAGATGGATCTGGGTGATCAAACAAAACAGCGCCGACTGGGCAAAAGGTTCTAAGATCATATTTGCATGGGGCATAATTTCCATGCCATGCAACAACATCTAATGGAGATTGACTAATGCTGGTTTCATGGAATTGACCACACCATTTTACAGTGACTTTGCTCTGTGTATCTCTATCCTCAAATGCCGCAACGGGGGTTTTAAAATCGCGGCTGTTTGCCATGCAATTGGCACCAATTGGCCCGCGTGAAGGCAGTTCAAATTTTTGCCCATAATTCTCGCAAACAAAACCACGGCAAGGACCTTGTAAAACCTCAACCCGATAGACAAGACCGCGCGGAATAACGGCGATCTCCTGCGGCTCTATATCGATAACACCAAGCTCCGTACAAAACCGTAGTTTGCCTTCTTGCGGAACAATTAAAAGTTCTGAATCCGCTGAATAGAAATATTCATCCACCATAGATTGGGTCACAAGATAAATATGGCTTGCAATACCCACTTGCGTGTTTACATCACCGGCCGTCGTCATAGTTCGCATGCCTGTTAGCCAGTTTAAGGCATGCGCAGAGTGCGGTAACGCATCCCACCGATACTGACCAAGCGAAACAATGTCTGGATGAATATTAGGCGCCGACCGCCAATTGGGAAGCTCGATTTTAGTAAATTTATGGGTATGCTTTACCGATGGACGAATACGATAGCACCATGTGCGCTCATTCTGGTGGCTAGGCGCGGTAAAGGCAGTTCCAGAGAGTTGTTCACCATAAAGGCCATAATTACATTTTTGTGGACTGTTCATCCCTTGAGGTAATGCACCCGGTAACGCTTCTGTTTCAAAGTCATTCCCAAAGCCAGACATATAACCTTTGTGTGGCCCATCAATTGATGGTGCAAATGTGAGCGTCATTCTGCTATCGCCTTTTCGCCGTAGTCTCCATTGGCAATCTCTTCTGCCTCAATGCTTTCAAATAATGCTTTGAAGTTTCCTTCGCCAAAGCCATCATCTCCTTTGCGTTGAATAAACTCGAAGAAAATTGGGCCAATCACTGTTTTTGAAAAAATCTGCAACAAGATCTTGGTTTCCCCGCCATCCACAACGCCTTCACCATCAATCAAAATGCCATGTTTCTTCATTTCATCGATCGGTTCATCATGATTTGCAACACGGTCAAACGACATTGTGTAATATGCATCAGGTGGACCTGGCATGAAGTTAACGCCACGATATGCAATCGCGTCAACTGAATTGTAGATATCGTTACTTCCAACAGCGATATGTTGTATTCCCTCACCCTTGTACTTTTTTAAGTAATTTACGATTTGGCCGGTTTCACCTCGATCCTCGTTAATAGGAATGCGAATGCGGCCGCAGGGGGATGTCAGTGCCCTTGATAGAAGGCCTGTGTATTTACCCTGAATATCAAAAAAACGAATTTCTTTGAAATTAAATAGATTTTTGTAAAAGCGGAACCAGACATCCATGTTGCCCTTAAAGACATTGTGCGTCAGGTGGTCCAGATAATAAAACCCAACGCCATTTGGGTGAGCATTTGTTATCCAGTCAAACTCATCATTATAGGCGCTCTGATCATGATATTGCTCTATGAAATAGATCAGTGAACCACCAATGCCAATGATCGCAGGCACGTCCATCACCTTGCCATCACCATTGTAAGGTTCAGCGCCGTTTTTCACTGCATAGTCAAATGCATGTTCTGCGTTGGCAACACGCCACCCCATGGATGGGGCGCATGGGCCGTGTTCTTCTATAAATTCAGAAGCGTGAGAGTTTGGCTCAGAGTTTATAAGATAAGAAACATCGCCTTGTTGCCAAAGTTCAACGGACTTTGTTTTGTGATTAGCAACATGCATATATCCCATTTTTGAGAACGTATCTCGCAGGCATTGAGGATCAGGATGGGCAAATTCAACAAATTCAAATCCGTCCGTTCCAGCAGGGTTTTCAGGTGTAATTGTAGCGCGCGGCGCATCATGAGGAAAAGGACCCATACGATATCTCCAAGTTTGATTTGTAATATTGTAAATCGGGTCGAATGCGCTAGGGTTGCATTTTAACCTCGTTTTGCCGTAAATTTGCGAAATATGCGCAAGGAATAGAAAATAATGACGTCAATTTCTCTTGATAGCTATGATCATGCAATATTGAGCGCATTAATTGCTGATAGTACGCAAACCAGCGCGCAGCTTTCACAGATTGTAAATCTTTCTGCATCGCAATGCGCTCGCCGTAAGGCGAAGCTGGAAGAAATAGGCATTATTTCAGGTTATGGTGCTCGCACGAGCCATGAAGCGTTGGGGTTTACATTGCGAGCAATTACAAGGGTCAACCTTACCCAGCACAATGAAGACATTGCCAACAAGTTTGCACGATTTTTAGAAACCACACCGGAGATTGAGGCTGCTTGGTCTGTATCGGGCGATGCAGATTACGTGCTTAATGTTTTAACGCACGACCTTAAATCGTTCGCTGAATTTATCCATAAGCGGTTATTGCCGCAGCCAAATGTAACACAAGTCAAATCAGAGATCGTACTTCTGACTTTGAAATAAGCTAGCGCTGCATGCTGGAAAAAAGGGTTTTAAGCTAAGCAAAGGCGGCTCATTTTTGTGTCATAAGAGTTATTGCTTTCGATACCGGATCGCGGCAAGAAACAGCACGTCAGCCGATACATCAACATCGAATTTGGGTTTCCGTTTGGTCTATGAATAGCTAGCCTATTCCTCACCTAAAATACGTTTCAATCTTGTCTGCCATTGCGCTGGTTTTCACGGCCACAACAGGGTTGTCAGGTGCTATTTCCATAACGTCTGCTCCATTACGTCCTCACGTTATTATATCCAATTTAAAAAAATCGTTCCACGTCGCAAATGTAGTTGCAATTATCATGTATCTATTTTAGTTATGTAATATCATTACATTTTGATTGAGGGTATATTCATGTCTGATACGCGTCTCCCTGTGACGGTCCTTTCCGGTTTTCTTGGTGCCGGTAAAACGACACTACTTAATAGAGTTTTAAACAATCGAGATGGTCGCCGCGTGGCGGTCATCGTTAATGATATGTCCGAAGTAAATATCGATGCTGATCTTGTGCGCGCAGATACAGAATTGAGTAAAACAGATGAGACTTTGGTTGAAATGTCAAATGGTTGCATCTGTTGTACATTGCGTGAAGACCTTTTAAATGAGGTTCGTAATTTAGCCTCTGAAGATCGTTTTGATTACTTGTTAATTGAATCAACAGGTATATCCGAGCCGTTACCAGTTGCTGCAACCTTTGATTTTCGTGATGAAAATGGTCAGAGCCTTGCCGATGTATCGCGGCTTGATACGATGGTTACCGTTGTTGATGCAGTCAATCTGCTTAAGGACTTTTCATCTCATGACTTTCTAAAAGACCATGGCCAGTCTCTTGGTGAGGAAGATGAGCGAACACTCGTTCATTTACTGACAGATCAAATCGAATTTGCCGACATCGTCATCTTAAACAAGGTCAGTGATGCTGGTCCTCAATTGGTCGATGCAGCGCGTAAAATTATCCGTAGTTTAAATGCTGACGCCAAAATCGTTGAGACGGACCATTCTGATGTAAATGCAGATGAAATCTTAAATACCCAAATGTTTGACTTTGATAAAGCACAAGAACATCCGATGTGGGCCAAGGAATTATATGGTTTTGCGGATCATGTTCCTGAAACAGAAGAGTATGGGGTTGCCTCATATGTGTACCGAGCGCGCCAGCCATTTGTACCTGAAAAAATAGCACAATTACTCAATGGACGTTTAGATGGTGTTATCCGCGCGAAAGGCCATTTCTGGCTTACATCGCGCCCTGAATGGGTTGCGGAATTCTCTCTTGCCGGCGCACTTTCATCCATCTCGCCATTGGGGCAGTGGTGGGCGGCTGTGCCGGAGGCTAACCGACCACAAAATGAAACAGCGCAAGCTTATTTCAAAGCGCATTGGCAAGAACCGTGGGGTGATCGTCGCCAGGAGATTGTTTTTATTGGCGCCGGCATTGATTGGGAAACATTGAAATCCAGATTAGATGATTGCTTGGTCCCCGCCGATCAGGCCTCTTCTATAGATGAATTGCCAAATTATCCTGACCCGTTTCATTCATGGAAACGCGCGGAGCAAGCGGCATGACGTTTATCTGTGAGGAAGTGATAAATCTCCCCAAAGGTGTTATTATCGCAGATCACCCGCAAGACCTGGTTAGTTTTCGCGAGCCAAACTGCGCAGCGGCTGTTTGGGAGCGGCAGCTCATGCCCGAGTTTCAATCTTGGTTGAACGATATTCCATCACAAAATTTGCCTGAAGGCCGTCTCATACTGCGTGTTGAAGATGTTCCAGATGCAATTGTTCAGCTTTGTGAGATCGCAGGGACAAAAGCCTCTCCTCAGCGAGATTTGTTGGTAAACGACATCGCAGCGCTGACAGAATTATTTGCTAGTTTGGTCGGGTCAAAATATATCAGGGTGCGGTTAGACAAAATAACTGACAACGCCTGCAGTAAATTTCATAAAGATGCCATTACGGCCCGTTTGGTTTGCACGTATCGTGGAACAGGCACGCAATATGGAACGCTAGAAGATAGCAAAGAACCCTTGAAAATCCATACAGCGCCGACCGGTGCACCAATCCTATTCCGTGGAAAATTATGGCCCGAAAAACCAGATTCAGATCTTTGTCATCGATCCCCGCCCATTGACGGAACGGGTGAAACGCGTCTCGTTTTGGTCATAGATCCCGTTGCTAATCCAGACAAAGAAACTTAGCTGCAATTTTGTGTTTAGATGTCTTAAAATGTGCCTATACAATTAAGATCTCGACAAATTAAAACTTGATTGAAAACTATGTTCTTTTTTGCGGCATTGTCAGCGCTCAAATATATATTCGTTGTGCGTCCATTTATGGCAAGATTTTGTGATGAGGTTTTGTTTTAGCCTGCTATGCTGGGTCAACCGACGCATGGAGTTGATACTATGACTGGCGACATTAGACTTTTGGTTCGTGCAGATGACGCGGGTTCAAGCTGGTCTTCAAATATGGGGTGTTTTTACGCATGCACCGAAGGTATTGCCAAAAGCGTAGAAGTCATGATGCCGTGTGCATGGGTTTCACATGCTGCAAGTTTGTTTAATGATAGATCTGATATTGATGTGGGAATTCATCTAACGCTCACAAGCGAGTGGGATGCTATTAAATGGCGCCCGTTGACGCGCGCCACCACTCTGACAGACGAGAACGGAAATTTTTTTCCGTTGATTACACCGCGTAAGGGCGATAACCGACAATCACTAGCGGAAATAGACTGGTCTATCGATGAGCTAGCCATGGAATTGAGAGCCCAAATTACATTGGGTGTGAAGATGTTCAAGGGCGCCTCCCATGTTAGCTCGCATATGATGAAACACTTTAAAGATTTAGATCCGAAAATAGGGGAGGTTATTTCAGACCTTTGTTTAGAGTTTGAATTAGCAGATGATGCTTTTGGACATGGATTGAAAAGGATTGAGGGCTATCCGAAATTTCCTCGAGAAACTAATTCTCGTACTGCGGCATTTATTCAACAAATCACACAATTATCCAGTGGCACATATATATTTATAGATCATCCAGCCACATTTTCTGAAGAGCTGATAGCAATGGGCCATGCCGGATATGAGGATGTTGCATCTGATCGAACAAGTTGTTTAAAAACGCTTACAAGTTTGAACTTAAGGCAATGTATTGATGAACTGGGCATCGAACTAATCAGCTATCGCGATCTGTAAGGATATATTTTAAACTACATAGCCCAAAGAAATCCTGACACATCTGGAAAGATCATAATGTTTTGATCTATTAACATAACCGGCTAATTAAATCTTTTTATCCTGCTAGTTCACCGGGTTATGTGATCACTTGTTCATCAGACCCGAAGAAATAAAGGCGTTCAGGATTGAAATGTAAGTAAACCTCTTGCCCTTTGATTTCATTGCCAACATCGCTTGTTCGAACAACAATTGTGCCCAATGCACCCGCGTTGATATATAAAAAGGTATCAGAACCTAAATATTCAGACACTTCAACTATCCCTGCGCAATGTGCACCTTCCTTATCACCAAGCGTGATGTGTTCAGGTCGGACACCCAAATTGTTTAAGTTGGTGATGTCCCCGCTTAACCCATGCGCTGCCGTGCCGTGCTCGGCGAGTGAGAAATTATCACCTTCTGCACTACATGGCATGACATTCATTTTTGGACTGCCAATGAATTGCGCAACAAAAAGATTAGCCGGCTTTTCATAAAGCTCACGCGGAGAACCGACCTGCATAATCAGGCCGTCTTTTAAGACGACAATTTTATCAGCAAGCGTCATAGCTTCAACTTGATCGTGCGTGACATAAATCATTGTTGTCTTAAGCTTGTCGTGAAGTTTTGCGATCTCAAACCGCATTTGAACGCGCAACGCTGCATCTAAATTCGAAAGCGGCTCGTCAAATAAGAACCCTTTTGGCTCACGAACAATAGCACGGCCAATAGCAACGCGTTGTCTTTGCCCGCCAGAAAGTGCCTTAGGTTTGCGATCTAAATATGCATCCAGCTCCAAAATCTCTGCCGCATGGCCGACTTTTGCATCTATTTCAGACTTTGGCGCACCGGCGGTTTTTAAGCCAAAACCAACATTTTCACGAACACTCATATGCGGATATAGCGCGTATGATTGAAACACCATGGAAAGCTCGCGCTCACTTGGCACACGATCGGTCACATCTTTCTCATCAAGAAGAATTTTCCCTCGGCTTGTTTCTTCAAGTCCCGCAATCATGCGTAATAAGGTTGATTTTCCGCACCCAGATGGTCCCACGAAAATGACGAACTCGCCATCATTAATCTCAAGGTCGATCCCCTTGATAACCTGCAAGTCGCCAAACCATTTTTCAACTGCATCTAAACGTATAGATCCCATGGTATCTCCTATGCCGCGATGGCGTTCTTATTGGGTGAAATCCATGCAAGCCACAAAGCAGCAGTCCATGAAAACTGTTTTCCAATGCAACCTTCACCTGTTATGGAATTAAAGCATTCATAAAAACCAGACTGCTCAATTAAAGCCTCGTAATCACTTCTGATTTTCTCAGCCATAGTCTCAAAACCATGCTCTTTTAAACCTAAAGAGATCATATAATTCATCTGAGGCCAAACCGGACCGCACCAATAGCGTTGGGGTTCAAAATCAGCCGCGTCAGGATCCCAACTTGGCATCATAAATTTTACTTTTGATTGGATCCTCTGCATATTTCGGATCGTTTCGGTTTGCTGTTTCTCAGAACCAACGCCTGCGTAAAATGAAAGCGCGCTGGCATTTGAAAACCCGTCAGAAAATTTACCTGTCTTCACATCACGGGCGCAATAAGCATTAATTTTTCCATTCCAAAGATATTCAGACCCTGCTTCTCCTTCGTCAATCCATGTTTGGATCTCGTTGAGATATTCAGATTTTCCAAATTGTTGTGCGAGCCACAATAAATCTCGATCTGCGCGAAGCAAAATGAAATGAATACACGGATCAGCCATTAAAAATGGCCCTTCATTGGTTAGAACTTTTTGGTCCCATTTATGATCTCGGCCAAATTTTACGATGGTCAGATATTTATCATATTGCTCTTTGCTTGGCCGCTCATTGGCATCAGCATGCACAGTATCCATGCGTTTATAGTCTTCAAGATCAGGATCGACAGTCATATTCTTCAGCCCAATTTCCCAATCAGGGCAATTGTCTCGTCCGGTTTCCCATGGATGCACCGTTGCAACGACAGGGCAACCGTCTGGCTTGCGCTCTTCATGGTACCATTTGTGCCAACCGTAAAATACGTCAAACAGTTTTTCGGCAAAATCTTTGTCAAACTGGTTGCCGCTCTCAACGAGAGATCTTGCAACAGAGGCTGCAACAGGCGGCTGAGAGATACCTGTTGAAAGGACTTTGCAATCATTACATTGCCAGGTTTCAGGACCCGGAAAATAATCAGGATCGTTACGACGGAAAATAATGGATGGAACCATCCCGTTTTCCCATTGCCCATCAAAAAGAAACTCAATCTCCTGCCAAGCGCGCTCCCGGTCGTAAGTCGCTAATCCAAGTGCAACAAAGGCCGAATCCCAATTCCATTGATATGGATATAAACGTGCTGTTGGGACCGTATAACCGCCACGATCATTATTACGCAGAACTTCAACTGCGAGCTCATCTAAATTCGAACTCATTAATTTACCCCTTCACACTGCCAGCTGTAAGGCCGGCAACTAAGAACTTTTCAAACCATAAGAATATCGCAAGGACAGGAACAGTTGCGACAACAGCACCAGCCATTAAATGTTGCCTTGGCACTTCAGATGAGTTGAGTGAAACAACGCCGCGTGAGAGCGTGAACATGTCTAAATCATCTAAGAACATAAAGGCGAACAAGAATTCATTCCACGCAATCATAAAGACATAGAGCGCAACCGACGCTAATGCGGGCAATGATAATGGCATTGTGATTTTTGCAATCACACCAACGCGCGATAAACCGTCCATAAGTCCCGCTTCTTCAAGTTCACTTGGTAACCCACGGAAATATCCTTGCAGCATATAGAGCGCCACAGGGATTGTTGTTGCAGGATAAACAATAAGCAAACCGGTGAGCGAATTGCGCAATCCTGCTTGTGAAAACACAGCGTAGAGAGGAATCACCAAAACAATCGCCGGAACCATGTAAATCAGCAAAATCGAGCGTGATAAGACGACTTGTCCGGGAAAGCGAAGTCTTGCAACAGCGTATGCACCTGGTACCGCAAATAAGAGCGTGATGACAACCGTAGCCACTGACACAAGTGCAGAGTTCCATAAAAACGTTCCGAAATGATATTGCGTAAACAATTCAATATAAGAACGGAACAAAAGCTCAGGTCCTTGCGCAAGATTGATCGAAAAATCTAGCGGGTTTGATAAAAGTGACTGCTGACTTTTAAGACTTGTCATGACCATGACATAAAACGGTAAGATGACGACAATTGTGAAGAGCACAAAAGCTAAGCCTTTAAGAACACGAATGAGCAAGAGCTCCATGCGATACCGTTTTGCAGAGCCTGTTTGATAATCCTGCAAACACATCTTAATCGAGATAACCACAAGCGCTGACCAAATAGCCCATGCCAGGATTTGATATAAAATACCTTCGGAAATCGTTGTTCCGAAAACTTGTCCACCTGTCAGAAGAAAGAGCAAAACAGCAATTCCAACACCCAAAATGGTAAATGTAGTTCGGGTTCGTTTTTCGATGGGAAGAAAAATAAATGTTAAGCCCGCTGCCAATCCGGCAACAAGTGCTGTTCCCGCTGGGGGTGATGCGGTGATGCCAGACACCAGCATAAGCAATATGCCGATGACAATCATCCAGATTGCGCCCCAGATCGCACCAATAATGGCTGCGGATATTGTAATTGTTCCTATCTTCATTATCCGTCATCCTGTGGTGAAAATTTGAAAAAGATGAGTGCGAAGAAGAGCAAGACGAAGAACACGACGACGGCAACAGCTGCACCTGCTCCTAAATTGGAGACGGCAAATGCCTGCTCGTATACATCCACGGTGAGTGTCCGTGTGCCCGCCGCACCGCCTGTAAGAAGGAAAATGTCGTCAAACTTGTTAAATGTCCAAATAAACCGCAATAAGAAAAGCACCGATAAAATGCCTAATAGTTGCGGCAAAGACAGATACCAAAATTGTTGAAGCGGAGTTGCCCCGTCAATTTCTGCAGCTTCATACATGTCGGTTGAAATCGACTGCATGCGTGCAAGAATAAACAAAAACGACAGTGGGAAATAACGCCAAGCTTCGAAGGTGATCACTGTTGTCAGCGCCATTGGAAAGTCAAATTCTATTCCCAATAATGAAACTGGAATTGCACGCTGACCGAGGAAATTAATTGGGCCTTCGATTGCCCCCATACGGATCAACATTGCGTTAAATGTGCCCCCCGGTCCGGCATCAAGAAGAAGCACCCATGCAAACGCGACCGCGATAACTGGCGCAACATAGGGAAACAAGAAAAGGCCCCTTAAGATGCTGCGACCTTTAAAAGCTGTGTTTAATATTTGCGCAGCAAATAAGCCAAGAACCAAGGCGCCCAATGTTCCAAAAATTGTGTAATATAACGACACCCTCAAAACGGACCAAAATTCGGATGATGAAAATACTTTATCGAAGTTCTCTAGCGTGAATTCAAATGATGTTAAGATGTTTTTAGATTGCCCGGTTAAAGCAGATTTACTGTCCCGTGGTCTTTCGCCATTGTCGATATAAGCCTGCTCAACAATTGTGGGGAAATCAAGATTAAAACGACCGCCTGGTTCAATAGTGCCAAAATCACAAAAAAGTTCACGACCATTGAGTTCACATCGCTCATCATTGAGCTGTAACACTAATCCAGCTGGAACTGTGTCGCTGAGGGTAACCTCGGTAATCGGGTCCTTTTGCGATGAATTTCGAATTCGATAACGCATGATAACCTCGTCACCGGCAGCTTTTGGACGTGGTCTTAATTGCTCGTTGACAAGAGTTGATGCGGCGCGCAAATCGGCAAGCTGGACAGGTTTAAAGCTGATCCAAAAGTTGGCCAATAAAGGTCCAAGCACGATGCCTAAGACAATTAAAAATGTCGGCAACAGCATGATATAAGCTAGGCGCTGCTCGCGCTTTGCCAGTGCCCCGAAACCTTTCGGCGGGCCTTTTGATAGATTTTCAGTTGCAGACATTTTTAATTACCGTCAGTAAATTTGCACTGCGAGCACCAGGGATGCTCGCAGTGTCGTTATGGTTTAAAGTTCTTTATGCTTGGCAACGATTTCATTCGCTGCTGCATCAAGATCAACTTCACCGTCGATATATTTACGGATGACTTGTGACATCACACGTGCGTTCACAAGTTTTGAGGCTGTTTCAAGTTGGCCATCAGCCACGCCCCAACGGTCACCAACAGATAGGCCAGCAACAATATCGTCAATCACAGCTTTTGGATAAATATTGCCAAGTGGCTCTTTGCGATCAACACCAACATTCAGGCCTGACCACATTGCTTCGAAATCAGTTTTGCCTTCTGCGCTGCCTTTACGCACTGGGAATTTACCCTCAGGGGCCATCCCAAGCCAGTCGCCGTAACCTTCAGACAGGGCAAATTCAACAAACTCTTGTGCAACTTCAGTGTTCGCATCATTGGTGATGCCCAAATAACGAACATCTGCATATGCAGCACCTGCATCATTGCCAGGACCAGAGAACACAGTCACAAATCCTGTGTCTTTCGCCAGATCTTTCGAGGTTGGATCATCATTGATTGTAACCGGTGCACTGTCGCGCAAGCCGCCAAGTTCATCCAATAATGATGGTGACCAGATGATCATCGCAGCTTTGCCGCCAAGATAAAGCTCGCGCGATTGTTTCCAGTAAAGGTCACCTTCTGGAGATGCATCTGCAATCGTCTTATAGAACGTCAAAACGTTTTTAAGCTTGGATGTATCTTCATTGATTGAACCATCGGCATTAACAGGTGAATATCCTGCTGCCAACGAGATGTGCTCAATCAACTGCATCATGTAAGTTTCATCGATTTTTGTTGCAGCAACAAAACCATACATGCTTGGTGGGTTGTGAAGTTTTGCGATCGCAGCTTCAATATCAGCAAAAGTTTTTGGAGGGTTTAGACCCATTTCTTTAAACATGTCGGCACGATAAACAACAAGTTGTGTCCAACCATCTGTTGGGACGGATACTATCTCACCGTTTGATTTTGCCATGTTTACTGGACCGGAAGCGAAAGTGCCCATGCCAAGATTTTCGACAACCTCTGTTGCTGCACCGCTATCAAGCATGCCAGCAGATGCAAATGGTAGCAAATGCTGAACAGTGTGGTTTAACACATCTGGCAGATCACCCGCACCAAAAGCGGCCGTTGCACGTGTTGAAATATCTTTTTCAGACACAGGGACAATTTTAACATCATGTCCAGTTTTAGCTTTAAAGTCAGCAGCAATTTTTTCCTGAGCTTGCATGCGTTCAGGTTGCTCTTCCATTGTCCACATTGTGATTGTGTCAGCAAGTGACATGCTCACTGTTGATGCCGATAGCATTAAACCTGCGGCAAGTAGTTTCAAGGATTTCATTCTTCTCTCTCCCATTTACTCATTGATTGAGTTTGATTTTCGGTCCAAACCGGACCGTCACTTTTTCTTCGCACCAATTCAGCACGACGAAGGACTTGATGCTTTTTCGGGTCGTCACCATCAATGATCGATAAGATCATATCTCCCAATTGACGACCGGAATGAGCTTGCGGTTGGGCCATAGTGGTTAAAGGCGGATTGGTGTGTCTGCCAAACCGAACGCCATCATAGCCAATAACTGAAACGTGTTTTCCTGGAACCAGACCACGCGAATGCAGGGCAGCTAGAGCGCCAAATGCCTGCGTGTCTGTTAAACATAATAGTGCGGTTGGCGGATTCTCAAGATCAAGAAGATCATGTGCAACGCGCTCCCCACCATCATCTGTAAGCTCAGTGATCTGCACCAAATCGTTATCAAGTTCGATGCCGTTGGTCACGATAGCTTCGCGATATCCATCAAGACGGGTCTGCGCAAAATTATGATATGTTGGAGCACCGATAAACCCAATCCGATGATGCCCAAGAGCAACTAGATGATCCACTGCATCCATAAAGGCGGATTTACTATCGACATCATACCATGCGTATCCGCTGCTTTCCAATGACCGACCATGCACGACAAATGGCATTTTTGCATCTTGTAGGAGCTTTATTCGCGCATCTTTTTTGTGTGGGCGCGATAATACAACACCGCTGACTTTATGGCTTGATATCAAGCGCTTTATCAGATCTTCTTCGTTTTCAGCCGGAGACGCTTGTACAACATGCATGTCCCAACCTCTTCTAGCGAGCGACTCAGCCAAGCCTGCAAGCAAAGATGCGACAAATGGTTCGGATATTGTATTGCCATTTTCAGGCATTATATATGCCACCGCTTCTGCAATGCCAGTGGCAAGGCGGCGGGCTGTCGGGTTGGCTTTATAACCAAGCGCTTGGGCTGCTTTTTGAACGCGTTCACGCGTTTTCATGCTGATATCAGGGTAATTATTCAAAGCTCGCGAAACTGTGCCCTCAGTTAACCCAAGATGCGCTGATAATTGCTTCAGATTTATACGCGTAGTCATTTATTCACCAAACTTATGCTTCCCGAAAGCGGTTTCGCGAGTATTTCCGAAAGCGGTTTCGAAAGCAAGAGAAAATTTAAATTTGAGTGTAAAGTAAAGATATAAATTGGAATTATAGTAATTTTATCAATTGGTTAGAGATGAAAAGTTTTCTAATTTGAATGCGCCCGTGCGTTTTGGCGACGATTTTGATTGGCAGATTTAACGGTAGAAATACTGCTTTTGAGCCATATCAGTATATTCTCATGTAACCAAGCGGATGGGGGCTAAACCGCAACAAAAACTTCGCCAAATGCGCTAGTTTAGAGCGATTATAAACTATACTATTTGACTCCACTTTAATTATACTTTACTGAAAAACTCAAGTTAATGCGATACGCTTATGAGTAATCAAATGTTTCAACCAAATTCTAGCAATCAAGAATGCCCTGCAAAGGCATATCTTGCGCGCCAACCGGAAGGTTTGACGATTAATGGCTATCGAAATTGGGTTGCAGGTTACCTCACAAAATGCGAAAGCCATTGGGAGCAATGTCAGCAGGAATTTATCTCAGTTTTAGGCGAACAAGATGGTCAATTAGCTGCAAATGCACTAAGCAACTTTGTTCAAAGCTTAGGCCATTGCGCAACATGCCCGTTAAAATGCTACGCACCAAACTCGGGTCATCTTAATTCAGATGAATGCATGCTTTTAGGTCTTATAGCTTCGCTTCAACACGGAGACGATGAGGCGTTGCAGGAAAGCATAAATGCTCTGTCATGCCTTGCAAAATGTTCACAAATTCTGGCGCCAGCTGGCGAATATGCGATGGTTATGAAATCCGCAGGTTCGTTATTATTACCGATACCGGCTGCTGTGCTGGCAGAAATTCACGCCAAAAATCAATCCCAAGAACACATAACGAATTATACAATTCATTAGAAAGGTTAAACTTATGAATTTTAAATCACCAATGCTTGTCGCAGCTCTTATGGCAAGCACATCACTTTTTGCTTCAACAGCAGCTTTTGCAATGTCAGACGTTACAGCGGAAGCAGTTGTTGAAAATTATGCAAATATTGCTGAAGCAAAATATGCCGATTCACTTTTAACAGCGAAAGCTCTAGATACTGCAATTGATGCATTTTTAGCAGCGCCTTCGGATGAAACACTTGCTGCGGCTAAAGGCGCTTGGCTTGCTTCACGCGTACCATACCAGCAAACTGAAGTTTACCGATTTGGTAATGCAATCGTTGATGATTGGGAAGGCAAAGTAAACGCTTGGCCGCTTGATGAAGGTTTAATTGATTATGTTGATGCATCTTATGGCACAGAAAGTGATGAAAACACACTTTACACTGCAAACGTGATTTCTAACGCTGCGATCAAAATCAATGGTGAAGACGTAAACGCAACTGCAATTACACCAGCATTTTTGTCAGAAACATTGCACGAAGCCGCAGGTATTGAAGCCAATGTTGCAACAGGTTATCACGCTATTGAATTTTTGCTTTGGGGCCAAGATCTAAATGGTAATGGTAAAGGTGCTGGTAATCGTCCTGCGACAGATTTTTCGCTAACAGATTGTTCAAACGCTTCATGTGAGCGTCGCCGCGAATATCTTAAAGCTGCATCTGAATTGATGATTTCTGATCTAGAAGAAATGGCAGCAAACTGGGAAGTTGGCGGTGCTGCGCGTAAAGCTTTGGAAGAAGCTGGCACGTCTGGTAGTCTTTCAACAATTCTTACTGGTATGGGCTCACTTTCATATGGTGAACTTGCTGGTGAGCGCATGAAGCTAGGTCTTTTGCTTGGTGATCCTGAAGAAGAACATGATTGCTTCTCCGACAACACTCACAACTCGCACCTTTATGACGCAGTTGGTATTCAAAATGTCTATCTTGGAACCTACACTCGCGTTGATGGAAGCACTGTATCTGGCGCATCGCTGATGGATTTGGTGAAGTTAAAAGATGCAGGTGTTGCAGCTGAGTTGGAAGCGGATCTTTCAGCAACTGTTGATGCAATGCAAGTTATGGCAAAGCGCGCTGAAGCTGGTGAAGCCTACGATCAAATGATCAGTGAAGGAAACACAGAAGGCAATGCAGTTGTACAAGCAGCCATTGATGGTTTAGTAAAACAAACAAAATCAATCGAACGCGCTATCACAGCACTAGAATTGGGCGCAATTGAGCTTGAAGGTTCTGATAGTCTTGATAATCCAAATGCTGTTTTTGAATAGTATTTAAGATACCGCGGTTTAACGCCGTGGATTATTGTTGTTATATGCAAGCAGTTCATTTGAAAATTTGAGCTGCTTGCTGCTTTGTTTGAGGAATTAATCGTGCAAAGAAAATTGCTTGTTTCAGTGTTGCTTCTTTCCACATGGGTGTTTGCGCCGCATGTTTCTGCAAAAGATCATAATATTTCTGAAATTCGAAATGATCTGATTACCAAAGACTTAAACCGTGTTCAGAAGATCACGCAACCAACTACAGATTTTACCAAAACAGAACGTTTTGAAGCGATGCAAGGCGGTGCAGGTACGTCCTTAAAACGCGTCAACCAAGATGCTTTTTCTCAGTTCAGCGCAAATCTGACATTTGAAGAAGAAATGAATTTTAAGCTTGGTAATGCCCTTTTTCGAAAGCTTTGGGTTTCATCGCCTTCATCAACCCATGCATCTGATGGCCTTGGCCCACTGTTTAATGCTCGAGCTTGCCAGTCTTGCCACATAAAAGATGGTCGCGGACACCCTCCTGAGGGTGATACAGATGCAACTTCGATGTTTTTACGACTAGCGCGCGCACCAGAAAATGACGCAGAGCGTCAGGCCCTTGCTGACTATGTTGTACAAACTTTGCCCGATCCAAATTATGGTGGCCAACTTCAAGATTTAGCCGTGCCGGGCTTATCCGCTGAAGGCACGATGGTCATTTCCTATGAAGAAACACCAGTTACGCTAAAAGATGGCACTATCATCTCATTGCGCAAACCAAGTTATAAAGTTGATAATCTTGGCTTTGGCGATTTGCATCCTTTAACGACGTTGTCACCCCGGGTAACCCCTCAAATGATTGGTTTAGGGTTGATTGAAGCCATACATGCATCTGATATTTTGGCTTTGGCGGATCCTGAAGACAAAAATGGTGATGGCATATCTGGCAAACCGCAATATCAGTATAATGCTGATAGTGACCTGTTGGAGTTAGGCCGTTTTGGCTGGAAAGCACAAAATGCAACAGTTGAAGGTCAAAGTGCTGGCGCGTTTTCAGGAGATATTGGCATATCATCTCCGCTTGCAATGTCGCCATATGGTGATTGCACAGACTTACAAGAAAAATGTCGCGAATTTCCGACAGGCGTGCAGCCAAGACTAGGTCAAAGCGAAGCGCCGGATCCAGTTTTAGAGTTGGTTACATTCTACTCAGAGAATTTGGCCGTTCCTCAGCGCCGCAATGTGGAAGACGCGATCGTGTTGCGCGGAAAAGAATTGTTTTATAATTCTGGCTGTATCGCTTGTCATACACCAAAATTCGTCACAAGCCGCAAAGCCAAAAACAAAGCGCAGAAATTCCAATTGATCTGGCCTTATTCGGATTTTTTACTTCACGACATGGGTGAGGGATTGGCCGATAATCAGCCAGTGGGCACCGCCAATGGCCAAGAGTGGCGCACACCTCCTTTGTGGGGTATTGGATTGACCGAAATTGTGAGTGGCCATACCTTCTTCTTGCATGATGGTCGGGCAAGAAATCTCACCGAAGCCATTTTGTGGCATGGTGGTGAAGCGCAAAAATCACGGGACGTTTTTGCAAGCATGGAAAAGTCAGAACGTAATGCACTCATCTCATTTTTAGAAAGTCTCTAATGCGTATTTTAGCTGCCGTCATCTTTTGTATTCTCAGCGTTTTCCCGTCAGCTGCGCAAGTAGATGGGGCAACAAAGCGTGTGCTATCTAATGTTTTAATAAATTACATTCAGCCGCGATATGCCGATCTTCAAATAAAGTCTCAAGCATTAAAGGGTGACATAGCGCAATTATGCGAAATACCATCTGATGCAAATTTCAAAAGCGCACGTTTATCATTTTTGGATTTCGCAAATTCGTGGGCACAGATAGAGTGGTTTCGCGTTGGACCAATTATGTCGAAAAACCGTGTTGAGCGGATTTTGTTCTATCCCGACAGAAAATCCACCGGGCTAAAACAAGTTCAGCGCGCGCTCGCAAATGAAGATGCAAGTGTCACAAGCTTTGGCAGTCTCACGCAAAAGAGCGTTGCAGTTCAAGGCCTAGGCGCACTAGAATTCATCTTGTTTGGGACAGGTTTCGAGGCGCTAAAATCTCATGACGGCGCCTTTCGGTGTAAATTTGGTCATGCCGTTTCACAAAACCTGACAGATATATCCAACACCCTCGTTGCTGGCTGGGAAAATGATGGTATCGCAGCTAAGTTTTGGCTTAATCCGAATGATGAAAATCCGCTGTATCGCAATGATAATGAAGCTCTAAATGTTCTGATTGGAACGATGGTCCACGGATTAGAAGCGCTCAGTGATGTGCGCATCGGGGCTTTTTTAAAAGACGAAGCTAAACTTGATCGACCAAAATCGGCGCTGATGTGGCGATCAGAAAACACGCTTGCGATGATCATCAGCGGGCTTTCAGGACTTGAAAAACTTTTCACAGAAAGTGGCGTTGAGCAGCTTTTACCTCAAGAAAATAGCGCGCTAGGGGAAAGCGTACGTTTTGAACTTAATCAGGCGATAAATACGGCGAACTCCATAGATAAAGCGGTGCTTGAACTCATACAGTCACAAGATGACCGTCAAAAACTAGCTTACTTAAAATTGGCTATCGGCTTTGCAATTTCGCGCATAGACAATGATTTTTCACAACAGCTTGGCCTTTCAGCAGGGTTCTCATTTGGAGATGGCGATTGAGGCGGCTTGAGCTTGATAGACGCGCTTTTTTACTTGGCGTTGGCGCGAGCATAAGTAACGGCATTTTGCCGCGTGATGCAGGTGCAAAAGCATTTGAAGATGATGCGATATTTGCATCAGGCTTTAGACAAAAAGATGGAAGTTTTGGTCTCGCGCTTCTCTCAGAAACAGGCGACATTTTATACAGACACAAACTACCTGCGCGTGGTCATGGTTTAGCATCAAATTTACATTCGCAATGGTCAATTATTTTTGCCAGGCGTCCAGGTAATTTCGCTTTGGCCTTTGATCCCAAAAACGATAAAGAGCCTCAACTTTTTACGACACCTATCAATCGACATTTTTATGGCCACGGTGCTTTCTCAACAAATGGCAAATTACTATTTGCCTCAGAAAACAATTTTGAAACAGGTGACGGAAAAATTGGCATCTATGATGTTACCGATGGTTTTACTCATATTGGTGAATTCGGCTCCGGCGGAATTGGCCCCCATGAAATAATTATGCTGCCAGATGGTAAATCATTGTGCGTCGCAAATGGTGGGATAAAAACCCATCCGCAATTTCCCCGCACTAAATTAAACCTTGAATCGATGCGCTCCAATATCGCATTTATAGACGCGGTGTCTGGTACAATTAAAGAAGTTCATCAACTGCCCGCAACATGGTCATTGCTATCTATGCGGCACCTGGCTTGTGACAAAAATGGCAATGTATGGATGGGAGGGCAATATGAGGGAAATGCCTTCGATCAAGCACCACTCATTGCAAAAGTATCACTTGGCAATGCGTTAGAATTTATAGATTTGCCGGCGAAACAAATGGTTGGCTTTAAAAATTATATCGGATCCGTATCAATCAATGATAATGAAGGTGTTGTGGCACTATCATCCCCTAAAGGTGGACAGGTATTGGTGCTAAATAGCAATGATGGCAATATTTTACATTCTTATATGGATGCCGGTATATGTGGTCTCGCACCTTTACAAAACAAGTTTATTAAAAGCAGCGAAAACGGCCGCTTTGGCTCAATTCAACACCAGCTTAATTGGGATAATCATATTGGAGTAATTTAAAAAACCTTATGATGCATCATCGCCAGCTTACAGCACCAAACGCTGGAATGATCAATTCGCTGTTTTTAAAGTTGAAACCGGCAACCAGTCCTAAAAAATTTATTTCAAGACCAACATTGCCGCCAACTTCAAACCCTAAATAACCGCCAAGCGTTGCAAACAAAGCACCGTCTTTTTTACGGCCAATCCATCGTCCATCTGCAGGGAAGTCGCGGCCCACTGCAGTGCTTGGCGCGTTTGCTATCAGTTCTGGAAATTGGCTAAGAATGTGAGCAACGAAAGTATTGGAATTTGGTCCAGGCCAAAGTGTGTAATCACCACGGTCACGCCATTTATAATTGGCAATAGCCCGTTCAAGCTCAGGGATGACATCTTGCGCTTGATCACCAGTTATCTCATGGCTGATGACGGGTTTATTGGAATACCAATGCCCATCAGCATCATAGGCATTTTTGCGCAAAGGTGTACCCCAACCAACAACATCATAACGATCATAATAGCTTGCACCTTTTGGTTTTAACACCAGCCATGAGTGGGTGGCAAATGCGCCTTTAAGGCCACCAGTGCGCGCTGTTATTACGTAAACCGCTGCCTCGTCTTTAAAAGGATTTGAGGGCAACACACCAGCACTTGACCATTGTGCGTTTCGCCAACTTGATGGGCGATCAGATAATGCCCAAACGCTAAAATGCGCTATCGCGGGCAAGATGAAGACCACGAATAGTACAAAAAGGACTTTCAAGCTTAGCCGGGTCATACGTGCTGTAAATCTCACCATATATTTCACCTAATTTAAAATTGTGAAATCAATATGGCGCAAAATGCTTGCAGATAAAAAATTTAGCTTTTGAATAAAATGGCGCGCCCGATAAGCAAAATGAGATAAAGCGAAACATAGACTTTAACTCAAGATGGTCGCTAGAAAGGCATCCTCAACTTATTGAGAACAGTAATGTAGTAATAGCATTGTATAAACTAAGCTGCATTTTTAGGAGCTAATTGCCGCATTTTCATCAAATGTCTCGACTCTGAGCGAAATTCATGGCACTTGCGAAACTATGACTATGTTGATCAAAACTTGCGGCTTGAAAACTGCTGATATGGTTGCGCATTCCACACAGAATGGTGCCCACCAGATCGGTTTTATTTTCTTTGAAAAAAGCCCTCGGCATGTATCGCCAAAAGAGGCGGCTGCTGCGGCAGTGCCTGCGCGTGGAACGTCACAAATTGTAGCGGTTACGGTCAATGCAAGCGATGAATATCTTGATGAGATCAACAATATTCTTAAACCTGACATGATGCAGCTACATGGTGGCGAAACACCTGAGCGCGTTAGTGAGGTTAAAGCACGATATAACTTGCCCGTTATGAAGGCATTTTCCATTCGTGATGCGGATGATTTGGAAAAGATAAAACCCTATATTGGCGTCGCTGATCGCATGTTATTTGATGCCAAAGCACCAAAGGGTTCAGAATTGCCGGGCGGAAATGGTGTTTCCTTTGATTGGCGCTTGCTTGAAAGCTTAGATCAAAGTGTTGAATATATGTTATCAGGTGGGCTAAATGCTCAAAATGTGTGTGAAGCGATCAATAACACGCATGCAATTGGAATGGATGTCTCTTCGGGGATAGAAATAAAACCGGGCGTAAAAGATAAAGAATTGATGGATGACTTTTTTAGCGCTATCAAATCATGTTCAAAATTTGGATCCGAGGAGAAACGCGTGAACCAACAATCATTACCTAACTCACTCAGGGAAGGTCCTGACGAAGATGGGCGCTTTGGCATCTATGGTGGCCGCTTTGTAGCTGAAACATTAATGCCGCTAATCCTTGATTTGCAAGAGCATTGGGATTTTGCGAAAACTGATCAGACATTCAAAGATGAACTGGAAGATTTAAACAAGCACTATACTGGCCGTCCAAGCCCATTATATTTTGCTGAGCGTTTGACCGAAGAGCTTGGTGGTGCAAAAATCTATTTCAAGCGCGATGAATTGAACCATACGGGTTCCCACAAGATCAATAATTGTCTTGGCCAGATCCTGCTTGCAAAACGCATGGGTAAAAAACGCATAATCGCTGAAACAGGTGCCGGACAGCATGGTGTAGCATCAGCAACTGTTGCAGCTCGCTTTGGTTTGCCTTGTGTTGTATATATGGGTGCAAAAGATGTTGAGCGTCAGGCGCCAAACGTATTTCGTATGAAGCTTTTAGGCGCAGAGGTGATCCCAGTTACTGCAGGTAACGGAACGCTTAAAGATGCAATGAATGAAGCGTTACGCGATTGGGTGACCAATGTCGATGATACATATTACATCATTGGTACGGCCGCTGGTCCTCATCCATATCCTGAGATGGTTCGTGATTTTCAATCTGTTATCGGCCAGGAAACACGTGAGCAAATGATTGAGCGCGAAGGCCGTGTGCCAGATATGCTTGTTGCAGCTGTTGGTGGCGGTTCCAATGCAATTGGTTTGTTCCATCCTTTCCTTGATGACAAGGATATACAAATCGTTGGCGTTGAAGCTGGTGGTAAAGGTCTTGATACAGACGAGCATTGCGCATCACTAACTGCAGGTAATCCTGGAGTACTTCACGGCAACAGAACTTATCTATTGCAAGATAGTGATGGCCAAATTGAAGAAGGTCATTCTATTTCCGCAGGGCTTGATTATCCTGGGATTGGACCAGAGCACTCGTGGCTTAAAGATACCGGCCGTGTTGAATATGTGCCAATTATGGACCATGAAGCTCTAGAGGCTTTTCAGGTATTAACCCGTCTTGAAGGTATTATTCCAGCGCTTGAACCAAGCCATGCTTTGGCAGAAGTTATGAAACGCGCGCCGAAAATGGACAAAGACAAAATTATTGTCATGAACCTTTGTGGTCGTGGTGACAAAGACGTCTTTACTGTGGGTAAACATTTGGGTGTGGAGCTATAAAATGACAGCACGTATGGACAAACGATTTGCGGATTTAAAAGCGCAAAACCGACCTGCACTTGTCACCTATTTTATGGGTGGTGACCCAGATTATGATAGCTCTGTTGGCATTATGAAGGCGCTTGCGCAATCTGGCGCGGATGTTATTGAACTTGGCATGCCGTTTTCTGATCCTATGGCGGATGGTCCTGCTATTCAAATGGCTGCACGTCGATCGCTAAAAGGTGGTCAAACTTTGCAAAAGACTTTGGATATCGCCAAAGAGTTTCGCAAAGAAGATCAAGATACGCCTATTGTTTTGATGGGTTATTATAATCCTATTTATATCTATGGCGTTGATCGGTTTTTAGATGCTGCACTTGAAGCCGGGATTGATGGATTGATTGTTGTTGATCTACCGCCTGAGATGGATGATGAATTGTGTATTCCCTCACTTGAAAAAGGCATCAATTTCATTCGTCTAGCGACACCAACAACTGATAATAAGCGTTTGCCAAAAGTGCTAAAAAACACATCCGGCTTTGTCTATTATGTCTCAATGAACGGCATCACCGGATCTGCTCTTACCGAAACTGCAAATGTTTCTGAAGCGGTGAAGCGCATTAAATCGCATACAGAATTACCGATTTGCGTTGGATTTGGTGTTAAAACAGCTGAACAAGCACAAGCAATTGGCGCTGATGCAGATGGTGTGGTTGTAGGTTCTGCAATTGTCAGCCAAATTGCCAATTCACTAGATGAAAACGGAGCTGCGACAGCTGATACGGTTTCAAATGTTTCAACGCTCATCGAAGAGCTTGCGCAAGGTGTAGCAAACGCACGTATTGAAAAAGTCTCGTAAAACCACCAAATATACGAGACGAAATTGGAGAATTTAGCGTGAACTGGATTACAAACTACGTACGACCAAAAATCAGCTCGATGTTGGGTCGTCGTGATGTGCCTGAAAACCTATGGATCAAATGTCCAACGACAGGCGAGATGGTTTTTCATACGGACCTTGAAGAGAACCATTTTGTCGTTCCTGGGTCTGAGTATCATATGAAAATGAAGGCCAAGGAACGTTTGGCCCATTTGTTTGATGATGGTTACGAACAATTAGCCGGCGTAACAGTTGTTCAAGATCCGCTTAAGTTCCGCGATTCAAAGAAATATACCGACCGCTTACGCGATTATCGCGCACGCACAGATCTTGAAGACACGATTGTCTCAGGGCTTGGTCAGGTTGATGGTGTTAAGCTTGTTGCATGTGTGCATGATTTTAATTTCATGGGCGGTTCTTTAGGCATCGCAGCTGGTGAAGCAATTATCCAGGCATTTGAGCGTGCAATTTCTGAGAAATGTCCATTGG
Organism: Lentilitoribacter sp.; assembly: GCA_039986595.1. Classification (GTDB taxonomy): domain Bacteria; phylum Pseudomonadota; class Alphaproteobacteria; order Rhizobiales; family Rhizobiaceae; genus Lentilitoribacter. The sequence goes on from JBDWQJ010000004.1 coordinate 582,938, forward strand.
TCATGTTCCCTGCTTCCGGCGGCGCGCGCATGCAAGAGGGGATTTTATCCTTGATGCAGCTTCCGCGCACAACAGTTGCGGTTGAAATGCTTAAAGAGGCTGGTTTGCCTTATATTGTGGTTTTGACAAACCCAACGACCGGTGGTGTATCTGCATCCTATGCGATGCTTGGTGATATTCATATCGCTGAACCCGGTGCGGAGATTGGATTTGCCGGCAAACGTGTGATTGAACAGACCATTCGCGAAAAATTGCCTGAAGGCTTCCAAACGGCTGAATATCTAGTTGAGCATGGCATGGTCGATATGGTTGTTCATCGTCACGAACTACCGAAAACACTTGCGCGCATTCTACGCATGTTGGCAAAAGAGCCAGCTAAGCCTGAAGAGTTTCTTGCGCTGTCCGATGAGAGCGAAGAAGTTGTCTCGGCTGAAACAGCTACAGATGAAACTGTCGTGACAGATAGTGACCAGGCGACTGCCGAGGTTGCTGAAAATGCGGGTGAAGACGCCAAGGCATAATTATGAATGATCATAGTCTTATGACAGCTGATCAATGGATTGATCAGCTGATGTCTTTGCACCCGAAAGGGTATGACCTGTCATTAGATCGAATTACGCAGCTCTTAGCAAAACTTGATAACCCGCAAGATAAACTACCGCCCGTGTTGCACGTGGCAGGCACCAACGGCAAAGGTTCGTTTACCGCTTTTTCGCGCGCACTTTTAGAAGCTGAAGGTTATAAAGTCCACGTTCATACATCCCCTCATCTGGTTTCATGGCATGAGCGCTTTAGACTAGCACATGAAGATGGCGGCAAACTCGTTGAAGACCATGTGTTAGCCAATGCAATTGCGCGCGTCGCCGCAGCAAATGACGGTGCTGCCATCACGGTTTTTGAAATCTTATCTGTCGTAATGTTTTTGCTATTTTCCGAACATGATGCTGATGTGGCTATTATCGAAGTCGGCCTAGGTGGCCAGTTCGATGCAACCAATGTAATCACCTCACCTGCTGCAAGCATTATCATGCCGGTGTCTCTTGATCATCAAATGTTACTTGGCGATACCGCGGCCAAGATCGCATTTGAAAAAGCCGGAATTATCAAAAGAAATTGCCCGACAATTATCAGCGCTCAGCCATTTGATGAAGCTTTAGATGTTATCATCACCCAAGCTGAAAAAAACCGTAGCGCTTATTCTGTCTTCGGTCAGGATTTCGCAGGGTTTGAAGAACATGGCCGCTTTGTCTATCAAGATGAAAACGGGCTGCTAGACCTGCCAAAACCGCAACTTATTGGCAAGCACCAATATGCCAATGCTGCAACAGCAATAAGGGCGGTGAAAGATGCAGGATTTACCGTAACGCAAAGTTCAGCTGAGCAAGCGATGAGAAGCGTTTATTGGCCGGGGCGCATGCAATCCTTGCCTCATGGTCAATTGGCAGATCTTGTCAGTGAATTAGAGGCTGAAATCTACATCGATGGCGGACATAACCCCGATGCAGCGAATATTATCGTCAATTCAATCAAACAGATGGACGAACGGCCGCTTTATCTCATATCGGCAATGCTTAACACCAAAGAACCGCATGATTTTTTTGAAACGTTTGCTGGTCAAGTAGAACATCTGATCACAATCCCAGTGGTTACGTCAGATGCTGGAATACCGGCAGATAAATTGGCTGAAATTGCTCAACAATCAGAGGTGTCGGCGCAATCGGCTGAGGATTTAACATCAGCGTTTAGATCTATTTCCCAATTGCATCGCGAGACAGATCATACAATACCGCCGCGTATTTTGATATGCGGCTCGCTTTATCTTGTTGGAGATGTTTTGGCGCAAAATGGTACACCACCTGAATAGGCACAAAAAAACCCGCAGATAAGCTGCGGGTTTAAATAATTTAATGAGCGCGAATTAAATCGCGTCACCAATCCAAGATGACAGGCCAGTTTTTGGCAATGCGCCAACTTTAATATCAGACACTTCACCACCTTTGAACATTGCCAAAGTAGGGATAGAGCGTACACCAAATTGGGCTGCAATATCTGGGTTCTCATCAATATTCAATTTAACGATTTTTACTTTATCGCCCATCTCATTTGAAATTTCTTCCAGGCTCGGTGCGATCATCTTACATGGGCCACACCATTCTGCCCAAAAATCCACAACAACTGGTGTCGTTGATTCTAATACTTCAGACTGAAAATTGTCATTCGTCACTGTTACGGTAGCCATTTGGCGCTCCTTTAAACTGATTTCGTGGTCTATATGTGATCTATTCTAGTTCGTGTTTCAAGTGGCTCACTTTATTTTGAACTTAATTCTTGCATCGCCGCATCAAGCATATTGGCCGGAACCTCAACGATCTTGGGAGTTCTTGTATATAACAAGCCAGCCTCGATTTTTTTATTTGGATATAGCGGCTGAAGAACAGCTCTATAGATTGCCAATTGGGCGATATATGACGGCGAAATATCGGAAATTCCCGATGGCGCGATATAATTGGTTTTATAATCAACGATGAGAAGTCGATCATCTTGAACGACCAGCCGGTCAATGCGGCCTGATACGATCCGCTCTTCGTCCTTGATCATCAAGCTGCCCATAATCGAAAATTCAGCCGCACTGTCAGATAAAAAAATTGGTGAGAATTTAGCATCTGTCATGACGTTTATGACGCTTTGGATCATATCATTACGCGCGTCACTTGAACTATCTGGTAATCGGTTTTTAAGATAATTATCAGCGTTTTCATGCCATGTATCTAACGACAGGTTTGGTAATACTTGCAACAACCTATGAACTGATTTGCCATATTCAATCGCATCGATATTTCCACTGCCGCTCTTAGCAAATGGAGATGCGATATGGTTTGCACTTTCATCTCCATTGATAAGAACTGATGCCCCTGATGGAACCAAAGGGCGAGGTAAGTCCCTCACCTTTTCAATCGGCTGATTTAAAATATCAGGACGAGTTTTCGGCTCATCATCTTTCGTTTCAACTGGTTCCAGTGATACATTTTTATCTAAAGGTCTTCCTCTCGTAAAACGTTGAATACTCCAAGATAAACCACCTATATCATAAGTAATTTCCTGTTTCATTTCGGGTTCGGCACGATTAAATCCGCCTTCAACTAACATGTGCCATGTGGGCTTTGAAGGTTCACGTGTTCCTCGATAGCCACAGACCACTAATCGATCAGCTGCACGGGTCAAACCCACATATAAAAGGCGGCGATACTCTTCTTCAGCCATAAACTCTGCGGTTTGTTTGATCTCATCCGTTTTTGAATTTTCAATCGCAGAACCTGGTACCCAAAGCGGGCATTTTGGTATATCGGATTGATGTTCAGGTGGATCTAATAACCGGATAGATGACATATGAGATGAATGAAAAGCTGCACTTCCAGGATCAACTAAAAACACTATTGGTGCTTCCAAACCTTTGGAGGCATGAACCGTCATAATGCGCACCGCATCTAAACTTTGCTCTTGTTCTCGTTTAATCTCAGGTTGTATGCTTTCAAGTTGATTGAGGAATATTTGCAAACTTGAAATGCCATTTTGATCGTGATCCAGCGCCAACGCTAAATATTCGTCCAGCACATCAATAACTTCATGACCTAACCTTAAAAGGAACACATCACGCATGCCCATAACTTCTAATATATGGCTGTAAAATCCATGTACGGAAGTTTTTCGCGATAAATTCTGCAAATTCAATATACGCTTGCAGATATCAGACCAGAAGGAACTCGCGTCAGCTTGGATTTGCAATTGCGCCCAAACCGAAATCTCTTTTCCGCGCTCTGCGCAAAGATCAAACAATTGCTCTTCAGTTACATTAAAAAACGCACTTTTGAGAAGCGAAGCCAGTGATAAGTCATCTTCCAGTAATAGCGAAACACGCCCCAAAGCCATAAGATCTTGGATGGCAATATGGTCAGTGAGTTTTAGCCGATCCGCACCAGCGACCGCGATATCAGTTGTAGATTTTAAGGTGCGCATCAATGTGGGGACAAAAGCATCGCGTTTGCGTACCAAAATCAAAATATCGCCAGCACGGATTTTTCTAAATGCTTTACTCTTATGATCCAGAATTTCTTCTTTACCAATCCAGCTATCAAGAACAGATGTGATTTGTTGGGATAAGATGTTTATCGGATCACGCTCAGCGACGGCATCAAAGGGTTCCAACCAACTATCTATCTCTTGGCTTGGTTCTTTGGCCAAGATAGGCCATAGCTCAACCTGACCTGGCGCATTTTGACGAACCGTCTCATGCAACACATCATTATCTGAATAGGTTAACCCGCGTTTTGCATCAAAATCGGCAAAAACAAGATCAACAAGATCTAACACTTCCGATGTAGATCTAAATGAAACGCGCAGTGAAATTGATTCAAACGCTTTATCTGCATTTTTTGCACGTTTATGAGTTTGCCGACGCTCTTGATCAAAACGCTCAGGTCGGGCGCCCTGAAATGAATAAATCGATTGTTTTTCATCGCCCACCGCAAACATTGAACGATTAAGATCACGCGCGGATTGACCTGTATAAAATTCGTCGGCTAATGATTGGATTACACTCCATTGTACTGGGCTTGTATCCTGAGCTTCATCCACCAAAATATGATCAATTCCGCGATCTAATTTGTAATGCACCCATGGACCTGCGCCACTTTTTGATAAAAGTTGTTCAGTTTTTACGATCAGATCTTCGTAATCAAGCATTGCCTTGCGGCGCTTTAAACCTTCATAGGTCTGAATATATTGCTCCGCTAAAACCATCGCCTGCTCTGTTATATCAAGACACTTGCGGCGCTTAAGATAATCAATCTGGGCACTTATATGATCATTTAATGCTTCCAAGCGCTCTGCCATATCAGGAAGCATTACGGCTATATCTTTGGAAACCGCATTTTTTAAGCTCTTTGGCTTACCTGCTTGAGTTAAAAATCCTTCACAAATAATTTCAAATTTTTGCTGATTGGATGCAGCTTTTTTACAATCCATCAAACAAGTTGCAAAGTCCTTTGGCGATTTATTTTTACCGTCTAGCGCAGCACTATAATAGGCTTCAATCTGCTCATTAGGCATGGACGGCAACGGCCAAAAGTCATCATATGGATCTTGATCATCTGCCTTTATGTCAAGCCGCTCGGCTATCTCAGATCTTAGATCATGTTTAATAGCTGAATATGAGATAAAATCAGATATTGCGTGACGCATTGAGATGAACTTGTTTATCAAGTCATCAAGCGAGGTTTCGCCACCTTGCTCAAGCACGCTATCAAGTGCCTTAGCAACCGTGATAGATACCGGCTTTTTAGGCTCATTTGCAGCCATATTGAGCAACCGGCTACGAGCTTCTTCTTGCAGTTCTTCAGCCGCAGCATCATCTAAAACTTGAAAATGACCTGCAACATTTGCCTCGAGTGGAAAACGATGTAGTAGTGATTCACAAAATGCATGAATGGTCTGAATTTTTAAGCCACCCGGAGTTTCGAGCGCAGAAGCAAACAAGGTTCGAGCAAATGCTAATTTTTTAGAATTAGTCGGCAAATCTTCTGTTTTTGATAATTCTTCATAAAGCACCTCATCCGTCATCTGAGACCATTTTGCGAGAATATCAAAAATCCGCAGAGACATCTCTGCAGCCGCAGCTTTTGTATAAGTTAAACACAAAATCGCAGATGGTGGCGTACCATTTAACAACAACCGCACAACGCGTTGGGATAATACGTGGGTTTTACCTGAGCCAGCATTAGCTGAAACCCATGCAGAGATACCCGGCGTTGCTGCGCGCATCTGCCTGCTCGTTGTTTCACCAATTAACTTAATGGCTTGGGATTGCTCAACCATGCTCGCCCTCATCACCTGCTGCATCAACGACAGACCATTCTGATACACGCGCTAAATGGTTATAGTCTCCTGTGTAATCACGATCCATTTTTGGAATGGTACGCGATTTAAACCCAATTTTGTTATGATAAAGCTCATTCAATAATTGCGACAACTCATCGGCTGCTTTTTGCCCTAATTGCTCAGCAGAATACGGCTCTGGCTCTTTACGCGTCGGTTTAGCTTCAACTTGATCAACAATTAACTGATCAGCGGGCTTTAGACGTACATATTTTAAACTTCGAACCGAATTGGGTTCGATATTTTTAAAACCTGATTGCATCACAGCAAAAGCCTCAAGTGGTAGCTGCGGATCCAATAAACTACGCGCTTCTTTTGCCGAGGGGCTAAGCCCGGTTTTAAAATCAATGATATCCACAGTGCCATCATCTAGAATATCAATCCGATCAGCACGACCCGTTATTAGAAATTCGATATCACCCGGTAATCGGCATTTTGCCGAGGCTTCGATAATCCTGGCATAGACATTTTCACCGTGGCGTATTTCCCATTCAACAAACGGTTTTATCAAGCGCGAAAAGCGATCTTTCCATAAAATGGCTATTTCATTTGGCAAGCCGCTAATTGCAAAATTTTTCTCTAAAATTTCAACTAATAACAGCTCCAGCTCATCTGGTTTCTGATCAGATAAAAGACTTGAAAATTCTTCAAGAACAGCATGAAATATCGTACCACGTGCGCGCAAATCAGCCTCGTTTGAAAAACTTTCAAAAGATTGCAGGCGCAGTATTCGTTTTGCATAAACAGCATAAGGATCACGCCGAAGTGTCGATATTTCACTAAATGAATAGCTTTTGGGTTGTGTTTCTGGTGCTGGTTTAGGGTCTGGGCGTTTAGCAATCTGACCAGTAACGCCTTCTGTTTGTGAGGTTGAAAACGCAATTAGATCATCACCGCGCGATTTTATGACGCTAACGGTGTCAACGCTTAACACGGCGCATAATCGTTGCACCCAACGGGATGCAACTGTTGGCGCACCATTTGATTTTTTTGATCGACTAAGAACAACGTTTTGCGCGCCCATCCCCATCTGAAAATCGTGCGCGGCAAGACCGATGCGCCTTTCTGGTGGCTCAAGACCAATCTCTGACTTCATCGATCTTGATAAAAACGGGTCATTAGACGATGTGCTTGGCCAAATACCTTCGTTTAACCCAGCAAGAATAATCGTATCAACGTTCTGCAATCTCGCTTCCAGTGCACCCCATATCATAACTTGGGGGTGGCTACCGGTTTTGGGTTTGACGACCTGTCCACTTAAAAGCGGTTCAAGCATTTGCAGCCATTCTCGCCCGGTTACCTGCATTTCTGTTGGGCAAGATACTATTTCTTCCAAGAGTGAGACAAGATTTTGACCAGCTTCACTATCCCACACTAGATAATCCTCAACGAAAGATAAGGTTATTGCTTCAAGCAAGGAAATTGTTTTTTCAGTCCACCGCGCAACAGGTAAAATTGTATCAGGTTCTATATCTTGTTCGTTTGAAAGCGCATAAAATTTACTGAATTCTTCGTTTAATTTGTCGGCAAATAAAATAGCGGTTTGAATGTCATCGGCACTTATATTTTGACACCATAAAGGAAGATGAGTTTGTTGATCTAAATTCTCTAAATAGGCGTTCAACGCTTGGGATAACTGATGTGGACGATAATTTTGCGAAGCACCACGCAATATGGTCCGTTCAATAACGGATATTGCCTTATCTAGCACAACATTCTCAGTACCAAAACAGGTGTAGGGATGCTTTAAAAAAGACGCTAAAACTGCGTGATCGGGTAAGCCGAGCGATGCATCTAAGGCGAGCATCAGCAAAGTTCCGATCTGAGATTGCGAAAGCGATACACCGCCTGAATCATCAGCTTTGATACCAAATTTTTGTAATTCTATTGAAACTTTGAGCGCTAAGTTTCTATCGGGCGTTATTAAAGCAACGTTACGTTTGTGGGTTTGTGTCGATCCGTCAAGCGCGAGACGCATTGCAACTGCGATTGCCGCAGCTTCTTCACGATCGTTTCCAGCCTGCAGCAGGCTGACATTTTTAAATGCTGCAATTTCTTGCTCCTGATTTCTCTGGGCCGTGTCCACCCAAATTGTTGTCATCGCCGAAGGAAGCATTGCTTTAGTGATAATCTTGCCTCGCACTTGGCGTTCTGCATTTTCCACGCCCAGTTTTGGCACCTGATAAACATCATTTACACGAAGTCCAATGCGATACAGCAACCTTGCCAAACCAAATTGCGGATGCCCTTGCGTGACAACGGCAGTTAATTGCTCTGAAGATGCGAACTTCTTTTGATCATCTGCATAGTGATAAATATATGACCAGTCCTCTTCGCGCATGTCCTGATCTAACCCCGGCAACACAACTGCACCTTGAGATAACATCGAGACAGCTTTGATCAGGCGTGCTGTTGCTGGCAATGAACCTGTTGATCCAGCAACTATAACCGGCCCATCGTGGCCGTTCGTTATTAAATCTTGTGTTTGACGATCAAGCAAATTAACTTGATGAGATGCATTGCTTTGCCGTCTAAGTTCTTTTAATCGTTCTGGCCAATATTCACGAACAATTTTTAAAAACTCTAACGTTAGTTGCCACCATTCAGCGTGTTCTTGAAGATTAATGTAATCTATTTTTCTAAGGTCGATTTCTTCGCTTTCAGACGCCTCTAAAAGAGATAAGAGCTCGGCTGCTAACCACAAAGCATCCGATGGGTTTGCAGGCGCGACCAATGGCACTGACTGCAATTGTTCACTAAAGGCTTTTGGCAGCGCTTTCTTCCAAGCAAGAATGAGATCACCCAATATCAACATCGCTTGCACTTGCGAAATGGGTTCATCCTGAGACAGATCGGCGGTAGCTGCGCTTTCAAAAAAGCCTAAATCATCATCAACCTCACCAAGTGCTCGAATATCAGGCAAAATTACCGATTGATGACCAATTTGATCAGCAAATTCAGATCTTAGCGCACGCGCAGCCCTTCGCGTTGGTACATAAATCCGGCAGCGGGCTAATTTATGAGGTTGGTCTGGATCATACTTAAAACTGGTCAGTAATTCACCGCACATAAGGCTTTGCGCAAAGGTTTCAAGAAAAGGTACACCAGGCGGAATGGTGAAAAGGTTGGGAGTTTCCCTTGTATGATTGATGCTGATATCAACCACTCGCAAATGCTTTCACAGAATTTTCAGCATCACTGATCGCGTCCATTGTGCCAACGGTAACCCAATGACCATGCATGACATGGCCATAAAGTCGTCCTTTTTCAATGGCTTCATCAAAGCATTGATTGATCGAAAATTTACGCTCTGAGATTTGATCGAAAATTTTTGGATTGATAATTGCCGCACCAGCATAAATTACAGATTCAGGTGTTGTCCCGCGAAATCTTGATAGTCGCCCATGCTCATCTACGTTAAAATCACCTCTACCATGATGACCAGTGGTTCTGGAGATCGGGACTATCATTAGAAGAATATCCATTTCCTCAACATCAAACTGCTCGACCAGCTGTTTGATGTTCTTTTCATCTCGATCTTCATCATCCAGCCAGAATGTATCAGCATTTAGTAGTAAAAATGGCGCATGAGCCTGTTGATCAATTTGACCAAGGGCATTTACAATGCCACCACCTGAATCCAACAATTCATCGCGCTCATCTGAAATACAGATCTCAAATGATTGCTTAACATGCGTAACATAATCGATAATTTGATCTGGCAGATAATGCACATTAACGATTGCCTGCTCAAATCCCGCGTCTTCGAGACTATCGAAACAGTATTGTAGGAGTGGCTGACCACCAACGGGCACCAATGGTTTTGGTATTTTTTCCGTCAAAGGCCGCATGCGCGTACCAAGACCTGCTGCCAAAATGATTGCCGTTTTCAAAACCCGATAGCCCCGTTGATTCGTTACCGATCCTTTGATTATAGAACCTGGTACTTCTCTAGCCAATCGCGCAATGGTTTTAGAACTGGATAATGGCAAAGGCGCTGTAAATACGTTTCAATACGAGGGATATGTTGCAAATAATGTGCTTTACCATCACGCTCCTTCAACCGAACAAATATTCCAATCACCTTAGACGCACGTTGCGCAGCTATAATGGCATAAGCTTCATTTAAAGCTTCGACATCGAAGTTTTTATCGTTCTGCAACCGAATTGATCTATATGTTTTAAGGATTTTTTGCTCTAACTCCTCAGAAACCAAAACCCGCGCGTCTTGTGCAAGCGAAGCTAAATCATATGCGGAAGGCCCAATAAGAGCATCTTGAAAATCAATCAGCCCAACGCGTTTGATACCGTCTTTATCAGATTGCCAAATAATATTGGGCGAATGGAAATCTCGCAGCACTAAGGATGTTTCAGCCTTGCGTAACTCCAAGAAAAGTTCACGCCAAATCGATATGAATTCGTTTTTCACACTACTTTCTGTGGGATGGCCAGTTTTATAAGGCAAATACCAATCTGGGAGCAGTTCAATCTCCATCTGCATGATATCTTCATCATAATGAGAGAGTGAATGGCTATATCCACCGCCAATTTTAAGCGCACCTGGTAGTGGCTGACTATGCAGGAAAGCTAACATTTCAGCAGAGGCGATATATCGTTCCGATATCGGAACGTTCTGATTATCTATTGGCTTTTCAGCACCTAAATCCTCAACAATTAAAATGCCATCATCGATTGATCTATGCAAGATGTTCGGGCTAGTTAAACCATATCCTTTGAGTAAATTCGCGATAGCGACAAACGGAATTACATCTTCAGCAAGATGGGCAATTTCTGAATAGGTTTTGCCATCTTTAATAATCGGCCCATCAGATTGCCTTGGCGAATTCATCAAAATCATCTGATCAGACCCTGTAGGCTGCAAACGCTCGTAAGTCCGGGTTGATGCATCACCAAGAAGAAAATAGCGATCAGCGTCTACCAAACCCTCATGATTAACAAAATTTCGTATAATCAATGAGCGTTTGAGCCGGTCCATGAAGATGCAGGGCCCAGAAATTTCCAGCGTCCGGACATCGTCTAAGCCAGTTAGCTTGATGTCTATCAGCTCATTTGGAAGCGCACCATCTGCCATTTCTGGCCATTCAATAAGTGCGACTCCTTGTTCTAAGATATCATCTAACCCAAGCTCAAAAACCTCATCAGGATCGCCTATCCGATAAAGATCAAAATGACCAATTGTAAACCGTAACTCATAGGTTTGCGCCAGTGTGAAGGTGGGGCTTGGAACTTCCAGATATTCATCATTCGCAACAGATCTGATGATTGCGCGGGCAAGCGTTGTTTTTCCTGCCCCTAAGTCACCGGAAAGCGTGATGCAATCACCGGCAGATATCGCAAGGGCAAGATCCTGAGCGAATTGGATAGTCGCGCGTTCATTTTCAAGTTCAACTTTTATGCTGTGATCTTTGGTAGTCAATATAATCCTACCTTAGCCAATTTCGCGGCGTGAAGCCTCTGGTTTGTTTTCAAAATCTATCGGTAATACGCAAGTGACCGTCGTACCTTCTTCAATCACACTGTCGATCTTTACATCACCGTGATGTAATCCAACAAAACTCTGAACAATTGAAAGACCTAAACCTGCGCCACCGCGATGGCCATTTTTGCCTTTGGATTCAAATCTCGCAAAGACTTTATCGATCTCTTCTTTGGGAATGCCTGCACCAAAATCTTTCACCTGGAAGATCACATTTTCATTCTCAACCAAACAATCGAGCAGAATATCTGCACCTTTAGGAGAGGCGTTTGCCGCATTACCCAAAAGCTTCACCAAGATCTGTTTAAGCCGTTGATAATCACCTTTTATGTGCCAGGGTGCACTGGATAGATCGACTTTCAAATTGAGTGAATTTTCTTTCATCCGATCCGTAACTTGCTCACAAGTTTCTTCAAATAGTTCTGAAATATTCACTTCGTCCACATCGAGCTTCATCACACCAGCATCGACCGTTGCTAGATCCAAAATGTCATTCACAATTGTTAGAAGAACGGATGAAGATGTGGCGATATGATCAAGATATTCTGATTGGCGCTCATTAAGCGTACCGATCTCAGGCGTTCTAACTAGATCAGTGAAGCCCATAATATTTGTCAACGGAGAGCGCAGCTCATAGGACACATGGTGCACGAAATCATTCTTCAGCGATTCAGCTTTCACAAGCGCTTCGTTTTTCTCTGTCAGCATGCGTTCTGCACGAACACTGTCGGACATATTCACAAAGGTCAGCATGGTCAAACCACCGGCGAGCGGTACAAGTGCGAAATCAAGGATAAGCCCGGTATCAAGTTCAAGCCGCCCGTCATGGCTGTTACGCGTATCATCCAAGCTGGTGATGATATCTGCAAATTGTTTCCAGCCATTTGGATTTTCGTATGATTTTTCGCATGCTTTTACCAAAGCACGAATATGCGCGCCTTGTGGCACGTCTTCTTCCGATACCGCCCAAAGAGCGCGGAAGGCTGGGTTTACAAGTGCAAGCGTACCATCGGATGCAAACACACATACACCTTCAGCCAAGTTATCAATGGTCTGACCTTGAACTTGCTGCAAACGATTATAGCGCGTTTCCAGATCAACTTTTTCTGTAAGGTTTTCAAAGACCCAAATCGCACCACCTTGTGCATTTGCATTGGCAACAACATGAACTGTTTGCCCATCGGCGAGATACCAAAGGTGCTGGCTTGGCTCAACAGAGCGATAAACTGAAAGCATCTCTTCTTTCCAGTCATGCCAACCCGGCTGATCTGGTAATTTACTATCGGCGCGTAAACGCTCAAAGAAGGCGTTGTTATCTGGTTTTGAAGCTAAGAAATCGGTACCAAGTTCCCATAATTGCTGGAACGCTTGATTATAGAACTGTAATTGCTGGTTCTTATCAAAAATCGCAACAGGGGTAGATAATGAGTTAAGCACATTGATATGACTTTGCAGTGTGCTCTCAAGTTCGTTGCGGATGGCTTCTTCCGCACTAACATCAACTGCTAAACCCGCAGAACCCATTGTACTTTTGGTATCTGCAACATCGAAGAATTTGCGCGCACCGCGCACAACGGTGGACACTTTATCATAAAAAGGTCGTTCCGGCGTGGATTCCGCTTTAATCTTTTCACGCGCCTGAATGCCAAGTAATTCAAGATTGCGATCAATCGCATCCTGACGATTTTTAGCTTCTGTCGCATGAGCAAATGCCTCATTTACCCAGACTAGCTTTCCATCGGAGCCGCGCATCCATACAGGCATCTCAATAATATCGAGAAGATTCTGAAATGTCTCCAGAGCGCCAACAAGACGATCACGCTCTGACTTTAAAGAGGCTCGTTCTTCGCGAACGTCATTTAGTGCGACAAATCTTACAAATGCGCTACCGCCAGACACCCGCCCCTGAACTTCCAGCATGTCACCACGAACTGTTTCAACGAATTCATCAAAGCGCACAGCATTGGATTTTAGTTTCTGCAATGCTTTGTTGAGCTTATCCGCACATTGCAAATCCAACCACTGATCAAATTTTAAGAAACTATCTAAATCAGTTGGTGCGGCTACACCATCTGGAAGCCCACCTAACGCTTCGGCGGGCCCACTTTCACCGTCCCAGACGATGAGACGTTGATTTGAGTCTGAAATTAACGCGCTATAACGATTTTTTGATGCTTGAACTTCGCGAAGTTGCGCACGCAGCTTAGTATTTTCACTCTCAATTTTTGCCCGCTCTCGGATCAACCATACTGCTGAAATCATTGTCGCGGAAATCGCACCGATGATCATTGAGAAATATAGAATATCCATAGAAGACGCAGATAGGCCCATGGCTTTTATGGGCTTCAAATCAGCCGTGGTGATCTGTTCAGTTTGTGCGAAAGATAATGAGGTACTCGCCAACAATAGTGACTTTACGTAGAAAAAACGTTTGACGTCTTTGGCTTTTTTAATGGCACGCTTTACCAACCCAATATTTAGGCCCATTTGCGCATGATTGAATTGTCTGACCTTCGAGATAAAACTCGGCATGCCCTGATCCTTATCGCCGCCATTATACAAGACATCGCAGACCCGACATCGCCATCCCCTAAAAATGCAAATCGAATCATCGCTTAAAATATACCCTTATTGAGAATCAGCGTGAAGGGGAAAAGGCAAAAAATAAGCCGCATCCTAAAAGTCAAGGATGCGGCCACAATATGTTGTGTATTATTGATATTAAATTAATATCTGTAGTGTTCAGGTTTAAATGGACCTTCTGGTGTCACACCAATATAATCCGCTTGATCCTTACTTAACTCGCTCAAGTTTGCGTTTAACTTCGCCAAATGCAGACGCGCAACGTGCTCATCAAGCTTTTTCGGTAGAACATAAACTTCGTTTTGGTAAGCATCACCTTTTGTATAAAGCTCAATTTGAGCCAAAACTTGGTTGGTAAAGGAAGCCGACATCACAAATGATGGGTGACCCGTTGCATTACCCAAGTTCAACAAGCGACCTTCAGAGAGAAGGATCATGCGGTTGCCCTTTGGAAACTCGATCATATCGACCTGAGGCTTCACGTTGTTCCATTTAAAGTTTTTAAGTTCAGCAACTTCAATTTCATTATCAAAGTGACCGATATTACCAACAATGGCCATATCTTTCATTTCACGCATGTGATCGACTTTAATGATGTCTTTGTTACCAGTTGTTGTGATGAAAATATCAGCTGTTGAAACAACATCTTCAAGCTGAACAACTTCAAAACCATCCATCGCTGCTTGAAGCGCACAAATTGGATCAACTTCTGTTACTTTAACACGAGCGCCTGCGCCTGCCAGCGAAGCTGCAGAACCTTTACCCACATCACCATAACCACAAACAACAGCAACTTTACCAGCCATCATCACATCAGTTGCACGGCGGATGCCATCAACAAGTGACTCTTTACAGCCATATTTGTTATCAAATTTTGATTTTGTCACTGAATCATTGACGTTAATTGCAGGGAATGGAAGCTGACCAGCTTTTTGCAATTGGTATAGGCGGTTCACACCAGTTGTTGTTTCTTCAGTCACGCCTTTGATCGCATCGCGTTGCTTTGCAAAGAAACCAGGGCTTTGTGCCATACGCTTTTTAATTTGCGCAAACAATACTTCTTCTTCTTCAGAACCTGGGTTTGACAATACATCTTCGCCAGCCTCCGCACGTGCACCAAGCAAGATGTACATGGTTGCATCGCCACCATCATCCAAAATCATGTTGCAAGGCTCACCATCTGTCCACTGGAACATACGATCTGTATATGTCCAATATTCTTCCAATGTTTCACCTTTAATGGCAAATACTGGAATACCAGCCGCTGCAATTGCCGCTGCGGCATGATCTTGTGTTGAGAAAATATTACAAGATACCCAGCGCACTTCTGCGCCCAATTCGGTAAGTGTTTCAATCAACACAGCCGTTTGAATTGTCATATGCAAAGAACCACAAATACGCGCGCCTTTTAAAGGCTGGCTTTTTGCATATTCTTCACGCGATGCCATAAGACCTGGCATTTCAGTTTCAGCGATATCTATTTCCGTACGGCCAAAAGGCGCTTGTGAGATATCGGCTACGATATAATCATTAAATTCGCTCATAAATGTCTCCAATGAGGTCAGGGGATGAAACCAACACTAATTGATTTTGCACTTCGTTTATCATTTTGAGATGTATCTAGCAAGAAAGATATAAAGAAATGTTTATATCCTTATAATACTATTCGCCTTCACCGAATTTATCGGCAATCAGTTTTTCAAGTTCTTCAAGGACTTCACGAGCCTGAAGGCCATCAGCTGAAACATTTATTGAACAGCCGCAACTTGCAGCGAGCATGAGCAATTCCATAATTTCATCACCGCCAACGTCCATACCGTCTTTGCTAACGGTGACTGTTGCATCAAACTGTTCAACAGTTTGAACAAATTTATGCGAAGCGCGCGCGTGAAGCCCACGTTTGTTCGTGATTTCAAACGTCCGTTCAAGTGTCATTGATTATTTTCCGCTTAACAGGCTGCTCGCCACATTGATGTATTTCTTGCCAGCGTCTTGCGCTTCTTGAAGAGATTTTTGCATGTCATTATCTTCCCGCACGCGAGCGAGCTTGATCAGCATAGGCAGATTAATACCTGCAATTACTTCAATCTGACCACTGTCCATAACTGAAATGGATAGATTTGAGGGTGTACCACCAAACATGTCAGTCAAAATAATAACACCATTACCCTGATCTGCATCTTTGACCGCATTGACGATATCTTCACGGCGTCGATCCATATCATCATCGGGACCGATACAGATGGTTTCAACAGCATCTTGCTGCCCAACCACATGCTCAAGCGCATTTTTAAATTCTTCGGCTAAATTGCCATGGGTGACGAGCACCAATCCGATCATGTAGACCCCATACCGACATAACTTCTTATATCGAAGCTGATTTGTAGTTTCGCTATCATGTACAGGCAAGCGCCAAGTTCAAGCAAAATTTGATCTATGGATTAGAAAAATCTGCAATTACCGATGCACTGCGCCAAAAAGTCTCGCTAAGTGGGTGTTTTGTATCAGCCTCTACTCAACCAATGGCAAACAAATCTCAAAACAAGCGCCTGAAATAGAACCATCTTCTTGTGAGATCACATTTTTCACATCAATCTCACCACCATGCGCCTCGATGATCTGTCGGCTGATAGATAAACCAAGACCTGAATTTTGACCAAAATCTTCACCCTCAGGTCGATCGGTGTAAAAACGCTCAAAGACACGGTTAATATCTTCAATTTGAATGCCTGGACCATTATCAATGACTTTGATCGTCAATGTGGTCTCATCTTGCGACAATTGGATTTGAATGTGACCCGTCTTTTCAGCGACAAAACTTCTAGCGTTTTCAATAAGATTAGTGATGACCTGTCCTAAACGTAGATCATGGCCAAAGACTTCATAGTTTTGATCTTTAGAAATTTCGGCAACATCGAGACTAATTCGAACGTTTTTGTTGCGTCGGCTAACTTGCGAAGAAATCTCCACCAGATCTTTAAGTAACTTAGCGATATCAACAATTCTTGCATCATCACGAGCAAGCTCTGCATCAAGACGGGATGCATCTGAAATATCACTAATCAACCGATCAAGTCGTTTTACATCATGCTGGATGACACCAAGTAGCTTATCGCGAGATTCCGTATGTTTCACCAATGGCAAAGTTTCAACTGCACTACGCAAAGAGGTTAGTGGGTTTTTCAACTCATGGCTCACATCAGCGGCAAAGCTTTCAATTGCATCGATCCGATCATAAAGCGCGCTGGTCATGTCTCTTAGCGCAATAGATAAGTTCCCAATTTCATCTTGGCGTGCGGAGAAATCAGGTATTTCCTCACGTGCCTTTACCCCACGACGAACACGCACAGCCGCCGCTGACAACCGACGAAGAGGGTTGGCGATGGTGCTCGCCAGCAGAAGCGATAAAATGATGGTTACAAAAGCAGCCACACCAAAGACACGGAAAATAGCTTCACGTTCAGCCTGAACGATTTTATCAATATCACCGGCTTGAGTTGATAATAACAATGCACCCAAAACAGCTCTAAATCGCTGAACAGGAACGGCGACCGATACAATTAATTCGCTGTCTTCTGTTACGCGCACGACAGCCCCGCGGCCACCCGTTAATGCGCTCATCACTTCGGGGTATATTGAGCCATCAGCTTGCGCGGATTCTCTATATATAGAAAGATTTCCCGGCTGGAGTATTCCATTGAAGAACTTCGAAATCCGGTCCCAAATAGGTACATCTTCATCTTCTGTTTCGCCAAGGTCAAAACGCAAGACTTGACCGCTTGTATATAAAAATCTTGAATCAAGCAGCAACACTGCGTCCTGATCATAAATACGCGCTCGGGTGCGCGTTGGTGAAATGACGCGGCGTAGAACGGGTGCGATTAGTTTTGGATCAAAGGGAAAGACATTGTCATCTGAAACCGTTGGCGACAGACTTTCGCCCGCCTGAAGCTCAAGTAATTTTTGCGGATCGATGGTTATGGAGTCCGTCTCAACACTTGCCGATGCTGCAATTGCGCCAGAGATAATCTCTCCTTGTGTGAGGAGACTTTCCACGCGCGCGTCGATTAAACCCTCGCGAAACTGATTAAGGTATAAGATGCCAGATACCAGCACCAAAAGGGCTGCAAGGTTTAAAAACAATATCCGACGCGTTAGGCTTGAAAAAATAAAGCCACCAAATATCCGCCGAATGAATGTGAAGGGATGCGTAAACTTAAAACGCGGCTGTTCACTCACACGCTTGTTCAACGCATTCATCCTGGATTGGGTCTTACCAGTATCTGCTTGAGACTGAGATTGAGAAATCTGCTCATGAGATTTACCATCAGACCCTGATAATTTGGTTGGAACATCATCCAATTTAACTACAATCTAAACCTGTTTTATCGCTACATTCTGGCAAAATGCTATCATGATTCGCGAAAACGATAGCCCACACCATAAAGTGTTTCGATCATATTAAACTCTTTATCGACCATTTTAAACTTTTTACGCAAACGCTTGATGTGGCTGTCGATCGTACGGTCATCCACATAAACCTGATCATCATAAGCTGCATCCATCAAAGAATCTCGGCTTTTAACGACTCCAATTCGTTGGGCAAGCGATAAAAGGATCAAAAACTCTGTCACCGTTAACGTGACAACTTCACCTTTCCATGTACAGATATGGCGCTCTTGGTCCATTGAAAGGTGCCCGCGCTCGAGAATTTTCTGCTCGCCACCTTCACTTTTTTGAGCCGCACCTGCTTCACGATTTGCACCACGACGCAAGATTGCTTTTACACGCTCAACCAACAATCTTTGAGAAAATGGTTTGGTGATGAAATCATCCGCCCCCATTTTTAGGCCAAACAACTCGTCGATCTCTTCATCTTTTGACGTTAAAAAGATCACCGGGATGTCAGATTTTTGTCGTAAACGACGCAACAGTTCCATGCCATCCATGCGCGGCATCTTGATATCAAAAACGGCAAGCTGTGGTGGGCGTGCTAAAAGGCCATCCAATGCAGATGCGCCATCGGTATATGTTTCTACTCGATAACCCTCCGCTTCCAATGCGATCGATACCGAAGTTAGAATATTTTTGTCGTCGTCCACCAAGGCAATTGTTTGCATCGATATCTCCAAAATTGAATAATTTACACCCACACGCGTTTTGTGTGCTGTGCCGTAATGCGGATAAAAAGAGAACAAAATGTGGCACAGGCGTAAATTAAAGTCACCAGTTTAAATTTTTGACAAAAAAAGTTGAATTTTTGCACGCGGTTGTCAAATGTTGTTTTTCAATGATTTAAAACGATTTAGATTTTTTTTAATTTATTTAAAACGATTAAATTATTGTTTTTATTAATTTATTTTTAGATTCTTCTTGTCAATTTTAAAAACAAATGTATGTTCCGAGACTAATTTTAAGCGTCATTTAAATTGGAAAGGCTCCTGCTATGACCCAGGAATTTGGTTTACGCAATAAAGCGTTTGGCATCGATCAATGTGGATTAACAACGAATTCGTCTGTTTATTATAATTTGACCGAGGGCGAGCTTTATGAGCAGGCCCTCCAACGCAAAGAAGCGACCTTAACAGCGCATGGCGCGCTGCGTGCAATCACCGGCCAACATACTGGTCGTTCTGCGGCAGACAAATTTACTGTTCGCGATGCCAACACCGAAGATCAAATTTGGTGGGATAATAACAAGGGCATGTCATCTTCCGCATTTGAACGTCTCTATGATGATATGATCTCACATGCAGAAGGTCGTGACTTGTTCGTTCAGGATCTGGTTGGCGGTGCGGATCAAGACAATGCGCTTTCAACTCGTGTTGTAACAGAGTTTGCTTGGCACTCATTGTTTATCCGTAACTTGCTTATTCGCCCAAGCCGTGAAGACCTTGAAGAATTTGCTGCAAAACTGACGATCATTGATCTACCAAGCTTCCGCGCGGACCCTGAGCGTCACGAGTGCCGCTCAGAAACTGTTATTGCGCTCAATGTTACCAAAGGTATCGTGCTTATCGGTGGTACTTCATATGCTGGCGAGATGAAAAAGTCTGTCTTTACGATGCTGAATTACCTTTTGCCTGGCAAAGACGTTATGCCAATGCACTGTTCTGCAAATGTTGGTCCAACTGGCGATTCTGCTGTTTTCTTCGGCCTATCGGGCACAGGCAAAACAACTTTGTCAGCTGATCCAAACCGTACCCTTATCGGTGATGACGAACACGGTTGGGGCGAGGATGGTATCTTCAACTTTGAAGGTGGGTGCTATGCAAAAACTATTCGTCTATCACAAGAGGCTGAACCTGAAATCTACGGCACGACAACACGTTTTGGTACAGTGCTTGAAAATGTCGTGTTAAACGACAATCGTGAGCCTGATTTTGATGATGGTTCATTAACTGAAAATACGCGCTGCGCATACCCGCTGCACTTCATCCCTAATGCAAGTAAGACAGGTAAATCAGGGCACCCGCTGAATATCATCATGCTGACAGCTGATGCGTTTGGAATTCTTCCTCCAATTGCAAAGCTTACGCCTGATCAGGCTATGTACCACTTCCTATCTGGTTACACGGCAAAAGTTGCAGGCACAGAAAAAGGTGTAACTGAGCCAGAAGCTACGTTCTCAACGTGTTTTGGTGCACCATTTATGCCCCGTCATCCTGCCGTATACGGTAACTTGCTGCGCAAGCTGATTGCAGAACACGGAGTGAATTGCTGGCTTGTGAATACTGGCTGGACTGGTGGTGCTTATGGTGTTGGAAATCGCATGCCAATTAAAGCCACACGCGCACTTTTAACAGCCGCACTTGATGGCACATTAAATGATGCTGATTACCGTCAAGATGCAAACTTTGGCTTCCAAGTTCCTGTCTTAGTTGACGGCGTGGAAACATCGATTTTAGATCCACGTTCTACTTGGGACGACAAAGAGGCTTACGATCAAATGGCAACACGTCTTGTTGACATGTTTGTTGCAAATTTTGAGAAGTTTGAAAGCCATGTTGATGGCACTGTCCGTGATGCTGCCCCAGGTGTTCGACTAGCTGCAGAATAAACGACGTTAATTTCCTCCAGTTAACAAAAAACCCGCTAGGCAACAGGCTTAGCGGGTTTATTTTTTATTATATTAAAGACTAAGCAGCCATCAACTCATGTATTTTATTTTCAAAATTATTGAGATCAAAATCGAACTTATCGGCGCAATTAATGACCGAATAATCCTCTAGTTCTTCTTTGGATATATTGCTTGTGTCTGAAGATATGACAACAATAGGACCGTTATAACCAAAGGCTCTTAATTGCGGGACGCTGTCTTTATAAGTCTCATCAAACTCCAAACGGTTATCTAAAAGGATAACATCAGGTTGCTTGTCCATCATGGACACCATCCCCTCATTGATATCGGCAGCTGACTTTAATTCAATTTTCTCAGCTGTTGCTGCATAACAATTAAACAACTCGTGCTGATGAATGTTGTCATCAATCAGTAGTACTTTTGAACCAGACATGACTTAGCTCCTAATTTATGTGTATCTTTGTTTAATATGCTAGGCCTTGCGCGAAACTTGAGAAATTTACGATTTCTTAATACTTTGTTAACTTTTATGAAAAAAGTGTTAATGCAATGGGCAAACCAACCAAAGAGGAATGAAAATTGGTCGACAAGCGGCTTTACATCAATGACAAAATCATGATCGAGCCCTGGGAACTTGTCGAACAGTTTATCCATTCTGCAGGTCCAGGTGGCCAAAATGTCAATAAAGTAGCAACAAGCGTGCAACTTCGCTTTGATCTTTTAAACTCTCCGTCGGTGCCCCAACATATAAAAACTCGGGCTAAAAGCATTGCCGGTCGCCGCATCAACAAAGAAGGTGTAATTGTTTTAGAAGCCAGTAAGCATCGCTCACAGGAACGAAACCGAGAAGACGCGCGCAAACGACTTGCGGACTTATTAAAGGAAGCGTGCAAACCGCCACCACCGCCGCGCCGGAAAACAAAACCAACACGCGGGTCTATTGAGCGACGCTTAAAGGAAAAATCCAACAGATCCGGTATAAAAAAGATGAGAAACCGCGTCACAGACGATTAAATTATCATCGAATTTAATGAAAACCTTTGTCAAAGTGTCTTAAAATTCCTATATCTCAACCAACCAACAGTATTGTTGGAAAGAAACTCAATTTGGGAGCATAAAATGAGCTTTTTTGATTTTATTAAATCTGCCGGCAAGAAACTCGGCATCGGTGATGATGAAGAACCAACTGAAGACGCAGTGAAAGAAGAACTTGCCTCACACAAACTTGGTACAGATGATGTAAAAATTGCCGTTAAAGGTGATACCATCGTGCTTGAAGGTACAGTTGAAGATCAATCCGTGTTTGAAAAAGCTATTTTGGCTGTCGGTAACACGCTTGGTATTTCTAAAGTGGAAGCTGCTGAGCTTAAAGTTGCTGAAACTGCCGCTGCAGAACCAACATTCCACACTGTTCAAAAAGGTGACAACCTTTGGAAAGTGGCCGAAGCTGCATATGGCAAAGGCAAGGGTGGAAAATATACTGTTATTTTCGAAGCCAACAAACCAATGCTGAAAGATCCTGATCTTATCTATCCAGGTCAAGTTCTTCGCATTCCAGCACTAGACTAAATCAATTTGCCCTTGGGGAGATAAATCCAATGCAGGTGCTTCCCAAGGGTTTTCGACATATTCCTAATTTTCTCGACTTTTCTGCGCAAAAAGCACTTGTCGGGACTATCCGTTCAATCGTCGAACAAGCCCCCCTTTACCGTCCAGAAATGCCCAATAACGGCAAACCATTTTCCGTTCGCATGACCAATTGCGGCCAATTGGGTTGGGTATCTGATCAAAAAGGTGGTTATCGCTATCAAGCAACACATCCAAAAACTAACTCACCTTGGCCAGAGATCCCGCAAGCGCTTTTAAAGATCTGGGATGAAACATCTGGAATGGAGCATCAACCTGAAGCCTGCTTGATCAATTTTTATGATCAATCTGCGAAAATGGGTTTGCACCAAGATAAGGACGAAGCGACTTTTGATGCGCCGGTTGTCTCTGTATCTTTGGGTGATACGTGTTTATTCCGTGTTGGACAGACGACGCGCGGAGGTCAGACCAAGAGCTTTAAGCTTAATTCCGGCGACATCGTTGTGCTAGCTGGTGAATCTCGTTTGGTTTATCATGGCGTTGATAAAATTTACCCCGATACGTCGCCATTGTTAAAAAATGGCGGGCGGATAAATCTCACGTTAAGACGGGTAAATCCGTTTACTTAGCCTGAAACAGTTGTTTCTCTAAAATTAAAGATCGACGAAGTAGGTCGCAGACCAAGAAATATGAAGTTTCCAATGCTCGCAACAATTCCCGCCAATAACAGCCCTGCTAAGACATCAACCAAATAATGATTGGCATGAGATATCGCAGAAATCGCCATGGATATATTTAAAAACAAACACGGCAAATTAAGATATTTTACTCGCCACAACGCCCAAATCATAAAAAAGCCCATTCCTGCATGAACTGATGGAAATGTTACTATGCCGGCTGCATTAGACAATTCTAAAGTAAAAGGTTCACCACTTCGAACAGCATTAAATTCATCCAGAAAATGATAGGCAAATTTTACATTGATGTTTTGCAACAAAGATGCGTCAAGTTCATAAACAGTATACGTACCCAAAGCTGGAAACCAAATTGTGATGATGCTGGCTAATAGCACCATTAACGCATAGCCGAATATGAACGCTACAGCGCGCGGTATTTGATTTACAAAACACAACAAAATGGGGGTTAAAATTAGTTGGTATTTAAGCGATCCATAGGCTGTATTCAGCCAATTTGATAAAGATTCGCTACTATCAACGAATTGGATAAATGTAAGCCAGTCAAAACCTAAACTCCGATCCATTGCAACAAGGGTGTCATCAGCTAAAGGCATATTCAATGAATAGGCCAAATAGGTCGCAAGAAACATCGGAACCATGTAAGCAAAACCAGCGCCAATAACCTCTACAATTGGTGATACATATTTGTCTTT
Organism: Lentilitoribacter sp.; assembly: GCA_039986595.1. Classification (GTDB taxonomy): domain Bacteria; phylum Pseudomonadota; class Alphaproteobacteria; order Rhizobiales; family Rhizobiaceae; genus Lentilitoribacter. The sequence goes on from JBDWQJ010000004.1 coordinate 607,007, forward strand.
GATGATGATCATCAGAAAACTGAGGATGTAACAAATTGCTGAAATATAATAAAAGGTACTGAATGATGCATAATCTACATCGATGTGTGAAAAATGGACCAAAAGCGGCATTATGATCCATAAAGCCAATACAGAGAGGAATAGAATAATTCTTTCTCTTGTATGAAAACATCTTACCATATTCGCACCTTTTACTGCCATGGTGGCAATTTAAAAGTTTGTCTCTAAGATTTGTTTAATTTATCGCGACTATAGTCGGCGCAGCAATACTTCTTCAATGAGATGGTTATCACCTTTTCGAAGTATCAAATCAGCGCGTGGGCGCGTGGGTAGAATATTCTCATAGAGATTTTTCATATTAATATTCTGCCAAAGACCTTTTGCAATCTTCAATGCATCGTCTTCCGATATTTCAGAATATCGATGGAAAAAGGATTCCGGGTTTTTAAAGGCTGTATCTCTCAGCCGTAAAAATCGCTCTATATACCATTGCTCAATTTTCTCTTCATCAGCATCGATATATATCGAAAAATCAAAGAAGTCAGAGACAAATGGCACCATACGACCATGAGCCGGCAAATCTCTGACCTGAAGGACGTTAATACCCTCAAAAATAAGAATATCTGGTTTTTCAACTGTTTGATACTTATCCGGCAAAACGTCATAAACCATGTGCGAATATAAAGGTGCATCAACGCGTTTTTTGCCAGATTTAATATCCGATAAAAAACGCAAAACCGCACCAATATCATAGCTATCTGGAAAACCCTTGCGATCCATAATGCCATGTTCATTTAAGTAAGCATTTGGGTGTAAAAATCCGTCCGTGGTAACAAGGTCCACCTTAGGATGAGACGGCCAACGGCTCAAAAGCTCTTTCAAAACACGAGCGGTTGTGGATTTACCCACGGCGACAGATCCCGCAATACCAATGATAAATGGGCTTTGTGTAGCGCGTTCTAAGTTTAAAAATTGCCGACGCTGAGCAAATAGACCTTGCGACATTTCTACATGCGCGGACAAAAGACGCGATAATGAGAGGTAAATGCGCTCAATCTCATTCAGATCCACCGGGTCATTCAGCGAACGAAGGCGTTTAACATCATCTTCAGAAAGTGTGAGCGGAGTCGCTGCTCGAAATTCAGACCATCTTTTTGCACTAAATGCACGAAATGGAGAATACTTCTCACGACCAATATGATCTTGGTTATCTACGTCTTCATTCATCATGTGATTAATGATATCCAAAAGCGCTTATCCACTCGGTCTCGATGCTTTTTCAGATATGCCAGACTGCGATGTCCGGTTTTCAAGCTCAGCCATAACTTCAGCGAGCGGAATATCTGCGATTTTCAATACGACCAAAAGGTGGAATAAAACATCAGCGGATTCTTTGATAAGTTCACCACGATCATTGCTAACTGCAGCAATGACAGCTTCGACAGCCTCTTCGCCCAGTTTTTTGGCAGCTTTTTCCTGACCTTTGGACACAAGCTTTGCCGTCCAAGATTCCTCAGGCGACGCATTGGCGCGTGCTCTGACTATCTTTTCAAGATCTTTGAGATCAAATTCACTCATGATCGATCTTCCCCTCGTACCAAGTCTTTAAGCAGCCTGAACCTAATCGGTCAAGTTTATCGATTAATCGAGCCGCATAGCAAGACCGGCGTCTGCCATATATTGTTTTGCTTCACCAATTGTATAGGTTCCAAAATGGAAGATGGAGGCAGCTAACACGGCCGTTGCATGACCATCTCTAATACCTTCAACCAAGTGATCAAGATCACCAACACCACCCGATGCAATAACCGGAACAGATGTGGCATCTGCAATCGCACGTGTTAGATCAATATCGTAGCCAATTTTGGACCCATCGCGGTCCATTGACGTTACAAGCAACTCACCCGCGCCAAATTCGGTCATTCGAATTGCAAATTCAATCGCGTTGATGCCCGTTTCGTTACGTCCGCCATGGGTGAAAATTTCCCAGCGATCTTCTTCGCCTGGCTTAGACGTCTTTTTCGCATCAATTGAAACAACAATGCACTGATTGCCAAATTTATCTGCAGCTTCGCCGACAAAATCTGGATTATTAACCGCTGCGGTATTGATCGACACCTTATCAGCGCCCGATAATAAGAGCTTACGGATGTCTTTCACTTCACGCACACCGCCGCCAACCGTAAGCGGCATGAAACAATGTTCTGCTGTTTGCGCAACAACATCAAAAATTGTCTCTCGATTACCAGATGAAGCGGTGATATCTAAAAAACACAATTCATCCGCACCTGCTGCATCATAGGCTTTTGCAGCTTCGACCGGATCACCCGCATCAACAAGATCAACAAAGTTGACGCCTTTGACAACGCGGCCGTCTTTAACGTCTAAACATGGAATGACACGAGATTTCAGCATGTTTTATCCTTTGTTTTTCGCGTTTTTTAATACGCTAAGCGCTTCATTGGGATCAATGCGGCCATCATAAAGCGCACGACCAGAAATAGCACCTTCAAGTATCTCCGCTTCATCGCTTGCCATCATATTAATGTCATCCATAGATGCCAGGCCACCAGAGGCAATCACAGGAATAGACACTGATTTTGCCAAATTAAGAGTTGATTCCCAATTAATGCCTTTTAAAACGCCATCGCGATCGATATCGGTGTAGATAATCGCTGAGACACCAGCACCTTCAAATTCTTTTGCCAATTCAACAATGCCAAGTTCAGATGCTTCTGCCCAACCTTCAACGGCAACTTTACCACCTTTGGCATCAATACCCACGGCGATTTTACCTGGAAATTCACGACAAGCTTGTTTAACCAATTCTGGTTCACGAACAGCAACGGTTCCTAAAATCACGCGCGCTAAACCTTTATCGAGCCACGATGCAATGTGATCAAGATTACGAATACCTCCGCCTAACTGAACAGGGTTTTTCGTTGACGCTAAAATTTCTTCAACCGCAGCACCATTAACACTTTCGCCAGCAAACGCGCCGTTGAGATCAACAACATGAAGCCAATCAAAGCCTTGATCTTCAAATGCTTTTGCTTGTGCTCCTGGACTATCATTATAAACCGTTGCCTGATCCATATCACCAAGCTTTAAGCGCACACATTGGCCATCTTTTAAATCAATTGCAGGAAACAGGATCATATTACACGGACCATTTTAGAAAGTTTGTTATCAGTGAAAGACCAAGTTCCTGGCTTTTCTCCGGGTGAAATTGCGTACCAATCATATTGTCTTTGGCAATAACGGCGGTCACAGTGCCGCCATATTGAACTGTTGCCAAAACATCATCGGGATTTTCTGGCACAAAGTGGTAAGAGTGGACAAAATATGCGTGTTTGCCGTCTGCACCCGTTTTTATACCATCAAATAATGGATGCTGGCGCGTTAGATCAATTGTGTTCCAGCCCATTTGCGGGATTTTCAAGTCTGGATCATCTATTTTGATCTCAGTTACATCACCTGACACCCAATTAAGACCATCAATCGTTTCTTTTTCAAGCCCACGGGTGGACATAAGCTGCATGCCGACACAAATACCAAAAAACGGCTTGGCTCTTTCAATCACAGCTTCATGCAACGCATCAACCATGCCTGAAACTGCACCTAATCCTCGGCGACAATCAGCGTATGCGCCAACACCGGGCAAAACAATGCGATCAGCAGCGAGTACAGCTTCAGGGGTATCAACCAAATTAATTTCGGCTGATAATCCTGCTTCGCGGGCTGCGCGCTCAAATGATTTTACAGCGGACCGAAGATTTCCCGATCCATAATCAATAACAGCAACTTTCATGAATATTCCTAATTACCGCCAAATATCATATCAGCATGATATGCTTTATCGTAAGAGGTTATAATGTTTGACCCGTCTTGAGGTTTTTGTTCTGAAAACGGGTAGGCGTCTAAATGCAATTCCATTGCCATTTGTTCATCAAATGCCAAGTAAGTTCCCAGAACTGATGCACCCTGCTTTTGCAAATGTTCGATATAGAAATAACGCGCTTCAAACCCAAACCACAACGAAAGTGCAAATTGCACAATTAGCGATAACGCCTGACTTTCAAAACCAGCAAAAATTCCGCCGATAAAAGACAGAGCGATAAACGCCAATAACGCATACAACCACATTCCGCGCCATAAAAACCAAAATGGTGCAAACAATGCAGCACACCAAGAAAACTTATCACCTACAGTGATAAGTTCGCTAGCATTTGCAGCTGTTTTTGAACCGAGTATTAAATACGGTTTCATTTGGTTCCTCGTTTAACCCAAAGTTCCCTTGGTCGACGGGATTTTATCCGCCTGGCGAGGGTCAATCTCACATGCAGTTCGTAGAACGCGCGCAACTGCTTTAAAGCATGTTTCCGCGATATGGTGATTGTTAGCACCATAATAGTTCTTCACATGTAAGGTCATACCAGAGTTTTGTGCAAGGGCTTGGAAAAACTCACGGACAAGCTCGGTATCAAACGTTCCAATCTTTGGCGCTGAAAATTCAACATTCCAAACAAGGAACGGACGACCAGAAATATCAATACCAGCCTTTGTCATGGTTTCATCCATCACAAGATCCAAGCTGGCATAACGAGTGATCCCCTTGCGATCGCCCAACGCTTTTGACAAAGCTTGCCCAATGGCAATCCCAACATCTTCCACAGTGTGGTGATCATCAATATGCAGATCGCCATCGGCATGAATATCCATATCAATAAGCGAATGGCGCGATAACTGATCAAGCATGTGGTCAAAAAACCCAACGCCTGTTTTGATATTATTAACGCCCGTTCCATCGATGTTAACCGAAACAGATATATCTGTTTCATTGGTTTTACGTTCAATAGATGCTGATCTTTTCGACATATCTTGAGCCATCGGCTGCTCCAAGTGATAAAATAATATGTGCTCAATAACAGGCCAAGGCACAAATTTCCATAAGTGAGATGACGGTTTTATAAAAATTACCTTTTGATTTTCTGCATTTCACACCTACATATGTGATCAATGAATTGCATTTATGGGCCAAATCTCAATATTGGCCGGAAGTTAGGAATATTTATGAGTGATCAAAACCCAAGCACTGCGCCTTATGCGCCAATGCACGCAACCACAATTATTACCGTCAAAAAAGACGGTGTTTCCGTCATGGCAGGCGACGGACAGGTGAGCCTTGGTCAAACAGTAATGAAGGGAAATGCTCGCAAAGTGCGCAGAATTGGCAAGAGCGGCAATGTAATTGCTGGATTTGCGGGTGCAACGGCTGATGCTTTTACTCTGCTTGAACGTTTAGAGGCCAAACTTGAACAATATCCAGGTCAATTAATGCGCGCGTCTGTTGAACTTGCCAAAGATTGGCGCACGGATCGCTATTTACGCCGCTTGGAAGCTATGATGCTTGTTGCTGATAAAGATGTCACATTAGCAATTACAGGTAATGGCGATGTGTTAGAACCTGAACACGGAACCATGGCCATCGGTTCTGGTGGAAACTACGCCTATGCAGCCGCACGCGCCTTGATGGATACCGATTTATCTGCTGAAGAAATTGCCAAAAAAGCAATGGGTATTGCAGGTGAAATTTGTGTCTATACCAACCAAAACATCGTTGTGGAAACGCTTGAGACTGAAAACTAATCAAACAAACAGCTCCGTTTTTCTCAATTATACCCCCAAATATGGAATTAAAAATCAATGACCACGTCTACATTTTCACCTCGTGAAACCGTATCAGAACTTGACCGCTACATCATCGGACAACAAGACGCGAAACGCGCTGTTGCTATTGCGATGAGAAATCGTTGGCGCCGCCAACAATTACCAGAAGATTTGCGCGATGAAGTAATGCCAAAAAACATTCTTATGATAGGGCCGACAGGCGTGGGTAAGACTGAAATTTCTCGTCGTTTGGCTAAGCTAGCTGGTGCCCCCTTTATCAAAGTGGAAGCAACAAAATTTACCGAAGTGGGATATGTCGGCCGTGATGTTGAACAAATCATCCGTGATTTGGTTGAAGCTGGTATTTCTATCGTTAAAGAGAAAAAACGCGCGGAAGTAAAAGCTAAGGCACATTTAAATGCTGAAGAACGCGTGCTTGATGCTTTATGCGGCAACACCTCTTCACCAAAAACTCGCGATTCATTCCGCAAGAAATTGCGCGAAGGCCTTATCGACGACACAGAAATTGAAATTGAATTGTCTGATAACCAATCGGGTATGCCAAATTTTGAAATGCCGGGAATGCCTGGGGCAAACATTGGCGTACTTAATCTGAGCGACATGTTTGGCAAGGCTATGGGTGGCCAAACCAAAAAGGTTAAAACCACCGTTAAGGATTCATATGCGCAATTGATCAATGATGAATCGGATAAATTGCTTGATGATGAACAAATCCAGCAAGAAGCCATGCGATCTGCACAAAATGATGGGATTGTTTTCATCGATGAGATCGACAAAATTGCAGCCAAAGACGGGGGCGCTGGTGTTGGTGTTTCACGCGAAGGCGTGCAGCGCGATTTATTGCCTTTAGTAGAAGGTACAACGGTTTCAACCAAATATGGACCGATTAAAACCGATCACATCTTGTTTGTGGCATCAGGTGCATTTCACGTCGCTAAACCATCGGATCTATTACCTGAATTACAGGGTCGATTGCCAATTCGAGTTGAGTTACGTGCGCTTGAAAAAGATGATTTCCGCCGTATTCTTACAGAAACCGAAGTGAGTTTGATCAAACAATATGTTGCTTTGATGAAAACTGAGGAGGTTACTCTGGACTTTACCGATGATGCAATTGACGAATTGGCAGATGTTGCGGTTCATTTAAACTCAACAGTTGAGAACATCGGCGCAAGACGGTTGCAAACGGTTATGGAACGCGTATTAGACGAAATTTCGTTCTCCGCACCCGATACGAGTGGCACAACAGTCACAATTGATGCAGAATATGTCCGAAAACACGTTGGTGATCTTGCACAAGACACAGATTTGTCTAAATTCATACTATAAACAAATCATAGAAAATGGGCAGACAGGAATTTGGTGAGATGCGGGGACTGATCGCTATTGGGGCAATATTTGGTCTATTGTCAGTAGACATTGCTGCTGCAGCTTCTACACGCGTTGTGCCGACCGGAAATCGTTATTCAAAACAACCCAAAGTTCCGTCCGCATCTAATCGCCGCACATCCGCAAAAAAAACGACTTTTGATGCTAAATACGAAAAGGTCAAAAAACTCCTTGAGAGAGATCGTAAATTACAGCGCGGAATTAAGAAATTTTCTTCTGCGTATAAGATCGATCCTATACATATGGTTGGTGCGATTGTCGGTGAGCACACATTTAACGTCGATATTTATGATACATTTCAATCTTATTTGGTGAAAGTTGCAGCTTACACAAACACCAAATTTGATTTTAAGTATGACGGTGAAAATGTAATGGATTTCATCGAACGCGACGAATTTGAGACTTGCGGAAAACTTAAAGGTTCCTTTGAGTTATGGTCGTGTCGCGAAAACATCTGGAACAAGAAGTTTAGCGGGAAAAAAGTCGATGGGAAAAAATATCCCAAGGGCAGATTTAGCGCTGTTTTCTTCCAACCATTTTATGCAGGCCAAACTTTTGGTTTGGGTCAGATTAATCCGCTTACAGCACTGAAATTGACCGATAAGGTCAATGCCACAACCAGACATAAAAAAATTAAGGCTTCTGATGCACGCGGTGTTTATGAGGCTATTATGGACCCGAACACGACGCTGACTTATATGGCAGCATCAATCCGCGTTTCTATCGATGAATATAAAAAAGCTGGCCGCGTTGATATTTCTAAAAACCCCGGGTTAACAGCAACGTTATATAATTTGGGCAAACCTGATGAACGCGCGCGGAAGTTCCGTCGCAGTGGACGTAAATATCCGCGGGAAAATTACTACGGTTGGTTTGTTAACAAGCACGAAAAAGAACTACGCAGCATTATTGCCAAATGGTAGCTTTTAGCCCTTAAGCTTCATCAATAATTCTCTTGATATTTTGCAGATCATCATCTGATAATTTAGCTATCTTTTTTGCCAATTGATTGGCTGTTTCGGTTGCTTGGGGCGATAATCCCGATGTATCGATGGAAATTTTTGGATCAGATAAGCCTGCAAGCTTCATTAACTCTTCTGCATCATCCCAGATAATATTGAAATATCCAATGATACGTTGAACAAAATGCCAGTTTGGTTTTGATCTATGCCCGTGTTCAAGCGCAGACAAATAGGCTGGTGTCACATTCAACGCCTCAGCCATCTGCTTTTGTGTAATGCCGCGTTCGTCGCGTAATTCCCGAATAGCTTTTCCAAAGGGTGTCATTGCAAATACCTATTCAACCATCGCCTAATTACGTGGATCATGTTTTCGGCGCAAACGAACATATAGCGCACCATCGCCACCATGATGCTGCGCTGAAGATCTAAATCCAGAGACTAGCTCTTTAAAATCAGGGTTTTTGAACCATTCAGGCACAACCTGACGCAAGATACCTCGACCACCTGAAGAGGTGCCCTTACCGGTGATCACCAAAACATGACGGTCGCCACACAGATATGCGTCGGTTAGGAAATTATACAGCGCTCGATGCGCTATTTGCTGTGTCATACCATGAAGGTCAATACGCGCATCTATCGTGACACGACCCTTTGCAATCTTTTTATGAACTGGACGTTCAATAGGATGCAATTCGCTCGACTTCATTTTAGCTTTAGGCATTTGCACAGGTGGGGAGTAACTATCAGCTGTTGAGCGCAGTCTTGTTTTTTCAGGCTTTACACTTTTAAGCGCTTCGTCCTGTTCAATTTCATCCTCGAACACGTCAATTTCCAACGGATCACCATAAGGGATCACTGTTTGGGTCACATGACGCCAAACCTTCTGATCATCTAATGATAGTTTTTTTACCCGTTTTGACATTTGTTAATTTTAGATCTCTTATTTTGGTAACAGAACATAAAACTGAGCCCTGTGCGATATGCTACCTGCTATTTGCCCTGCTTTTAAACCAGATCCACTAAAAATATCACCCCTTGCAGCACCTAAAATTGCAGATCCTGTATCTTGAGCGATCATGAGTTGACAAAACTGCTTTTGCGAAGGGAAGATATCTAAATCTTTCGCCGCAATGAATATTGGCAAGCCATATTGATAAATTGATTTATCAACCGCCAGCGAGCGTTTATCTATGAGTTGAACTTTTGCTGCACCCACCGGCCCTAATTCTGGGTCATCATCAACTAATTCTTCAAAGAAAATATAGGATTGATTACACCACAACAACTCATCAACCAGTGTTGGATGATCATCCATCCATTGCCGGATAGCGTCCATCGACATATTTTCTTGTGTGATTTCTCCACGTTCAATCAGTATTTTTCCAATAGACGTATATGGATGACCTGATTTTGCCGCGTATGTAATGCGCTTAGTGGTGCCATATGTATCTTTTAGTCTGGCAGAGCCCTGAATGTGAGTAAAATAAACATCGGCCTTACTTTTCGCATAGGCTATTTCGAGATTTTGATGAGCCAAATAGCCCTGATCAATCTCCTTACGCATTGGAAAATGAGATAATCCGTTGGCCGATTTCTTTGCAAACGCAAATCCAGGACTTATTCCAGTGGTTGGATTATCAGGATCATCAATATCAACTAAATCACTTGGTCTTTGATAAAACGGATATTTGTATTCCTCATTTTTTTCAAACCGAACATCTACCTCAGGCTCATAATAGCCCGTTACAAAACCTTTATCTTTGACGATATAAGGTGTGAAATTTTGCTCAAAAAACGATTTGGATGAAATTTCATTTTGATCAGATAGGTTTGGAAGGCGCAAAGCTTCAGAGCAGATTTCAATAAATCTCTCTTGATCAACGGACAGCGATTTTTGTCGATAAGGTTTACTTTGAAGATGAGATCTAGCTGTTTGCAAAAATGCTGTAAACGCAGAGAAATGATCATCATCGTTCCAGCCGGAAACTTGCGAAAAGGCAACCGGCTGGAGTTTATCTAACATCACAGAAGTATTAGTTTAGCCGTTATCAGGCTCAGAAGCGACCAAACGCCAGTTTGGATCACGCGATTTAACATCACGAGAGAAAGTCCAAATATCGATGACTTCGGCAATTTCTTCCAAATCGCCTTCGATGACATCTTCACCACTGTCCAAAGTGGCTGAAATAATCTGGCTCACGAGGCGGACAGTCACACTCACATCACGTCCGACGACTTCGGCCTGAACGATTTCAGCCTTATCGACGCCAACGAAATCAAATCGAACCGTTTCTTTACGTGACTCGCGCTCATTAATAGCCGCCACATAGCTGTCATATACATCTCGAGACAATAGGTTTTTAAGCTCTTTTCGATTGCCATATGCAAATGCTGTGACAATCATCTCATAGGCCATTTTAGAACCATCAACAAATTGCTTTGGCGCAAAATTTGGATCGGCTTGAATGACATCTCTTAATTGATCGTTGAGCTGGGTGCCAGGTTCTGCATAACTATCAACATTAAGAAATTTATTAATCGGCTCTTCAGCATCATCGCGACGGGGTAATGTCACAACATTGGAATCCGCATCTGATTCAGAGTCCGAATACATATCATTGATTTCACGTTGCTGGTGATGATGCTCTTTTTCATGTCCGGTGCGTTTACCCAAAACGCCGCGCAATTGTATAAATACAATAACTGCCACTACAAAAAAGAACAAAGTTGTAAAATCAAAAGAACCCATCAGAATCGCCATCTAAATTGTTAGTCTCTATAAGCATATAGAGTGCTTACGCCGCGCATTCAAATCCATTTACCTTTAAAAATGCAAGAACATGCATTATCTATACGAAACAACGCCATTTCAGATCGCGAGTGAGCGCTATTTTGGCTCTTACAGCAGTTTAACTCATTAGAATGAACACAAATTTATGCCATTTTCACTGATCCCACTCCTATTATTGATCATTCCTATATTAGAAATATCTGTATTTATCCTTGTTGGCGGACAAATTGGGGTGTTTCCGACTTTAGGCATGATTTTAGTCACCGCCATTTTGGGAACATTCTTCTTAAGGCAACAGGGACTTTCAATTTTGCAAAAACTGCAGTCTGAAAGCCGTTCTGGTAATATCCCAGGTCGTGAGCTTGTTCATGGTGCCATGATTATGATTGCTGGTGTTTTGCTTTTGACCCCGGGGTTCGTTACAGATTCCATCGGGTTTTTATTGTTCTTCCCACCATTTAGAAATGTTGCTTGGAACTTTTTAAAGACGCGCATTAACGTTATTAATGTTGGTGGCGCTGGATTTGGACAAAGTGCTGGTTCCCCTAAAGGGCCAGATTATCAAGGCGAGCCTTTTGTGGATCTTAATGAAGATGAATACTCGCGCGACCCGGAACCAAAAACTAGCTCAGAGCCCAATCCAGATTCGCCTTGGATTGAAGGTGAAAACAAGCAGAAATAGCGTTTTTACCTTTTTTTGGTTGTAAGGCATGGTTTGAGATGCTAGCTCACCGACAAGATTTTTCAATTTATCGGCTGTCAGAGATATCACAGCCTTCGAGGAAATAAAGGAAATTAATATGTCAGATAAAGCTGATAACAGCGCTGCGGGAACAAACGGCGAAGCTTCTGCACCACCATCATTGAATATTCTAACACAATATATCAAAGATCTTTCTTTCGAAAACCCTGGTGCACCTCAGTCTCTTGGACCAAAAGAAAAAGCGCCTGACATCAACATCAACGTGAATGTAAATGCCAACCCAATGTCACAAACTGACTTTGATGTGGTTTTAAACCTTACTGCTGACGCAAAAAATGGTGATGAGCAGCTTTTCCATATCGAATTGGTGTATGGCGGTATTTTCCGCGTGGCTAACTTCCCGCAAGAACACGTTCTTCCGGTTCTGTTTATTGAATGCCCGCGTTTGTTATTCCCGTTCGCTCGTCAAATTGTTGCAGATGCAACACGCAACGGTGGTTTCCCACCATTGATGATCGACCCAATTGATTTTGCTCAAATGTTCCAACAGCGTATGGCTGAAGAGCAAGCAAAAGCTAAGGTTGAAGCGCCAAAAACGAACTAGCAGCGCCTAATTTTTTAGATTTTATAAAGCCGGCTTAGATCTCTTCAAAAGATTTAGGCCGGTTTTTTATGTTGCAGATTTTGCCCAGATAGAATCTTCACCTAAATCAGCGATCAGCTTCTCATGCGCAATTTTTTCTTCTTCTGTAATACGCGAAGGTAATGGGTTCGGACGCGCTTTGATGCGCGCTGTTTCTTCAAAAACATCAGTACTTTGTTTATCAGAACCGCCATTACTTACCAAACTAAGGGCTGTTTGTTTACCACCCGATAGTTCAATATAAACTTCAGCTAACAATTCAGCATCGAGCAATGCGCCGTGCTTTTCACGTTTGGAATTATCAATCCCATATCGGCGACATAAAGCATCAAGACTATTGGGCCCCATTGGGTGTTTACGCCGGGCAATAGCAAGGGTGTCAATGACATGCTCATTGCCGATAGGCGATTTGTCTAATCTTGCAAGTTCAGCATTTAAGAAGCCCATATCAAAGTTTGCGTTATGCGCGACTAACTTTGCACCCTGCACAAATTCCAATAATTCTTCGGCGATATCTTTAAATGATGGTTTATCCAATAAAAACTCATCGGTAATACCGTGAACTTCTAACGCATCAGGATGAACTTTTTTACCTTGTGGGTTGATATAAATGTGTAAGAAGTTTCCGGTTGGGAACTTATTTTCAAGCTCAACCCCACCAAATTCAACAATGCGATCGTCTTTATTGCTTAACCCGGTTGTTTCCGTATCGAAGATAATTTCGCGCATAACAAGCCTTTAAACGTAAGATTGGTTTATCTAGTTTTGACGCAAGTTTGATAGAAGCGCTATGACTTGCGCTTCAGTTTCTTCAAAACTATGCGATGTATCCACAATATGGTCTGCTAATTCTCGTTTTTCAGCATCTGGTAGTTGTTTTTTCAAGATCGCATTGAACTTATCAATGTTCATGTTTTTGCGGGCCAAAACACGTTTTTTCTGAATATCAGGATCGCAGGTTACAACAACAATAATATCAACACGCGATTGTGCGCCTGTTTCAAACAATAGTGGAATATCTAACAAGACTAAATCAATGTCCTGTTGGCGATGAGATTTAATAAACTCATCTTGTTTTTGGCGCACGAGCGGATGAATGATGGCTTCTAGTTTTTTAAAGCTATCTGGCTGCCCAATCACAAAAGCTGACAGTTTCTCCCGATCAACCGCTTTGCCATCAGTTGTTCCAGGGAAGGCTTCTTCTATAAACGCAACAGCTTCGTTTTTATATAATTGATGAACTATTTGGTCAGCGTCGATTGTCGGTACGCCATGTTTTTCAAACATCGCCGCTGTTGTGGTTTTTCCCATACCGATAGATCCGGTTAAACCAATGATCTTCATATTATGATAGTCCATCTAATATTTTATCGCGCAATGCTTTGGTAACATCAGGTCGAGCACCAAACCAATATTCAAAACCTGGGACAGCTTGATGTAACAACATGCCGAAACCATCTGCGATCACTATATTTTGTTTTTCAGCGTTTTCCAAAAACTTGGTTTTAAGCGGGTGATAGACAATATCAGTCGCTATTGCGCCTTCAGCCATGCCAGCAAAGTTAAGATCAGGTACTTCGGTCCCATTCATACCTAATGATGATGTATTTACGAACAAGTTTGCATCTATCAAACCCTGATTAACATCATCCATTTGATAGGCTGTCACGCTTGACCCAAATTCGTCGGCTAACTTTTCAGCGCGCAACAAGGTACGGTTATAAAGTGAAATTTCTGAAAACCCTGCTTCAATGAGCGCATATAGGATTGCTCTACTTGCGCCGCCAGCACCAAAAACCACGGCTTTGCTTTCGCTCTCTTGTTTTGGGCGCCATTGCGGAACCAAATCATCTAGATTTGCAGCGAAACCATAGGCATCTGTGTTGGTGCCACACAATTTTCCGTTTTTGCGAAAGATTGTATTCACGGCTCCTATTTTTTCCGCGATCTCATCGCGTTCATCAACCAATTGAAAGGCTTCTTCTTTAAACGGCATTGTTACGTTGCCGCCCTCAAAATTTGCTTCACCGGATTTGAGTTTTGCGACGAAGTTTGCAAAACCATCTTCTTCGAGTTCGACAGCCCTATAAGAACCATCAATTTGAAGCTGATTAAGCCAATATCCGTGAATAAGCGGTGATTTGGACTGTTTTATTGGAAACCCTGTAACAAAAGCGTTTTTCATGGTTCAACTTTCTATCACATTAAGTACTCGGAGCTGGGCTAGTAATGGCAACATTGGAAGACCCACAATTGTGAAGAAGTCGCCTTCTATTTTATCAAATAACTGTACACCCTGTTTTTCAAGTTGGTAGGCACCAACGGATGTTAAAACACTTTCACCTGCTTCAGATAGGTGTCTTCCGATAAATTCTGGGCTTAGATCCCGCATTGTTAATTCAGCAATAGAGACATGCTGCCAAATTGTTTCACCGTTTTGAGCGATTGAAACGCCGCTATTAAGTGTGTGAGTTTGGCCTGATAATTTTAATAAAGTTCGTCGGGCCGCTTCCATGTTCTCGGGTTTATGAAACAGCTCGTCATTTAGTGAAAGTGTTTGGTCTGAACCAATGACATAAGCATCTGGGATTTTTTGTGAAACATCTAATGCTTTTGCGCTTGCCAGGATAAGGGCTAATTCTTTCGGGGTAGCGCCTGTGCCTTCGATTGCAAGTTCAACGGCGCGCTCGTCTATATCCGCGGGCTGGCAGGTAAAGTTTAGCCCAGCATTTTCCATAAGAGTTTTACGATGGATGCTTTGTGAAGCAAGTACAATTTTGTTATTCATATCTTGGAATACTCGACGATTTTTTTCAACGTTTGTGATTCTATTCAAGAGTCAATTTTTAACCGTTTCTTAACCACACTTTTCTTTAGCACCTGTTGAGCGCTTTGGATAACTTTGATTTTGAAAAAATTTTGGAAAAAGCCAGTGAATAAATTGGAAGTTATACACAATTAGCGTAGCTGTGAATTAAATCCAATTGATTTTGAAGTTTTCCATTTAAGTTTGGGGACAAATTTCGTGAAAGCAGTAAACTATTGAAAAATATGTATAAATATAAAGAGTATTTGCATATCGATGAATACTGAGATGCGACAAGTTTGTGGATAGGCTGTTGATAGATTGTGCTGTATATATAATAACCAATCTTCACAGACTCTAATAAGAATAAAACAAAATACAAAAATTACTTATATATAGGCAGGGGTGGATAAGTGTCCGAAAAGCGTAAATTGCTAAAAGTGCTAGATGGTGAAACCGTTTTTCCACCACCAATATGGCTCATGAGACAAGCGGGACGTTATCTTCCAGAATATCGTGCCACACGGAAGCAAGCACCTAATTTTTTAGATTTGTGTTACACACCAGACTTAGCTGTTGAAGTAACGATGCAACCGATAAGACGCTATGGCTTTGATGCATCAATATTGTTTTCGGATATTTTGGTTATCCCAGACGCTCTAGATCGTAATGTTAGATTTGTAGCTGGAGAAGGTCCTAAAATGGATCCTATCGATCCTAAGGGTATTGATGCGCTTGATACAGACGGATTTTTAGAACATCTAGCACCTGTTTTTGAAACGGTGCATCGATTACGTGGTGAGCTACCAGATGAAACAACACTTTTAGGTTTCTGTGGCGCACCTTGGACGGTTGCGACATATATGATTGCTGGCCATGGAACCCCTGATCAAGCACCAGCGCGTTTATTTTCTTACCAACATGAAGCCTCATTTATGAAGCTTTTGAATCTGCTTGCTGATATGTCAGCTGAATATCTAATCGCACAGATTGATGCAGGTGCAGATGCTGTGCAGATCTTTGATTCTTGGGCAGGCGTTTTAGGTGAAACCGAGTTTGAGAAGTTCGCTGTGGCACCTGTGAAACGAATAATCGATCAGGTACGCGCTCAACGTCCAAATGCTAAGATTATTGCATTTGCAAAAGGCGCTGGTGTTCTACTTCGTAATTATCGAACAGCGGTTGGTTCCGATGGAATAGGGCTTGATTGGTCAGTACCACTAAGTTTTGCCAAGGAATTGCAAAAACAAGGAGCTGTTCAAGGCAATCTTGATCCAATGTTGATGATTGCTGGCGGTAAAGCACTTGATGATGGTATTGATCGGATAATGGAAGCATTATCTGACGGTCCGCTTATCTTCAATCTAGGACATGGTATTACACCGCAAGCTGATCCAGAAAATGTAACGCGACTTATTGAACGTGTTCGGAGTTATCAAAAATGACCGAAGTAAATGCTAAATCCAAGAAAAAACCACTTGTTGCGATCGCCTCATTGGCGTTCATCGCGTTTCTGGCTCTAACTTGGAAAAACGAAGATTTTTATCTTTGGATCAAGGCACTTCATATTATTGCCGTGATTTCCTGGATGGCTGGAATGTTATATTTGCCACGTTTGTTTGTTTATCATGCGAGTGAAGATGCAGGATCAGCGGTATCTGAAAAATTCAAGGTAATGGAATATAAGTTACTGAAATTTATAATTAATCCGGCAATGATGGTGACATGGGGCGCAGGTTTGTGGCTCATGTTTAGTGGTCTTGTTGATTTAGCTGGATGGTTTTGGGTAAAGTTTATTCTTGTCTTAGTTATGTCCGGTACACACGGCTGGTTATCCAAATCACAAAAACGTTTTGCAACTGATGAGAATAAGCTTTCTGAGAAGCAATGGCGTATGGCAAATGAAATTCCGACCGTATTGATGATTGGAATTGTTATCATGGTAATTGTTCGTCCGTTTTAAGACTGAATTGAAACGTGATCGGCTAAAATTTGCTCCCCTCTTGCGGTTTTGGACAATAATGGCTATTTAGGAGCTATATTTATCCGCCCGAGTCCTTCGGTCTAACCTCGCGGATGTGTTCTCATTCATATTATCTGGATTTTTCATGCAAGAAATGAAGCTGCAAGAGCTTAAAAGCAAAACACCAACCGAACTTTTGGAATTCGCTGAAAGCGTCGATGTTGAAAATGCAAGTGTTATGCGCAAACAGGAATTAATGTTTGCGATATTGAAAAAGCTTGCTGAACAAGATGTCGAAATCATCGGTCAAGGTGTTGTTGAAGTCTTACAAGATGGATTTGGCTTCATGCGCTCTGCAAGTGCGAACTACCTTCCAGGTCCGGACGATATTTATATCTCTCCATCGCAGATACGTAAGTTTTCATTGAAAACCGGCGATACTGTTGAAGGTCCTATTCGTAGTCCCAAAGATGGCGAACGTTATTTTGCGCTTTTAAAAGTCAGTACAATCAACTTTGATGATCCTGAAAAGATCAGACACAAAGTTCATTTCGATAATTTAACACCGCTTTATCCGGATGAACGCTTCAATATGGAGCTTAATGATCCAACTAACAAAGATATGTCTGGTCGTGTGATTGATCTTGTGGCGCCTTTGGGTAAAGGGCAACGTGGTCTAATTGTTGCGCCACCGCGTACAGGTAAAACGGTTTTATTGCAAAATATTGCGCATTCGATCACTGCAAATCATCCGGAATGTTATTTGATTGTGTTGTTAATCGATGAGCGTCCGGAAGAAGTGACAGACATGCAACGTTCTGTGAAGGGTGAGGTTGTGTCATCGACCTTTGATGAACCAGCTGTTCGCCACGTACAAGTTGCTGAAATGGTTATAGAAAAAGCAAAACGTTTGGTCGAACATGGCCGTGATGTGGTAATCCTGCTTGATTCTATTACTCGACTTGGCCGCGCGTATAACACTGTTGTTCCTTCATCAGGCAAAGTTCTGACAGGTGGTGTGGATGCAAATGCTCTGCAAAGACCAAAGCGTTTCTTTGGCGCTGCCCGTAATATTGAAGAAGGCGGTTCACTTACGATTATAGCGACAGCGCTTATTGATACCGGATCCCGCATGGATGAGGTTATCTTTGAAGAGTTTAAAGGTACTGGTAACTCTGAGATGGTTCTTGATCGTAAGGTTTCAGACAAACGCATCTATCCGTCGATGGATATTTTGAAATCTGGTACGCGGAAAGAGGATCTGTTGGTTCCGAAACAAGATCTTCAAAAGATCTTTGTATTGCGCCGTATTTTGTCTCCGATGGGTACGACAGATGCAATTGAGTTCCTAATTGATAAGTTTAAGCAGACGAAAAGCAACCAGGAATTCTTTGATTCTATGAATACTTAGAATGACTTAGTTATATTCTTATTGTAAAGGCGTGTGAAATTGAGCGAATTTGACACCATCTTTGCTTTATCCTCAGGTTCCGTACCTGCGGGTGTAGCTGTTATTCGTATCTCAGGTGCTAGGACTCGATTCGTACTCGAAACGTTAGGTGTTTCAAATCTTGTTCCTCGTATTGCGTCGTTAAAAACGATTCGGAAACAAAACAATCTGATAATTGACAGAGGTTTGGTGTTGTTTTTCCCAAATCCACACTCATTTACAGGTGAAGATTGCGCAGAACTGCACGTCCATGGTGGCCGGGCTGTTGTTGATACATTGTTCGATGAATTAGCTTCATTGGAGGGCCTGCGGCTAGCAGAAGCTGGCGAGTTTACCAAACGAGCTTATGATAATGGGAAGATGGACCTGACAGAAGCTGAGGGTTTTGCTGATCTTTTGTCCTCTGAGACAGAAATGCAACGGAGATTAGCCGTTGAACAAGCTGATGGAGGCTTAAGGCGCCTCTATGATCGGTGGAACGCAGAAATTCTAAGATCTCGTGCACTAATTGAAGCAGAATTGGATTTCTCAGACGAGGAAGATATCCCAGGTTCTGTGTCGGATCAGATTTGGAAAGACATTTCTGGACTTATAAGTGAGATTAAACTTCATCTGACCAAGTCCAAGATTGGTGAAATCTCGCGTTCTGGGTTTTCTATTGTTATAGCTGGGGCACCAAATGCTGGAAAATCGTCATTAATGAATGCGATTGCTGGTCGTGAAGTTGCTATTGTTTCAGATGAACAAGGTACCACAAGGGATGTTTTAGAAGTTCGGCTTGATCTTGAAGGTTTTTTAGTTGTTTTAAAAGATACAGCGGGTTTACGGGATACAGATAGCAAAGTAGAGCGTGAAGGTATTCGTAGGGCCAAAGATGAATTGGATAATGCAGATCTAGTTCTTTATTTGATTGAACCTGGTTTCGAGCAACAAGGCAATGTTCTAGATCTTTCTGCGGTAGATAAATTTATAGTTATTGGTACAAAATCAGACATTGAAAATTCAATTTGGTCAATAAAAACAGATATTTGTATAACAACTGGTTCTTCTAAAGACCTTGATATTTTGCTGGATCTTATTAAAAAAGAATTAGCTATTTCAGATATTAAGGATGATCTTGTTGTTCCTACAAGACGTCGCCACATTGAATTACTTAATCGAGTTTTAACCGAATTGGAATTTGCCTGTGAGCATGCAGATCTGCCGATCGAGATCAGAAGTGAACACTTACGCGTATCCCAAGATAATTTGGGTAGAATTACAGGCCGAGTTGATGTAGAAGACCTTCTTGGTGTTATATTTAGCGAGTTTTGTGTGGGAAAATGATTCACGTGAAACAATTAGATGTCTGATGAATGACTCACGTGAAACATTGTAACTCTGTTCCACGTGAAACAAAGACATCATTACTATATTAGGTGACTTATGGATTATGATGTAATCGTCATTGGTGGAGGACATGCAGGTTGCGAGGCAGCATCCGCGTCTGCGCGTTTAGGTGTCAAAACCGCACTTGTCACACATAAATTTGATACAATTGGTGTGATGTCTTGTAATCCAGCCATCGGAGGTCTTGGAAAAGGGCATCTAGTCCGTGAAATTGACGCTTTGGATGGCTTAATGGGTCGTGTCACCGATGATGCAGCTATTCAATATAGAATGCTTAATCGTCGTAAAGGTCCAGCCGTTCGGGGTCCAAGAACACAAGCTGATAGACGCTTATATCGCGAATCGATGCAAAAAAATATCAAACTTATCAATAATTTAGCTGTTATTGAGGGTGAGGTTGATGATCTTGTACTAACTGATGATAAAATCTCAGGCGTTAAAACAAAAGATGGGCGTATCTATAAATGTAACGCAGTCGTCTTAACGACAGGCACATTCCTTCGAGGTCTTATTCATATAGGGGATAAAAAAATTCCTGCAGGCCGGATGAACGAAGCCCCAGCTCTAGGTCTATCTGATAGATTAGAATCCTTAGGTTTGAAGCTCGAACGCCTAAAAACAGGAACACCAGCAAGGCTTGATGGGAAAACCATTGCTTGGGATCAGTTAGAAGAACAGGGACCGGATGAAGATCCGGTACCATTTTCGTTTATGACAGATGAAATCAAGCAAAAACAAATACCTTGTGGGATTACACGCACAACGAAGGCTACTCATAAGATTATTGAGGAGAACATTTCCAAGTCTGCAATGTATTCAGGTCAAATCGAGGGAGTTGGCCCGCGTTATTGTCCGTCGATTGAAGATAAGATTGTCAAATTTGGCGATCGGGATGGTCATCAAATATTTCTAGAACCAGAAGGATTGGATGATGATACCGTTTACCCAAATGGAATATCGACATCTTTGCCGGAAGATGTGCAAGATCAATTTATTAGAACTATTCCTGGGTTAGAAAATGTAACTATTTTGCAGCCTGGCTATGCGATTGAGTATGATTATGTCGACCCCAGAGAACTTAAACAGACTTTAGAGCTTAAAAAATTACCGAATTTCTTTTTAGCAGGGCAAATCAACGGCACGACTGGTTATGAGGAAGCCGGCGCACAGGGGCTTGTTGCTGGATTAAATGCCGCGCGCAAAGCTATGGGTGGTGAAGAAATTATCTTTAGCCGTAGCTCTTCATATATTGGTGTGATGATTGATGATCTTACGACACATGGTGTGACTGAACCTTATCGAATGTTTACGTCCCGCGCTGAGTTTCGCCTAACCTTACGTGCTGATAATGCTGATTTAAGACTAACTCCGCTTGGGATCGAGATTGGTTGTGTGTCTGAATTGCGTCGTCAACGGTTTGAAAAGTGGCAGAACGATATTGATAACTGCAGAAACACGTTCGAAAGCTTGTCCTTGACCCCTAATGAAGCAGAAAATCATGGTTTTAAGCTGAATAAGGACGGGATACGCCGCTCAGCGTTTAAGTTACTCTCTTATCCTCAGATCGAGCTTGATGATATTTTAAAGGTTTGGCCTGAGCTGGCGCACTATGATCGCCATGTTTTAGAAACAGTGGAAATAGATGCGACCTATGCTGTGTATATGGATAGGCAGAAGAATGATATACGCATTCAACAACGTGAAGAGGGTAGACTGATACCTGAGAACTTTGATTTCGATGTTCTTCCTGGTCTTTCTAACGAATTGAAACATAAGCTCAAATCTAACCGTCCAAAATCTATAGCCCGTGCTAATAAGATAGATGGTATGACGCCAGCTGCAATTGCGCTGATTTTAACCTACCTAAAAAGACACAATAGAAAAGACGCTGTAATTGCATCTTAATCGGATATTTCATGTCAAAGAATTTTGAAGAGTCTGTGAATGTTTCACGTGAAACATGGGCGAGATTGCGTCAATACGCGGATGTTGTGCGCAAATGGCAAAAAACCATTAATCTTATCTCTCCAGCTACAGTCGGCGATTTATGGGACCGGCATGTTCTTGATAGCTTGCAGATATGGTCAATCGATCCAAGTCCTAAAATATGGGTGGATATGGGTAGCGGTGCGGGTTTCCCTGGTATTGTCACCGCAATTTGCCTGGCAGAGCAAGGTTCAGGGTGGGTCTATTTAATTGAAAGTAATCAGAAAAAAGCTGCTTTTCTTCGCAGTGTAATTGTTGAAACTGGCGCAAGAGCGAGTGTTCATCCGGTTCGAGTCGCTGATGCCTTTGATATTGCGCCTGAAATCGATGCTATATCAGCGCGCGCATTGGCATCTTTGGATGATTTGCTCGAGATGTCAGAGCCATGGTTTCTTCAGAATGAAAAATTATCCACATACCTCCACAAAGGTCGGGATTACCAGTTGGAAATTGAACTTGCCCGTAGTCGGTGGGCGTTTAATCTGGTAAAATATGATAGTCAGATTCAAGATGGATCAGTAATTTTGCAAATTGATAGCCTCAAGAGACTTTAGACTAGTATTTTGTGGTTTTTGGTAAAAGTTGGGTGCAATGTCTCAGATTAAAAACCGGATAATTACAGTTGCTAATCAAAAGGGTGGTGTTGGTAAAACAACAACAGCGATTAACCTTGCAACAGCTTTAGCTGCTATTGGCGAAAATGTGTTGATTGTGGATCTTGATCCGCAAGGTAACGCAAGTACGGGTCTTGGTATCGAACGCGCAAACAGAGATTTGTCATCTTACGATGTTTTGATGTATGAGGCTGAATTATCTCAGGCGTGCAAAAAGACCGCTGTTCCAAACCTGGATATTGTCCCATCTACTATGGATTTACTTGGTCTTGAGATGGAAATATCTAGCGATAGTCAACGCGCCTTTCGTTTGAAGAAGGTTCTGAATACACCAGATGCCAGTCATTATGATTATATTCTTATTGATTGTCCGCCATCGCTAAATCTTTTGACAATGAATGCAATGGCAGCTGCACATTCAGTCTTAGTACCGTTACAATGTGAGTTTTTTGCGTTGGAAGGTTTGAGCCAACTCCTTGAAACAGTTGGACAAGTTCGTGATACATTAAACCCGGACCTTGAAATACAGGGTATCGTTATGACGATGTATGATTCGCGTAACAAGCTTGCGCATCAAGTTGTGGCAGATGTGCGCGAAAACTTGGGAGAAAAGGTGTATCACACGCTTATCCCTCGCAATGTTCGAGTTTCAGAGGCGCCTTCCTATGGTAAGCCAGCCATATTGTATGATTTGGCGTGTTCAGGTAGCCAGGCCTATTTAAAATTGGCATCGGAAGTAATTCAGCGAGAAAGAAGCCATAAAGCTGCATAGTTTGGCCCCATTTTTAAAAGATAGGTTTGTTTTATGAGTGATGAACAATCAAAAAAACGTTTAGGTAGAGGCTTAGCTGCATTAATTGGCGAAATGGATAACGTCGATAACAACAAGCCTGCCAGTCAATCAAAAATTAGCCCCGATCAACAAATTCCGATTGAGTTTGTCGTTCGAAATGCTGAAAATCCACGACAAAATTTCGATCATGATGATTTGGTGGATCTAGCGCGTTCTATCCGTAAGCACGGAATTGTTCAACCAATCGTCGTTCGTCGTATTAATAATGACCGATATGAAATTATTGCAGGTGAACGACGTTGGCGCGCGGCTCAACAGGCCGAACTTACTGAAATCCCTGTATTGGTTCGTGATGTTGATGATAAAACGGCTCTAGAGATTGCAATTGTTGAGAATGTTCAACGTGCTGATCTTAATCCGCTGGAAGAAGCATTGGGTTATGAGCAATTGATGTCTCATTACGGGTATACGCAAAATGATCTGGGTGAAGTGATCGGAAAAAGCCGCTCACATGTTGCAAATAGTCTGCGCTTGTTAAAATTACCAGATAGTGTTCGTGATATGTTGGTTGATGGAAGCCTATCAGCAGGTCATGCGCGTGCTTTGGTATCAACATCTAATCCACTTGCTTTAGCAAAATTGATCGTTGAAAAAGGATTATCCGTTCGAGACGCGGAGCGCCTGGCACAAGAAGATATCAATGGCGCTTCTCAACAATCTGAGAAGAAAGAAACTTTCCAAAAAGATGCTGACACAATGGCACTTGAGAAAAGCCTCACAGATGTTTTGGGATTAAAAGTCCAGCTTGATCATAAGGGCGAAAAAGGAAAGTTGCAAATTAGTTATAAATCTCTGGAACAACTTGATTCCATTTGTAAACTACTTGGCGTTGCCGGTTAATTAATTAAACTTATCGACTTAGTAAACAAACTCGCATAAGAGCTTGTCGCGCGATGCTTGTTTCAAGCGTCGCGTTACGACGCGTCTCCAAAATAGCATTGGATATCTTGTCCATTTCAAGCCTAAGCTTTGCGCAGCTCCATTTGTTCAGTGCTTTTTCAAATACTGGCTTACGCTTAAAGTGAATAAACCTGCCTTGCTCAGCCATGACCTGGCTCGCGCGCTTATTTTTTGTTTCGACTTCAGAACGCATTAAATCGAGTTGCTGTAATTGGATCAAACAAGATCGCAGGATTAGAAATATAGGTGTTTTAGATGAGATTATTCGATTGAATGAACTATCTAAGCCATTGATATTACCAGATAAAATAGCATCAACTGTCTCATCAACCGATATCGATGACGCATCCCCAATTGCCGCTATGACATCATCTATGTGTATTTGTTCCTGCCCATGGCAATAAAGCATTAGTTTCTGGATTTCTCCGCGACTGGCCAAACGGTCACCACCCAAGAAAGTCAACAATAGTTGACGCGCATCCATATCCATACGCATATTCGCACTCGTCAACTCTTGATCAATTAGGTTTTGGAGCGCGCGACCATCATCAGCATAACAAGGGATCGCAACGGCAGGATTAGCTTTTTCAATGGTTTTGCGTAGCGAAGATGATTTTTTCAAATCGCCAGATTCAATTATGACAGAAACACTATCGCCAATTTCTTCTATAACAGCGGTTAACGCGCTCACAAGCTTCTTGTCATTGGCTGCGTTCTTAATCCAAATTAGTCGCGAGCCACCAAAAAGCCCAATAGATCCAACTTCATCTGCTAATCGGCCAGGATCTGCTGATATTTCACTTGAGTCTAATCGTACAAGATTAAAATCATCGGAAAGATCAACGCCGGTTTTCTTTGACAATTCGGACGCACGTTCGGATACCAATCCAGTATCAGGACCATAGATCAAAAATACACGATAGGGCAGATCAGCTCTTTTGATAAATCCGTCAAATTCGTGTGCTTTGATCTGTCCCATGTGTGCCTAAATAAATTATTTGCGCAATGCTGCTGATATATCTGCGTAAATCACATCAGCCAGTTCGCGACCAGCGCGATTTTCCGCATCTTGCAATGCTCGAATTTTAGCAAATTCTTGATCTGGTAGATCGTATTGTGATGTCACCTGGCGCTTTGCTTTGCGAATAACTTCGCCATCAGACAATCTAGAAAGCGTAAAGCTACCGGAAACAGTCATTCGACCAGCCGTAAAATTATTATCGGTACCTGCATCAAGCACACCAGCTGCCGAGCTTGTGACATTTAAATCCAATCGATATTCAGCTGTGCCTGCCTGTGCGCCACCATTTAAAAATACCAATTGATTTCGTGTAACCTGTTCAATGCGTGTATCAGCTTGAGAAATATCAATAACAGCAATCGGTGCGCCCGAAACGGAGCTATATAGCGGCTTGACTTGGCAGCCAGCCAATAGAACAGGGATGAACGTAGCTAGCGCAAGCGGTTTAACGATAGATTTGATCTGTTGGATATTAAATAACAATATTCACAATCCTCTTTGGAACGACAATCAGTTTTCGCACAGGTTGACCATTGATTTTATCGGCAACAAAATCAAGTGCAAGAACAGCTTTTTCAATCGCGTCTTTGTTTGCATCGACGGCTATGGTTAACTCACCGCGCTTCTTACCGTTGATTTGCACAGGATACGTAAACGAGTTTTCTGCCACAAGATCAGGATTAAATTGAGGCCATGCTGCGTTTGCAACCATACCCTCACACTTTAATTCTTGCCAACAGGCTTCTGCCAAGTGCGGCATCATTGGAGCGATCAATTGAATTAGGATTTCACTCGCTTCGCGAGATGCAGATTTGATTGTATCATCAGCTTCGCCCTTAGCTACTTTTGCAAGCATAGGGGCAATTGCATTTACATATTCGTAAATACGAGCAACAGATTTGTTAAACCCAAGCTTTTCAAGATCTTCGCCAACAAGTTTCAGTGTTTTATGTGCTGCTTTCGAGATAGCATTGGCTTCTCCATCCAATGCAGAGGCGGGTTTTACATCACTAAGTTCAGCTGCTGCTTCTGAAATAATGCGCCAAATTCTCTGTACGAACTTATGTGCGGCCTCAACACCTGCTTCAGTCCAGATAACATCACGCTCTGGCGGGGAATCTGACAACATAAAGAAGCGGGCTGTATCTGCGCCATAAGATGCAATAATATCATCTGGATCAACAACGTTCTTTTTGGATTTTGACATTTTCTCAATTGATCCGATTTCAACGAGTTCACCCGTATCATTCATCGTTGCAGAGCGAACGCCATCAACTTCTTTAATGTCAATCTCAGCCGGGGTAATCCAACCGTTCGGGCCTTTATAAGTTTCGTGAACTACCATCCCTTGAGTAAAGAGACCTTTGAACGGTTCTTTAATATCTAGGTGTCCAGCCTTTTGCATCGCGCGGGTAAAGAAGCGTGAATATAAAAGGTGAAGGATCGCGTGCTCAATACCACCAATATATTGATCAACTGGCAACCAGTGGTTTGCCATATCCGGATCAGTTGGATTGTCATTATTTGGATCTGTAAAGCGTGCGAAATACCAGGACGAGTCTACAAAAGTATCCATTGTATCTGTTTCACGGCGCGCATCTTTTCCGCAACAAGGGCAGGCGACATGACGCCATGTCGGATGACGATCAAGCGGATTACCTGGTTTATCAAAATTGATATCATCAGGAAGAATAACTGGAAGGTCAGCTTTAGGTACAGGAACCGCGCCGCAATCATCACAATGAATAACTGGAATTGGGCAACCCCAATAGCGCTGTCGTGAAACGCCCCAGTCACGCAGTTTAAATTGTGTTTTCAATTCAGCTTGTGGTGCGCCATTAAAGTCTGTTTCACTCAGTTTCTTTGCGACCAAGTCAAAAGCTTCTTTTGGCTTCATGCCATTTAAAAACTCAGAATTGATCATAACACCGTCACCGGTATAAGCTTCCTCTGTTACTTGGAAATTTGCCGCATCACCATCTTGCGGCATAACAACAGGTGTAACTTGCAATCCGTATTTATTGGCGAAGTCCAAATCGCGTTGATCACCTGAAGGGCAACCAAAAATCGCACCAGTTCCGTATTCCATTAAAACGAAATTAGCGACAAAGACTTTAAGCTTCCAGTCTTTGTTAAATGGATGAACGACTTCAAAGCCTGTATCAAAGCCATGCTTTTCTGCAGTTTCTAATGCGGCAGCTGAAGTACCGACACGTCTACATTCCTCGCAAAATTCATTGAGTTCCGGATTTAATTTTGCAGCTTCTAGCGCTAACGGATGATCTGCAGCGATCGCCATAAAGGATGCGCCAAACAATGTGTCAGGGCGAGTTGTGTAAACTTCAAGCTCAGCAAAGCCTTCAGGTGCTGTTTTCGCATCCAACTCCCAGCGGATTTGCAAGCCTTCTGATTTGCCAATCCAGTTCTTTTGCATTAACCGAACTTTTTCAGGCCAGTTATCTAGCGTTTCAAGCGAATCCAACAAATCTTCCGAATAATCAGTGATGTTGAAGAACCATTGTGTAAGATCACGTTGCTCAACAAGTGCGCCTGAGCGCCAACCACGACCATCGATCACTTGTTCATTTGCAAGAACCGTCATGTCTTCTGGGTCCCAGTTTACCTTCGCGTTTTTGCGATAAACCAAACCTTTGTCCAAGAAGTCGACAAATAGCTGTTGTTGCTTGTGGTAATATTCCACATCACATGTCGCAAATTCACGTGACCAATCCAAAGACAATCCCATGGATTTTAATTGGCGGCGCATCGTGTCGATATTTTCATATGTCCAAGATTTAGGGTGCGTGTTGTTTTGCATCGCAGCGTTTTCCGCTGGCATACCAAATGCATCCCAACCCATTGGGTGAAGGACATTAAAGCCTTTTGCGCGGCGATAACGCGCAACAACATCGCCCATCGCATAGTTGCGAACGTGGCCCATATGAATGCGCCCGGAAGGATAGGGGAACATTTCCAGGACATAATATTTTTCGCGTTTGTCAGCATTATCTGTTTCATAGATTTTATGCTCATCCCATACCTGTTGCCAATGCGGTTCAGATTGTCGCGGATTATAACGTTCAACGGCCATTAAATTGTCCTGTGGTGCTTTGTATTATTACCTATCAGCGCAATTGCTGAAAATATTTTGTCGAGCAATAGCCGTGAAACTTTCCAATCGTCAACAGCTAAGCGGTTCATATTTGATAAAAGATGATCTAAATAGACGAATATCTAATGTCATGCCCCACGTGTTGATTTGCAAAATGTTTCACGTGAATCGCTTAAGAGGTCCAAAATGTCTGTTCAGGAAAATTTGCAAACTGTTCGAAAGAACATCGAAAAAGCGAAATCAAATGCGCTAAAGCCATCACAGCATCTTGAGCTGGTTGCTGTTTCTAAGACCTATGGTGCGGATATCATCCAACAGGTGATAGATGAAGGTCAACGCATATTTGGTGAAAACCGCGTTCAGGAAGCGCAAGGTAAATGGCCGGAACTGAAATTGAAAAACGCAGATATCGAGCTGCATCTTATCGGGCCGTTGCAGTCGAACAAGACAGCAGATGCGTTGGAGTTATTTGACGTGATTGAAAGTGTGGACCGTGAAAAGATTGCGCGTTCGATAGCGAAAGAATCCCAAAAAATTGGAAAATGCCCAAGTTTGTTTGTGCAGGTCAATACTGGGCTCGAGGACCAGAAAGCTGGTATTGAGCCGGATAAAGCTGTCGATTTTGTTCGTTTTTGTAAAGACGAATTGTCGCTGCCAATTGTTGGACTTATGTGCATACCGCCGGCTGATGAAAATCCCGGACCGCATTTCGCATTGCTTTGTAAGCTGGTACAAGAGGCTGAATTACAAGATGTTTCAATGGGAATGAGTGGAGATTACGAAACGGCGATTGCTTTTGGCGCAACGCATGTACGTGTTGGATCAGCAATTTTTGGGGCGCGCGACTATACCTAAAACAATTTCAAAGCTTGAAACCGCTGTCATTTTCGTTCAATTGTGTGGTGCAACATAAGTTTAAATGAGCACAATTTGCGGGAGAGAGCATTTGACCAGTATGTATCACTCAGTTTACGAGGCGTGGAAAAAAGATCCTGAAGGTTTTTGGGCAGAAGAAAGCAAAGCTATTGATTGGTTTGAGGAGCCGACAAATATCTTTGATGAAGACATGGGTGTTTACGGTCGGTGGTTTACCGATGGTGTCGTCAACACTTGTTACAATTGCCTCGATCGACATGTGCAAAATGAAAAGGGTGATAATGTTGCGCTGATTTATGACAGCCCGGTCACCAATACAGTCAAAAAGTTTACCTATAATGATCTCTTAGCGGATGTGTCCGCATTCTCAGCTGCGCTAAAGGCCAAAGGTATTGGCAAGGGTGATCGCGTTATTATTTACATGCCAATGATCCCGCAAACTGTTGTAGCGGTGTTGGCTTGTGCGCGAATTGGTGCAGTTCATTCAGTCGTGTTTGGCGGTTTTGCAGCTAATGAGTTGGCGACAAGAATTGATGATTGTGAGGCAAAACTTGTTGTGTCAGCATCCTGCGGTATCGAAGGTGCGCGCACTATTGCTTATAAACCATTGCTTGATGATGCGCTTGAGCTTTGTAAACATAAGCCAGTCGCGACGATTGTTTATCAGCGCGAGCAACTTGAAGCAGATATGGTTGATGGTCGTGACTTCGATTTTGATCAAGAACTTTTAAATCACAAAGGTGCTGATGTGCCATGTGAGCCGATGAAGGCGACGGATCCATTATATATCCTTTATACATCTGGTACGACCGGTCAACCTAAAGGCGTGGTTCGTGATAATGGCGGGCATCTGGTTGCACTCAATTGGACGATGCATAATATTTATGGTGTTAAGCCGGGTGAAGTTTTTTGGGCAGCATCTGATGTGGGTTGGGTGGTTGGTCACTCGTATATTATCTACGGTCCACTCCTATCTGGAAATCCTGGCATTCTCTTTGAGGGTAAACCTATTGGAACTCCTGATGCGGGAACCTTCTGGCGTATTATCTCAGAGCATAAGGTTAAATCACTGTTCACAGCACCGACCGCATTTCGTGCTATTCGTAAAGAAGATCCCGATGCTGAGTTCATCAAGAAATATGACCTGTCGCATTTTGAAGCTTTGTTCTTAGCTGGTGAACGCGCGGACCCAGATACGATAAAGTGGGCGGAAGAAGTTCTAAAAGTTCCGGTGATTGATCATTGGTGGCAAACTGAAACAGGTTGGACAATTGCTGGCAACCCAATGGGGCTTGGTTTCTTGCCTGTAAAATACGGATCGCCTGCAGTGCCGATGCCAGGTTATGATGTTCAGATTGTCAATGATGAAGGCGAACAAATCGCAGCAAATGAGCTTGGCAACATTGTTGTAAAGCTGCCATTACCGCCCGGGTCAATGCCAACATTATGGAATGCAGAAGAACGTTTCATTGATGCCTATATGGCTGAGTTCCCCGGTTATTATAAAACCGCGGATGCAGGTTATATTGATGAAGATGGATATCTTTATATCATGGCGCGAACGGACGACATTATTAATGTTGCGGGCCATAGACTTTCAACGGGCGGCATTGAAGAAGCGATCGCCTCACATGATAGTGTTGCTGAATGTGCAGTGGTTGGTGTGACTGATAAACTAAAAGGCCAATTGCCGATTGGCTTTGTGGTCGTGAATTCATCTGTTGATCAATCAGCTAAAGAAGTTGAAGCTGAAATTGTTGCGCAAGTTCGTTCTTTGATTGGCCCTGTGGCTGCGTTTAAATCTGTTATTCTGGTGCCGCGTTTGCCAAAAACCAGATCAGGCAAAATTTTGCGTGGAACCATGCAAAAGATATATGATGGTCTTGAATGGAAGATGCCGGCGACAATTGATGATCCTGCAATTTTAGATGAGATTAAATCAGCCATTGATGTTTATCGCAGCTAGGATCTAAGCTAATTCTGGTTTAAACCTGCCTCATTGCTAAACACACCAAAGGGAGATGACCTTGGTAAAGTCAGTTATTGTTACCGGTGCCGCGCAGGGCATTGGTTTTGCTATTGCCGAGCGGTTTATTAAAGACGGTGCTCAGGTCATGATCAGTGACATCAACGAGGCAAAAGTATTGGAGGCTCAAACAAAGCTATCGCCTTTGGGTGAGGTGGAAGTTTTTGTAGGCAATATCGCTGACCGCATTGATGTGCACAATTTGGTGGCTGAGACGCTTAGTGCTTTTGGTAAGATTGATGTTCTGGTGAATAATGCCGGTGTGGTTAAAGCTGGTGAATTTCTTGAAATCACTGAAGAAGATTTCGATCAGGTCATGGATATCAATATCAAGGGTATGTTCTTGGCAAGCCAAGCGGTCGCCAAGCATCTTGTTTCACGTGTGGAACAGGGAGAAAAACCTGGGTCTATTATCAACATCTCTTCGGTTAATGACACGATGGTTTTGCCAACACAAATTGCCTATACCGTATCAAAAGGTGCTGTTAAACAGCTAACCCGTGTCATGGCCGTTTCGTTAGCGCCCTATGGTATTCGCGTAAATGGTATTGGGCCCGGTTCAATTAAGACAGAGATGTTGGCGACCGTGTTGGCGGATAAGGCTGCTGAGAATAAAATTCTTGAACGT
Source organism: Lentilitoribacter sp. (assembly GCA_039986595.1). Classification (GTDB taxonomy): domain Bacteria; phylum Pseudomonadota; class Alphaproteobacteria; order Rhizobiales; family Rhizobiaceae; genus Lentilitoribacter. Next base: position 638,810 of record JBDWQJ010000004.1, read on the forward strand.
ACGCCGATGGGCCGAATAGGTGATCCCGCCGAAATCGCTTCTGTTGCGGCTTTTCTTGCGTCTAAAGATGCCAGCTATGTAACGGGTGAGATTATCTATACAGATGGTGGGCGTATGCCACTTGGTTATTCCATGCAGTTGGATGACGATAGTTAAACTATCTGCAAAAGAAAAAGGCTGGCATTCGCAATGAAGGCCAGCCTTAAATGTTTCACGTGAATCGTAATGTCAGCTGATTAGCTGTTTTCTTCACTGTCTTTTTCAGCGCTATCATCTTCATCATCGCTTTTAAGTGATGACAAGCTAGCAAAGACCGAATCAGCATCGTATTCTTTATCCATATCATTTTCGGCTGGTTCTGTGGGTGTATTTAAGTCACCAGCAAATGTCTGCGTTTGTTCAGCAGGCATCAATGTTTCACCTTGAGCTGCAGGTTCCATAGCTGGACGGTTTTTCGCAGCTTTTTCAACTTCCATGTCCAAATCAATCTGGGAACACAAACCAAGAGATACCGGATCCATTGGTGTAAGGTTTGCTGAATTCCAGTGCGTACGATCGCGAATTTGAGCGATTGTGTTTTTAGTTGTTCCAGCCAGACGAGAGATTTGCGCATCTTTAAGTTCTGGATGATTGCGCACCAGCCATAAAATCGCATTTGGGCGATCCTGACGTTTTGAAAGCGGGGTGTAGCGCGGACCCTTGCGCTTTTTCTCAGGTAGATGAACTTTAGAAGTTGAAAGCACCAATTTATGTGTTGGTGTTTCTTCACCTTTTTTAATCTCTTCGCGTGTCAATTGACCCGTTGAAATTGGATCAAGACCCTTAATACCTTGAGAGGCTTCGCCATCAGCTATTGCTTTAACTTCGAGCGGATGAAGCCTACAAAAAAGGGCAATCTGATCAAATGTTAGCGCCGTGTTGTCAACGAGCCAAATCGCTGTTGCTTTCGGCATGAGTAGCTGCTGTGCCATAGACGAATCCTTTTCTTAAGCGTCGCGCCGGTTACGCGAGCCGTGGGGTAGTTTACCACAATTTCCGGAGAATTGCCTGAGCTTATAGCTAGATTTTTAACAAATTGCAATTGGCGAGAAACAAAGAAAAATCTGTATTCGTTTTCGCAGTTATTTTGATTAAACAATATGGGGATGCGCAATGGTGATGCATAGTAGTTAGATTTAAAAATCAATCGCGCGGCCATCAATCTCCCAGTCGCCAAATCGTGATGGATCAGCGCCGCCGCGACCACCAAATTCTTTGGCAGTTTCTTCGCGTTTTTCATCGGCTAACTTACGCCGTTCTTCAGCCTCAGCCAATGCGCGTTTTGCTACGTCTGAAAGTTCTTTTTTCACAACAACAACCTCTTCCTGAAAGAAGTTTTCATTATTTTGGTTATCGTGATTTTGCTTTTCAGTGCTCATGGATATGGCCTTTCATAATCCGCAATGGTTTCATTGATGTTGAAACTGACGTAATTTACTACCATCTTTACGTATATATATCATCATGTAGATCGATCAATGGAGTAAAACTAAGATGAATATGGTCAAAACAGCAATGCTGATCGCTTTTATGACAGCGCTCTTTATGGGTGTTGGTTTTATGATTGGTGGTACCGGCGGTATGATGATCGCGCTGGTGATTGCAGCTTGTATGAACCTGTTTTCATATTGGAAGTCGGATAAAATGGTGCTCTCCATGCACCGTGCTAAAGAAGTAAGTCGACAAAACGCGCCCGAATATTATGGCATTGTTGAACAGTTGGCAGATCGCGCAGGTTTACCGATGCCCAAGGTCTATATCATCGATAACCCACAACCAAACGCATTTGCCACAGGGCGTAACCCAGAAAATTCCGCTGTTGCTGCAACAACCGGGCTTTTAAATGCTTTAACTCAGGAAGAAGTTGCTGGGGTAATGGCCCATGAATTGGCCCATATCCAAAATCGTGACACGTTGACGATGACAATAACGGCAACTCTTGCAGGTGCTATTTCCATGCTAGGCAATTTTGCCATGTTCTTTGGTGGAAACCGAAACAACCCGCTGGGTTTTATCGGTGTGTTGGCAGCAATGATTGTGGCTCCGTTTGCAGCGATGATTGTTCAAATGGCAATCAGTCGTACCAGAGAATATTCAGCTGACCGTCGCGGTGCTGAAATTTGTGATAATCCGATGTGGTTGGCCTCTGCGCTAGAGAAAATTGCAGCTGCCAGTGGCCGAACCGTCAATGAAGATGCCGAACGCAATCCGGCAACAGCACATATGTTTATTATTAATCCACTTAATGGTCAGCGTGCTGATAATTTGTTTTCAACGCACCCTGCAACAGAGAATAGAATTAAAGCGCTTCGTCAGATGGAAGCAGAGTTTTCAAGCCAATATGATCAATATGAAGATGATAGATTTGACAAAGCTGATCGAGACGCGCATATGCGATCTACAACGACGCCATCTACAACGACACCTTGGGAACACCAGCGTGAGCAGTATGAGAATAAGCGCCCGGAAAAGGATGTAAAACCCGACCCTGCGCCTAAATCAACTGATCTACCAGGACCATGGGGCCGAAAAGGCGCTAAAAAATAAGGTTCGTATTCTTTGACTGATCACCAACGTCATTATGACAAACCGGGGCTTTCCTCGCGCCAGGCAGCAAGTAAGTTATTATCGGCTATCATTGATAAAAAGACATCAATGGATGGGTTGTTGGATTTAAAGGGCGGAAACCCCGCTTACCTTGATCAATCTGATCAGGACCGTTTGTTGGTTAAAGCCATTTTGCTTAGCACTTTGCGTAATTATCAGATTATCGAAAAATTCCTTGATCACCTGCTCGAAAAACCATTGCCTTCAGGAGCGGTATCGCTGCGTCATATCCTGCGAATTGGTGCTGCGCAGATTTTATATCTGGATGTTCCTGATCATTCGGCGGTGGATTTGGCGGTTGAGCAAGCGAATATCGATCCTCGTAACAGACGATTTGCCAATTTGGTCAATGCGATTTTACGCCGTATGGTTCGCGAGAAAGACAATATGCTGCCAAAACTTGGTGAGAAGACCGCCATGCTGCCGGATTGGTATGCCAAAAAACTATCTAAGTCTTATGGTTTTAATAGAGCGCGCGGAATGATGCAGCTCATGTCAAAACCAGCACCTATCGATATCACCGTAAAATCAGATGCAGATAGTTGGGCTGAAAAACTGGGTGGAACCAGGCTTACAGATTGGTCCATTCGTCTGGAAAAGCTTGACGGGCCGATCCAGTCGTTAGAAGGTTTTGATGATGGTGACTGGTGGGTGCAAGATGTAGCCGCATCTCTACCAGCGCGTTTGTTTGGTGACTTGTCTGGTAAGCGGGTTATCGACCTTTGTGCGGCGCCGGGGGGGAAAACCGCCCAATTGATCGCTGCAGGTGCTGATGTGACGGCACTTGATCGTTCAAAAAGTCGATTAAATCGTCTGAAAGAGAATTTAGAGCGTTTGCAACTAACCGCGCATATTGAATTATCTCGCATGGAAAAATACGAGACTGACGAGCTGTTTGATATGGCGCTATTGGATGCGCCTTGTTCATCAACTGGGACAATAAGACGTCATCCGGATGTTGTTTGGACTAAAGGTCTAGATGATATTACCTATTTGGCAGGTGTACAAAAAGGTCTGCTTGATCATGCAATTACTTTGGTTAAGCCAGGTGGTCTTATTGTCTTTTCTAATTGTTCACTTGAGCCCGATGAAGGTGAAGACATGGTCCGGCAATATGTTGAAGAAAACCCAGACAAGGTTGAACTCATTTCTGTTGATGCGCAACTTTGCCAAGGCTTTGAAAGTGCTATTACGCAAGAAGGCTTTGTGCGCACGACACCTGACTTTTGCGTTAATGAAAACGAGCAATTGCAAGGTGTAGACGGATTTTTTGCTGCCATTCTTCGTAAAAAGCCATAAATCATCAGTTTTTGCTACCTAATCATTATATCGGACTATTTTAAAACATTTGGTAATTCGTTAAGTATATCCTTTGGGATAGTTGCTCAATTTTGGACAGGATCGGCAACTTGGGAAAATATCGGCAAAGCTGATAGGGGATATTATTGGTCGCAAGATCTTTGAAAGTCAGAGCGCCATTGAAGTTGTATTTTACGGAAACGTGGAAACGGCTGAACAGGCGGATCATATTGGGCTGGATGTCACCACTAAGATTTAGTGGCTCGTCTCCTGATAGACTTATGCTCGCGCCTGTTGATCTTCGAACTTCAGATGCTTTTATTGCCAAGGAAATGGCATCGGGTCGCTTTCCACTTGCTGATAAAGTTATTGAAACAGACAGTACGACACCGTTTGAAATAGCATTGCCGCATGATGAGTTTTTCAACGAGTTGCATGGGTTTAGATGGCTTCGGCATTTGCGCGCAAGTGACGACGATGACACCAAATTTCTGGCGCAAAGCTTAGTTTCAAGCTGGATGGTCCATCATGCGAAGCGCTTAAAAGGTCCTGCTTGGGAGCTTGACATTGTCTCAAAGCGGTTGATTTCGTGGTTATCTCATTCTCCAGTTATTCTCGCAGAAGCCGATCATGATTTTTATAAGCGTTTTATGGCAAATATTGCGCTTCACGTAAGGTTTTTACGGTGTTCAGCATCGTCCCATCGAAATCCAACTTGGCGTTTACAAGCTCGTATAGCTGTTGCGATGGCTAGCCTTTGTCTCCCATCATCAAATACCTTGCTCAGATCAGCTGCAAATGCGCTTGATGAAGAATTAGAGAACCAGATTTTTGCAGATGGTGGACATGTCTCGCGTAATCCGCAAGTGGTTCTAAATATTCTGTCTGATTTGTTGCCGTTACGGCAGACTTATATCAATCTTGGTTCTGCTCTACCTTTGTCTATGTTGCCGGCAATTGATAGGATGTTTGTCGCATTGCGTTTTTTCCGACACTCAAGTGGTGAGATTGCTTTGTTTAACGGTGCAACCCATGCATCGGCGAATTTTTTGATGTCGATATTGCAAAATGATGAAACAGGTGCTCAGTCGCCGGTTAATCTTCCACAAAGTGGTTTTACTAGACTTGAAGCGGGTAAAAGCATTGTGCTCATGGATAATGGTTACAGTCCAAAAGGTACGGTATCGCGCAAGGCACATGCAGGGTGTTTGTCATTTGAATTTTCAAATGGTGCCAATCGCCTGATCGTCAATTCTGGCGCACCTAGATTCCAAATATCCCGCTTTGGCGAGTTTGCGCGCCTAACAGCGGCGCATTCAGCACTGGTTATTGAAAACACATCTTCATCACGTGTGTCAGATTCAGACTATTTGGGTTCGATATTTGTGCATGGTCCGAAAGAGATCATTTTGGAAGACCTCAGCAATGAGGAGCATATGGGTATTCGTGCTTCTCACGATGGTTATCTAAGTTCTTATGGACTTGTTCACCAGAGGCAGGTCCGGCTAGAAAGAGATGGAAAATCACTGTCTGGCCTTGATATACTTGAAACTCCGGATAGTGTGAAAAAATCAACGTCAGCTGGGCGGGATATTGATATTCGTTTTCACATTCACCCTTCTGTACAGCTTGAGCAGTTAACCGATGGTTCAATTCTGTTAAATACACATGATGGTGATCGCTGGATATTTAACGCCACCGTTAAACCCAAGATCGAACAAGATATCTTTTTTGCAGATGTTTTAGGTGCGCGCAGAAGTGAACAGATATTTGTTTCGTTTAATGCAAGTGAGCATCATCGTATTGCCTGGATCTTAAAGGCTGTTGAAGTCAGCTAATATTAGCCCTTTTATTTGCCCAGCTGTTTTCATTTAACATGTTTTCATGTTAACGGATCGCCATCACCTTCATATTTTACTGGTTCCGCCAAAATTTAAAAAATTTTGCGCAGCTGGTACCGAACGAAATCTTACGTAGTCTGGAATAGCGATGAGCATTCAATCTAAAAATTATCCTGCACCCGATCATGTTAAAGTTAAACGCGCCTTGTTATCTGTGTTTGATAAAACAGGTCTTATAGATTTTGCTAAAAAGCTCGCCGATCAGGGTGTTGAACTCATCTCAACTGGCGGTACTGCAAAAGCATTAAAAGATGCAGGCCTTGCATGTTCTGATGTTTCAGACATTACTAATTTCCCAGAGGTTATGGATGGTCGCGTTAAAACGCTTCATCCCGGTGTTCATGGTGGTTTGTTATCTATCCGTGATGATGAAGAGCACCAAAAAGCTCAGTCGGAACATGATATTCCAGACATCGATCTTGCGGTGATTAACCTTTACCCATTCGAAGAAGTTCGCTTTTCCGGCGGTGATTATCCCTCCATTGTTGAGAACATTGATATTGGTGGGCCTGCAATGATCCGTGCAGCTTCGAAAAACCATGCTTATGTGACAATTGTTACGCATCCTGATGATTATGATCGGGTTGGTGAAGCGATCAGCGAAAACGATGGTCAGACGCCCTATAAGTTGCGCCAGGAATTGGCAGCTTTAGCTTATGCGCGTACAGCATCTTATGATTCTGCGATTGCCACATGGTTTGCGTCAGAGCTTGGCCTTGATAATCCGCGTTATCGCGCTGTGGGTGGAACATTGAAAGATGTGATGCGCTATGGTGAGAACCCACATCAGTCTGCTGGTTTTTATGTTACGGGCGAGAAACGTCCAGGTGTCGCGACAGCCGAACTTTTGCAAGGTAAACAATTATCTTACAACAACATCAATGACACAGATGCTGCGTTTGAACTTGTTGGTGAGTTTGATCCGACCCGTGTTGCAGCATGTGCGATTATAAAACATGCAAACCCTTGCGGAGTTGCAGAAGGTGAAAACCTTAAAGATGCTTATGAAAAAGCATTTGCATGCGATTCAACATCAGCTTTTGGAGGTATTGTTGCATTTAACCGCGAATTGGATGCCGAAACCGCGCAAGCAGTGATCAAAATCTTTACCGAAGTTATTATTGCCCCATCTGTGAGCGATGAAGCGCGCCAGATTATATCTGCAAAGAAAAACCTACGACTTCTTGTGACAGGTGGTTTGCCTGATCCGCGTGCTGATGGCATGACAGCTAAAACAGTTGCTGGTGGTATGCTGGTGCAAAATCGTGACAACGGCAATGTTGACGATGTTGATTTGAAAGTTGTGACCAAACGTGCGCCAAGCGATGTTGAACTTAATGACCTTAAATTTGCCTTCCGTGTGGCAAAACATGTGAAGTCTAATGCAATTGTTTATGTCAAAGATGGCGCAACGGTTGGCGTTGGTGCAGGCCAAATGAGCCGGATTGATTCATCACGTATCGCGGCGCGAAAAGCACAAGATGCCGCTGATGCCATTGGTTCAGACAATGTTTTAACCAATGGCAGTGTTGTTGCATCGGACGCATTTTTCCCATTTGCAGATGGTTTGATCTCAGCCGTTGAAGCGGGTGCGACAGCTGTTATTCAACCAGGTGGTTCTATGCGCGACGATGAAGTGATTGAAGCAGCTGATAAAGCGGGTATTGCGATGGTCTTTACTGGAATGCGCCATTTCCGTCATTAGCCGTCTAAATAACTATAAAATTAAAGGTGAGGCTTTTGTTTTAAGGCCTCACCTTTTTTGTTTTATCCGCGGGATAAATCGGTTATCAGTCCGGCCGCGATTGTCAGTTTCGCAACGCTAGCATCGCTGGAGCTGATTAGATCATTCACTTGACCCTGAACTTGCGCAATTCGCAGACTGTTTTCAGCTTCCCATGCATCTACAGGAGCTTCGCTATTTCTAAATTTCACCAGAGCTGACGTTGATAACACGCGTCGTGCTTGTGATATTTCATCCAAGCTGCGAGAAAGCGCAAGTTTGTCATAAAAATCTGACACAACAACCTGATCCGCTGCATTGAGCAATCGACCGATGATCAATGCTTCTGTCACGCGGAAGAAAGCAGAAGATGCCTCATCTAAACTTGTTTGTGTGAGCGCGGATATCTGGTTGATTTCAGGTATCAGAGTGCGAATATTTAATTCAGCAAGTTCTTTCGCAAGTTTCTTAGGAACGGATTGCGTAATGAGCCGTTCTTGCACTTGATCAATGTGGTTTTGCATAAACTGAGGGAGATACTGACCCAGCTTTGGTCCCAATTCTTCACACGCATTTTGCAAACGCGGCACGGATGAAGATAAATCGCTATGAATAGCGTTGGTTTTTAGCGCCCATCCTGTAGTCTTAATCAAAGCATCACAGGTTTTTCCATAAAGCTTGTTCTGCAGCGTACCGTCGATTTTATTGTCCAAATTATCGATTGCACTAAATATTGAATCAAAGAACAGTCCATCGCGGGATAAAATATATGCTTTGACGATTTCATCGGCAGATGCACCTGTTTTATCTTGCATCTGAACGATTGTGGCAGGCCCACCACGGTTTATCGCGTCATTGACTATCAGCGTTGAAATGATTTCGCGGCGCAATCTATGTGACATGATATCTTGCTCATTTGCTTTGAGCATTTTACCGGGGAAATAACTTACCAGCGTATCTTTGAAATAATCTTCATCTGGCAAATTACTATCAATCACATCGTCAAACAGAACGATTTTTGCATAAGATAATAAGACCCCGATTTCAGGCCGGGTAAGAGAATTGCCACCGGCAAGTCTCTCCTGCAAGGTTACGTCATCTGGAAGAGTTTCAACCTGCCGATTGAGTTGACCGTTGTTTTCTAAGATTGTCATGAGACGGGCGAGTTCACCACCTGCGGTCACGCCCTGTTGTTGGACAAGCGAAATTGCCAGCGTTTGCAGATAATTGTTTCGCAACACCAATTTTGACACATCATTGGTCATGGATGATAAAAGTCGATTACGTCTAGGCAGATCTAGCCTGTCTTCACGAATAGCATTTGCAAGCGCGATTTTGATGTTCACTTCCACATCGGATGAATTCACTCCAGCGGAGTTATCAATCGCATCTGAATTACATCTTCCGCCGTTTTGCGCATAGGAAATGCGAGCGCTTTGTGTAATTCCAAGATTTGCACCTTCGCCAATGACTTTTGCGCCGACTTGTGTCGCTGTTACTCGAATTGGATCATTGGCACGATCACCAACATCAGCATCGCTCTCGCTTTTATCACGGATATAAGTACCGATACCGCCAAACCATAACAGATCAACTTCTGCCTTTAGGATTGCAGTTAGAATTTGATGTGGTGAAGCATTTTTTGCGTCTATGTTCAGTAATTGAGCAACCTCTTTTGTCAAAGTAACTGATTTTTCTTGTCGCGAGATGATCATCCCGCCTTGAGACATCAATTCAGTATTATAGGACTGCCAAGACGAGCGATCGAGTTCAAACAATCGTTTTCGTTCCGCAAAACTGGTTGCACAATCCGGATCAGGATCAATGAAGATATCTCGGTGATCAAATGCTGCAACGAGTTTGATTTTCTCAGACAATAACATGCCATTGCCAAACACATCGCCAGACATGTCGCCTACACCAGCGACGGTAAACGGTTCGCTTTGAATATCGATGTTCATCTCGCGGAAGTGTCGTTTAACGGCTTCCCAGCCACCTTTTGCGGTAATACCCATTTTTTTATGGTCGTAACCAGCCGAACCACCTGATGCAAACGCATCATCAAGCCAAAAACCATGGTCTTGACTGATTGCATTGGCCGTATCTGAAAATGTTGCAGTTCCTTTGTCGGCTGCAACCACGAAATATGGGTCATCACCATCATGACGCACAGTGTTTTGTGGTGGTATTACATCATCGCCACTTAGATTATCGGTGATTGACAACATCGTAGAGATGAAGAGTTTATAAGCTTCGCGACCTGCATGAATAAATGCATCACGGTCGCCGCCGACAGGTAGTTTTTTAGGATAAAAACCGCCCTTTGAACCCACGGGCACAATCACGGCGTTTTTAACTTGTTGTGCTTTCACAAGACCCAAAACTTCGGTGCGATAATCTTCCGCTCGGTCTGACCAACGTAAACCACCACGTGCGACAGGGCCGAAACGCAAGTGAACGCCCTCAACATCTGCGCCGTAAACAAAGATTTCACGGAACGGGACAGGTTCGGGCAATCCATCAAGCTCACGCGGGTTGAATTTAAATGCGAGAATTGGATTTGGTCGACCGTTCTCCATAATTTGGAAATAATTACTGCGCAATGTGCCTAAAATAGCGTTGGACATACGCGTAATGATGCGGTCATCATCAAGACTTGGAACATTTTCAAGCGCTGAATTAATATTAGCTAAGATCTCACTTTGAGCGTTGGCCCTGTCGTTCTCTGAAAGACTAGGGTCAAACCTATTTTGGAATAGCATAAATAGATTTGCTGAAATTTCTGGATATTTTACCAAGGTTTCGGCGATATAACGTTGTGAATAGGTAATTCCTGCCTGACGTAAATACCTCGCATAGGCGCGCATAACTTTGGCTTCACGGACCGTTAGCCCGCTTGAGACGACAAGATGGTTATAAAGATCATTGTCACTTAATCCTCGCCAGACATTTTTAAACGCTGCCTCAAGGCGGTCATGATCTCGTGCAATATCAAGATCTGTGTTGTTTGGTAGATTTAACTCCATGTCATGGATGATGACGGGTTTTGGTATGCCGTTATCATCTTTAACGTCAACCTCGTAGGTTTGCTCGCTAATGACGCCAAAGCCCAAATTTTCCAAAAGCGGCACACGACGCGATAGGCTTAAGGCTTCGCGCGCATGGAATATTTTCATTGAAATATGATCATCAAGATTGTCATCACGCTTTAAAAACGTAATGCGCATTTCATCGGTCTCGGTGCAGGCAATCAGATTTTCAAGATCAGCATAACTTTCGTCGGCCGAGAAGTGTTCTTTATAAGATTGATTTACCGATAAGCGTAAAGCATTTTGGCCAGCGAGTTCATTAAATTGATCTTCCCAACGCGTGACGATAATTTGAACATCATGTTCGAGTTGCTTTTGGTCAAATTTTGGCGTTTTTCCACCTGATCTACCGATGATGAAATGTACCCGCGTGATGCTCTCATTTGGAAATGCGGGATAAAAGGCTGAAACCCTGTCACCATAAACAGATTTTAAGTAATGACCGATTTTTTCTCGGACAATCGAATTATATTGATGTCGCGGCACATAAACCAAAATAGAAACATAGCGATCAAAGCGGTCGATGCGAGGAAGAACTCTTACCCGTGGTCTGTCTTCCATATCGTTGATCTGAACGCAAAACTCGTAAAGTAGTTTTGCATCGATTTGAAATAGATCATCCCGCGGATAGGATTCAAGCGTATTCAGCAAATTCTTTCCGGAATGGCTATCCTGGTCAAAACCAAATTTGGCAATTACTTTGTTGATCTTGGTGCGAAGCAGCGGGATCTTTGTCACTGATGTTGAGTATGCGCTTGAGGTGAACAATCCAATGATGCGCAATTCGCCAGTGACTTCGCCTTTGGAATTATATCTTTTAACACCGATGTAATCCATGTAAGTGCGGCGATGGACAACCGAGCGCATATTGGCTTTGGTGACAATGATGTGATCTTTGCCTTCCAAAAATGCAACGATTTCTGGGGTTGTCGTCACCACTTCTTTGCCCAAACGCAACACAGCTAAATCAGGATCAGACAAAATGCCTAAGCCTTTTTTTCCATCATGCTTGAGTTTGGAAACTTTTGCTGTGCTTGAATAAGTGTATTCGCGCATACCTAAAAGAGTGAAGTTCTTATCCTTTAGCCACTCAAGATAGGCAATAGCTTCCTGGCGACCTTTGTAATCTTTCTTACTCGGTATATTTTCAATGTCTGAAATTGCTTTATCAATGGTCGATAGCATTGGGCGCCAATCGCGAACAGCATTGTTGACCTGTTTAAGAACATTGGCAATGCGTGATTTGAAATCAGCTGCTTCGGGTTTTGTAAATTGTGGTAGAACAATCTGGATATGGCTGACTTGCAGCTCATCACCTTCTTTATTATTGGCGTTACGAAGTTTCAGATTACCTTTTTCATCCCACAAAATAATTGGGTGCAATGACATGTAAATTTGTCTACCACCTGCGGTGACTTCCGAGATGACAGAATCATATAAAAACGGTTTGTTGACTGAAGTTATCGAGATAATTGATGTCGGTTTACCATCAACATGGATGTCTTCACTTTGACGGATGTTGACCTTTGGAGTTTTGCCTGACCAGTTGTCAATTTCTGCGGCGCCAAATATGGCGATATCAGCCAGCATTTTCGGTAAAAACAGTGAAATATCATCGCTGTTTGTCGGGGCAAATATCTCAATTGGTAAGTGTCGTTTGGCCTTTTTGGATCTAAGTGCTTTTTCAGTTTCTAATATTAACTGCTTGAAGCTTGTGCCCGGTGTCATTTTTTGCAATCTCCCAATCTGCGACCGACAATACCGAACCCTAACAAAAGAAATGAAAATGGCGAGCTTATTAGTTGCAAACTTCGTGTTTTTTTCACTTCCTGAGGATTTTTAGATTGGAAATGGATGATTTTGATCAAAATGAGGTAATTTTTGTGTCAAAATTATCAAGTTGGCCCGCTTCTGGTTAAATTCGAATCGAATTTTTTATTGGAATTACTTCAAGCTTCAGAGTAGATAACCCAAAGGTCACCAAAAAGCGTCGGGAGTTTATGATGAAAGATGATGAGGTATCACGAAAAGCCAAGCGTGAACTTGAGAAATTATCTGAAGATGGAGGGCTGCTAAACGCGCCTCGTTTGAAGAAAAAATCGAAAACAGTTCGCGGTCATTTTAGTGCCGATGATGTGGATGCAGATGATCCGGTTGAACTGTGGGGGACGAGAATTGCCCGCGGGTTATCTTTGATTGCATTTATCGCGCTATCGATCTGGTTATATCTTAAATACTTCCAAAATTAGGATAGAGTTTAGTGTCAGACACACCTTCTGTTAGCCCCCCGCAGCGTGTTCCAACTCATAAAGCTGTGATTGTAATTTCTAGCCATGTGGTGCGTGGATCTGTTGGAAACCGTGCAGCTGTGTTTGCGCTTGAAGCGTTGGGTTTCCCTGTTTGGGCGTTACAAACGGTTACACTACCGTGGCACCCGGGACATGGATCTTCAACAAGGGTCGTACCAAATGCTCAGCAATTTGACGCAATTATTGATGATCTATGCGCTGCACCTTGGCTCCAAGAAGTTGGCGCGATCTTAACCGGTTATCTAGGTGATCCATCACAAGCAGCTTCTATTGCCAAGCTTGTTAATGCTGTGAAGGTGAAAACGCCAGATGCGCTTTATGTGTGCGACCCGGTAATAGGTGATTTAGGCGGTCTTTATGTGCCAGAAGCCACTGCCGCTGCAATAAAAGATGAATTGTTGCCGCTTGCAGATGTGACAACGCCAAATCAATACGAACTATCTTGGTTGAGTGGTCGCGATATAAAAAATAATCAAGACATTATCGATGCATCAAAAAATTTGGGGCCAAAGACCGTTTTAACGACATCAGCCTTTGCAATGATGCGAAATTCGATGGCTAATTTATTACATTGCAAGAATAGCAACATTCTTTCAGAGCATCGTCTCTTCAATTCTGCCATTAATGGTGCGGGTGATTTAACCGCAGCGTTGTTGCTAGCGCGAACACTATCAGGTTTTGATCAAGAGAAGACATTGCAATGGGTCACGTCGAGTGTTTTTGAGATACTTAGCCAGACAAATAAATTTGGCCATAACGAATTAGTCCTTGAACAGGACATTTCTAGCCTTGTTCGACCGCAAGCAATGGTCCAAATGCGGAAGCTGCATGATAAGAATTGATGGTTATTTGTAGATATTTTAATAGAAAACACGTTTTTTATTGATCTTCTTTTTGAATGGAATTATGGCAACTCACATGCATACTTTTCCAAAAAACCTACTTAAAGGTTATGAAAACTTTATGTCCGGGCGCTATGATACTGATCAGGCGCGATATAAAGATTTAGCCAAAACAGGTCAAAAGCCACACACCATGGTCATTGCTTGTTGTGATTCACGCTCTGCACCGGAAGTTGTTTTTGATAGCGGCCCTGGTGAAATGTTTGTTGTGCGTAATGTTGCAAATTTAGTGCCGCCATATTCGCCGGACGATCAATATCATGGAACTTCAGCTGCGCTTGAATTTGCCGTGCAATCACTGAAAATTCGACAGATTGTTGTTATGGGCCATGGCCGTTGTGGCGGTATTTCGGCAGCGCTTTCACGAAATGCTGAACCGTTATCTCCTGGCGATTTTATCGGTAATTGGATGGAAATGCTAAAGCCGGCAGCTGAGGTTATTAAAGACACAAAGCATATGACAGACGCTGAGCGTCAAACGGTTTTGGAGCGCATTTCTGTTCGTAATTCAATTGAAAACCTGCGGACATTCCCATGTGTTAAAGAGTTGGAAGATCGTGGATCTTTGAACTTACATGGTGCCTGGTTTGATATTTCATCAGGTGAACTTTGGGTGATGGACCATGCAACGGGTGATTTTATCCGCCCTAATATGGCCTAAAAAAAATTATAACTCATAAAATAGATTATAAGCGTTCAATAGTTTGAGGGGAAAACTTATGCGCGTTGCCGTTAAAACCGTTATCTTTGTGGGTGCATTAAGCAGTCTCTGCGTTTCTGCTTTTGCCCAAAACAACAAAACAGCTATCAAACCGTGGTTTCAAGCTCTGTCGCCGGTTGATCGCGAGGTTATTTCAGAACTCTTAGCCGATGATGCGCAGATAGAGTTGAAAGACTACGACATCACGCAGTCAAAAGAAGAGTTTGTCGAGGCATTGGATAATTGGGAAGAAGCAATTGAAAGCGGATCCATCGCCTTTAAAATAGACGAAGATGCTTCAAGCGAGGAAAATATAACGACTAAAGTGTGTTATAAATTTTCCTCAAATGAGCTTATGACTGTCGAAACTTTCGAATTTAGCGAAGGTATGATCGTCAAGTCTGTACAGGAAACCATCGCAGACGATTGTGCTGAGTTTTAAACTCAGCTTTTCGTTTTATTTATCGATTTCAGCACCGATTGCTGCAATAGCCTTTTGGTACACCCCAGCTGCATTCCATGCCTTAATAGCCCGGAAATTAGTCTGACCAACTTGATATCCAGCGCCACGTTTCCAGCCTTTGCCTTTTAAGAAGTTTGCAGTTGATGCAAGTGCATCAGCTTTTGAACTCAGGTTGAGACGGCGATTGCCATCACCATTGGCGCCATATTTTAAAACATTTGCTGGTAGAAACTGTGTTTGGCCAATTTCACCATGGGCTGCGCCTTTAAAGTTAGGGTCAAGCCAGCCTTTGTCGATCAGTTTTAACAGCGCGTAGAGTTGTGTTGTGAAGAATTCAGAGCGTCGGCAATCATATGATAGTGTGGCAACTGCTGATACAGTATGTTGATTACCGCTGAAGCGGCCAAATCCAGATTCCATGCCCCAAATTGCGATTAATACGCCTGAAGGAACGCCATATTTCTTTTCTAGGCGGTTAAATAGAGACGCATTTGTCTTTTTCAGCTTTTTGCCGCGAGAAATGATGGCTGGTGCACCACGTTTTTGCATGAACTGATTAAAGGATAGCTTGAAACTGCGTTGGTTCCGGTCAAGGCTAATTGTTTTCTTAGCATAAGATGCTTTTGCAAACGCACGATCCAGCGTTCTTTTTGATATTCCTTTGCCGGCTGCTTCTTTTTTAAATTCGCCAACCCATTTTGAGAAGTTACCTGACGTGTTGGAACAGCTTAACGCCAATGCTGGTGTTGAAAATGTCAAAGCTGCCAAAAGTGTAACTGCAATAGTAGATTTCTTGATCATTGAACGCTCCCCGCGAGGTCTAAACCTTATCGAATCATTTTGGAATGAGCATAACTTAACCTAGAAAATAAAAAAACGACACTTCCATCTGATTGATTAAAAGCGCCGTTTTAATATGAATTGAGAATGATCGGTATTTATGATTTTGCTTTAATCAAACCACGATTTACCAATAGCTCAGCGATTTGAACCGTATTTAATGCAGCGCCTTTGCGTAAGTTGTCGGATACAACCCAAATGTTTAAGCCATTTTCAACAGTTGCATCTTCGCGGATACGAGAGATGTAGGTCGCATCTTCACCCGCGCATTCATATGGGGTGACATAGCCACCATCTTCGTGTTTATCGACAACTAGACAACCTGGCGCTTCGCGCAGAATATCGCGCGCTTCATCGGCTGTAATTTCGTTTTCAAACTCGATGTTGATTGATTCAGCATGCCCAATGAACACAGGGACACGAACCGCTGTGCAAGTCACTTTGATTTTTGGATCTAGCATTTTCTTAGTTTCTGCCAGAACTTTCCATTCTTCTTTGGTGTATCCATCTTCCATAAAGACATCGATATGTGGAATGGCGTTGAATGCGATGCGTTTTGTAAACACGTTGTTTTCAATCGGATCTGCAACGAATACCGCGCGACTTTGGTTAAACAACTCATCCATACCGTCTTTACCGGCGCCTGATACAGACTGGTAAGTCGAAACAACAATACGTTTGATGTTTGCTTTATCGTGAAGCGGTTTTAGTGCGACAACCAATTGAGCTGTTGAGCAGTTTGGGTTGGCAATGATGTTCTTTTTGGTAAATCCATCAATCGCTTCAGGGTTTACTTCAGGAACGATCAAAGGAACTTCAGCGTCATAACGCCAGGCGGATGAATTATCGATAACGACACAACCTTGCGCGCCGATTTTTGGTGACATCTTTTTAGATACCGAACCACCAGCTGACATGAGGCAAATGTCAGTTGTAGAAAAGTCGTGGGCTTCAAGATTTTTAACAACAAGCGTCTTATCTCCATAAGATACTTCTCTGCCAACAGACCGCGAAGACGCGAGTGGAATGATTTCAGATGCGGGAAAGCCACGCTCTTCGAGAATATTGAGCATTTCGCGCCCAACATTGCCAGTAGCACCGGCGATTGCAATTTTAAAACTCATTTTGAATGTCCTGTCTCTCTCCGCATTCTTGACCACTTACAACGTGGCCTCATCCCCGACTACCGGGGAGAGTGCGGCAGACGAGAGGTGTTACGTTGTTTTTGTCGTCTTGATTGCCGTTTTGGCGATGGAATTTGAAAAAGAGAATTGCGCTGCAGACAAGCTGATGCTTGCTACATTCATCAAATTTAAATTTTGCAATTCAATTGAAGTCATTACAATTCTTTTTCTTACCTATCGGGGCGGTTAATGCCCCGATTTTTAATAAGAGTCAATCTAGCTTAATGCGTTAAATGAAGGATTAACCCAATAGAGATGCATATTCAGCCAAGATTGCATCACCCATCTCACTTGTTGAGATCTGTGTAGCGCCTTCTGACATAATATCGCCAGTACGTTTGCCAGTGTCCAATACGTTGGCAATAGCTTTTTCAACCATGTTTGCTTCATCAACCATGTTAAACGAATAACGAAGACACATTGCAAATGAAGAGATCATGGCAATTGGGTTTGCAATGCCCTGGCCTGCAATATCAGGTGCTGAACCATGAACTGGTTCATAAAGCGCTTTACGGCTTCCGGTTTTTGCATCCGGTGCGCCAAGCGATGCTGATGGCAACATGCCAAGTGAACCTGTGAGCATTGCAGCAATATCAGAGAGCATATCACCAAACAGGTTGTCACAGACTATTACATCAAACTGTTTTGGCCAGCGAACAAGCTGCATACCGCCAGCATCAGCTAACATGTGGCTTAATTCAACATCTGAATAATTTGCGCCATGAGTGGCTGTTACAACTTCATTCCATAGAACGCCGGATTTCATCACATTGCGTTTTTCCATGGAGCAAACTTTGTTTTGGCGGGTGCGTGCCATTTCAAATGCAACACCTGAAATACGCTCAATTTCATATGTGTCATAAACTTGCGTATCAATACCGCGTTTTTGGCCATTACCAAGATCGATGATCTCTTTTGGCTCACCGAAATAAACACCACCGGTTAATTCGCGAACGATCAGAATATCAAGACCTTCAACAACTTCTGGCTTTAGTGAAGATGAATTTGCCAGCGCTGGGTAACAGATCGCCGGGCGAAGATTGGCAAAAAGCTCCATATCTTTACGCAAACGTAACAATCCAGCTTCTGGACGTGCTTCATATGGAACATCATCCCATTTAGGTCCGCCAACAGCACCAAATAGCACAGCATCAGCTGCCATGGCTTTATCCATGTCAGCATCCGAAATAGATTCTCCATGAGCATCATAAGCTGAGCCGCCAACAAGCCCTTCATCTGTTTCAAAGCCCGTATTTTGTTTGTCATTCATAAATGTGATGAACTTACGAACTTCGTTCATGGCTTCAGGGCCAATGCCGTCACCTGGAAGAAGGAATAATTTACGTGTCATGGAAAATACCTATTCTATTTTGGTTGATTAAGTTGATTATGAGCTTGTCTGGCGTAAGGCTGTGACCTCTATTTCAACTTTCATCTCGGGTTTAATAAGGCCGGCCACAATCATGGTCGCTGCGGGTTGAATGCCTTTGAAGAAATCTCCCAGGATTGGGAAAACGATGTCGGCATATTCGGCCTTGGTGATGATGTAATTTGCTTTGATGATGTCAGAGCGTGCAAAGCCTGCATCTTTAATGGCTTGATCAATGGTTGCGAGGCAATTTAACGTCTGGTCAGAAATCGCCTCCGGCATAACCATGGTTTTATAGTCATAGCCGGTTGTGCCAGAAACAAAGCAAAAATCACCCTGAACAACAGCGCGCGAATAACCCGCTGTTTTTTCAAAATCTGATCCAGTTGAGATTAGATTTCGCATGTCATATCCTCAAAGTGATTTTCTGGTGCATTGTGTTATATGCGTTACGCCCAAGTTACGCCCAAGTTACGCCCAGGGACGCGTATCACCCAATTTGCCTTCGTATGTGTCGATGGCTGCAGCTTTTTCTAAGGTAAGTGCAATATCATCAAGACCATTAAGCAAACAATGTTTGCGGAACGGGTCGATATCAAATGAAATTGTACCGCCATCTGGACCTTTGATTTGCTGACTTTCAAGATCAACAGTAAGTGTTGAGTTTGAACCGCGCTCTGCATCATCAAGAAGTTTTTCAAGCTCTTCAGCTGTGACAACAATTGGTAGGATGCCATTTTTGAAACAGTTATTGTAGAAAATGTCTGCAAAGCTTGTTGAGATCACGCAGCGAATACCAAAATCTAGCAAAGCCCATGGCGCATGTTCACGAGATGAACCACAACCAAAGTTATCGCCAGCAACTAGAATTTCAGCATTGCGATAAGCTGGTTTGTTAAGTACAAAATCGGGCTTTTCAGAGCCATCTTCGTTAAAACGAGATTCGGCAAAAAGACCAACAGATAGACCTGTGCGTTTAATAGTTTTGAGGTAATCTTTTGGAATGATCATGTCTGTGTCAATGTTGATGACAGGATAAGGTGCTGCAACACCAGTGAGCGTTGTGAATTTTTCCATTATTTTCATCCATATGAAGTTTGTAGCTGCGTTTACCAAACATATGTGAGAAAAAGAAGTGTTTTTTGAAATAAATAGCCATTTTCAGTGTTTTGATATCGTCAAGAACCGACTATTTGGTGCATGAGAAGATTAAAAAGTAGATAGATATGAGTGATAAAAGCCTGTCGAATATTAAGATCCCAGAAGCTGTGCGCCCCGTTCGGCCGCGACGGTCGGTGCTTTATGTGCCAGCTAATAACGAACGGGCGTTGGAGAAGTCACTTTCTTTGTCGTCCGATGTCATCATTTATGATCTAGAAGACGCGATCTTACCTGCTCAGAAAGCCACCGCACGGGAAACTTTACGCGCATTTTTAAACGATAAGTTCCCAAATGGTGTCAAAGACAGCAAAAAAGAGATCTTGATCCGAATAAATTCACTTTCCAGTGCATGGGGAAGCGAAGATTTGATAGCCGCGCGTGCGATCATGCCGTCTGCTATCTTATTGCCGAAGGTTTCTGAAGCCGATGACATTATCGAGGTCAATGATGCGTTGATTGAAATGGATACTTCGCCAGATTTGCGTTTATGGGCAATGATTGAAACTCCACGAGGTATTTTAAATGTCGCTTCGATCGCAAGATATGCCCGAACGCCTGGTACAAGACTAGATTGTTTTATTGCCGGAACGAATGATCTGGTCAAAGAAACGGGTGTTAAACCACAGGAAGGTCGCCCTTACCTATCCAATTGGCTCAGCCAAATTGTGTTGTCTGCTCGCGCTTATGGCCTTGATGTGATTGATGGCGTTTATAATGATTTTAAAGATGCATCCGGTTTTGAGCGGGAAAGCTTAGATGGCCGCTCGATGGGATTTGATGGCAAATCTCTCATTCATCCAAGCCAGATCAATTTTGCTAATGAAGCGTTTGGAATTGAAGAAGATGCATTAAACGAAGCTCAAGACATTATCGATGCATTCTCCGAAGCAAAGAATATTGATGCGGGTGTTATTCAACTCAACGGTAAAATGGTTGAGCGCCTTCATTTGGAAATGGCTGAAAAGCTTGTTGCAAAATCAAAATTGATATCAAATTAAGGTAATTACAATGAAGCTATATCGTTTTTTATCTGGACCGGATGATTCAAGTTTTTGTCACCGCGTAACAGATGCGTTGAATAAGGGATGGACCCTTCACGGATCGCCTGTTTATACGTTCAATCAGGCGGAAAACCATATGCAATGTGGTCAGGCTGTATGTAAAGACGTAGATGGCAAAACCTATTCGCCAGACATGAAATTGGGTGAACAATAATCAACGCATCAAGTCAGCAAGATTTGTCAAACAAGGTAATGTTACGTCTTATTTGCGAGTGAAAATTGCGATAGGATACTGGTTATGAACAAACGACAAAATGCCCAACACCTTTGGGTCAATTATCATGATCGGATGGAACGCGTTACAGATTACATCCTTAATAACCTTGATAAAGACCTTGATCTAATGGCCTTGGCAGATATTGCATGTTTATCACCCTATCATTGGCATCGTGTTTATGCCGGGATGACGGGTGAAACAATCACGCAAACAGTTAAGCGTCTCCGTTTACAGTTCGCGGGGCGTGATCTCATTTCGACTGATTTATCAATTGAAGATATTGGGAAACGTTACGGTTATCCCAATTTGCAATCCTTCACGCGCATTTTCGCAGACCATTTTGAAATGCCGCCGGGCGAGTATCGTCATCGCGGTTATCATACGGTTTATGATGTTCCAAGCACTGAAAGAGATGCAAAAATGTATGATGTTGAGATTAAGACAATTGACGCTGTAACCCTTGCTGGCCTGCCGCATAAGGGGTCTTATATGGAAATTGGCGGTAAGTTTGAGCAAGCTGTTGGGCTCTGTATTGGCCAAGGCGCAATTCAAGATATGATTGCGATGATTGGGATTTATTATGACGACCCAGGCTCTGTTGCCGTTGATGAATTGCGATCATTTGCCGGCGCAGTTGTTAGTGATGACCAAAGCGTTGAGGCGCCGCTAGAGGTGTCAAAAATCGATGGTGGGAAATACGCTGTTTTGACCCATAAAGGGCCTTATGGCGAACTATCTAAAGCCTATACATGGTTTTATGGAAGTTGGATCCCTGAAGCAGGACACGAATTTGCAGATGCACCGCCATTTGAGAAATATCTCAATAGTCCTCGTGATACGGCGCCAAGTGAGTTGATCACTGAAATTCATGTGCCGTTGAAGAACTAGATTGGAACTGATGCAATGGGTAAATCTGTAGTTAGCTGGAGTGAAAAATATGAGATTGCGAATGCTAAAGGTCATGAAATAAAACCTGTCAATAAAGATATGATGGGCATGAAAGCTGGCCAAAAGATGCTCATCGCAACTCCTGAAATGGTGGCAGAAATTATTGCCGCCATTCCACAAGGACAGATCAAGGACACCAGTTTTTTGCGTGCGGAATTGGCAAAGCAGACAAATGTTGATGTTGTGTGCCCGCTTACAACCGGTATCTTTGTAAGGATAATCTGTGAAGCTTCAAATGAGGATGTTCAAAATGGTGCGAGCTTGTCTGAAGTGACACCGTTTTGGCGCGTTTTGGGTGAAAAAGCACCGGTTCGAAAGAAGTTATCCTTTGATCTTGAGCCTTATCTTACGCAGCAGCTCAACGAAGCTGCGTAAGAAGATGACTTAAGCTTTATTGATCGTGGTTTTCCCTAGGGTGTAAATTCCATAGGCGGCTATGAGAAAAGCCAACCCCGAAAAGACAGTGCGTGTCTGGTTCCAAAATTGCCATTCTTTTGAATAATTTTGCCAAATTGATTGCGCCTCTTCTGGCGATAATGGCAATTGAACCAGCGCGAGCTGCTCGTTCATCGGTACATTGATCATAAATGTTAAAATTGCACCGCCGAATAGATATACCAAGCCTGAGCATGCAAATATCGCCGCTAGTTTTTTAAGCTTCATGGAGGCTGCAATACCAGCTGTTAAAAGTAGCGCTGGCGCGGTGCCAAAAAAGATAAACCCGAATATAATATTTCTCACCGATGCGTTCATGCCTTGCATGGCTTGAATGGCAACTTCGCTGGCAATTTGATCAAGCCCCCACATTGTTGAGCTAACCCAGGCATAGAAAAATCCAAATATGGCTGCGGCTAATAGCGTGGATATGAAAGCCGATGTTCTGAGCAGTATAGTCATGGTAATCTCCAAAAGCGTAATTTAGTGTACGTATTTACATATCCGTAATTTAATGTACGATATCTGTCAAGTGAGGTGATTATGCGTGAAAGTGCACAAAGAGAGCGGCGGCGGTTAATTGAAGAGGCCGCCTATGAGCTGATTGATGAAAAGGGCTATGATAATATTTCAATGCTCGCGATTGCCAAGCGTGCGAAGGCCTCCAATGAAACGCTTTATCGATGGTATGGCGATAAAAAGGGTTTGTTTCAGGCGATGGTGATCCGCAATGCGGATGATGTTTATGAAAGCCTTGTTGAAGATCTTGATCGTCAACGTGATCCCATGCAGATCTTAGAAGATGTTAGTTTGAAGCTATTGCGGCTTTTATCGAGCGACCGTGCGATTGCTTTAAACCGTGCTGCAGCTGCTGATCCGAGCGGTGAACTTGGCAAAGCGTTGTCTCAAGTCGGTCGTGAACGTGTATTCCCTTCAATCACAAAAGTCCTTACTCAGATCAAAGAACAAGGGACATTTAGTGATTTGGAGATAGATGAATTAGGCAATCTCTATTTAAGTTTACTCATTGGCGATCTACAAATTCGACGCGCGATTGGTGTGATGCCTGTTCCCAGTGAAGCAGAATTGAAAACTAAAACGCGTAAGGCGTTGGATCATTTATTGAAGTTTGCGTAATTTTTGCGGGTTTAACGCCATGCTCTTGGCCGAATGAGTTTTCCACTTTCGCGCTGTTCTTCGGTATGGGCAATCCAGCCAATCACGCGCCCAAAACCAAATAGTGTTTGGCCAGTTTTTGGTCGTAACCCAAGGCTTTTTTCCATTGCTGCTAGAGCAAAATCAATGTTGGGATATAGGTTATATTCCTTTTCAACTTGTTTTATGATTTCACTCCAACCATTGGGCATATCAAAATGTTTGAGCAACTCTTTAGCGCGGGGATCCATCTTGGGGTAAATCGGATGACCAAAACCGGGTGGATGTTTAATTCCCTTGATAAATTCGATCCGATCATCGTCTTTTTTCATCGCCGCGCGCCCGACCCACCAGCGTGTCATGGAAGTCATCGAGCCATGCCGGGTTCCAGAAAAACTGGCAAGTGCCGCTAAAATACAGGCTTCGGTACTAGCATGCGCGGATGCTGCAACACGCGCTGTGTATGCTGATGGATTAAGTTCATGATCAGCGCATAAAACCAGACAACGGCGCGCAATATCTGCAAAATTATCATCCTCAGAGAAATAGTTTGCGAGTTGGTTATGAAATGGTTCGTCCGGTAGCGTTTCGATTTGGCAAATAGCTGCGAGCAGTGATTTGAGGATAAAACCGTTGCGCTCTGCTTCTTCTAGCGGATAATTCGTCGTTAAAATATGTGTGGCTGCCGCTAACATGCGCACAAAGGCGTTTTTGCCTTCTATAGGCACAAACTTGAATTCAGGGTCAAAATTGAGATCTGTGTTAATCAACAATTTGGCAACATTTTCATATGTCGCCTCTTTGGACATCTCAATTGCATCATAGCCTCTGTAATATAGTTTGCCTTCATCGATATGGCTGATTTCTGATTTTAAAACCGGCTCGCCCCAGCTTTGGGTGGATTTTGCAATGGCCCTGCGTGAACGTCCACGTTTTTTGCTGGCAAGTAGCGTTTCAACATCATGTGCATGATAAAGACTTTTGCGTGCATCACCTTGTTGTGCATGGGCTCGCACCTTGCCGCGGCTGACATAAGCATAAAGCGTTTGGCGTGAAATATTGAGTGTTTCACACACGTCATTTGCTGTTAGCGTAAAGACATCTTGATCTTTTTTCATGTTGATTATGTTGATCAATCTTGACGATCTGTCAAGTTATCGAAATCCTTTCTTCAACAGTTCAGATTATGAAAGGTGTTCCAATGGCGCTGCTTAAACCTATTTTAAACGCTCTCAACATGGATGATGATAGATGTCAGGCATCAATGATTCACGTGAAAAACGATCATGTTGCATCGTCGGATGTGTTTGCGGTGACAGATCTTGCATCGAGTTCAATCGCGGCGGCTGGGTTGGCGCTGGTAAAATATGCCTTTGGTCCACAATATGAGGGTCAAGTTAGTGTTGATCAGCGTTTAGCTTATCTTTGGTTTGGTAGCTCCTTACGGCCACAAGGTTGGAAATTACTTTCTCCGTGGGATGATTTGGCTGGCGATTATCAAGCGCAAGATGGTTTTATTCGTCTACACACAAATGCGCCGCATCACCGCAATGTCGTTACCAAAATTTTGGGCAATTTAGATCGTGATCAGGTGGCAAAAAAGGTAGCGCTTTATCAAGCGGATGAACTCGAAGAGATGATTATTGAAAGTGGCGGTGCAGCGGCAAAAATGATAAATAGTCAAAATTGGGCAACGCACCCTCAAGGGCACGCTTTATCAGATGAGCCGTTAATTGCCTGGCAGCATTTCAACGATGCGGAGCTTATACATGTCCCGCGCGGATCGCGACCTTTGGATGGTCTTAAAGTCCTTGATTTAACCCGTATTATTGCTGGACCTGTTGCAACGCGGTTTTTAGCTCATTATGGCGCAAATGTTCTGCGCATTGATCCTAAAGGTTGGGATGAAGGTGAGCATATTTTGGATATGACGCCGGGTAAATCCTGCGCAACACTTGATTTAAAAGACGCGGAAGATCTGGCGCGCCTAAAGACGCTCATTTCGCAGGCGGATGTTTTCATCCATGGTTATCGCGCCAATGCGCTTGAAAGTCTTGGGCTGGATGCTGCTGTTTTAAGAGAACTCAACCCTTCTTTGATTGATATTGCACATAATGCCTATGGCTGGTCGGGTCCTTGGCGCAATAGGCGTGGATTTGATAGTTTGGTGCAGATGAGCTGCGGTATTGCTGCAAAAGGCATGGATGTTTCTCAAAGCCATAAACCGTACCCTATGAGTGTCCAGGCGCTTGATCATGCAACAGGCTATCTCATTGCAGCGAGCGCGTTAATTGGCTTATCGCGATTGCGCGATCACGGCAAAGCGTGTTCTGCGCGTTTATCCCTAGCGCGCACGGCTGAGCTTTTGAAAACCACAGAGTATGATCAGTTTGGTGTCAATTCCATGTCTGAGATGACTGATGATGTTTGCGCGCTGATTGAGAAAACTGCTCTGGGGCCCCTTAAGCGTCTAAAATCGCCGCTTATGATTGATGGTTTGAAACCTTCTTGGGCAAAACCTGCAAGCCTCTTGCATCAATCCCGTCCTGAGTTTTAGTTTAAAGTTTGGTGAATGATATGCAGGAGCGAATGACATGGGTTTACAATTAAGTGATGAGCGGAAGTTAGATGTTGCCCGTGCATTAAGAGGTTTTTTCCTCGATGAATTTGATAATGAGTTGAGCGAGTTTCAAGCAGCCGAAGTTATTGATTTTATGCTTAAACAAATCGGCCCCAGTCAATATAATCAAGCTATTGGGGATGCACGAAATTTCCTAATGGAGAAAATTGAAGAGCTTGATGTCACGCTTTATGAGCCTGAGATACGCTAGGCCTTAGAATCATTGTAAGGAATTTATTCCTCAAAATATGCTTGACTCTTTTTTGATCTTCTGGAATCTATATTAGAACAAATAGTGAACATAATGGAATAGGTGAACGTGCAATGCGGGAGCATCAAACGCATGAAGACTTGGCGCGTGAAGACTTGGCGCGCGAGGATTTAAATTGTCTTCGGCATAAGATAGCAAAAATTGAAAAACGGTCGACGGCTCGTTTTGATGACACGTCTTTTGTAAAGTCAGCTGTAAAGCGTGAGAGCAAGGAGAAAAGCCTTGTTCCGCTTTCTGCACAATATGGAAATAGGAATAAAAATGATGTTCTTGGATTTGATGATCCCGTTTTAGAAAAAGCGCTTTCTGGTGGGATAAACCTTGCTGCTCTCACAGAATTTAGATCACAAGAAACTCGGCAAACAGGTGCTGCAAGCGCGTTTACTTGGGTTTTAGCGCAGCAAATGCAAAGCTTTTTAAAACAAAAGCATAACGAAGATTTACCGATTCTTTTTATCAGTGAAACATCATCACGTCTTGAAGGTGGGCATATATATCCGCCTGGATTAGTCTCATTAGGTATTAATCCTGCAACATGCCTTTTTATACAGCCTCGTTCCCTACATGACGCGCTTTGGGTGGCAGAACTTGCAGCCAAACAAAAATCAGTTGCAGCAACGATTTTAGAAGTGCGTGGAAATCCGCAAAACCTTGATATGGCCGGAACGCGGCGTTTGCATTTAAGAGCGCAAAGTTCGGGACGACCGTTTTTTTTATTGCGGCAAGCAGGGCAAGAAGAAGCAACAGCTGCGCGTCTTCGTTTTGGTGTGCAATCAGCGCCAGCGGCATTACGAACACTGCCATCGCAAAAGATGTTTTCCAGCAGTCTTTCACGTCCTGCTTTTCAGATCACGCTAGAGAAAAGCAAAAACCCAGCGCCGCAATCGTTTATTTTGGAATGGAATAATGACAGCCACTCTTTTACCACAAGATATCAAGACATCTCTTCCAACCCAGTCGATTTTTCTCAAGAGCAATCGCCGGATATTGGCGGTAGCGTTTCCCTATCTGGCAACGGACCGGATCAAGCGTCTGAGATGGGGCGTATCCTGGCGTTTGGATAAAACCCAAAGCGCGTTACAAAACCTTCCGCCTATGGTCTGTGTGGCTAAACAAAAGGGTGCTATGCGATTAGCCTCGCTTGATATTAGTGCTCAATCTCACAGATTGCGCGAGGGGCAAGGGGTTACCGAAGCGCGCGCGATATGTCCTGATCTTGATATTATCCCCAGTGATGATGCGGCTGATTTGGCATTTTTGAATGCGCTTGCTGATTGGGCGGATCGTTATACGCCGTTGATTGGCATTGATGCACCTTTTGGCAAGCCGCAAGGGCTGTTTTTGGATATTACAGGTTGCGCGCATTTGTTTGGCGGTGAAGCTGAGATGCTTAAAGATATCATCTCTCGCTTTGACAAAATGGGTATTTATGCAACAGGTTCGATTGCTCCTACACCCGGTTTGGCTTGGGGGTTAGCTCGGCAACATGAACCTTGTGATTATGTTAGCGAAAATGTGATTATGAATTGGGACAATTTGGATGCGCGATTTCGCCAGTTTCCAATGGCCGCTTTGCGTTTACCGCTTGATATGTTGTTAGCGCTTGATCGTGTGGGGCTCAAAAAAGTCAAAGACATAATGTCCGCTCCTCGAAAACCATTAATGCGGCGGTTTGGTCCTTTGCTTTTAAAGCGACTTGATCAGGCTTTGGGTCGGGAAGAAGAACCTGTTTCCCCGCGTTTGCCTGTCTCTGATTTATCCGTTGAGCGCCGTCTAGCTGAACCAATTGGACGACAAGAAGATATCGAGACTTGTATTGAGCAACTATCAAATTCGTTGCGCTGTGATTTGGAAAAGCGCGGTCAGGCGGGGCAAGAGTTTATGCTGTTGTTATTTCGTATGGATGGTGTTGTGCGCCAAATTATGATTGGCCTATCTGCGCCCTCTCGAGATGCAAAGCGTATTAAGGCGCTTTTTTCGCAAAAGCTGGCGGCAATTTATGATGAGTCTGACGCCGGGACAGGATTTGAAACAATCAGGCTTTGTGTCGTCCAGGCTGTTGTGAAGTCTGATGTTCAAGAATCATTTGTAAACGGCAGTAATGTTCAGACCAATATGCATCAATTGGCCGATCAGATAACGGCGCGTTTGGGGAAAGATAGCGTTGTAAAGCCTGCTTTTCATCAGAGTTTTATCCCAGAGCTGGCAGCATCTTTTGTGCCGGTTATTGAACATAAACAGTATGATGAAACAATTTTGCAAAACGATTATTATGAGCGCCCGATTAGATTGTTTTCAAACCCTGAACCTGTGACCGCAATTGCGGAAGTACCGGAAGGTCCGCCTATTCGATTTAAATGGCGGCGTAGTCAATATCAGGTTGCCCGCGCGGAAGGCCCAGAACGGATTGCGGCTGAATGGTGGATTGATGGTGAGAGTGCCCAAACGCGCGATTATTATCGCGTTGAAGATAAATCAGGGCGCAGATTTTGGATTTTCCGTCAGGGTCTTTATGAGCGTGAAACGCATTTATCTGATGGTTTATTACCGAAGTGGTTTATGCATGGATTATTTGCGTGAATACGGCCACCTCACCATATGCCGAACTTGGTGTTGCGAGCAATTTTTCCTTTTTAAAGGGCGCTTCGCATCCTGAAGAATTGATCGTTCGTGCGGGCAAAATTGGGCTAACGCATATTGGTCTTGCAGATCAAAATACAGTTGCCGGTGTCGTGCGTGCACATATGGCGGCAAAAGAAGCTGATATCATTTATCATCCTGGGTGCCGTCTTGTTTTTACCGATGGTACATCTGATATCTTGGCCTATCCAAAAAATCGTAAAGGTTGGGGGCATTTATGCCGTCTTTTGACAATTGGTAATTTGCGATCTGAAAAAGGCAATTGTCAGCTATCACGTAATGATTTGGTCAGTTGGTCACCTGATCTATTATTTTGTGTGTTAGCAAAAACAGATGCGCATAATGATCCGGATAAATTGAGCGAAGAACTTGAGTTCTTAAAAGCGCATATAAATGACAGATTATACCTAGCTCTGACCCCGCATTACGACGGGCATGATAAATATCGTTTTGCCTGTTTATCAGAGCTGTCTGAAGAGACATCTATCCCATTAATGGCAAGCAATGATGTCTTTATGCACGAGCATGGTCGTCGTCCCTTGCGTGATGTGTTGTCGTCAATTGAACATCATAAGCCTGTTTATGATATGGGTTTTCTATTGTTTAAAAATGCAGAGCGTTATCTAAAATCAAGTGCAGATATGAACCATGTTTTAAAGGCATATCCCCAAGCCATTACAAACTCTATAAAGTTTGCGGATCAATTAAGTTTTTCGTTGGATGAATTGAAGTATCAATATCCGGATGAAAAATTTGGAACCGGCACACCTCAGGAAACTTTAACTGAACTTGCTTATCAAGGCGCTAAGGATCGTTATCCAGATGGTGTTCCTAAAACGATAATTGATCAAATTGAACATGAATTGGCATTAATAAAGCAGTTAGACTATGCGCCCTATTTTCTAACAGTATGGGATATTGTGCGTTATGCCCGCAGCCAAAATATATTATGCCAGGGCCGTGGGTCTGCGGCCAATTCCACCGTTTGTTATTGCTTACAAATTACTGATGTAAACCCCAACAAAGTAGACCTTTTATTTGAGCGTTTTATTTCCCCAGAACGCAATGAACCACCTGATATTGATGTAGATTTTGAGCATGAACGGCGTGAAGAAGTTATCCAATATATTTACCGTAAATATGGTCATGATCATGCAGGCCTTGCCGCAACGGTTGTCACTTATAGAGCGCGCATGGCAGCGCGCGAAGCGGGCAAAGCTTTTGGTTTGTCTGATGATGCTATTTCTGGATTATCCGGTCTTGTTTGGGGGTGGTCATCAAAAAGCATCACAGAGCGTGAAGCCAAGGAAGCAGGTCTTGATATTAAGGATATCACAACGCGGCGGGTTCTTGATTATGCCTCGCAGTTGATCGGGTTTCCCCGTCATTTATCTCAGCATGTTGGTGGATTTGTCATCACCAGAGATCGGCTTGATGAAGTGGTGCCGTTGATGAATACGGCGATGGAAGGTCGCACTATGGTTGAGTGGGATAAGGATGATTTGGAAGCTTTGGGAATATTGAAAATTGATATTCTGGCGCTTGGTATGTTGTCATGTCTGGCGAAAGCTTTTGATCTTTTGAAAACCAAATATGGTATTTATAAAACGCTTGCGGATCTACAAGATGAAGATCAGATCGTTTACGATATGATCTGCGCAGCGGATACAGTTGGTGTTTTTCAAATTGAAAGCCGTGCACAGATGACGATGTTACCAAGGTTAAAGCCGCGGGAATTTTATGATCTGGTGATTGAAGTTGCCATCGTCAGACCAGGTCCTATTCAGGGGGATATGGTGCACCCATATTTGCGCAGGCGACAGGGACTGGAACCTGTATCATTTCCCAAGAAAGAATTGGAACAGGTCTTAGGGCGCACTTTAGGTGTGCCGCTTTTTCAAGAGCAAGCAATGAAGATTGCGATCGTTGCAGCTGATTTTACCCCCGGGGAAGCAGATAAATTACGGCGTGCTATGGCAACGTTCCGCCGGGTTGGAACCATCCATACATTTAAGATGAAGATGATTAAAGGCATGGTCAAAAATGGATATGAGGAGGCGTTTGCCGAGCGTTGTTTCAAGCAGATCGAAGGCTTTGGTGAATATGGTTTTCCTGAAAGTCACGCCGCATCTTTTGCGCTTTTGGTTTATGCTTCTTGTTGGTTTAAAGCTTATTATCCTGATATTTTTGGCGCGGCGATTTTAAACTCTCAACCGATGGGTTTTTATGCACCATCGCAGCTTATTCGCGATGCACGTGAGCATGGGGTGGATGTCCGGCCTATCGATATCAATTATTCGAATTGGAATTGTATTTTAGAAGACGGTTCATTTGAACCTTCGACCATGTCAAAACCTCGACGTTCGATGGCCCAAACAATCCGAACGGAATATGCGCTGCGCCTTGGATTCAAACAAATTAAAGGTTTGCGCGAAGGTGACATGGATAAAATATCTGAATGCCGGGATACGGATGATAATGGTCACTACGATTCTGTGCGTGATCTTTGGTTGCGTACTGGACTTTCGTGTAAAATTTTGGAACGTTTAGCAGAGGCGGATGCATTTCGGTCTATCGGCCTTGATCGCCGTGAAGCTTTGTGGGCGGTTAAAGCGCTTGATCAAACAACGCTTGATGATGAAGGATTGCTGTTTAAGAAGGATCACTCACCCATTGAAAAAGAAGCAGAGCTTTCTCTGCCTAGAATGCGGTTAAGCGAACAGGTGATTAATGATTATCGCTATTTAAAACTCTCGCTGAAAGCCCACCCACTTTCATTTATTCGTCATCGATTGGCGGTTAGAAATGCTGTATTGCATGAAGATTTGCCTCAGGTGAGAAGCGGGCGGAATATTTCAGTGTCTGGTCTCGTGCTTGTGCGTCAGCGACCGGGTTCAGCCAAGGGTGTTATATTTCTAACATTGGAGGATGAGACAGGCGTTGCCAATGTGATTGTTTGGCCGAAGGTTTTTGAACGTTTTCGCAAGCTTATATTAGGCGGCAGGCTTTTACGTGTTCATGGCAAACTACAAAATGAATCTGGTGTGATCCATGTCGTTGCGCACCGTATTGAAGATCTGACATTTGAAATGGAAAGCCTAGAAACCCAGCATGATGAAAAAGATGAAAAGGACCTTAGTTTTATCAAAGGACAGAAGGTCAATTTATTGGGCGATAAAAGCACAATGCTTGCACAATCAAACTCATTGCGTGGAAAACGAGCCGGTCAGGTTATGCCAAAGGGTCGAAATTTCCATTAAACTTAAAGAACGTCTCGATCTTTTAGGTCCTTGGCAAATTGCTCTGGTGATGTGAACAACAAACCATCAATCCTCAGCGCAATAGCAGCCTCAACATTTTCCATTGTGTCGTCGATGAAAATACAGTCTTCTGGTTTGAGCTGGTTGCGCTCAAGCAGAAGCTGATAAATTTTAGGATTAGGTTTAATTATCTTATGTTCGCCCGACACAATTGTGTCGATAAAACTGTTTCCCAAATAAGGAAACATCTCACAAGCAACTGGCCATTTTTCATGGGAAAAATTGGTGATCGCATAAAGCGGAATATTCTTTGCCTTTAACTGGTTGAGTATATCAACTGTTCCCGCAATTGGTCCTGGAACAGTTTCAGACCATCTGTGATTAAATGCTTCAAAAATCGACGCATATTGCGGAAATTTTGTGCTTTGATTTCGAACACCTTCTTGAAAGCTTAAGCCACGATCAAGCTCTAGGTTCCAGTTGAAGAAATCCACTTCTTTGAGGAAGGTTTCAACCGCATCATGATTATTGAAGTGTTTTAAGAAAAAGGGGCGCACATCCCACTGAATGAGAACCTTGCCAACGTCAAAGATGATATTTTTCATGAAAGACCAGAAAACTAGAGAAGACAGAATTATGTATTTATCAATTTCATGTGTCAGTTACAAAACAATTTCGAAGAAATTCATGATCACAAGCAAAATATACTGGCGACGATTGAAACAATGGTATATCAATTTCGCTCTTCTACAGGTCTGTAGCACAAGTTCCTATTGACAAGATGCTACGTATTTATGATGCTGAGAAATACTTTGTACGGAGTTGGTAAAAATGTGCCTTGATCTAATTAAAACTCATAATATAGGGCATGAGTATATATGAGCGATGCTGATTACAGCTTGATCGCTGAAAACATTCATAAAAGTTTTGGAAGATTGGACGTGCTTAAAGGGATTTCGCTGCACGCTAAGCTGGGTGATGTCGTTTCTATCATTGGCAGCTCAGGCTCAGGCAAAAGTACATTTTTGCGCTGTGTAAATTTTTTAGAAATGCCAGATCAGGGACGTGTTGTTTTAGATGGCGAAGAAGTCATCATCCGAAAAGATAAAAACAACAAAACACTCGGCGTTGATGAGAAACAAATTCAAAGATTGCGCAGCCAACTCGGCATGGTGTTTCAAGGGTTTAATTTATGGTCACATATGACTGTCTTGCAAAACCTGATTGAGGGACCAATTCAGGTTTTAAAAGTTGATAAAGACGAAGCCGAAGCGCGCGCGATGGATTATCTTGGCAAAGTGGGCATTGCTGACAAAGCAAATTCTTATGCAAGTCAGTTATCTGGTGGGCAGCAACAACGTGTGGCGATTGCACGGGCACTCGCGATGGAACCTAAAGCTTTGTTGTTTGATGAGCCAACATCCGCGCTTGATCCAGAATTGGTGGGTGAGGTTTTGCAAGTTATGCAGGGTTTGGCAGAAGAAGGCCGAACCATGATTGTGGTTACTCACGAAATGGGTTTTGCCAGAGATGTGAGCAATAAAGTATTATTTCTTCATCAGGGAATGATTGAAGAACAGGGATCACCTGAAGAGGTGTTTAATAATCCGAAATCTGAGCGCTGTCGGGAGTTTTTGGCAAGTTCATATTAGCGGGATAATAATAGGAGAAAAACATGAAATTGATTAAACTTTTGGGTGGGGTTGCACTAGCAGCTGCATTTACAACATCTGCAATGGCTGACGGTCATGCTGTGCGTTTAGGTACAGAAGGTGCATATGCACCTTATAACTTCATCAACGATGCTGGTGAAGTTGACGGTTTTGAACGCGAAGTTGGCGATGAGCTATGTAAGCGTGCAAAACTTGATTGTACTTGGGTCACAAACGAATGGGATAGCATTATTCCAAACCTGGTTTCTGGCAACTATGATGCTATTATCGCAGGTATGTCGATCACGGCAGAACGTGATGAGGTTATTGACTTCACACAGGAGTATTTCCCACCGGATCCATCAACATATGTTGCTGCAGCTGGTGCGAGTATGGACGCAACGAAAGGTAATGTTGCAGCTCAAACAGCAACAATTCAGGCTTCTTACGTTTCAGATAGTGGTGCGACACTTGTTGAATTTTCAACACCAGATGAAGTTGTTGCAGCTGTGAAAAATGGTGAAGTTGATGCAGCTCTTGCTGATGATGCTTTTTGGCAAGATATTGTAAAAGCTTCCAATGGTGAGCTTGTTTTTGTTGGTGAGCCAATTGCAATTGGCGGCGGTATCGGCATGGGTGTTCGCGAGTCTGATACTGAGCTTAAAGACAAGCTAGATGCGGCAATTGCTGAAATCAAGGCAGACGGTACATTGTCGACAATGATCGCCAAGTGGTTTGATGGCCGCATGGTCAAATACTAAACAACAAAATTATAGGCCGCTATTTTAGCGGCCTATTTTTATAAAGATGGCTCGCCTTCATGTTTGAATATTGCGCAGATCCAAAAGTTCTTGAGGGTTTTTCCTGGTGGTCATGTTATTTGACAACCGGAAAGCATATGAATTTTTACACCAGCTTTCTTGTGGTCTTTGCGCTGTTAGCTATTTGCGTTCCGTTCATTTTATTATTTGGATTCACTGGCGCGTTGGCTCGGCGCTCTCGTATCGCGCCATTCCGCTGGTTTGGCCTTGCCTATACGTCGATGGTCCGCGGTATCCCCGATATCATATTTTTCCTGTTTGTCCCGATTGCACTTGATCAGGGAATTGAATATCTCAGACATCATGCGAAATGTTCTGAATGGACAGAACCTATTCGACAAGGCAATGATTTTGTCGTGTGTGCTGCGGCTAAAATGCCGCTTGGACCATCGCCGCAATGGGTACATGAAACCTACGGATTTTTTCTTGCAGCTTTAGCGTTTGCTATTGTGTTTGGTGCATTTGCGGCCAACACGCTACATGGTGCGTTAGCGGCTGTGCCAAAAAACCAGTTAGAAACTGCGGCTGCATTTGGCATGTCGCGAAAGCAAACTTTTTGGCGTATTCATTTGCCACAAATGTGGGTCTATGCGCTTCCAGGTTTATCAAATCTCTGGATGATTTTAATCAAGGCCACACCATTATTATTTTTACTCGGCGTTGAAGATATAGTCTATTGGGCGCGTGAATTGGGCGGTTCCAAAACCGAACGCTTTGCATATCCGCATGGGGATTGGCGTTTGGGTTATTTCCTTGTGCTGCTGGTATTTTATTTATTGTTATCTTGGGTAAGCGAAAAAGTGTTTGCACGTTTGAACTTTAGGGTTTCAAAAGGTCAAGCAATGATTGGAGATCAGGTATGAGTTGTATGCAGACCATCTCTGATTACGGGTTGCGCGCACTTGGCCTTGGCGAGCGCGCATTGCCAAGAGCAGATATCACACTATGCGAGCAGGTTGTTCTGATTGGATCAGGTTTAATTTGGAACATCTACTTTGCAGTCATTGCGCTGTGTTTTGGTTTCTTTCTCGCCTCATCAGTTGCTTTTGCGCGAAATAGTTCAAATCCACTTGTTTGGCGACCGGCTGCATTTTTCATTTTCGTCATTCGCGGCTCACCGCTATTTATCCAATTCTTCTTACTGTATGAAGCGTTTGTTCTATTGCCGAAAATTGGAATAGACATCAATTTGATATTTGTTGAAATTACGGTCGAAACGCGTTGGTTGACGCGCGCATGGCTTGGCGCGACGATTGTACTATTTTTAAACACCACAGCTTATACCGCGCAGATTTTTTATGGTGCTTTGCGCTCTGTTCCTAAAGGGGAAATAGAAGCTGGCAAAGCCATTGGCATGACAACAAAGCAGATTAATAAGCGCATCATTTGGCCGACAATGTTGCGATTATCTTGGGCGTCATACACAAATGAAGCGATATTCTTACTTCATGCGACAGCGCTTGTGTTTTTCTCAAGTTTCCCAGCATGGCGCCAACAAGGTGATGCGTTGTATTTTGCAAGTTACTTTGCCGATAAAACGTTCAATCCGTTTGTGCCCTATCCAATTATTGCTGGTTATTTTATCGCGCTGACGCTGATTGTAATCATTATATTTGGGTGGTTTAATCGTCGATTAAACAGGCACATTAGCAAAAATCATTAGTTTCAAAACTAGACGACTTTACAATCGATGCTCCCTACGCCTTCAACAAATCCTTGTATTAGATCACCGCGTTGAACCGGTCCAACGCCTGCAGGTGTTCCCGTCATAATGATGTCGCCGGCAGCCAATTCAAAAAGACCAGATAGATAGGAAATTGTTTCTTCGACGTTCCAGATCATCTGTTCAATTTTTCCCGATTGTTTGCGTTCGCCATTGATATCAAGCCAGATTTCGCCAGTTTCAATATGACCGCAAGTGTCAACCGGGATGATATTGGTGCAAGGCGCAGAATGCTCAAAAGCTTTGCCAATTTCCCATGGGCGGCCGAGCTTTTTCATCTCACCTTGTAGATCGCGCCGTGTCATATCAATGCCAACCGCATATCCAAAAATACAGGATTTTGCTTCCTCCAATGATAGATCAATTCCACCTTTTTTAAGCCCTACGACCAATTCAATCTCGTGATGAACATCTTTGGTTTTCGCTGGATATGGAAAATCTGCATTGTCTAGCAGCAGGTTATTCGGGTTTTTTTGGAAAAAGAACGGTGGATCTCGATCAGGATCATGGCCCATCTCACGCGCATGTTCAGCATAGTTTCGGCCAACGCAATAGACACGTCGAACCGGAAATGCCTGATCAGAACCTTCAATTGGAATAAAGCTTTGCGGAGCTGGGTTGAAAATATAATCCATAAGTGTTTGCGATCCTTGTTTTTAGTCTTCGTGCCATAGCATCAATTGCCAGACACGAAAACAATCAAGTCAAAGATTGGCTAAATTTCCATCTCGCCAATGATCGCAGCCCAGCTCGCACCATGCATATCTCGGTCTCGGATAGAGCCTTGAATTTGCGGACGCGGCAGACTGATCTTCAACACATTAAGAGATGCAATTTCAAACCGTTTGAGCTCAGTTTCATCAACATCAAGTATATTGGCAATATAGATATTGGATAGATTTTCACACACATCTTGGAAGACGGTTTTCTCACCGCAAAAAATATCAATCGTCAGCCAAAAAGGTCCCGCGTTCTTTGATCGAACCTTTTCAGCTTTATCTCTAAGACGTGCCATTTTTCACCTCAATAACATCAAGCGAAAATGCATCCATGGGATGATCTAGTTGTAAGACATGGTTTAATCCAAATTCATAAACCGGCCCGACATCAATCTCAGCCGGAGAGAACGGAAATGCAAATGTCGGCACTTCTTCTTCCTTGGTTAGTGGATGATGCAACAAATAAGGATTGAGAATTTTGGCAATCTCTTTTGCCAGAGCCGCAGTTTGAGCAGTGACAATGCCCATCACGCCAATTTCAGATGCGGCAACTGGGTTTTTATCAATGGATCCAAGCGTTGCGTTTTTTCCGATCAATCGCAGTTCGATATCAAAATCATCTTTTGTGAGATCCAAACGATCCAACACTTTAGCTGAACAAAGCTCGCTGATATCAGATGTCCATTGATCGATATGATCGACGTAATGGCTGTCGCGGACGAGTGCCATAATCATCACTTGATAACCTGTGATGCGTGAGCCCTCGAGCTTAACTGTGTAGTTATCAGATGGCACCCATTTTGCACCCTCAACGCGCACGGATTTTTGGTCGATGGCTGAATAGTTGGCCTCAGTTACATCCAAATGCCCACCTGGCTCATATAAAATGAACGGATTTGAATTCTCGTAAAGCATGTGTGCAGATACTGTGTGAGGTGTCGCCTTTGCATTATCTGCCATTGGGGTAACAGTGAAACCTTCGTGATCAAAGTCAACCAGAATGACACCTGATTGCGGATTGGTTGCACAAAGTGCGCCGCATTCTGCAATCTTAGCTCCATGCCAAGCTGCTCCGGTGTGGCAATTATTTTGTATGGGAAGCGCTGCGATAATGGCGGTATCTGTTGTGCGCCCAGCAATGATAATATCAGCGCCTGTATTTAAAGCTTCAGTGATCTGTTCAACACCTGCGAGCGCGACGATATTCTCAAAAGTCTCAATATCATTTTCATGCAGCTTAGGTGCGTGTTCTAAAGGAGAAATTTTATCTGATTTAAACGCGGTTTTGATGTCGGATTTGTCCTGCGAGGATTTGAGCACTGCGATTTTGACATTCTGTCCCAATTCATCCGCGATTTCCTTTGTAATGTCGACAAGCCAATCAACAGCACTATCTGCACCACATGTTCCCGCCGTGCCAATGACAAGCGGAACGCCAGCTTCTGCGCGGGCTTCCATCAAACCTTTCCATTCAATTTTGGTCGAGCTTCTTGAATATTTTGAGATCCCGCACCCTAAATATGAGGGTCCGGAATCCGTTGAACCACCATCAATCGCGATAATGTCAGGCTTTGTAGCAATCGCTCGCTGCAAAGCCTGTTTGTCATAGTTCAGTCCTAATGCACCCGATGGTACAACTACTTTTGTCATTATTTAATCCGTAACGGCTTGAGGTTTTTTTAAGATATTGCGCAAGAACATTGGCGCAATGAAACCAGCAAATGCTGCAACCCAAAGTCCGATTGCAATCCAACTTGAGAAGAGATAACTCGGATCACCATCAGATAATGTCATTGCTCTTCGCAACGCATCTTCCATGTTGCCGCCCAGCAAAATACCTAAAATGACAGGCACCGTCGGTACATCAAGTTTGCGAAGAAAATAACCTAGAACACCAAATCCGATCATAAGTAATAGATCGAAATAGCTGCCTGAGAGTGAATATATTCCAACGAAGGAAACCATTGTCACGCCTGGCAATAGAACCCATGCCGGAACAGTTAGGATTTTGACGAAAATCTTCACCATCGGAACATTCATCAAAAGCAAGACGATATTTGCAATTAAAAGCGAAGCGATTAATCCCCAAACCACATCTGGGTTTTCGCGGAACAATGTTGGACCGGGTGTAATGTTGAGTGTCATTAATAGCGCAAGCAACACCGCCGTTGTGCCAGAACCTGGCACCCCAAGCGTGAGCATTGGAACCAATGCGCCACCAGCTGCGGAGTTATTTCCTGCTTCAGGAGCCGCAACGCCTTTTGGTACGCCTGTCCCAAATCCACCTTTTTCACCAGCGATAGATTTTTCAGTCATATAGGCCATAAACGAGCCCAATGATGCACCAGCACCTGGAAGCACGCCTGCAACAAAGCCAACAAGAGACGCACGGAGCATCGTCCATTTTGTCGCCATGATATCTTTCCATGGGATGCGGACTTTATCTAAAACTACGCCGATGGCAGAACCTTTGCCGTGGTTTTCAATGAAGAAAAAAACTTCAGCAATTGCAAATAGGCCAACGATAGCAACAAGGAAATCGATCCCATCAAATAGGTGTAAATTTCCACCTGTTAGACGCGGTAGACCCGATGAGCTATCAACGCCGATCATTGCGATACCCAAACCAATGCAGGCTGCGATCGCGCTTTTTGCCTGATTGTTAGACGCCATGCCGCCTAATGTACAAAACGCC
This sequence comes from Lentilitoribacter sp., assembly GCA_039986595.1. Taxonomy (GTDB): domain Bacteria; phylum Pseudomonadota; class Alphaproteobacteria; order Rhizobiales; family Rhizobiaceae; genus Lentilitoribacter. The sequence goes on from JBDWQJ010000004.1 coordinate 678,613, forward strand.
AAAAGGTAAAGTGCAAAATATTCAGCTGGTCCAAATAAGAAGGCAACGCGTGCAAGGACAGGAGCAAGTAACATAAGGCCGATTGTTGCCAAAAATGCACCCACAAATGATGCCACCCCTGAGAGCACGAGGGCATCTCCCGCGCGACCTGCTTTGGCCATGGGGTAACCATCCAATGTGGTCATAAGCGCAGGTTCATCACCTGGAATATTTAACAGAATTGAACTAATGCGGCCGCCATACATGGCGCCATAATAAACCGATGTCATCAATACAAGCGCAGCTGTCGCATCAAGACCGAGTGTAAATGTGATAGGAATAAGTATCGCAACACCATTTGATGGCCCTAAACCAGGAAGTGCGCCGATAATTGTGCCTAAGAAGCAGCCAACAATCGCTAGCATAAGAGTGTATGGCGATAGAGCTACAGAGAATCCGAGCGCCAAATTGGAAAGAATATCCATATTAGTGTCCGCCTACAAATGGAATGAGAATAGTCAGCGCGTCCCAAAGGTCAGCAAATGAAGGGATTTTATAAGCCACAATATTGCCAAGTCCTAATGCGTATTTGAACAGCGCAAACAAGACCAGTGCCAAACCTAAACCGCTAAGAGCAGCGTTTTTTATATTCGGGGAAATTTGATAGCTGATAATTCCGGCTGCGAACATAGTTGGCAAAATAAATCCCAATGGCGTAATCATAACGGCATAAATGGATAAAACTGCAACAGCAATAGCCATGTTTATCCATGTTGGCGACTGCGGCCATTCTGGGTTTGGATCTGGTTTAAAAATAAGAACTAGTGATGAAAGAGCGGCAATTGCGCCGATCAAAAATGGAAAAAGTTTCGGAAGAAACTGACCCGAAAACAGATTTGTCTGAATCTGAGTGGCAGCCGCGATATACGCGACTGCTGTGATCAGGGTAATCAGACCAAAAATACGGTCTGATGCCATTACTGGATAACCCCGAGTTCTTTAGACATTGCATTAATGTCTGAAACTAATCCATCAACATATGACTGGAAATCGCCACCAACTTTTGTAAATGGTGCGAGGCCATTTGCAGCCATTGCTTCTGCCCATTCAGGACTATCGGCAACTTGTTGCAATTTACCTGCCCAGTCGTTGAACTGATCATCAGAGATACCTTTTGGCACATAAAGACCACGCCAGTTTACAGCAACAACGTCAAAGCCTTGCTCTTTTGCAGTTGGGATGTCGTCAAAACCTGGGACACGCTCATCTGTTAGAACAGCAATAACGCGAATGTCACCATTTGCTAGGAAGCTTACGATTTCAGACATGTCACCAGTCATTGCTTGTGTAAAGCCACCAACTGTTTGTGTGATCGCATCTGCGCCACCATCAACACCGATATATTTTACTTTGGTGATGTCAGTGAAGCCAGCTTCTTTAAGAACCATCAATGGTTTGAGGTGATCAAAACCACCAACTGCTGAACCGCCAGCAAATGCAACTGAACCTGGATCTGCCAAAATAGCGTCCACAAGATCGTTCAAAGACTGGTATTTGCTGTCTGCAGCAACTGCGATTACGCCAGGGTCAGCACCGATAGCGCCAACAAAGCGAACTTGGTCAGCTGTCATGCCTGCATAAGCATTTTGCGCAAGACGTGTTGTTGTTGCAGATGAAGCTGCGACGATCAAATCAGCATCGCTGCTGCGTTCGCCGACAACGTGGTTGTAAGCCAAACCACCACCAGCACCTGGCATGTTGGTAACCTGTACAGGTTTATCAACGGCTTTGATGTCATACATGATCTTACCGATTTGGCGACATGTGAAATCCCAACCACCGCCAGGGTTAGCTGGCGCAATACACTCAGCTGCAATTGAAGTTGTGAGCATTGCAGCACTTATAACCGCGCCGTATGCCGCGGTTTTCATAAACTTAAGTTTCATTGATTCCTCCCAATGATAGGCATCCGCGTTTTTGCGGAGCTGACAAAGCTAACCACATAAAACTGTCATCTAGCTGACACCGGTGAAAAGAATCATTTTGAGGAAAATTGTCGGGTTCTTAATCTAGTTTCCGCGCAGGGCTGTATTCCATAGCGAGATGAAACGAGATCTTTTGACCTGATCAAGGTAGGCAATTAATCCCGGACCTATTGAAATCGGTCGCAATTGACTTCCCATACGATCGCGTAAGGTGGATGCGGTGTTACTTCCAAAGACATCGGGGTGAAGTGCTGGGAGTTTAACATCATTTGCCATCACCGCCTGACCGTTTTTTGACATCAAAAATGATAACAGTGTTTTGCCAAGTTCCGCATTTGCAGCAGCTTGCGGGATGAGGGCAATGCGCGACATCACAATCGTATAATCTTCGAGCATGATAATCCCAAGGTCAGGGTTTTGACGCACCCAGTTTTCTGCGTAAGAGCCAACGATGTTATAACCTAATACAAAACGTCCATCTGATACGCGTTCTAGGATTGACGATGAGTTTGAATAGAGTTTGACCCCGGTTGAACCCATGGCGCTGACTAAATCCCAAATGTTACGATTGTGCTCTTGATCACGCGCAAGGATCAAAAATCCAAAGCCTGATCGCTCAATGTCATAAGTCGCGATTTTCCCATAAAATTCATCGTCATTGTTTTTTAAAAGCGCCACCAGATCAGAGCGGTTTTTGGGAGGCGAGATCTTTTTAAAACTCGGCTTGTGATAAACCAAAACCGATGGCTCATAGGTTAAGCCAAAAGCTGAATTTCGCCATTTTGCCCAGCTTGGCCAATTATCAGTATCTGCGTTAAAGCTGGTTTGCGCATAGCCGTCATTGACGAGTTTCACCTGTAAATCCATCGCTGATGATAAGACTAGATCAGCGGTTTTCTCTCCATTATCGGTTTCGCGGATAACCCGCTCATATATATCGAGTGACTGAAGGTCTTCATATAAAATTGCAACATTTGGGTTTTGTTCTTGAAATGCAGCAATCAACGGTTTTGACGCATCTTCATCAAGGGATGAATATACTACAAGCGTTTGCACATTTGGTCCGTCATTAAATGCAGGAAAAAGGGTTTGCGCAGCTATAGGAGCGCAAGCAAGAATGCTTGCTATAATTCCAGCGATGATGAAATAAATTTTGGTTTTCAAGAAAAACCCCTTCAAAAATCGATTTTACATTCAAAAAATATGTGTTTTATTGCTGCTTCGGGAGAAACAATGCGTATTTTAGTCGTCGAAGACAATAAAAAACTTGGTCAAGGTTTGAAACACTTGCTCAATGACAGTAGTTTTGTTGCGGATTTGGTTGTGGATGGCGATGGAGCTCTGTCAGCTGCAGCGGCATTTAATTATGATCTCATCATTTTAGATTTAAGCCTGCCAGATATTGACGGTTTACAGGTTCTAAAAGAAATTCGTGCCAAAAGAAGTCTTGTTCCTGTACTTATCCTCACTGCCCGTGGTGGCCTTGATGATCGCATAAAAGGGCTTGATATTGGTGCGGATGATTACATGTCCAAACCATTTGAATGGAGTGAGTTGGAAGCACGCATTCGCGCTTTGTTGCGCCGCTCGCAGGCTGTGAAAACTTCGCAACTTGAATTTGGTCAGATTAGCTTGGATCTAAAAACCAATCAGGTTTTTGCTAATGAAAAATCGATTGAGTTGCCAGCGCGCGAAACCAATGTGTTGCGTGAATTACTCATTGCCAATGGGCGTATTTTATCCAAGTCGCGGTTGATTGAGACACTATCGAGTTTTGACGAAGACATCAGTGAAAACGCAATTGAACAATATATCTCTCGTTTGAGAAAGCGCCTTGTTACCTATGGTTTGACGATAAAAACTGCTCGTGGTTTGGGCTATTATTTGCAGATGCTTGAAGCGTGATATGAGCGAACAAACCAAAACATATTCGTTGCGCCAAAGACTGCTGGTTTGGCTTTTATTACCATTGCTTATCATTGGTATTATTTCACTTATCGATGCCTATAATTCAGCGCGTTTAACCGCAGATGAAATATCAGACAGGGTTCTTGCAGGATCAGCCTTAGCAATTGCCGAACGTATTTTCGTTAATGATGACGGGGATTTAGATGTTGATATACCCTATGTCGCATTAGAAATGCTAACGTCTGCAGAAGATGATCGCGTGTTTTATAAAATTGAGGGTGAGGCTGGTGAATTTATCACTGGATATCGGAATTTAAATTTACCTCAATCCGTTGATAGATCAGAAAACAATCTTAAATTTTCTGATGCCGAATTTCGTAATTTCCCCATTCGTATTGCTGTTTTAGAAGGTGCAGCATCATCGAGCCAATCATCACTTGGATATCGTTTGGCGATTGCTGAAACGACCAATGGGCGAAATAAAATGGCGCAAGATATCTTAATCCGATCAGCTATCAGGCAAGGTTTTCTCATTTTAACAGCTGCAATTGCAGTTTGGTTTGCTGTCACCAGAGCGTTGCGCCCGCTTTACACAGTTCGAGATGCGATTGGGCGGCGTAGTTCTGATGATTTAAGGCCGATTTTACACGCAGTACCAAACGAAATTAAGGGACTGGTGACGACGACCAACGACCTTTTAAGTCGGATTGGGGCGAGTATTTCAGCGATGCGGAATTTTACTTCCAATGCGAGCCATCAATTACGAACGCCGCTGGCTGTTATGCGGACACAAGCGGAGATCGCGCGCCGAGCAAAATCAGATGTTGATCGTGAGAAAGCGCTCACTCAAGTGGATGAGGCAATCAAAGATTCTGAAAAAATGATCTCGCGGTTGATGGTTTTAGCGCGCATTGATTCAGGTGCATTAGAGAACCTGCCAAATTTGAATTGCGATATTGCAGAAACCTGCAGGATGGTGTGTGCAGATATCATTTCTCATCAAAAATTGGGTAATATTGATTTAGGTTATGAAGGTATTGACCACCTTTTGATCAAGGGAGATCCGGTTTTATATCGTGAGATGCTGCGTAATTTGGTTGAAAATGCGGTTAAGTATGGTGGTGAAAATATCCATATTACCGTCAGTTGCCGCAACATAAATGATCAATGTCAAATTGATATTGAGGATACTGGGATTGGTATGACCGCGCAGCAGAAAGTGGATTTGATGCAACGTTTCTCAAGCGGAGAATATTCCAAAAATGGCTCGGGTCTAGGTCTACCAATTGCGCGAGATATTGCACATTTGTTTGGCGGCGTAATGGAGCTTAAGAACCGAAAAGATGGCTCTGGGCTTGTGGTTTCACTGTTGTTTCCGCAATTGTTAGAGGCGTAAGAGATCAATTGTAAGGAGAAGATGATGATAAATACTGATCTTTTAAAAGCTCTAGATTTTATCAAGTCTGGGAATTATCAAACCGGAGCTGATCTTGAAGCAGCCCATGCGATCTGTCAGGGCGGTGAGGGCATGGCAGAATATGATTGGGTTCACGCTTTTGTTCACCGTATTGAGGGCGATAGTTTCAATGCAGATTATTGGTATAAGCGCGCTGGTAAACCTGTATATGACGGCAGTTTTGAAGAAGAATGGCTTGAGATAAAGTCTGCTTTGACTTGATGCGCGGAACAATCCGTTTTAAGGGTGAGGCAAGAGAATTACGAATGATAAATATGAGGAGCAAATAGATGCAGTGTGTCTTTGTGCAGATTAGATGCAAGCCCGGTACAGGGTACAAAGTAGCTGACGAAATTGTCGCTCGAGAAGTTCATTCTGAATTATATTCGACCAGTGGTGATTTTGATCTACTTGTTAAACTTTATGTCGAAAAAGATGTCGATATTGGCAAATATATCAATGATAATCTGCTTGATATTGCAGGTATTGAACGCACATTAACAACGCTGACGTTCAAGACGTTTTAAATTTAGCAACTAACACATTAAAGGCATTACGTGATGGCTGATTATACCCTGGCCTTTTTACTGATTTTGGCGGTCGCTATGTTGTGCACGGGCGCAATCGCTGGTGTTCTTGCTGGCTTATTAGGTGTCGGCGGCGGTATCGTCATCGTGCCAGTGTTGTTCATTTTATTTGATTATCTGGATATTCCGCCGCAAATCAGCATGCATATCGCGGTTGCGACATCATTAGCGACAATTATTCCAACGTCGATTTCATCTGCCCGTTCGCACCACAAAAAGGGTTCAATCGATCTGGATTTATTAAAATCCTGGGCGCCATTGATATTCATTGGTGCGGCGATTGGCGGGGTGTTATCAAAGTATCTTGCCTCAACCAGTTTGACCTTGATATTTGGTGTGATTGCCTTGTTGGTTTCCATTAATATGGCTTTGCCGAAGAAGTTGGTGATATCTGATGAATTGCCAAAAGGTGTTGTTGGTAAAGGTTTGCTTCCAAGCTTTATTGGCGGTTTTTCAGCGTTAATGGGCATTGGTGGTGGAACATTATCCGTGCCGATTTTATCTGCCTTTTCGTTTCCCATTCATCGCGCTGTTGGCACCGCATCAGCGTTTGGTTTGGTGATTGCCATCCCCGCCGTTATTGGATTTATTTGGTCTGGGTGGTCCGCGGATTTAAGGCCACCATATTCATTTGGCTATGTCAGCCTACCAGCTGCCGTATTGATCTTCTCAGTCAGCGTATTTACAGCTCCATTGGGGGCAAAGCTTGCGCATAGTCTCAATCCTGCAAATCTTAAAAAGGCATTTGCGTTGTTCTTGTTCATCACGTCTTTACGGATGTTATGGGTTGGATTGAGTTAAAGGCTCACGCTTTTAAGCGCAATATAGCTGATAGAGCGTTTCCATAATCTGCGATACTTCACGGCCATGCAGCGAATAGTAGATCGTTTGGCCATCGCGCCTTGTTGTCACAAGTTCTGCATCCCGAAGCTTTTTTAAATGATGCGACATGCCCGGTTGGGACATGCCAACTTCACGGGAAAGCTCGAGCACACTTTTTTCACCTGATAATAAAATGCACAAAATACGCAACCGAGCCGGCTGCGATAGCATTTCCATGAGTTTTGAAGCTTGTTCAAATTTGGGCTCCATCTCTGTCATGTCAAATTGCATAAAACTATCCTTGCATATTTGCAATTGTTTATATAAAAGATGTTTTATATATTAGCAACAGCAAATTTGTTTTTGCGATTTTAGATTTATTATAGGTGCATATTGGATTACTCAACTGAATTTACGCCATGGGCCTCTTTGGGTGGTGGTGTTTTAATTGGAATATCAGCCGTTTTATTGATGGCTGTTCGAGGGCGTATTGCTGGAATGACCGGTATTTTATCAGGCCTTATCCCACCATTTTCATCGGATTGGTCATGGCGTGCGGCATTTTTGGTCGGCGCTATTATTGCGCCAATGGGATATATTTTGTCAGGTGGTACAGTGCCATTTGCCGTTCCTGTTTCAACAACGGCTCTCGCCTTTGGCGGTTTCATCGTGGGTATCGGGGTTTACTATGGAGCAGGCTGTACATCAGGGCATGGGGTTTGTGGGATGGCCCGTCTATCTCCTCGTTCTATTGCCGCTACGATGATATTTATGATTGCTTGTTTTGTGACTGTTTATGTCATCAGACACGTGTTGGGAGGCTAATATGATGAGACTTGCGATAACACTTTTAATTGGAATGATTTTTGGTTTAGGGATAGCAATCTCAGGCATGGCTAATCCAGCGAAAGTTCTAAACTTTTTTGATTTGGCAGGAACTTGGGACCCAAGTTTAATATTCGTGATGGGTGGTGCGTTGATCACCACTGCTATCGGATACCAGTTTGTTTTTAGAACGCAAAAGTCACCAGTTTTAGATGTTGCGTTTATGGTGCCAACGCATAAAGACGTTGATACACGCCTTGTTATTGGGTCAGCCACATTTGGGGTTGGTTGGGGCATTGCGGGGTTTTGTCCAGGTGGTGCTATCCCGGCTCTTGGTCTGGGCTATAGTGAAACACTTATGTTCATGTTTGCCTTGATTGCAGGGATTTTTATAGCCAGACTGTTAAACACTAAAATATCTGCACAAGCTGCATAATCTGTTCTGCATTTAGACAATACATCATTAGATTGATTGATGAATTAAGGAAAGAAAGATGAGTTCATATCCAGTTGATACAAGCATTAAACCCAATGTTCAGGCGTTTTTTGATGAGGCGACGAACACGATTAGTTATGTGGTTAAAGACCCAAGCTCAAATGCATGTGCTGTGGTCGATAGTGTTATGGATATTGACTACGCCGCGGGTCGTATCACCTATGAACATGCAGATAAGATGATTGCCTATATCAAGGACCAAGGACTGGAACTTGAATGGATTATTGAAACACATGTGCATGCAGATCATCTTTCTGCCGCACCATATATCCAAAACAAACTTGGCGGTAAGGTTGGCATTGGTGATAAGATTATGGTCGTTCAGGAGACCTTTGGAAAGGTGTTCAACGAAGGGACTGAATTCCAAAGAGATGGCTCGCAATTTGATGCGCTGTTTAAAGATGGCGATACTTATCAGGTCGGCAATATGCAAGCGTTTACGATGTATACCCCAGGTCACACACCTGCATGCATGGTTCATGTCATGGGTAATGTCGCCTTTGCTGGTGATACGCTGTTTATGCCAGATGGTGGTTCAGCGCGTGCGGATTTTCCCGGTGGTGATGCGGGCGAACTTTATGACTCCATCATGAAAGTGTTGAGTTTACCTGAAGAAACGCGTCTGTTTATGTGCCATGATTATGGTCCAAACGGTCGAGACATTATGTGGGAAACCACGGTGGGTGATGAAAAACGTGATAATATTCACGTTGGCAATGGTAAAACTAAAGAAGAGTTTGTGAAGTTTAGAACGGAGCGGGATGCGAAATTGGCCATGCCGAAACTGATTATTCCTTCTTTGCAAGTTAATATGAGAGCTGGCGAAATTCCACGCGATGACGACGGTGATCCAATCATAAAAGTACCGGTTAATAAGCTTTAGCTCTTAAAGCATAAATCCAAACATATAGATTGATTTGTGGTGATGTATTATCACCCAGATCAATCGATCCAGTTAGAAACTCAATTTCAGTCTGTGTGATTTCGATGTCCAGAATATCGCAATATCTTCCCATTTTCGCGTGGGGTAGAACCTATAACAAAGCAAATTTCACCAATGATTTGATTGCAGCTTTGATCGTCACGATCATGCTTATTCCGCAATCGCTTGCCTATGCATTATTAGCTGGGCTACCGGCTGAAATGGGGCTTTATGCATCCATCATTCCAATTGTGCTATATGCGATATTTGGCACCAGTAAAGCATTGGCGGTAGGCCCTGTTGCCGTTGTGTCATTGATGACAGCTGCTGCAATTGGCAAGATCGCCGACGCAGGTTCATCTGAATATATTATGGCGGCAATTACATTGGCATTTTTATCGGGTGCATTTCTTGTTTTAATGGGTGTCTTGCGCCTTGGATTTCTGGCCAATTTTTTATCGCACCCGGTGATTGCAGGTTTTATCACTGCCTCTGGTATTATAATCGCGACAAGTCAGTTGAAGCATATTTTTGGCGTAAAAGCTGAAGGGCATAATTTTATTGAACTTGTCATGTCTCTTGTATCAAATTTGAACCAGATAAATTGGTACACATTTTCTGTCGGGTTTTTTGTTTTAGCCTTTTTATTTTTGATGCGTAGAAGTTTAAAGATTGTTTTGATCAGATTGGGCATCTCTGCCAAATTTGCAGATATATGTACCAAGATCGGACCGGTGTTTGCGGTTATTGCAACAATCATTGCTGCGTGGGCTTTTAGTCTTGAAAATTATAATGTGGCTCTCGTCGGTGATGTGCCGCAAGGTCTACCACCGCTGACAACACCATCTTTTTCATATGAAATGTGGGTATCTCTGATTGGATCGGCCATGCTGATTTCAGTGATTGGATTTGTTGAATCCATTTCAGTTGCGCAAACGTTAGCTGCAAAAAAACGTCAGCGTATCTCACCAGATCAGGAATTGATTGGATTGGGTGCGGCAAATATCGGCGCCTCTTTTTCAGGTGGTTTTCCAGTAACTGGTGGCTTTTCAAGATCTGTTGTTAATTTTGATGCAGGCGCAGATACCCCAGCTGCAGGTGCCTTCACCGCATTAGGTCTGGCGCTCGCTTCAGTTTTCCTAACGCCTCTGATTTTCTTTTTGCCAAAAGCAACCTTGGCGGCAACCATCATTATTGCGGTTTTATCGTTAGTTGATTTTTCAATTTTGAAAAAAAACTGGAATTATTCAAAGGCTGATTTTATCGCCGTTTTAACAACAATGACGATCACGCTTTTGCTTGGTATTGAAATGGGGGTGACAGCAGGTGTTGTGATTTCGATCCTCATTCACCTTTATAAATCGTCTCGCCCACATATGGCGGTTGTCGGTCAGGTTCCAGGTTCTGAACATTATAGAAATATCCTACGACATGATGTGATCACAGACCCGCACATTCTTTCTGTGCGCGTTGATGAAAGTCTCTACTTTGCCAATGCTCGCTATTTAGAAGATGCCGTTTATGATTTGGCAGTTAAACAAGACGATATCAAACATGTGTTGCTGCAGTGTTCGGCAATAAACACGATCGATATGAGTGCGCTGGAATCCATTGAGGCGCTGAATATGCGTCTTAAAGAATTGGGTGTGACGTTTCATTTAACTGAGTTAAAGGGACCTGTGATGGATCGATTAAAGCGAACGGAACTTTTTTCCGAACTCACTGGTGAAGTATTTTTATCTCAGCACTGCGCAGTTAAGAAGCTTCGCGCTAATGGCTTATCTTAAAGGGTATAATAGCTTGTGCCGAATTGTTTTTCCCAAAGCTAATAAACCATATATGTTTGATTTAATGTAACTGCGAATCAATAATTTATAGTGTCCAGGATTAGAGTGCTCTGGGTTAAGGGAATTTGCTTCATGTCCGTCGATCTAGTTTCTATTGATGAAGGTGTGTGGACCAACTTAACGGCAGCAGTGCGAAGCCGCGAACATGACTTGCGTTATTTATCGTTGGCAACATTATCTCAAAATCAGATTCCGGTTAGCCGTTTGTTGGTGTTGCGAGATTTAAATCCAGAAGAGCGAACAATCATTTTTCACACGGACATTTTAAGTGATAAATGGTCAGAATTATCTAATCATCCAAAGGCTTCGATACTCGGGTTTAGCACAAACATTTCTGAGCAATTTCGTTTTGAAGGTCGGGTTGAATTATTCAAAGCAGATACAGAGATTAATCAATCTGAATGGGATAAATTATCTATCTGGAGCAAAAACACCTATTGTGGTGGTCCTCCCGGAGAGGGTGCAAACCCACCGCATTTGGATGAACCAAAAGAAGTAGAGCCGCCGTCAGATGAACAACTTGCGCAAGGGCGTTCTCGATTTGGGGTTATTAAGTTTAAAGCGGATAAACTAGATTGGTTCCGACTTCAGCGTTCTGATAATCGGCGTGCTAAATTTTCCTATGATCGTTCTGGAAATATTGAAAAAGCTGCTTGGATTAATCCTTAAACAGCTGGTCTCGTTAAACATCTAAAAGTGCATTGACCAAGGGTGAATTTTCATACTGCATATCTTCCACGACACTAAAATGATGTTTATCTGGTTCTTCAACAATTGTGATATCGGCGCCAAGGCCATGCCAAATATTAGCAATAAGTGCATTTTGACGCAAAAACTCTGATCGCTCTGCAGCACCAACCCAAGCCACCAAAGGGATATTCTTAAGTGGAATTTTAAGAGCAGGGCTGGCCGCACTCGCAGTTTGTAAATTTAGACCCAGAACGTCATTCATCTTGGTGTTTAATAGCGGGCGTAAGTCGCTTAACCCTGAGATAGAAACAACATTTTTGATACGCGATAAAATATCGCCATCAAGCGGTGATCCCTCACTCATCATTTCGCATACAAGATGCCCACCTGCGGAATGACCTGATAAAACAATCGGTCCTTCAATGTTTCGGGCAGCTTGGTTGATTGCATTACCGATCATGGCCGTTATGTCTGAAATCTTTACATTTGGGCATAATTCGTAACTTGGAACGATAACTGCCCAGCCGCGATCCACAGCACCTTTTGCTAAATGCGACCACACGGATTTATCGGTTAAATGCCAATAGCCACCGTGAATGAAAACCACGACCCCCTTGGGAGCGCTTTCGGGCATGAATACGTCATAGATCATGCGCTTAGTTGCGCCGTAACTGACATCAAGCTTGCAGTTTGATTTGGAACGATAATCGGCTGCTTTTTTGGGTAACTCGCCAATAAGCTTTTCGATGTTTGGTACATATCCGCGATTGTCATAAGCTTGATCCCAGTCATGGATGGGGAATTGGCTTTTATGATGATTTGTCATGCAGCATCCTGAATAAATGAATGACCTATTAGATCTGGTGTCTTTATTGACCAATTATTGGCAACCACATAGAACATGAACACCGACGCAAATCAAAGACAAGAAATGAATATTTCACATGGCACTTAATGATCCTGATCGCTTGTTTCCAATTGAGCCCTCTGCTCGTCATGTGGCGCGCGAGTTATATGAGACGGTTTCAGATCTTCCGATCATTAGCCCTCACGGTCATACCGATCCCAGCTGGTTTGCCAAAAACGATCATTTCATAGATCCGGCTCAATTGTTTGTGGTACCAGATCACTATGTTTTTCGTATGCTTGTTTCACAAGGGGTTAAGCTAACGGATCTAGGTGTGCCTTTTGCCGATGGCTCGGTCTTGGAAATAGACCCGCGAGATATTTGGCATTTATTTGCCAAGAACTATCACCTGTTTCGCGGTACACCGTCTCAGATGTGGCTTGATCATTCTTTTGAACATGTGTTTGGAATTGATGAAATTTTGTCCAAAGATACAGCTGACATGTACTACGATCATATTGATCAAAAGTTGAAAGAAGACGCTTATCGTCCACGACAATTGTTTGATCGTTTTGGCATCGAAGCGATCGCAACGACTGAATCTGCATTGGACGATCTTAAATGGCATAAGCAGATCAACGACAGCGATTGGAATGGACGTGTAATAACCACCTATCGTCCTGACGCAACTGTTGATCCTGAGTTTGAAGGTTTTACAGAAAATGTCCGCAAATTGGGTGAATTGACCGAGCAAGATGCAACGAGTTGGCAAGGTTATTTAAAAGCTCACCAGATAAGACGTGTATTCTTTAAACAAATGGGTGCAACGGCAACTGATCACGGACATGCAAGTGCCAGAACCGAAAATTTGGCATTGGGCGATATTGAAGCATTGTTTGAAAAAGTAATGTCTGGTCAGTTTACCAAAGAAGAAGCAGATTGTTTTCGTGGTCACATGCTCACAGAAATGGCGCGCATGAGTATCGATGATGGACTTGTTATGCAGATCCATTGTGGTTCTTATCGTAACCACTCAGCTAATGTGTTCAAACACCATGGTCGCGATAAGGGATTTGATATTCCAACATCTACAAATTACGTAAATGCGCTTAAACCAATGTTAGATGCAGTTGGTATGGAGCCAAATTTAACAATCATTATCTTCACTCTGGATGAAACAAGTTACAGTCGTGAATTGGCGCCATTGGCGGGTGCATACCCTGCGCTTAAGCTTGGTCCGGCATGGTGGTTCTTTGATAGCTACGAAGGTATGAAACGTTATCGCGAAGCCGTCACGGAAACTTGCGGGTTCTATAATACCGTCGGGTTTAACGATGACACGCGGGCATTTTGTTCTATTCCCGCGCGCCATGATGTTGCTCGGCGATCCGATTGTGCTTATCTCGCTAATCTGGTTTTAACTGGACGATTACGACAAGAAGATGCGTTTGAATTAGCGCATGATTTAACTTATCGACTGGCAAAAGAAGCCTATAAACTTTAGATCGTTTGGTCTTGGTGTGCTGTTTATATGGAAAGTTCTAACTGGCTTCCATGCAGCGTCGGCATAATGTGGCATGCAAAACTGCTTTAAGACGCTCATCGGAAATCGGTCCTTCGCACGATAGGCAAACACCGTAAACATTATTATCTACACGGCTAAGCGCTGCATCAATTGCTTTTATCTCTGTGTATTCCGCTTCAACTTGGGCTTCCATAACCTCATCACCTTCACTCGCCGTTGCACGATCCTCACTGTCATTTGGTTTTGGATCGTCCAAACGTTGTTCGTATGTCCCAATCATTTTTGCCAACTCACTGCGGCGTTTTAAAAGGCGAGATTTAAAAAGTGCGATATCAACCATAGTGATTTCCCTTCATGCGTAATGCGCAAGTTTCATTCAAAACCTACGCGGATACTTGTTATGAAAATCATAGTGATCAGAAATGTCGGCGTATTTGATATAGCTCAATGCATTTACCGATTATTTCTATTAAGAAATGGGTGAATGGAAGAAGGATGGGCAATCTCATGACACTTTATCTGATTATACACACGCTAGTGGCCATGGTGATTACCTGGATCGGTCTGATTGCGATCATTGTTGCTGATATGTTTTCTTGGCCTTACTTAATAGGATGCGTTTTGGCAGGTATTTTAATTGCAATTCCCGTCACTTATTTTATTACAAAGCATCATAGTTCAAGCTAAATTATTGATTTTAATTAATAATAATGACTTTACAATTCTTTACATTCACGACAAACGTCAGAAACAATGCCTTGTTAAATTCTCATCATGTTGAGACCACGGGTTAAAAGCAAACAAGCTTTCAAACACTCCAAATCTCGGAAATGAAATTTAAAAAGGAGCTTATTATGACAAAAGAAAACGAAACACAAACTAGCAAATTTCAAATGACACGTGGCAAGATCATTGCACTTAGCGTTGGTGCTGTTGCAATCTTAGGATCAGCAGTTGCGGTTCCAGCTATCGCAAACAGCAATGTTGCGCAACATGCGAAAATTGCGATCACTGACATGGACAGCAACGATGTTTATAAAGCTGGTTGGGGTGGCAAAAGATCGGGTTTTTCTCAAATGAGCGAAGCTGACCTTGAAAAACGAGTTACCAAAATAGCACGTCACATGTCTGTTGAAATTGATGCAACAGATGCGCAGGAAAAGCAAATCATCGAAATTGCTCTTGCAACAGCTAAAGAGATGCAGCCGCTGCGTGATGAGTTTAAAGCCGCCGGATTTGAGCTTGTTAATCTGCTGACGTCTGAAAATGTTGACCGTGCTGCAATTGAGACACTTCGCACCGAACGCCTCGCTGCTGCTGACACGATCAGTAAAACTATGTTGGACGCCGTATCTGAAGTTTCAGAAATCCTAACAGTTGAGCAACGCCAAGGATTGGCAGAACGTGTTGAGCGTATGCAAAAAAGATTTGATGACTAAATCTTAGCTCGTTTCAAATTGAACATTTATCTCTCCCAAGGCTAGCGAACTATAAGTTAGTCACCTTAAGGCTGGCCAACGCGCACTCGGAAAGCGAAATATCGCTATAAGGGTTCCGTTGGTCGGTCATTTTATGTAACAGTTTCAGTTGAATAAAAATAAAAATCAAAGGCTTGATATGTCTCAATCCATTCTCTTAATCGAAGATGACAACCGTTTGGCGGACATGGTCAGCGATTATCTGCAAAACAATGGTTATCACGTGCAGATTGCACCCAACGGTGTGACGGGCATTCAGCTTGAAGATGATAAGAAATTCGACGTTATTATATTAGATCTCATGCTTCCTGATATGGACGGTTTGGATATCTGCCGCGTTATAAAAGCGCGCTCCGATGTACCCATTATCATGTTAACTGCAAAAGGTGATCCGATGGACCGAGTGGTTGGATTGGAACTTGGTGCGGATGATTATATGGGTAAACCGTTTGAGCCGCGTGAACTTTTGGCGCGTATTAAAGCTGTAATGCGGCGTGGACAAACAAAGCATACTACTCACAATAGTCTTCAATTTGGGCGCTTAGAAATTGATCCAGACGCGATGATTTGCACGCTCGATCAAAACCAATGTGAGTTAACCTCTCATCAATTTACGCTGCTGCACACATTGGCTGAATCTGCTGGGCGCGTGTTATCTCGCGACACTTTGATTGATCGTTTAAAGGGCCAAGAGTTTGACGCATTTGATCGTTCCATTGACGTTCATATCTCGCGCATTCGTAACCAGATTGAAGATGATCCTAAGCACCCAAAACGTATTTTGACAATACGCGGTGCTGGATATGTTTTTGCGCTAAAGCAGGATTAGAACATGATCAGACGTCGTCTACATTTACAGATTTATGCAACGATCATCTTTAGTTTGATCCTCGTTGTTTTATTGACATCTATGTTCTTTTGGCTTGGCAATCGTGATGACACGGATTTCGAGTTTAAAGAGGCAGCTGGGCAACTTGCGATTAATATTTTACCTGATGCCGATCAACCGGTTATGCAGCAGAAAACTGCACTTGAAGAGCTGTTTAAAGATATTGATGTGAATGTAAGCTTGTTTAACCAGCAAGGTGAACTCATCACATCCATTGGCGAAGTATTTAATTTCCCCTTTGATGAAGATGATAAAAATGGCATGCATCATCAGGATAATAATCAAGGTTTTCTTGCTGAATTACCGGATGGACGTTGGCTTTTTACCGGCCGATACAGTGATAGTCGAGCAGATAGTGGTTTTATCAAGTTACTATTGGTTTTGGGCTCCATCGCATTGGCCATCGGTGTCGCGTCTTATCCATTGGTCAAACGTTTAACCCGGCGTTTGGATAACTTAAAAACCGGTGTAGAGCAGGTCGGCATGGGAGATTTAAAAACCCGTGTTGTCGTGGAAGGTAAAGACGAGATTGCAAGCCTTGCTGCAAGTTTTAATCACGCAACTGAACAAATTGAAAATCTTGTTGCATCTCATAAAACTCTACTTGCAAATGCCTCGCATGAATTGCGAACGCCATTGTCACGAATTCGCTTAGGGCTTGAGATGTACCAATCCGGCCATGAGCAAAAGCGACTTGATGCGTTGCGTTCTGATATTGAAGAGCTTGATGGGTTAATTGAAGAGATCTTATTAATGAGCCGTCTTGATAGTGCCAATTCAACCCTTGTGACGGAGGCTGTTGATTTAGAGCAAATCATTGAAGAGGAATGCGAGCGATATCCAGAGATCGATTTTTCTGGATCTGCGCAGATGATCGATGGCAATGCTGGATTGTTAAAACGTGTGGTCCGTAATTTAATCGGCAATGCATTTAAACATGGTAAGCCGCCGGTGATTGTTGAATTGGTTCAATCGAGCGATCATGTGTCAGTGACTGTCACAGACCATGGAGATGGTATTTCGCAAGCTGATAAGCCCAAGATTTTTGAACGGTTTTATCGTGGCGCTGGTCGGCAAAATATCGAAGGTTATGGTTTAGGTTTGTCGCTGGTTAAACAGATCGTTGATGCCCATAAGGGTACCATTGAAGTGCTTGAAGGCAAGGGCTTTGTGATCAAAGTAACCCTGCCGATCAATCATAGTTAAATTCAGCTTCGGCTAACTGCCGCTACTATTATCCTAGCTTCTAACCTTTTCATTTTGTGGATCATATCGACACATGTCAGATATTTTTGCTGGCGATAATTTGTCGATATGTTGGACCATCAACTCTGCATCTGGCTTACTATGCTCAGGATCGATAAAGCCAAGTGCAATATTTTCACCAGTGCGATATCCCCATGCCGCTGATGTAATCGTACCAACGACCTTATCATTGCACACAATGGAATCGCCAGGTTGCGCGGGCGCTTGATAATCATCAATTGTTAAGGAGACAAACGTACGGCGTGGCCCATTTTGAATATTTTTTTCCAAACCCTGTTTACCGATGAAGTCTTTATCCATTTTGATAAATCTGTCGAGCCCGCTTTCCATTGGATCAAACTCGGTAATGAGGTCAGCCTTCCAATGGCGATAACCTTTTTCTAAGCGCATGCTTTCCGTTGCATGTAAGCCAAATGGTTTCATGCCAAAGTCTGCGCCCGCTGTTTGAAGAACATCAAAAGCATAGGGGAGTTGCTCATTGGCTATGTGAAGTTCCCAGGCAAGTTCACCGGAAAATGATACGGCCATGGCAATAGCTTCGACATGGCCGATATGAACTTTTTGGCAGGTGAGCCATTTAAATGCGTCTTTTGACCAATTGGTGCGAGGCGCAGCAATTTCTAAAACTTTGCGTGAATTTGGACCCGCCACAACAAGGATGTTGTGTGTGTTGGTCAGGCTTTTGATCGTGATGTCGCTATTTTCAGGTAAGTGTTCATGCAGCCAATCCCAATCATGGAATTCTGAAGCTGCAGCAGAGCCATACCAGATTTTATCATCTGATATGTTGGCAAGCGTCGCTTCGCCCTTTACATTTCCATCGTGGTTTAAGAAGTAAGTTAGTCCCACTCTGCCCATCTTTTTTGGAACGCGACTACACATGATTTTATCTAGCCAATCGTGGGCATCTTTACCGCAGATTTCATAGCGGTTGAAACCGGATACTTCCATGATGCCGACATTGTCTTGCAGATTTTCAATTTCGCCTCGAACAACATCAAAAGCGTTGGTAAACTTAAACGAATGCTTTTCAATGAAACCTGGTTCAGGTTTGAAATAAAGTGCGCGCTCCCAGCCATTGACGGTTCCAAACTCAGCTCCCATTTCCGCAAGTTTTGGTGTGAGCTGTGTTGTTTTTATGGGTCGGCCAGCAGGGCGATGCTCATGCGGCATGTGAAAACGAAATTCGTTTTGATAATCTTCAATTGATTTAAGAGCGGTATATTCCTCTGTTGCATATCGCGTGAAGCGGCGCGGATCGATGCACCAAGTGTCATAACATGCTTCCCCATGAGCGATGATCTGTGCCAAGAGCCAACCATGGCCACCACCTTCACCAAGACCAGCTCTGAGACCAGTGATACAATATGCATTTTTTTTACCCGGGATCTTGCCCACAAGGGGAAGTCCATCAGGTGTATAAGTAATCGGTCCGTTGACGATTGATTTGATCCCGGCTGTTTGCAAACAAGGTAGCCGCGCAAACGCACCCTCCATGACATCGACCACACGATCAAGATCATCAGGACATAGCGCCATGGTGAAATTTGGATCGATGCCATCGAGACCCCAAGTTCGGCAATCTTGTTCGTAGAACCCGATCAAGAGCCCTTTTTTCTCCGCTCTTTGATAAAAATCATCTGTTGGGCAGCGAATAAGTGGGGTGCGGAAATCATCTCCTAATGCGACAATTTCGGGGATGTCTTCAGTGAGCATATATTGATGCTCCATGGAGGCAACGGGATGTTCTACGCCCATCATTTTGCCAATTTCGTTACAACGATACCCGCCCGCATTTACGATCATCTCGCAAGATATGTCACCATCTTTCGTGTGGACAATCCATGTGCCATCTTCTTTTTGGGTGAGGTTTTCAACGGGATTAAACCGATAGATTTCAGCGCCAGCATTGCGCGCGCGACGTGCAAGTGCTTGGCACAATTGGGCGGGATCAATATCGCCATCAAGTGGATCCCATAAAGCGCCTAAGAGATTGTCCGTTGTGATTAATGGATGGCGTTTTTTACATTCTTCGGGATCCAAGATTTCCCAATCTACATCCATTCCTTTGGCAACTGATAAAAAATGCGTATAGCCATCCATGTGATCTTGCGTTGAGGCTAGACGCAACCCACCTGTGCCATGGTGATAATTGATCGGATAATCTGGGTCATCAGCCATTTCTTTGTAGAGATTGATGGAGTGGGTTTTAAGACCAATCATGGTTTGGTTGGCGCCAAAATTGGTCACCTGCGCTGCGGAGTGCCAAGTTGTTCCAGATGTTAATTCATCGCGCTCAATCATCACGCAATCTGTAATGCCTTCTTGCGTTAAATGATAAAGTGTTGAACACCCTGCAATGCCACCACCAATAACGACAACTTGTGTATGCTGCTTCATATCAATCTCCAAACCTATTGCTAAACTATTGGAGAGCTGGCTTAGCTAGGTCAATTAGATTGATCTTATTTCGAAATAACTAAATTTAATATTCAATATTTCTAAATTACAAAATACGAACTGAGCCACTGGCAAAATCGAGTTCTTTGGTAACACGATCCAGCATAATATCCGTCAATGTTTGTTTTAAATGCGTGGTGAAAGCTAGCGGTATTTCACCCAATGTGTCGCGTCTGGCATAAACGGATATTGTGCGTGCAAAATTGGGGATAGGAAGCGGGGATGCGATAAAACAATTATCTAAAGGATGGCTTTGTTTAAATGAACCAAGATAAGCCATGGCGGTGGTTATCGCCCATCCGTCAAATTCTTTGATAAGCGATAGCAGCGCATGGTTGGTTGAGCATTCGAAATCAAATTTTGGAACGTTTTTTGTTCGTCTTAATTGTGCTTCGATCTGGCGCCCAATCAGTTGCTCTTGCGAATAGCGTATAAATGGATGCTGTATTAGCTTGTCAATTGGCGAGTTTGCGAGCTCTTTAGATGCTGTAACGAGAATGAATGGATCTTGTAGAACGGCATGTTCTTCAACCCAATCAATGTCGTTTGTTTTATCAGCGGCAATGATGATATCAGCACCTCGACTTGATAGGGTTGCATGGCTTTCGTGGCTTGCACCACTGTTGATGTAAAAATTTGATTGCGGGTAGCTTTGTCGAAGTTTTGATAAAAGACTTGGCAGTATCTCGTTGTCAAAGTCCTCGATTGCGCCAATGCGAATATCCATTTTGGGTGCGTGTTTAGCGCTGGAAAGTTCAACTTTTGCAACAGTAACTTCATCTAGTATTGCGCGTGCGCGTGGTGCAAATATTTCACCGGCAGCAGTTAATTGAAATCGTCTAGCGGATCTTTCAATCAGGCGCGCATCTAAAATCTGTTCCATGTTGGAAAGTTGCAATGATACAGATGATGGGCTTGAACCCAAGCGTTTGGCAGCTTTGGTGATTGACTGCTCTTCAATTGCAGCAACAAAGACTTCCACAGCTCTAAATGACAATCGCGATTTATCGTTCTTTTGCATCGGTTTTCTCAAATCTAAGAATTGAATTATCCAAATCATATTTATTACGCTTGTCGAAGCCGAACACAAGCGCAATAGTTTTGGTCAGGGAGCATTCATGGTTGAACGCAAATTAAAACGAGCAGGCGGTAGAGCAACACGAGTTGCTGCACGCAAGGCACCGGAATCTGAGTTTGATCCAAGTGCACCAGGTCAAATTGGTGGGCAGTACAAGCCGCTAAACCAGCACGAGCTGACCGAAACGCTTAATACAGCTTATAAAATTCTTGCGGAAATTGGCATGGCAGAGGTGCCGCAAGTGATTGAAGATTTGGCCCTTTCAAAAGGTGCTCATCTCAATGATCGTGGTCGATTATGTTTCCCAAGATCTATGATGGAAGATATTGTCGATGGTGCGGCTAAGAGTTTTATCTATTACGGACGTGATCCAAAGCACGACTTTGAAGTTGGCGGTGATAAAGTTTATTTCGGTACTGGTGGTGCAGCTGTTCAGACGTTAGATCTGCAGCAAGGGATATACCGTCCGTCGACGCTGAAAGATCTTTATGATTTTACACGATTGATTGATACGCTTGAGAATGTCAGCTGGTTCACGCGCTGCTGTGTTGCAACAGATGTGCCGGATAATTTTGATTTAGATATCAACACCGCCTATGCCTTGTTGCGCGGGACAACCAAGCCGGTTGGCACAAGTTTTACCCTAGGATCAAGCGTTGATCCAATTATCGATATGTTTGATATTGCGATGGGCGGTGAAGGTGCATTTGCCAAAAGACCATTTTGTAAAGCACATATTTCGCCTGTGATATCGCCATTGCGATATGGTGAAGATGCTGTTGATGTGACGATGGCATGCATCAAGCGCGGTGTTCCTATCAATTCAATTATTGCCGCGCAATCGGGCGCAACGGCTCCCGCTACGCTTGCTGGAATGCTGGCACAAACAACTGCTGAAACGCTTGCGGGTCTTATGTTGGTAAATTTGCTTGAACCTGGATATCCGATGATCTTTTCAAACTGGCCTTTGGTGATAGATTTGCGCACGGGTGCGTTTTGTGGCGGTGGTGGCGAGATCTCAGTTATGAACGCAGCGGCTGCGCAAATATCAAATCATCTTGGTTTGCCATCGGGTGTTGCATCCTCGATGAGTGATGCAAAATCGGTAGATGCGCAGATGGGTGCTGAAAAAGCATTGAGCGCATTAGCTGCAGGGTTATCCGGTGCGAATATGGTTTATGAAAGCTCAGGTATGATGGCCAGCCTTTTAGGTGCTTCATTTGAGGCATTCGTGCTTGATAATGAAATGCTCAGTCATATACATCGCACGATACGTGGTATTGAAGTGAACGAAGAGACGCTCGGGTTTGAAGCGATTAAAGAAGGCGTTTATGGCGAAGGTCATTTCTTAGGTGGGTCACACACAATGGATGCAATGCAGAGAGATTATTACTATCCTAAGATTGCGAACCGCGATGATCCTCGCAGTTGGGCCGACAACGGGTGCATTGATGCATGGTCTGCAGCAAAGCAGAAAGTGATGTCGATATTAGATAGCCATCATCCAGATTATTTATCGTTTGATGCGGACCAAAAAATCCGCGAGCGTTTCAATATTTTACTGGATTAAGTGCCCCAAAATTTCCTTGACCTTCCAGTCACTGTAACCCTTATAACAGGGTTAAGAAACTGGATAATTGGACATGACAGACAAAAACCAGCCTGAAGAAAAGTGTTGCGATGGCAATCACAAATTTGTGGCAACGTCACAAACCGTTACAGATCTTTTTGAAGCAGCAACGATTGCAGTTGATGGTGCAGTGAAAGACCCTGTTTGCGGTATGGCGGTTAAGTTGGGGAATAACAAGCCATCGCTTAAATATCATGGCGATGAGTTTCATTTTTGTAATCCAAAATGCCACGATAAATTTGAAGCAGATCCCTTCTTTTATCTGTCTGGTAACAAAGCCAAGCAATCCCAATCCGCTCCGAAAAATGCGATATTTACCTGTCCGATGGATCCAGAGATCGAACAGGAAGGACCAGGTACCTGCCCAATTTGTGGGATGGCGCTTGAGCCGGCGGATGGAATATCTGATGGACCCAATCATGAATTGATAGATTTCACCAGACGATTATGGGTGAGTTTAATCGCTGCTGTGCCATTAATGATTTTAACGATGGGGCCAATGCTAGGGCTTCCTATCCGTCAATTTTTTGGGGAACAATATTCGCTATATTTGGAGTTTTTGCTCGCTACACCTGTTGTGTTATGGGCAGCGTTTCCGTTTTTTGCCCGCGGTTTAACCTCGATTAAAACATGGAACTTAAATATGTGGACCCTGATTATGATCGGGGTCGGTGCCGCTTATCTATATTCCACAATTGCAACCTTTTTCCCAAATCTGTTCCCCGATGGTTTGCAGATGCAAGGTGGGCATTTGCCGGTCTATTTTGAGGCTTCGGTGGTCATTATTGCGCTTGTGTTTGTCGGACAGGTATTAGAATTACGAGCACGTGAACGAACAGGAGATGCGATTAAAGCCTTGCTTGATTTATCGCCGAAGACAGCGCGCCGCGTGCTTGAAAACGGTGAGGAATACGATGCGCCGCTAGAGAATATCATACAAGGTGATGTCCTTCGTGTTCGCCCCGGTGAAGCCATTCCTATTGATGGTGTTATCACCGATGGGCAATCAAGTATTGATGAAAGCATGATGACGGGTGAAGCAATTCCAGTTGAGAAATCTATCGGTGATCATGTCACCGGCGGCACAATTAACAAAAACGGTACGATGATCATTAAAGCCATGAAGGTTGGTGATGAAACCGTACTTGCAAAGATCGTATCCATGGTCGCGTCCGCGCAACGCTCGCGCGCACCTATCCAAGCGCTTGCAGATAGGGTTGCGTCTTATTTTGTGCCAACAGTAGTTCTGGTCGCAATCATTGCATTTTTCACATGGTTATTTGTTGGACCAGAACCAACTTTTGTGTTTGCTATCGTCTCTGCTGTTTCGGTTTTGATTATTGCATGTCCATGTGCTTTGGGTTTGGCAACTCCGATGTCAATTATGACGGCGACAGGGCGTGGTGCGCAGGCGGGTATTTTGATCAAGGATGCGCAAGCGCTGGAGCGAATGGCTGAAGTTGATGTTTTGGTGGTTGATAAAACGGGAACGCTCACATTGGGTAAACCGCATCTTAACGAGATTGTCATTTTGAACGATAAGTTTGATGACGACAAAATCTTGCAAGTTGCTGCCGGATTAGAACATGCATCTGAACACCCGCTCGCCGAAGCTATCATGAGCGCAGCAAGAGAAAAAGGTGTTAAGCTAGCGTCAATTGATGGGTTTTCTGCTGTTACTGGCAAAGGTGTAAAAGCGCAATTTAATGGTCAGGATATTGCCATTGGGAATATGGCGATGATGGAAGATCATCAGATTGATACATCTCATGGTTTGGATAAAGCCAACAAACTTAGAGAAGGCGGAAGCACTGTGATGTTTGTCGGCATTGCTGGCGAATTAGCAGGACTTTTATCGGTCACGGATCCCATCAAATCAAATTCAAAAGATGCCGTGCAACGTATTTCTGATCTTGGCATTAATATCATTATGGCAACGGGTGATAACCAGGTAACAGCAGATGCTGTTGCACGCAAACTTGGGATTTCAGATATTCGCGCAGAGATCCTTCCCGAAGATAAAAAGGCGCTGGTTGATGAGTTGCACAATAAAGGTTTCAAAGTTGCCATGGCAGGTGATGGCATTAACGATGCGCCAGCACTTGCTGCAGCGGAAGTTGGTATTGCGATGGGGACAGGTGCAGATGTTGCGGTGGAAAGCGCTTCCATTACGCTACTTTATGGAGATCTCATGGGTGTGGCGCAGGCGCGAATTTTGTCTGATTCCACGATTACAAATATTAAGCAGAACTTGTTCTTTGCGTTTGCCTATAACAGCTTGGGCGTGCCTATCGCAGCTGGGATTTTGTATCCGATAACGGGGCTTTTGCTCTCTCCAATGCTGGCTGCTGCGGCAATGAGCCTGTCATCTGTATCTGTTATCTCAAATGCATTGCGTTTAAGATCACTTAATCTTGATAAAGCGTTGATCGAAAAATAACTGATTGTACTTGACCCTTTGGGGATTGATCACTTTATGTATTGATGAAATGACGAAAAACATAACAGACGATATAAAACTAGGTAAAGAAGCGACGCGAGATGAAAAACTCTCGTGCCGAGAAGCTATGTTTTCAAAAGCTAAGTCGATTGGGTTTTCGCAAAAAGAAATCGCGCTATTAGAGATGATGTATAAGATCGAAGAGGATCGGACAGAAAAATGAATATTGGGCAGGCTGCCAAACTTTCAGATTTATCGGTGAAAACAATTCGATATTACGAAGATATAGAGCTTGTCAAACCAGAACGTCTTGAAAACGGTTATCGGGATTATTCAGACGCTGATATTCATTGTTTGGTTTTTTTACAGCGTTCACGCGGGTTGGGTTTTACCATTGATGAATGCCGATTGTTGCTTTCACTTTATGAAGATGATCACCGTTCGAGCCGTGATGTAAAAGTGATTGCAAATGATAAATTGGTTGAAATTGATCGTAAGATTGAAGAGCTGCAATCCCTTAAGAATACGCTGAATACCTTAGTGAATAATTGCCACGGCGATGATAAACCAGAATGCCCAATCATCGATAATCTTTCCGGTTTACGTACACAATAAACGTTTACTTCTTTACTATTGTATTTGATAGTTTTTTAAACGAGTGCGCTAAGATGAAACCCAATAAAATAACGATATGCTCCACCTGCGATTATGGTATAAATCACAGTGTTGATGGCTTTTTAAAACAACTTGAAAATTCCATTATCGATAGCCAATTGTCAGATCATTTCGATGTCGAAACTGTTGAGTGCTTAGGTGCTTGCGAAACGCCCATGACGATTGCATTTCACGGTAAAGACAAAGCGTGTTTTGTATTTTCAGGAATAGATCCAAACACGGATCTGAAAGATATCATCGCAACAAGCGAAACCTATCTAAAAGCGCCAAAAGGCTGGATTGAAGATGCTCGCTCTTGCGGACGATTGCGCGAATTGTTGCGATCGCGTGTTCCAGCCTTTGGCTCCAATTAATCAACCTCGATGATAAAGCTTTGTTCTATTGGTTTATCATCAATGGCCAATTGTCGGTGATCATTTGAGTTGAGTGAAACTTTGATAGTGTTTTTACCTGAAGGTAGCTGAGCGATATGATACCAATTGCTATAGTGCCGTGCGACCTTCTCCCCATTGATATAGATATGCGCATGCCCTTCACCATCGATGTGAGCCTTGCTGGCATTTTGTGGGGCAAAGAAAAATTTCGTGGTTTCAATCTGCAAGTTCCATCCTGTCATGGGATCAGCGATGAATGATAATGCTAATTCTGGAGCTTGCTCTTGGGAAACAGCTAACAACTCATCGTGCTTCATATTGTGATGAGTATCGCTATGGGTAGATGCTAAATGTTCACCATGGTCGTGACCATCAAGTGTGACATCGTAAGAAGCGGCTGTAAGAAAACCTGCTGTTGCGCCAAACAATGTACCAATAGCAAAAAGCGCGAGTGAACGGCTCATAGGATTTGTCTTTCATTTTGATGTGTATGTTAATGTTGGCGCGAAGTTAAAAATTCCGCGCCAAGATATAATCAGACTGATTAACTTGCGGCAGCTTGGCTTTCGCGCAGGCCTTCTTTTTGCCAAAAATACCCAGCGAAAAATCCTGTAAGCACCCAAGCTGCAAGTCCAACACCAAAAGCACGCGCGGCAAATAAGGCACCAATTTCAGTTGGAACTGGCCCTTCAAAGACGCTAGGTTCTGGCGCGCCAATGAGATGTGGTGCAATTAACAATATGCATGCTAACCCCCACATCATCCAGTTTTTACCAAATGCGATAAGCCACATAGCAACAGCAGCTGCAATGACTGTCGGGAACCACCAAATTTGACGTGCGTAAACATCAGCTGCTGCGACGCCTGGAACTTCCGGCGCAAGAGAAAATCCCGGCGCGAGATGAACAGCAATAAAACCTGCAACGCCCCAGATGATGCCTTGTCTGGCATCAACTTTGTTTCCTATCTCTTCTGAATAGGCAATGGTCGCGATTAAAATGAAGGCATAGGCTGTGTAGATCATAATGGTGAAGACGATACTTAACGCATCCCGCATAACTTCTATGCCACCAAGATCCTGAACAGCGCTAATGGCCTCGCCGCCAAAGTGAACAAGTTCACCAGATTCATAAAGTTCAGCATGCAACAATACTGGTTGCACGAACATGAGCTGCAGCAGGCTCGCAATTAAGCCCGCAACAGAGCCAGCGAACAAAGCGCTGACAGCAATACGTGTGAACATAATGAATTAGTGGCAAGGAAAGCCAGTTGCATGACGCACATCATGTGCAGCATCGTGCAAAGCGCCAGCTTGTACGTGGCCCACAACGAAAATAGCGGCCATGCCGATGAAGGCACTTACAATGATTGGTAAGATTTTTGATTTTGAGCCAGAAACGGCAACAGTCGATTGAGTCTTCATTTTTAGGTCCTTTTTATTGTCACACCCGACAATATTCAGATTAAACAAACGTCTGGCAGGTCTCCTGGCTCGCGGCGTAACATGCAACACCTGCCTTCCCATCGCGTTACCGCAAAAGTGGCGTCATATAGGTGTGCACTTACCGCATACAGTCGCGGGGGCGGCTTTGGCTAAAAGTTCCCATTTGGGTCAACTCTTTCCAAATTCCCTGTTCGTTTCCAAGCACTTTGTGCCTCGCAGAAAACCAAACATGATTTTAGTAGCTCATAAATTTACAACAATCAAGCAACACTATTGCCATTTGGTGCAATAATTTTTGGTCAATCAATATGTAAAAATACAAGAAATTTTGGAATCATTTCCACTTTTTAAGATCACGAAATGGTTCGAAGTTTTTGAAGTTTTTTGCATTGATAAAAATTTTAAGTGATGAAAAATTACACCATGTAACATTTTTCGAAATAAAATTTATTATATTAAACAATAGTTTAAATGTGTGTAAATTCGATTTCGATCTTATCTACTAAAAAATTAGTTGACATAAATAAGACATTCGGTGTTTCAATATAGGGGTCAGTTTGGGCTGACTCATATTGATTGGAGGAAAGAATGCAAAAATTATTGCTATGCACGGTAGCATCAATCGGATTGTTGAGTGGAATGAACTCAGCGTTCGCTGATTCTGCTGCTGCAAAAAAATGGATTGACCAAGAGTTTCAACCGTCTTCGCTGTCAAAAGACCAGCAGATGTCAGAAATGGAATGGTTTATTTCCGCAGCTGAGCCTTTCTCAGGCATGGAAATTAATGTGCTGTCGGAAGGTATTCCAACGCACTCATACGAATCAGAAGTTTTAACAAAAGCGTTTGAAGAAATCACAGGCATCAAAGTCAACCACCAGATTTTGGGCGAAGGTGAAGTGGTGCAGGCTGTTCAAACACAAATGCAGACAAAACGTAATCTTTATGATGGTTATGTGAACGATTCTGATTTGATCGGTACGCACTCACGTCTGCAATTGGCTTACAATTTGACAGATCAAATGGCTGGTGAATGGTCAGCATCAACATCACCAACTCTTGATCTTGAAGATTTCATGGGCACTCAGTTTACAACTGGTCCTGATGGTAAACTTTATCAATTGCCAGATCAGCAGTTCGCAAACCTTTATTGGTTCCGTAAAGATTGGTTCGATCGTCCTGACCTGAAAGAAGCATTTAAAGCGAAATATGGCTATGATCTAGGTGTTCCAGTTAACTGGTCAGCCTATGAAGATATCGCTGATTTCTTCTCTAAAGATGTGAAGAACATCGATGGTGTCGATATCTTTGGGCATATGGATTACGGCAAGCGTGCACCTGACTTGGGTTGGCGCATGACTGATGCTTGGCTATCAATGGCCGGTGCTGGTTCAAAAGGTGAGCCAAATGGTGTGCCGATTGATGAGTGGGGCATTCGCATGGAGCAAGGTTCTTGTAATCCTGCTGGTGCATCGGTTTCTCGCGGTGGTGCTGCAAACGGACCGGCAGCAGTTTACGCGATCCGTAAATGGGATGAATGGCTACGCAATTACGCACCTCCTGGTGCTGCAAGCTTTGACTTTTATCAGTCACTACCTGCACTAAGCCAAGGTAATGTTGCTCAGCAAATCTTCTGGTACACAGCGTTTACTGCTGACATGGTGAAGCCAAAATCTGAAGGCAATAACACTGTCGATGATGAAGGCAATCCACTATGGCGTATGGCGCCATCTCCACACGGCCCTTATTGGGAAGAAGGTCAAAAAGTTGGCTATCAGGATGTGGGTTCTTGGACGTTCCTAAAATCAACACCAACAGATCGTGCGCAAGCTGCGTGGCTTTATGCTCAGTTTGTAACATCTAAAACTGTTGATGTGAAAAAATCACATGTTGGTCTAACGTTCATTCGTGATTCATCTGTGAACCACGAAAGCTTCACAGAGCGCGCTTCTAAACTTGGTGGTTTGGTAGAGTTCTATCGTTCACCTGACCGTGTGGCTTGGTCTCCAACAGGTGTTAACGTTCCTGATTATCCAAAGCTTGCCCAAATTTGGTGGCAGCAAATTGGTGATGTGAACTCAGGTGCCTTTACACCACAAGAAGCTATGGACCGTCTTGCTGAAGAGATGGACATCACTATGGCTCGTATGCAGCGCGCTGATGAAGGTGCAAATGTTTACGGTGGTTGTGGCCCTCGCTTGAATGAAGAAAAAGATCCTTCTGAATGGCTAGGTAAAGGCGGCGCGAAAGCTAAGCTTGATAACGAGAAACCACAGGGTGAGACCGTTAATTACGACGAGCTTGTCGCACGCTGGAGTGCAAACTAAGTTCCTCCCGAATGTTGGAATAATTTCCAAATTCCGACAAAAGCTAGGGCCTCTATAGGCCCTAGCAACTTCGTAAAAATTCCTGATTACAAAATATAGAAAATGGTGCTCCATGGCGCTCGAGCTAAAAAACATCACTAAAGTCGTTCAGGGCAAGACGCATATCAAGCCGATCAATCTCAATTTAGAATCCGGCCACTTTAATGTTTTGCTTGGCGAAACAGGAGCTGGCAAAACCTCGCTAATCAAGCTGATGGCAGGACTAGATTCAGTTGCCTCAGGTACGATCACTATGGACGGTGTCGACATTACAGAACAGTCAACACAAATGCGCCGTATCAGCCTTGTTCACCAATTTTTCGTCAACTACCCGCACATGACGGTGTTTGATAACATTGCTTCACCATTAAGGGTTGCCAAGATGGCGCCATCTGAAATCCAAGGGCGGGTTGAAGAGGCTGCAGACATTTTAAAGCTGCGCCCAATGCTTAATCGCAGACCGCATGAATTATCTGGTGGCCAGCAGCAAAGAACCGCGTTAGCGCGCGCAATTGCAAAAGACAGCCAAGCGGTGT
This sequence comes from Lentilitoribacter sp., assembly GCA_039986595.1. Taxonomy (GTDB): domain Bacteria; phylum Pseudomonadota; class Alphaproteobacteria; order Rhizobiales; family Rhizobiaceae; genus Lentilitoribacter. Next base: position 709,136 of record JBDWQJ010000004.1, read on the forward strand.
TCCTCGATGAACCCTTGGCAAACCTTGATTATAAATTACGCGAAGAACTGCGCGAATTACTGCCGGAGCTTTTCGCGGGTCGCGGTGCTGTTGTTGTTTATGCAACATCAGAACCAGAGGAAGCTTTGTTGCTGGGTGGACAAACAGCATTGATGCAGGATGGTTATGTGCGCCAATTTGGTAATACTGCCGATCTTTATCGAAATCCTGAAAGTTTAATCGCTGCACGCGTATTCTCAGATCCACCAATTAACAACGCCAATGTTGTTAAAAAAGGTGACGAAATCATAATGGGTGATGTGTCTTGGGGCGCAAGTGCTCAAGCCTTGAGTTTATCAGATGGTGAGTATCAGGTCGCCATTCGCCCACATCATATTTTGCCAATGAAGACAGATAAGGCCAACATCGCAATTACCGGCCAAGTTGGTGTCACGGAGCTAAGCGGTTCTGAAAGCAGTGCGCATTTCATCTTCGGTGATCATGCCTGGGTTTCGCTTTCTCATGGGGTGCATCCATATCAAGTTGGCGAAGACCATACATTTTATATGAACCCGTCGGAGTGCCTCTATTTTGCCCCTGACGGTAGCCGGGCTGCGTGAGGTAAATCATGGCTAAAATTACTTTATCAAAGCTCAGACATAGCTACATGCAAAATCCAAAGGGACCTGACGATTTTGCGCTCAAAGAGATTGATCTTGAATGGCAGGATGGCGGTGCATATGCACTTTTAGGACCATCTGGTTGCGGTAAATCTACGCTTCTAAATATCATTTCTGGTCTCGTTGAACCGACGGAAGGTAGGATCTTATTTGGTGAGGATGATGTGACATCATTACCTCCGGATCAGCGAAATATCGCACAGGTTTTCCAGTTCCCTGTGATCTATGACACCATGACGGTTTACGACAATTTGGCGTTCCCGCTTCGTAATCGCAAAGTTGATGAAGCCATAATTGATATGCGTGTTCGTGAAATTGCCGAAATGTTGGAAGTCACAGACATGCTTGACCGCAAGGCCGCTGGCCTAACGCCGGACAACAAACAAAAAATCTCTATGGGCCGCGGTTTGGTGCGTGATGATGTGAACGTTGTTATGTTTGATGAACCGTTGACAGTTATTGACCCTCACCTGAAATGGAAATTGCGCAGCAAGCTTAAAGAGCTTCATCAAAAAGTTCGCCACACGATGATCTATGTGACACACGATCAGACAGAAGCTCTTACTTTTGCCGATCAAGTTGTGGTGATGGATTTGGGTGAGGTTGTTCAAATTGGAACACCTGTTGAACTCTTTGAACGTCCTGCGCACACCTTTGTGGGGCACTTTATTGGATCACCTGGGATGAATGTTTTGCCATGCGAGATGAAAGATGGAGCCGCATTTGTAGATGGGCAGAAAGTTGATCTTGAAGGTCCTTTAAAGGCCGGTATGTCGGGTAAATCTGAAATTGGTATCAGACCTGAATTTGTCACCTTAGGTGATGAGGGGCTGGAAGCGACAGTGAAAAAAGTTTCCGATATTGGCCGACATAGTGTTGTTGAAGCCCTCATCGGTGATCACAGTGTCATGTCCATTGTTGAGGGTAATTTGCCGAACAAAGGTGATAATGTGAAACTTTCATTTCAACAAAACCAAACACGACTTTATCGAGATGGCTGGATTGCAACCGAAATGGGAGGGGCAAGCTGATGAAAACCGAAAACCAAAAAGCTTGGTTCTTTGTACTGCCAGTTTTACTGCTGGTCGCATTTAACGCCATTATCCCGATGATGACGGTGGTTAATTACTCCGTTCAGGAAACTTTTGGTGACAATTTGTTTTTCTGGGAAGGTCTGACATGGTTTGAACAGCTTTTAAGATCTGATCGATTTTATAATGCGCTGGGTCGGCAATTTTTATTCACCTTTTTGATCCTGATTATTGAAGTGCCGTTGGGCATCGCGATTGCTTTATCTATGCCGCGCAAAGGCTTTTGGGTTCCTGTCTGTCTTGTTCTTATGTCGCTTCCAATGCTTATTCCTTGGAATGTGGTGGGCGCAATGTGGAATATCTTTGCATTGCCTGATATTGGCTTGCTTGGATATACGCTCAATCATGTGCTTGGCATCAACTATGATATGACCCAGGATCCGGTTGCTGCGTGGGTAACCATTATCACGATGGACGTCTGGCATTGGACATCGCTTGTTGTGCTACTCTCATATGCTGGATTGGTATCCATCCCTGAGGCGTATTATCAAGCTGCGAAAATTGATGGCGCATCAAACTGGTCAGTGTTTAGATATATTCAGTTGCCGAAAATGAAGAACGTTTTAACGATCGCTATTCTGCTTCGCTTCATGGATAGTTTTAATATCTATACCGAACCCTTTGTGCTCACCGGTGGTGGTCCGGGTAACTCAACTACATTGTTATCGATTGATCTTGTCAAGATTGCTCTGGGGCAGTTTGATTTAGGTCCCGCCGCTGCGATGTCGCTAATCTATTTTGCTATTACACTACTGGTTTCATGGTTGTTTTATACTCTGATGAACCGGGAAGATTTAAACACTGAGGGAGATCGCTAATGCAAAAGAGATCTATTGTTCCCATCGTCTATATCCTCTTTCTAATGCTGCCAATCTACTGGCTTGTTGCGATGAGTTTTAAGACAACGAATGAAATTCTTGCAGGATTTTCACTGTTCCCTCAAACATTCACGATTGAAGCTTATGTAACGATTTTCACCGATCCAACATGGTATTGGGGTTACATTAACTCAATTATCTATGTGTCGCTCAATACGATCATTTCGGTCTGTGTCGCGCTGCCTGCAGCTTATGCCTTCTCGCGGTATCGCTTTCTTGGTGATAAGCAATTGTTCTTCTGGCTTTTAACAAACCGGATGGCACCTGCTGCGGTGTTTGCACTGCCGTTTTTCCAGCTTTATTCAGCGGTCGGATTGTTTGATACGCATTTGGCGGTCGCATTGGCGCATTGTCTATTTAACATCCCACTAGCTGTGTGGATCTTGGAAGGCTTTATGGGCGGTGTGCCAAAAGAGCTCGATGAAACAGCTTATGTTGACGGTTATTCTTTCCCGCATTTCTTTGTGAAGATTTTTCTTCCAACAATTAAAGCAGGTGTTGGGGTCACAGCATTCTTTTGCTTCATGTTCTCATGGGTTGAATTGTTGCTTGCAAAAACGCTTACAGCCGTTGCGGCTAAACCGATTGCTGCGACCATGACGAAAACTGCTTCAAGTGCGGGTTACGAGCTTGGCTTGCTAGCAGCAGCTGGAACACTGACCATTATTCCAGGTGCAATCGTGATTTACTTCGTTCGAAACTATATTGCTAAAGGCTTTGCCATGGGGAGAGTGTAATTATGAGTTGGATGGCTTGGACCTGGCCCACGGCATTGATTTTTGTTGGGATTTTTTCGGCAATAATTCTTTTAACGATCATTGAGATCAAGCGGCCTGGCGGTGATGAAAGAATGGGTGCCTTGCGCATCGTCACGACCCGCGGAGATCGCTTGTTCTTGAGTATTTTAGGAACTGTTTACATCTTCCTTGCTTGGCTTGGATTGGTTGGAATGCCGTTATGGATTCCGTTGATTTTAGGTGTTTGCTGGTTCGTATTTTGCTTTTCAAAAGTATGATGAAGGCTCATCTATTAATTTACTAGTAAGTGGCGACATATTGAGATAAAACAGAAATGTTAAACAATAAATTGGTGGCGCAATATGAGAAAACGTAAGACGCATGAGCTCCTGACCGAGGTTGAACTGGAATTCATGACGTTACTTTGGGAGCTGGGTGATGCCAGTGTACGGGATGTTCTTTCCAAGATGGATAAGGACCGGAACCTGGCCTACACATCAGCTGCAACCATTTTGAGGATTTTGGAGCAAAAAGGTTTTGTTTCAAGCAAAAAAGACGGTAAATCGTTGATTTATTCCGCTATTTTGCCAAAAAATGAGTACCAATCACGACTTTTGAAAGATGTGTCAGCCAAACTATTCGATAATACACCCGCTGCGTTGGTCGCAACACTTGTAAATGATGACCATTTAACGCAAGATGCTTTGGAGGAGTTGAGGGTGCTTCTAGGGAGGAAACTGGGGGATGATTCAGGTTGAAACACTCGTAACCAGCTATATCGACGTTAATCTACTTATGCTGGGATCTGCCCTAATTTGGTTTTTGGGTCGGAAAATTATGAAGAATACTGATACGGCTCGCGCTTTCGCCGTACAGCTTGGCTTGGTCAAAACACTCCTATTAGCGACCTTTTTATTCCCGGTTATTCTCACACTTTATAGCCACTTTTTCGCGTCCGCACTGCCGGTGCCAGTGACGCTGTCAGAACTGGTTTTAGCCCAATATCTACAAGGCAATATTCAATTAAATCCCAGCTTTTTGGAAAGCATTTTGACATTTCGTCAGAATGTGATGACAGAATTATCTGATCCAAACCACATTTTTGTAACTATGGTTTTATATGGCGGCATTATCACTGCGTTTTTGATGGTGGCGCGCGCTGTTTTCACCATGTTTACGCTATCTAGAATTTTAGATGAAGCGCATGATTGGCGCAGTTGTGGTCAATTGAAACTTGTTCTCGCTGATAAAATTCGCATCCCATTTTCAACGCGCACATTGCGCTATCATTATGTTGTTTTACCATCGAGCATGCTTGGTAACAGCATGGATCTTAAAGTTTCTATCGCGCATGAATTACAGCATCTGCGCCAGAAAGATGTTGACTGGGAGTTTGCTTTCGCATTGCTGACACCGCTATTTTTCTGGAACCCGGCGTTCCATTATTTTAAGCGGGAGATCGAAGAACTTCGCGAATTATCGTGTGATCAAAACGTTCTTAAGCGCGGTTTATTCTCTGCCAGAGATTATTGTGAATGTCTGCTGCGCGTATGTAATGGCCGATTTAAGCGAGCAAGCTTGTTTAAGGTTAGAGTTCCTGAGGTTGCGCTCATTCAAACGCAAGCAGGGTTCTTTTCCGCACGACCGAAAAAGTTATTAGAAAATCGTCTTTTATCAGCGGTTACCGGCTGGGATAATGGATTTTCCAAGATCCGCTTGGCGCTGTTAGCTATTTTGATGGTGGCGTTTGCGGGTATATTTTCTTTCACTGTGCAAAAACCCGCTGACTGGAGCCATGATCGTTTGATGCTATCAACGATTATAAACCTTGAACGGTTAGAAAAACGCAATCAAGGTAGTGCAAACCTTTATACAGCCTACTAGCAGAGCGGCTCCAATCCTGTTTGATTTTTAAAACTAAGCTTTAATCGAGCAATACGTTTGGCTCGGCGATACCTTTAACATTCGTAACAGAGGAAAATGTTTTGCCTGCATTTTCGTCCTTGGCCAAAGCGTCATTATCAAGTCCTTGCATGGCAGTGGTGACATAAAGAGTTGAAAAATCATCACCGCCAAAAGCTGGACACGTCGTATGCGGTGTTGGAAAGCTAATTTTACCCTTGCTCTTACCAGCAGGTGAAAAACCTTCGACTATGGCTTCACCCCAAAACGCGATCCATAAATTTCCCAATGCATCTGTTACTGCACCATCAGGTGTTTTATCCATTGGAGTGAAATCGATGAAGGTTTCTGCGTCATTGATTGGCCATCCGGTCTGAATGTCTAATCTTTGTTTAAAGACAGTTTTATTCATTGAATCAGCAAAATATGCTGTATCTCCATTTGGGGAAAAGCATATTGCGTTAGGGATCGTGATGTTTTCATGCAAACAACGTAATTCACCTTTATAAAATCTGTATATCGCACCGGCATCTTGCTCAGCGCTCTTACCCATTGTGCTGATCCAAAACCCGTGTTGACGATCAGCGCGACCATCGTTGGAACGAGTGATATGATTGTCGGCGTCGACATTCATCAGAAATTGTTTTTCATCTGTGTCTAATGACAAGATCTTTAGATCGCTCTCACCGCTGATTAATACAGATGTTGCATCAATCCACGCAGCAGCAGAGATGTTATGATCAAACTTATAAAGTCTGTGCTGGTCCACATTTTGAGCATGTAATGTGTTGTTGGTTATATCAAACCAAAGCAACTCAGATCGAAGAGGGTGCCATAATGGACCTTCGCCTAATTGGCATTTCTCATTTGAGAAGATGCTTGTTTTAGATGATTTGAGTGCGTGTGTGTGGTTAGTCGTCATGATATTTCACAAAGTGCTCATAAATGGGATGATTGAGCGGATCTGTAATGCAATATCTGTGGGGAGTAAATTATAATTGTGAGATAATTTATGATAATGAAACGAGCAAACAATGCGTTTTGATATCGTATGACAATACGTGCGAATAATTGTTCAATCTGATTTGTTCATCGCAATTTTGCTTGATTGCGACAAACATTTGATTAGATTTAACTATACAGTGCCTTCGGATTGCGTTTCAGAGCCGCCGATATATTTTTCAGACTGTTCATAAATAATTTCTGCCGCACTGCCAAAAACACGCTGTAGGATGTGAAATTCGCAGGTTGCTGAAATGCGTAAGCCTAATTCTCGAAGATGAACACGTTGATAATAATACTGAGCCATCATCGCACGTTGAAATGGTTCAAGCCGCAAAGCAGCGTCATACATATCAACGTAGCTATCCTCTTGAGCCTCAGGATTTAAAAACTTCGAGATGTTATTCTGTTTGTTTGACGAAACCATTTTTTAAACACCAATCGTATTAATCTATTGTTCACCATAAATTCTAAGAGTTTCGCGAACCTTAACAAAAAAACAATTAATTCCAGAAATTAGTCTCAATTTTTGCTGTTCGCCGGCCTTCAACTGTATATATGTCAAATTCTGTCCCTGGATCCCAGTAATCTTTGTCCACCATTCCAATTGCAACATTTGTATTGAAATCTGGCGACCAAACGGCTGCAGTGATCTGACCAGCTTCGCGATTGCCTTTTATGATCGAATGGGGAGATTGCAACGCTGTAATGGGATCACCAAGAATAGATATTGGCCGAATTTGTTTCGAGGGTCCATTTTTAGCTTCGTTAAGCAGCGCTGCTTTGCCGATATAATTGACGTCCTGTGTGAAGCTGCAAAATTTACCCAGCCCGCATTCAAGAGGCGTATTGTCCATGTTCATATCGCCGCCATAGCTTAGCAAGCCGCCTTCAATGCGTTCGATGAGATTTGGACAACCGGCACGGACATTGAGTTTTTCGCCGGCCTCAAACAAAGCATCCCAGATGTATACACCGTGTTCGCTTCCCTCCACATAGATCTCAAATCCACCCTGTTTTGAGTATCCTGAGCGGGCGACAATGAAAGATGTATTGGCAAATTTTAGGCGTTTTTTGCGGAAAAAGCGAATATCTCTAACTTCGGACCCAAAGACGCGCTCCATGAGTTCATCTGCCTTTGGACCTTGGACAGCTAAAGGCGACACGTCAGGTTCAAATACATCAACATTAAGCTCCATACCAACAGCAAGGCCTTTGACCCACAGTAACAAGTCGCTATCAGCAATTGAAATCCACCAACGCGTGTCACTATGCTTTAGTGCGACCGGATCATTGAGCATTTTACCTTTGTCATCAACAATAGGGACATAATAACATTGGTCAGATTGCATCTTGGTCAAATCACGTGGCGTTAAAACCTGCATAAGTTTGGTCGCATCAGGGCCATTGAGTTCGACCTGCCGTTCAACTGCAACATCCCACACCTGCACATGTGATTTTAAATGATGGTAATCATACTCCATTGATTCAAAGGCTGTTGGCAGCAGCATGCGATTATAAACAGAATATCCTTTCACACCGGAAGCTTCTACACGTGGGGTGAATGGTGTGGCGCGAAGGCGTGATGATCGTGCGATGATTTGGTTCATTGTTCTAGTCCAGTGACTTGGCTGTTTCGCGAAGCTTAAACTTCTGAATTTTTCCAGTTGAGGTTTTAGGTAATTCTGCAAATACAATTTTCTTCGGCGTTTTAAAGCCGGCTAAATGTTCTCGGCAAAAGCTTATGATCTCGTCTTCAGTTATCTTTGTATCGGGTCTGAGTTCGACGAATGCGCACGGCACTTCACCCCATTTGGGGTCAGGCTTCGCAACGATAGCTGCCGCTTGCACAGATGGATGGCGAAATAGAACTGCTTCCACCTCAACGGAGGATATGTTTTCTCCACCTGAAATGATGACGTCTTTTAAGCGGTCTTTGATCTGAATATAGCCTTTGTCATCCATCACGGCCCCATCGCCTGACCAGAAGTATCCATTGGCAAATGCATCTTCGGTCGCCTTTATGTCTTTGTAATAGCCTTTCATAACGGTGTTGCCTCGGATTGCGATCTCACCTTGTGTTTGACTATCTGATGGAACTGGCTCGCCTGTAGATCTGTCGATCACGGTAACGACATCAACCATCGGCATGGCAATGCCTTGCTGGGCTTGCAGCTCTGCTTGTTTTGCCGCTTCCAACTCATCCCAACTTTCTTGCCATAAACATTGGGAAATATGGCCATAGGTTTCGGTCAGACCATAAACTTGCATAACTTCTAAACCCATGGATTTGGTTTTTTCCAAAACGCTTGGCGGCGGCGGCGCGCCTGCGGTAAGCACTTTTACTTTTGGTTCAAACGCTTGCATGTCATCGGTCTTTGCATCGGTCAGCATTTGCAGAATAATTGGTGCTGCGCCAAAATGGGTGACGGCGTATTTTTTAATTGCTGTTAACAGAGTTTCCGCCGCCATGGTGCGCGTGAAGACAACAGTGCCGCCCAACATCGCCATAACCCATGGGTGCCCCCAACCATTGCAGTGGAACATGGGAACAACAGAAAGATAAGTTGGATAATGTGGTGTTTGCCACGCGGCAATTGTACCCAAAGCCATGAGGTATGCGCCGCGGTGATGATAAACCACGCCCTTTGGTCGGCCTGATGTGCCCGACGTATAGTTAAGGCAAATCGCATCCCATTCGTCATCTGGATAACCGTTATTGGAGGTGTTGTCTTTATTGGTTTCAATCACATCATCATAACGCTTGCCACCAAGTGTATGCGGGCTTGGCGCATTGGCGTCATGGATTTCGATTGAAGGGATTGAACGTCCCATGATCTTGAAGACTTTTTCAACAATCGGGATAAGTTCTTGATCGACAATTAAGAGCTTTGTATCTGCGTGATCAAGAATATAGGCGATTGTTTCGGGCTCTAATCGGGTGTTGAGCGTATTTAACACTGCACCAGAAATTGGAAGTGCGAAGTGAAGCTCAAGCATCTGCGGAATATTGGGGCAAAGCACAGATACGGTGTCGCCCTTCTTGATCCCCATGGACGCAAGGCCACTTGCAAACCCGCGGATGCGTTCAGCTGTTTCTGCCCAGCTTTGTTTAATCTCACCATAGATAATTGCCGTGCGCTGACTGTGAAGCGTTTCAGCATGATTTAAAAAAGATACAGGGGAAAGCGGCACAAAGTTTGCGCTTGCTTTATCGAATGCATCGAAGTTTTTTTGCATGCCCTTTTCCTCCCGTTATAAACATGACTTATCTATCTGGCTCTAAATCATGAACCGTTATTCATTGGGTCTGACCCGTGCAGCAGACTTATTGGCAAATGCTTCAAGTCGTGCACGTGCTTCAGGCTGAGTGTTGACCATGCCGGCCACAACAGCCTCAGCATAAGCAGCATCCATTCCTGACATATTGTTTAGATGGCTAATTGCAGAACAAATTGCATAGTTTGTCAGCGGTAGGTTCTGCGCAGCTTTATCGGCAAGCTCGAATGCTTTTTCTAAGCTTGAACCTTCTGTGATATATTGCGCTAATCCCAAATTGACAGCTTCCTGTCCTTGATAAACGCGTCCCATAAGGATCATATCAATCATGCGTGATTTACCGATCATATCGGAGACGCGAATGGTTGCGCCGCCGCCTGTGAAAATACCGCGTTGGCCTTCAGGAAGCGCAAAATAAGTAGATTGATCTATAACGCGTATATGAGCTGCGCTTGCAAGCTCAAGCCCGCCACCAACAACAGCACCTTTGAGCGCTGCAATGATGGGAACGCCACCATATTCCATTTTGTTAAAGGCTTCGTGCCAGCGCATGCAAACATGCATAAATTCATCTGGACTGCGATCAGCTTTCCAGTGCTCGATGAGATCAAGCCCTGCGCAGAAGTGATCACCTTCGCCAGCTAACACAACAGCACGGACACCAAATTTTGCAGTATTGGAGAAAAAATTCACCAATTCCTCGATAGATTGAACATCAAGTGCATTTCGCTTGTCGGGGCGATTAAGCGAAAGCACGCAGACATTATTGTCCCGCACTTCAAGCTTGAGCTTTTCATATTCTGGCAGGTTTTTTATTTCCGACATTTATGTAATCTTTCTGAGATCAAAAACTCGTATTTCAATCATTGTACTGTTAAGTGTTCAAACGCATCATTATAGATGCTTTCAGCACCTTCGGTGATACGTGTTTTCTCTAATTCACATTCCACCAATATGTGTCGCGCATAAAAACACGCTGTCGCGATCTTCTCTGCATGAAATGCTATATTATTATTCTCATTGATTTGTGCTTGAGCCGCTAAAATTGATTTTCCCAACTGCCAGCCTACGGCCAAATTGCCCGCCAACATCAAAATTGGAACACTTCCCGCATAGACCGCGTTAATATCATCTGGTACTTTTTTTATGAGCCAATCAATGCTCTTTTCAAACGCTGAACGTGCTTTTGCAAGATTGCCTGCAAACATCTTTGCTTTGTCATTGCCTGACAGAAGTTGTGTTTCTGTATCAATGATCAAATCCGTAAACTCTTTCGCCAGCGCACCTTTGTCACGTAGTATTTTACGGCCCAAAAGATCGTTTGCTTGGATTGCCGTTGTGCCTTCATAAATGGGCAAGATACGTGCATCTCGATAAAATTGAGCGACACCTGTTTCTTCGATAAATCCCATGCCACCATGGATCTGAACGCCTAACGAAGTAACCTCTAATGAGCGTTCCGTGCAGAAGCTTTTCACCATTGGTACAAGAAATTCAGCAATTGGTTTTGTTGATTTTATTTGTTCATCGGAACCGTTTTTAGCAAGATCAAGCCAACCAGCCGTGGCGATCGATAAGGCGCGACCACCTTCGATAAGTGCGCGCATGCGCAACAGCATACGCTTGACATCGGGGTGCTGGATAATTGCGACAGCTTCTTTTGTGGATCGATCAACGGGCGGGCTTTGCGCCCGATCTTTTGCATAGGCTAATGCGTGTTGGTAAGCTCGCTCAGAAATTGCGACACCTTGAATGCCAACTAAAAACCGGGCGCTCATCATCATGGTGAACATATATTGCAAACCGTGGTTTTCTTCGCCGATTAAAAAACCGCGAGCATTGTCATATTCAAGCACTGCGGTTGGGCTCGCTTTGATGCCAAGCTTGTGTTCAATGCTGATGCAGTTTACCGCGTTTCGCTCACCCAATGACCCATCATCGTTGACATAAAACTTTGGCACAATGAAAAGACTAAGACCTTTTGGTCCTTCTGGCGCATCTGGTGTTCGTGCCAAGACTAAATGAATGATGTTTTTCGACAATTCATGTTCGCCATAGGTAATGTATATCTTTGTGCCACTAACAGCATAAGTGCCATCTGGTTGTTTAACCGCTTTGGTGCGAACCCGGCCTAAATCACTACCCGCTTGTGGTTCGGTGAGGTTCATTGTTCCCGACCAACGTCCTGAGATCAACGGTTCGAGATAACGGTCTTTTTGTGCTTGCGAGCCGGTGAGCATCAATGCATCAACCGCGCCATCGGTTAAAAGTGGGCAGAGCCCAAAACTCATGTCAGATGAATTTAAAATTTCAGTTGCGGCGGCGCCCAATGCGCGCGGCAATCCCATACCACCATGAGAGGTTGGGTGGGGTAAGCTTTGCCAACCCATTTCGACAAACTGGTCGTAAGCGGTTTTAAAAGCATCCGGTAAGATAACCTTTTCACCATCGAATTTTGATCCTTGAGTATCACCAATCGCCGTTAGTTCTGCAATTGTTTCAGAGCAAAACCGTCCAAAACCATCAAGCACAGCCTCTGCGTCTTGATGTGTAATGCCTGAATAGGTTTCAAGTTTTGTGACTTCAGCCCATGATGATAGATGCTCAATATTGAACATAATATCTTCTATTGGCGCTTTATAAGCCATTTGGGTTCCTCTTCGATTATTCTATAATGTCATACTATTAATGTTATGAATCAAAAATACACTCTATGTGACAAAATCCTTTTATAAAGTGACAAATCTGACTATGTTGTACGTATGAAAGTTTATCATTCAGCACGTGTTGCAACTGTATCATCTTTATTTATCGATGATTGGCTAGACGCATTGCGCGGAATTTGTTCCGAACAGCAGCTAGATTCTTTCTTGCAGCGCGCCGGATTAATTGACGGCGACGGTCAGCCTTTTCAGCGTGTCACGCTTGATCAGATTGTTTGGCTTTATGCTATTGCAGCAATTGAAACTAGTGACGAAATGATGGGTCTTTGGTCACGGCCTGTGCGTGCCCGTGCGCTTCAACATCTATTAACAACAATACGCCAGGCAAAATCATTACCCTCCGCGTTGTATAAATTTTCAACATTCTGGAACCTCATATTAGACGATTACCAGTTTGCTTTAACGAAAAGAGATAATCTTTATGAGCTGGTATTAAAGCCTGAGGGTGAGCAGCCCATTCAAAGATTTGGACATATGTTGATTTTGAAACTAGCTCATGGTCTGTTGTCTTGGATGGCTGGGCGAGAAGTCGCGGTTCAATCTGTTCAATTTGCTTTTGATGAACCTGATTTTGTAGAAGATTATAATGTGATTTTCGCAACGCAAATTGATTTTAACTGTCCTTATTCCGCCATATCATTTGAGCTTGCCAAACATCAGCGGCCTGTGGGACGTACGGATACTGAACTTGTTGAATTTTTAAAACGTGCGCCTCGGGACTGGATTTTTACCAATCTGCATGAGAATACGCGGACACTGCAAATTCGTGAGATCTTATATCGTTCAACCTGGGAAGATTGTAATCTGGCCTATGTGGCTGATGAGCTTAAACTTGAACCACGAACTTTAATGCGCCGCCTTAAGGATGATGGAACATCCTTTCAGGAAATCAAAGACGGTTTGCGCCGAGACATCGCCATTCGAGAATTACACAATGGTCGTAAAACTATTGAAGAAGTATCGCAACGAACAGGCTTTTCTTCAGCTGCAAACTTTCATATCGCATTTAAACGTTGGACTGGAACAACGCCGCGGTTGTTTGCTGTATCGCAGCAAACCTTGCCGAAACGGTTTAAAGCGAATTACTGATGTTAAACTGTTTCAAGCATTGCGACTTGGAACTGTTTTCCAATTCAGCATAATGTGCAAATTCATCAAGAACACTGGCACCGAGTTGGGTTTCAAAAAGCGTTTGATTGGAATTATGTGCAATATTCGCGCTCTTCTTATCACCCAGATTTGATTGAAAAATACCGGCAGCACTGACGGGCAGAAAATCCTCGTAAACAATTGGATCAAAGCGAATCTGACCAGATGCGATAAGCTCTTCAAATGTCTTATTCGATTGTTTGTTTTTGCCGTCTACGGTTTCAGAGATTGAATAGTGAAAATACGCTAATTCTTCTTCGCGCATGCTCGCCCAATTATCGGGAAATTCAAAAAAGACATCATGCAAGGTTTTCACATATTCGTCCGAATTTGAACCATCAGGCGCTGGTGTGCATTTTTTTCGTGTCTCATTGAGTAACCGATCATAAAGCATCCGACCTTTTGGTGTTAGTGCTATGCCGCGTTGTTCAATTTCACCAAATCGTGCTGTGTGTTTGCCGCCTTTGACATCGGTAAAATCTACTTGTTCTTCAAGCGCTTTAAATGACGTTTGGCGCAATAAAATTGGGCATTTTCGATTGGGTGGCCCTTCGATGACAGCCTTTGGAGAAATGTCGCGCAAGGGCATTAATTCTTGCACTTGATCAATGTCTAATGTGCGTGGGGTTAGGTGGTTTATATGTGGACCTTTAAAGGAAACTACATCTGCGATTAATCGATGTTCTTGGTGCAAACGATCATAGAGATTTTGCGAGATATTGGCGTTGGGGTGCCATTTAAATGTTTTCAAAATCTCATTGATAAATCCGTCCGCATCTTGAACTAGAATACCACCCTGTTGTTCTGCTTGATCGATCAGTTCCAACGCGCTTTGTGTGAAGATTTTTCGTTCAGATAATACAGCTTCAGCATCTGCTTTTAGTGTTGCGTCTTCTATAAGATCAAGACGCAAAAGCGATGTAAAAATCCGGAATGGATTAACCGAAAGTGCATCCCCATTAATGGGCCGAAAGGCGGTTGAATGCACGGGAATACCTGCAACACTTAAATCGTAATATCCAACCGGGAACATGCCCATTTGGGCGAATACGCGTCTAATCAGCTTTAATTCAGCTGCAGTTCCAAGGCGTATAGCACCGTGACGTTCGTCTGATATACGTTCAAGCCCATTTGTTGCTTTTAAGGTGTTTGCCAGCTCTTTGTTGGAAGTTAGTTTCGCATCATTAACGTCGGCAACCAAATCCATTAATGTGCCATATGCGGGGACCTCATTACGATACATCAATGACATTTCGGATGAGAATTTAGCTCTCAAATCGCTGGGGCTGATAATTGAACTATCTAACATGGTTTCTCCGGAGAATTCGTAATTAGTCGGCAGTGACTTCAGCTGATGCTGTGACAGGTGCGCCTTCAACTGAAAATGCCCTATGGTCATTGCTGTTGAGTGTAACAGAAATAATGTGTTTCCCATCGGGTAATGCGCCAATTTTCGCCGTATTGGAATACATGCGTTGCAGCTTTAAGCCATTTAAATAAAGGTGCCCATGTCCTTGGCCATCTTTATGTTCCAGCGGTTCAGTCTTAGGTTCAAAGAATTCAAAATTTTGTGTCGTCAGCTGAATGGACCAAGTTTCATCAGCGTTCTGTGATACGCTCATGTCGATGGATGGCGGGTTCTGGTCTGAGTTTAATTCAATTGCTGCACCCATTTGATGCATTGAATGGTCCATTTTGGAGTGGTCCATGGCTTCGCCGTCACCTCCCATGGACATATTGTCCGATGATGCATTAGGATCTTGGATGATGGCTTTAATCTGCTGCGGATTTGAATTTTTAAACATGATTGTGAGCGGAATAAACTCGCCAACCTTATAACTATTCGCTCCAACATTAAGCATAATGTGCGCACCATCAGATGAGAAACTGGGCGATGAACCCTGCGGTATTGCCACCCCAAATGTTGGATGTGCTCCCATTACAAAAGCATTATTTTGATCTGTTGCTTCGATTTCAGTGATAAAATCAGGTTCACCATCATTTTGCATGTTCAGAAAAACAGAGTACATGCTGTCGCTCATTTTCACAGCTTTGACATTTGAAACCAATATTGGGGATGTTACGCTGTTAAGCGACCAGAAGAATACAAGAGCACCGAGAATTAGCATGGTAATTATGGTGAGCTTTCGGCTATTTGACATCAGTGTCGATCCGTTGTTGTAAGTAAGCAGACATTGTTTTTTGGCAAATCACTGTCAAGCTTAAGGAGAAAATTGCTATGAGATTTAGAGCATTATTGAGTGCGTTCATTGTGGCGATTTTTGGTCTTGGGGCAAGTATAAATTTTGCTATGGCGCATGTCTCTGAACAGGGCATTGTTCTGCTTTTGCCGACAAATATATATATCATAAGCGGTTGCCTTGCTGTTATCGCATCTATGCTGCTTGTTGCTTTACTGCCGCATGATCGCGTGTTTTCATTTTTCAAACCTTTGCAAATTCGTCTTCCATCATTTGATGTTATTTTTCAGAACCAATTGTTGAAAGATCTGATGAGTATTGTGGCATTAGGGATAGTGCTTTTTCTCATTGTAATTGGTGTGGTTGGCTCGCGTGATCCACTGGTCAATATGCTTCCCCTATCGATATGGACGTTTTGGTGGATTGCGATTTTTATGATGCATAGCGTGTTTGGAAATATCTGGGCGTTTATCAACCCATGGAGTGGTTTATATAATCGGTTTTTACATCACATTAGCTTAGGAGTTGAGCTCCCGCGCCAAATCGGTTGTTGGCCTGCTATTGTTATTTTTGTTGCATTTTATGCCTTTATTATCGCCGATATTGCCCCCGATGATCCGGCTCGACTTGCAAATTTTGTACTTGGATATGTGGTTTTTACCTTTGTTGGGATGATTATCTTTGGCGCAGAACGTTGGTTTAGTCAGGTGGAGTGCTTTAGCATTTTGTTTGCGCTTTTATCTCAGCTGTCGCCTGTTAAAATATTGCCCGATGGTAAAGGTTGGCAGATTGGCTTGCCTGGTTGGCAGGCTTTGGAAAACCGAAATATTTCGATGGCGCAAGCCTTTTTCTTGCTTTCAGTTTTGGGTTCAGGAAGCTTTGATGGGGTGAATGAAACCTTCTGGTGGTTGGTGCAAATTGACGTTAACCCGCTGGCTTTTCCCGGTCGATCTGCTGTGATTTGGCAGTCAACTTTGGGAATAATAGGTGCCAATCTTCTGCTCTATTTGATATTTGCAATCTGTATTTGGGCTGGGATAAAAGTTGTAAAGAAACTACGTTCAGTCAATGACGATACCCAAGATATGCAGATTACATTTGTCGATCTTTTTTCGGTGCTAGCGATCTCCGTCCTGCCTATAGCTGCGGTTTATCATGCGTCGCATTATTTAACGACACTCATGGTCAACGGGCAGTATTTGATCGCTGCATTATCTGATCCTTTGGGTAATGGTTCCAATTATTTGGGGCTTGAAAACTATCAGGTTACAACAGGTTATCTCAATGATATTGCCAGTGTCAGGCGTATTTGGATAACGCAGGCGAACCTTGTGGTGTTTGGTCATGTCATTGCAGTTTTAATGGCCCATTTTGTGATCGCAGAGCGCTTTAAAACGTGGAAAGAAGCTGCATTTTTCCATATTCCCATTGCGATTTTTATGGCAACTTATACATGGTTTGGTCTTTGGTTATTGGCAGCGCCAAAGGGTGCTTAGGCGCCCATCTGACAATTGCTTTTAGAAAAAAGGGCTGGACAATTCATTAGTATACATACAAACTGCCATCGCAGGATTATCCATATTAGCTCCAGAGAGGAACGAAAATGACTGATAAGAAGAAGGGATCGAAACTGGTCTCCCGCCGCAATACACTCAAGGGAATTGGTGCAGGCGCGCTTCTGGCAACAACAGGCTTGCCGAAGATGATGGGTTATGCGCAAGCGCAGACATCAGAGCCGATTAAAATCGGTTTCCAAGTTCATAGAACAGGCATTGGCGCTGCATATGGTCGTTGGTATGACCGCACAACGCAAGCTGCGGTTAAGCGCATCAATGACATGGGCGGCATTAACGGACGTCCCGTTGAGGTCGTTGCAGAAGATGATGGAACCGACCCTAAGCGCGGCGCAGAAGTTGTTGAGAAATTTGCGTCTCAACATAATTGCGATATCGCATTTGGTACGTTGTTTAGTCACGTTGTTTTTGGATCTGCACCACGTGCAGGTGAGTTGAAACTACCATATTTTGTTGTCTCAGAAGGACACCATGTGGCAAGTGGCAAGCTAAATAGATATACGCTGCAGCCAGGCATCACAGATGTGAAAAGTCAGGTCCAAGCGATGGCGCCATTTGTTGGCGACAATCTAGGTAAGAAGGTTACGATGATCTACCCAGACTTTGCTTTTGGTCATGATCACCGTGATTTCTTCAGTGAAGCAATTGAGCGTCAAGGCGGAAATGTTGTTGCAAAAATTGCAGTACCTCCGGCTGAAACATCATTTACGAAATACTTCCCGAAAATTCCACGTGACACAGATGTTGTATATCACGTCATGGTGGGCCCGGCAGTTCTGACCTTTGTGAAAGAATTGGGCGAATTCTTTGGGCCAAGCCGTCCTGAAATCTTTGGCTTTATCGATAGTTTGGAAGCCGTTGATATCAACAGCCCTGGTCTTGAGTTCTTAGAAGGTACTTATTTTTGGGAAGGTATGCCGCGTCACGCACAGGCAGATCAAACATCACACGATAAATTATACCGTGAAGCTGTTGGTGTGGATGATAAAGGTGCTTCAACATCAGATTCAAAAGATGTGTCGACATTTGCGCATATGTTTGGCTGTTGGGAAACACTCAATATTGTCAAAGCTGGAATGGAATCTGCTGGCTATCGTGGTCCGGAAGATCGTTCCAAGTTGATTGAGGCTGTTGAGGCCATGTCGGACATACCGATGTCAGATGATCATCCGCAGGGTGCGAAGCTCTTTAATGGCAAAACACACCAGACATTTGGATCTCAATATATCTCAAAAGTAACAGACGGAAAACTTGTCGTTTCACATACAACATCTATTGAAGACACGTTGTATGAAGACGAAGTGGATTACACGACACAGTCTTTCTAATCTGTAACTTTCAACGTTTTTAGACTGAGATAAAATAATGGAATTTGGGCCGCATCTAATTCTTGCCTCCCTTGAGGGTGCTGTTATTGCCGCAGTTTTAGCAATGACGGCGATGGGCCTGAGTATCGTTTTTGGCATCATGCGCGTTGTAAATGTCGCGCATGGTGAGTTTTTTATGCTGGGTGCAGTTATTGCCTGGTGGGTTGCACATATATTGGGCGGCCATCCGGCTGTCGGATTTATCGCAGCGCTTATTTTTGCCCCATTGCTTGTTGGCGTTATCGCAGCGGTTGCAGATCGGCTTGTGTTGCAGAAAATTGATTACGATCCAGACCGCACAATTGTCGGCACGATCGGACTTTTATACATCATTCAACAAGTCACGTTGATGACTTTTGGCCCTGAAGCACGTCCCGTTGAAGCGCCATTTAATCAACGATTGGCTATTCCGTGGTTTGAATTTGGTGAAAATGGCTTTGAGATTTACTGGCCGTGGGGGCTTTCCATCACAAGTTATAAGCTCTTTATCATTGTTGCTGCGATTGCAATTTTAACGGCGCTTTGGGTTCTTATGACCAAAACGAAAATTGGCCTTATTATGCGCGCCACCCAGCAAGATAGCGAAATGGCACGTGCGTTTGGTGTTCCGGTCAAGCGGGTTTATGCATGGGTATTTGGTCTGGGCGCAGGTTTGGCGGCCATGGGTGCCGTGCTTGTGGTGCCGGTCCAACAAGCACACTATCTCATGGGGCATGATCCTTTATTGCTGTCATTCATCGTCGTGATTATTGGCGGTTTAGGTAGCCTACCAGGAACTGTGATTGCAGCAGTACTCATTGGTATGAGCGATGGGATAATTTCGGTGTTCTTCTCTCCAACGCTTGCTAAGATTTTAGCGACATTATTGGTTGCCATGGTGCTGGTCTTTAGACCACAAGGATTGATGGGGAAAATTCGCTCATGACGGATGCCCAACGTTCAAACTGGCTGCATATTGGTGTTGTCCTAGTTCTAGCCCTCTCATTTTTTATCCTGCCGGAATATCATTCTGGTAATTTAGCGCGCATTTTAGTCCTTGCCGTTTATGCGATGGGTTATAATCTTCTGTTTGGTTACACTGGTTTGCTAAGCCTTGGGCACGCGTTGTTTTTCGCAGCTGGCATGTATGGCCTTGGCCTTGCGATGCAATATTGGGATTTTAATCCGATATTTGCTTTAGTTGCTGGATTGTTGCTTGCACTAGTCGTTTCCATCTGCGTTGGTTTTCTTGCGTTACGAACAACGGGTGTAGCGTTTATGATTGTCACTTTGATGTTTGCGCAAGCGGGTTATCTGACGATCCTTTACTTCGGCGAATATACGCGCGGTGACGAAGGTTTTGTAATCCAACAAGCTGATCGAATGGTTGGCATGATTGATCTCACCAGCCCGATGGGACGTTTCTTTGCAGCTTTGCTGTTATTTGCAATTTGCTTTTTCATCATAGCTTATATCGTTCGATCTGGATTTGGACTGGCGCTCGTTGCCATTCGTGAAAATGAAGAGCGTGCAACCATGCTTGGATATGATGTTATGCGATTAAAATTGCAGGCCGTTATCATATCAGGCGTCATGTCCGGTTCTGCAGGTGCAGCATATGCGTTGCTCTTTGGATATGCTGGCGCGACATTTGCCACGGTACAATATTCAATTTTCCCATTGTTGTGGGTATTACTTGGGGGTGCTGGCGTTACGATTGGACCGCTTATTGGCACGATCTTTATGTTCTATTTGATCGATTATTCAAGCGCGATCACACCTGCATATATGTTGATTGCAGGCCTTGCTTTGGTGCTACTCACACTGTTTGCCCCACAAGGCTTGGCAGGTGAATTACGGCGGAGGTATCTAACATGGCTTCCGTAACTATTTTAGAGACAAAAGGTCTGAGTAAATCCTTTGGTGGTTTGCAGGCAAATACTGATATCGATTTTAAGCTACAAGAAGGCCTTATCACTGCGTTAATTGGTCCAAACGGTGCTGGTAAAACAACCTTTGTGGGTATGTTATGCGGCCGAATAGCGTCAACTTCCGGACGTGTTTATTTCAATGGTCAGGACATTAGTTCCTTGCCCGCTCATCAACGTATTCGACTTGGCATTGCTTATACGTTTCAGATTACTTCGATTTTCCCCGGGCTAACTGTTGCGCGCAATGTTGAATTGTCATTACGCCGTGCCAAAAAACTTAAAGGCAAAGAGGCCGCTGATGCGGTGTTCAAAGTTTTAACGCAAGTAAACTTGTCTGATCGTGCGGATCAAATAGCTGGTGATTTAAGTTATGGACACCAGCGCATTTTAGAAATCGCGATGGGCCTTGCGCAAAGTCCGAAACTTTTCATTCTTGATGAACCGACGCAAGGATTATCGGAGTCTGAAGTAGAAGAGTTTATCTCGCTTATTAAATCTCTTGCTGGAGATACAACGATTTTATTGATTGAGCATAATATGGATGTTGTGATGAAATCTGCTGATCATATTGCCGTATTGAATTTTGGTGAATTACTTGCGGAAGGTTCGCCTGAGGAAATTCGCCAAAATAAATCTGTCCAAAGCGCATATTTAGGTACGTCGGAAGATGCTTGATGTAAAAGATATATATGCCGGTTATGGGCAGGTTGAAGTGTTGCACGGGGTCTCGCTTAATGTTGCGTCTGGTGAAATTCTTTGCGTGATGGGACGAAATGGTGCGGGCAAAACAACGCTTTTGAAATCAATCATGGGAATTGTTGAAATTTCGGGTGGTGGCATTTCGCTTGAAGAGGAGTTGATCAATACTTTGCCGGGGCATGAAATACCCAAGCGTGGCATTGGTTATATTCCGCAAGGGCGCAGACTTTTCCCTGAACTGACTGTGCGTGAAAACATCGAGATGGGATTGATGGTGCGCAAGGTGAGTGCTGATACCAAAGACTGGGTGCTGGATTTATTCCCAAGACTGCGTGAGCGTCTTGATCAGCGTGCGGGCACATTATCAGGTGGGGAACAACAGATGTTAGCCACTGCACGTGCACTTGCACTTCGTCCAAAAGTTTTATTGCTTGATGAACCGACCGAAGGTTTGCAACCCTCGATGATTGAGCAAATTCGGCAAGTTATCTTGAAAATGAAACAAGAGGGCTTTGCGATTATTCTCGTTGAACAGAGAATTGATGCAGTGTTGGCCTTGGCTGATCGAGTGACCATGATTGAAAATGGAAAATCAGTTGAAACACTAGCTGCCAAAGAGTTGGGCGCCGCGCCTGATAAAATTAAACGTTATTTGGGCGTTTGATTTGTACGCAATCTCTTGCTGCAGCTTAATTGTTTGAGATAATGTCGTAAGAATTGTTGGTTAGAGGATACCCCTAAAATGAGATCTGCAAACGAAGCCCTAATTGTAATTGATATTCAAAATGATTTTTGTCCTGGGGGTGCGCTTGCCGTGAACGAGGGTGATTTGATCGTTGCTGGTGTAAATGCTCTTATGTCTGAGTTTCAGACGATTGTTTTAACTCAGGATTGGCATCCTGCAGGGCATTCTTCATTTGCCTCGTCCCGTGACGGTGCTGAGGTTATGTCGCTCATTGATATGCCATATGGACCACAGGTTTTGTGGCCAGACCATTGTATCCAAGGGACAAAGGGCGCTGAGTTTCATTCAGACTTGGATATAAATTCAGCTCATATGATTGTTCGCAAAGGCTTTAGACCTCAAATCGATAGCTATTCGGCATTTTTTGAAAATGATCATACGACCCCAACTGGACTTGATGGTTATTTGAAAAGTCGAGGTGTTGAGAAGTTGTTACTTGTAGGGCTGGCAACAGATTTTTGTGTCAATTATTCTGCTGTTGATGGTGCAAAACTTGGCTTTGACGTAACGGTTGATCAATCTTTATGCCGTGCCATCGATTTTGGTGGGTCGCTTGATGCTGCTCGGAACGGCATGATGCAATCCGGTGTTTCGTTTATTTAAAAACCTAAGCCTCTTATTCAACTCAAGTTCTAAGGCATTTCAGTTTGACAAAATAAGTTCCTCTCTTTATCGTTTGTATACAAATGATAAAGAGGTGAGGTTTGCATTACGAAATTCCGACAGATCTTCAGGCCGCACTTGAGCTATATGCGGTTAAAGACAGCAGGATAATTGCTGGCGGTACAGATGTGTTTCCAGCGGCAAAGCAAGGGCATTCGCCCCGCACACTCATTGACCTCACTGCTATTCCTGCATTGTCTGGAATTGAACTAATTGGCGATACTTATCGCATTGGCGCTGCAACTACATGGTCGGACCTTATAAAAGCTGATTTGCCATCAAGTTTTGATGCGTTGAAAGAAGCTGCGCGTGAAGTTGGTAGTATCCAGATACAAAATGCTGGCACTATTGGCGGCAATATATGCAATGCGTCACCAGCTGCTGACGGCGTGCCGCCATTATTAGCGCTTGATGCACAAGTGGAACTTGTAAGCGCTGCAAATGGTATAAGGCGTATGGCTTTATCTGAGTTCATGTTGCATGTCCGGAAAACAAAGCTCGCTGATGATGAAATATTATCTGCAGTGCTTATTCCCAAACCAGAGCTGGTTGAAAAGTCCGCGTTTGAAAAACTTGGCAGCCGCCGATATCTCGTCATCTCAATTACAATGACGGCAGCGAATATTACGTGTGATGAACAAGGCTTGATAACCAGCGCAAAAATCGCAGTTGGGGCGTGCTCTCCTGTGGCGCAGCGTTTAACCAAACTTGAAGCTGATATTATTGGTAAGAAGCCTAAAGATATCTATGTCACTGATGATCATCTATCGGTGCTTTCACCCATTGATGATGTGCGTGGAAGTGGTGAATATCGCAAGGATGTGGTTGCCGAGCAGTGTAAACGTGCGGTGTTACGTGCGGTGATGTCATGACGAAATTCACGCTTAATGGCAATCTTGTTTCATCCAATCCGCTACCTGGTGAACGATTATCGGAAATGCTACGCGAACGGGTTGGCGCGCGCGATGTTAAAATTGGCTGTAATGCGGGTGATTGTGGTGCCTGCTCTGTGTTGGTTGATGGTGATGTCGTTTGTGCCTGTTTAACGCCCGCGCATCAGATTGAGGGCAAGTCTGTTGAAACGCTCGGTGGTTTATATGAAAACGAGCCAATCGTAGATAAATTGGCTGACAACTTTCTCAATCATGGTGCGGCTCAATGCGGTATTTGTACGCCCGGGATGATTGTTTCTGCCGTTGCCATGCTACGCGAAAATTCGTCGCCAACAGAAGATGAAGTGAAAGACGCCTTGGGTGGTGTGTTATGTCGGTGTACGGGTTATCGAAAAATCATTGATGCTGTTTTGGAGGTTTCGCCAACTCATTCAGATGATGCGGGACATGTTGGAAGCTCAATCCGTCGATTGGATGGGATGGAAAAAGTTTCGGGCCGTGATCTTTATGGTGATGATATAGCGCCCGCTGGGACGAAAGAAATTTTTGTTATTCGCTCCCCGTTCCCACGTGCGGGTTTTAAATTTGGTGATTTGGATCGCTATCAAAGTGAAAATGAAGATATATCAGCGATCCTGACGGCTGATGATATTGAAGGTGAAAACGCATTTGGTGTGATCCCGCAGTTTCAGGATCAGCCGGTTTTTGCGGTTGATGAAGCGCGATTTCGCGGCGAGGCGGTTGCAGCCATAGTGGCAAGTCCAGAATTTATCCGAGATTTTGATCCAGAAGCGTTTCCTATCACTTGGCGAGAAAAAGATGCTGCGCAAGATATCACCAAAGCGCAATCAGATGATGCCGCAAAATTACACGAAAAGCATGAACGTAATCTCATGTGCGAGGGGTTTGTGCAACGTGGTGATGCCTCATCTGCGATAACAGAAGCGGATTTTGTTGTTGAAGGTCATTTCAATTCAGGTTTTGTTGAACACGCATATATCGAACCAGAAGCGGGATACGCAGAGGTGATTGATGGAAAAGTTATTGTCCACGCATGTACCCAAGCGCCTGTGATGGATCAAGAAGCTTTAGAAATCATTCTCGCGCGTGATAAAAGCCAAATTCGAATTATTCCTTCAAGCGTTGGTGGCGGTTTTGGCTCGAAACTGGATATTTCCGTCCAGCCCATTCTTGCAATGGCGGCGATCAAAACGGGTCAACCTGTGCGGTTGACTTATACGCGAACTGAATCCATGCAGAGCACAACCAAGCGCCATCCATCGGATATTCATCTAAAGATTGGTGCGAATTCGGACGGTAAAGTTACAGGCTTTGATTTCCTTGGCAGCTTTGACACGGGCGCTTATGCCAGCTGGGGCCCAACCGTTGCCAATCGTGTTCCAGTGCATGCATCTGGTCCTTATTTGATTGAAAACTATCGCGCCAAATCAAAAGGTATTTATACCAATAACCCACCTTCTGGTGCGTTCCGTGGTTTTGGTGTGCCGCAATCAGCAATCGCGCAAGAATCATTATTTGATGAGCTGGCTAATAAAGTTGGAATTGATGCCTTGGAGTTTCGCATTTTGAATGCATTGGAAGCTGGCCAATCAACGGTTTGCGGGCAGGTCTTTGACCAAGGTGTGGGTATTAAAAAATGTTTGCAAGCGCTGAAACCTCATTGGGATAAAGAGCGCGCCGCGTGTGATAAATTTAATGCTGAGAATGACATATTTAAACGTGGTGTTGGTGTTGCATCTGGATGGTATGGGTGTGGCAACACATCCCTTCCTAATCCATCGACGATTAAATCTGGTATTCGCGCAGATGGCACGATTGTGTTGCACCAAGGGGCAATGGATATTGGTCAGGGTGCTAACACAGTTATCACTCAGATATTTGCAACGGCTCTCGGCGCAAATATATCCAATATTAAATTGATAGGACCTGATACTGATATTACCCCCGATGCAGGTAAGACATCAGCCTCACGACAAACCTTTGTTTCTGGGAATGCATCACGACTTTCGGGTAAAGCACTGCGCGCTAATATCCTTCAACGCTTTAATGTAAGCGAGAATTGCGAATTGGTTTTTGAAGGTTCAAAAATTTACGTTCTCGAAAATGGTAAAGATCATTATTTGGATTTAAGCTCACTTACTGTTGATGAAGAAGGTTATGTTCTGCGTGCGGAAGAAACCTATGATCCGCCAACTGTTCCGCTTGATGAAAATGGTCAAGGATCACCTTACGCGCAATTTGGCTATGCGGCGCAGATGGCAATTATAGAAGTTGATACAGCACTCGGGACGGTAAAACCGATTAAGTTTATTGCGGCTCATGATGTGGGAAAAGCGATTAACCCTGTGCTTGTTGAAGGACAGGTTCATGGCGGTATTGCCCAAGGTTTAGGCATGGCCTTGATGGAAGAATATATCCCTGGGCGCACGGAGAATTTGCACGATTATTTGATCCCAACAATTGGTGATATGCCTCCGGTTGAAACGCTCATTATTGAAGAACCTGATGCGCATGGCCCATTTGGTGCCAAAGGTTTGGGTGAGCATGTACTTGTCCCGACAGCGCCTGCAATCTTGAACGCCATCCATGCTGCAACAGGAGCCCGAATTACAAGAGTTCCGGCAACTCCTTCGCGGGTGAATATGGCAATAAGGGCTTTAAAACATGACTGATCCGGTAAAGCCTGAAAAGATAAAGCTTGAAAAAATACGGTGCGATGCGTGTCCTGTTATGTGTTTTATTGCAGAAGGTAAATCTGGCGCGTGTGACCGTTATGCAAATCATGATGGTGAGTTGGTGCGTCTTGATCCATTGACGGTATTACTCGAGACCGAACATAAAATTGTACCGTTTTTATCCGGTGACGATCAGGATGATTGGGATGGTGATATCGTCAAAGGTGATCGCCAATTTGTAACGGCTGTTGGTGCGGGCACGACATATCCTGATTATAAACCAGCTCCATTTATTGTCAGTCAGGATATTGATGGTGTTGATATGGTGACTGTCGTTACCGAAGGCATTTTCTCTTATTGCGGTGTAAAAGTGAAGATCGATACGGATCGTCACATTGGTCATGAACGCGATGTGGTTCGTGTTGATGGCGAACCGGTCGGGCATGTGATGACTTCTGAATACGGCTCTAAAATGCTGTCACTTGGGGGTGTCGAGCATTTAACTGGCGGTTCAAAAAAAGAAGGTCGTGTGACTTGCGACACACTGCTAAAACTTTGTAATCGCGAAGCGGTTGAATTGGTTGTGGGTGATGATGATGAGCAGGTTTCCGTCGTTGTCGCAGCGGGTAAGCCACCGATTATAAATGGCGTTGAAGAAAAGCTCATGCGCGTTGGTTGTGGCTCAGCCACAATTGGTATGTTTGCAAAACAGTGGCTTGACGAAGTTGATGAGGTGGTTGTCGTTGATGATCATATTACCGGGATTTTGTCTGAGCATGAAGCCGGGAAACAGCTAGATATTCCTGCAACTGGGATTAAAATGCTGGGTCGACGATCTACACCTGGGCGTTATTTTCAGGTCGCAGAACCCGGGATTGGTTGGGGCGGTACTGATATTGAAGATCCGTTGACGATCTTAGGGCCGTTTAATGCAAAGGTTGCGCGTGAAGGCATGACCATGTTGATGGTATCCACAACAGGTGAGCAATTTGCCTATTATATTCTTGACGCGGATTTAAAACCAGTTCCTGCTGAAATTCCGCAAAAGCTTCTAAGTTCTTGTGAGCTTATTGCTGAAAATTGTGAACCTTCCGTATGTTCGGTTTTGTTTATGGGCGGCGCTGGGGGGAGCCTGCGCGCAGGTGTAACTGAAAACCCTGTTCGGTTGACAAAGTCGGTTAAAAGCTCGCTAACCCATGTTTCGTGTGGTGGTGCTCAAGCTTATGTTTGGCCGGGCGGTGGTATCACTGTGATGGTTGACGTGTTGGATATGCCGACCAATTCATTTGGATATGTCCCAACGCCTGCGCTGGTCGCACCGATTGAGTTTTCTATGAGAGCAAGTGATTATGGTGTGTTAGGCGGTTATGTTGATGAGATTAAGCAGATTGAAGACATAAATGCACAAACAACGCGTAAAGTTCCTTTGAGCCAGAACGACCATAACCCGATGCGTGCATCAAATTATGATTGGTCAGGAAGTACTAAGACATCTGGGTCAAAGATATGATGAAGCCAAGCGTCGCTATTTTGCCCTGCGGTCGCAGGCTTCATCTTCAGCATGGTCCAATTGATTTGATCATCGGTGTTGATCAAAATCAGCATATAGCATTTGAAGCAGCGAAATATCGTTTTGAAACTATTCTCGCAGAGCTTGTTTTAGAGCTGACGGAATTAAGATTACCGTTAAATGAGGGTTTAAAAACGCCCGATGGTGATGTTGCTCAACGCATGGATTTGGCATGTCGCCCTCACGCATTAAATGAGTTTGTCACACGTATGGCGGCTGTTGCAGGGTCCGTTGCTGATGAGATTATGTTTGCGATGAAACGTGCAACTAGTTTTCAAAAAGCCTATGTGAATAATGGTGGCGACATTGCTTTGTATTTAGAAGGCAAAGAGCGATTTGTAACGGCGATGGTTTCTCACAACAGCGTTGAACTAGGGCGCATTGAAATTGGTGCTGGCGATCAAATATCGGGTATTGCGACAAGCGGGCAGCATGGACGTAGTCATAGTCTTGGTATTGCTGATAGCGTAACTGTTCTTGCAAGTAATGCGGCGCAGGCAGATGTTGCTGCAACTCTTATTGCGAACGCTGTTGATATCCCAGGTCATTCATCGATTAAACGAATTGCAGCATCAGAGTTATCGCCTGATAGTGATTTAGGTGATAAATTGGTGGTTGTCGGTTGTGATAAATTAGCTGTTGAAGATCAGAAATTTGCCATTGAGCGAGGCAAGGCGAAAGCTGATGAACTTTTGAACAAAGGGCTTATCAAAAGCGCGGCCATTTTTTTCCAAGATAAACACCGTTTAATCGGTCAAGATAACCTCACAATAAAAGAAAGGATGATCCAGTATGCCTGATATCATTTTAAGAAAGCTGGTAACCTCTGTTGAAGAGATATATCACGAAGGCGGCCCGGTCGCTGAGACACCGATCAAAAGAGCGTCCATTCTTGCCATTATTGAGAACCCTTTTGCGGGGCGCTATGAGGAAGATATTCAGGGTTTTATGGATGACTTAAGGCCGCTTGGGCTCGATATGTCAAAAAGACTGGTTCAAATGTTAGGCGGTGCCGATCAAATTCAAGGTTATGGCAAAGGCGCGATCATCGGTGAAGCTGGTGAATTAGAACATGGTGCACTTTGGCATGCGCCTGGTGGTTATGCGATGCGCGACCAATTGGTAAATTCCAATGCCATTGTTCCTTCAACAAAAAAGGTAGCTGGGGTTGGTGCGCGTCTGGATGTGCCGATTACGCATGTGAACGCATCTTATGTGCGCAGTCATTTTGATGCCATGGAAGTTGGGGTCAATGACGCACCGCGGGCCAATGAAATGGCGCTTGTTTTGGTGATGTCGACGGGGTCTCGCGTGCATTCACGTTCTGGTGGTCTTGATGCATCTGAGATTAAGGGAGAGGATGGATTGCGATGAGCATGAAAATAAGAAAAATTGCGGTCAATGTTGAAGAAACGCATCGTGAAATTGGCAGAGAGATTTCTCCTGCAACTCGAAAAGCTGTTGCTGTTGCTGTGATTGAAAATCCTTATGCCGGTGTTTATCAAGAAGACCTCTCCGTGCTTATGGAAATGGGCGCTGAGCTGGGTGGGCTTTTGGGTGATAAATGTGTTGAGGCGTTGGGAATTTCTTCATCTGAGGCTGAAAGCTACGGTAAATCTGTGATGGTTGGTGAAAATGGTGAGCTTGAACATGCGGCTGCTATTTTGCATCCCAAGCTTGGTGCGCCCTTGCGTAAAGCGGTTGAAAAAGGTGCGGCGCTGGTGGCGTCTTCTAAGAAGATGGGAAGCCCAGGACAGGTTCTTGATGTTCCGTTGGGTCACAAAGATGCAGCTTATGTCCGTAGTCATTTTGATGGGATCGAAGTGCGCTTAAATGATGCGCCGCGGGCCAATGAGTTGATGGTTGCTGTTGCGGTGACAGATAGTGGCCGTCCACTGCCGCGCGTTGGTGGTCTTACGCATGAAGATGCAAAGGGTGAAGATGGTTTACGTTAATGATGCATCGAAAATTTAGAGGAAAAATCCGGTATTGTGTAAGTTGCGTCTTTCCTTGTAAGCTTTGCGCATGACCGATAAATCAAATGGCAAAATACATCGTTACAATTTAAATGATCAGGTTGGATATTTGCTCCGACTTGCGCATCAGCGGCATGCCGAAATTTTTAAATTGCACACGATTGAAAAGCTTACGCCAACTCAGTTTTCAGCACTTTTGCGGATTTCCCAGCAAGGCAAGGTCTCACAAAATCATCTTGGTCGATTGGCTGGCATGGATGTGGCAACCGTTAAAGGTGTTGTCGAACGCCTTAAAGATAAAGGTTTTGTAGAGCTAAAACCTGATCTTGAGGATAAACGGCGATTGGTTATTTCGCTGTCAGATAAAGGCAAAAGTATCGTTGCGGGACTTGAAGAAATCGGTGCAAATATTACTGAAGAAACCCTCTCGCCATTAAACGATGCTGAGCGCGCAACGCTTGTGAAACTACTTCAAAAAATCTCGTAGGTATTTGCTCGTCATCTTCTGGGGAGTTTTGGCGATGCTTGGCTATTGTTTTGTTCAGATCTTGAAAACGTAATTGGTGTACGTAATCCCGGTATACCTTCGGGTTCGATCTGTAATTTGCGATGTTTAATTTGTGGGTTTTCAAGCGCTTCTGCAACTGTGTTGATGGGGCCTGCGGGAACAACTGCATCTTCTAATGCTTCTAATAATCCTAGTTTTGTCCAATTTAAACATGCTGTTTGCAGAATTGAGGTAAGTTTATCCCGGTTTTCAACGCGTTTTGAATTTGTCAGATAGGCATCATTGCTTGCAAGTGCATCGAGCTTTAGCACTTTGCAAAGGGATTGAAATTGGCGATCGTTTCCGCAAGCGATGATGATGTAGCCGTCTGAAGTTTGGAAAGTTTGATAAGGTACAATATTTGGGTGTGCATTTCCCATTCGCGTTGGCGTTTGCCCTGATGCGAGATAGTTCATTGCCTGATTTGCCAAAACACCCGTCATGCAATCGAGTAGAGAGATATCAACATGTTGGCCTTTGCCGCTGCGTTCTCGCTCCGTGAGTGCCGCTTGGATACCAATGACACCATAAAGCCCGGAGAATATATCCGCAAAAGCGACGCCAATTTTTTGTGGTGAGCCATCTGGTTCCCCGGTTAAATCCATGATGCCGGACATGCCCTGAATTAGAAAATCATAACCTGCACGATGGGCATAAGGACCGTCCTGGCCAAATCCAGTGACTGAACAATAAATCAGTTTGGGGTTCAGCTTATGGATTGCTTGGAAATCTAGTCCATATTTCTCTAGACCGCCGACTTTAAAGTTTTCAATCAGAACATCAGCCTTCGAAATGATACTCAAAAGTTCATCAAGATCCTCCTCAGAGCTGAAGTCTAAACAAATGCTATCCTTTCCACGGTTAGTCCCATGGAAATATGCCGCTGATATATCATCATCCCGTTCAATAAAGGGAGGTCCCCAGCGCCGTGTGTCGTCGCCGTTTACGCTTTCAACCTTAAGAACCTCAGCACCTAAATCAGCAAGTGTTTGTCCAATCCAAGGACCTGCAAGAATGCGTGCAAGTTCGACAACTTTGAGGCCGTTTAGCGGCGTGTTCAAGTGATAATCTCCGGCAAGCGTTCAGCGGGTGGGGTGTTGCGGCTACGTTCTGAGCGCACAACGCCATCAATAATGGTCATGCCGACACCGGGCAAATTGCCAAGTTGAACGGACTCAAGCAGGCTTTTTCCTGGTGCATGTTGCGCCTGATCCATCAGCACGAAATCAGCGCACTTGCCTTTTTCAATTAATCCAACATCAAGTTCTCTTTGGCGCGCTGTATTTCCATTTGCAAAACAGAAAGCAATCTCCGCCGGCACGTTCCCAAGAGAGGATAGCATCGCCACCATACGCATAATGCCAAGCGGTTGTACGCCGGAGCCTGCAGGACCATCTGTTCCTAAAATAAGCTGATCAAGCTTATCTAATTCACGTGCGGTGTTAAGCGTTAAAAGCGCTGCGCGTTCATTGCCATTATGGACGATCTCTAAAGCGGCTTTACAGCTCTCGCAAAGACAGATGATTTGATCATCTGGCAGAGCTGAATGCCCGCCATTAATATGGCCAACGACATCTGTGCCAGTTTCTAGCACCATATCAGCATCGATGAGCCCTGAACCGGGGATGGATGGGCCACCTGTGTGAATGGTGCTCTGAATTCCGTATTTTCTCGCCCATTCAACCATTTGGCGTGCGGTCTTTCCGTCTTTGACGGTTCCTAATCCAACTTCACCTAAAAGCTTAACGCCAGCATCAGCCATTTCTTTAAAATCATGCTCTTCTAAACCATGCTCAATTACTGGTGCACCTGCATGAACTTTAACGCCAGAGGGACGAAAATTTTCGTACCAACGTTGAGATGCAATTGCCATTGCTTTCAGGCCAATGACATCTTTGGGGCGTCCAGGCATATGAACTTCGCCCGCGGAAATCATCGTCGTCACACCTCCATGAAGGGTTGAATCAATCCAGTGCAATTGCTGCTGGCGAGGGGTGTAATCACCCACCACAGGGTGGATATGACTATCAATCAACCCCGGTGCGAGTGTCACCCCATGCGCATCAATAAGTGTGTCAGCACCTTCTGTATCGAGGTCTTTCTCCTTGCCCCATTCAGAGATTTTTCCGTCAATTGCAATTAGACAATCGCCTGCAAAAATTGGCTCTTCTATTTTTCCAGACAATATTTGACCTATATTTTTGATAACTAGTTTCATTGGCTTTCCCTCACCGTTTGACGAATTTCGCCTGGATAGAATTCGTTTGTGTGCAAATAATTATACATGCTGTTCTATTAGTCAATTCCTTGCGACATTTTCACAAACACGTATTTCTTTACTTTACACTCTGATACATAATTATTAGCATACTAACGAATATAATGCCGCATACAGGTTAGACTTGAGGAATTGATATGAGCAATGAACTACCGGCAAAAAGCCGCCCTGACCTTTCTAAGTTTACTTGGGATGATGCTTTTCATATGGAATCTCAGTTGGATCTCGATGAGCGGATGATCAGAGATAGTGCGTATGAATACGCGCAAGATAAGCTCCAACCGCGTGTGAATGAAGCATTTGAAGAAGAGCATACCGATCCAGCTATTTTTGCCGAAATGGGTGAAATGGGTTTGCTTGGGATCACTGTTCCTGAGGTTTATGGTGGTCTTGGATCAAGCTATGTAAGTTACGGCTTGGTTGCGCGCGAAATTGAGCGTGTTGATAGCGGATACCGCTCTATGATGTCGGTGCAGTCTAGTTTGGTTATGTATCCAATTTATGCCTATGGCACCGATGAGCAACGTCAAAAATATCTCCCCGGTCTTGCCGCTGGAACGTCCATTGGCTGCTTTGGTTTAACAGAACCTGACGCTGGTTCTGATCCGGGGGGTATGCGCACAGCGGCTAAAAAGACTGATGGTGGCTATGTGCTAAACGGTTCAAAAATGTGGATCTCAAATTCACCGATAGCGGATGTGTTTATAGTCTGGGCAAAATCGGATGCCCATGATGGCAAGATCAAAGGTTTTGTTTTAGAAAAAGGTATGAAAGGGCTCTCTGCCCCCAAAATTGAAGGGAAGTTGTCGCTGCGCGCATCTATCACCGGTCAGATTGTGATGGATAATGTTGAAGTTGGTGAGGATGCTTTACTGCCAAATGTTGCCGGTTTAAAAGGGCCGTTTGGATGTTTAAATAGAGCGCGTTATGGCATTGCATGGGGTGTGATGGGAGCTGCAGAAGCTTGCTGGTTTGCCGCACGTCAATATGGCCTTGATCGTAAGCAGTTTGATAGACCAATTGCGCAAACTCAATTGTTCCAGCTTAAGCTTGCTAACATGCAAACGGAGATTTCTCTTGGATTACAAGCAGCCTTGCGTGTGGGACGTTTGATGGATGAGGGCAATGCTGCGCCGGAAATGATCTCGTTAATCAAACGCAACAATTGCGGCAAAGCTCTTGATGTTGCACGCAACGCCCGTGATATGCACGGTGGCAATGGTATTAGTATGGAGTTCCCTGTGATCCGTCACATGGTGAATTTAGAAACCGTCAACACATATGAAGGCACTCATGATGTGCACGCGCTAATTTTAGGGCGCGCGCAGACAGGCCTTCAAGCGTTTGCGTGATCCATATCGCCTATAACTAAAATTTGACGAATTTTGGCAAAATAACATTTTTAATATACCCCGAGCTTTCAAATGATATAAGCATAATTGGAATGAAACGGGATTAGTATATTAAGATGCTCTCTGACCAAACGATGATTATTTCGATATTTGCGGTTCTTTTCGTGTTGCTGGTGTGGGGGCGTATTCGCTATGATCTCGTAGCATTTGGAGCATTGGTTTTAGCAACCATTTTAGGTTTAGTTCCAACTGAAAATGTCTTTTCAGGCTTTGGACATTCAGCGGTTGCGATCATAGCGCTTGTGCTCATTGTTTCACGTGGGCTGGTAGGTTCTGGCGCAATTGAAAAGCTTGCGCAAAAACTATTAAATTCAGATCGACCCCTCCCGTTACATATTGCCATTATGGCAATCGTTGGTGCTGGGCTGTCTGCTGTGATTAATAATGTCGCCGCGCTTGCACTTCTTATGCCATTGGATATTGAAACTGCTGCAAAAGCCAAGCGTGCGGTGAGTTTGACTTTAATGCCATTATCATTTGCCACCATCCTTGGCGGTATGATCACATTGATTGGTACGCCACCCAACATTGTCATTGCTGCATATCGAGAAGATGTTTTGGGCACGCCTTTTGGCATGTTTGATTTTGCACCGGTGGGCATAACGGTTGCCATAATGGGCATTGCATTCATATCGCTTATCGGCTGGCGTTTTTTGCCCAAGCGTGAGGGCGCGCTTGACCAAGAGTTAGATTTTGCAAAAGGGCGCTATATTGCAGAATTGCGCGTGGGTGATAAATCCGTCGATGAGGGGACAAAGGTTTCAGATCTTTATCCGCTTGCTGATAAACATGATCTTCATATTTTGGGTTTGGTGCGACGGGGAAAACGTTTGCCTGGCCATGCTGGGCGTGAAGAAATTCGCGCAGGGGATTTTATCGTTGTTGAAGGTGAACCCAAATCTATTGAAGCATTTATGGGTCAGGGTTTGCTTGAGTTTTCAGGATCAGAAAAGCATTCAGGTAGTGTGACTTCAGGTGGTTTAACGCTAAGTGAAGTGATTGTGCCTGAGGATGCCAATATTGCTGGTCGAACGGCACGTAGTATGAAGCTTTTATATTCGCACTCAGTCACGCTTCTTGGCGTATCGCGTAATGGTCAAAAATTCACTGACCGCGTGCGTCTCTTAACAATCAAGCCGGGCGATGTTCTGCTTTTACTAGGAACGCCTGAACGTAATGCAGCTGCGATTTCGCGCATGGGTGTGCTACCACTTCAAGGTCGAGAGACGCAGGTAGTTCAAAGATCAAAAGCTGGTCTTTCAATCGCGATATTCTTAGGCGCCATTGCAACCGCTGTATTAGGTTTAGTCTCCTTACCTGTTGCGTTAGCGGCGGCTGTGATCGCACTTATCGCAATAGGTCTCGTGTCGGGAAGCGAAGTATATGATTCCATTGAATGGAAAGTGATTGTGCTGCTTGCAAGTTTAATACCGCTTGCTGAGGCTTTTGAAAATTCAGGTGGTGCGGAGTTGATCGCATCACAAATTTTATCGGTTACTGATGGATTTCCCGCGTGGGTATCTCTCCTTGTGTTGATGGTCGTGACCATGACCATGTCTGATTTTTTAAACAATGTAGCAACAACACTGATTGCAGCGCCGATTGGTATTGGGATGGCAACGGCGACAGGTACAAACCCAGACGCTTGGCTAATGACGGTTGCAGTCGCTGCATCCTGCGCATTTTTAACGCCAATCGGACATAAGAATAATACGATCATTCTCGGTCCTGGTGGCTATCATTTTGGTGATTACTGGAAGATGGGATTGTTGTTGGAAATACTCGTTATCGCTGTTGCATTCCCGATGATCTTGCTTGTTTGGCCGCTATAAAAAAGTTTGTTTATTTAACCATTTTCTCATTGTCGTAAGATGTTGTGTCTTTAAATAGAGCAATCATGACAATGGTTAGAACGAACATATAGACAAGGTTCATCAAGCCAAACGCAAACATACTCACCATGAGGGGCCAAGTGTTTTGAATGCACTTGAACCCGCTTTGGAATCCAAAATTATATTGACTTTTGCTTACTATAATTCGCGGTGGCGAGAACTTTCTTTGCTTTAAGATGCGTAGTTGAGCGAACCCAGTAATGGCTAAAATACCCAAGCTAATCACGGGTTGGTTGATCATCATACTACCGTTAAGGTGTCCGCTTATTTGCAACATCCATTGCAGCATGACCATGAGCATCGAAAATAAAGCCCATGCGGTTAGATAACCTGCAAGATGTTTTGAGAATGATGAAAAGTTATTGTTTGTTTTATTGTTTGCTGAAAATAGTAGTGTTGGCACCATCATGGCAATGATCATGATCTGCCACATTAAAAATGCGCGGAAAAACTCACCTATCCCCCAAGCGGTAACTTCAGTTACGCAAACTGACCAAACCGAATAGCCGTATTTCCCAAATGTAAGAGACTTTTGATAAAGCCAATCGAAGGTCGCCATGCCGGGGCCAAAATTTGCCGCGGAACCCTCTACGGCAAATTGGAATGACTGGATGATTAAATATGTCCAGGCCAGCAATGACATCCCGATAAGAATGTCACGGCTCGGAACCATCGCATCGGTTGAACGTTTATTTGGTCCAACTTTTGCTAAAGGCGAGTAACCAACAAGTTTTATGCTGTCATTGTGCCTGGACATGGGTTTTACTTATCAATCCCCAACAATCTTGTTCCAGAAGCCAGATTTTCCTTCCTCTTCATCAGGTGTAGAATCGCCACCCGTTACGGCCTTATCGAATTCTTCAAAGAAGTTTTTGGATAGTTTTTTAGATGTGCTTACAACGAGGCGGCTTCCTAATTGTGCGAGCTTGCCGCCGATATCCGCCTTTGCAACATATTTCAGTAGCGTGCCGCCATCTTGTTCGATGAGTTGCACATCAGCTCCGCCTTTGGCAAAACCGGCTACACCGCCATTGCCACTGCCAGTGAGTGAAAACGTTTCGGGTGCACCGTCATTGTTGAGTTCAACATCGCCGGAGAATTTCGCTTTTACGGGTCCGATTTTTAAAACAACTTTGGCAGTAAGCTCTGTGTCGCTGACTTTGGTCAGCTCTTCACAACCCGGGATGCACTGTTTTAAAATGTCTGGGTCATTGAGTGATTTGAACACTACATCGCGAGGTGCATTGATAAAGATTTCGTCTTCTATTTCCATTTTTAGTCCTATTCTTAATTTTGTGGATTTAAATCTTCTTAGCTATGGTCTGATCTAAAGGATTGATATTGATCAGCCCTTCTAAATTGGGTGAGTTCGGCAAGAATTGAGAGTGCAATTTCTTCAGGTGTAATTGCGTTTATATCTAAACCTGCTGGCGCCTTAATCGTGTCGAGATGGTCTCGCGACATGCCAGTATCTGCCAAATTACCTTTGAGCTTCTCTGCCTTTTTTCGACTTCCAACAAAGGCTACAAATTCAGCATTTAGTGATAACGCATTTTCCAATGATGTTTGATCGCCGCGCCCTTG
Source organism: Lentilitoribacter sp. (assembly GCA_039986595.1). Classification (GTDB taxonomy): domain Bacteria; phylum Pseudomonadota; class Alphaproteobacteria; order Rhizobiales; family Rhizobiaceae; genus Lentilitoribacter. The sequence continues at coordinate 746,563 of JBDWQJ010000004.1, forward strand.
TGTTGAGACAATCACGTAACGTTTATTACTTGTGTTGGTTTCATAACTGAAACCATTGACGAACTTATCGGCAAAGTTAAATTTGTCATGCTCGTGAGGTTCTGCGCATATAGTGGTAGTAAATCCCATGGGTTTTGCAAGTGCTGCCAATGCAATTGCAACAGGGCTGGCACCAAAAATAACTAACTCCGGACGCGGTAATATCGCTTCAACGAAGATATCCATTGTTCCTTTGCTTGGACACATATTGGTGGCAAATTTCACCCCGTTTTTGGTTTCGCCGGATTCTAATTCTTGCTCGCGTAATAGCTCTTCAGGTTGGATAGATACGAGGCGTGTTGTGCCATCTGCAATCACTTCTTTTGCGGCTTTTAAAACGGCGGCGCGAGCGCACCCTCCACCGATCCAGCCATCTGAGATGGAACCGTCGGCCATGATCACTGCCTTGGCGCCAGTTTTCGCGGATGTTACCGAGATAGTCCTGACAACAGTTGCCAATGCAAATGCTTCCCCGGAAGATTTTAGCCTTGAGACAGTGTCGTGAATATCAACTACATCGATCATTATATCCTACCTAAATGTGGTTCGAGTGCAGCCAAATCATTCAGTGTTGTTGCGGGTGCAAATAAATCCAGATGCGGTAATGCAGCTGCCATTCCACTTGCCACGGGTTGGTAATCTTTCCAGCCTTTGAGTGGGTTGAGCCAGATGAGTTTGCAGCCTTTTTTCTTTAGTCTCGCGAGCGCATTTGACATGACTTCTGGCGGGTCGGTGTCATATCCATCTGATAATATGATGACAACTGAACGGCTAGATACAGAATGTGCCGCATATTGTTTGTTGAACATTTCTATGTTCTTGCCAATTTTAGTGCCGCCGCCAAAACCCTGCGCCATCATCGAGAGTTGATTGATGGAACGAAACGAATCCGGATCGCGTAATGCATCGGAAATTTTAACGAGTTGGGTATGAAACAAATAGGCGTCTGTGCGTTGATCAGCGCTCACCAACCCTTTCAAGAAGGATAGGAATATGCGCGAATAGACCGTCATGGATCCGGATACATCTAGGATTGCCACAAGGTGAACCGGGCGGTCGGGTTTATACCTTTTGGCCAGCTTAAAAGGCATGCCACCAGTTGAGATGCTTTTGCGCGCAATCTTACGTAAATCAAGTGCTGCACCTTTTAGCGCTGAGCGCCTGCGCCGTGAACGGCGATCTCTTATTGCGCGAGCAAGTTTCTCAGCAACTAGTTTTGCTTTTTCCTGGTCTTCAGGTTTCATAAATTCGCGCAGATCGGCTTTATTTATGTTGTAGATCTCAGATGCAACGAGCTTGCCTTCGCCTGATTGCGAAGCTTCTTCACCATCATTCCCATCATCGTCTGGAAGATCTTGTTTTCCAACGCCAGAAGAGATCATCTCGTCATCGTTTTGGCTTAGATTTGACCAATGGCTTTTGTTCGCAGGTTTTTCGCTCGCCTCATTCCTCTCGATTTTTCGCGTATGATTGAACCAAAATGCCTTAAACATATCGTCGAATTTGTCATATTGATCGGCATCACTGGCGCACACTGATTTTAATGCCAGCTTCACTTCATCCGCATTTGTCATATTGATCTGAGATAAGGTTTCAAGCGCAAGATGGGTTTCGGATACACCCAACCGCAAGCCTTGGCTTCGAAGGTGTGCCATAAAATCAACCACGCGCTCTGAGACGGTTTCCGAACGTGTTGGAAATTTTGTAGGCAAACGCATTTAAGCAGCCTTCCCGACGAGCTTTTGGGCAATTTCGGTTGGTATGGATGCTTGATCTGCTTGCGTTTTTAAAAGGCATACGAGTGTGGCATGCAGTGATAACGGATCATCGGAAAGATCATTAATACCAAGCCCTGCAATCGTTGCAGCCCAATCTAACATCTCGGCAACACCGGGCACTTTCTCCAGTTCTTCTTCGCGGAGCGCTTGGACAAAACCGACAATCTGTTGGGCTAGGTGCACGTTTAAATGTGGGTGGTGTTTATTTAAAATGGCAAGTTCAGCGGCTTTGTCTGGATATTCGACAAAGGAATAAATGCAGCGTCGGCGTAATGCATCGGATAAATCACGTGCGCCGTTAGCTGTCAGAATTACATGCGGTTTTGATGTTGCCTTGATTGTACCCATCTCTGGAATGGAGACTTGAAAATCCGAGAGTATTTCCAAAAGATAAGCTTCAAATTCTTCATCCGCGCGATCAACTTCATCAATGAGCAACACTGGCGGTTGTTCTTGTGAAATTGCGTCAAGCAGCGGACGACGTAACAGGTATTTATCTGAAAATATCTCGTCTTCTTTTGGCTCAGATTTATCTTTGGATGCACTGATAGCTAGAAGCTGTCTTTGATAGTTCCATTCGTAAATTGCAGAGGACGCATCAAGACCCTCATAGCACTGTAAGCGGATCAATTTTGTGTTCTTGATTTCTGAAAGTGTTTTGGCAACTTGTGTTTTACCAACGCCTGCAGGTCCTTCGAGCAGTAATGGCCGCCCCAGCGATAATGAGATATGCAAAGCCATGGCTAGTGGATCTGTCGCCACATAGCCGCTATTGCTCAGATCTGATTTTAAATCTGTCCAACTCATGTCAGTCTCGTTTTAATAATTGGTTATTGTGTGCTGGGGCAATCAGTTTGTTACTGGCCAATTGCCCCAATCATTTACCGTTTAGTCGTGAAGACCAAGCTTGTTGGCTGTCTGCCAAATGCGCCAGTGATCATGCGGCATATTTGTGTGTTTTAAACCAAATGCGCGGAACGCATCTTGCACAGCGTTTGAGAAGCAAGGTACGCCACCAACATGTGGGCTTTCACCCACGCCTTTTGCACCAATTGGGTGATGCGGGCTTGGCGTTACTGTGTAATCTGTCTCATAGTTTGGTGTCTCCCAAGCCGTTGGCAGGAAGAAGTCCATCAATGAACCCGTTTTCACATTACCCATTTCGTCATAGGCAATTTCTTGACCCAAGGCGACGGCAAGCGCTTCAGTTAATCCACCATGAACCTGACCTTCAATGATCATTGGGTTAATGCGTGTGCCGCAATCATCCAATGCGTAAAAGCGGCGAACATCCGTCACGCCAGTGTCTACATCAATATCCATGACGCAAACATAAGCGCCAAATGGATATGTCATGTTCGGTGGATCATAATAGCTTACAGCTTCAAGTCCTGGCTCAACGCCCGGGATTGCTTGGTTGTAAGCTGCATAGGCAACCTCTTTCATTGTTTTAAAGCGCTCGGGTGCACCTTTAACAACAAAACGATCAACTTCCCATTCTAGATCACCATCATGCACTTCTAGCAAGTAAGCGGCAATCATCTGAGCTTTTGCTCTGATCTTGCGGCCAGCCATTGCGGTTGCTGCACCAGCAACAGGTGTTGAACGAGAACCATAAGTTCCCAAACCATATGGAGCTGTATCCGTGTCACCTTCTTCAAGAGTGATCTCATCGGCTGAAATGCCAATCTCGCTTGCCAGGATTTGTGCAAATGTTGTTGCATGCCCCTGACCTTGTGAAATTGTGCCAAGTCTTGCAATTGCAGAACCTGTTGGGTGAATTCTGATTTCACAGGAATCAAACATACCCATGCCCAAAATATCACAGTTTTTAACCGGACCAGCGCCGACGATTTCAGTGAAGAAAGATAATCCCACGCCCATGAGTTTGCGTGTTTCACCGCGCTTAAAGGCTTCAACGCGCTCAGCTTGTTCAGCGCGAAGAGCTTTGTAATCAACGGCCTCTAACGCTTTGTCCCATGCAGTGTGATAATCACCTGAATCATATTCCCAACCTAATGCTGCTTTATATGGGAACTGTTCCTTCTTGATAAAGTTCATGCGACGTAGGTCAGCGGCATCCATATCAAGCTCAATGGCAAGAACCTCGATCATCCGTTCGATAAGATAAACAGCTTCCGTTACACGGAATGAGCAACGATATGAAACCCCGCCAGGCGCTTTGTTGGTGTAAATACCGTCAACGGCCAAATATGCTGTTGGGATATCATAAGAACCGGTACAGATATTCATAAACCCTGCGGGGAATTTAGTCGGATCCGCACAGGCATCAAATGCACCATGATCGGCAAGTACGTGGACATCTAAACCCGTGATCTTGCCTTCTTTGGTCGCGCTGATTTTACCGCGCATCCAATAATCACGAGCAAAGGCTGTTGATGTTAGATTTTCAATGCGATCCTCAATCCATTTAACTGGTTTTCCAGTTACAATTGAAGCAACGATTGAACAGACATAACCTGGGTATACACCCACTTTGTTACCAAAGCCGCCGCCAATATCTGGAGAGATCACACGGATATTGCTTTCTGAAATACCGGACAAAAGAGATGCAACTGTACGCACAACATGCGGTGCTTGGAATGTGCCATGCACTGTTAGCTTGCCATTGACTTTATCCATGCTGGCAACACAGCCGCATGTCTCTAGCGGACATGGATGTGTTCTGTGGTAATACATAGTTTCTTCAGCAACAACTTCGGCATCATCAATAACCTTTGCCGTTGTATCTTTATCGCCAGCTTCCCAAGTGAAAATGTGGTTTGGGTGACGACGTGGACCATGAGCACCTTCTTTTTGATCTGCGATATCTTCACGCAGGATCGGCGCACCCTCAATTTCCGCTTTATACGGATCAACAAGCGGTGGAAGCTCTTCATATTCAACTTCCACAAGCTCAACAGCATCAGCTGCAGCATAACGATCATTTGCAACAACGAAGGCAACTTCTTGTCCTTGGAAAAGAACTTTACCATCTGCAAGAACCATTTGCTTATCACCGGCAAGTGTTGGCATCCAATGAAGGTTTAAAGGTTCAAGATCAGCCGCAGTTAAAACCGCAACAACGCCAGGAACTGCCATCGCAGCATCGGTGTTGATACCTTTTACATAAGCGTGCGGATATGGTGAGCGCACGAAATCGCCGAACAACATACCTGGCAGCTTAATGTCATCGACATAGTTGCCTTTGCCTTGTGTAAAACGTGCATCTTCCACGCGCTTGCGCGAACAACCCAAGCCTTTAAGAGCCTCTGAACGTTCTTCTTTTGGAGGTGTCATCTCATTCATTGTGCTGCCTCCTTAGCTGCGTTCATTTCATTTGCTGCAGCCAAAATTGACTTCACGATGTTTTGGTATCCTGTGCAGCGACAAAGGTTGCCTGCCATACCAAATCTCACTTCTTCTTCTGTCGGGTTTGGGTTTTCCTGCAACAAACGATGTGCACGTGTGATCATGCCCGGTGTGCAAAAACCACATTGAAGACCATGATGTTCTTTGAACATTTCTTGCAAGATATGCAGGTTATCTGGATCTCCAAGGCCTTCAACTGTCGTGATGTCCGCACCATTGGCTTGGGCAGCAAACACAGTGCAAGATTTTACAGATTTTCCGTCCATATCAATGGTGCATGCGCCACAATGTGATGTTTCGCAACCGATATGCGGCCCTGTAATGTCCAGACGTTCACGAAGAACATGGATGAGTAGTTCACGAGGTTCGGCAAGTGTTTCCACTTCTTCGCCGTTCACCTTCATTTTAATATGCATTTTTGACATAATAATGTTTCCTCCCGCAGCGAGTTAAGCGCGTTCAATCGCGCGCTCAATGGCACGACGAATGACGATTTTTGCTGTATGTTTTTTAAATTCGATTGGGCCGCGATTGTCCTCACCAGGATCACTGGCATTTACTGCTGCAACAGTTGCTGCTTCAACGGTGTCGGCACTCAAGTCAGATCCAGTTAGGATGGCGACAGCTTCTTCGCAATAAATTGGTGTGTCGCCTAAATTGGTCAGCGCAATCGATGCATGTGAACATTTTGAACCGTCTTTTGTAATTAAGACACCAGCGGCGGCTGTTGCGTAATCCCCGATTTTGCGTTTTTGCTTTTCATATGCAAAACCACCAACCGGTGAATCAAATGTCACAGACGTTAGGATCTCTTCTTCTTCACGTGCGGTGAAGTAAGCTGCTTCATAAAAATCACGGGCTTTAACAGATCGTGTGCCATTAGGGCCAACCAGAGTATAGTTGGCATCAAGGCACTGCATCAAGCCTGGCATGTCATTGCCTGGATCGCCGTTTGCGACGTTACCGCCGATTGTGCCCATGTAGCGAACTTGCGGATCGGCAATTTGAAGCGCTGCTTCATTGATTATTGGAGCGACTTTCGCAAGTTCAGTATGTGCGATGAGTTCATGCTGTGTGGTCATAGCGCCGATCGTGACGGATTGTCCTTCAACGATCACACCTTTTAACTCATTGATGTGCTGTAAATCAACAAGGTGAGATAAATCTGCCATGCGTAGTTTCATCATGGGAATTAAGCTGTGACCGCCTGCGATCACGCGCGCTTCATCGCCATGCTCTGAAATAATCTTAATCGCGCCATCGATTGAATCGGGGCGATGATATTCAAATGCTGCGGGTATCATTAGTTCCTCCATCTAAGTGATGGTGCTAACTAATAAGAGGTTTAAGAAGATTGCATCAGCTGATTTTCCAACTGCGCTAACGCCGCACGAAATGCGAAGAAACTTCACGAAATGCGATATTTGAGTTTTAGCTAATGTCTAATTCTTTGCGAATTTCATTTAGTTTTGAGCGGCTAACTGGAACTTTTTCAAAGGACTTAAATTTTGAGAACAACAAATATCCGTTGTCTTTAGTGCGTTCAAAGCTGCTGATATGGCGTGGATTTACAAGGTAACTTCGATGGGTTTGTAAAAAGCCTTCACCTGAAAGCCTCTTCTTCATTTCAGAGATGTTCCAAGGGCAAAAGTGTTTCTCATCAACGGAATATAAAATCGTGTAATGACCCTCAGCGCGGATTGCAGCTATATCTTCAACTTTGATAAAATGGGTTTGGTTGTTTTTCTCATAAGGTATCTGAATCCAGTTTTTCTCTCCGGGCTCATTGGGATTAACTGCAATGACATCGGTTGCTTTGTCAGAAACTAAACCGTCGGTCATTGCTTCCTCAACAAGATCGGCTTTAAAATTTGAAGGGAGTAAGCTGACGCTCATTAGTAAAAATGCGCCACTTATGACGAAGCTTGCTAGCGCAACACCTAAGGCCAATACTTCATTACTCATTCGCAGATCTGGCACGGGAGCGTTGCTCATTTCTTCAAATTCTGTTCCGGCCATAGCAACAAAATGCACCATAAATACGGCTATGCCGAACAAAACAGTTCCAGCAATAATATTTTTGTTCTCGCGCTCGTTATAAGCAATAAAGATCATACTTGTGCTTAGAATTATTGATGTAGCAATTGCTATGATAATCCCAATTCCGGAATAAATGGGATGTACCAACCGAATGCCGTACATGCCTAAATAGTGCATGGCTAATATGCCTGAGCCAACGATAACGCCCGCAATTGTTTTGGTCTGCACGGTGCGCGGAATAAAATGCATAATTAACAGCGCGATCCCAACAACTAAGATGGCGACCAACGCGGATGCGAGTGTAATCAATGCATCATAGAAGAATGGTACAGGTAGCTTCATACCGAGCATAGCAACAAAGTGCATTGACCAAATTCCTGTGCCCATTGCAATTGCAGCCATAATGACGGCGCGCTTGCGTGCAACAAGATTGAGCCCTGATGCACCTTGCATGACACTAAGACCAGTGAAACCAGCCATCATTGCAACGATCAATGATGCTGAAATCAGCAAATGGTTATGCGACATTTCTAGCACTTGTGACTTCTCTCCCAATTCCCCCGTCCGTGTTTATAAGAAGGGTCATAGCTCGTGGTCAACGATATTTTCGATCAATGTATAATAGGGTGATCAAATTACGGTGCAACCTATTGATTTTTGTTGGTGTCTTTGAGTTCTAAAACGTGTGGGTAGATGAGGTGATCATTGGTTAAGTCAAAGCCGTGTTTTGATTTGCGATGTTTGCAGTTAAAGCTTCGTCTGAGAGATATTCTCGCATTTAAAACGATAAAACGCAGACCTCATTTTAGTCAGACAACTTTTGAAAAATAGTAATAAAAATATACTCTTAATTGATTTTCATGTGCTTGCGTAGGTGCTGATTTATTGCATATCAGACGATAAAAAGCCATAAATGTTAACGATAACACTTGACACATGTTACCGATAACGTGATGATGTAACCAATGATCTATCACAATGAATGATGATCATTTGGAGGAAATATTAGGCGGATCAACCTTGTTCGACCCTGATCGTGAAAGCGATTTTCAGGGAACGGTTCACTGATGCCTTTTGGAGGAATAATGACTGATAAAAAACCCATAATCTCGATGCGTGGCATCGTCAAAAGATTTGGTGGCGTTGTTGCACTCAACGATGTCGATATGGACGCATATGCTGGCGAAGTTTTAGCTATCGTTGGTGATAATGGCGCCGGTAAATCCACTCTCATCAAAATTCTCACCGGGGTATATCAGCCCACTGAAGGTGCGATTACCTTGGATGATAAACCGCTTGAAATGAGCTCACATGCTGACGCGATTGATGTGGGCATTGATGCTGTATACCAAACATTGGCTTTGGCCGATCACTTAGATCCTGCTGCCAATATGTTTCTTGGCAGCGAATTAACCAAAAAAGTTTTCGGAATTACGCTTTTGGACAACAAGAAAATGCGTTCTGAAACCGAGCGCGTTCTCATGGAGCGCCTTGGTGTGCGGCTACGCTCGTTGGACGCTCAAACAGATAGTCTGTCTGGCGGTCAGCGTCAGGCCGTTGCGATTGCGCGAGCCGTTTACAACACCAATCTCCGCGTTCTTGTCATGGACGAGCCAACGGCGGCATTGGGACCACAGGAAACTGCGCGGACCCTTAAACTCATCAAAGCGCTGAAGGAGCAAGGCCTTGCTGTGATCCTAATTAGCCATTCACTGGACGATGTTTTTGAAGTAGCTGACCGCGTCCACGTTCAGCGTCGTGGCCAAAATGTTGGCGTTGTTAAAACAACCGAGAGTTCAACTCAAGAAGTATTGGGCATGATCGTAGGCGCAAAGGAGGACGCAGCATGAGTACCCCAGCTGTAGATGCACATAAACAACCGTTCTCCGAACGGATAGAACCCTATATGGCAATCATCGCGCCGATGGCCATGATTTTTGCAATTTTTCTTTTCATGGCAGTCGCTTCTCCGACCCGCTTCTTCCGACCGGACAATTTAACACTGATCCTTCAGGATGCAGCGCTTTACATGCCAATGGCTATGGCAATGACCTATGTGATCACGTTGAGAGGGATTGATCTTTCGGTTGGCTCTGTTGCGGTGCTTTCGTCCATCATCATGGCATTTTTAGTAAAGCAATACGGTTTCTCGATCTATGTCGGTATTCCAATCGCCTTGACGATTGGTGCGTTGCTCGGCCTCATCAACGGCCTCATCATCACACGCCTCAATGTACCCGATCTTATTGGAACCTTGGCGATGGACCTCGTTTACAAAGGTCTTGCGCTGTTGTTGGCAAAGGGTCTTGTTCTTGCTCGCTTCCCAGAAGTGTTGACCGAACTTGGTCGCGGGCAAACGCCATTTCTCATTCCAACACCGGCTGTTATTGGCATGTTGGTCATGGCACTTGGTTATTTTGCACTGAAGCGTACTTATTTTGGTCGCTATACTGTGGCTATCGGTTCCAGCCCTGAATCGGCGGAACTGACCGGCATCGGTGTGAACCGTCATAAATTGTATGCATATGTGCTTTGCGGTGCCTGTGCTGCGCTTGCCGGCCTGATGCTAACGGGCAAGCAAAATGCGATCCAAGCAACAATGGCTCCGTTCTTTAACCTACATGTTATTGCGGCAGTTGTTGTTGGTGGCACATCGTTGTTCGGCGGACGTGCTTCGATGATTGGTTCATTCTCCGGTGTATTGCTTCTTGCTATGATGTTGAACGCCTTGGTAACGCTGCGCATTGAGTTTTTCTGGCAGCCTGTTGCTTCCGGCTTCGTGATCATCAGTTCGGTCGCACTTTATGCCTGGATTCAGAAGAAAGACAGAGATGGAGCAATGGGTCTCTTTGCGGGCTTAAAGTCTGCCGAGGGGGCGAAAACCATGCAACTTGCCGCCATAATTATCGGTCTGTTGATAGCACTCCTTGCCATCGGCGGTATCACCGCTGGAGGCGTAACGGCGAGCGGTTAAATCAGATCCATTTAAAGAATTGGCCGTGGGGTTTCCACGGTCAGTTTCAAACATTCTCATAACTAGGGAGGAAACCAATATGAGATTATTTACGACCACAGCACTAACAGCCATGATTGCCTTTACAGGCGCAGCAATGGCCGATGGCCACTCAAAGCTTCCACTTAAGGAGCTTCCAGGTATCGCAGATCGCGATCACTGGGTGCCAGGTGAAGTGAATGCCGACGGTGCACTGGAAGCGATGCAGGCGGTTGTTGGTGCAGAAGCTGTACCATTTTCAGGTACACAAGATAACCCGATCCAAATTGCACTGATCTACCCTTCTTCGGATACATCAGATTTTTGGGCTCGCAACTATCTAGCTATGACAAAGCGTCTTGATCAGTTAGGCATAAAATATGAAACAACTGAGTTTGCGTCACGCCAGGTTGAACATTCTTTGCAGTCTACCTACACTAATCAGGTTGTTCTTGATAAAGACATCTACGACTACGTAGTGTTCGGTCCATCTGAGCTTGCAGTTCAGGCAGACAACATCTCCAAACTCGCCGGAGAAGATGCGTTAACGACTTATGTCTGGGCGTTCCATACGCCTCTCAAGGATCTTGAAAATCAACCAGACGCATGGTTTGATTTCTCTTCTGCAGCTGGTGCTCTTACCATGTGCGACTACATGCTTGGGCGTCTTGGTGAAGGTGTTACGATGGCGATGAACCGTGGTATCCCAGGCATTACCGACAATCAACGTTCTGGCGATTTCAAAGCCTGCGTTGAAGAAAAAGGCAACTGGACAACTGTTTACGAACACTATGGTGAGTATCAGCGTGAAGGCGGTTTTGCCGGCACATCTTTGATTTTGCAATCCTATCCTGAAGCAACAGTGATCCACAATGCGAACACGGCAATGGCTATGGGTTCTGTAGAAGCGCAAGTCTCTGTTGGTAAAGAGAAAGAAGTCTTCTCAACGGGTTGGGGTGGTACGGGCCTTGAGCTGGATGCAATCCGTCGCGGTGAGCTAGATGCAACGCCAATGCGTATGGGTGATGATGTTGGTGCCGCCACAGCGGAAGCCATCAAAGCCGATTTGGAAGAGCGTGCAGGTGAGTTGCCATTCGTGTTCTTGGGCCGCATTACAGTTGCTCATGATCAGATGAGTGCTGAGGAAATTGACAGCCTTGAAAAAGAAGCTTTCCGTTTCTCAGGTGTTGGCGCGCTAAAGCGGTAGTTACTAAAAACCAGAGGCGTTCATAAATTAATCTCCCGCCTCCAAAGAAAGGCCACGCATTTGCCCGATGCGTGGCCTTAATTTTTTGGGCAATCATCTTTGGTTGTCTCACATAAGATGAACATAGCTTTATAGGCTTAGGTCCCACGTCTCTCATCATCCGTGTCATTCGACTCAATTAGATGCTAGATGCTTTAGGGTAGCTAATCTCGTTTGCGAATTCAGGGAGCATCATAATATTAGATAAGTTTTGACACACTGGATGGGATCGTAGGTGCATCCCCTTAGTCATTCGTTATCAGAACAAGATTGAAAGCAGAATTATCCTCGTCAGTGTGCATGTCTAAATTAGGTTATGAGTAACTGAGCACAAAAAAAGGGCGACTAAAAAGCCGCCCTAAGTTGGTAGGAGTTTATATAATCGCTAGATCTTATTTGCCCCAGATTGTTGCATAAGCTTCACGATAAGGAGATTGCGGATCAAACTGATTGCTATCACCCATCGCTTTTAAACCTTCTTCGGTCACAAGCGCTGGAGATGTTACATAGCCGGAACATGCTTCGCCTTGGACAGCTCGGTTTAGCTCATCCACCAGCTGCCAACCTTGTAGGTTTAGCGGTTCTGCAACTGTGATTGCCTGGTATTGGTTTGTGCGAATTCGTTGGAATGCAGCTTCAGATCCATCACCAGCAGAACCTGCTTTTGGCGAACCGTCACCTGAAATCCCAGCGGCCGCTAGTGCAGGGCCCATAAAGTCGAAATACAAATCATTGATCGCTAGCGCGTGTGTCCATTTTGCGCCATACTTTTGTAGAAGCGATGTTGTTAGTGGGCCCATACGAGCAGATGTATCGGCAATCGGAGTGTCGACATATTCTAAGACTGTGCCACCCATCTTTTCGATGGTTTCCTGAATACGGTCAGCTTTATCAATTGCGATCTGATATGTAGAATCGGTGAAGATCACAACACCTGGTTTGCCTTCGCCATCGGCGATGGCCCATTCAGCCGCTGTTTCTGACACGGTCATTGCATCTGTTGAAACATTGGAAAAGATGCCGCCGGGTGCATCACACCCAATTTTAGGTCCGGAGTGCCAAGACACCATAGGAATATTAGCTGCTGCAACAGTTTCTAAAGCCGCTTGTTGTTCAACCGCATCAAAGCCGTTGATCACAATTCCATCGGGTTTAAGTGCCATAGCTTGACCAAATGCAGCTGTGCGACCAGAAATAGATCCCGCGCCATCAAGCACACGAACGGTCCAACCAATTTTCTCAGCGGCTTCTGCCACACCATTGGTTACGCCCAAGATGCCGCCGTTTTTAAGATCACCTGCTAGCACCACAATTGTTTTATCTGCTGCGGCCTTCGGTCCTGTTGTTGGTCCATCCCATTTGTCCATGGCGTAAGCTGCAGAGAAACCTGTGCCTGCCATTAAAGTGCCTGCAAGCAGGACTTTCATAAATGTACGTTTCAGCATTATTTCCTCCATAGTTGCTGATAATATCTTTTACTTTTTGACTGCGCCTTTGCGTCTTTGCGCATAGCCAGCAATTCCGATGGCAACCAATAAGGTCGCACCGTTAAACATCGGTTCAACCCAAAATGAACCGCCAAATTGCTGAATTCCTGAAATGCCAACCGCAAGTATTGAGACGCCAATAATTGTGCCCCAAACGTTTACGCGGCCTGGCTTGATAGTTGTTGATCCCAAAAACGCACCGACAAGTGCTGGAAGCAAATACTCAAGGCCAACACTTGCCTGACCAATTCTAAGCTTTGATGCTAAAATAACGCCTGCAAGTGCTGTCATGACGCCAGATGAAATAAATGCGCCAACCACGAATTTGCGCGTTGGTATGCCGTTGAGCTCAGCGGCTTTTTGGTTAGCTCCAATGGCATAAAGATAACGTCCAATTGGTGTATATTCGAGAACAAGCCAAAGCAGAACTGTGATTACAAAGACATAATATGCGGTGATTGGTAAGCCAAAGACGAAGGTGCTGCTTAAGGCATAAAACCCATCTGGTAATCCACCAACAACTTGGCGTCCACCTGTGTGCCAAAGTGCGAGTGCATATAAAACCGTACCTGTACCCAATGTTGCGATGAACGAGTCAATTTTTGCTACTTCCACCAAGATGCCGTTTAAAAAACCAACAAATGCACCAAGCACCAATACGATCACAACGGTGATTGGCCATGGGATGCCAAACATCGTTTGCAATGAGATCGCAAGAATGTGCCAGATCACGATACCGTAACCAACAGTTAGATCGATACGCCCTGCTGCCATAGGTATCATCGCCGCTAAACTCAGGATCGCAATGATTGCCTTATCCGACAAAATTGCGCGTAAATTCAGCATGGTTGGGAATGTATCTGGCAGCATCACTGAAAAGAGTGTGATGAGAAAGATCGTCAAGATAAGTAGCCCGTAAACAGGAATGAAACGGACGAGCTTTTCGCCGAAGCTTAAACCTTTTAACTCTGCTTTTGTTGGCTCAAGAGCGCCGGATTTGATGGACTGCATGATTAACTCCTACCTGCTTCCATAGCAGGTGAATTTTGACTGACTTCCCCCGCGGAAGCAGCCTGAATTAGTGTTTCCGTAGAAAGGCTGACGCCTGACAATTCATCAACGACTTGTCCGCGACTAAATACAATGGCTCGATGGCAGATTGCTGCAACCTCTTCAAAATCGGTTGAGACAACGATTACACCCATACCTGTTGCAAGCGCTTCAAATAAAAGTGCATAAATTTCTGCTTTGGCGCCGACATCAACGCCTGCTGTTGGATCTTCGGCAATTAGTAGTTTCCGCCCCGTTGCAAGCCAGCGTCCAACCACGACCTTTTGTTGGTTTCCACCTGATAAAGCTTCAATTGCAAGTGTTGGATCATTGGGGCTTAGACCGAGTTCTTTGCCAAGCTCATAGGAGTTTTTGTCTTCCTGACGTGGGGACATGAACGAAAATAAGTTGCGGCCAACTGCTTCTGGGTTGATGTAGGAGTTTTCACGAATGGTGAGGCTCGGCGCAATGGATTCAACCACACGATCTCGGGCTACAAGTCCTACGCCTGATTTCATTGCAGCGCGCGGGCTGGATAGATCCGGTGTTGAGCCATTGAGTAAAATAGACCCGGTGAATGGACTGGAACCATAAAAGCTACGTCCGATTTCTTCATGACCCGCACCACGTAAGCCAACAAGTCCTACCACTTCACCTTGATTGATCTTTAAATCAAGCGGACCTGCAATCCCAGATCTTAAATCTTTTGTTTGAATGACAGGTGCGCCAATATCAACTTCGGGCCGATCGATTTCGCGAGTTTTTTTGCCAACGATCAAATTGACAAGTTCTGGCGGATTGGTGTGTGCGATGTCGCGCATTCCAACCATCATGCCATCTCTTAATACCGCAACCCTGTCTGCGATTTTAAATACCTCATCCAAGCGGTGAGATACGTAAATCATCCCAACACCGGCCTCTTTAAGCGGACGAAGCGCATTGAATAATCGTTCCACTTCGTCCGCGGGGAGGCTTGCCGTAGGTTCGTCTAAAACAAGAAAATCGCACTCAACTGCAAGCGCGCGGGCAATTGCCACAAGTGATTTTTCAGTTCGGCTGAGATCTGAAATTCGTGTTGTGGGATCAAAATCGCAATCAACTTTTTTAAGTGCAGCTTTGGCGTTTTCTTCTGCCGACTTCCAATCAATGAAACCCATTTTTCGCGCGTAACCCTGAGACAGTGCCATGTTTTCAGCAATCGTCATCCATTCAACAAGACCAAGATCTTGGTGAATGAAAGCCACAGCTTGGCGCTCATCTAAGCGTGATGGGGAGTGGGTGTAATGTATGCCATCTATTGAAACATGTCCGGAATCAGGCTGATGAATGCCACCTAACACTTTAATAAGCGTGGATTTACCTGCCCCGTTTTCACCTAAAAGTGCAACGATTTCACCACGCGCGACGTGTAAGGACACACCGCGCAGCGCTAGTGTTCCGCCAAATGATTTGACGATGTCATCGAAAAACAAGCCACCCTGTGTGGACTTCGGCATAAAACTTCCTCCCTTTCACCGATAAAACAACTCCCAAATGTCAGGTTACCGGTAACGTACCCTTATAATGTCTTGCATATGTTCACAAAGTCAAGCAAAATGTTATCGATCACTTTAATTTATTAGACAGAAGCGGCTATGGCGAAAAAATCGAGTAAGAGAGGCGGTGCAACACTAAGTGAAGTTGCGCAGGCTGCAGGTGTTTCTAAAATGACAGCATCACGTGTGTTACGAAATGCCAGCGGATTTACCGAAGAAACGAAAGTAAAGGTCATGCTGGAAGTTGAACGATTGGGCTATGTGCCAAATCGCATCGCAGCTGCTTTTGGGTCTTTCGATACATCGACCTTAATTGGGGTTTCAGTTCCAAGTTTGACGAGTGGATTATATGGACCAGTGCTTGATTCCATTGATCGTACTTTTCTAAAATATGGCTATCAGACGATGATTGGTGCGCATGAACGTTCTCCTGAAACGGAGGAAGAGTGGCTCCGCGCAATTCTTGCCTGGAGACCCGCCGGAGTTATTTTAAGTGGTCGCAAACATACCCCTGCAACGATAGAAATATTAAAAGCTCAAGCCATACCCATTGTTGAAATGTGGAACCTTAATACCAGCCCTTTGGATATTTCTGTTGGGTTTAATCACTTTGACTGCGGCTATGAGATGGGTCAATTTATGCTCTCGAAGGGGTATAAAAAGATTGCATATATTGGTGCAAATCGGAATGAAGGCAGCACTAACCTCATTCGTCTTGATGGTTTTCAAGCTGCATTAAACGATAGTTCATTGCAAATGGTCTCCAAAGAAATTCTTGTTGATCATGCGGGTTTTTACCCAGGCTATTATGGCACAGAAAATGTGCTGAATAGAACAAGTGATATCGATGCGATTTACTATCAAGATGACACGATGGCGGTTGGCGGCATGTTCTATTGTCAAAAACACGGAATTGAAATTCCTAACGATATTGCAATAGCTGGTTGGGGCGGTATGGAAATCACATCCGTTTTACCACGCAAGCTGACCACAACAACAGTTGCAACAGAAACGCTTGGGAAATCTGCAGCGGAAGCGCTTGTCGCGCGTATCCGAAACGAGCCTACCAAGGATGTCAACGTTGTTGAAACACGTTTGATTCCTGGTGAAACCGTTTAGGTAAGTGAGAGTTTGAGCTCTTTGAAGCTTACGGTTTTTGAATGCCGCTTCTATTAAGTTTGATGGCGTAAAGACTTGTTGTTGCCGTGATAAATAATTGATGTTTCGCTCGGCCACCAAAACAAATGTTTGATACCGTTTCTGGGACCAAAATCTTACCCAAAAATTTACCTTCTGGACTGATGCAATGCACACCGTCGCCTGCTGATGTCCAGATGTTTCCATCTTCATCTAAGCGAAAGCCATCAGCGCAACCTGCAGAAACTTTGTGGAAGTCTTTGCCGCCAGAAACATTCATACCATCGACATCATAAGCTCTGATAAGGCGATTGGCATTTTCATCGAAGATTTTACCGGTATCCGCCACATAGAGCGTTTTCTCATCTTTTGAAAAAGCTAACCCATTTGGGCAATCGAGATCGGTTACAACAGCGGTCATCGCACCGGTGTTTGGGTCAATGCGATAAACTTGGCAGGGTAATTCTTGTTCGGATTTAAATCCTTCATAATTTGTCATGATGCCGTAATGCGGATCGGAGAACCAAATCGAACCATCTGATTTAACCACAACATCATTCGGCGAATTAAGACGTTTGCCTTCAAAACTATCGGCAATCACTGTGATGGTGCCATCATGTTCAGTGCGTGTAACTTGGCGTGTACCGTGTTCACATGAGATCAATCTGCCCTGCAAATCGCGTGTATGGCCATTTGTATAATTTGATGGCTCGCGATAGATGCTAACACCAAGCTCTGGTGTCCAGCGCATGATGCGATTGTTTGGAATATCTGAAAACAGCAAACAGTTTGCATCTCCAAACCAAACAGGACCTTCTACCCAATCAAATCCTGTGGCGAGTTGTTTTAGCGGTGCATTGCCTAAAACATAGGTGGAAAAGACCGGATCTGCAGCTTCAAAGAAAGACATCTATTTATCTCCGCGTGTTTTTTTGATATCGATAACATATATTACGTAAACAGCAAGTGGAATTCCCACATGAATTTTCAAACAAGCCTCATATTAACGCACCAAGCAAGCTTATCGATGTTGCAAGCCGCAGTAAACAAAGCGGAAGACATTTGCCAGCCGCAATGCATTGTTATCGTCGATGCAAGTGGTGAACTGTTGGCAGAGATCAAGATGACAGGTGCAAAGTTTTTAAGTCGAAAGAGCGCGCTATCAAAAGCGCTGACAGCTGCATCTATTCGCGGGCCAAGCTCTAATATTCCTGAAGCTGTTCGCCCCGCAATTGGTGCGGCAACTGGCGGGAATGTAACAGGCCTCAGCGGCGGTTTGCCGATAATTAAGGATGGTCAATGTGTGGGTGGTATCGGTGTTGGATCAGGTTCGCCTGAGCAGGATGTTGCCGTTGCAATTGCAGCACTTGAAGCTGTGGGCGCAGAAGTCAAATTTTAGCAATTTGGTCTAAGCCCACAGTCAAGATTATGAAAACTCGATTTGTGCTTTCATGGCGTGCTTGCGGTCACCAGCTATCTCAAACCCTGAGATGGCATCATCCAATTTAACTGTATGCGAGATGAGTGGCTTCACATCGATTTGGCCCTGCTGCATGAGTTTGACGGACATGGGAAATTCTTCATAAAAGCGGAAGGAGCCACGTAGATCTAGTTCTTTCGCAGTAAGTGCTTGCATTGGAACCGACATATCGCCACCCAAACCAAGTTGCATGACAATGCCGCGTGGGCGCATAACAGATATGCCTGCCGCAAGTGCAGGTGCTGCACCTGAACATTCAAACAAAACATCGAAATAGCCCTTGCCTTCTTTATAGACATCAAGCTCGTTAGCATCTGTGATCATGTTGATAGTTTTATTTGCACCAACTTCTGAAGCATAGGATAGTGCTTGATCTTCAAGGTCCGTCACGACAATCTCAGTAGCCCCTGCTGCGCGTGCTGCTAGAACACTTAATGTTCCGATGGGGCCGGACCCAGTGATCAGAACTTTTTTGCCAAGTAAATCACCAGCGCGCCGGGTTGCGTGTAGGCAAACAGAAAGTGGTTCCGCCATTGCAGCTTCGCCAGGTGTTAAACCGTCAGCTTTGACGCATTGTGATGCATCAGCTACGATCATTTCACGGAATGCACCTTGGATATGTGGGAACGGCATGGCCGAGCCATAAAACCTCATGTTTTCACAATGATTTTGTTTGCCCTCAAGGCAATATTGGCAGGTGTTGCAAGGACGAGATGGAGACAACGCGATGAGATCGCCGACCTTAAGACCTTCAACATCGGGACCCAATTCTTCGATGTAACCTGAAACTTCATGGCCTAAAATCATTGGCTCTTTAACTTTAATTGTGCCAAAACCACCATGGTTATAATAATGCAAATCTGAGCCGCAGATACCGCCTGTTGCAATGCGCACGAGGACTTCGCCAGCTTGAGGCGTTTGCACATCTGTTTCTTCAATTCGAAGATCTTTAGCTTTGTGAATAACGATTGAACGCATAATAAATCCTATAATTTACATAACTGGTGTGGGCAGTTCTTTGCCATCAAAATGAGCTTTTAGATTTTCAAACACAAGATCGCCCATGGCTTCACGTGTCTCGACTGTGCCTGAGCCATGATGAGGTTGTAATAGAACACTATCAAGATTTAAAAATCTCGGGTTGATATCAGGTTCACCTTCAAACACATCTAGTGCAGCTGACCCCAGTGTTTTTGTCTCTAGGGCATCTAATAGCGCAATTTCATCGATATTGGACGCGCGCGAAATATTAATGACCATGCCATCCGGCCCCAATGCATCCAGTACGTCTTTATTGACGATATGATGTGTTTGTTTAGATGCCGCAAGCGAGACAAATAATACATCGCTGTTTTTGGCCAATTCAATTGGATCTGCGATGTATTTCCAGTCTTCTTTAAGGTCATGCGGTGCGCGAGCGCTATAGTTTATGTCCATGTCGAAACCTTGAAGGCGTCGGGCAATTTCATAGCCTATGCGTCCTAAACCAAGCACACCTGCGCGTTTTCCGTGAACGCGTCTTGTGAGTGGGAACATGCCCTTGTTTGCCCAGTCGCTTCTGGCCCAATCGGCAGCTTCATTGACGCGCCGACCAAGCGTTAACATCATTGCAACTGCAAGGTCTGCAACGTCTTTTGTCAAGACATCAGGGGTGTTGGTCACATGTACGCCACGTGCTTTTGCAGCTTCTATATCCACCGCATCAAAACCTACTCCGTAGATGCTGATAATTTCCAAATTAGGGAGCGAATTTATAAGGTTAGCATCTGCGCCAAGGTCACCACGTGTGGCGATTGCTTTTATTGAGTTGCCGTGTTCCTTTAGAAAAGCAGCAGGGTCTTTTTGGTCAAAATATCGATGTACTTTAAACTGTTCTTCGAGCATCTTTTCATCGCGTTCTGAATAGGGGCCCATCTGTAAAATTTCAACTTTTGACATTCAATAATCCTAATATGGCTTGCTTTTGATATCGATAACATTTATACACCGAACCAATACCTGTCCAGTTAAAAATTGAAAGTGAAATAATGACACACGCCCTCTTTGACCTTAATGGAAAAACCGCATTGATTACCGGCTCGTCGCAGGGAATTGGGTTTGCGCTTGCAAAAGGATTGGCGGCAGCAGGTGCTGCAATTGTGCTCAATGGACGTGATACCAGTAAGCTTTCCAAGGCTGCTGAAGAGCTCAAAGCAACAGGTGCAAAAGTGTTTGAACTTGCATTTGATGCAACTGATCATCAAGGTGTAAAAGCGGCTGTTGATCAGTTTGAAGGCGAGCATGGTGCGATTGACATTTTGGTCAACAATGCTGGCATGCAACATCGTACAGCTTTGGAAGATTTCCCCGCTGATATGTTTGAAAAATTATTGTCGACCAATATTGCATCTGTGTTCAGCGTTGGTCAGGCTGTTGCCCGCCATATGATCAAACGAAAAGCTGGTAAAATTATCAATATCGCGTCTGTACAAACCGCTTTAGCACGCCCAGGTATCGCGCCTTATACCGCAACAAAAGGCGCCGTTGGAAATCTTACCAAAGGTATGGCAACGGATTGGGCGAAATATGGTTTGCAGTGTAATGCGATTGCACCTGGATATTTTGATACACCTCTCAACGCTGCGCTGGTTGCTGATCCAGAGTTCAGCGCGTGGCTTGAGAAACGAACTCCTGCAGGGCGATGGGGAAATGTTGAAGAACTGGTTGGCGCCTGTATTTTCTTAAGCTCTGCAGGATCTAGCTTTGTGAATGGCCATACGCTTTATGTTGATGGCGGAATTACAGCTAGCTTATAAATTAGATCGATATGTCAGTTCAAAACAATAGACTTTTCATTGTTATGGGTGTCGCCGGATGTGGCAAGTCAACCGTCGGCAACGCACTCGCAGACCAATTGAATGGCACTTATTTAGAGGGTGATAGTTTTCACCCTCAAAGCAATATCGAAAAGATGAGTGCAGGCACTCCGTTAACCGATGATGATCGTTGGCCATGGCTTAAAATTATCGGGCGTGAAATGGCAAACGCCGAAGGTATTATTTTTGCAGGATGTTCAGCATTAAAGCTGGGATATCGTGATTTGATTGAAAAAGAGGCGGGGGAACGTGTGACGTTTATTCACCTCTCAGGATCACAAGAATTAATCGCAGATCGAATGGCAAAACGGGGTGGACATTTTATGCCACTTAGTTTGCTCAAAAGTCAGTTTGCAACGCTTGAACCGCTCATCGAACGCGAGCAGGCAATTGTTGCGGATATAAGCGGATCAACAGATGAAATTGTTGCGCAGATAATTTCAGAAATTAAAGCTCAAAACAAAGGTAGCTGACAGTGTTTAAAATTGGATTGATTGGCGCAGGTGCTATGGGCGGAGCCATCGGAACGCGCTTTCTTGATGTCGGATGTGAACTTTCAGTATTTGATCTGGATAAAGCACGTGTTCAAGAGTTGGTTGATAAGGGTGCGCGCGCCGCGACTTCTGCGGCCAATGCGGCTGAAGAAGCTGATTTTGTTGTGTTTAGTTTGAACGCCTCCAGAATTGTTGAAATTGCAGCTTTTGGAGATGCAGGTGCGATCTTTGGGACAAGCTCAAAAACGGTTTTTATTGATATGTCCTCAGTTGGACCTGAAGAAACGCGCGCAATGGCAGACAAGGCCAGTCAGCGTAATATTGGCTGGGTTGATGCACCATTATCCGGTGGCGCACCTAAAGCGCTAATTGGTGAATTAACGTTGATGATTGGCGGTGAAGACCAATATGTTGAGCGCGCGATGGAATGCTTAAAGTTACTTGCGTCGAACATGACCCATATGGGGCCAAGCGGTGCTGGGCAAACAACTAAAATTATCAATCAAGTTTTGTGTGGGTTAAATTTTGTTGCGGTGGCGGAAGCTACGCAATTAGCAATTGACGCTGGGGTTGATGCGTCCAAAATTCCAGGTGCATTGGCCGGAGGGCGAGCTGATAGCGCGATATTACAAGAATTTATGCCAAGATATGCAAATAAGGACTACACACGCCAAGGTAGACTTGCCAATATGATCAAAGATCTCAAATTTGCACAGGATTTATCACTTTCAACCAATACTTCAATGCCGATCACAGCTGCTTGTATGGAAATATATAAAATGCTGACAGCGGCAGGATTGGGCGAAGAAGATTTGCCAGTGTTGATGGAATATTTTAAAGGACCTGATAGAAGCGTCCTTAAGTTGGATTAGTTTTCGCTCAACAAAGATGGAGCTTTAAATTGAGAAACAAAACGAAGCTGCCGACAATGGCGGATGTGGCCAATCTTGCTGGTGTTTCCAGCATGACTGTTTCTCGTGCTCTTAAACCAGATACGTCGGTGAGCAAGGCAACACGTGAAAAAATTCAAAAAGCTGCTGACGAGTTGGGCTATGTTTTAGATACGCGAGCATCTGAATTTTCGTCAGGTAAATCTGGCTTTGTTGCGATCACGATCCCATCGATCAACAATGGTAATTTTGCTGATACTGTTAAAGCGTTTTCCGATGGGCTGGTTGAGCAAGATTTACAAGTCCTATTGGGTTACACCAATTATCACGTTGATCGCGAAGAACAACTGGTTGAACAGCTTTTGAAAAAGCGGCCCGAAGCAATCGTTGTTACAGGTGGTATGCACACAGATCGTTGTCGATTGCTTTTAGAAAATTCTGGAATTCCCGTTATTGAAACTTGGGATATTCCTGAAAAGCCCATCGATCACGTTGTAGGATTTTCAAATCTGCAAGCATCTGAGTTGATGTTTGAGCATTTCATTGCGCAAGGTCATACAAAGATTGGGTTTATTGGTGGTGATAATTCGCGCGATAGCCGCGGTCGTGATCGTTATTTGGGATTTTGTGATTCTATGGAAAAGCACGGCCTTTCAAGTGATCGTGTCTCGTTTCAAGAATTAGCTCCTTTTTCAATGGAACCCGGAGCAAGCGGTATCCGCTCTATTATGAAACAATGGCCGGATACACAGGCTGTCATGTGCGTATCAGATCTTGTTGCTTTTGGTGCCATTACAGAGTGCCAGAGAATGGGTATGAATGTACCAGACGATATTAACATCGGTGGATTTGGTGCTTATGAATTGGGTGCTTTCTTAAATCCGTCGATTACCACAATTGATGTCTGCGCAGCGCAAATTGGTAAATCCGCTGCAGAAAAAATCGTCGAATTGTTATCCGTTGATAGTGACGTGAAATCAGAAAAAATAGTAAAAACAGAACCAACATTGATCAAACGCCAAAGCGCTTAATCAATGAATTTGGTTGCGTGTTGAAAAACTATCCGCGACCGACAAATGGCATGGTGGTTGCCATAACTGTCATGAATTGAACGTTCGCACTGAGCGGTAAATTTGACATATGCAACACAGAGTCCGCAACATGTTGAACATCCATCACGGGTTCAGGTTTAATCGATAGATCAGCTTGGGGGACACCACCGCTCATTTTTGCCGTCATGTCCGATGCTGCATTACCAATATCAATCTGGCCACACGCTATATTGTACGGCCGACCATCAAGTGAGATCGAGCGTGTGAGACCCGTAATTGCATGCTTAGATGATGTGTAAGGTGCCGAACCTGGTCTTGGTAATGAAGCGGAGATGGAGCCATTATTGATTATGCGACCACCTTGTGGGGTCTGTTTGCGCATGAGATTAAACGCACCGCGAGCAATAGTGAACGCGCCGATTAAGTTCACATTGATAACTTTGATAAAATCTTCAACTGGAACGTCGCCAATTGGTGCTGCGGTGACGTTATTTCCTGCATTGTTGAATACAACATCTAAACGGCCGTGATCTTTCTCAATCTTCTCATAAAGCGCATCAACATCCTCAGGCGATGTAACATCGCAAGCAATGGCGGAGCTTTCGGCTTCGCCAATAGCTTTGCAAGCATCAAGAAGAGCTGCTTCTCTGCGGCCCGTTAAGATCGTGTGATAACCGTTTTGTGCAAGTGTTTTTGCACATGCTAAACCGATACCAGAACCGCCACCTGTGATAAGTGCTATTTTGCTCATATAAATCTCCCAATCATTTTAGTCATTGGACTAAAATCTACCTCGTCTTATAATAAGTTATCGATAACAAATATAGTGTATTGCTTAAAAAAACTTATATTTACATTAAAAAAATACGCGCTCGATTGTCCAATAAATCCCAACAGCTCCAATTAAAACTGATGCCGGGATTGCAATATACGAACGGTACCAAGGTTTTTTACCAAAGGTGAGGCCAAGGGTGATAAACGCAATTGCGATAACGCTCAATTGTCCAATCTCAACGCCGATGTTAAATGCAATCAAGCTTGAAATGAACTGCGATGGTGCAAGTCCAACATCACCTAAGACATAGGCAAATCCTAAGCCATGCAATAAGCCGAAGGCAAAAATAATGACTGTGCGTCTGATGGTGATTTTCCCACCTCGAACATTTTCCAAAGCGACGAAAGCAATGGAAAGTGCGATCAATGGTTCGACAATTGAAGCTGGTACAGACACCAATCCCATTGTTGCCATGGCAAGCGTGACAGTATGAGCTAACGTAAATGCGGTGATTTGAAGAATTAGCGGGCGCATTTTTAATGTGAAGAAGAATAATCCCAACACAAATAGGATGTGATCAAGACCTTTTGGGATTATGTGCTCAAATCCGATGACGATGTAATTGAAGAAATTATCAATGCCACTTACATTGACCCCGCCAATACGTGGCATGGGTTCTGATGTGCCGCCTGATGTTAAAAGCGTTGCATAATTAACTTCCCCATTTGCTTTTAATTGCCTGATAATAATTTCACCAAGCTCAGCATTCCATCCAAAGGTGATGTCTGACCCATCGTCAGGCAGAGCTGCAGAAACCTGCAGCATTGATGTTCGGCTTAGTTCAATATTTCCAATTTCCGGAATACTGATTTCATTGATGATGACATCAAGAGGGATTGATCCTGCCGTGAGTTGGAATTTAGATTTTATCTCTGGCCAAGCTTCATTGAATTTTTTCTCAAGTTCATCTGGGGTAAGCGCTCGTAATGCATCATATTGCGCAGCTTCCGGCGCATCGTCTGTGTTGTCTATCGAAGCGAGATCCATACCTGAAATCAACGGCTCCAATGAAATTTCCAGCTCGCCATTTATTTGATCATCTGTAATGGTCAAATTCACAATTGAAGGCTGTAGTTCATGCGAATAAACTGGTTTGATCGTAATTGCGAATATAGCGAGGATAGTTGACACTATCAGGATGCGCACAGTAGGAAATATACCGGATGATTTATTGGAGAAGTTCATGATTTATGCTCGAGTTTTAAGTTTTCTGGTGTTTTTTAGCGCCACATCTGTAACAGCGCATGAATTTTGGATTGAACCACAAGATTATACAATAAACGCCTCTGAAGTGGTGATTGCTGATCTCCGCAACGGTCAAAATTTTAAAGGTAGTTCGTTTGCATATATCCGCGAACGATATATCAAGTTTGACATGTTTGTTGAACAATCTCAACAGATGATATCCGCAGAATTGGGACAACGTCCAGCAATTTCAAAACAAGTTGATACTGATGGATTGGCCATACTCGTGGTCGAGACAATCTCAAATGATTTATCTTATTCGGAATGGGCTAAATTTCAAAAATTTATCGATCATAAGGATTTCAAATTAGATAAAACAGAGCATCTAGCGCTAGGTTTCCCTGAAAAAGGATTTAAAGAACTATATCGCCGTTTTGCAAAATCTTTGGTTGGTGTTGGAAATGCAGAAGGTGCTGATCGTGAAATTGGTTTGGAGATAGAATTAGTCGCCTTATCAAATCCATATACGGATGACACGTCGGGGGGAATGCCCGTTAAAGCAATTTATCAGGGCAAGCCGCTCATCGATGTGCAAATTGAACTTTTCGATAAAGCTCCGTCTGGAGAAGTTGAGGTGACTTTGCATCGTACCGATGAGTTAGGCATTGCCACTCTACCTATAAAAAGCGGACACAGCTATTTGGCGGATACTGTCCAATTAAGACAAGCTAAAGCGGATAATGAAAAGGGTGCTGTATGGGAAACTTTATGGGCATCTTTGACATATGCGAAGGACTAGAGACTTGAACGTCTTTGTCGTATACCAATGTTCAAATGATGATATCTAACGTGTCTATTCTTAATCTCAGCATCGGCTATTAGCAGGCCTTACTCTCCTATGACATCACTCTTAATCGAACAGATATTGAACGGACTTCAGCTTGGAGTGATGCTGTTTTTAATGGCAGCAGGCCTAACATTGGTCTTTGGTGTCATGGGATTGATCAATCTTGCCCACGGATCTTTGTTCATGGTGGGTGCGTTTGCGGCGGCTTTTGTGGCGGATCAAACAGGCTCATATTTGTTAGCATTAATCGCAAGTGCGTGCGCTGCTGCATTGGCAGGGGTTTTGGTCGAGTTGCTGGTTATAAGACGACTTTATCAGCGTGATCATTTGGACCAAGTGCTGGCAACTTTTGCTTTGATTTTGATTTTTTCAGAAGGCACGCGGATGGTTTTTGGATCGTTTCCGCTTTATCTCAATATCCCAGAAATGTTATCTGGGCCGATATCGCTTCCATTTGGGATTGAGTATTCCCTGTTTCGATTGGTGTTAATTGCTGTCGGATTGACGATCGCGCTTGGGCTTTATCTTCTTATTACGCGCACACGGATTGGCATACAGATTCAAGCGGGGGAATCTGATCGAGAGATGATTTCAGCGCTTGGGGTCAATATCTCGTTTTTATATACGCTCGTGTTTGCCGTTGGAGCTGGGCTTGCAGGATTTGCTGGCGCGCTTGTGGGTACATTGCAATCGGTTGAAGTTGGTATGGGCGAACCAGTGCTTATCACTGCATTTGTGGTCATAGTTGTGGGCGGTATTGGTTCTATTCAAGGAGCATTAGTTGGCGCAATCTTAATCGGCTTGGTACAAACGCTTGGCACATATTTGCTGCCGATTTGGAGCATTGCGCTGTTCGGTTCACAAGACATTGGGTCAATCTTATCGTCAATGATTATTTATATTCTTATGGCGCTTGTCTTACTTGTGCGACCTAAAGGTCTCATGGGAGGCGCAACATAATGTCAGAGCGTCAATTAACATTTTTTGTCTGGGCGGCTTTATTAGTTTTTGCCATTTTTGCAAACTCAATTGGTGAGGCTTATTGGGTTACCCTTGCGACGCGCGCTGCGATCTTTGCGTTGGCTGGTGTTGGGCTAAATCTTGCGCTTGGTAATGGCGGGATGATTAGTTTTGGCCATGCTGCGTATTTTGGCATTGGCGGATATGTGGTTGGAATTTTAGCAACCCACGCGCAAAACTACATGCCAATATATGATGGCTGGTTTATCATTGAGGGTACTCAACTGATGCTCATTACATGGCCATTAGCCGTCATAATTGGAGGCATTGCAGCGCTTGTGGTGGGATCACTTTGTCTGCGCACTGATGGCGCATATTTTATCATGATCACGCTCGCATTTGGCCAGATGTTTTATTATTTTGCAATTTCCTGGGGTGCCTATGGTGGCGAAGATGGGATGTCCATCTATGTGCGTGGTGGTTTTCCTGGGGTCAATACACTCGCACCTTTACCATTCTTTTTGCTGAGCTTTATATTGCTGACGGTTGGATTGTTAGTGGTGCGAATGTTAAATAAATCTCCGTTTGGATTAGCGCTTAATGCTGTGCGTTTTTCACCTGCGCGCGTTGAAACAGTTGGAATTTCATCCAAACAACTAAAGCTCATCGCATTTGTTATATCCGGAATGATCACCGCATTAGCTGGTGCATTATTTGCTGACCTTAATCGTTATGTTAGTCCTGCAATGTTCTCATGGACTATATCCGGTGAGATTATGATTTTTGTGATTTTGGGAGGCGTAGCTCGATTAATTGGGCCTGTGCTTGGTGCAATTGTGTTTGTTGCACTTGAAGAAACGCTCGGTGGTTTGAGCGAATTCTGGCACATTTATCTAGGTCTCTTACTATTGATTATTGTGCTATTTGCAAAGGGCGGTATCGCTGGTGTTTTGATTAAGAATAAAGGCGCTCGCAATGTCTGACGCCGTATTAAACATCAATCATATATCGAAAAGTTTTGGAGCCGTTCATGCAAGCCAGGACGTATCACTGTCTGTCCAGAAGGGTGAAATCCACGCGCTTATTGGCCCCAATGGTGCAGGCAAATCTACCATCATAGGTCAAATTGCCGGGAGCATTCACCCAGATGAGGGTACGATCGAATTAGATGGAAGAGACATTACATCATTTAACGTTGCCCAAAGGGTTCGCCTTGGATTGGGGCGCAGTTTTCAGGTGTCTGCGGTTATTCCGCTATACACAGTTGAAGACAATATTCTGCTAGCGCTGCTTGGGCGTGAGCAGCAAGGATTGAACCTATTTTCAAATGCGCACAAAAAGAATGCGCTTGTTGATGAAATAAACCAACATGCCACAAGAGTTCGGCTTGAGAATAGATTAAAATTGCCAGCGTCTGATTTATCCCATGGCGAGCGTCGACGGCTCGAATTGGCGATGGCACTTGCATTAAAACCAAAGGTCTTTTTGCTGGATGAGCCCATGGCCGGGCTTGGTAATGAAGGTGCCAATGAGTTGACATCATTGCTAAGTGAATTGAAACACGAGGCGCCAATTTTGCTAATAGAGCATGATATGGATGCAGTTTTTGCGCTTGCAGATCGCATCAGTGTGCTTGTTTATGGAAAGTTGATTGCAACGGGTAGTGTAGAGGATATTCGAAATAACAAAGATGTTCGTCATGCTTATCTTGGTGAGGAGGATGAGCTTTAATGGCGCTTCTTAAGGTCGAAAACCTCACGGCTTCTTATGGTGTCACACAGGCGCTTTTTGGTGTTGATCTGTCTGTGCAAAAGGGTGGGGTAACTGCACTTTTGGGTCGTAATGGTGTTGGTAAATCGACAACAATCAAATCCATTTGCCGTATGCTGCCCTATCACAGCGGCTCAATCGAATTTGGCCAAACGGATTTAACGCAATTGCCCACGCATGAAGCTATCAAATTAGGAATTGGACTTGTGCCCGAAGGGCGGCGGTGTTTTTCCAATTTAAATGTTGAGCAGAATTTGATGGTGGCCGCGCGATCTGGCAGTTGGAATTTTGATCGGGTCACGGAATTATTTCCGCGATTGGCTGAACGACGATTGCAAATTGCATCGACCTTATCTGGTGGTGAACAGCAGATGTTGGCGATTGGCCGAGCTCTGATGACCAATCCAAAATTGCTTATTTTAGACGAAGCCACCGAAGGGCTTGCGCCTATTATTCGTCAAGAAATTTGGGCGGCGATTAAGACGCTCAAATCTGGTGAAAATCTGTCGATTTTAGTTGTCGATAAATCACTGAATGAACTCACGCAAGTTGCAGATCATGCGGTTGTTTTAGCGCGAGGGGAAACTGTGTGGAGTGGCGCTATTGGAGAATTATCAGATGAGATTAAAGACCGATATTTGGGTGTGTAACCGCGCTTAGATTTTCCAAAGTGCGTCTTGTGGTAGGTGTATTAGGATTTCATCGCCAACATTTACACCTTCTGTCTCATTTGGATTAACAATTGCATCAATTTCTAAGTCGGCTAATTTTAGCTTCAACCGTGTTTGTGTTCCCATATAGATGATATTTAAAACGGACGCTGAGAACGTATTGTCCTGGGATTTTTCATGGGTGATCTTTACATTTTCAGGGCGAAGTGTGAGTGTGCCATCGCCGTTTTCAAATGTATTTGGGATTTTTAGATTTCCAATTGCGCTCTTAAAATCCCCGTTGGTAGAGGTTCCTTTGATGAAATTGTGGCACCCAAAAAAGCGAGCCGTTGCTTCATCAATGGGCGATTTATAAAACGCTTTTGGGGTATCATATTGCTTCATTTTTCCATTAAGAATGAGCGCAATTTTATCTGCGAGCACCACAGCTTCTTCTTGATCGTGGGTGACAAAAATAGTCGTGATTTTCATTTCTTGTTGAAGGGAACGAATAAGGTCTCGCATCTCAAAACGTAAATGTGCATCAAGATTAGATAATGGCTCATCCAATAATAGAACTTGTGGCTGGATGATAAGCGCGCGTGCGAGCGCAACGCGCTGCTGCTGACCGCCAGATAACTCACTTGGTTTGCGGTTTCCAAGGTCAGGAAGCTTCACCATCTCGAGCATTTCATTAACGCGTTTTTCAATCTGGTTTGCATCTATGTTGCGCATCTTCAAGCCAAAGCCAATATTGTCTGAGACACTCATATAGGGAAACAAAAGATAGTTTTGAAAAACCATCACAGCGCCGCGATCTTCTGGTTTGTCATCTAAGACCGAACGCCCATCAAAAGTGATGTCACCTGATGAAGGTTCGAGCAGACCAGCAATCATTTTCATCGTTGTTGTTTTGCCACAACCTGATGGCCCCAACAAAGCGGTGAGCTCACCTGATGGGATTTCCAGCGAAAGGGTATCTAAAGCGGGCGCATCCGATCCTTTATAGGTTTTCGACAGTTTTTTGATTGAAACATGTGTCAAATTTGACCAAAGCCTCCAACAGCTCCACTGCGACCAGATAAGTGCTTTGCAGTGAGTAATAAAACAATGATGCCCGGCAAAATATATATCATGCCAATCGCGCCCGTAATATCATTGCGCCCCGACGTTGCGAAGTTGAATAAGAGCAATGGCAAGGTGATGATGCGTCCGCCTCCGATGAGAAGGGTTAAAATGTATTGGCTCCACGAAACTAAAAATGCAAATAAGCCACCAACGATGATTCCGGGCATAATTGCGGGCAATGTGACATACCAAAACGTCTTTAAAGGAGAGGCACCCAAGCTTCGTGCTTGGTCTTCAAATGCTGGATCGTAATTGGCAAAGATCCCAGACATAACCAATGTCATATAGGGTAAAGTGGGTATCAAGTGAACAAGAATGACCCCGGTCATTGTGTTGTTCAAACCTAAGAACAAAAAGATCGAGTGAATACCAAGAATGACGGCAATGCCTGGTACGATCACCGGCGCAAGTAT
The DNA here is from genome assembly GCA_039986595.1 of Lentilitoribacter sp. Taxonomy (GTDB): domain Bacteria; phylum Pseudomonadota; class Alphaproteobacteria; order Rhizobiales; family Rhizobiaceae; genus Lentilitoribacter. The sequence goes on from JBDWQJ010000004.1 coordinate 777,798, forward strand.
CATCAGCTCGATGAGTTCTTTACCCTTGAATTTATACATGCCTAAGGCACGCCCTGCAGGCACACCAACCAAAATAGATAAGGCTGTGGCAGCAAGGGAAATCCAGATTGTGACCCATAGACTGTCTAATACGCCGGAAGTATTGGAAAGCGTATATTCCCACGCATTTAACGTCCAACGTTTTGGTAGGAGGTCAGGGAAATACCAACCTTTCGCAAAAGACCAAATGGCGAGCGGGATTAATGGGAGTACCAACCATGTGATCAGCACAATTCCTGTTAATACGCGAAGGTTTTGTAGGGGTGAGTTTTTTCGCTTACTCATACACGTCCCCTAATTCTGTGTCTGCAATATCTAATGTAAATCCAGATGAGTAAAGCACATAAGATCGCAATGATAACCGCCATAGCCATGGCTTCAGGCCGCGCAGCTAGATCAACATTTGTATATTTTTGATAGGCAAGAACCGGTAATGCAGCAGGATAATTTGCGCCCAATAATGCGGGGATTTCATAGGCACCGAAGGTAAATGCAAAAACGATGATCGAAGCTGATAACACACCAGGGAAAATCATCGGTAAGAGGACGTGGCGGAAGGACTGCCATTTGCTTGCGCCTAATGATCTTGCCACGCTTTCGTAGTCTTCACCAATGGACTGCATATTTGCAAGGATAATGACGCCAATAAATGGAACCTCTTTCCAGACATATTGCATGATGATGCCAATAGCGTATGGATCGAAAATCAAGGCTGGGAAGTCGCTTGGTTTGGCAATAATATGCCATTCAGCAGCAAGTCGTGCAAAGCTACCAGATTGTGAAAACAAATAGAGCATGCCAATCGCGCCGACCAAATGTGGGATTGTTAGGTTGAGTTGGAATAGAAAATTGACAATAAATTTGCCGGCAAAACTACGTCTTAATAATAAGGCTGCGCCAATTGCCAAAACAGACGAGATAAGCGTTGACGTAAAAGCGATATGAAATGTTAGTAGAAAAGAATGATAGAACTCAATATCAGAAAATATTGAGATGTAAGCTTGAAAATTAGGCTCGGTCAAACCGATGATAGGCATATAATTAAAGCTTCGCATCAGACCTATTAAAAGACCGCCGAAAAACAACGTCACAATGACAAGCATTGCCGGAAGCAGCAGGATGAATATTTTCGAACGTTCTGACATTAAGCTAACTTTACCCCAGAAATCTCTGCGTTAACAGACGATGTGAATGTTGTCTTGAGCAGTAAACTTTGAGACTAAACCCGCAGCTCAGAAATTGCTGCGGGATAAGGGTTTCTCTTATCGCCCGACGTTCTCAATCCAGCCTTTTTCAATGGCTGAAATCCAAGACGCTTGAAGTTCTGGCAGAGCATTTTTTGCAAGCTCATCCGCAGGGGCTACTTTTGGGTGTTTTTCGATCTTGGAAAAGCTTGCTTTGATATTGTCAGCTGTACGATTGATCTCAATTGCAGGTGCTGCACCCCATACATCTGGCTGGGCTTTTTCAAGTTGCGCTCTTCCAGATAGCAAGACGTTTTGTAAGACAAGTGCTGCTGCCTTGTTTGGTGAGTTAAACGGGATGATCGTGTAATTGGTGTTGCCAATTGTTCCGTCTGTTAATCCATAACCCTGACTTGTTGGGGGGAAGGTGCCGTTTTCAATTTTAATGCCGACGCCCGCAGGTTCATAATTGAACGTAAGCGCAATTTCTGAATTGGCATAAAGTTGTTCATGAGCTGCAATTGTTGTTGGGTAGGTTTTACCCTCGCGCCAAAGATAAGGCTCAAGGTCGTTGAGGATTTGCCATGCTTTAGCGGAGACTTCATCATACTTTGCTTGATCAAATTCGCCCAGTAGGTTTTCAACGCCACCGGCTGCATGATAAAATACATGACGGACAAAAACTGCACCGTTGAAATCCGGTGGTGCGGGATAGGTAAATTGACCCGGGTTTGCTTTAACCCATTCAATTAACTCACCAATGGAACGCGGTGGGTTTTCAACTGTTGTTGTGTTGTGAGTGAATGAAAATTGGGTTTTTGACCATGGAACTTCGCAGCCATCGACGGGTACACCAAAGTCATTTGCGATCGATGGGTTGTCCCAGTTCACCAGCGCGTTATTTGGCAATAAATCAGTATATCCACAATAGGCAAGGCCACCTTGTTTCATTGTGCGGAAGTTTTCGCCGTTGATCCAGATCATGTCAACAGTGCCTTTATCGGTGACGCCAGCTTCTTTTTCGCCAAGCACAATGTTGACCACTTCGGCCGTGTCGCTAATACCTACGCGGTTTAATGTGATGTCGTATTCATCTTTTAAGATGCCGCCAATAAATTCAGACACATATTGGTTGATGCTATCGGAGCCACCCCACATGAACCAATTAACTTCGCCGCCCTTGGCAATTGTCTTAATTTCATCCCATGATTTGTTTAAGAGCGCCTCACCGTCGGATGTATCAGCGTATGAACTCACTGATGCAAACGAAATGGCTGTCGCAAACAAAGCCGTTTTAATTATTTTTTTCATGGTTCCTCACATTTATGCTTTTATTATTGCTTGAGCGACCCTGATGTACTTCAAGACCTTACAATTTTATAAAACCACGTGGTAACGAATAGATGCATGTTCGTCTATTCCCATTGCCATCACAATATGTTGAATGCCCAAGATCTGAGGTGTTTTGGTGGGTTTTGTCACCAAATTTACACGCTTGTTTATAAATAATCGATATTTTGCAGTTTTTTAGCCGTCTATCTAACGCGACTTCTTAAAAGCCAGATGAAGAAGAACCCACCGATTAATCCGGTAACGATGCCAATTGGCATGTCATCTGGTGACATGATCGTGCGGGAAATAATGTCCGCCCAAATCAAGAATATTGCACCTAAAAGTGCGGAAGCTGGAAGAACGCGGTTATAATTACCGCCAACAAACAATCGTGCAATATGTGGCACCATTAGCCCTACAAATCCGATAATTCCGGAAAATGCCACCATTACCCCGGTGATTAACGCACCGACTGCAAAGACGATTAATCGGAACCTTGTAACAGCAATTCCTAGCGTGGATGCTGTTTCGTCCCCCACTGTCATTGCATTTAGATTGGCGGCATTTAATTTAAGATATCCACCGCATATTGTGAGTATGACCAATGGGTAGATGAGTTGTTCCCATTGTGCCAAGCCTAGACCGCCTAGCATCCAAAAAACAACCGTGTGTGTCGCGCGTGGGTCTCCTAAGAAGATGAGAACATTGGCAAGTGACATGACGATAAAAGATACGGCAACACCGGCAAGAATGAGTTTGTCCGCACTGGTCGCGGACGCAAATCTGGAAACGCCGAGTACAAGCAAAGTGGCAATAAGTGCGCCTAAAAAAGCAAATAGAGGAACGGTTACCAATCCAAGAAATAAACCAGTATGAAGAAGTGCTAAGATAGCGCCAAAGGCGCTGCCTGCTGATATGCCTAATAGGTGCGGGTCAGCGAGCTGATTTCGTGTGACAGCTTGTAGGCTGGCGCCGACAATTGCCAAACCCGCGCCTACAAGACATGCAAGCAAAGACCTGGGTAATCTGATTTCCCAGATAATGGCTTCGCGACCCGCTGACCAATTGACCGGTACAAGGTCACTAAAGACCTTGTTGGTTACCACACCCCAGACGGTTGAAAAGGGTATGGAAATAGCGCCAACACTGACCGCCACAGTTATGGACATTAAAAGCGTTGCAAAGCCCACTACTAATGCAAGACGATAGGTTCTTTTAGAATTGTGATCGGTCATTGTTGTTTTGTCACTTAGTCTTATTTGCGAAATGCTGATGCGAGCGTTTTCACAGCTTTAATGTTGCGCGGGCCAGGAGTAGCTTCAACATATTCTAGTGTGACGAAGCGATCATTTTTAACCGCGTCAATATCTGCAAATGCTGGGTTAGACATCATGAAGGCACGCTTTTCTTCAGCCGTTACCGTTCCATAATTGACAATAACAATAATTTCAGGGTTTCGCTCAACCACGGCTTCCCAACCGACAGTTGCCCAGCTTTTTTCAAAATCATTCATGATGTTAACCCCACCAGCCGCTTCGATCAAAGCGTTTGGCATGGCATAACGACCTGCTGTAAACGGTGTTTCTTCACCGCTATCATAGATGAAAACACGTGGTGCGTTTTCAAGCGGAACAAGGTTGGAAGTAAAGGTTAAAAGTTCATCTTTGTAGCTTGCAACGAGTGCATTTGCTTTGTCTTCAACATCAAAGATTTTGCCAAGATTTAAAAGATCGTTGTACATATCATCCATGCTTGCAGCATTTTTTTGCGCAATGTGGATGCAGCTTTCGGTTAACTCATAAACGTCGATACCAAAAGGTTTGAGCGTTTCTGGGGTAACTTCACCGCCAACCTTCATGCCATAATTCCAACCGGCAAAAAGAAAATCTGCATCTGCACCGATTAAAACTTCTTTGCTTGGATACTTCTCTGCAAGCTCGGGTAATTCCTTTACCCCTTCACGCATTTGTTCATCAAGCGTCTTCCAACCTGATATCCCCGTATAGCCAACCATATGGTCTGTAAGGCCAAGTACGAGCATCATTTCTGTTAAATTAACATCGTGCGAGACCGCAGCTTTTGGAACATAATCTAATGTTATCTCCCGGTCACAGCTTTTTACGGTTGTTTCTGCAAACGCAGCTGAAGTGAGGAGTGTGGCTGCGATAGTTAAAGTGGTTAGTTTCATAATAATAAGTCCGTTAGTGGTTAATATGGAATGAGAAGTGGTTTGTATTGCTTGGTTTAAGTCGCTCGCGGTGCGCTTGGACCCTGAATATGTCAGAGACAAGTTTTTCGGTCAGAACGGCATCGGGGGAACCAAACGCCATTGTATGACCATCCTTGAGTAGTAGAATAGAATCGCAGTTTTCTGCGGCCATATTTAAATCATGAAGTGACACCAGTATGGTGAGATCGAGATCTTGGATCAGTGCCAGGATTTCCAGTTGATGGCGAATATCTAGATGATTTGTAGGCTCATCTAAGATCAGAACTTGTGGTTCTTGAGCTAATGCTCGCGCCACCATGACACGTTGTCTTTCACCGCCAGATAGGGATGCTAAATCACGCGATGCGATATTCTCCAGTCCCAATTTGGTGATGACCTTTTCGATGATCTCTGTGTCTTTCTTGCCGCCTGAAGACATGCCCGATTGATGTGGTGTTCGCCCAAGAGAAATAATTTCGCGAACAGTGAGACCAAAAGATGATGGATGCTCTTGCAAAACAGCTGCAATTTTTCGTGCAACCTTACGCGGTGACATTTTCCAGATGTCTTCGCCATTAATGAGAACTTCTCCGCTAGTCGGCTTTTGATAGCGGTAAACTGTTCTTAAAAGCGTGGATTTGCCTGCGCCATTGGGGCCGACAATTCCTAACACTTTGCCCGCTTTTAACTCAAAACTTGTTGGATGCAGTAAAATCGCACTCTCGCGGCTTGATTTCCAGCTGACGTTTTTCAATGTTATATTTGCTGAGTTCATGAGTTTAGCATCTCGCAACTTTCCAAGGTGATCATCGCTGCGGGCGCGTTTAAAAATGCTCGCAGTTCAAAATCACTTTGTTGGTGGATAGGTATGGATCCAGCGATAACGGATTTTGAATGTTGCTTTGCGTAATCGACCAAATCGTTGATATTAGATTGAGGATCTACATCTCCAAATATGTAGATTTCATCTTGTGTGCTTCGATAAGCAAGCGTGCAAGCGTGTTTGCATCTTGTCTTTGAAACAAGGCCGGAGATTTCAAAATCTTCATCAACAAAATCGCGTGTTGCTGCCATTGCTGAGCGCAGTTTTTTGACGAGTTCAATGCCAGGTTGGCAATGTTCACCTGTGTGTTTGCAGGAAGTACAAATCTTTATTCTGTGGTTTTTCTGTCCCATATCGCCCTCCGCGAATGCGCGGGGTATTATCTAGACAGATGAATATAGACGGACTTGTCCGATAGATCATTTTAGTCTCCTGTCCGAACACCCCGTCCGGGTTTGAAGTTGCGTTTGATATGGCAGGTCTCCTGACTTGCGGGTCGATGCTTGCCCAATCCTTCCCGAATGTTCAGAACATTCAGTGGTGATTTTGGGGTCGCTCACCGCTTACAGTTGCGGGGGCAGTTACGGATTCGGCGCCTTGTGGCTACTCCTCACCGTATTCCCTTTTCATTCCGGTTGTACTTTTGACTTCCAGAAACCATATGCGTTCAGTTTTGGCCTAATTCATTATCTGAGTCAATTGTGAGTTGAGCATTTTTATGGCCTGTTTGTTGTCAAAAGATTCAATCATGGAATGCCGCTAATCTGACATAACTTGACGATTTTTGTTTGAACATGTAACGATATTACATTACAGTTGCAATTAGTTTCTTGCTTAAAGTTGATTTTTTAACCGTTGGCTAAGTTCTTCAGCTTTTGCAACGCAATATCTGGATTTTCACCGAATGATATCGTGCCTTTAAAGTGGCCTTTAGCATCGATGAGGAAAATAGATGCTGAATGATCCATCGTATAGTCATCGTCATCGAGTGGGATTTTTTTCCAGTAGACATGCCAAGATTTGGCCAGTTTTAGAACGTCCTTAGGCGAACCCGTTATGCCAACAATTCGGTCTGTGAAGTTTTCGACATAGGATTTCATTATTTGCGGTGTATCGCGCTCTGGATCGATTGTTATGAAATATGAATTGATATCCTTACCTTCATCACCAAGAATGTCTAACCAACCGGCAAGTTCGTAAAGCGTTGTTGGGCAAACTTCTGGACAATGGGTGAAGCCAAAAAATACCGCCGTTGGTTTCCCGCTCATTGCAGCATCAGTAATCACATCACCATTGTGGTCGATGAGACGAAACGGATCTCCGATTTTCATTCCCGACATGTATTGGTTGTCTGTGCCTTTGACAAAATATTGGTAAGATAAAAGAGTAGCCATGAGAAGGAGAAGGGCGGCTATCGCCACCCAAGCTCCTGTTTTTATAGTACGAGCCGCACTCATTTTGAGTGTCCGTGATGACCGCGCTCTACCTTTTTAACCGGTAGTTCAAATTCAACAGAACCCGCTTTTTCAAATTCAAGGGATATTTTACGTGTTTCCCCTTCAACCATTTGTTCTGCAAGCTTCATGAACATGACATGCAAACCGCCGGATTTGAGCGTAACCTCACCACCTGCCGGGATTTCAAGACCACCTTCAATCCGGCGCATTTTCATAACGTCGCCTTCCATCTTCATTTCGTGGACTTCAACTTTGCCAGCAAAAGCTGCCGTACCACCAATTAAGCGATCAGTTTCAGAACCGTTGTTTTGAATCATCATATAACCTGCAGATACCGGAGCATTTGGCGGTGTTGCACGAATGATTGGGGACATGATTTTAAGATCACCAACACTCACAGTTTGCATATCGGGGGTGCCATGACCGTGATGCCCAGCATGTTCATCTGCGGCCGCTTTGATCATCACGCCTGGTGCGGGTCTTTTTAGATCATGTGGATCTTGACCGTCTGCTGGAATTTCACTCCACGACAATTCGGCATCTGCACAGTTTTGTACGACAGGAATGAAGATCTTTTTACCTTCTGTAAGGCCATCTGTTAAACGTGCTCGGAATACAAATTCATCATAATGCCCGTCTTTTAATTCGCTACCTGACCAAATGATTTGTTTCACACCTGATGTGATTTTACGTCCATGGTTTTCGTATTCAACCGCATAATCGCCAGTAACGGTTTCAAGTTCCCATCCAGCTTTTGGCATTGGTTTCACCGAAATAATGCCTTCTGGAATTGTAATACTAACTTTTTGTGTTGCTTGCCCATCACAACCGTGGCCGATGCGCACTGCTAGTCTTTGATAAGTGTTGACGGTTGCCTCTTTGATATCAAATGTCGCGTGAGCATTTGCTGATGTTATAAATGTTGCTGGTGAGAGTGCTGTGATAAGCGCAATTGCACTTAGTTTTGAAATGATATGTCTCATGATAATCTCCACAGACATAGATCAAATGTTGTTGATCATATGCCTTGATAAATATTTTAATTTTAAGAAATTGATGCCCTGCTGCGCGTTCAGGATGTTGATCAGAAGCGATAAGGGGCTGAATATTTATATGACGAGATTTGGTGGACCGGTGGGAGGTGCGCCGGCTAACTTAATGGTCTTTGCCAGTTCGAATTTGCGCCGTGGTGTAATGATGAAATCAATCTCATTAATGGCCACTGCAAATGTTTGGGAACGCTCAGGAATAATTACAGCGTTAGCGATTGTACAGTCAGGACAGCCTTGTAACGTACTATTTTTATCGTCGCCTTCACCGCCAAAACAGATTATTGGGATTGATCCGTCTGGAAGCGCATAAGCTGCGAGATCAACATCTGCAGCTGTCGATGATGCTATAACGGGCCGATGCGCAACGCCAATCCATATCATCGCAAAAATGCCGATGATGGAAATGAAGTTACAAATATGACGACGCGTATTCATCAATTATTCCGTCTTTGTGATATGAGACTCACCCTTAACGTTTAGGTGAGTTTTTGGCAACAATCAGATTTGTCGCAGTTTCAAATTATCCGTTTTTTGCGCTGTTACAAACTAGCAGATATAGCTTTAACGCCACTTTTTGTTTCATAGATCTCAACATTTACGCCATACGTTTCTGCCAGTTGTGGCGAGTTGAAAACCTCCATTGCGTTACCATCTTCAATGATACGTCCCTCTCGCATTAAAATTAATCTGTCGGCGTATCGCGCTGCTAAGTTTAAATCATGAAGGGCTACGAACGTAGTGATGTTTCTTTTATGGGTAACGCTGCGAATTGTTTGCATGATCTGTAATTGGTGTTTTAAATCGAGCGCACTTGTAGGTTCGTCTAATAAAAATACTTCGGGTTCACGCACAAAGGCTTGCGCTAGAGATGTCATTTGTTGCTGCCCGCCCGATAAATCGCTTATATAAGTTTGCGCCAGATGATCTATATTGAGCTGAGCCAAAATGGCTGACACAGCGTCAATATCGTCTTGCTTTACTTTCCAGCCATGCATGTGTTTTTTGGCTAGCAGGATAGTTTCAAAAACTGTTAAAGCTGCATTGCTTGAAAAGAATTGAGGGGTAAAACACACATGCTGGCTCCATATAGTTTGCCCAACGCTTTGAAGCGTTTTTCCATCAAGCATCACACGACCACTAGCAGGTTTTAACAAGCCGGCGATGCATCTAAACAAAGTTGATTTTCCTGTCGCATTTGGGCCAATAACTGCGATAACTTCACCGGCACGGTCAGATGTAATATCAATTTCGTGCAGTACTTTTTTGCTCGGATAATTAAAAGAAAGTGATTTGATTTCAAGTTTCATTGCCAGCTTTTCCTTCTAACTGATAGAATTAGACTGATAAAAAATGGCACACCAATGAGCGATGTTATCATGCCAATTGGATAGACGACGCCCGGGTTAATGGCTTTGCTTAAAATGGATGTTAAGGACATCATTAAGCCGCTGGAGATTGCCGATAACGGTAGGAAGAACCTTTGATCTTCTCCAACTATCATTCGTGCAATATGAGGACCTACAAGGCCTACAAAAGCGATGGTGCCGACAAAGGAGACGGCAGTTGCTGCCAATAATGAGATTAATATGAGCATTTCAATGCGCAGACGTTTGACGTTTACACCTAGGCTTGCAGCCTTGTCATCGCCCATGCGTAATGCTGTGAGTGCCCAATTTCGGGACATAAAGTAAGGTACGCAGATCGCAAGCATCGCAACGCAAACCGCGATTTTTGGCCAACTTGCACGCGATAAAGAACCCATCATCCAAAACACAATTTGTGTCAGTTGTACTTCTGAGGCTGCATATTGCATGAGCGCTAAAAGGGCGTTGAAGGTAAACATCAATGCGATACCAACAAGCACCATTGTTTCTGTGGTCACCCCGCGCATGCGAGTAAATGCATAGATCACGAACGATGTTGATAAGGCAACTACAAATGCATTGACCGTGACCAAAAACGGGCCAGCAAACGGAATTAGATTTACTTGAAAAACGATAGCTAAGGCTGCACCAAAACCTGCAGCGGAATAAATCCCCAACGTAAACGGATCGGCGAGCGGATTATTTAAGATTGTCTGCATTTCTGCACCTGCGCATCCGAGCATAGCACCCACTAAAATTGCAATAATGGCAATGGGTAGGCGTAAATCCCAGATGATGACATTGGTTTGAATGGAAGCTTCAGAAGGGTTAAATATTGCGGACAATACTTCCCCGATGGGCATAAAGCTTGGGCCCCAGCTGACATCAATAATGAAGCTAACGATGAGCAGAAAAATAGAAAGGAGTATGAATATTTTTCGCTTGAAAGACCTGAATATAAATTGGGTGCTCGTATCACCCTTTAGCAAATCATCTGATGCAAATTGCATGTTCATTTTGGATCACTTCCCAAGATAATGAGTGATAGAGATTAGTTCGCAGAACTAACAGTGTTGTCATTGTTTGCCGTCATTAGCAGACGTTTGAACTGTTCTCGCCAGCGGTAATATGTTGTGTCTGTGACGCCTGCATCTTGGCATGCTTTAAACACACGGGCTCCATTGGCTCGGCTTTTTTCTATTTTCTGGACCAATGAGATCGCTTCGGATTTGGAGTATTTTTTGAGCATGATAAATCCTAAAAAAATGCCAGTCTGCATTTAAAATCCAGACTGGCTTTGTTGCGTTGTAAGGGTGTTATTGGAGGGTAGCCCAGAAAACACCGCTTGCTTTTATTGGAAGGAACTTGTCATGAAGTTCTTCGAAGGTTTCCACTGGGTCCAGCTCGGTGAACGCGTCTGGGTGAAACCATTTTGCAAATGCTTGCAACGCAACAAAATGATAAGGGCTATTGTAAAATTGGTGATACACAGTGTGGAAGCGTTTGTTCTTCACAGCTTCCATTGTTGACCAGCCGTTACGATCAGCCAGGCCTTTTAGTCTGTCTTGAACGGCATCATCGGTGGCATCATAACCAAGCAAAACAGCCGTAACGGCTGGGCGCGCAACAGACCAGTTTGCACCCGTACCAATGATGATTTCTGGCTTATCCGCTAGCACAGCTTCAAAGCTTGCATTGCCACGAAAACCTGGAAGTTTGATCGATCCCCAATTTTTACCACCGGCTTCATCGATTAGACGGCCAAGATTGGCACTGCCAAAGGTGCTGCAGCAACTATCAGGGTTCCAACCGGCAGCATTTTCAAGGAATACCAGTGGGCGATCTTCGCTGCCCATGGTGTCAACAACATTGGTCACACGACGCATTTGCTGAATGTAGTAATCAACAAATTCTTGTGCGTTCTCTTCTTGATCAAATACGCGGCCCAACAATTGTAGGCTTGGTACTGTGTTTTGTGTTGGGCGCTGTCGGAAGTCAACAAAGATAACGGGAATTCCAGCTTTATCGAGATTTTCGATCACGCCTGTTTCTTGTGCTTTTAGCAAGTTACCTAAGTTTAAGATCACCAAATCTGCGTTTAGCGAAATGGCGCTTTCAATACTGAAATCACCTGAATAGGGACTGCCAAAGTTCTTAATTCCATTTTCGATGCTTGGGAATTTTGCCTTGTATTTTTCAAATGCGTCCGGATCATATTGGATCAGATCATCTTTCCAACCAATCACACGTTCAAATGGGTTTTCGCGATCAAGAACTGCAACTGAATAAATCATACGGCCTTCACCGAGGATCACGCGCTCTGCGCCTTTTTTAACCTCAACGGTGCGTCCGGCGATATCTGTTACAGATATCATTTCTTTTTCCATTGCCGACGCTTCGATGACAGACATTGCCATAAAGGCGGACAACATGAGGGGGATAACTCGACCCAAATTAGGGCGAGAAAATTTGATAAACATTGCAATCTCCAATTCGAGTTCAAGGCTCGATTTTAAACTTGAGTAAAATACTCATATTAATAATTGCAAATAAACAAACATGACTATTAGAGTCAAGTTTAAATTGGAAACTTTTTTGAAAAATCAATCAATTGATAAATGCGCAGGACATTGTTGAGCAATAAGCATGCGCATAAAAATAATAATGATGATGTGGCTAAATTGCGGTTTATCTAACGCGGTTCAGAACCGTCATAAGTCTCGCCAAGTGCATAAGGCGCGTGCAATTTTAAACGCGCACCATTAGATGATATGACAGCTAAGACCGTGATCGTTACGATAAATGGCATTGCAGATAAGAGCTGCGATGGAATGCCAATTCCCAGTGACTGGGCAACAAGTTCACCCAAGGACACCATGCCAAATAGATAGGCGCCGAGAAAGATACGTCCCGTTTTCCATGTGCCAAATACGACAAGTGCAACGGCAATCCAGCCGCGGCCTGCGATCATGCCATCTGCCCATAAAGGGGTATATATTGTTGACGCATAGGCACCTGCAAACCCTGCGAGTAACCCTCCAAATGCAACACTGCCAAATCTTATGAACTTTACGCTGTAACTTAAAGCTTCTGCTGCTTTGGGGTTTTCACCCGCTGCACGAATTACAAGCCCTAAGCGGGTTTTGTTAAGGCAATATGCAATCATAATGGCCAATAGTATTGTCAGATAAACAACGATATTTTGTTGAAACAATACCGGGCCAATAAACGGTAGTTCGCTTAATATCGGAATATTGATCGAGCCTGGTGGAGTGATGGTTAAGCTTTCATGTTCTTTTCCGATTAAGGCTGAGAGACCCAATCCCAAAATACCCACCGCCAATCCAGTTGCCACTTGGTTAGCCAAAAACGTGATTGAGACAACGGCAAACACAAGTGATACTGCAATACCTGCAAAGCCAGCGATCACAAAGCCAAGTATATGGCTGCCTGTTTGATAGGTGACAACAAAGCCAACAGCTGCCGCAACTGCCATCATGCCTTCAACACCTAGATTTAGCATGCCAGATTTTTCAGCGACCAGTTCTCCTAACGCTGCAAGGAGAAAAACGGTAGCCGCGCTCATGGTGCCTGCAAGGAAAAACTCAAAAGGTGTCATGATGATGCGCCTCCCACTTGTTCTTGCGAAACCTTTCGTGGCTTTAAGCGATAATTTACAAAAGTATAGCTTGCTAGATATGTCACGAGCAGAAGTCCTTGGAAGATATGTACAGAGCTAATCGGCAAATCCGCCGAGACGAGTGCAATATCGCCGCCGATATGAATGACTGCCAAGAAAAAGGCCGCAAATATAATCCCAATGGGGTGTAGCGCGCCTAAATATGCCACGATGATAGCTGAATAACCATATCCTGATGTGACCGAGCGTTGTAGCTGGCCAATGGGGCCAGCAACTTCACTCATCCCTGCAAGGCCTGCTGCCATTCCTGCAATTAAAAGACTTTTCCAAACGGCGCCTTTTGAACTAAAGCCTGCATAAGTGGCAGCTTGTGGGGCCAGACCTCCAACAACAAGCTGAAATCCACCAAAACGTCTTTCCATATAGATCCAAGCAAAGATCGTGAACAAGATTGGGATGACGAGCGAATAGTTCAAACGGAAGCCAAAGATGATGGGTGGAAATAAAGCTGCATCTTGAAACATAACTGTTTGTGGGAAATTAAAACCCATTGGATCTTTCCACGGGCCAAGTAAAAGATAATATAAAACCTGAAGCGCAACAGATGTCAGCATGAGAGTCACTAAGATTTCATTGGCGTTATATTTGGTTTTTAAAAACGCTGCGATTGCCGCCCAGGCCATACCGCCCAATGCGCCAAGAATGATCATTGCGGGTAATATAAAAATCGAACTTGAATCTGTTAAAAACACAGGCACGGAACCTGCTGCGATCGCGCCCATGATCATTTGACCTTCAGCGCCGATGTTCCAGATTTTTGCGCGAAAGCCAATCGCAAGCGCTTGCGCGATTAAAAGCAGTGGGCCGAATTTTAGAAAGATTTCTGATATTGAATAAGCGCTTTCAAAAGGTTCAATAAAGAATGCATAAAATGTTAGTCCAACAGATTTTCCCTGGAGAAGTAACATAATGCCGCTTAAGAAAATGGTGATCGCAATTGTGATGAAAGGCACTGCCATCATGACGCGTCTTGAAGGCGTTACACGCCGCTCAAATTCAAACTGCATGTTCAGTTTCCTCCCGCGTTTCGCCGATCATATATTCACCAATTTCATCCGGTGTTACATCGCTTGTTGTAAGCGAAGGTGATAGCCGACCACTGCGCAGAACATAAATACGGTCCGTGATTTCAAACAACTCTTCCAGCTCTTCTGAAATGACCAATATCGCCACACCACTTTCGCGCAGGCTGATGAGCTTTTGTCTGATTTCGTTGGCAGCGCCCACATCAACGCCCCATGTTGGCTGCGACATGAATAAAAATTTCGGCGCTAACATTAATTCACGACCAACCAGGAACTTTTGTAAGTTGCCGCCAGAAAGTGAATTTGCAGCAGCCGATGGGCCAGAACATTTGACCTTAAAATCAGTGATGCACTTTTGGGTAAACTGAGTGACGACGTTGTTTTGGATAAAGCCGTTTTTGAGCATTCCATCTTTAAACGCTGTAAGAAGTGTATTTTGATTAAGGCTCATTGGGGGTACAGCGCCACGGCCCAGTCTTTCTTCAGGAACAAATGAAAATCCTAAATCACGACGACTTGTGACATCTTTATTCGTAACGGATTGCCCTAATATCTCAATGGATGATGAAGGTAGATCTCGTCTTAAATCTTCACCTGAAATGATACGCCCGAGCTCCTGTTGACCGTTTCCAGAAACACCGGCGATGCCGACAATTTCGCCACCAAAAACGGATAAGTTTATGTCTTTAAGTTCAGGTCCAAAAGGATCAGAATTTTTCGCAGATAAGTTGGTAATTTTAAGAATAGCGTTTTCGCTTTTGTTGGTGCTTTGGCGCTGTTCGATCTTAGGGATGTCACGGCCAATCATCAATGTAGCTAATTCGTGTGCGCTCTTCTTGTTAGGATCTATGATGCCTGTCACCTTGCCATTACGCAAAATGGTTGCGGTGTCGCAAAGTTCACGAATTTCTTCCAATTTATGGGAAATGTATAATATCGCAACACCGTTGTTTTGGAGTTTGCGTAGCGCATCAAAGAGTGAGCGCACATGTTGTGGCGGGAGAACGGATGTTGGTTCATCCAAAATGAGCAGTTTTAAATCCTGCAACAAGCAACGAATAATTTCTACGCGTTGACGTTGTCCAACCGATAAGGAATTGACCATTGCGCTTGGTTCGATCTCAAGCTGGTATTCGCGGCTCACTTGTTTGATCCGCTCAATGAGTTCGCTGCGTGATCCTTTGATAGTCAGCGCGATGTTTTCAACAACCGATAATGTTTCAAACAAGGAGAAATGCTGGAATACCATGCCGATGCCAAGTTCTCTGGCAATGGATGTATTCCAATTATCCATTTTTTTGCCTTGCCAACATATCTCACCTGCATCAGGTGAAACCACACCATAGGCAAGCTTCATGAGTGTGGATTTACCAGCACCATTTTCGCCCAACACTGCATGGATGGAACCGGGGGATACATCAAGATCAACCGCATCATTGGCAACTAATGAACCATATATTTTTGTAAGGCCTCGCAAAGATAAAAGCGAAGATTGATCATTATGCATTGCGGTTAGCTTTCGTTCATCCATCGATGGGTGATATGCCCCGATAAAACTTACCGGGGCACTCAATTATTATTTCGGTAGCGGTGAGTTAACACCTTCTACATGCCAATCAATGCCAAGAATTGCGCCGTCTTCTAGACGTGAACCTGCGGCAACAATTTCTTCACCAGCTTGGTTGAGAATTGGACCATCATAAACGTGACGTGCACCAGATGCGATTTCAGCTTCAACAGCTTTAATTTTGGCCATCATGTCTGCACTGATGTCAGAGTTCCAGTCTTCGCTGACAACAACATTTTCTTTCATGCCAAGCCATTGGTTTTGACCTTCAAAATTACCTGCCATGTGTGCTTCTACTGATGCAGTGAAGAACGGTGCCCAATCTGTCTTAACAACACCAAGATATTTTGTTGGTGCGTATTCTTTCATAGAGCTGTTGAGGTTGAACACGTATGCGCCTTCCTCTTCACCCACTGAAACAACAGATGGTGTATCTTGTGCGTTGGAGAACAATACGTCAGAGCCTTGAGCGATCAGCGCTTTTGCAGATGCTTGCGCTTTTGCAGGATCAAACCAAGAGTTGATCCAAATCACATCAACAGTAATTTCAGGATCAATTGAACGCGCGCCCAATGTGAAGCCGTTTATCGTTGAAATGAGTTCTGGGATCGCAAAAGCTGATACTACACCAAGCTTTTTGGTTTTAGTAAGTTCAGCTGCAGCCATGCCCATCAAATAGGCGCCTTCAAAATATTTAGCTGTAAATGGTGAGAAGTTTTTTGCAGTTTTGTATCCTGATGCGTGAATGAAAGTCATATCAGGATTACGCTGTGCAAGCTTTAGGCCACCGTTCATGTAACCAAATGAACCAAGCAACAAGAACTTGTTTCCATCACCAACCATTTTGTTCATAATACGGTCAGCATCAGGTCCTTCCTGAATGTTTTCAACGATGTTGAGATTTACTTTATCACCGTATTTTTCTTTTACAGTGTTAAAGCCTTCAACAAGCGCATGTGACCAGCCCACATCGGCAATTGGTGATGGCAATAACACACCAATGTCAAGGTTTTCAGCTTTTGCTGTAGCGCTGAAACTTGCAGCTGTTACTGCGGCTGCAAGCGCGACTTTTTTCAAATTTTTAAATGATGGTTTCATCTTAAATTTCTCCAGTTTTAATTTTATTGATTATAGATAACGCGTTCCACATGCGCTGATGCGTCTGCCACCAACTTGCCTTCGTCAAGGCCAATTAATTCACCGTTACGCCAGACGATTTTTCCATTTATGATGGTTAAATCGACCGATGTTCCAATGCCAAGTTTTGGGATGAGACTTTCTGGATCATGACGCGCACCGACATATTCCAGTTTATTGATGTTAATAGCAAAGAGATCTGCTGCCATGCCTTCTTTTATTGTGCCGATATCTTTACGACCCAAACAATCAGCACCCCCGCGCGTTGCAAAGTTTAAAAACTCTTTTGGTTGGGGTACGACAAAATCATGATGGCTCGCAACCAATGCCTGGAGCATATATGAGCTATGGATACAGTGCATCAAGTTTGAATTATCATTGGATGCAGCCCCATCAACACCAAGGCTTATTCGAACACCAGCTGTCGCCATTTCTGCAATTGGGGTGACTTCCGCGCCAACAAGATAAACAGGTTCTGGGCAATGGGAAACACCCGTTTTGGTACTTGCAAGTTTAGCGATTTCCGCACTGTTTAATTCCCAACAATGCGCAAGCCATACGTCATTTCCTAAAAAGCCAATATCTTCGCACCAATCAACGGTGCGCATGCCGCTGCGCTCGCGCATAACGTCGCTTTCACCTTCACCCAAATGCGTGTGAAGTAGTACGTTTTTATCGCGTGCAAGTTTGACGGATTGCACAAATGTTTCCTTGTAAGAATTAACCGGCTGACATGGTGCAACAGCAACCTGACGCATCGAGAATTTATCAGCGTTGTGATAGCGATCAATTAAGCGCTCGCAATCTGATATAAATTCGTCGGTCGTTTCCAGCATTTCATCGGGGATCGTACTACCTTCAGATTTTGGTAATGTGTTGCCACCGCGCCCTGCATGAAAGCGCATACCCAACAATTCAGCGGCTTCAAATTGGCGATCAATGATGTTTTTACCCGCATGGCGGGGGAAGTTATATTGATGGTCAAACGCCGTTGTGCATCCGTGTTTAATCAGTTCCGCCATTGCGACAACGGAAGACTGATAAAAGCACTCTTCATCGAGCTTTGAAAATATTGGATAGATTAAATCGAGCCATTCAATGACGGAGTATTTTGTCCAATCAAGATATGCATTATTGCGCACAAAACATTGGAAAAAATGGTGGTGCGTATTGATTAAACCTGGATAAATAAAATGCCCAGATGCATCAATGATTTCTGTATCTTTTGGTAGTTGATCAATCGCAATATCTATCTCAATTTTGCAGATCTCACGGTCTTTAATCAAAAGATCACAGTTTCGATAAACGCGTCCATCATCATCGCATGTTACAATTGCTTCGCAAGATTTGAGTAAAGTGTAACTCATTTATGCGCTCCTGCAATTGAAGGTTTTTGTGCACCATAGTCAATTTCGTGATCTTTAAGCTCGTGCATGGCATAAATTCCCGGCATCGGTATGAAACCATCCAAAGATTTTATTGCATATATCCAATTGCGAATGGCAGGATATTCATCGTGATCCAATCCGATATTGGCGCCCACATCTGGGCTTAAGGCCACGTATGGAAAGCAAGCAATATCTGCTATGGTCGGATCTGGACCAGTTAAAAAGCGATTGCCGTCAAAGGATTGCTCGGTGAGATGGGCTTCTATTTTTCGAAGGGCTGCGCGCCCGCCTTTAACAATTTTATCTTTATCAATTGGCGTCTGAAACAGCGCGTTTAAACGTCCTTGACCGATGGTGGAGGTTAAATCGCCAGCAAACCCCAACCATTGGAGGATTTGAGCTTGGGCAGAGATGTTTTTTTCTGGCCACCAATGTTCTGGTGTATCAAAATTCTTCGCCATCCAAAATAGCATGGCAGGCGTTTCGCT
This sequence comes from Lentilitoribacter sp., assembly GCA_039986595.1. Taxonomy (GTDB): domain Bacteria; phylum Pseudomonadota; class Alphaproteobacteria; order Rhizobiales; family Rhizobiaceae; genus Lentilitoribacter. Next base: position 796,563 of record JBDWQJ010000004.1, read on the forward strand.
TAGAACCATGTCACTGGTTTTTAAAATAGGGAGCGTACCTGCCGGAGAAATCTGCAGCATTTTTTCAGATCGATGTTCGGCACCAGGATAGAACTCGACTGCAACGCGCTCATATTCGATACCTAAAATGCTCGCAAAAAGACGAATTTTGTAGCAATTGCCCGATAGAGCGTAATCATACAATGTGAAACTCATTCCGCTGCCACCGAATTGCTTGCTCCTGAGGGTTTCTCAGTTGGATTTAGCAGTGCGCCGTAGAGCGCTCCGCGTCGCTTGAGCCAACGTCGATAAGCGATAGAGGTCAGATCCGCGCGTGTTGGAATTTCCATTTTGGGATCAAGAGGCAATTTCGTCGGAACTTGATTTTCTAAAACCGAACGGTCTTGCAAGAAGATCAGCTGTTGAAATTCGATCATTTCAGCCATTGTGCTGTCATCATCATACAACGCCATCCACGGCCAAACATCGCATGTTTCTTCGTCAATTGGCTGAACAAAGATGGCGATCACATCCTGAACATCATCGCGACTTGGGCATGTCTTATATAGAATTGCATTCATCGGTGATGGTACGCGATAGACATAGTCTGTGATGATGCCATCACTTGCTGATTTTGCAGCTTGCGGCTGGAAGAACTTTACTTTTGTGGCGATCACTTCATCTTTGTCATCATCAATATCAACTGAATAAGGCGCGACTTCTGTGTGTGGTTCAGAGCCTAAAATATCGGTGTGTACAAATGGGAAATGCGCAATATCTAGAAAGTTTTCAACGGCACGCAATGGAGAGCATCTGACGCGGACAACCCCGCATGGGACAAATCGGCGATCTTTTTCATCCGCTTCTGGAACATCAAAGAGTTGTTTTGGTGTCTGTGATGGGCTGGTCCAAAGATGATCATAGGCCTCTTTAACCAACCAATTTTCGCTTTTATGGGTGACTATTATCTTGCCATCTTGTTTTCTTGAAAGATTGATAGCCATTCCCAAGAGACGTGTTTGGCGAACATCGGGATAAGTTGGAATGCTATCGAGCATGCCAACCGGGTACCAATATTGTTTTGCTTGATCTAACGCATTCATGATGCTGCCACCTCATATTGCTTTTCAGCCATGCGGCGAAGGTTTTCTAAAACATGTGACATGTGCTTTTTAGTCTGGGCGGAATGTTCACCATCCAACATGGTATGTATTGTGCAAGAATGGTTGGGTAGTTCTTGAAAAAATAGATGAAGGCTGGCTTCGGGAGTTTTAAAATTAATCACCCAATGCTCTTTGTTCTGTTCTGCAATTTCGCAATTTATTTGCTCGCCATTAAACATTGAAAAATCATTTGAGCGAATAACGGTTTGTACATTTTTTTTCGGGCAGCTCAAACTAATCGAACGAAGAGGTGTTAAGTTTTCGTCGATGGATGGTTCTACCGAACTGTCGTCGATGTTGACCCATATCAACCCACCTTTTTCCATGGATCTAAATTGTTGAGCTTTGATTGTTTCTGGCGGCTCTAGCTCTGGATGGGCAGGGATATATCGGCAGGTGGCTTTTTTGTCATAGTGCCAGCCGTGGTAGACGCATGCCAATGCTTCGCCGCGAACAAATCCATGAGATAGGCGCATGCCACGATGTGGGCATCGGTTATCCCATGCAGACAGGACGCCGGATTTACTGCGCCAAACCACGAGATCTTGTTCATGCACGATTGCGCGCATGACACGACCGTTCGGTAAATTTTGACTTAAACCAATAGCGACATTAGTCATTTGAAATCCTTGATAAAAACATGCGTAATAACTTTTGCCGATATTACAGTTTCATCCATCCCCATATTATAATCGGCTGAAACTTACCCACAGATTATTGTCTCTGTCCAGAGCAATATGCGAATAAATTCACCATGTAAAATATTGCGCAAATTTTAGGCATGCAGGTTTGTGCGTAATTTCATGATTGCTTAAGCAATGACAATGCTATCAACGGTTGATTCCAGTGGGCCAAGGCTACATGCTATTTCAAACGCGTCGATTAAGATTGGGTGGCCGGATGCGGATATTTCCATCAACGATGAACTGGCAGATTTTACTTCAATATCTACATCTAAAATATCTGCGCGGTGTTGGATCCACTTTTGGAAATTTAATTCCTCAAAATCACCGACCATTTTAAAATTCTGCGTGATTATTTGTTGCATAAGGGATCCTTTCAATCGGGGAAATTATCATGAAAGTTTTAAAAGGCAATATGATGAGAGCTTGAAGTGTCGATTTGGCAAGCAAGCATTATGATTGCAAAGACATTGATCAAATGACAATTACTTCTTCAATATAGAGGCTAGGCTTTGCTTTGTTTGCGCGTGGCTCTTTAGATCAAGTCCTGAATGAAGATCGACGATATGGCTCTTCATTATTTTCTCTGCCGCTTGGGCATCGTTTTGTGAAAATGCATCTAAAAGCGCATGATGGGAATGGCTTTCGCATGTTGTATCAAGCCGTTTCCAGTAAAGCGCAATGATCAAAGAAGATCTGGAAATGAGGGATCGTACGATTTTGCTAAACACATCATGTTCGGCGATATCGGCGATGATCACATGAAAGAAACCTGATAGCGATAATGCTTCGCCTTTATCACCGGCAGCTATAGCCGCATGCTCCGCTTCGATGTGATTGTGGAGAATGTCGATATCTTTTTGAGTGATTATTTTGGCAGCCATACCTGCAACGCGCGGTTCGATAAGTTCTCGTGCTTCAAAAACTTCCTGCGCTTCTTTGATAGAAGGTTGAGCGATGAATGCGCCTCTGTTTTTTTCAATGGTGACAAGTTGAGAATGAGAAAGCGCCTGTAATGCAGTTCGAACAATTGTTCGACTTGCACCAAACAAGTCACCAACTTCATCTTCTGATAATTTAACGCCCGGCAACAGGTTGTGCGATAGAATAGCTTTTTGCAGTTCGATATAAATATCTCTGGCCTTACCCTCAGGTAGATCGGTCAGGTTTTGATAATGTGATGCGCGCGCGCCCATGGGTATCCAGATACTATGTGGTCAAAAGTTTTTTCTTATGACCATAGCTAGTCCAAAGTGTCAACAATATCAATTCCATATTGTATACAATCTTTAATCATATTGTATAAATTTTAGGCACTCCGTGTTTCTATGAAAGCTGTGAAAACTCCTGATAATTTTTTTAATATTTTAATATCAATAACTTAAGAGCGCCAATCTTCACTTGGCACACTTCATGCAACACGAAAACCATCGAAGTTGCAGAGGCGCTATGAATAAAAATACTGAATTAGAATTGGTGGCACTGACCAAATTATATGGTGACGTTAAGGCTGTTGATAACATTGGGCTTAAAATTCCCAAGGCAAGTTACACCTGTCTTTTAGGGCCGTCTGGCTGTGGGAAATCATCGACTTTACGTATGATAGCAGGGCATGAGATCGCAACGGACGGCGATATCATTTTGGGCGGTAAAAATATTACCAATCTTGCACCCGCTGAACGCGGCACTGCGATGATGTTTCAAAACTACGCGCTGTTTCCTCATCTCAGCGTGTTAGACAATGTCGCTTTCAGCATGAAGATCAAAAATATCGATAAGGCTGCGCGTCATCAAAAAGCGAAAGAAATGCTCGAACTGGTCGATATGGCTCAGTACAGCGAGCGCTTTCCAGAACAGCTTTCAGGGGGGCAACAGCAGCGTGTAGCACTTGCTCGTGCGCTGATAACTCGGCCATCCATCCTTTTACTCGACGAGCCGTTGTCTGCCCTGGATCCATTTTTGCGACTTAAGATGCGGGTTGAGTTGAAGAAGCTTCAGCGTAGTTTGGGCATTTCCTTTGTGCACGTGACACATTCGCAGGACGAAGCCATGGCTTTAGCCGATAATATTGTGGTGATGCATGATGGTAAAATCGAACAATCAGGCTCGCCCATTGAGGTGTTTAACAAGCCCGCAACGGAGTTCATCGCACGGTTTATGGGTGGGCATAATGTGATTTCTAGTGAAGGGCAGCTTCAAGCGATCCGCAGCGACAAAATCTTTATTTCAAAAAAACCGAAAACTGCAAAAGACATTGTTGCAAGTGTCGCAAGTAAAATTGAAGAGATCGAATATCTCGGTACTAATATTCAGGTTTCTGCAAGAACTGATGAATTTGGCGAAATTACTGTCAATTTATCAGACCAAACTTTTTTCCAAAACCCATTTGAAATCGGTAACGCTGTTTATCTCAGTTGGAAGACTGAGGATGTTCAGATGTTGCCGAATTAAGTGAAGACAGGCCTTTGGAGTTTAAGGCCAAAACTAAAACAAAAGCCAAAACCAAAACAAAAGAAGGAATGAATATGACAACAGAAAATAAAAAAAATGGTCTATCCAGACGGTCGCTCCTTAAGGGAACAGCTGCAACAGCGGGTGCTGCGATTGGATCTGGAGCTATCACAGGCTTTCCAACTATCTGGGCTCAAAACATTAAAAATGTAACGCTGCGCCAGTTTGGTACAGGCGTTTCAAACTTAAATGATGTTGCTACGAAAGTGAAAGAAGATTTGGGCTTCACGCTTGAAATGACAGCACTAGATAGTGATAGCGTGACACAACGTGCCGCAACGCAACCAAAAAGTTTTGATATTGCAGATATCGAATATTGGATTTGTAAGAAGGTTTGGCCAACGGGTAATCTTCAAGCCATGGACGTGTCAAAGATCAAGAACTATGACAAAATCGCTGGTACGTTTACATCCGGGAAATTGACGCCAACAAGTGAAATTGCGCAAGGTACGGCACCTCACACTGTTGGTTTTACAGATAGTGTTGATGGTAAAACATTTGCCAAAGAGCAAACGGGTTGGATGACACTTATTCCAACAATTTATAATGCTGATACGCTTGGCATTCGTCCGGATCTTATTGGTCGTCCGATTGATACATGGGCTGAGTTGCTCAATCCTGAATTCAAAGGCAAAGCCTCTATTCTGGATATTTCATCAATTGGCATTATGGATATGGCAATGGTTGTCGAAGCCATGGGTGATTACACATATGGTGATAAAGGCAATATGACTAAAGAAGAGATTGATATGACATTCAAGATCTTCACTGAGGCGAAACAAGCCGGCCAGTTCCGTGCGTTCTGGAAATCATTTGATGAATCCGTCAACCTGATGGCGTCTGGTGAGGTGGTCATTCAGTCCATGTGGTCACCGGCTATCACAGCCGTGCGTTCAAAAGGTATCCCATGTGTTTATCAGCCGCTTAAAGAAGGCTATCGTTCATGGGGTGGTGGTCTTGGTTTGTCGGCTAACTTGTCTGGCATCGAGCTTGAGGCTGCTTATGAATATATCAACTGGTATCTATCTGGTTGGGTCGGTGGCTACCTCATGCGCCAAGGCTACTATTCAGCTGTTCCTGAAACATCGAAGAACTTCATGTCTGAAGACGAGTGGGGCTTCTGGTACGAAGGTAAGCCGGCTCAAGGTGATATCTTGAACCCGCAAGGTGTTGTGATGGAAAAAGCCGGTGCTGTGCGCGATGGCGGTTCATTTACTGATCGTATGGGCGCTGTTGCTTGTTGGAACTCCGTTATGGATGAGAACCAATACATGGTTCGTAAGTGGAACGAATTTATCGCCGCTTAATATATTTAGTTGGCCTCGCAGGATTTTCTTGCGGGGCCGAACCTCTTGAAATTTTCGTTCGGATCAAGTGTTCCATGTATAAGTTTTTCGCACAAAAGAACAATCTGATTGGCTGGATGCTGGCATCGCCCTTATCTTTAGTGCTTGTCTTTTTTCTCATTTGCCCAATCATTATGATTGTGATTGTGAGCTTTTGGGGCGCGACCGAATTTTCCATTTATCCAGCTTTCCAGTGGGATAATTACGAGTTTTTATTTTCCTCACCCGTCACCTATTCGGTGTTTTTCAAAACTTTTATGTACGCGTTTATCACGTGGGTCATTACACTGATCATTGGCTTTACGATTGCTTATTATCTAGCCTTTCATATCAAAAGCCTGACCTGGCAGATCGCACTTTTTTTATTGTGCACAATCCCATTTTGGACGTCTAACATCATTCGGATGATTTCATGGATTCCGTTTTTAGGGCGCAACGGAATAGCCAATGAAACCCTTTTGGGATTGGGTCTTATCAGTGAGCCTGTCGAGTGGTTATTATTCTCCGACTTTGCTGTTATTCTTGCCTTTGTTCACCTTTATACGCTGTTCATGGTTGTGCCGATTTTTAACACCATGATGCGTATCGACCATAGTCTTTTAGAAGCTGCAAGAGATGCTGGCGCGAGCGGGTTTCAAACTCTTGTCAATGTTATCATCCCACTTTGTAAGCCAGGGATCATGATTGGTTCGATCTTTGTTGTAACGCTTGTGATGGGTGATTTCATCACGGTTCGATTTATGAGTGGATCTCAGTCTGCAAATGTTGGGCGCTTGATTTCTAATGATGTCGGATTGCTGCAATATCCATCGGCAAGCGCAACAGCCGTTGTTCTTCTGCTGACCGTTCTCATTACAATTGGGATCATGTTGCGATTTGTAAATATTCGGAAGGAGCTTTGATATGGAGCGCCGTAGTCTTTCCTTTTATGTTTTAACTTTCATTTTCGCGCTTTTTATCCTGTTTCTTTACGGTCCGACAATTACCATAGCCATCCTGTCTCTTCAGGGGCCTAATGGCGGGTTGACGTTTCCGATGAACGGTATGTCGCTTCATTGGTTTTATGACCTTTTTGAGCAGCAGGCTGTTGGTGATATCTGGGGATCATTCCGCAGATCGTTTGCTCTTGGATTTTTAGTGATGGTGATCACAGTGATTGTCTCCGTGATGGGTGGTCTGGCTTTTCGTAAAAAATTCAAAGGTTCAGGAATTGTCTTTTACCTTGTTATTACCAGCTTAATCATCCCCTCGATCTTAATCTCGCTTGGTGTTGGATTGATTTTTAATCAACTCGGATGGGATGTGCATTGGTCAACGTCTGGTTTGGGGTCACAACTGACATGGACTTTACCATTTGGGTTGTTGATCATGTTCGCGGTGTTTAACAGATTTGATAAATCCTATGAAGAGGCTGCACGCGATTTAGGTGCAAGCCCATGGCAGACAATTCGTTATGTGGTTTTGCCCATCATCGGACCAAGCCTGATCGGTGTTGCGCTTTTTGGTTTCACACTTTCCTACGATGAATTTGCAAGAACACTGCTGACGGCAGGTTCATATAATACTTTGCCGCTTGAAATATTTGGGATGACAACAAATGTCACAACGCCTGTGCTCTATGCGCTTGGCACGCTGACCACAGTCTTTTCCTTTGCCATGATCGGCACGTTTTTAGGCATTGCTGTTTACATGCAAAAGCGCAAAAAGCGTCTGGGTTCAGATGCTAATAGCGGGATGGTCTAAGATATGGACATCCTGGTTATAAATCCTAATACAACTGCATCGATGACGGCATCAATTGGTGTCGCAGCTAAAGAAGCCACAACGGTTGGTACAGAAATTATTGCGGTTAATCCTTTGAATGGGCCGAAATCAATTCAGGGACCTGAAGATGGTAAGGCGGCACTTCCAGGATTGTTTGAGGTTTTTGATGAGAAATCTGAAGCGCATGATGCGGTGATCATTGCCTGTTTTGATGATACCGGTCTGATGGAATTGCGCGCACGTGCGCGTATGCCTGTGATCGGTATTGGAGAAGCGGCTTTTCATATTGCAATGTTACTAGGTTCAAAGTTTTCAGTTGTCACAACGCTGGATGTGTCTGTTCCTGTCATCCAAGAAAACTTGAAGAGTTATGGTTTCGATCAAAGGTGCGTAAAGGTCCGTGCATCTGGAATTCCTGTTTTAGATTTGGAAACCGAAAGTGACGCTGTCCAAATCGTCCTCCGTGCTGAGATCGAACGCGCATTTAATGAAGACCAAATAGATTGCGTTGTTTTAGGTTGTGCCGGGATGGCAAAGATGGCCGCTGAGCTCACGGCGGAATTTGGCAAACCGGTTATAGATGGGGTGCAAGCAGCAGTACAATTATGTGAGCTCACACAACATTATGCATCGGCTGATTCTTCCAGTTCCAAATTGAAAAGTGCAAGCTAATGGAATTTCGTTTCTTTGAAATTTATCGAGAGACTGAATATCTTTTTCTGTTAGCTGAAGGCGTTGGAACTAGCATCTTTATTACGATACTTGCTGGTGCTTTTGGCTTCATATTGGCGACCTTTCTTGCCTTAAGTCGATATTGGGAAGTCCCGGTGATTAAATATATCTCTACTGGTTATGTGGAGTTTATTCGTAACACGCCACTTATTGTGCAGATGTTTTTTGTTGCGTTTGGTTTACCACTGTTACTTGGGTATGAATGGCCATTTTGGGCACATGCTGTTTTTGCGCTAACATTAAACTTCTCGGGCTATTTTGCTGAGATTTTGCGCTCTAGTTTTCGCTCGATCTCCCATCATCAAAATGAAGCGGCGGCCTCTTTGGGGTTGCCGCCACGTACGACGTTTTGGAAAGTTTTGTTCCCCCAAGCGATTGCTGTGAGCTTCCCATCATTAAACAGTCAGTTCATTTTCTTGTTTTTAACAACCGGAATTATATCAGAGATTGGTGTGCGTGATCTAACTTATGCAGGATTGTTTATCGATAGTCGCACTTTCAGATCGTTTGAAGTCTTTATCACGCTCACCTGTCTTTATATCGGTATCGCTGTGAGCTTTAAAGCATCGCTTGCGTGGCTTCATGACAGGCTGTTTCCATGGAAGGTTTTGCGATGAAGGACATCTTTATCTCAGCTTTTGGCAAACCTTATGGCATCGTGTTGTTCCAGCTCATGGAGGCGACGCAGTATACGATTTACCTTTCGTTGATCGCCTTTATTGGCGGTGGTTTGATGGCGTTGTTTATTACGCTCATGCGTATCGCACCGGATAAACGGATAAACAAAATTGCCATCGGATATATTTGGCTTTTCCAGTCCACGCCGCTTCTCATGTTGTTGTTCCTTTTAGGGTTGGGCGCTCCTCGGTTGCTAAATGTCGATATCGATCCATGGTATGCTGCAAGCATTGCACTGATAGTTTATGCCAGTGCTTATATTGCCGATGTATGGCGAGGCGCTATTCAATCTCTACCTGTTGGGCAATGGGAAGGTGGTAAAGCACTGGGCTTTAAGTTTTTTAGAACGCTTCGTTTGGTTATTTTCCCGCAAGCTTTTAAAATATCCATCCCACCAACGGTCGGCTTTATGGTGCAGATTATTAAGGCCACCTCACTTGCTTACATCATCGGGTTTCATGATTTGATGGCGATTGGCAAGCGCTGGGCTAACGCTCCTGTTGATGGTACCGAACCCTTCATCATTTTCCCGCTTATGGCGCTTATTTATTTCGGGCTTTGTTTTCCTTTGGCGCAGCTTGCGCGTCGCTTGGAAGCCAGAGCCAGTCTCCCCGGTCGCATTTCCTCCCCCAAACCTTAGCTGAACACAAAGGAGATACTTATGTTCAAAAAACTAAAACTTATATTGTCGGCCGCTGCATTTATTGCTGTTGGAACTGTTGGTCAGGCCCATGCCGAGCTGTCTGATATTCTATCAAGCGGTACAATCAAAATTGCGATCCCTGAGAATTTTTCACCCTTTGGATCGCTAGGTGCTGAAGGTGAATATGTTGGTTATGATGTTGATGTTGCAAAATTGATTGCAGAAGATTTAGGTGTGGAGCTTGAATTGGTTCCGGTGACATCAAAACAACGAATTCCATTTTTGGAGACAGATAAAGTTGATTTGGTAATCTCATCAATGGGCGCTAATCCTTCACGGGCGAAATCAATTTGGTTCTCGTCAGCCTATGCGCCGTTCTTTTCAGGTGCATTTGCAAAATCTGATGTTGAAATTTCAACTGTTGCAGATCTTGCAGGTAAGAAAGTTGGTCTGACGGGCGGTACGCTTGAAGATTTGGAAATTACGGACACAGCACCGGAAGGGACAGAGATCATCCGATTTGGCGATAATGCTGCTTCTTTGTCAGCGTTCTTATCGGGTCAGGTTGATGTTTTGGTAACGGGTAACACGGTTGCAGCAAAACTATCTGCAGATAATCCAGATCTTTCGATTGAAACAAAGTTTATCATCAAAGAATCTCCTGCATTTATGGGGCTCAAAAAGGGCGATATTAATTTGCTACAATGGGTCAATGTCTTCATTTTGCATAAGAAACTTGGCGGCGATCTGAACACGATGTCTGAAAAGTGGTTGGGTCAGAAGCTGCCACCTTTGCCAAGCCTATAGTTTAGATTTAAAGCCCTTTGCCGATATTGCTTGCATCGCGCAGGGGGCTTTTTATGTTATGAAGCATACCATGGATATAAGAGCCGCTACACAATCTGAATTTGAAACAGTTACTAAGTGGGCTGCCGATGAAGGCTGGAACCCGGGACTTAATGATCTTGAAGCATTTTATGCTGCTGATCCTGAAGGGTTTTTAATTGGCATTGATGATGGTGATATTGTTGGTTCAATTTCAGTTGTTAAATATGGTGCTGACTATGGATTTTTAGGGTTTTATATTGTTCATCCAAAATATCGCGGCAAAGGATTTGGTTTGCAAATTTGGAAAGCCGGGATGGCTCGATTGGCAAGGCGAACGATTGGTCTTGATGGTGTTGTTGAGCAGCAGGATAATTATCGCAAAAGCGGTTATAAATATGCTTATGACAACGTTCGCTATCAGGGGATTGTCTCAAAACCAAATTTATCCTTGTTAAAGTCTGCTCACCTTGGGCTTGAAATAAGAACTGTGACGAAAGATGATTTTGAACAGTTAGCTGCTTTGGATAAGCTTTGCTTTGGCGCTGAACGTGAGAGTTTTCTTCGCAGCTGGCTGAATAATGACCAACCGGAATTGCGTTCTAGTATCATGGCAAGCAGTGATGGATTGATTGCCGGATTTGGCACTATTCGAAAATGTGTCGATGGTTATAAGATCGGGCCATTATTTGCCGAAGATCTGCCAACGGCGAAACAACTGCTCGGCGCACTTATCGATAAGCTCCCAACCTCTACTTTAATCACGCTTGATGTGCCTGAACCAAACGCGCAGGCTGTTATGCTTGCTGAAGAGCTTGAACTTGATCCTGTGTTTTCAACGGCCAGAATGTATCGCGGCAATGCAATTAACGCTAAAATTGAACGTGTTTTTGGAATTACTACTTTTGAGCTAGGCTAGTGATTCAGTTGATTAAATCTGACATTTTACTTGCTAAATTTGCTAAAAATTTGAGCAGTAAAACAGCTTGACACTAAATTAGTCAAACCATAGTCTCGCTATGATTTTAAAATACAGGAGCAGCTTTATGTCTAAAAATAAAAACGGTATTCACCTATCTCGCCGGACGGTGCTTGCATCAGGTTTGGCGCTAGGCGCGGGTGCATTTATACCAATGGCACGTGCAATGGGCCCTATAAAAGTTGCTGGCATTCACGGCTCTCCGGTTGAAAATGCGTGGAACTCAGTCCTTCATAAAGCGCTTCAGGATGCAGCTGCAGAGGGTGCAATTGAATACGTATTTTCCGAAGGTGTGTCTGGCACAGATTATCCTCGTGCGATGAGTGAATATGCAGAGCAGGGCGCAAAACTGATCATCGGTGAAACGTTCCCAGTTGAAAAACAGGCGCGCACAGTGGCGGCGGATTATCCTGAAACAGCTTTTGTGATGGGGTCTAGCGGAACTTTCTCTGGCGATAATTTCGGAACCTTTGGAACATGGAATTTCGACGGTGCCTACCTTGCGGGCATGTTGGCTGGTAAGATGACAAAATCCAATATTGTTGGTTCTGTTGGTGCGATCCCGATCCCTGAAGTTAACATGCTGATCAATGCATTTGCCGCTGGTGTGAAAGCTGTAAACCCTGATGCGAAACATCTCACAAGCTTTATTGGAACTTTCTTTGATCCGCCAAAAGCACGTGAAGCCGGTCTTGCGCAAATTGATGCAGGCGCTGATATCTTGTTCGGAGAGCGTATTGGTACAGCCGATGCTGCCAAGGAGCGTGGTATTAAATCTGTCGGATCTTTGATTGATTATACATCTCGTTATCCTGATACGGTCTTTGCAAATGCATTGTGGAATTTCCGCCCAATCTTAAATGCCGCGATCGCAGACGTAACGGCAGGTAAGCCCGTTGGCCGCGATTACACATCATATGGATTGATGAAAGAAGGCGGTAGCGACATCACTTACGTGAAAGGTGTGGCGCCTGCGGATATTGAAGCGGAAATGGAAAGTATTCGTGCGCAGATTAAAGCCGGCACATTTGATGTTCCGCAAAATATGGACGAGCCAACTTAAGTGTAATGCAACTGGATGCAACTGCACTTGCGGATGTAATTCGCGGTGATAAACTAACAGCATGCGAGGCTATGTCAGCCTCGCTTGATAAACTTAAAGATAATGAATTTTTAGGTTCCGTTGTTGCGGTGTATCCCGATAAGGGCATGCTTTCAGCAAAGAACATTGATCTTGGGCTGCAAGATGGCTCGGTCAATAATGATGCCGTTTTTTCAGGTGTCCCAACTTTAGCAAAAGATTTAGGTGGCCCTTTTAAAGACTTCCCTGTTCGCGCCGGGTCTAGTGTCGTCCCAATTGATGATGGTTTGGATTCAGAGCTTGCCGAACGTTTTCGTAAAGCTGGTTTATGTTGTTTTGGAACTACAACGAGCCCTGAATTTGGCCTGTCATTAGCAAGCGAACCAAACATTGGTCCAATTTGCCGCAATCCTCTAAATCCAGATTTATCAGCAGGCGGTTCTTCCGGCGGAGCTGCGTCGGCGGTTGCATCGGGAATTGTAGCTATTGCCCATGCGACAGATGCGGGAGGCTCTATTCGCGTGCCTGCAGCTTGTTGTGGTCTTGTGGGGTTAAAACCAAGTCGCGGTGCGATACCATCTGGTCCGCAATTTACCAATCATTTAGGTGGCATTGCTAGCGAATTAGCTGTGTGTCGATCCGTGCGTGATACAGCAAATATATTCAATGCCATTTCTGGAGGTGTAAAAGGCCCGTACCCGATAGGGAAATCTGTACAGTTTCAGGAGCGGAAATTACGTGTTGCTATGCTGCTTGAAACGGGCGCGCAATATCCCACCGATCCGGAAAGGCTTGAAGCGGTGCAGGCTGCAGGCCGGTCTCTAGAAGCTGATGGACATGAAATAGTTCCGCTGAATTGGGCCCAAATTGAGTATATGGCGCAAGAATGCGCGCAAATATTTGCGGCAATTATAACAACTAATCTTGCCGATTTAGAGCAATCCACTGATTGGGACTTTTCAAAGTCAGAACCAATTACGCAAGCGGCTATAGAACAGGGCAAGTTGATCAGCGGTGTTGAGTTATGGCGACTTATGAACCGAATGGTTTTGGTCAGTCGTGATCTATGGCAACTCTTTGAAGATCTTGATTGTTTGCTCACACCTATGTTGTCAACAGCGCCCAAACCAATTGGTTCCTTCCCATCCAATCATTCTGATATTGATCTACACTTTGACCGTATGACAGCTTTTTCCCCATTGGCGACACTTGCGAATGTGTCGGGTTTCCCAGCAATAACAATGCCTTTTGGAGAGGATGTAAACGGGCTTCCGCTTCCAATTCAGTTTTTAGCGCCAATGGGCTGTGAGAAGCTTCTTCTTAGTCTTGCCGCCCGAATGGAAACTGAGTTACGCTGGCAACACAAATTCCCTATCGCCGGATTGGATCGATGACAGAAAATGCACTTGAAATATCTGGTGTGAGCAAAAGCTTTGGTGACAACCTTGCCAATGATAATATTTCGCTGACCCTTGCCAAGGGTGAAATCGTTGCGCTTCTTGGTGAAAACGGTGCCGGAAAAACTACGCTGATGAATATCTTGTTTGGGCATTATGTGCCAGACGCGGGTAACGTATCGGTTATGGGAAAGCAGTTGCCGCAAGGCAAACCGCGCGAAGCTATCCGTGCTGGCATCGGAATGGTTCATCAACATTTCTCGTTAGCGCCAAACCTAACCGTTTTGGAAAATGTCATCACGGGCACGCAGGGGATTTGGTCTTTAGCAACCGACATGAAATTGGCCCGGCAGAAGCTTTTGGATATCTCACAACGCTTTGGTCTTGTTGTTGATCCAGATGCGCGTTTGGGGGATTTATCCGTTGGTGAGCAGCAGCGTGTGGAGATTTTAAAAGCGCTTTATAACGATGCACAAATTTTGGTTTTAGATGAGCCAACTGCGGTGTTGACCAATATTGAAGCGGAGCAGATGTTTTCCACTTTAAAGGATATGGCAAAGCAAGGATTATCTCTCATATTCATATCTCACAAATTAGATGAGGTGATGGCAACCGCGGATCGAATTTTCGTATTGCGCGGAGGTAAGTCCGTTGCTGAGCGCCAGGTTGAACATACCAATAAATCTGAATTAGCTGAACTAATGGTGGGACGGGAGGTTAACCGGCCCGTGCGCGAAGTATCAGAGCCAGGAGACGTTATTTTTAATGCGAGCGGTGTGTCTGTTTTGCAAGGTGGCGTTGAACGTTTAAAGAACGTCGATTTTCATGTCCGAGAAGGTGAGGTATTGGGCATAATTGGGGTGTCTGGCAATGGTCAGGCAACGCTGGCGCAATTGCTGAGTGGTACTGCAAAACGATCAAAAGGCAGCATGACGTTTTTTAGCGATGAAGTAGGGGATTTAACAGTCCCCGAAGTTGTCGAGCTTGGTATTGGCCGGATACCGGAGGATCGAAATCACGAAGGTGTTATTGGTGAAATGGCCATCTGGGAAAATGCTATTCTTGAGCGTATTCCAGAATTTTCCAAAAATGGATTGGTGGATCGAACAGCAGGTATGAAGTTTGCCGATGAGGTTATCGATGCTTTTGATGTGCGAGGCGCAACGCCGACAAAACGCATAAGATTACTCTCTGGTGGTAATATGCAAAAGCTAATATTAGGCCGAAATTTGCTCAAACAGCCGCGGCTTTTGCTGGCAGCTCAGCCCGCACGTGGACTTGATGAGGGTGCCGTAGCGGCGGTGCATGAACGGATTTTAAATGCGCGAAAAGAAGGAACGGGTGTGATCTTGATATCCGAAGATCTCGATGAGGTTCTAGCACTTGCTGATCGCATTCAAGCGATTGTTGGCGGAAAGTTGTCCCCAAGTGTCAGCGCGGAAGATGCCGATGCACGTAAGATGGGTTTAATGATGTCTGGTGAATGGTCAGATCGCGAGGGGGTAGCATGAGATTTGAGCGGCGAGAACGCCAACCATTATTGCTCATTTTAGCAACCCCTATCATCGCCGTGATTGCAGCACTTGCACTTTCAGGTGTGTTGATTGCGCTTGCGGGTGCGCCCGTTTTTGAAGCTTATTGGAATATCGTCAAAGGCGCATTTGGTTCGCGCCTTTCGACAACAGAAACGCTCACCCGTGCGATACCGTTAATGCTCACTGGGCTTGCAGCTGCGATCGCATTTCGCGCAAAATTATGGAATATTGGCGCTGAAGGACAGCTCTATATCGGAGCGATTACGGTCTCAGCGGTCAGTTCGCAGCTCGTTGGTGGATTTCCGTCGATTATCCAAATTCCAATACTTCTAGTTTGTGGCGCGGTTGCGGGCATGGTTTTGCTGCTCATACCACTTTGGCTAAGGTTAAGGTTTTCCGTTGATGAGGTTGTCACAACTTTGCTGTTAAATTTTGTTGCGATCTTATTTGTATCAATGTTGATTGATACTGTTTTAAAAGACCCACTCGCATTTGGTTGGCCACAATCTTTGCCGGTTGCAGATGATGCTATGTTGCCACGGGTTCTAACTCGCTCTCGGTTACATATTGGTTTGTTTATCGCGATGGCCCTTGCGGTTGTGATCTATCTTGTTCAAACGCGAACCGTTTTTGGTTTGCAATCACGTGCGGCAGGTTTGAACCCTGATGCTGCGGTTTTTGCCGGTGTCCCGTTGGGGCGTACTTTGGTTCTAGTTGCAATGATATCTGGCGGGTTTGCCGGACTTGCAGGCGCAGTTGAGGTGATGGGCGTGCAAGGATATGTGACTACGGAATTATCGCCGGGATTTGGATATTCTGGGATCGTCGTTGCAATGCTTGCAAACTTAAATCCAATCGGAGTGATTTTGGCGGCATTGTTTATCGCTGCAATGTTTGTGGGCGCTGATGGCATGAGCCGGGTTATGGAAATCCCGACTTATATCGCCGATGTGACCGTAGCTTTATCGCTTTTATCGATGTTGGTCGCGATATTTTTTACCCAGTATAGGATACGCAGATGAATGAGATAATCGACATACTTTCATCGGCGGGTCTCTGGGCTGCAGTATTGCGCATTGCAACGCCGCTCATCTTTGGAACGCTTGGTGCGCTTTTATGTGAACGGGCAGGTGTGTTAAATTTGGGTATCGAGGGAATAATGACCTTTGGTGCTATGATTGGTTGGTTGGCCGTATTTAATGGCGCTGATCTTTGGACAGGCATTTTAATAGCTGCGATATCCGGAGGTGTGTTTGGATTATTGCATGCGCTCTTTACTGTGACGCTTGGTCTGTCACAGCATGTGAGCGGATTGGGCGTTACGTTGTTTGCCTCGAGTTTTTCGTATTATGTTTTCCGGCTTTTGGTACCTGTCGCTGGTACACCGCCGACAGTAGGAGCTTTCCAGCCCATCGACATCCCTAGTCTTTCATCCATCCCATTTTTTGGGCCTGCATTTTTCACACAAACACCGCCAACTTACCTCGCGATCGTGCTTGCATTTGTTTTAGCTTATATCATTTTTAAAACACCGCTTGGGCTAGCGATTAGAATGACGGGTGAGAACCCTCACGCTGCAGAAGCACAGGGCATTAATCCAATTGTGATCAGATATGGTTGTGTGATTTTTGGTAGCGCTTTGATGGCAATCGGCGGCGCGTTTCTAACATTGTCAGCGTTTAATAGTTTCTTTCCAACCATGGTTCAGGGTCGAGGCTGGATATGTATCGCACTTGTTGTGTTTGCATCATGGCGGCCATCGCATGCACTGTTAGGTGCGTTACTATTTGCATTTTTCGATGGCTTTCAATTCCGCTTGCAAACAGTGTTAAGCGGTGTTGTTCCTTATCAGGTCTTCTTGATGATACCTTATATTTTATCTATTACCGCGCTTGCGGTTATGGCGCGTCGCGCTCGAGTGCCACAAGCACTCATGCAACCGTTTAGACGTGGTGAACGTTAAAGGCCTAACCAGCCTACTCAATGAACTGGAGATAGACATGTTTGATCTGATTATCCGTAATGCAAATTTAACCACTGGACAGTCTGGTTTTGATGTCGGAATTTCGTCTGGAAAAATTACAGCGATAGAGAAGAAAATCGATGGTGAAGCGGGTGAAGAAATCGATGCAACTGGGCGTTTGTTGAGTCCTGCATTTTGTGACCCGCACTTTCATATGGATGCGACTTTATCGCTTGGTAAGCCGCGCATGAATGTTTCAGGAACGCTATTAGAGGGAATTGCGCTTTGGGGAGAATTACGACCCATTGTAACCAAGGAAGAACTTGTTGATCGCGCATTACGCTATTGTGATCTTGCTGTGAGCCAAGGTTTGCTTTTCATTCGCAGCCACGTTGATACATCTGATCCGAAATTGGTGACAGCAGAAGCCATGCTCGAGGTCCGTGAGAAAGTGGCGCCCTATATTGATTTGCAATTAGTTGCGTTTCCACAAGATGGTTATTTTCGCGCAGCCGAAGGTGTTTTTGCATTAAATCGCGCGCTTGATATGGGTGTTGAGATTGTTGGTGGTATTCCTCATTTTGAACGTACGATGGATGAGGGGCGCAAATCAGTTGAAGCGCTTTGTAAAATAGCTGCAGATCGTGGTTTGGCTGTTGATATGCATTGTGATGAAACGGATGATCCGATGTCGCGTCACATCGAAACGCTAGCGGCTGAAACTATACGATTTGGATTAGAAGGGCGTGTGGCTGGTTCACACCTGACATCCATGCATTCAATGGATAATTATTACGTTTCAAAGCTCATACCACTTATGGCAGAAGCGGAAATTAACGTAATTCCAAATCCGCTCATTAACATTATGCTGCAAGGCCGGCATGACACTTTTCCAAAGCGTCGCGGTTTGACGCGCGTTCGTGAATTGATGGAAGCGGGTCTGAATGTATCTTTAGGTCAAGATTGCACGATGGATCCTTGGTATTCTATGGGATCGGCGGATATGCTTGAAGTTGCGCATATGGGTGTTCACGTTGCACAAATGGGTGGAATTGAAGAAAAGAAACAAATTTTTAATGCAATTACGACTAATTCCGCAAAGACAATGGGTTTGGAAAATTACGGGTTAGAGGTTGGTTGCAACGCGGATCTTGTGATTTTGCAGGCCAATGATGTGGTTGAAGCGTTACGGCTTAAACCCACACGTCTTTATGTCTTTAAAAGTGGTAAGGTTGTAAGCCAAACGCCAGCAAGAATTAGCCAATTATCTTTGGATGGTCGTCCTGATGTTATCGATATGGGGCGTGATTATGTCCCTGGACGTCAGTAGACTAAAACTCTTCTAGCCTTTTATTTGCTTCTTCCATTTTGCTGATGGCAATATCTGCTTTTTTGCCAGATAGTGAAACCATCATGCTGATCATAGTTTCAAACAATGCCATTGCTGCTGAATAGGATGAGAAAAAGTTTGAACTTTCAGATCGTACAATAAAATGCTCTGTCGCATGCGCTAAACCGGGGAATTTGTGGCTATCCGTAATCACAATCACCTTTGCCTTTTTCTCGGCTGCTAATTTTGTTGCGAGAATTGAGCGTTTGGCAAAGGGTGCCATTGATAAGACGAGGACAACATCATCTTCACTTAAATTAGCAAGTGTAGATGCCAGCGTGATGCCATTACGCCCGGTAACGTGCCAATCTTGTAAAAACCATCCTGCCATATAGGAAAATTGATCAAGCAATCCTGCGGATCCGAGCGAGCCAATGAGGTGCACTTTTCTTGCGCTGAGCATAGCTTTTGACGCGCTCTCTAAACGATCCCCATCAATGTCTGAAAATACGGCATCAATGTTGGCTCTAATGATCGCGCCTTGTTCTCTAACGATATCGTAGGTTGGATTTTCGTGGGCGGCGCGTAAGCGTTTTGCGCGATCTGAAATGGGCTCAAATTTGTCGCTAACGGCTCGGCGGCTGTCTTCGCGAAGTTCCTCATAGCTGTCATATCCCAACGCTTTCGCCAACCGAGAAAATGAAGCAGGTGAAATGCCGGCATTCATTGCAATAGAGCGTAGGCTCCGGGAGGCAACATCCAAAGGGTTAGCAATGATAAAGTCAGCGGCCACTTGGAGTGTACCGCTTAATTGCGAATATCGCTCAGAAATCTTATCTTGAAAGCTATCCTCTTTTGACAACTTATCCCCTCCATTTAATTCGATCTTTTGTAACAGATGTCCTGCTCAGTTACTTATCATCTATTTTGAAATTATATATGATTTGTATGTAATAAGCTGCAAAAGCTTGGTAAAAATTACTTAGCTTGGGTTAATTCCCGCGTTATTGTTTTTAACCTCATCATTGTGGGTGCTTTTCAAGATGAAAAAACTCAAATAGAGTAGCCTATGCATAATCATGAGGGGCAAGCTTTGAAAATCAAATCCATATCTGTGGCTATGCTTATTTTTGCATTATCTTCATCCATTGCAGTTGCTCAGTCCAAATTTGAAGCTGAACTTTGTGAGGCTGCAAAAACAAGCCGAACGATTGAACTGGTTTACGACAAAGATGCAAGCAAAGGATGTCTGCCGCGTCTTATTGATGTGCACCAAGTTGGGGTCGGTAATAATGGCAAATTATACATGCATGGTTGGCAATACCGTGGCTGCACAAAGGGTCGAGATTACGCCTCTAAACGAATATTTAGATTTGATAAGATCAAGTCGGTTGAGGTGATTGAAGGCGTATTCAGCGAGAAATCACAGTCAGTCAAAGATGCAGGTTGGAACGGATGCATTGGTTCTAATTGTTTCATCAAAGAGAATATTTGCGAGTAAAGTTCTAGTTTACAATAGAACGAGTTCTCTTAACGACCCGCAAAAAGATCTTTATATTGTTCTCGCAAAGCGTTTTTTTGAACCTTACCCATCGTGTTTCTTGGAAGTTCAGAAACTATGAATAGCTTGTTGGGTTGTTTGAAGCGCGCCAATGATTTTCCGACATTTTCCTTCACACAGTCTAGATCAATCTCTGTATTTTGTTTGGGAACTAAAATGCCAATAACGGTCTCGCCAAAATCGGGATGAGCTACACCGATTACCGCGCTTTCAAGAACGTTATCTTCCTGGTCTAATAATAATTCGATCTCTTTGGGGTAAATATTATAGCCGCCTGAAATAATCAGATCTTTATTGCGCCCGACAATCTGGAGATACCCATCTTCGTCAAATTGGCCTAAATCACCAGTGATGAAAAATCCATCTTGACGTAATTCTTCGGCGGTTTTTTCAGGCATCTGCCAATAACCTTTAAAGACATTGGGCCCGCGCACTTCTATCTGACCGATTTCGCCTTTTGGTAATTCTGCCCCTGTTTCACTATCGGTTATTTTAACTTCAGTATCTTCAAGTGCAAACCCAACAGTGCCCGCGCGTCGTTCGCCATCATAAGGGTTGGACGTGTTCATATTTGTTTCGGTCATACCATATCGTTCGAGAATTCGATGGCTGGTTCTGTTCTCAAACTCGATATGTGTTTCTGCAAGCAGTGGTGCACTACCTGAAATAAATAAACGCATGTGCTGAGCAAGTTTTGACGTAAATCGTTTATCGCTTAACAGTCTGGTGTAAAACGTTGGGACGCCCATCATTGTTGTCGCCTGAGGCAGTAGGGCAATGATATTATCCAAATCAAATTTGGGGAGAAAGATCATTTTGTTACCTGCCAATAGCGAGATGTTTGTTGCTACGAAAAGACCATGCGTATGGAAAATTGGTAACGCGTGTAACAGGACATCATCAGATGTGAACTTCCAAGATGTTACCAGCGTTTTTGCATTAGATAGCAGATTCTTTTGGGTGAGCATGGCGCCTTTCGAGCGCCCCGTTGTTCCCGATGTGTATAAGATTGCCGCCAGATCATCTTGTGTACGATCAACCGTTGTAAATGCTTTCGGCTCTAATTTTGCCTTGTCAGTAAGCGAACCTGACCCATCTATGTTTAACGTTTCAATGAATGCGTTTTGTGCAGTTGTAATTGGTTTTAGATCGTTAAGTTTTGTTTCATCGCATATCACCAGCCGCGCACCGCTGTTCTCGATGAAATATTCAATTTCATTGGCTGTGTAGCCAGTATTTAGTGGTAGGAAAGCAATACCACTTTGCGTACAGGCAGCATAAATTGCCAAACATTGCGGAGATTTCTCCACCTGAACGGCCAGTCGATCCCCAGCACTTACGCCAAGTTTTTTAAATGCATGGGCGTATTGCGCGCTGATCTTTAAAAATTCATCATGGGTAATAGTCTGCTCGTCTGCCAATTGTAAAAAGACGGTATTGCTGCCGAGATGCTTTCCAAAAAGCTCATCGTAAAGTGGATTTGTCATGAGGTAGCTCCCGACCGCTTTAGGAATAAGGTTGAATTTGACATTCTCACCTCTTTAGCTGATCGGGACTTTTAATGGCTAGTAGAATTTTGTGACCTGGTCGATTTTGTCTATCTAAATTTAGCCTCTTGGAAGAATGATATATGTTTTAGATCACCTTTTTTATGGCGATATCCAATTTGCCAACGACTTCATCAATCTGTTCGTCTGAAATAATAAAGGGTGGTGCTAATAAGATATGATCTCCAGATTTGCCATCAATCGTGCCACCCATTGGATAACAGGCTAAACCTGCTTCAAAGCTTGCCTTCTTGATATGTTTGTTGATTTGTTTTTCAGGTGAGAACGGCTCTTTTGATGCTCTGTCGGCAACAATTTCCATACCGATAAATAAACCGCGTCCGCGGATGTCGCCAATATGGGGGTGTTGCCCGAATTGCGCGTTTAGTGCGTTTTTAAGTTTTGCGCCCATATCATTAACGCGTTCTATGAGGCCTCTATCAATGATGGCTTTGGTGACCGCCAATCCAGCTGCGCATGCGGTAGGGTGGGCAAGATATGTGTGCCCATGCTGAAAGAAACCGGAACCGTTTTCGATCGCTTCATAAATTGTTGATGAGCACATCATTGCGCCAATGGTTTGATATCCAGCACCAAGGCCTTTTGCGATTGTCATAATGTCTGGTGAGACGTCTTCCTGTTCGCAAGCAAAGAGCGTTCCTGTCCGGCCCATGCCGCACATCACTTCATCCAATATTAATAAGATACCATATTGATCGCAGATTTCTCTAATGCGTTTGTAATATCCCTTAACAGGGGCAACCGCGCCAAGCGTTGCGCCCACAACAGGTTCTGCAACAAATGCCATTACCGTTTCAGGGCCGAGACGCTGAATTTCAGTTTCTAATTCATTGGCAACTCTCTGACCATATTCGTAGGCGCTTTCAGATGATGATCGACCTCTATATTCATAACAAGGCGAGATATGGCTGGTTTCAATCATCAACGGAGAAAAAGGTTCGCGCCGCCATTGATTTCCACCTGTTGCTAATGCACCGAGTGTGTTGCCGTGATAGCTTTGACGACGAGCAATGACCCGGTGGCGTTTTTCTTGTGCACATTCAAGGAAATATTGGCGTGCGAGTTTTAATGCAGCTTCCACCGCTTCTGAACCACCAGATACAAAATATACGCGATCTAGTTTTCCAGGCGCGTGTTTTATCAAAAGATCTGCTAGGTCTTCTGCTTGTTGTGAGGTGAAAAAGCTCGTGTGTGCATAAGCAATATTATCTAATTGCTGTTTGATGGCATCAGTTACTTCCGGATCGCCATGTCCCAAACAGGAAACTGCTGCGCCTCCTGATCCGTCAAAATATTGTTTCCCATCTCGGTCAATGAGATAGCATCCTTTACCTGATGCGATTGTCGGTGGATTGCTTTTTGTGTGTCTTGGAAAAACGTGCGCCATAAGGCCATTCCTTGGAGTTTTATTGGGTGTTTTGATGTTTAGATTGTGGGTGTATTTTCGGGCTATGCGCTGCGCATTCTCGCCCCTTTAGGATCAAAAGCTGGGCCGAGTTTCACCAGTCCTGCGAAAAGTGTTCCGGCGATATTAATCTCAACCGTACTCTCTTCAACGCAGCCTGTCGCATCGTGAATATCGGCCAATGCGATGGGTGCATCGATCCGATATCCAAAGGCTGCCGATGTGGTTCTACCAATGATCTTGCCGTTCAGAACGACAGGCTCATTACCCAATGGCACAGCTTTTTTGTCGTTGAGAATAATTGAGACAATTTTTGATGTCGCGCCTTCGGCTTTTTTCTTCTCAAGCGCTGTCTTGCCGATGAAGTCTTTGTTCCAATCAACAGCGAAACCTAAGCCAGCGTCTAGTGGTGAAACATCGGTATCAAGTTCATGCCCGTATGCGAGAAACTTCTTTTCAATGCGCATAGAGCTTTGGGCAAATAGTCCGGCAGGTTTTGCGCCTTGAGCCACCATTGCATCATAAATTATCGTTGCGTGTTCTGCCCGGCAAGTGATTTCCCAGCCGGCTTCACCCACATAAGATAGTCTCACTCCGCGCACATGACATCCGGCAATGTGTGCTTCTCCCACTTGGAAGTATTTTAATTCATTGAGTTCATCTGCGCCTAATTTCCGAGCAATGCGAGACGCCTCTGGACCCATTAGTCCAAGCACTGCGTAGTCTGTTGTTGCATCAATGATTTCAACTTTTTCATCAGGGTTTTTATGATTGTTTAGCCACGCTAGGTCGCGTTTAATGGCCGTTGTTCCGACAAATAAACGGTAATGGTCGTCCGCAATGCGCAAGGCAGTTAAATCACTTTCGATGCCGCCCTGTTCGTTGAGGATTGATGTGTAAATCGCACGTCCCGGTTTGCGGTCCATCTGATTAGCGCATATGCGATTTAAGAAACTGCATGCGTCAACGCCCGTGACTTCAATTTTACCAAATGTGGATTGATCAAAGATTGCCGCGCTTTCATGCGCAACACGAACTTCTTCACCAACTTGGTCAAACCAATCAGGTGTGCCAAAGGTCATGTTTGGTTCGCTGGTTTTGTTGAAGTAAAGCGGACGTTCCCAAGCGTAGAACTGGCCGAAATGAGCGTCGGCCTCCTTCCAGCGCTGATCAAGTGGCGTCGGTTTTAAGTCTCGCGCTGTTTCCCATTGGCGGCCCGGATAGGTGATTTCGTAGTGCTTACCCAAAATTTCTGGAACACGTGCTGTTAAAGCCTCAACGGAATTAAATTCAGCTGGAAATCTTTTTGGATCTGCTTCGTGTAGGTCAACGGGTGTGCGGCCATGTTGAATACAATGGGCAAGGGCACGCCCGGCACCACCACCTGTCGCTACGCCGACGGAATTCATGCCGCAGCCGAGAAATAAACCTTTTGTTTCTGACGTTTCACCCAACATGAAAGATCCATCAGGGGTAAAGCTTTCCGGACCATTTAGAAGCATTTTTACTTCGGCTGTTTCCAAGGCTGGAAGGCGATGAAGGGCATTCATCATCATTGGTTCAAAGTGATCCCAATCTTCGCCAAGTAATTGGAAAGCAAAGTCTTTACCGATGATTTCGGGATCAATCGCTTTCCCCATTGGTTCAAAACAACCCACAAGCAAACCGCCGCTATCATCACGAATATAAAGATGTCCATCATGATCAGAAAGCGTGGGCATATTGCCAGATATGCCTTCAATCGGCTTGGTGAGCAGATAAAAATGTTCGCATGCCCATGCAGGAACCTCTGATTTGACCATGCTCGCTGCTTCACGGCTCCACAATCCGGTGCAAAGTGCAATTGCGTCACAATGAATTACACCTTGTTCAGTTTCAACACCGATAACCTTGCCGTCTTTTGTTAGAATGCCGGTGACGCCGGTATTTTCAAATATTTTAGCACCACGTTTTTTCGCACCCTTAACCAGCGCTGCGCAAAGATCTGATGGGCTCACTCGACCATCATCGGGTGACCATACGGCCCCTACAACATCATCAGCGTTCATCAATGGCCAACGCTCAATTGCCTCTTCTTTACTGATTGTTTCAGCTTTAACCCCAAACATATGCGCAAGTGCTTCTTGGCGACGAATATGGATCATACGATCTTCGTTTGTTGCGATAGATAATGATCCCTTGCTAATCCACCCGGTTTGTTGTCCTGTCTCTTCTTCAAGGCTTGAGTATAAATCAACTGAATATGAGATGAGATCGGTAAGGTTTTTTGTTGAGCGCAGCGCGCGAACCTGCGCTGCGGAATGCCAAGTTGTGCCAGATGTTAATTGGTTGCGCTCAAGCAGAATGGCGTCTGTCACTCCATCTTTTGCCAAATGGTAAAGCGTGGAGCACCCCATAACGCCGCCGCCAATAACAACGACTGAAGCATGAGAGGGGAGAGATTTCGTGGATGGCATAATTTTTTTCCATGTTGTGATTTAATGCGTTTCACATCTGAAACATATATTTCAGGTATTGACAATAAAAAATTCATTTGTAACATTTGTTTCAAGTTTTGGATCTGAAGAACGAGATAATTTGTCGAAAGCAAACCGCTTGATCGGCAAGTTCTCGTAGCGATCTTTGCAATTTGACGCTTAGCGTTAGGAGGCAATTGATTGATCGCTTTACGCTGAAGACCTGAACTTTTTCGTCTTGGTTGCGATGACTGGTTTGTCTGAAACGATGATCGGCAAAACTGAAAGAGGCAAATTAGAGGCTTAAAAAACTCTGAATTAACGAACTTAAAAATAAAGGGAACAACATATGATTACGAAACTTAAAATTGCGACATTGTCCGTTGCTGCTGTTACGGCGATGAGCACGATGTCACTTGCTGAGCAAAAGTTTATCACCATCGGTACGGGCGGTGTTACGGGCGTTTATTATCCAACTGGTGGCGCTATTTGTCGTTTGGTTAATAAGGATCGTAAAGACCATGGGATCCGTTGCTCAGTGGAATCGACAGGTGGTTCTGTCTACAACACGCGTACAATTCGCCAGGGTGAATTAGATTTTGGTGTTGTGCAATCTGATGTTCAAGCTGCTGGCCTTGCAGGCACTGGTGCATTTGAAAATGATGGTCCGTTTCCTGAATTGCGCGCACTGTTTTCAGTTCACCCTGAGCCAATGCATGTTATGGCGCGTGTCGATAGCGGCATCACCGATATTGCGGGCATGAAGGGTAAGAAAGTTAATATCGCAAACCCAGGTTCTGGCACGCGTGTTCTTGCTGAAACTTTGCTGAAATATGAAGGCGTGGCAATTGCAGACTTTGCGCTCGCTGCAGAGCTTAAATCTTCGGAACAATCTGCTGCACTTTGTGATGCTAAGATTGATGCTACTATCTGGGCTGCTGGTCTTCCAAATGGTGCAAGTCAAGAAGCGACATCTTCTTGTGATGTAAAAATCATTCCGCTTGCTGGTCCTGGTATTGATAAGCTCTTGGCTGAAAACTCGGCATATGCTGCGGCGACAATTCCGGGTGGTATGTATCCTGGAAACCCTGATGCCATTCCATCATGGGGTCCAAAAGCAACATTTGTAACGTCTGCAAATACTTCGGAAGATGTTGTCTATGCGCTTGTTAAAGCGGTGTTTGATAACTTCGATGACTTTAAGAAACTTCACCCTGCATTTAGCCGATTGGTTGAAGAAGAAATGATCAAAGACGGATTAACGGCGGACCTTCACCCTGGTGCGGTTAAATATTACAAAGAACGTAGCTGGATGTAATCGAAAACTCTTAAAGGCCATCTCAATCGAGGTGGCCTTTTACAATTGAAGGGGAAGTATAATGTCCGAGCCAACGACAAATAATCAAAATGAGTTTGAAGACCTTATTACCGAAAGTGATACAGGTGCGAGATCGCCCACAGGTAGATTTTCTCTCGGTGTGCTTTGGAGCGTGCCTCTGGTTTGGTCATTGTTTCAGTTATGGATCGCTTCGCCATTGCCATTTATTTTTGGTGTAGGTGTTTGGAACGATACGCAAACACGCGCCATTCATTTGGCTTTTGCGGTCTTTTTGGCATTTGTCGCTTTCCCAACCTTAAAAACCTCACCCAGACGACATATACCGATCCAAGATTGGATTCTAGCATTGGTAGCCGCAGGATCATCTGCATATATCTGGCTATTTTATGCAGAGGTTTCGGGACGATCTGGTGCGCCCAACACAACAGATATTGTCGTTGCAGTTCTCGGTATTATTTTACTTATGGAAGCTGCCCGTCGGTCACTTGGCTTCCCTTTAATGGCTGTCGCGGCTTTCTTCCTAGCTTATGTGTTTTTCGGCTCATGGGATGGATTGCCCGATATTGTCAGGTGGAAAGGTGCATCATTACAAAAAGCCATGAGCCATATGTGGCTCACAACCGAGGGCGTATTTGGTGTTGCGCTTGGTGTTTCATCCGGATTTGTTTTCCTGTTTGTTTTATTTGGTGCCTTGCTTAACCAAGCGGGCGCAGGAAATTACTTTGTTCAAATTGCATTTTCACTATTGGGGCATATGCGTGGCGGTCCTGCAAAAGCAGCTGTCGTGTCTTCTGCGATGACAGGGCTTATTTCAGGTTCGTCCATTGCAAATGTGGTGACAACTGGCACCTTTACTATTCCTTTGATGAAACGTGTGGGCTTTTCACCTGAAAAAGCTGGCGCGATTGAAGTGTCGTCATCGGTTAATGGAGTTCTAACACCCCCAGTTATGGGCGCTGTTGCGTTTTTAATGACCGAATATGTTGGTGTATCTTATGTTGAGGTGGTCAAAACTGCGATTTTGCCAGCTGCAATTTCCTATATCGCACTTGTTTATATCGTCCATCTTGAAGCGCTTAAAAATAACATGCAGGGTCTTGAGCGACCAGAACCACTTGGCCCTATTCAAGCGCGTCTTATCCGTTCTGGCATCATCATTTGTTCCATCATCATTTTATCCTATGCGATCTTTTGGATCATTGAGGGCATGAAAATGATCTTTGGCGAGTTATCTGCATGGCCGATATTGACTTTTTTATTCGCGTCCTACGCTTGGCTGATATATCTATCGGCTAAGCAACCGGATCTGGAATTGGATGATCCCAATCAGCCTGTGGTTAAGCTCCCGATTTTCCGCAATATTTCCAGATCCGGTCTCTACTACATCGTACCCATCATTGTGTTGATTTGGTTCTTAATTGTCGAGTGGAAGTCTCCTGCATTCTCTGCCTATTGGGCGACCTTGTTTATGGTGGTCATTTTAGTGACGCAAAAGCCGTTAAAGGCATTGTTTAGAGGTGAAGCTAAATGGGCTAGTAAGGTCAAAGACGGAATATCAGATTTAGCTGAAGGTTTGATCATTGGTGCGCGAAATATGATTGGTTTGGCTGCTGCTATGGGTGTCGCTGGGATCATTGTCGGCGCGGTTACTTTAACCGGTGTCGGGCAAGTGATGGCCGAATTCGTTGAGTTCTTGTCCGGTGGTAATCTGCTTGCGATGTTGTTCTTTGTTGCACTTATTTCGATCATTTTGGGCATGGGTCTGCCAACAACAGCGAACTATATTGTTGTCTCATCTCTTATGGCAGGTGTTGTGGTAGAGCTTGGGGCGCAATCTGGTTTGATTGTTCCGTTGATCGCTGTGCATATGTTTGTGTTCTACTATGGCATTATGGCTGACGTTACCCCACCTGTTGGGTTGGCGTCATTCGCTGCGGCTGCAATTTCCGGTGCTGA
Source organism: Lentilitoribacter sp. (assembly GCA_039986595.1). Lineage (GTDB taxonomy): Bacteria > Pseudomonadota > Alphaproteobacteria > Rhizobiales > Rhizobiaceae > Lentilitoribacter. The sequence goes on from JBDWQJ010000004.1 coordinate 825,457, forward strand.
TCCTTTAAAAACCGGTTTCACCGCGTTTTTCTATTCGTTGCGAACCGCTTTGTTGCCGTTCTTATTTATTTTCAATACCGATCTTTTACTTATCGATGTTGGGCCAATTCAGGCAGTTTTTGTGGCTATCATTGCGCTGGCTGCAATGTTGTTATTTGCAGCCGGTACAATGGGATATTTCATGACGCGAAGTCGGTTATGGGAATCGTTAGCTTTGGTCCTGGTTGCTTTGACTTTGTTCAGGCCGGGATTGTTCTTAGATCAAGTTCAACCGCCATTTATTGAAACTGATCCAGCACAGATTTTTGAGATCGCAAAAACAGCTGAAGACGAAAGTGATATTCGTCTATTGCTGGAAGGTGAAAACATCAATGGCGATCAAATTTCATCAACTTTCGTGTTGCCATTGGGCGCATCTGGCGATGAAGGCTTTGATCGTCTTGCTCAAAGCTCAGGTGTAGAATTTATCGACAGTGACGGGAAAATCATCGTAGATGCCGTTGCATTTGGTGGTCCGGCAGAAGCGGCTGGTATCGATTTTGATTGGGAACTCAAAACGATAAAAGTTGAAAATGATCGTCTTCCAAAAGAGTTGTTTTATATCCCGGCATTTCTTCTGCTTGGTTTGATTATATTCTTACAAAAGCGACGTCATAAACGCTCTGAGGAGGGGCTAATTTCATGAGTAAGTTTGTACTCGCAGCGATTGATATCGCCCATGCAGAAACCGTTGAACATGTGCTTAAAAAATCATCTGCGCTTTCTAAGCTGGAGGATGCTAACTTAGCGGTGGTAACCGTCGTGCCGGATTTTGGGATGAGTATTGTTGGCTCGTTCTTTAAAGAGGGAACAGAAGATGGTGTGATGCAAAAAGCTAATGAACAGCTTCATGAAGTCGTATCTTCGGTCTTGGGTGATAAGGCTAAAGTAAAGCATATTGTAAAGCACGGTTCCGCATATGAAGGTATATTAGAAGCTGCAGATGATTTATCTGCATCCCTTATTGTTATGGGTGCGCACAGGCCTGATTTGCGAGATTACCTTTTGGGACCAAACGCGGCGCGTGTCGTTCGTCATGCTCAGGCTTCTGTTTATGTTGTGCGAGATGCGTGATGAATGAATTGCGCCGAATTGAACGCTTTTTAAGATGCTTAAACTTAAATCTAATTTCTGAATTACAAATACGCGTCTGTTAATCTTAGCAATGTTTTTAAAGTATTGATTAATCAACATCTAATAGCTTGAGATCAAGGTCAGCATATTAAAATCTTCTGGGTCGTTCATGAAGAAGAGTGCGGGGAATAAAAGATTTTGGTAAGAGCCGCGCTCAAATTTATCGTCTCGCAGTTTGTTTTCGATACAAAAAACAAAGAGCTGGTCAAGGCGCAGTTTGATCTGTTTTCAACGCAAGTCCCGCTTATGTATACGGTATTGCTCATCAATACTTGGGCACTTGCGATTAGCTTTTATGGAAAAGCGCCTGACTGGCTCTCAGTTTATATCCCTATGGCGATCACAACCGTTTGTGGCATCCGAATATTAGGGTGGCTTAGATCGCGCAAGGTTGTTTCAAGCTTTGAATCAGCACAAAAAATGTTGATGCGAACAAATGTTTTATCGGGGGCATTTACAATTATGCTTACCGTTTGGTCGTTGATGCTGTTTCCCTATGGAAATAGTTTCATGCAAGGTCATATTGCGTTCTTCATGGCGATCACCGGCGTTGGCGTTATTATCTGCTTACAACAGCTTCGCTCAGCCGCGCTCATCATTGCGTTAAGCGTAAACGTGCCTTTTGTACTATTTTTTGGCACAACTGGTATCACGTCATTTCTGATCATCTCGGGGAATATGGTTCTTGTCACAGTGACATTGTTGATGGTGACAACGGTTCAATCAAGAAACTTTGCGAGTATGATTGATGCGCGTGTTGCGCTTGAAGCAGTGAGCAAAGAAAATGAAAAACTTGCAAATCGTGACGCGTTGACGGGGCTTGCTAACCGAAGGCAGTTTTTCACGCATTTAAATCATGAATTTACAGAAGCTGAGCGTACAAACCGCCGACTGATCGTTGGGATAATTGATCTAGATGGTTTTAAACCGATCAATGATCTTTATGGCCATGCGATGGGTGATAATTTATTAACGCAGGTTGGTGAGCGGTTATCAGATTTAGCCGATCATCAGATCTCTATTTCCAGATTGGGCGGTGATGAGTTTGCCCTTATAGTCAATAAAGATCTTAGTGATGAGAAGCTTTTGGAGTTAGGGCGTGAGATTTGTGGGTTATTAAACATGCCATTTACATTGCCAGAAGCAAGCGTACAAATCTCGGGTTCAATTGGTTTTGCGGTTTATCCAGACCTAGCTTCAAGTTGCAATGAGCTCTACGAACGCGCAGATTATGCGCTTTATCGCGGTAAAAAAACCAATCGCGGTGACGTTGCTGTATTTTGTAATTCGCACATCCGTGAAATTGAAACAGATTCCAAGATTGAGCGCATCTTGTCGGATGCCAACTTGGAACAGGAAATCGCTGTTTTTTATCAACCCATTGTTGATTTAGATTCGTCGCGAACGGTTGCGTTTGAAGCGCTTGCACGATGGGATGGTCCTATTTTGGGTAAAGTGTCTCCGGCTCACTTCATTCCGATTGCTGAGAAAACTGGCTTGATCACCAGGCTTACTGAAATTCTTCTGAAGAAAGCGCTAAACGCCGCATCTACCTGGCCGAAAGACATAAGACTGTCTTTTAATTTGTCGGCGAAAGATATCTCGTCGCCAACAGCTGCAATGAAGATTTTTAATATTATCAGAAAATCAAAAATAGACCCAAAACGGATTGATTTGGAAATTACTGAGACTGCGACAATGTTTGATTTTGAGCAGGCGCAATCTTCAATTCAATTGTTAAAGTCTCTTGGTTGCGGTATCGCGCTGGATGATTTTGGTACAGGCTTTTCAAGTTTAAGCCATTTACATGCGCTACCTCTTACCAAAATCAAAATTGATCGAAGTTTTGTTGCTCAAATTGACCAGAAGCCAGCGAGTTATAAAATCGTCAAATCTCTCCTTGCACTTAGCAGAGACATGCATTTGCAATGTGTTGTTGAAGGTGTTGAAACCGAAGAAGAGTTGGCGGTTATCGATAGCTGCGGCGGGCAGCTCGTTCAAGGTTACTTCTTCTCAGAGCCAATGCCTGAAAATAAGGTTTCGCAATTCATTAAAGAAACGGTTACGCCGCATCGCGCTTTGCGGTGAGATAACACACAAAAATCCCACCTTTGCTGATTTTTCATATGCAGATTTATTATGAAAGCATAGGTGTAAATTAAAACTTGACTATTTTACTCATATTTGCTTTTTTAAATTAAACATGACTAATTTTATCAAGTTTAATTTTGACGGACGTAAATAATGACAATGAACAACCCAACTCGAATTTGTCTGAAATCAGAACGAGATATGCTGAAGACATTTCGTTATTTTTTGTTGGCCTTTGCGAATGGAAGCCAGTCTCACTGGGAAACAGCGATGAGTATCGCAAAGGGTGAGCATGGTATGGAAAAAGGGCGCGATGTGGGTTTTGCAATGTTGCGTGTGTTGCAAACGGTTCGTGACGCGCGTGAAAATCCATTTTTATTTATCAATCCTGGATGCGAGAAATGTGCGCGAAACCTCTTGGATTGTGAACGTTATTTGATGGAGGCGATTAAAAACCTTTTTGAGGGGCAGAGTTCAAAAGCAAATGTGCCGCTGATGTTGCTTTGCGAAGGTTCTGATACGAAAGCAGTGAAATCTGCCATCGACAAACTATCAGAGTTTTTCATTGTAAAAACTAAAACTGAAAATGTATTAAAGTCGATTGTTAAGTCGATCAGCAAATAGATTGTGTGGAACGTGCATTATGAAAAATCAACTTGCCTCTGTTTCAGATGATCTCATTTTGCTCGAAGAGCTTCCCTATGACGATTTTGAATTGGGATTATTGGCTGTATTGCGCCACTTTTCGAAAAGCTATGAGATGCCTGAGCAACAAAGCTGGCAACATGCCTATATGATCGCAGCTGAGCGATGGGGTGAACGTATCGGCTTGTCGACCGCATATGCGTTGATGAAAGTTATTCAAGCTGTGTCGAGATGCCGGCCAAATGGACTTTGTGTTCAAGACCCACTTTGCCCTGATGCGAAAGTCTATGCGACTTGCGATGAAGAGGCTTTCATCTCTATGCTACATCATATGCGCCGTGATGAGACCCAGCATGCGCGCATGTCGATACAGTCGCTGGCGTTTGGCCGTAATGACCCGGCAATCATCCATGCGGGGCTCTCATTCGCGCACAGATTTTCTTTAGGGAAGAGGAAATTGACCAATGCTTCGAGCAAGCACATGCTTTATGTTGTGGGTTAGCCGCGCATAATTGGTACATATAGTTGGCATATTTTGCTCTCATAAGCTGTGACAAATCGCTTCTGGGTGCGATTTTGCATATTTTATTGTGATAATAGCCTTGCCAGACTGTATGAAGTGAAATATCCATGCGCCTGAGGCGTAAAGCTATCAAATTCAGGGTTTGCCGATCTTCGGCAGAACTTTCAATGGCACCAATTTAGCAGGATACTCATGAGCTTATATACAGATTATTTGAACGAAATTGACACGAGAAAAGAACAAGGACTTCATCCGAAACCTATTGAGGACAGTGCGCTTCTTGAAGAAATCATCGCTCAAATAAAAGACGTTGATCATGAGCATAGAAAAGCTTCGCTGGAATTCTTTATTTATAACACTTTGCCAGGCACAACGTCTGCAGCAGGATCAAAAGCAAAATTTCTAAAAGAGATTATTGTTGGCGAAGCTGACGTTGAAGAAATTTCGCAAACTTTCGCGTTTGAGTTATTGTCTCATATGAAAGGTGGTCCATCTGTTGATGTGTTGCTAGACCTTTCACTTGGTGATGATGCTGACATCGCAGAAGCTGCTGCTGAAGTCTTGAAAACGCAAGTGTTTTTATATGATGCTGACACGGATCGCCTTAAGCAAGCATATGAAGCTGGTAACAAGGTTGCTGAAGATGTGCTTAAAAGCTACGCTGCAGCAGAGTTCTTCACAAAACTCCCTGATATCGATGATGAAGTAAAAGTTGTTACGTATATTGCGGCTGAAGGCGATATTTCAACAGATCTACTTTCTCCTGGTAACCAAGCTCACTCGCGTTCAGATCGTGAATTGCATGGTAAATGCTTGATTTCGGAGAGTGCACAAAAAGAAATTCAAGCTTTGAAGCTTCAGCACCCTGATAAGCAGGTTATGCTGATCGCTGAAAAAGGCACTATGGGTGTGGGTTCTTCGCGTATGTCAGGTGTTAACAATGTTGCGCTTTGGACAGGTAAGCAGGCGAGCCCTTACGTACCATTTGTTAACATCGCTCCAATTGTTGCCGGTACAAATGGTATCTCACCGATTTTCTTAACAACAGTAGGTGTTACGGGCGGTATCGGTGTTGATCTTAAAAACTGGGTTAAAAAGCTGGATGCTGATGGCAAGCCAATCTTAAACAATGATGACAGCCCTGTTTTGGAACAAAAATATTCCGTTGAAACAGGCACAGTGCTTACGATCAACACGAAAGAGAAAAAACTTTATTCAGCTGATGGTGACGATGAGTTGGTGGATATGTCAGCTTCATTCACACCTCAAAAAGTTGAGTTTATGAAAGCTGGTGGTTCTTACGCCATCGTGTTTGGTAAAAAACTGCAAAGCTTTGCATGCGATGCACTTGGCGTTGAATACAAATCCGCATTTGCGGCTTCAAAAGAAATTTCACACGACGGCCAAGGCCTAACTGCTGTTGAAAAAATCTTCAATGCAAACGCTGTTGGATCAACACCTGGTGTGAAACTTCATGCTGGGTCTGATGTACGTGTGAAAGTCAATATTGTTGGATCACAAGATACAACAGGGCTTATGACATCCCAAGAACTTGAGGCAATGGCTGCAACTGTTTTATCGCCAACGGTTGATGGTGCTTATCAGTCTGGTTGTCACACAGCCTCTGTATGGGATTTAAAAGCGCAAGCTAATACACCAAAACTAATGGCATTTATGCACAAATTTGGTCTTATTACTGCTCGTGATCCTAAGGGTGAGTACCACTCAATGACGGATGTCATTCATAAGGTTTTGAATGACATTACGGTTGATGATTGGGCAATTATCATCGGTGGCGATTCTCACACACGCATGTCAAAGGGCGTTGCATTTGGAGCGGATTCTGGAACAGTTGCGCTTGCGCTGGCAACAGGTGAAGCCAATATGCCAATTCCTGAATCAGTGAAGGTTACCTTTAAAGGTAAAATGGCTTCACATATGGATTTCCGTGATGTTGTGCATGCAACACAGGCTCAAATGCTACAGCAGTTTGGCGATAACGTATTCCAGGGTCGTATCATTGAAGTTCATATCGGAACTTTGCTTGCTGACCAGGCGTTCACATTTACCGACTGGACAGCGGAAATGAAGGCCAAAGCATCGATTTGTATTTCGGAAGACGAAACACTGATCCAATCTTTGGAAATTGCTAAAAGTAGAATTTCAATCATGATTGAAAAGGGCATGGATAATGATGCTCAGATGCTTCAAGGCTTGGTCGATATCGCCGATGCACGTATCACAGAGATTAAATCGGGGGCAAAGCCAGCGCTAACTCCGGATCCAAATGCTAAGTATTTTGCAGAGGTTGTTGTTGATCTTGACGTCATTGTTGAGCCAATGATTGCTGATCCTGATGTAAACAACATTGATGTTTCAAAACGTTATACGCACGATACAATCAGGCCAATATCTTACTACAAAGCTGAAAAAGAAGTTGATCTTGGCTTTGTTGGGTCATGTATGGTTCACAAGGGTGATGTGAAGATTGTGGCTCAAATGCTGCGTAATCTTGAAGAGAAATACGGCAAGGTTGAATTTAATGCGCCGTTGGTTCTTGCAGCTCCAACATACAACATCATTGATGAATTGAAGGAAGAAGGCGATTGGGCTGTTCTTCAGAAATATTCAGGCTTTGAGTTTAATGACAACGCGCCAAAAGGTGAAGCTCGTACAGAGTACGAAAATATTCTTTATCTTGAGCGTCCGGGTTGTAACCTTTGTATGGGTAACCAGGAAAAAGCTGCAAAAGGTGACACGGTTCTTGCAACATCTACCCGTCTATTTAAAGGCCGTGTGGTGGAAGATTCAACTGAGAAGTCTGGTGAATCATTACTCGCGTCAACACCTGTTGTCGTACTGTCTGCAATCTTGGGACGGACACCAACACTTGAAGAGTATAAGACTGCTGTTGAAGGTATTGATCTAACGAAGTTTGCACCACCTGCGCAAAAATCACCGGACACATTGTCCGCGCATTACTAAGGTCAAATACATCTAATATTGATGTGTATTTCAGATCCTTATTGTGAAATGTTTAGTGCCTTGCCCCTTTTGGTGAGGCACTTTTTTATGTGCTGTTTGAATGAATGTTGGCAATAACTTACAAATTTGCCGTTAGCTGACTTTTTTCATTAGTTTCACCGTCTTGATAATTTGTAGGCTTAATCTATTTCGCTTTTTGAAAAATTGTACCAAATGCGCAAGGCAAACAACGCTTTGCACTAACTTTGAGAGCTTGATCAACTGGAGCCAGATCTCGTCCGACGTTTTTTCCTTCCAAACCAACAGTGAATTGATTTTTTGATCTTCAGTGATACTGGTTAGATCGTTCAATTCGAGGAGTAAAATCAATATGTCACGGGCCATTTTCTGATCTGTCGGATCGATGATGGCTTCTTCATAGTCTAAAAGCTTCAGCGCATTATTCTCATCAATAATGATGTCCCTTAAGGCAGGGCGACCATGAGCGATTTTATGACTATGTAAATCGAGTATGAGGGTAAAAAGATCATCAATCGTGGATTGATTGATACGCTCTTGATCCACACTATTGAGCGGAATGCCGTTGTCTTTTGTTACAAAAAAGCCATCGCCATCATATTCAATTTGCGGGGCGGCAAACTTCTTTTCATTTAAGTGGTGTAGTACATTTTTCTCGTGCTGTATCCGTTCGATGCTGCTCCAGGTGGCTTTTATATCAAAAAAGGATAGGGCTTCATAATTTGCTAGAAATGCAAAAAAGCGCCTTACAAAGTTGTCTTTATTCTCGCCTGCAGATTTTAGCCAATAGGTATTGTTCTTGGCTTTAAATTTAACAGCACCACCGGTGTTTTCAGCGATTAGCTTATTACAGATTTCAGCAAACATATCAGGCCGCATTTTCCTTTCAAATCAACCTTGAATTTGATGGTTGGTATCCCTGCATGAAATTGAATGTTTCGAACCGCGTCACATTACTGTCATGTTTCGGAATTGAAAAGGGGTATCAGGATTTACCTGTGTTCATTGCACGTCTTTTCAAGGCATGATCGACATCATTTATGCTGAAAGTGATTTTGCAACAAAATCGTCAAGTGATTGACCATCTTTGATCGTTTTAATGATTTGGTCCCGAAGCAAATGAAACCTAATCGGCTTTGCTAATTGTGTTGCAAACTTGTGCTCACTTAACATGGGAATATGGTCGGAGAAGCCCATGGGTGCGAGCAAAATAAGCGGTATCTTTTGCAGATCAGCATCGCTCATAAGCTTTTCAATAAACGTAGTTTCAGAAATTGAATGTGTGTTCATTCCAAGAATTATGACATCTACATTGATAAATTTGGCTTTCGCTACGCGTAATAATTCTAGACCTTCGCCCTCATTGTTGCATACCGCGCTGTCGAGGCCCCAGTGTTTAACTTGTTCATCCAAAATGGCTCTATCTAAAGCGTTCTCATCTATGATGACTGCACGCGCTCCGCTTAAAGTATCATTCACGTTCTGGGGCTGTATGGCTTTGTCATGAATAGCTAACTCTATATCAAACCAAAACGTTGAGCCCTCTCCCTTTTGGCTTGTGACGCCGACCTTACCGTCCATCAACTCAACAAGAGATGATACAATGGATAACCCAAGGCCTGTGCCATCATGTTTGCGTGTGTTGGAGGTATCGACTTGGGAAAACTGTTTGAATACCTCTGCACATTGTTCTTTACCAATGCCAACACCTGTGTCTATCACAGAGAATTTTAGTTTGACGTTTGTATGATCGATTACATTGCCATCGACATCTATATAGATGTGGCCTTTGTCGGTAAATTTGACTGCATTACCGACAAGGTTCACCAATATTTGCCGCAAGCGCCCTGAGTCACCAACCAGTGTTTCAGGGAGTTTGGGGTTTATCCGAACATGAATGTCGATGTCCTTTTCACTGGCTTTGGTTAGAAGCAAAGTTGCAACATCTGTGACAGTGTCGATAAGGTGGAATGGTTCGTAATCTAATTCCATCTGCCCAGCGTTCAATTTTGAAAAGTCTAGTATGTCGTTGATAATCGTCACCAAAGCAGTGCCTGATTTAATGATAACATCTGTAAACATATTTTGTTTTGCATCGAGTCCTGTCGACTTCAGTAACCCTGCCATGCCAATGATGCCATTCATCGGGGTTCTAATCTCATGGCTCATATTTGCCAAGAACTCGGATTTGGTTTTATCCGCGATTTCGGCTCTTTGCCGCATGCCGTCAAGTTCTGTGATTGTGTGCGAATACTTATCCAGTACTGTGTTAAATGCTACGGAAACCTCTGCGTTATCTTCGCCATCTTTTACATCAAGGCGAAACTCTGTCAGCGCGGATGGGGTGCCGTCCTTTGCAACAAATCCATCGTTTATTGCAGCTCTTAAGGCATCAATGCCGAGTGAAACACCATGTTCTGAGCTATTTAAACCAGCTATTTCACTCTCGCGAGGTACTCTTAATGGGGTAAATAAGCCAATAGTTTTAAGCGCTATGACGGCAATACTGAAAGAGAAGGCAAAGTTTATAACAACACCTTCTAGCTGTACCAAAAACTGCTCAAATCTTGATCCAGCTTTCATGGCGGCGATGTCTCCAACAAAAGCAATCATTAAAATGCCTGCGACACCTGCTATGCCGTGAACAGCAACAATGCAAAGTGGATCGTCCAGTTTAAACTTACGTTCAATCAATATTGACCCCAAAATCGCGATAGCTCCCCCGATCAGGCCAATTATGACAGCACCGTACAATGGAACAACAGCCACCCCGCCGGTTATCGCGACAAGCCCGCCCAGCATGCCATTGATCGTTGCTTTGGGCACAAACAGCCCTTTGTCTCGAATGAGCCCAATGATCATCCCGGCAAGTGCACCAAATACTGCAGCTAGAATGGTATTTAAGATGACGATTGGTAGTAAAACTCCACCCAGTTCAACGGCGCCACCATTAAATCCTAACCACCCTATGAGTAAGATAATGGCTCCCAATAATGCGAGTACGGAGGAGGAGCCATGTATTTCAAGAGGGTTGCCGTCGTCGTCGAATTTGCCAATTCTTGGTCCGATGATGATGATGGCTGCCAGTGCAACCCAAGCTGCGGTTCCGTGGACAACAGTTGATCCGGCAAAATCGATAAAGCCTTTATCTGCCAAATAGGCCGGATTGTTTGGTATTAGGGCGTTGCCCCAAACGAGATGTGCAAAAAGAGGGTAGATAACGCCGGCAATGACAGCTGTAAAAAGTAGATAGCTTAAGAAGGTCATTCGTTCAGCAATAGCGCCTGAAACAATTGTAGCAGCGGTTGCACAAAAACCTAGCTGGAAGATTAGCATCACTAATATGCTGCCATTGCTTGCGGTTAAGTCTATCCCTCCAAAGCCAAAAAACGGTGTTTGCCCGCTGCCAAAAGCAAGTTGATAGCCAAATAATGAAAAAATAGCGCTACAAAGAATAAAATCAGCGATGTTTTTCTGTGCAACATTAATCGAATTTTTTGTCCGAACAGAGCCAGCTTCCAGTAGCAAAAAACCAGCTTGCATAAATAATACCAGAACGGCGCAGAACAATATCCAGATCGACGTTTCTGTGGCAAAAGGTTCGATAAACTCAGATTCTTGGAGTTGCTGAGCCATGCCAACGGATGGGCTCACCAATATCAAAATTGCTGAAAATATAATGAAGCAGCTTACGCTGGAGCTAAATATGAGCTTTATGACGTTTATGTTTATGCTCCACGGTAAGGTTTGTAACGCTAAGCGATTGTAAAATAATGTCTTTAGGCTACATCTGATCCCTTAACATTATATTACCCATAGTTGTGAAGGTTTGGGTGAGGTGATTAATGCAACCAAAACATGTGAGTGTTGCTAGTTTGGGTATACCAAGCATCAATTCAGGAGTTTGTGCGATTTTGCGCGTTGGCATGAGAATTAGCTGGCAATTGGGATGTTGCTAATGCGCGTGCTCTAAGGTATTCCAGCCTGAGGCTCCATTATCGAAATGTAAATCACTTAGTACAGAGTCCAGCTTTGTATGCGAATGCTTGCAACACACGCAAATGTTTTTATCACTATAGCGATGTTATGGACGCGCTTTTATAGTCATCGAAATGTGTTCATTTAACAGGCATATAAGCTATGTTTAACAGTTCCTATTGCTATTGGGGGCCGGTCAGTTTTGTACCAATCCGGGCGTTATCGTTGCGATCAATAATTCTGATACGCAGGAGTTTATCAAGAATGCTGTGGCACGTGTAACAAACCAAGATGAGCAGATAATGCTCACCACACAAATTGCGCGGGCTTATCAAGAAGGGCAGCAAAAAATAGCAGACCATCGAGATGTTGTTACGCTTTATAAAGGCATATCGGGTGGTCGATATGGTGCGCCAGCAATTTTCAGCACAAGCGCTAAAACATGGTTAGAGGATGACGGTCTTCATGAAGAGGTTTTTGGTGCAACAGGTCAAATTAATTTGGCTGAGAATGAAGATGAGGTTCTCCAATTTGTCAGACAACTTGGAGGGCAATTAACTTGTGCAATTCATCACGATTTTGGTGATGTTGCGATGGTTCAAAAACTGTTGCCTTTGCTCGAGCAAAAGGCTGGCCGTTTGCTATCAAATGGGTTCCCGACGGGTGTTGAAGTGTCTCACGCAACGGTTCATGGTGGTCCATATCCTGCCTCAACCAATTTTGGTGCAACATCGGTTGGTACATTGTCTATCAGGCGTTTTTGCGACCTGTTTCTTATCAAAATTTTGATCGGTCATCCATTGCGTATACCCAGTAGTCATTAGGTTTTACGTGTCGGATTATTCATTGCGAGCCAAAAGTGCAGTAAAATTGAATTGTAGACATATGTAGTGGCCGGGCGATAGCATGAATGTTCAGGCTATTACGACTGCAAACTGGATATATGATGCAAATCAAAGATACTTACTTCCAACCCATATCAGGAATGAAAACGCCCCGCTTTGCGGATCTTGCCACTTTTATGCGCCTACCTCATCTTAACTTTGAAGATGAAAAGGTATCAAAAGTTGATATTGGTATTGTTGGCGTGCCTTTTGATGGCGGTACATCCAATCGCCCTGGCGCAAGGCATGGCCCTCGACAACTTCGCGATCTTTCGACAATGATCAGAACAACGCATCCGGTGAGTGGTGTTAATCCATTTAATCTTGTGAACTGTGCTGACCTTGGGGATGCGCCTGTTAATCCCATTGATCTGATGGAAAGTCTTGATCTAATCACTGAATTTTATCAAAAGATGGTCGCGCATAAAATTACGCCGCTTACTGGGGGTGGTGATCATCTTATTTCCTACCCAATACTGAGAGCACTGGCAGCTGATGCACCGGTTGGTATGATACATTTTGATGCGCATACCGATATGAATGATACATATTTTGGTGGCCACAAATTCACCCACGGCACACCATTTAGGCGTGCTATTGAAGATGGATATCTGGATCCTAAAAGAACAGTTCAGATTGGTATTCGTGGTGTTAAATATGATGCGACGGATTTTGATTGGGCGCGGGAACAAGGTGTCAGGATCATCGAGATTGAAGAGTTTTTTGATCTTGGTGTTGAGAAAGTTATGGCGGAAGCGCGCGCGATAGTTGGCAAGCAAAAGACCTATGTGAGCTTTGATATTGATTCTATTGATCCAGCATATGCGCCGGGAACGGGCACGCCAGAAATTGGTGGTTTTAATACATTTCAAGCGCAGCAGATGGTGCGCAAACTTTCAGGGCTTAATCTCGTTGGTGCTGATCTGGTCGAGGTGTCGCCGCCGTTTGATCCAGCAGGTGGTACTGCATGGGTCGGCATTTCAATTATGTTTGAGTTGTTAAGTGTTCTTGCTCCAATTGTTAGTGCGAGAGCGCAGATTTAAAACTCTTGCTTGAGCAAAATAACACCTTTTGCATGGCATTAGGTTTGTGCGTGGATGCGCTTAAACGGGGTATGGCCGAGCTGTCTTCTGCTGCGACATCACAAAAATTCGGCGACAATAGTAGACACCTGAAAACGCTGTAACGATTAAAAATCGTGCCTGTGCTCCGATATATGGCAAGAGCGTCAAGATTACTAATTTGTAATGATATTACTAAATTGTAACTTTTATATTCCTCGAGCGATGTTATTTTTTTACGATATTTCATGCGTTGGATGAAGTTGGCAAATGCACTTGGATGGGAGGTCTTGGTGTTTTTGTTGGTTATATCAAGGTTTGGTCATTTGAAAGGCCGCTCCAAAACGAGAAGGATCATAGATCTTGTCACGCCTCCTGTCATTTGTTCTGGGACTTGTCGTCCTAGGAGCAACTTATTTTTATACTTTCGGTATTCCCACATGGGTTCCAATAAATCTTGGAACGTCCAATGAGGAAATTGCGTCAGCGCCAAGTGCCCGTGGTGGAAACCCCAGACGAGGCGGTGGACGGCGTGGTGGTGGTTTAACTGTTGTAACTTTGGGCGAAGTGGAGCATGCATCATTTAATGATACTTTGCGCGCTATTGGTACGGGTGAAGCAATTAATAGTGTCGATGTGATATCTGATGTATCCGGACAGATCCAAGCAATTGATTTGACTGCAAATGCGAAAGTTAAAGCTGGAGATGTGTTGCTCACATTGGACAATCGGGCAGAGACTATAAATCTGCAAATTGTCGAGGGTTCACTGCAACAAGCGCAAGCCCAAATTGATCGCTATGAACAATTAAGTGCAGGCGATTCCGCTATTGTCACTGCTGTAACAGTTGCGGACGCTCGCACGGCGCTTTTGCAGGCCCAATTGCAGGTGGATCTTGCGCGAAACGCTTTGGATGAGCGGACAATTCGAGCGCCCATTGATGGTGTGCTTGGCTTGAGTAAGCTCAATGCTGGTGCAAACCTTGCCAATGGTGCGAGCATAGTAACAATTGATGACATCCATCAATTGCTGGTGGAGTTTGAATTGCCAGAGCGTGCGCTTGGTCTTTTATCAATAGACAAAGAGGTTCTTTTATCCACCCCAGTTTTTGTTGGTAAAGTGTTTACAGGTGAAATATTTGCTTATGATAATCGAATAGATAGCACCACCCGCACCATCACTGTTCAAGCACGCATTGATAATAATGAGGGGTTGTTGTTGCCGGGGATGAGCTTTGGTGTGCGCTTGGTCAATGAAAGTGAGCCGGGGGCTGTCGTACCTACAAACGCAATTACCTGGACGCGCAATGGATCACAAATTTGGATAATTGAAGATGATGTTGCCAAATCTGTTCCAGTATCCATTGTCATGCGACAACAAGATCGTGTCTGGATTGATGCGAAGCTAGATGCGGGGACAATCATTGTTACTGATGGCACGCAAAAACTTAGAGATGGCATAAAAGTTCAGGACGCTAATAGTTCGCAACAGTCAGGTGATGCGTCGCAAGAGCGTCAACAAAGGCGCCAAGGGCCGCGGCAGGAAGGGCAGCGGCAAGGAGGAGAGAGGCAGGGAGGACAGAGGCAGGGAGGGCAACAGCCAGAACAAGATCCTAATGCCGGGCTTAATGAGGACGGTGATAATAGGCCAGTTGCTGATAAGCCGACAGCTGATAGCCCGGAACGATCTAACCAAGCGAGCGCAGCACAATGAAAAATGATGTTGCTAACGATGATACGCCAAAAGCAAAAAAGTCGTTTAAATATGGCTTAACAGATGTGTTTGTCGCACGTCCAATATTGGCGCTTGTGCTCAATCTTCTCATTATTATTGCAGGCCTTGCAGCGTTATATTCTGTTGATGTGCGCGAGATGCCCGATGTCGATCAGCCGGTACTATCTGTGCGTACTACTTATGAAGGTGCATCTGCTGCTACAGTCGATCAGGAAGTTACCAAAGTTTTGGAGGATGCGTTGGGCGGGTTGGATGGTTTAAGTTACATCGCATCAACATCGCAAAATGAAAGTAGCCGCATTACGATTGATCTAAGTGATGGTACGGATGTAAATATTGCTGCAAATGAAGCGCGTGAAATTGTATCCGAAACGTCACGTCAATTGCCTGATGGTATTAATGATCCTGTTGTGTCAAAAAGTGATACAAATTCTGACCCCATTATTCGACTTGCCCTAGTTGGCGATGTCTCTATTCCTGAGCTTACAGCCATTGCTGAGGGTGCTATTTATAACCGGCTATCACTTATTGATGGTATTGCCGAGGTCACGGTGACTGGAAGTCAATCACTTGAGTTCCGCGTGACGCTTAATATGCCATCGCTTATCAGCAGAGGGCTTTCGATATTTGATGTCTCAACTGCTTTGGAGAGCTTGCGTAATGATACGCCTCTTGGGTCAATTGAAACGGCTTCGCAATCTATTACGCTGCGGTCGAGCACACCTGACGTGACAGAGGAAATGGTGAGCAATGTGCTTATCAATAGCTCAACTCGTTTGTCTGATATCGCTTTTGTTCAACTTGTTGCGGAGGAGAATTCAGCCTCTTCTCGTTTAAATGGACGAACAGCCATCGGTATTGATATTGTGCGACAGTCGGTTGGCAATACTTTGACCATTTCTCAAAATGTTGGAGTTGCCGTTTCGGAATTGCGGGATCAGATGCCTGATGGCGTTGAACTCACAGTCACATCAGATGATGGTACATTTATTGCAGGGTCTATTAGCGAGGTTGTAACCTCGATCATGATTGCCACGGGTATTGTGATCTTAGTCATCTTTTTGTTTTTGCGATCATGGCGCGCAACGCTTATTCCTGCGGTTACGATACCAGTAGCGCTTATTGGTACGATTGCTGCGATTTGGATTACAGGGTTTTCTGTCAATACGATCAGTCTTTTAGCGCTCGTTTTGGCGACTGGTATGGTCGTGGATGATGCCATTGTTGTGGTCGAAAATATTGTGCGTAAGCGGAGCGAAGGCATGGGTGCGTTTGCAGCTGCGGTGACAGGCACCAACGAGGTTTTCTTTGCTGTTATTTCTACCACGGCAACACTTGCTGCCGTGTTTATCCCAATTTCATTTTTGCCCGGTCAAGCTGGTGGCATTTTTAGCGAATTTGGGTTTGTTTTGGCGTTTAGTGTTACCTTGTCCTCAATTGCCGCCTTAACACTTGCGCCGATGATGGCATCTTGGCTTGACCCTGGTCGCACTTTTAATGCGGCGAGTGATGATGAAAAGGCAACGCCATCATTTGCGCTTCGCACTTTTGATAAGGTTATGGACCGTGCCATCAAAGCACCTTTTTTAGTGATTTCTGTTGCTGCGGCATTTGTTATATTTGCAGCGGGTGTGATGGCTTCGCTCAGTTCAGAAGTTACGCCAACAGAAGATCGTGCGTTTTTTCTAATTCCTGCGCGAGGAGCCACAGGGGCAACGCTTGAATATGTAGAGACGCAAGTTGAGCAGATTGAGGCTATCTTGCAGCCTTATGTCGATGATGGTGAAATCAGGGTTGTTCAAACCTTGCTGGGTCGCGGAGGCGGTTCGTCAGCTTTTATTATTGTGCGTCTTGCAGACTGGGCAGAGCGTGAACGAAGCCAACAGGAGATTTTAGCGCAACTCAATGTTCAACTAGGGCAGGTTCCGGGTTTAACCGTATCTGCGCGGTCGCCCAATAGTTTGGGAATTCGTGGTGCGGGACGTGGTGTGCAGTTTGCTGTCACAGGTGATAATACAGATTTATTGGCATCTGCGGCGGATGATATGGTGGTTGAGATGCGGCAGGATGCAACATTTACCAATCCTCAGCTGTCCAGTGATGCCGTCGAACCGCTTTTGGAATTATCAGTAGATGGAGATATTGCACGAGATTTAGGCCTAACGGTTGATGTCGTATCCGATACCATTAGCGCCATGTTGCAGGGTGAGGTTGCGACGTCGGTGTTTGTCGATGATGCCGAAATTGATATTCGATTGGTGCCCGGTGGCCCGCCATTGGATAATCCAAGCGATGTGGAATCTATTTTTGTTCAAACGACGGAAAAACTCTATGTACCTGTTTCGGCGATGGCGAAGCTGGAGCAAGTGGTCAGTGGGTCGCGGATTACGCGTGAGGGTGGATCTTTAGCTGTCTCTCTTCAAGCAAATTTAGGCGAGGGGATTGATTTGGGCACTGCAGCTGTCCGCGTGAGCGAGATTGCCAAAGATATATTACCCGATGGTGTGAACATTACTTTCCTAGGTGAGGCTGCTGCGCTTGAAGATAGTAAGTCGGGCATGTTCATTGTTTTCGGTGTTGCGTTCATCGTTGTTTTCCTTGTGTTGGCGGCTCAATTTGAAAGTTTTGCAAGTGCGACAGTGATTATGTTGACAGTGCCATTTGGTTTGGCAGCGGCCCTTCTTGCAATCTCGATTTCGGGAGGTACGCTGAATTATTATAGCCAAATTGGTTTGGTTATGTTGATCGGGGTTATGGCTAAAAATGGTATTTTGATTGTTGAGTTTGCAAATCAATTGCGCGAACAAGGTCAGGATATTGATAGCGCTATCCGCAATGCGCTGCATATTCGTATTCGTCCGGTGATGATGACGATGGTGTCGACGGTGTTTGGCGGTTTGCCGCTGATTTTGACATCGGGTGCGGGAGCTGAAGCACGTATTGCTGTTGGATCGGTGATTGTTGGTGGACTTGGATTTGCCACTATTTTCACCTTGTTTTTGACACCAGTGTTTTATCGCTTGATTGCAGGATGGGGTTCCGAGCCGGGAACCTCTGCAAAACGACTTGAACATGAAATTATGCTTGCAACGTCAGATGCTTAAATAGTTGCTTGGGGAGCTTATTAAGAAGAAGATGGATCATTCGCCAAGTTCACGGGTGACTGTGGACCATTATATCCACATGCCGGATGAAGCGATGAATGAGCTGCCTATCGGATTTAGCATGTGGTTCTGATGCTTTGTCTACAGTTCTTTCTGCGAGATAAAGCTCTAGTGGACTAATTGCCTAAATATTTTCCAAAGTTACCACCAATTTTTGGTGGGTTTTTCGGCGCTTTACCGGCCGGAACCAACGTTAATGGTAGCTCTTTTTTAGGTTTCAAAGTGATGCGAAGGGTCAAATCAATTCTTGAACCGCTTTCAGAAACAAAATCGTAACTAGCCACTAAATTGGCAATAACTAATTTTATATAAGCCAATCCAAAGAACATACCCGTGCAACGACGCGCTCCTGCGCTGAATGTGGGCCATTCATAAGGTGAATAACTTGCACCATCCCAGCGTTCTGGATTAAACATATTTGGATTATTATAAATTTCTTCAAGTCTGTTTGATTGCCATGCGCTATATGCAATCTTAGTGTTTTTCTTAATATCATGCCCTAATAATGTGGTTGCTTCACCTGTGCGGCGCATTTGCATGGGGCCAGGGGGGAACATACGCAATGTTTCGCGGGTGAACCAATCTAAAAATGGTAAGGTCTCTACGATTTTTTGATCACCGTCTTTGGTCCAACCCGCAGCTTTCAATTCTTCCCGAATACGTCCGGCCATATCGGGATACTGCGCCAATAATGCAAAACTAGTGGACCCGGCACTCACTGTCGTTTCATAAGATGCACCAAATAAATTGAGCACATATGCTGCGATACGACCACCTGACGCTGGACACCCATTTTCATCAGGATTGTGCATGATAGAAGCCATAATATCATGTTCAGGGCACATATCTTTTCGGGTCTCTGCCCATGCTAATATCGCTTTCTCTGTTATATCTCCTTGGGCTAACATTTGTTTATAAGTGCTGCCTGGTAATGGCTTACTCGACAGGTTTCTTAAAGACAATCCGCCAAGCCTGACAAGTTTGCGGGCTTCAAATGCAGCAGTGGTCGCAAGTTCATTACTTTCTTCTTTGAAAAAGGTGACAATAGCAAGTCGCGTTGCGAGCCGGGTGAGTAAAGGATAAAAATCCATGTTTTTATTGACGGGCCAGCTGCTGATTTCATCCTGGCAAACGCGCGTTATGCCATCAAGGGAATTATCCACCACCGGTTTTTTAAAATATGGACGAAATTGTTTTTGATAGTGGGAATATTCTTTGCCATGAGCTGCAAAATAAACCTTACGCAATCTACCAAATGCCGAATTTTCAGGGCCCTTGACCATAATCGCACTGCCTAAAAATACACTGTGATTACTTAAAATTTCGCGAGCGAATTGAGGGCCAACACCGAATATTACCTTAGGCATAACTTGTACAAACGATCCATAACTATTGTAAATAGCCTTAGAACCGCCAATGGGATCGAATACAAATTTCGTCACCACATATGGTGCCATAAATTTATTGACTTTACGCAGCTCGATCATCTGTCTGTACCTTGTTCTGATAACCGTTTTAACTAGCCGAGATTTTCAAAATCTGCAACAAAGTTTGAGTTCAGGCGTGTAATATCATTTTTTTAGCAAGCAGATTAGCTCCCCATTATCAAAATCATCGATGATTTCAACTGGTTTGTTATGATCCAAAACTGGCTGCGAATTCTGCTATGAGACCCTATGTTTAAATTAGAGAATGTGGGTGACTTATAAGATTTATTCCGAATGTATATAATTGGGATTGATATGCAGATCGGCTATTTCCCGCTCTGACATCTGACTAATCACTGGGTGAGATAATGGATCTCGATGCCAATGAGATAATTGCGTGCGAGAACAATTATCTTGAAAAAAACTAAGTATGAAATTTCTAAATTGTGAAATGAGTTTCTGTTTCATCAATTTAATTTGCCAGAAGAATATGCATAGATATATCGACTTTATAAGAGCACTACTTTAGAAAAACTAAATGAACAATCTAAATCTAGTTCCACTATCTGCTCTTAGGGCTATTGAAACCATCGTTCGTAAAGGTACGCTGTCAAACGCAGCTGAAGAACTTGGTATTACAGCTGGCGCCTTGAGCCAGCGATTAACAAAAGCAGAAGACATACTTGGCCAAACTTTATTTGTTCGCACTGCATCCGGTTTAAGGCCAACGAAAATTTGTAAAAAATATTCGCCGTTATTGTCTAGCGCCATGAACGACTTGTCTGCGGCCGTTTCGGGTTTGAGAACGGTAGACGATAGCGTTTTAACTGTCACGGTTGCTCCAATATTTGCAAGTCGATGGTTAATCTGGAGAATTCATAAATTCAACGAAGAAAACCCCCAAACGAGTATTAGAATAGAGCCCACCGTTGATGTGGTTGAGTTAAATGATTCAGAAATAGATATCGGCATTAGAGTAAGTCAAAACAATTCGATTGGGATTGGAGCAATAAAACTACTGGATCAACGGGTATTTCCAATATGCTCTCCCGAAATATCTAAAATGATCAAGACTCCAGCGGATCTCTTTAGGTTTCCAATCATAAGAGAAAATGAAAAGCTTTATGGTTGGGATGCATGGCTTTCTGAACGGAAAATCAAAAAACCTATTATCAAGCAGGGGCCAACATATAGGGATGCTTCTTTATGTTTGGATGCTGCAATGACTGGCCAAGGAATATTTATGGCTTGGGAAACACTTGCATGTGATGCTCTCGAACGCGGTCAAATAGTTTCACCGTTTCCGGAAAGATCCAATACAGGAGCGACGTATTGGTTTGCGGTAAATTCAGCATCTGCAGAAAAAACCAGCGTTAGAAAATTTAGAGAATGGCTGAAGGGTGAGCTGGAAGGGTCGGTTACACGTTGGCGTTCAAATGCAGGTTGATAGTTTATCAAAGCTGAGCTGAGTTGTAACTATAGCTTCTATGAAGTCTCAATTATTTTAAAACGAGAAGTTCTGTTTCAAAGTCAAACAAAGGGTAGTGTCGCAAAGTTTAGCTCTATATAATTAATATCAACCTTTCTAGCGTATTTGATCTATCTTCAATCCTATCAGGCAAAGATGACTTCATGATCAATTTCAAAGGCAACCATTATCCCAAAGATGTTATTCTGTATGCAGTGTTCTTCTATGTTCGTTACGCCGTATCCTATCGTGATCTGGAAGAAATCATGGCTGAGCGTGGTGTAGAAGTTGACCACGCAACTCTAAACAGATGGGTAGTTAAGTTTAGCCCATTGATTACCTGTGAGGCTCAGCGGCGCAAGTCTGCAACCAGCCATTCGTGGCGTATGGACGAGACCTATATCAAGGTCAAAGGCAAGTGGACTTATTATTATCGTGCCGTCGACAAGAATGGTAAAACCCTTGATTTCATGCTGTCAGAGCAACGCGATGCCAAAGCAGCTCGACGTTTTTTCAAACAAGCCATCAATACTAACGATGTGCCGGACAAGGTGGTTATCGACAAAAGTGGTGCCAATTTAGCTGGGCTACTATGGACCAACGTAATGTTGAAACTCGTGAACGAAAATAAATTGATCAAAATATTGCAGGTGAAATATCTGAACAATATCGTAGAACAGGATCATAGGTTTATCAAGAAACTGGCCCGCCCCATGATGGGCTTTAAATCGTTCCGTTCGGCATCAGCAACGCTACTAGGTATCGAAGTTGCACACATGATCCGCAAACGTCAGTTCGGTATAACAACCCAATCTGAATTCCAACAATTCGCTGCACTCGCTGGATAATTGTGTCCACAGATAGGATAGATTTACCTCGCTACAAACTTTGCGACACTACCCGCAAAGAATGCTATAGATCGTTACTTCTTGGAACGTAATGACTATTTTAAGAAACATCCCAAACGCGCGGGAAATAAAATTTGGGGTAAGGAACGCACGGAAGTCGATTTTTCAGATAGCAATAATTGCAAAGATCCAAAGTACCGTTGATTTCTATTAAAGTTCGCATCAGCAAGACAAAGCCATCCAAATCCTCAACTGTGCTAGCTGTGTGCTAGATTGTTGCCAGCTAAAATCAAAATCAACCGATGATTTGAGCAGCAATCAAATGATCCAAAATTGGCTATAAAAACTGAACATGGTTCGGCAAAATATTTTCAAATGGGATCGTGTTATTGGCTTCTACATATTTGTTTTAAGGTCAGAAGTTTTCTATTCACGGGTGACTGAACTTGTGGTTTAACTAAGAGTTATAAATAAAGTTCTTAATTAATATAGATCGGCTCTGAATTTGTCGCGGACAACTACAACTCAATTCTTTCTATTGTCCGCATTAAGCTATGCGACGATTCCGATACTTTTATCGCTTCTTGATGGTGATATTCTATTTGGTCTACCTACCTTACTAATCCTAATTAAAGTAACGTTTTCGTTGCCGTTGCTTTTAAGACCAGAAGTGTTTTCCGTATTTAAGAATATACTAAAGCAATCCGCGCTTAGTATGTTGTCAGTTCTTCAAGCGTTATTTTTCACCCTAAGTATCGTATTTTTAGCTCTAGCCACTTCTGAAGGTTCAGTTCCTATTGCTGTGGCAATATCTGAAACTTGGCCAATTTTTACCGCACTGTTTGTAGCGCCATTGCTTAAAAATCGAATAAAAGGCCTCAATGGGACTGAACTCTTTTGGGGTTTGATGGCTTTTATTGGTGTAGCTGTAGTCGTTTCAGATCCGAGGCAACTCTTCGATGTTTCCGAACTTGATGTCATAACTGCAGCCATGGCCGCTTTATCTGCGGTTTGTATGGGGATATCTACCGCAATAAAGGCTCGTTGCGTTCAAGAAATTACAGAGCAATTTGGAATAGGACAAATTAAAGTTTACTTTTTGTTGCAACTATTTTTTGCACCTTTGATTTTCGTTTGGTTACCAATTTCGTTTTTACTTGAATTTACAAATGGTAACAGTCAAGCAAATATGTGGATTGAGTTTCTCGGAGCAAATTTTGGAATAGTATTCCTTGTGTTCATCGCAAACTTGGCATCGTCAGTTTTCTATTCTGAAGCTACATTACGGATGAAGAGGGCATCAGATACTTTTATCTGGTTTTTTGCACCGGTTTTTTCATTTGTGCTCTATGCGCTTTACACCGGCGTTGCAATTGCATCAAATGAGATTATCGGTTTAATGATAATTCTTAGCTCAAACATTATTATTTCTCTGTCAGCAGATAGCACCATCTCATTCCGTGCAATGATTGCAAGTATATTAACTGTAGGTACCGTTTGCTTTTATGTAGATCCCATCACGATAGATAATGATCGATACTTTGATGCAATGTCGGTTCTTAGTATCTTTTACGTGATAATTCTTTCAGTCTGTATAAATAGATCAGTTTCCCAAAGGAGGGATGAAGCGCGATTGTTGGTTAATCTTTGTAACCTCATAAGAGGTAAAGCAGATTATGAACAAGAACTATTTACAAAACTGATTAATTCAAGCCATTCGGTATTTTTCAAACGTAATTATCGTTTGTTACGGAGAGAGGTGGACCGAAGTGGTGATAATATATGCTCTGAGAAACTTGACCAATATGCTCTGTTAAAGGGAAAGACTATCGGTTTTGGTTATTATATCGTTCTGGCTGCCGCAATTATGGCTTCTGTTTTTATTGGGATTTTTGCTCGAAATGATGATATCATCAGTAATGTCTTTATATTGATTTACATTCCATCAATGATTTTTTCGTTTTTTTCTTTGCTTGACTTCGCAGATTCAAAGCAGAAATTTGTTAGAACAGTGGTGACAACTGGCCAAAGGGTTTATTTTAGTCGAATACTAGCGGGCAGATCAGAGCTAGAGAATATATTCTGGTCTTCACTCTTATCGTTTCTTGTTATAGCCGCATTCATATTCGTGTTTTACCGTGACTTAGGGCTGTAGCTGGCTTTCCATGTATTCCAATAAATATTTAAGACAAAACAATCCAAAACCACCCCAATTACCGCGCTCCAAAAAAGCGTAAGGGTCGGTGACTGTGCTAGAAGTGTGCTAGATTTGAGAAACGTGTGTTGTTAAAGCATTGAAATCATTGATCTCAATTTTGTTAGTTCCACGCTGTGCTAGCTATGTGCTAGTAAATAGCTGGGTACATGGCTTTGTTAAGTGATAGTATAAGCTATTGTAATTGTTGAAGAAATTTGGAGCGGGCGAGGCGATTCGAACGCCCGACCCTAACCTTGGCAAATATGGTAATCTTATATTTTGCTTAGTGTTTTCAATGAGTTATTTTCACTGTGCTAGCGGTGTGCTAGGTTTTAATTAACGAGATCTAATCCCTCAAACCAATGACCGCCCAAGGGATCGATTTTGTATCCAGAAACATTTTTTGAGATGGGGACTGTAACTAATGAATGTGCAATTGTTGCCCAAGGAGCTTGTTCTTTAAAGATTTTTTGAGCTTCGTGGTAAAGCTCCATTCGTATATTTCTGTCGGTTTCAGATTTTGCTTTTTTGATTAACTTATCATATTCGTGATGGCACCAATGCGCTCTGTTCGATCCACCAACGCCATCACATCCGAGCAAAAGAGATAGGAAATTATCTGGATCACCATTGTCACCTGACCAGCCGAGTAACAACGCACCATCTCTATCTATAGAGCGTGATTTACTCAAATAAGTACCCCACTCATATGTGACAATTTCAACATCAACACCGATTCTTCTGAAATCTTCTTGGATGAGTTGGGCCATTCGCCTTGCATTGGGGTTGTATGGACGCTGCACAGGCATAGCCCATAATTTCATTGATAAGTTTTGAACTCCTTCGTTGTCTAGTTGCTGCTTCGCTAGAGTTGGATTGTATTCATCGTCTTTTATCGAAGCATTATAACCCCAAACCGAAGGAGGTATCGGGTTGATTGCGATACGGGCTGATCCTTGGAAAACGCTATCAATGATGGATTTTTTGTCAATTGCCATATTAAGAGCTTTTCTAACTTTTGGGTTATCGAAAGGCGCGACCTTCGTATTATAGGCCATAAAACCAATATTTAGTCCCTCCTGTTCCAATACCTTTAGATTAGGTTTATTTTTGAGATAACTGATGTCTGAAGGAGTGGGGTAGGCTGAAATATGGCATTCTCCTGCAACTAGTTTTTGAGCTCTCACTGTTGCATCACGTGTGATTGAAAAAACGAGGTTTTCAATGTTTTGTTTCGCCTTCCAGTAAAGCGGATGGGCTTGATATCTAATTGCGCTATTAAGACTGTAATTGACGAATTGGAAGGGGCCGGTGCCAATTGGATTAAAATTCAAATCATGTTTCTTATTTGAGGCTTTTATTTGAGATGCGTATTCTGCAGATAAAACTGATGCGAAGTCCATCGCAAGGTTTGCGAGCATCGAGGCTTCAGGTCTGTTTAATGTAATTTTAACCTTATAGTCATCAAGTTTTTCAATTGTTTTTATGAGCGTTGGCATGGACATGCCTTGGAACAGTTCCCAAGTAGATGCTTCAATGTAATTGTAAAATGAGTGGTTTTGATCGAATTGCCTATTGATGCTGAAAATAACATCGTCGGCATTAAAGTCTCGTGTTGGGGTAAAGTAACTCGTTTTATGAAATTTAACTCCTTTGCGTAAGTTAAATATATATGTAAGCCCGTCATCTGATATGTTCCAACTCTGTGCTAGGCTTGGACGAATATTGGTTGTGCCTTTTTCAAATCCCACTAAACGGTTGTAAATTGTTCTTGAAGATGCATCAAAGGTTGTCGCTGACGAATAAAGCGCGGGATCGAAACCTTCGGGTGCGGCTTCGGAACAAAATATCAGAGTCTTTGCAGTGGTGAGATTAGACAATATAATCAATATGGCAAATGCATTAAATATAAGCTTTAAATAGGACATTAATCTTTATCTACTTATTGAAACTCAAGAGCAGTTGTTCCCAAATCGGGGCGTTAGAAATACATCTTTGCGTCATATGATTGCTGTGCCAGTATTTCATTTTCTATTTCAAAGAAGCCTCTATGAGTTTTTGTTCCAACACCAATTTGATTGTAGCGTATAGCTTGTATAACACATTCCGTCTTGTTTCTCGCGTCAAGTTTCATACTTGCGTTTTGAACGTGTGCCACCACCGTTCGCTTGGATATGTTTATTGCCTGGGAAATTTGGCCAGACGTGTAGCCAAGTGCACATAGACTTACGACTTGGCGTTCTCGTGACGTCAGCTCTCCCTCCCTCATTTTTAGCATGTTGAATTCGCGGGCTCTAATAAATGACGCAGAAATCGCACACTTTAAAGCGGTTCTATCCGCAAAACTTATATTGTTCATTGCAATTTCTTCATGGAGATCCGGTATTTTCTCAATCGTCAGAATACACGCGCCTTGGAATTGGTATATTGGATCAATTGGGATCATCAATATGTCTAAATTATCACGCGGCAAACCAGCAGCTTGGGCCAAGCCAGATTTACTATGAAGATGTTCTTTCAAGATTAGAAAGTTCTTCCAATCAACACATTTATTGATAATAATTTCATTACTGTCTGGGGTGTAGTTTCTCCCAGTTTCAAAATCCTTCCAGTCAATTTCTAAAATTAAGTCATTCAATCTTTTACCAGGCATTGGTAGGCCGGTGATTATGTAATGCTGGCTATTATATAAAGAAAAACAAGTTTTAAGTGAACGCATGACATCGGTCCAACTCTTGGCGCACTCAATCTTGGATATCTCACCAATAATCGTTGTTAATTTGCAACATTGATTTTTTCTGCTCATGTCTTTCACATAGATTCTTTTAGCGTATTTTTACACTGTAATAAATTACAATATAGCCATACTTTTTCTTTCATTGAAACTTGTTCAGAAAAATTCAAGCTCCTGCGAAGTCGTCCATTGTAAGAGAAATATGCATAATCTGTAACTAGTTACAATTGCGGTGCTTGCAACTCAAAATTAAAAATGGGCAGCATACGAGAGCACCCTGTTAGTCTTGTTTCTTACATAGGAACAGTCTTTTTGGCGTGGCTCGTCTATTGATGTCAATTGCAAAGCGAGTGAATTAAACTAATGTGTACCAACCTGGAAAATCACCAGAAACGAAGTGGTCTAAATAATCAGAAACGTCAAACTCTTGGACGTGATGAAAGCAAATGTTTGTTCAATTCGAGCCTTTTGCGTGGTGTAAGCTTATTGGCGCTAACGATTGCAATTTTGCCGGTTTCGCCGCAGGCAAACGCGCAAGTAGTGATCGATGGTGGAAATGTATCTGCACAGGGTGCGGACGCAAATACGAATAATCCAGGTGCAACAAATGTTGGTACGCCATATACGCCGACGGGTGGTTTAGAGATTGGGGTTAGCGGAACAGGAACGCTGATATCATCTGATGGTATAATCTCGTCATCTACGACCACTGTGGGTAAAACCGACACTGGAACGTTAACACTCCAAAACGAAGCCTCCGGCACTGTTGTATTCAATGCGTCAGGTAGCATCTTACTTGGTGAGAATGCTGGCGCGATTGGAACATTAACTGTTTCTGGGGCGAATACATCAATTGCAGGTTCTGGGCAGGATTTGTTTATTGGCTTTAACGGTGAAGGCGTAGCGCAAATTGATGCAGGGGCATCCGTTGTCATGGGTGGTTTAAACGTTGGTGCGAATTCTGCGACGAGCAAAGGCACACTTGTGGTGGATGGCCTGGGTACCTCTCTCATTCTCGATGATAACTCTTCAACCATGTTCACTATTGCCGGTTCGTCAAGTAATCAAGCGCAAATGACTATTTCCAATGGAGCGCTCGTTGATAGTGGGGGTAATGGAGCTAGTACCCCGCGCGCGTTTGTGGGAAGACAAGCTGGATCTAATGCCCTTATGACTATTACTGGCTCTAGCGGTGCTACAAATTCTACTTGGGATCACAATGGTTCTTTAACGATTGGTGAGTTTGGAGTTGGCGCTATTGAACTTAAAAATAGTGGTGAATTGTTGGTTTCAAACAACTTTGAGGTTGGTGGTAACAGTGCGGGTGATGGCACATTAAATATTTCAACAGGTGGTAAGGCGACACTTGGAAGCACTGTTTATGTCGGTAATGCAGCAGGATCAACTGGTTTGATTGAAGTTGACGGAGCTGGTTCTGAGTTAAATTCAACTGACGCTATTTATGTGGGTGGAAGCGGCACTGGAACTATTAATGTAAAAAATGGGGCTGTCGCTTCATCTAACGGAGGGATTGTTGTTGGGCTGAGTTCTGGTTCAAATGGCACTGTCGTTGTTGATGGAGCTGGAAGTCAATTTAATTTTGTAACATCTTCAGCTTCTATTCTTGTGGGAGATGTGGGAACTGGTAGCTTGACGGTTAGTAACGGAGCTGTTGTTACTTCCGATGGAGGGCTGGATGTTGCTCGGTTTTCAACATCATCTCAGGGTACAGTTACGTTAACTGGAGCTGGTACCACCTTAACAACAAAATTATCAACTAGTACCGTCGGTAGTCCTGGATTCGATCCTGTGAGTATAGGTAGACGTGGCACTGGCATCTTGAAT
Organism: Lentilitoribacter sp.; assembly: GCA_039986595.1. Lineage (GTDB taxonomy): Bacteria > Pseudomonadota > Alphaproteobacteria > Rhizobiales > Rhizobiaceae > Lentilitoribacter. The sequence goes on from JBDWQJ010000004.1 coordinate 854,232, forward strand.
ATTTTAGATGGCGCTGTATTCACAAGTGGTGATGGGGTAACAACAGCGTTTGCTAAGGTTGGGGTTGAAACCAATGCATCAGGCACAGTCACTATATCTGGAACAAATTCAGCTTGGAATCATTCTGGCATTCTTGGCATCGCACGTTCAGGTACCGGCGTAGTATCTGTGAGTGATTCTGGTGCATTGGTTGCAGACGACATCAATATAGCATTTGCTGCAGGTTCAATTGGCACTTTAAATATTGGAGGAGCAGACGGCAGTGCAGCAACAAGCGCTGGCACAGTAACAGCAACGCAGATTGCTGCGGGAGCGGGAACGGCAACTTTAAACTTTAATCATACCGATACTAATTATAGCTTCGCCACAAAACTGGATGGTGATCTAACTGTAAATAATACGGCAGGAACGACGAATGTTACAGGCGATTTGTCCAGTTTCACGGGCACAATTAACGCCAATGGTGGATCGCTTTATATAAATACAACTGTTGCGAATGCCGCCGCGATCAATGTGAATGGTGGCACTTTAGGTGGTGCGGGCACTTTAAACGCTATCTCTATCGGAAATGGCGGAACACTGGCACCCGGCAATTCCATTGGGACTATTAATATCTCAGGCAATGCGTCTTTGGGGGCAGGGTCAACCTACGCTGTTGAGATTGACAGTGCCGGTAATACTGATCTGTTAAATGTTGGTGGAACATTGAGCATCGATCCAACAGCTGTTGTTAATCTTGCGCCTGAAAATGGCACTGATGATGGTTCAACTTATACAATTGGCCAGACATATACAATTGCCACGGCTACCGGTGGTGTAACTGGTACGTTTGCGTCTATTACCGATAGTTTTGCTTTTATCGATGGAGAGTTAAGTTATTCGGCGAATAATGTTATCTTGACGCTTGTCCAGGCAGCAAACTTCAACTCTGTTGCTACGACAGGGAATCAAACGAATGTTGCTAATGCAGTACAAGCTCTGGGATCAAATAACTCTGTATTCACATCGCTTGCAACTCTTACAACTGCGCAAGCACAAGCCGCATTTAATGCCTTGTCAGGTGAAATTCATGCATCTGCCAAAAGCGCATTTGTCAATGATAGTCGTTACCTAAGAGATGCATCACTATCACGTCTTGATGATAAGCAGTTTGATGGCAACCAAGCTTGGATTGATGTTTATGGCGGTCTCTCAACACTTGGAAGTAATAGCAACGCGGCAGATGCTGATGTAAGTTCTGGTGGCATTATTGCAGGTTTGGAAACATCTGAAGATAACTGGCTAGGTGGTATAGCTGTCCAGCTTGGTGCCTCGGAGATTTCAATTGATAGCTCACGCGATAGTGTTGCGAAGAGTTCTGATTATGGCATTGGGGGTTATGGTGCTTTTAATGTCGAAAATATGCGGCTTGCGCTTGGTGCTTCCTATACTTCTCATTCGATAAAGACGAGCCGAAACATTGCATTTGGAAGCTTAACTGAAACAATTGCTGGTGACTATGATGCATCAACCGCTCAGCTATTTGCTAAGTTGAGCACAGAATTGGAAACTGTGTATGGCAACTTCACACCATTTGCTCAAATTGCAACTATTCGGCATCAAACTGATGGGTTTACCGAGAGCGGAGGAAGTTCAGCGTTAAGTAACGCTGCAACGGACACATCGACAACGTTTACTGTTCTCGGTGTTAGCGCTCAACGTTTCACTGTTTTGGATAATGGTAAAGCTGCGAAATTTAGCGGTACGATTGGCTGGCAACATGCATTTGGAGATAGAAGTGCAAACTCTGCTACAAACTTCTCTGGTGGTCAGCAGTTCAATGTTGAGGGTGCCAGCATTTCTCAGGATGCATTGGTACTCAAGTTTGGATCCGAAGTTCAGATGAATGAAACTACAAACTTTAACTTTGATTATTCAGGTCAAATTGGATCAGGCGGCAGCCATTCTCATTCAGGTCGTGCCGGATTATCGGTCAAGTTTTAGAGCTTATAGCTTTATCACTAATATTTTTATGAGATGGCCCTATACTATCGATGGTGTAGGGCCTTCCAGAAATATATATATAAGAAGGTCAGAAGCAATTTGATTTATGGTTCATTGAAAACACTCCCCAAATTGGCAGTCATAAAGAAACTGTTTTTCGCATTTATAGTTGTGGCGGTGACCATGACTATGTTCGTTTTTCCTAAAGTTATTTCTAATAGTTTGGCACAGTCGACTCAAGATCGAATAAATAAGATAACGCTTCCAGGTGGCGCGACATCCTTGAATGAAACTCACGGTGATTGGACAGTTAGCTGTGGCAAAGGTCAAACGCAGATCACACTTTGCGCGATGAGTCAGCAGTTATTCAATCCTGAAAACAAGCAACGTGTAATGGCAATTGAACTGACAATGACGAAACAGTCTATTTTGAGTGGCACCATGGTCTTGCCATTTGGTATCAAGTTATCGGAAGGGATACTACTCTCAATTGATGAAGGAGATGTGCAAACAAAAGTTCCATTCTCGACGTGTTTACCAGTTGGGTGCCTTGCGCCATTGAGTTTTAACACAAAGATGATTGATGCTTTTAGAGCAGGTTCAATTGTTTCTATTGCATTAAAGACGATGGAAGGTACGCAGCTACAAATTGAGTTATCACTCGATGGTTTTTCAAGTGCACATAATCGGATTATTGCTCTGAAGGGATAATTGAATCTCTTTTTTGATTAAGAAAATAGACCTACATTGCTGCTGAGTTTGGCGAATTGTCGTTCTATGTTAAAATGGTGACGTTTAAGTCTCCATCTCAGTGAAATGTGCAATCATGATAGGTTTCCTACTGCAGCGTTTGGGTTTGATCCTCCTTACAGTATTTGGGGCGAGTATCGCAGCATTTTTTTTCATACGAGTTCTACCTGGAGATCCAGTGTTATTAATGTCAGGCGAAAGAAGTACGACGCCGACACGTTATGCAGAACTAGTTGAGCAATTTGGATTTAATCGCTCATTGTTCTCCCAATATATTGAGTATCTAACTTCAATAATACAAGGAGATTTTGGTTACTCGCTTGTGACCAAGGGGTCTGTAATTGGTGAATTCATTAGATATTTACCCGCAACGATAGAGTTGACATTTTTTGCGTTGATCTTAGCGGTTATGTTTGGATTACCAATCGGGATCTTATCAGCAATGAAATATCAACGCTGGTTTGATAATCTATTTATGGCCATCACGTTTGTTGGCTACTCTGTGCCAGTTTTCGTATCAGGATTATTGCTTGTGATATTGTTTGCTAGCACACTGAATTGGTTTCCAGTTTCAGGCCGAATATCCTCATTGTATTTCATACCTTGTGAAACTGGTTTTATGGTTGTTGATTCTTTTATTTCTAATGAGAAAGGAGCGTTTATATCAGCTTTACACCACTTATTTTTACCATCACTAGTTTTAGGCACGATACCTTTAACGCTGTTGGTGCGTCACACTCGGTCAGCGATACTCGAGGTAATGAAAGAGGATTATATAAGAACCGCGAGAGCTTACGGGCTGTCAGAATTTAAAATTATAATGAGACATGCTTTAAAGAATGCTATGACTCCAATTCTAGCAACTGGTGGTTTACAAGTTGCTACCTTGCTAACTGGAGCAATTTTAACTGAAACGGTATTCTCTTGGCCAGGAATTGGTACATGGATTGTTGAGTCAATTTCACGTCGTGATTACCCAGTTATTCAGGGTGGTTTGATCTTATTAATTTTGATTGTGGTGTTTGTAAATTTGATTGTTGATCTCATGTATCGTGCAATTGACCCACGCATACGGTATGGCTGATCATATGTTGAAGCCTCAGCTTAGTATTAAAAAATCGCATTCGTTAGACTTTGCCGAGTCAAAAAAGTACAAGTTTTTTCAAAATAGGCTTGCGGTTTTAGGATTGATTATCGTTGTTTTTAACGTGCTTATCGCAGTTTTGGCTGATTTTGTTGCTCCTCACTCTCCCGTTGAACAATTTCGTTCAGATTTTCTCACTGCTCCAGCATGGCAAAAAAATGGTGACTGGCGTTTTATATTAGGAACTGATGGATTAGGGCGAGACATATTATCTCGCCTCATATATGGTGCGAGACATTCATTCGCTATCGGTTTTTTAGCTGTTATACTTTCTATGTTCGTCGGTACTACTGTAGGTGTTTTGTCAGGATATATTGGCGGCATTATTGATGCTATAATAATGCGTGTTACTGATCTATACCTCGCGCTCCCTGGTTTGTTACTTGTATTGGTATTACTGACCATTTTCACTCCAAGCTTAGCAAGCATCACTATTGCTATAGCCGCCGCCCTCGTGCCACACTTTATCAAGATTGCGCGTGCATTGGCGATTAGAGAAAAAGTAAAAGGCTATTTTATAGCTTCTCGATCTATTGGGGCTAGCCACTTAAGGTTGATGTTTTTGGTTGTATTGCCAAATTGTTTTGCTCCCCTAATTGTGCAATCCGCGCTATCTTTCTCAGCTGCAATTACTGATATTGCAGCTATCGGTTTTTTAGGAATGGGAGTTGCACCCCCTACGCCGGAGTGGGGGACTATGCTTTCAGAATCTAGAGAGTTTATTTTCATAGCACCATGGGTCATTTGGGCACCATGCAGTGTACTTATTCTAACTGTAATTGCCATAAATCTTTTGACGGATGGATTGAAAGAAATTTTTGATCCAAAATAATTACAAAAGATATGAAAAGGAAAATATCTTTTAGCTCCAAAATAAGATTTTCTATTTTTTGGGGCTTTTAGATTACAACGTCATTTATTCATATCGCACAGACATTTAATTATGCGATACCTCATCAATTTAATTCGTATAAAATTATGCTGTTCTGACTTCTATTGATTTCATTATTTTATAGCGGTCAACTAAAACTGAAACTATTTTTTGTATGATTCAGAAATCACTTTTACGAATTGTAGGGTCTTGTCTCTAATTTTTGGATCATCTATTTTTACAAATGCTTGCACAAGTTGAACACCTTGCTTACTAGCCATGAACATAAGGTAGTCTTTTTCAATCTCTCTAATAGCTGTGTTTTCCATCGATAATTTATCGCTTGTTTTGGGGGCATCTTTAAAGAAGAAATCCACCTTGACTTGGAGTATATCTGCAATCATCTGAAGTTTACTGGCGCTTACTCGGTTTTTACCATTCTCGTATTTTTGTATTTGCTGGAAGGTAACATTTAAGGCACCACCCAGTTTTTCTTGACTGACTTTAAGCATATTTCTTCTCAGTTTGATACGCCTGCCTACATGAACATCAATTGGGTTTGGTGTTTTAATGAAAATTGGGTTTTTATTGACCATTTAAATAATCCGAATATCTATTTCATATACCGAGTATAGATGGGCGGATTCCGTCGCTGCAAGTTGTATAAACTTACAGTATTTATCAGCCGTTGCCATAATTAATTGAACAAAGCTGGTTGGTTTTTGAGAACTAAAAAATTTGATTTGAGTTTTTCTCGACCAAAACATTACCCAACTTTAGAAATAATTCCAACGTTTGATCATCCAGTTGTCCAGCAAGAAGATTAAGCTGGGTGAGTAGCTGCTGGCGCTCACCAGATAGATCCTCATCCAAACCCTCAAAGAATACCCGCATAGGAACTTTAAATACTTCAGCGATATCCGCGAGTGTTGAGAAATTGGGCGCAGTCTTGCCACGCTCCAAATTGGAGATGGTCTCAAAAGCCTTATCAATTGCTTCTGCCAACTGTGCCTGTGTTAGGCCATGCTGATGACGGAGTGTTTTCACACGATACCCGATGTTTTGTTTCAATAGATCACTCATATAACGAGTTATAAAGCCGTGTAAAGTGGTTGACCATGTAATTGAAAGACAGTATTGCTAAGATTATTAGTAATTATAAGCCGATTATCAACACTGGATTTGATGTTTCAGCGAATGATGACGCTTGCTTTGAGATCAGATGGAGAAGATCATGAAACTATTAGCACTTGTTGTATTGGGAATATTATTTGCTGCTACTTTGGCAAGAGCAGATGAGGCAGCTGTGAAAATGCTACATAAACGTTTGAACGCTTGTGATGCCGATGCCAAACAAACAGGTGTTCCCATGCATGGTGAATGTTCGGAAGTTCAGTTTGAACTCTCAAAGCAGTATTCCTCATATGCTGAGTATCAAGAAGCACGTAAAGCCAATCAATAAGTATTTCTTACGAAGGGATTTCATGCGCTTGTTTACGTGATGGTTCTTACGTCGTTCCAAATCATAACGAGTGTAGGGGTAGAACACGCGTAGGTCCTAATCGATTTGTGCGTGTTTTCTTATTCTTTGATGGCTTCATGAAAGAAAGGTCGCTCTTTCGACCAGACGGCTTTAGATGGTCGTGACCTCTACAGGTATTCAACGACAAAGAGGTTCTAAAACATGTCCAATCTTTCCAAACTTACACTCACAACCACAACACCTAATCAACCAATGACGGCGCTCGCTCGTAAACGTGTCAAACTTATCCGTAAGTTGGATCAACAACTGCTTGCTGCAGAAGCTCAAGGTGAGGGGTTAGAAGCTACAGAAGAGGTTAAACGCTGGGTTGATAATGCTGAAACAGGCAAGCGAGAGCAAGTTGCTTTTAATCGCCCTATTAAAAAATGGTGGTGGGCCAATGAACATGGCGCGCTTATGATTACGCTTAAAGATGGCAATAAGATCATCCCGCTGGATGACAAACATACATCCATTGAAGTCGGTGGCATTGAAAGCCTTGCAGGATCATTAGAAACAATCCGCGCTGCTGTTATTGCTGGTGAGCTTGATACCCAATTGGAAAAGCTGATTGCAGAACGTAAACCGTTTGGCAAGAACAGTAAGAAAGCTGCTGTTCAATCACCTACAGCTAAACCAACGAAAGCCAACTAATGGGAACAGTTTTCATCTTTGTTGCAAGCACGATTGTCTTCGTGCTTGCATTCAAGTTTATCGGCGTTTTCATCCGTTTCATGATTTACCACTTCCGAACTGGTAGCAACATCACAACCGCTATCTTGGCTTCCGTTGCAATCGGGATTTGGATTATTTGGGGCCTTTAAGTAAAGCTCAGCTAACATCCACACATAGGCTTGTGTAATCATCCTACCCCTAAGCCCCCTATAGAAGCTGCCACATAACAATGGGCAGCTTCTTTGTTCATGATGTGCTGAATAGGGATCAGCTGTCCTCATAACGTACCACAGCGCCATTTTCGTTGTCCTCAAGAACGCGCACTTCCCAATCTCGGCTTGGGTGACGTTCAATGAGAGCCTCAAGCAATCGCTCAGCGAGTTGTTCCATACTGGAGGAACCCACATTATGGGTGTCGCTCGGAAACACAGATTGGCAAAAACGCTTCAATTGGAAGAATTCGATTTCTCGATCTGCGTGGTGCACGTTAACTCGCACAAAGAAGTGCACATTGTGGCGATGAAGGTTTGCCAGAAACGAAACATCATCATCTCCACCTGTCGCAAGTTTTGGATCTTGATCTGATCCTTTGAATTGGTGAATGATTTCTCGTTGGAAGCTGATTTCAATATGTCGATCTATATTAGCTTGTTTAAGTGTTGATGTTTTGCTCATCATCTTGATCTCCTATGATTGATGGAGACAGATAAATGATCAACAAATTGATTGAGCGAAAGAAGTTTTTCTTACGGACTGCACTGGTCGATTATCAGTTATTGGAAGCTAGTTTTCGTATTCACGGAACTTTGCTGCAAACTTGGTTCTGTTATCAACACCGGCTTTTTTCAGAATAGCTCGAACATGGTTCTGTGTTGTTTTGGGAGATATGCCCAACTGGTTGGAAATGGCTTTGTCAGAATGTCCATCTGATATGAGGTTGGCGACTTCAATCTCCTTTTGAGTGAAGCCACTCCATTTCTCTCTAAGCTCAACGTAATCTAATACTGCATCAGCGGGTATGAAACTGCCGCCTGCGATCATTGTATTAATTGCATGGATCAAGGGTATGTCATCCAGTGTTTTAGGAAGCCAGCCAATCGCACCTTTTGAGATTGCCGCTTTGATTGCCAATACATCCGTTATGCCGGAGATTATTCCAACAGTGAGATCTGGATAGTTTTGTTTGAGTAATTGAAGCCCGTCCAAACCATTTATACCGGGCATATCAAAATCTAGGAGAACAAGATCGTATGATTGTTCTTGTTCGAGAAGCTTCATTGCCTCTTGCATAGTGCCAACGGCGTCTGCCTCGGTGTCCTTCTCTGCATGTTTGAGAAGTAGTGCTATGGATTTGCCGACCACGACGTGATCATCGACAATAAGAATTCGTTTCATAGGTAAGTTTCTTTAGTTGATCTTTGCGTGTATTTGAAAGTAATTTCGCGCAATGAAACAGATATTACAATATAAAAAATTTGATGCCGTTGTTATGATCGGCCTAATCGCACTATGGCTTGGTGCATTTAAAAGCTCGGCTTTGTTTAGCTTCTTTGGAACCTATTCCAGTCTTTGGTATTTACCTGCCGGTGTCACGCTTTCAATTGCTATAGCAGTTCCGTTTAGGTTTATTATCGCGCCACTTATTGCCAATTGGTTACTAGCAGTCCCACTTGTAAGCGCGCTACTGCATGTTGAATATACAAGTGTTGCAGATCATCTGCTTCATGGGACCAGATTGTTTTTAGTTTATGCTGGGGCAGGGTGTGTTCTTCGGTATCTGTTCAAGATCAAATTCCCCGTTTCTAATCTTTCTGATCAGCTCAAAGTAATTTCGGTAACTTTGATGGCATCTCTATTGGGCGCTGCTAGTGGTGTATCCCTGCATGTTGCAATGGGGAGTTTTAATTGGGGAGTGGCTAAGAATATTGCATTGCCTTGGATGATAGGTGATGGAATAGCAGCTGTGATTGTTCCACCCCTATTGGTCCCGTTGCTACTTAGGTTGTTTGCGGATGATCAATCACAGGTAAAGACAACACGTTACCTGTCATCAATCCCAATGTTGTTTTACCAGTTCGTTATGATCATGTGCGTCATGTATGTTGCATTTGGAATATCGACCAAATCATCTGGCCTTGTTGAGTTGTGGTATCTTGTGGTTCTGCCACCAATTATATTTGCCGTTCGTGGCGGTATAATAAATGCTGCGAGTGCAATAGCCATTACCGCATTGCTCACACCACCCGTTGCGACGATGCTTGGGTTTGATGGCGAGCGAATTTCATTACAAATTCTTCTTCTCATTGGGGGAGTTGTTTCACTCGTGATTGGAGGGGCTGTTACGGATCGCGACAATGCGTTTGAAACCATCAAACGGCATGAAGAAGAGTTGGAGCTGCTTGTTGTAAATCGCACTCGGATGCTTGAAGAAGCTCACGAGTTTCAAAAACATCTTATTCGATCAATAGGTCATGATATGCAGCAACCCGTGTTTGCGCTTAATAATGTTATCTCAACTTTCAAATATGCAATTAAAGATCCTGAACTATGCCAGATGGTCAAAGAGGCTGAGACACTCAGCGGTACGGCACTAAGGTTTATTCGCAAAACGCTCGATTATGCGAAGCGAGAAGCCGGGCAGGTCGTGGTGTCAAAACAAGAGTTCCCAGTTCAGAAAGTGTTTGATCAAATAAAACCCATGTTTGATGAAGACGCTAACGAGCGTGGAATTATTCTTGATATTCAAACCAGTGATCTCATGCTAGTTTCTGATGAGCATCTTGTTTGGGAAACACTTTCTAATTTGGTGCAGAATGCAATTCGCATGAGTGTTAAAAACCAGACAGTCTTCGTGACTGCATTCGAAATAGATGGTCAATTGACCATTGCGGTGACGGATCAGCATGAAGGCCCAATCAATCAAGATGGTGCCGCTGGTTTTGGGCTAGAGATTGTCAATCAGATTTCTAAACTGCTTAATTTTGAGTTCCAATTATCACCAAACTTGGCCAAGATTTCATTCAAATAAACTGCTCATATCGTCGGAAGAGTTGCCCAGAAGAAAATTTCATTATTTGCGAAGGAAAAAAATGAAATTTTCTTCCGGGAGAAATTATTTTTTATCTAGGTAATTTATGCACTGCCCATAGGTAATATTTGCACGTTTCTAGGTAATCTTCGCACACACAAATCAAATGTGATCTGACATGTTCTGCCTCATCGTTAATTTGAGGAGGGGCTCTCATGCCTAAAGGGTTTTGGACAGCCAGCTATATCGGCGCTGTTGTTTTAATAAATTATCTATTTGTGATTATTCCAATGGTGCCAGTGTTTGGAACCATGTTTCCACCTGTAATGCTGGTTGTTGGCTTTGTGTTTGTATTTAGAGACTTTGCCCAACGAGAGATCGGACATTGGGTATTTGCGGCTATGATTATTGCCGGAATTATCAGCTATTTTATGTCAGCACCATTTGTTGCCATTGCAAGCGTTACCGCTTTCCTGATTTCTGAGTTCATTGACTGGGGTGTATTTACATTCACACGAAGGCCGCTTGCATCCCGCATTCTATATTCATCCGCATTATCCGTTCCAATTGATACGGCTGTGTTTTTGCAAATGGTTGGTCATCTGGATTGGATTAGTTTTGGTATTGTCACAGCAGCTAAGATGATTGGTGCGTTTGCATTCTGGTTTGTTCTTCAAAAAAGAGCTGATAACCAAGCGGAGGCAGCATAATGCCGACACTTTGGATATTTGATATCGAGCCCCATGAGCAGCGATATACGAGCGAATGGCAGACTTATCTGCCAAAGCAAATTGAGGGATTTCGGCAAGCAAACAGTAGAAAGCGTTGGAACGTACAAACTATTTCAACTATTCAAACAGGCGGTAAACTCTCCCAGGGTGCCTTTTTAAATTTCGCAGAAACAAATGTATATAAATCATTCCAAGTCTCAGCCTTTGCTAAAGATGTGGAGCTGAAGAATGTAAAACCAGGAGATCGACTGCTGTTTACAGACGCTTGGCATCCTGGCGTTGTCCAATGCCGATATATGTCTGATCTCCTCAATCTTGATCTGACAATTGATGTGATGTGGCATGCCGGAAGTTATGATAAACATGACATCTTGTCTCAAAAGACAAAGAATAAACGCTGGAGCTTCGCGTTTGAACAAGCGATCTATGAGGCAGCAGATAGAAATTACTTTGCTACTCAATATCATCGCGACTTGTTTTTACTTGGGCTAAAAATTGGTCCGTCAAAAAAATGTAGGATTGTTGGATGGCCGATGGAGTATCTGCCAAATCTACTTAAAGATAGATACAAAACTCCAAACAAAAACACGATCATCTTTCCTCATCGAATATCGCCTGAGAAACAGCCGGACATATTTAGAAATCTTCAAGCCGTGTTGGGTTCTCATGATTTGGTTTTAGCTCAAAGTAAGCCATTAGACAAATCTGATTATCATGATTTACTGGGTGATAGCATTGCTAGCTTTTCTGCAAGTCATCAGGAAACGCTTGGTATAGGAACCTATGAAGCGATGCTATGTGGTGCAATTCCAATCGTACCAGCGCGTCTTGCCTACAAGGAAATATACCAAGATATTTGTTATCCATCGATTTGGACCAAAGATCGGAATAAAGCGATGCAGTTCGCACCAGCGATTGCTGCTCATATTAATAATATGCAAGTCGCTTATACACCGCTTCAAATACACAATATGGCACGGGTAATTGGTGGTCAGTATTTCAATGGAGGTAAGCTTTATGCCCAACTCTTCAGATAAACCAATCAAGCCACTGCACGAGTATGAATCAGAAGAAGAGCTTCGCGCTGCATTTGCATACTACGAGCAGCAGTATAAAGAGGAATGGCAAGTTCTTGATTATTCCAAGATGATGAACTTCCAGAATGCTGCACTTTATGCACCCGCATTGAGCGATGGATATATCAACAATGTCACCCGTCTTGGAAAGCAGCAGCAAGAAGCCATAGACAAAAATGATCCAAGTTTGGATCCGTTTTATGAGCTTTTGAAAGATACACCATATTCCATCAAAGCGGATGATTTGAAGTTCATCAACCCAAAGTCACGTCTGTGTTTCTATCCGTGGGTTTTATTCAGTGCCGGGCAGGGGGCAAAGACGGAAAGCCTGTCGCAAAAAGACAATTGGGTCACGAGCAAACCACGTGATCCACGTGTTGTTGTTCTGGGTGACAGCGGTGGCTTTCAGCTACAACAACAGACCATTCCATTTGATGCAAATTCCACACCTGAACGTATGCTTAGATGGTTAGAGCGTATTGCCGATCAATCCATGATCCTGGATTTTCCAACAGGTGGTATTGAAACCGGAGCTATGGTGCCCCACGTGGAAAAGCTCAAGCAAGAAGGCGTTGATGTTGAGGGACTTGCAGAAAGGGCCGGGTTCTCAACTGGCTATATGGGTTGTCTTATATGTACCCAGCAAAACAATGATTACTTTGCCAAGCAGCGCGTAGGCGATGCAACTAAGCTGCTGAATGTTATCCAAGGCAGGGATGAAGAGGAAAGCAATCATTGGTATCAATCCATCAAACACTATCCATTTGAAGGATGGGCATTTGCAGGTAAACATTCGGTTCAACTTTCCATGACACTTCGCCGTCTTACCCAAATCCGCGATGATGGATTATTAAAGCCGGATCAATGGGTTCATTTCTTGGGTGTTTCCACTTTGAAAGTCGGTGTGGCACTCACATATATCCAGCGCGCATTACGCAAATATACCGATGCTCATAATGTGCAAATCACTTTTGATTCCAAAAGCCCGATTGATAGCGTCATCAATGGCTATAATTCGATTGCAGGTTATGATTTCAGTCGGGATAAATGGAGTATTCATACAGAACCCACTAATTTGGCTAAATACCAAAACTCCGACATTCGGCTTAAAAGCTTGGCAGTGGATTGGGCCAATCAACGTGAGTACAGAATTACATCGCAATCCACACTGTCGCATGTTCTGTCACTAAGTGATCTCGTGGGTATCAAAAATCCTAAATCTAACAAACGCATACCATCGTCGCTTCAGCAGGCTCTGCTTACTCATCACAACACACAAGCACTTATTGAAGCCTTCCGACATGCTTATCGATATTTGGATGACAAGTATCACTCAGAACGACCAGAATCCGTTCAGTTTCTGAACGCGTACATTGATATGATTTTCAAAGATGAAAGTCCAATGGACATCATCGACGACATAGAAGCCGAACTCGACGCACTCGCTATAGAAGGGTATTTTGGAAGATGAACATTCAATCAGATATTAAAAACGATCATCATGTTGATAAACGTTTTACAAATTTTAATGCAAAGTTGGAAGAAATCTCAATTGATGTTCGCTCTGCTTATAGATCTTTAGGCGAGCAAAATATTGCGATTAATAATGCGCTGGGTAAAACGCTAGATCTTGGCTACGAACTAGATCAAAAACGTAAGGCTGAGAAAGATGATAACTGGGATTTTGTAAAAGAATACCTGATCTTTCATGGTGTGAAATGGTCTCTTAAATGCGAAACCACAATCTTTCATGGATTGGTCAGTATCGCGTTTAATCAGATTGATGAAACGGGGAAAGAAATCAATACTGCTTCATCGCTGTCTAAATACAGAGCAGTTCTGCGTTATGCATTTAAGCAAGAACTTTCTTCACAACAACTTATTGATGATTTGAAAAAGCGAGGGCTAACAGACTTCTATGAAGAAGCCTTATCTTACTTTAGGTTTGACCCCATCGATAATTACATCGAACATGAGGCTGAACGCCTTGTCAGAGCAAAAGATCATTTGGATAATTTATCCTCACTTCCAAATGGGACCTTTACCAAAGATATACCCGCACCTAAAACTGATGCAGAATATGTGTCAGCAGTTCTCAAGATAACGAAGTCAGGATTTAATGTCATAGGTTTGGTGGATAATGAAACTAAGGATCAGATCCATAGTAAAATTATAAACTTGGTTCCCGAAGAAGCAAAACATGCGCGTCAAAAACTGAAGGATAAAAATCTTTATCACCTCTATGTCGTATGCGATTTATTTAAACGTTTTTTGCCAAAAATTGCTGATATTCAAACTTGGAATAAAGCCAGTCGATTGGCAAAGCTTCCGCAATTACCTGTTAATGCCACGCAAAATGAAACCGATGACTATATCAGGGCGCTGAAGGAACATAGCCATCAAGATGAAAACAAACTGAAGAATTTAGTGAACCAAGTTGGTCACGCGTCACATCGATTGCCATCGAATAAATTTAGCTTGTTGAATGGGTTGGATTTTATATTCGACGGTAGCAAACTTGTCATTACTTCCCAAACAACTCATCCCAATACGCCATGCTGGGAAATGACTATTCCTTTGGAAAAACCGCACCTTCGACAATCACATCCATTGATGATCAAAGATCTTGATGCAATACGGTTTAATACTCAGTTTCTTGAGTATAACCATTGGTCGTTATCCCGAAAAGGAATAGGGTTCGCGGCAAGCGCTCCTAATCCAGAGGCTTCCCCTCTGCTCATTCAAGATTTTACGGCCATAGCTAAATGGCGATCCGTAGATAAAAATCTCAAGGCAGTTGAACGCTTCAAATTGGATAAGTTGCAGCTAGATAAATTGAGCAAATGGAAAGCTGAGTTTTCTGCCACACCTCAATTTATGCGCAGAAGCTTTCAGACTATTCTTGATATTAAAATCGAGGAAGAAAAACTCATGCTTGCGTTTCCAAATGACCGTAATCAAAAAAGATCGCTGGGAACAGCATTGAGCAACGGCACACCATTGTTCCTGAACAAAGACAGGTTATTTGATTTTACATCAATCAAGAAACTCATCCAGCTCGCTCTAGATTATGGCATAGAATATGAGTTTGAACTACTCGTCGGTCATCAGGGTCCATCTGCTTTGCAGTTTCATTGTATTGGGCTTCCATTTGAGGCATCCATTACCTTGCCACTATTACTATCTGTGAAAGGTAACCCAGTGGAATTCACAAGGTAAAGCCAACTCTCATTTGGAATTTAGATCGTCTGCTATCGAGTAGAAAGCAGAGTCTGAGTTTTACAAGTGAATAGGCAGGAGAGTGCCAATTGGAGACATGCTTGCTGGAAAGATATTGTGTCTCAAATTTTCTCGCGAAGTTCTGTTATAGCGGACTTTGCTGTCTCTTGCTGCGTCGCAATATTTTTGGCGATACAATCGAATGCTTTGGTGACAAGGGGATAGCTACCGTTGGCGCAATTTAAAGTTCCTCAACCGAATTTCACCAAAACAGACTTCAATGCTTCCAAAGTACCGAATCAAATGGTATTAACTCCTAGGCAATTTCGGCAACATATTTTCTTAAAGGGGTTCAAATACCCTCGAATTATAATCCGAATTGCCCTTGGTTCAAACACGGAGTTAGTTAGGCGCGTCCTCAACACGTGCAGACAAAATAAAATAAACCGTTTATAGTTCAATCAATAATGGAAAAAGCCAAATCCGGCTGAGTATTAGGTTCCCCGTGGCGAAAATAACAGAAAACCAAAACTCCGGCCTTAGAGGTGCGCAAAAAGCCAAAAAAGACGAGTTTTACACACGCCTTGAGGATATCGAGAAAGAGCTTCGGCACTACCGCGACCACTTCAAGGGCAAGGTGGTTTTGTGCAACTGTGATGACCCCCGCGTCAGCAATTTCTTTCACTACTTTTCCTATGGCTTTGAACACCTTGGCCTGAAAAAGCTGATTACGACTTGCTACAAAAGCCGTGCGCGTGATCTGTTCAGTGAAAACGAAGAGGAAACCGCCATTTCGTTGATCTATGCGGGCGATAAGAACGGCAACCGCGTGCCTGATCTGGAAGAAATTGGCGTAACGCAACTGGAAGAGGATGGCGATTTTCGCAGTGACGAGTGTGTCGGGCTTCTCAAGCAAGCTGATATTGTTGTGACCAACCCGCCGTTTTCCTTGTTTCGTGAATACATTGCGCTACTTGTCGAGCATGGCAAAAAATTCCTGATTATTGGGAATATGAACGCCGTCACTTACAAAGAACTTTTTCCGATGATCAAAGCCAACAAGGTTTGGCTTGGCCCTAGCATTCGCAGTGGCGACCGTGTTTTCGGTGTTCCTGACGATTACCCCTTGAAGGCCGCAGGATGTGGGATCGATGAAAATGGAAAAAAATTCATCAAAGTAAAAAGCGTCCGTTGGTTCACGAATATGGATTTTGCCGAGCGTCACGAGGATTTAGTGCTGCACCGAAAATACAATCCAGAAGACTATCCTCATTTTGACAATTACGATGCAATCAACGTTGATGTAACTAAAGATATCCCTGTAGATTACGATGGCCCCATGGGTGTGCCTATCACCTTTTTGGACAAGTATAATCCTGACCAGTTCGAGATTTTGGGCATTACTGATAGAGATGACAATAGCGGACTCAAGACACGCAAATACACGCGTGCCCATGGTCCGAAATATAGCGATATGAATAGACGTGGTGCTATTTTGGTCGACGGCCAGTTAAAGCCAACCTACGCGCGTGTATTCATACGGAAACTAGTTAAATGAAGATAACCCTCAAAGAAATTACGGTTCGCGACTTAAGCAAAGGTTACACGGACAACACCGAAGGCGGAGTCACTGGCTATGGGGGCAAGCTCGATATCAGGCCACCTTTTCAACGCGAATTTGTTTACAAGGATCAGCAGCGCGATGCGGTGATCGACACAGCATCTAAGGGCTTCCCCCTCAACGTGATGTATTGGGCTGTGCGGGAGAATGGCGAGTTTGAAATCATTGACGGCCAACAGCGGACAATCTCGCTTTGTCAGTACGTCAACGGCGATTTTTCGGTCAAGATCGGCTCATTCAAAGAAAAACGCGCGTTCTTCAACCTTCAAGCCGATGAACAAGAGAAACTCCTCGACTACCCGCTCACCGTCTACCTGTGCAGCGGGACCGATACGGAAAAGCTGGAATGGTTCAAGACGATCAATATCGCGGGTGCGCAACTGACGGAGCAGGAGCTGCGTAACGCCGTTTACCACGGTGAATGGGTCACAGACGCCAAAAAGTGGTTCAGCAAGCGAAACTGTCCCGCGCAGGCGATTGGAACAAAATACTTGAAGGGTGAAGCGATCCGCCAGACCTATCTGGAAACGGCGATCAGATGGCACGCCCCAGATGGCGATATTGAGCAATATATGTCCGATCACCAGAAAGAGACATCGGCGAAAGACCTTTGGGATTATTTCGAACGTATCATCGAGTGGGCACAAGCCTGCTTTCCGAAGTATCGCAAGCAGATGCAAGGTGTCCCTTGGGGGCCACTTTATAACGCATACGGCCCCGCAGTGATTGACGCGGCAAAAGCGGAGGAAGAGGTTAAGCGCCTGTTTATAGACGAAGATGTAGGCAACAAATCGGGTATTTATAGCTTTATTTTTGACGGTAAGGAACGAAACCTCAACATCCGCCAATTTTCTGAAAAAGATAGAACCGAAGCCTACGAGCGGCAAAGCGGCGTTTGCCCTGTCTGCAAGGAAACCTTTGCAATAACCGCGATGGAAGCCGACCACATCGACCCTTGGCACGCAGGGGGCAAGACAAACGCGGACAACTGCCAAATGCTATGCAAGGAAGACAACCGCCGGAAATCAGGAATTTAAAGGAAGGTGTTTCATGGGCAGTTTTCCAAACCTTAGTGAATGTCGGCTTTGGTTAAACCTTTCTCGAATAGCAGCTATGGGCCGTCCTTACCCTTAGTAGTGATGCTGCACTTGCGAACACGCTTACAACAACAGTTGGGAGTTTGGGCTCGAAGCAGCCATTCACCTTCATTATTTATGAATTTCGGTTTCATTTTTTCTATGACCGCATTGGGCCAGCTACTGCCCAATTCTGCGAAGCATCTCAAGGCCGCTTAAGACTGGAAAACAGAAGTTTTTTAATTGGTTGCGATTTTCAATCTCGTGCCAATTGCGGACCAATTGTTTATTGAGGAGTGGGCTCAGAAACCATTCAGAGATAGATTTTTCAGTTGATCCAAATCGAGTTCGTGCAAATCTGATATCAAGTTATTATCTTTTTCAAATTCACGATCGTAGCATGCATTCATGATGGCCATGCCGCTCATGTGAACCGGTACATCAACGCCCGCTGACTTTGCCAAATGAATGAGTGGCGACAAACCAAAAGGCATATCTTCCAGAACATAGCGAGTTGAAATATCCTTTGGCCCTAAAGGGCCTTTTAGCTTGAAAGCGCGCTGCTGATATAGTTCAGCCAATGATTTTTCTTTCATGCTAAGACTGGTTTCCATCGTGGTTTTTATATCAGTTATTTCATAACCAAATGCATTTGCAATTTTAATTCGTTCATCATCAAGCGCGGCAATCAAGTTAGATACTAGCGGGGTAATGTTAGGGTTTTGGAGCCAGTCTTCGCCCCGCTCAATTCTGGTGAGATTACAAAGAGCAACGGCCAAATGAACCTCTGGGTTAAGATTGCTCAGCGTAATTGATAATAGGTCATTGTCTGTTTCAAATATATTACCAAACAACTCCTTGCAGATCGCAGTGGCACGATCTGCTATATTCATTGGGATCGTTGCCATTTGAATGTGGGGGCGGATCATACCGATATGAACATTATTGATGGATTTGGGCGTCTTGGCGGTCAGAGCAGTTGTATTCCATGCGGAGATCGGGATCTGAATACCGCGTTGGGATAGCTTTTTCGACAGATAGAGTGCAGCCAGTGAAAGATGGCCGCTTATGATAATACAATGACGAGGTTTTAAGTGCGGAATGATTGCGTCAAAAACAGTTCGATATCCGTTTGCTGGAAGCGCCAAAATGATAACGTCATGTTTTGCAAGTTCCTCAATGGTGTTACAAATTTTCGGATTAAACTTGCCTTCAATCGCGCCTGTCACTTCAAGCTGTGCACCATTCATTAGTTTTTTGGTGGATTTGCCTGATGGCGACCAAAGGCTTGTTGAGTGTCCTTTTGATAAAAGATAAGCCGCATAGCCTTTTGCAATAGCACCAGCACCTGCAATTCCAATATTCATTTGGGTTCTTTCAAAATGAGATTATGTAGTCTTTGTGTCTAGTTCCATCAGCTCACCTAAGGTGACAGGCACAATCGGATTCCTTATTCGATGAAAACCAATATTCTGCTTTTTTTCACCTGTTTCAGAACTAATAATCGTTTCAATTGACGGACTGCATATGCGACCCTGACAGGGGCCCATACCGCAACGCAAATATGTTTTGAGCCTGTTTGGATCGCTTCCAGTATTTGTAATGCTCGATATCATAGTTTGTTTTGAAACTGCTTCACATCGACAAATCAACGTCTGGTCATTTGCTAGGTTGGCGCTGCCAATGGAGGGGTAAAGATGATCTATAAATTGCCTGAATTTCTGTTCTTTGATAAGCGCAGTTTTCAGGTTTTGCGACACAGGTAAATCCATCGCGGTAAGAGCTGCGATCTCACCACTAATTTGTGCAGCTTTCGCGCCCAATATGCCACCCACATCGCCCGCAATGGATATGGTGTCATTTGACTTTGCAAACCAGCAGTCTTGTTGATCAGAGCGCTTTAGCTCTAACCCTGCGGCAGCGGCTGGATTTATATTCGGTATAACGCCGTCATGAACTAGGACTGTTTCTGCTGCTAATTCATGTGTTCTATTAGTTTTAAAGCGAATAGTTTTTACATATTCGTCACCAAGAATTTGAAAGTTAGATGCGTTTCGATAAACAGGAACATTTGCCGTTATACGTTTTAAGAGATATGCCATGCCTTTTATAAGATAATGTTTTCCATGCCACGCACCGGATAAAGAGCCAGATAGATCTTTAACTGTTGTGAGCATGCTTCTTGGTATTTTGGGGATTATGAATGCATCTATTTTGCCACCCATATTCATAATTTGAGATGCATATAAAAGCGGCAAAGGACCATTTCCTACTATGATAATGGGACCCTTTGGCAGTTCACCACCTGATTTAAGCAGGATTTGTGCTGCTCCTACACCCATAACACCCGGTAATGTCCAATTTTCCATTGGCATTGGCCTCTCTAAGGCGCCAGTTGCTAAAATGACCTTTTGTGGTGCAAATGTTTTAATTCCGTTGGGGCCTTTTACGCTGGCTGTTCCATCAGGGTCTAAATGCCATAAAGCATTGCGGGGCAGATATTTGATATTTGCTGACAAAAATTGTTCAACAAGTTGAGTTCCTGCATGATAAGTGGAACCCAATGCATTCCAGATCGTTGGGCGTAGTGTGCGCGTGGATCGGTGAAAAGCATATATATTGCCACCTGGCTCGGTACGGTTATCAACAACTGTAACATCAGCCCCATTTGAAGAAGCGGTTATAGCCGCTCTCATTCCTGCAGGGCCAGCGCCAATGATCAATAGATCAGTCATGGACATTCCTCTTTATAATCATCCCATCTTCGATTTCGACAAGACAAGCTTGCGTAGAAGGAGCACCATTGATGTCTATAAGACATTCAAAACATACACCCATCATGCAGAAAGGCGCTCTTGGACTATGATTTACGGGGTTTCTTCTGAATGGCACCAATCCTTTTTCGAGCATAAAAGTGACCAAAAGATCGCCTTTGTTTGCTTTGTATCGCTGTCCATCAATTATGATTTCCACTTGCATGTTGCCTCCTTATCAAGGCAAATTAAAGTTGGAAGATATAATATTCAAATATCTAATTCATGGTATGTCATTCTTAAAAGTTATAACAAAAGATATAACTTTTTAGCTGCATAGACAAAAGAAATATGAATTGACGTTATAAATGATAGGTAGTCAGTTATAAGCGCTAATAAAGGGAGCAACTTATGAAAAAACTATTTCTTTCCTCTGCCCTCGCTGTTGTCTTAATGGCGCCGGCAACGATGTTTTCAAGCGCGGCAGAACTCACACTAGCGTCGGCATCAGCGAATGTTGGCCAGCTGGATCCGCATATTTCAACTAAGAGCCAGGATAAAGTTATTTTTGGTATGATGTTTAATGGACTTGTACGTTTTGCGCCGGGGTCCATGTCATCAGATAGTATTGAGCCTGATCTTGCTGAAAGCTGGGAAAAGTCAGTCGATGGGCTGACATGGACTTTTAAAATTCGCAAAGGTGTCCAATTTCACGGTGGTTATGGTGAACTCACCGCTGAAGATGTTGTCTATTCATTAACGCGTGCCGGAGATCCGGATCGTTCGGGTGTGTCATCGGATTATTCTCAGGTTGAGACTGTTACTGCATTGGATGATTACACTGTGGAGATTAATTTCAGCCAATCCATCCCATCTGTTCTCGGTATTGTGGCAAATTATCATGGTGGTAATATTGTATCCAAAGCCGCTGCCGAAGAATTGGGTGAAAACTTTAAGGGTAAGCCGATTGGGACAGGACCATTCGAGTTTCAAGAACTAGCTGATGGTCAATATGTGAAGTTGAAAGCGCATGAAACTTATTTTCGTGGAAAGCCTGAAATTGACGGTGTGACCATGCGCTATATACCATCCAGTAGTGCACGAGAGCTTGCCTTTAAAAATGGTGAACTAGACTTGTTTCAAGGTACACGAGAAGATCGATGGATTGAACGCATTCAGAGGGAAGGTACGTTGGTTGATGTCTTTCAACCCGGCGAATTACGTACATTGCACTTAAATCAATCCATCAAGCCCTTTGATGATCCACTTGTCCGTAAAGCGATTGCCTATGCACTTAATCGTGACGAACTTGTCGCCTTTATGGGAAGCACGATCGCAAGAACTAACCCGTCTCCAGTCCCAGGTGGCTATTTAGGCCATTCTGAAGTTGTCGAAGGTTTGCCAAATAATTTAGAAAAGGCAAAATCTCTTCTGACTGAGGCAGGTTATGAGGATGGATTTACGGCAAAAGTTGCCATTACGCAAATTCCAGCTTTGCTAACGCCGATGCAGGTTATCCAGGCACAACTCAAAAAAGTTGGTGTCAATGTTGAATTGGAAGTGATGGAACATTCAGCTTGGCATAAAGCTATTCGTGATAATGTGAGCGCAATGGTGCTTTATGGTGCTGCGCGTTTTCCGGTAGCTGATACATACCTAACGCAATTTTATCACTCAAAAAGCACAGTTAAAACCCCGACGGCTGTGACAAATTTCTCCCATTGTTCCGTTGCTGATGCTCAAATCGATGGTGCTCGGAGTGAGGTGGACCCTGCAGCACAGCTTGAACTTTGGGCTACAGCGCAGGTGAAAATTGTTGAAGATGTTTGTTCTGTGCCGTTGTTTGAGTTGCAGCAGGCTTGGGCACGTTCGCCAAAGGTTAATCTTGGTTTTGATTTCAATGGCGCGCTTTCACTTGGGCCATTGATCAACGAACAAACGACCAAGTCTGAATAGACATTAGAACAAGGGCTCGCATCACACTTAGCGAGCCTTTGTTAAATTAGGCAAATATTATGTTGAATTTCATTTTCAAGCGAATTTTATCATCCATCCCTACTCTCTTTGGTGTCTTGACACTGGTATTCTTACTGGTGCGCGTTGTACCCGGTGATCCTGCCTTGGCTATATTAGGCGATGCTGCCTCAGAAGAAGCTTTGCAAGCATTTCGAGAACGTATGGGACTAAACGCACCCCTTTGGGATCAATATTTAAGCTTTCTAGGGCAGATCATTTCCGGCAGTTTGGGCTATTCTATGACGACCGGAGAGCCAGTTCTGACGACAGTCCTTAGGGTCTTGCCTCATACAATAGAACTCACGTTGTTTGCTATCTTTATTGGTGTCATTTTTGGTGTGCCGCTGGGCATTTGGGCCGCACTTAAGCGCGATACATGGGTGGATTATGTGTGCCGCATTGTGTCGCTCATTGGTTTGAGTTTCCCATCATTTCTAACGGCTATTTTATTAATACTTGTTCTTGCGATTTACTTTCCAATTTTTCCGGTTATTTCCAACCCAGGAAACAGTGCCTCATCTCATCTTTATAATTTGATCTTGCCAGGCCTCAGTCTTGGATTAATCATGACCGCATATGTAATGCGCACAGCGCGCTCATCGATCCTAAATGTACTATCAGAAGACTATGTGAGAACAGCAAAATCAAAGGGCATACCCCGATCTGTTATTTTGATCCGCCATGTTCTGAAAAATGCGATGATCCCTATAGTAACTGTGGTTGGACTTTACATGGGGTTGCTCATCGGCAACTCGGTTTTGACTGAAATTGTATTTAACCGCCCCGGTCTTGGTAAATTAATCGTTTTGTCTTTAAGTCAACGGGATTACGCGACATTGCAAGGCTTGATGATTATCTACGCATTTCTCGTCGTCCTTATTAATCTTATCACTGACCTTGCGTATGGTCTTTTTGATCCAAGGGTCACCTATTCATGAGTAATTCTTTAAATTATACAAAAAAGCGTATCGGCTTTCCTCGTATGAACTTGCTGACAACGATCGGCTGCAGCCTGTTTACTATTCTCATCATTTTGTCATTTGGGGCGTCCATTTTTGCACCCTATGACCCACTTGAGCAAAATATACTGTCACGTTTGGAGCCTGCTAGTTCCGTTCACTGGCTCGGCACGGATGTATTTGGTCGTGATACGTTATCACGGATTCTGCATGGCGCGCAGTTGAGCCTGATTATTGGATTAACTTCAACGGGAATTGCGCTGATTTTGGGCACCGTCCTCGGTATCATCGCAGGCTATCGTGGTGGTTGGGTTGATATCATTATTATGCGCATTATGGATATTCTTTTAGCATTTCCGACATTGATTACAGGCCTTTTGATTGTCGCAGTTTTAGGGGCAAGCGCTGTTAATATTGTTTTTGCAATTGCTATCACCTTGATGCCAAATTTTGCCCGCGTTGCTCGTGCACCAACTATCACATTGCGTGAGCGTGAATTTGTCGAAGCCTGTCGTGCCCTTGGTTACTCCGATATCCGTATTATGGCATTTCATATTTTTCCAAATGTGATTGGTGAGGTTGTTGTCTTGGCATCGCTCTGGACAGCATCAGCCATCATGATTGAAGCTTATCTTAGCTTTATTGGTCTTGGTGTATCGCCGCCCACACCAACCCTCGGTGGCATGATCCGGCAAGGGCTTGATAATATTCTCGACGCGCCATGGGTGACTGTTTATCCCGGTTTTGCAGTTCTATTTATTGTGCTTGCACTAAACTTAATGGGTGATGGCGTCCGTGATGCGACAGATCCCAAATTGAGAGGCTAATAATGTCTATTTTATCTGTAAAAGACCTTTCTATTTCTTTCGGGCACGTTCAAGCGGTTTTGGGCATCAGTTTTGATGTCCACAAAGACGAAACGCTTTGCATCATCGGCGAGTCTGGTTCTGGCAAAAGCACGGCGGCATTTTCAATTATGGGACTTTTGCCTGAATTTGCCGAATTTACTGGCCGGATTAATTACCGCGATGAGAATTTGTTGTCTTTACCTGCTCGTACACTTGAGAAAATTCGTGGCAAACGCATTGGCATGATTTTCCAGGAGCCGATGACGTCACTTAATCCTGTTTTGACAATTGGCAAACAAATTGCCGAACCGCTCGTTTTCCATGAAAACATGTCCGAAAAGGATGCCCTAGCAGAGGCTCGTAAACTTCTTGAGCTTGTTAAAATTCCTGATGTTGAAGAGCGGCTAAAGCAATATCCACATCAATTGTCAGGTGGAATGCGCCAACGTGTTATGATTGCAATGGCGCTGGCCTGTAGGCCCGATATTTTGATTGCCGATGAACCGACAACAGCTCTGGATGTAACTATTCAAGCAGAAGTCTTGCAGTTGTTGAATGATATTCGGCGCGAGCGTGGTCTATCGCTTATTTTTATTACTCATGATCTTGGTGTTGTCGCGCAAATTGCGGACCGAGTTGCTGTGATGTTCAAAGGTGAAATTGTTGAGACCGCCCCAGTGGAAAAAATCTTCAATGATCCTGACCATGAATACACTAAGTCATTGCTATCAGCGGCTCTAAGAGTGGATAAATCGTCTGCAATCCCTGTTCCCGATGTCGTGATGGAGGAAGCGGGTACGCTTCTTGAAGTCAAGGATTTAACCAAAACATTTATGGGGAAGCGCAGAAGCCTGTTTAAACCTGCTTTTGGTGTTCATGCTGTCAGAGGTGTTTCATTTAAAATCCAACGCGGAGAAACTTTGGGCGTTGTTGGCGAATCCGGTTGCGGAAAGTCCACATTGTCCCGCTGTGTTTTGAATCTAATTGAACCAACATCAGGTAGCGTAATCTACGATGGAATGGAGCTGACAACGCAGAGCGATCAGTCTTGGCGTGTACTTAGACAGAAGCTTCAAATTGTTTTTCAAGACCCATATTCATCGCTTAATGCGCGTCGAACTGTGGGGCGGACTTTAGCTGAACCATTATACGTCCATAAAGGTATAAAATATCATGGTGCGTTGCCCATCTTAAAAAAACTTTTGGATGAAGTTGGCTTACCCGATAGTGCGCTTGATCGGTATCCTCATGAGTTTTCTGGTGGCCAAAGGCAACGCATAGCTATTGCGCGTGCACTTGTGCTTGAGCCCGAATTTATCATCGCCGATGAAGCTGTATCCGCGCTTGATGTGTCAATCAGGGCGCAAATATTAGATCTTCTGAGGCGAATTCAGAAAGAACGTAGCCTAAGTTTTATGTTTATCACTCACGATCTGGCCGTGATGCGAAATTTCTGTGATCGGGCACTTGTGATGTACAAGGGACAAGTGATTGAAGAAGGTACAGCTGATGAGCTTATGGATAATCCGCAACAGGAATATACCAAGATATTGCGTAACGCTGCACCCGTACCCGATGTTTCCCATCGGATGCAGGCTTGATGAATTGCCCAGATATACTTGGAGGTTGAATTTATGACATTTGAAGGGTCTGACGCCATTGTAATCGGTGGTGGCCTTCATGGGCTTTCATCTGCACTGCATCTTGCCCGTAAAGGTTTGAAAGTGACATTGTTGGAACAATCCTATATTGGGCGTCACGCATCAGGCGGATCTGCGGCAGGTGTTCGAACACTCAATCGTGCATTTGAAGAACTGCCAATTGCTTTTGAAGCGATGGACATGTGGCATAATATGGAAGCGTTTATTGGTGATGATTGTGGTTTTCATGCCGATGGTCAAATTATGATTGCCCAGAAATCGAGCGAATTGAATATTTTGGAAACGCGTTTGAAAGCATCTCGTGCGAACGGTTTTGATCATGAAGAGTTGATCGATGGTGCTGAGCTTAGGCGATTGGTGCCGAATTTAAATGCCAATTATAAAGGTGCTCTGATTGTCCGAGATGATGGCGCAGCTGATCCGCACCGAACAATCAGAGCATTTCAAAGAAATGCTGAAAAAGCCGGTGTAGTGATTAAACAAGGACATCGCGTTTCAAGAGCCAAGCGCGTTGGTTCTGATTGGGTTTTAACAGCCGATGGTGCAAAATTTTCAGCTCCTTTTATCATAAATGCAGCAGGTGCTTGGGCCAGTCAGGTCGCCTCTCTTTTTGGGGATGATATCGTTTTGGGACACAAAGCGTCTATGATGATTGTGACCGAACGCGTGGCTCCTCTTTTAAAACCAGTTATTAGTCTTGCGGGACAAAAACTATCCTTTAAGCAAACAGATAAGGGAACGTTACTCATTGGTGGCGGTCGACAAGGTTGGGCAGATGTAAAAGCGCAAAAAAGTTCGGTGAACTTCCAAGAACTCGCAAAAAGCGTTAGCGCAGCAGCTGAACTTTTTCCAATTATTAAATCTGTGCAAATTGTTCGCACATGGGCAGGTATTGAGGCGAAAACTGAAGATTTATTACCTGTTATTGGCGCTTCTTTCACTGCGGACGGCGTGTACCATGCATTTGGATTTTCAGGGCATGGATTCCAGCTTGTACCTGTGGTTGGGGCCATAATTTCGGATCTCGTTACCAAAGGAAAAACTGAACGCAAGATCGATAGTTTTTCAGCCAAGCGGCTCAAAAAACACGAATTTGCAGCATGAAAAAAAATACTAGATATCTAATATCATAAATAATCACCGATTATTTTTTATAGGGTTTCATGTTCTCAAGCTCTTCTTTTAATAGACCTAAAAAAGCATCGATTATTTTATCGCGCCGAGATTTGACCGCTCTAACTACATGAACAGGTAGCGATAGTTGTTCACGGAGTGGTATTATCTTAACACCGTGCAGATCACTTGAAATAGAAATGGGGTGGAGCACTGATATGCCGATGCCTGCCGCTACCATTTCCAATATAGTATTGGCTGTTGACGCCTCCAAAATCGTGTTTAATTCCATTTTTTTCGCTTGTATTGTTTTGTCTAACACATGTCGCGATAAACTGCCTTTGGCAAAGCTAATAAAAGGTTCGTCGCATAGGTCTTTGTAAGTTAACGATGTTTTGCAAGCAAATTTGTGATCAGGCGGTACAATCGCTATAAAAGGCGTTTCATCTAAAACAGTCATGGAAAATTGATCATGGGTGAGTGGTTTGAGGACTATGCCGAAATCAAATTTTCGAGCTAGAACACCATCTACTATGAATTCTGAACTACGAATTTCCATGGACAGATAAACATCCGGGTAGCTCTCGGTAAAGCGCTTTGTAACCTGTGCCAGTAATCGACTGGGAATGGCGGGCATAACACCTATATTTAGATGTCCTCGATCTTCTTGACGGATGGTTTCAATAGCTTGGCTAATTTGATCAACACCTGAGAAAATCCGGTCAATTTCCTCATATAATCTCATGCCACGTTCGGTTATGTTCATTTTTCCATGACCGCGATCCAACAGATGCAGGCCGGTATCTTCTTCAAGATGTGTGAGAAGCTTTGAAACTGCAGGCTGGCTGACGAATAAAAGGTCTGCAGCTTTTACGACAGTTCCTGTTTCAACAAAGGCCTTAAATGCCTGAATTTGTTTGAGTGTCGGCTGACGCAAGATATAACCTTTCTATATGGTTATTGATACTTTTCTTCTTTTACTTTCTATCTTTATATCTGTAATTTTGTTTCATGAAAACATTTGATATCGGAATTATTGGTGGTGGCATCGTTGGAACAGCAATCGCGTTTGGTGAGCTTTTACGTGGTAAAAATGTTATTATTTTTGATGGTGACAAAGACGACAATAAGGCCTCCTTTGCAAATTTTGGTCTCGTATGGGTTCAGGGCAAAGGCAAAGGCTTGCCAGCCTATCAAAAACTGACCAAAAAATCTTCTGATTTATGGCCGGGATTTGTCGAACAGCTTGAGGATATTAGTGGCATCCAATTGCAATATGAACGCAATGGCGGACTTGTGTTGTGCGTAAGTGAAGACGATTTTGAAAGGCGCCAGAAACATTTGGAAGCTTTATCAAAAGATACCAATGAGACCCCGGATTGGGAGATGCTTGGACGCAATGAAACCCAAATGCGATTTGGCTCTTTGACACTTGGATGTGATGTTATTGGTTCGTCGTATTGCAAGCGCGATGGCGCAGTTAATCCTCTACGTTTGGCCAAAGCTCTGACGATTGCGATCAAAAAACTTGGCGGTGTGGTCATGAGGCAAGCACCAGTGCAACGTATCACCAAAAATTCTCAGCATTGGCAGCTGACAACACTTAAAGACACTTATAGCGTTGGGGCGGTTATTGTTTCAGCTGGCTTGGGTTCCAAAACTCTCGCTAATGATTTTGGTGTTGATTTACCCATATCCGCAGATAAGGGGCAAATCATCGTCTGTGAACGGATGCCGCAAACATTAAGTCTACCGGCAAGCGGTATCAGGCAAACTAAAGATGGCACATTTATGTTTGGTGTCACCCATGAAGGGGACCAAGATCGGCGCAGCACACTTGCAGGAAGTCAAAAACTTGCGCATCGCGCGATTAAAATTTTGCCTCAGCTAGAACATTTGAAAGTCGTACGTCAGTGGGCTGGTCACCGCATCGTCACACCTGATACTTATCCTATTTATATGCAGCCCGAAGAAAATCTTACCTTCGCAGTTTGTCACTCAGGCATTACACTTGCCGCGTTTCACAGTACAGACTGGATAAGGTCGCCGCGGATTTTCAGCGATTTCAATGTCAGACGTTTTTTGAAAGAAGAATAAGCAGCAAACATTTAATTATGCTGTTTGAAGCACTTTTTCACGATCTTGTTAGTAAATCAATCTAACCTACCAATTATCCGGTTTGGGCCATTCTCAGTCGAATCTATCGGTTTGAAAGAGGTCCGCTAAGCTCCACTGAGCAGACCCTAAGTTATTAATCTGCTTCGAACTCATCAGCCAGCAATATTTGTTTCTCCGGCTCAACAAGAACCTCCTCCATTGCCTTCACCAAAGCTTCCAGTTCTTTGTGAGATCGGTTAAGCGTTTTTGCATAGGGCATTTCCAAATGCCTGCTGGCTGCAAGTCCATCTCGTTTCAGGCGAACATCATGAAGTAATCGATGTAAAACTAATTGTGTTGGTGTTCGCCCTCTAGCTTTCATGCAGGATAGATAACTGCGTGACTTACCTAGTATTCTTACCGAAAAATCCTGTTGATCCGTTGATAGGCCAATCTTGTGATAGACATAATAGGCTAAGCTAACCAATTCGATATAGATGTTTTTGTGTGATGCGCTCACGCCGTTTTTTGGGGTAGGTGAGGGGCAGGTTTGATTTGGTAGTGTCTGGGGTTCAACTTCGTGGTATCGCATTTTGTTCTCCTAAATAGTGTTTGCTTGCCTGCAGCATTGTTATTTATGAGATCTGTCAGTTTGGATTTGAGTTATTCTGAATAGGTAGCTGGCATTGGAAATAAACCAGACTAACCGCCAAAATTATCCATAAAATTATGCATTGAAATCATTGAAAGAAATATTGTGTTTCTAACTAAAAACAGCAGCAGCTATAACAGCCCAACTGCTGCAGTTTTCATATCCTCATTCACCTCGATGTATCGTTGAGTTGTTCCAAGATGTTTATGACCCGCAAGTTCCATTATGACTTTGGGTGAAACTCCCGCATGGGCTAATTGGGTTATAAACCATCTTCGCCCGCTATGTGATGATGCATCATTGATACCAGCTTCCAAATATATCCGCCCAAATAACTGACATAGACTATTGGCTGAGAACGCTTTGCCCTTCTGTGAAGCAATTACTGGATTGGAAAACATGTTGCCGCCTGTTTCAATTCCAAATGCCTTCAAGTAATTTGCAATCTCTTTCATCAAAAGTTCATTCAAATGAATTGCTCTTGCTTCGTTGGATTTGGTATTTTTAGCTGTGAGGTAAAATACGTGTTTAACTGATCCATTCGCTTCCAAAAGATCAGACCAAACCAGACTTGCAATTTCTCCAACACGCAAACCAGCGTAATGGCTCAATAATATGATCAATCTGTTTCTGTGATGATGTCTATGAGTGGAGCAAATAGCCAACACACGCTTGAGCTCACTTCTCGTCAACACACGAGCTTGTTTCATAAAATATAACCTTTTGCAGTATTCCAATGCATAAAGTTATGTTTTCTTTTTAAGTCAAAAGCGACCACTTTCTGAACATCAAGAAAATCAATGAATTACACGATAATATAAGGTTTTACATAGAACATTATATTTCTGACTATGTGACAACCAAGTAGGAAAATTTCTTTTGTAGCTGAACTTGGTTCTATTGCTGAATGTGCTTGATAAGGGATGCATCTGGCTAACGCCATATGCAAAACCAAAACATGATCTGTTTGACTGTGCTTTGCCAAAAGCAAAACCCATCAAACAATCAGTTTTGTTATTTGGTCCTGACTTTTTGGAATTTTGGTTTCTTATCCATTCTAAGAGTTCAGTTAAACCAATCTGAGAATGAATTAGATCAATTGACTTTGAGATATTGGGATAAATGGAATTATCTTTTCTATGATCTTTCTGAAGATAATGAACTATTGCAGGTCTTGTTCCAAAAGCACTGCTATCAAAAACAACATCAGGAGCTTCAACATTCTTAGCGTAGCAAAAGCATGAAGGACCATGACAAGATTGAGAATTTGCGCCCAGCAAGCTAGGTGGCAAAATCTCTGACGTAAACAACCTGATCATGCCAATCATAATCGTCTCGTTTTTGCTCCTTCGTATTATAACCAGTTAAGCCCCATCTGGTTTTGATCATCTGCACATCATAAGTGCCTGATGGACAAATCTTGTTCCAGATTTCCTCAGTGTTCATTTCCATATTCCATAGATATGCATTCACCGGCGTTCTTAATGCAAAGTGCGCATGGATATGCGATTGCACTTTCTCAACAAACCCAATTCCATCGGTTCGTTCATCAAGTGATTTCTTCATCCACTTTGGACCAAGATAAATTCTATCCAAGTGACCGAAGAACTTCTTCAGTCTCAATTTAAATCCTGTGATCCCAATCTGCTTGTTCGCCACCAAACTCAGATATATGTCTGGTCGCATATCATCGGTCATTTTCAAATATGCCAATCGTGTTCTAAACGCATCAATACTATTCAACTCATACTCCTTACTCATGCCACCTATCAGCAGCATATACTGCTCTTATTTATAACATGAGGCAGAGTGCGAAGCCTAAAAAGAAAGTAACTTCAAACCCAAGCCAAGTTCCCATAAGCAGAAGTTTTCAGAGTTGGTTGGGAAGAGTGAGTTTGGCCCAAGAAGACTCATAACAGATTCGTCGTTTGATAAAGCGCTGATGACTATTATAAAATTCTTTGTATCGTTCCCTTCTGGTATGTTTACTGTAGACAAGCGTCATTCATAACCTGGAATGTCTCCTATCACATCTATGATATCTATCTTACTATCAAGGCTGATCTCGCCCGGGTTCGACCCAGGTTCACCCTCAGGTACAGACATACCGAAATAAGCATAGTATTGAACCCATGTAGGGTGGATTTCGCCAGTTACATTGTCACGAAAACTCATGGGTGTTTCTGAAAAGAAGACTTCGCCACTGTTAGCATGACGAAACATATCTACAATCAGTTCGCTGCAATATAGCGATTGTTCATCCGTAAGATATAGACGATCATAGGGTATATCGCGCTGGCGAATGCCATACGCAATAGCTGAATCTATAAGTTCATGATACTGATGATGCAGTCTTCCAACCATGATGCGAGGTTGACCTGCTAAGTCATTTGATCGACGTGAAAATACTTCCCATTTTGTTAGTCTGACCTCCGGAGGAAATGCTTCTAATACAAAAGTGCCTTGCCGTGTATCTATCAAGACTCCTATGTGGTTTACCCGTGCACCTCGAAAGCCTTTCGTAACATCTGAAATAGCATTTTCTCGTGCACCTATAAAACTGAAAATTAGATCGCCTGTTTTCAAAATCCTAGCACCTTTCTTGTTTAGATCACTGGCCTCGTTCAAAGAGGTAGGCCATACCCTCGGAAATACGCCTTAGGTCATATATCGACCATGTCACATGATCGATGATACAACTATTGTTGTCGTACAAAATTAGGCTGCCGCCATCGTTTGGAAGTTTGACTTGACCCTTACTACGCCCCTTCAGTTTTATGACTTGACCACTCTCAACGACGGCATTGATCATTACTTCTCTATCTTGGCCATCTACCAATCGCCAACCATTTAGCGTTATTTTTGCGCATCCGCGATTATATAGTGCTATCCACTCGTTCTTTTCTTCGTTTCCAATGGGGTTAATCATGGCGGCATTGATAACAATCATCCGTTCAGATAATGCCTCGATCTTGCAACGTTGATCTTTCCCTTCCTCAATCACATCAGAGAAAGCACCAATAGGTATTCTTTCTGGAACAGATGAAACATTGTATTTTTCATTGCGAGTCCGCCTGTTATGATAGAAAAGTGGGTTCCGATTGTAGAGATCCTTACCAAAATCAATGCCTGTTATATCTTGCAATTCACTAATTGTTACTTGATATCGACGATCTGTTTTAACCGTAGCAGCTCCTTTCCGGTCTCTGAGAACACGCTCATCCTGAAAGATTGCAAACGCTTTTACACCAAGCTTTTCTGATTGCTTCGCACTCTTAGTACGGTAGCAGATTACCTTGAAAAAACCTGATGGGACTCGTGCGGATTTTTCATCTGATAGATGTATGGAACGGTCCAAATCACCGTAAATTGGTCCGGTAAAAACTGTGAGCTTATCATTCGCATCCTCAGAAAATTCGCGTACGACTGACTCTTCAAGTTCTCGCCACTCATCTCGATTTAGATTCTCGTGTTGTAATGAGGAGTTTGCATAGATGAATGTCGCTTTACCAGCCATATCAGCTTCTGCTTTAGTGCTGCCCCACATGGCATTGTAACGCATCACCATATGACCACGGTCAAATGGATTTGGTATTTTTCGTCCTGATCGTGTCGTTCTGTCTTTGTAAAATTCGTTGCCAAGCTGGTTTTCTTCTCCGATGTCTTTGGCTTTCGACCAGCTTTTCTTTCCTTTTTTGGATCCCAATTCCTTAAAAAGCGACTGATCCATATTGAAAGCTGAATATATTAATTGCTTGGTATGTTCGTTCATTACAATCGTAAAGTTTTGATGGTCAGAATAGATACCGCGCCTCAATACACCTGGTTTACGTAGTACAGATCTTGCAAGCTTGGTATCAAATTTAGGGAGTGGAATTTCAATTCCATCCCCTATGAACTTTGGATTGTAACCTCGTGCCACGGCAGTTTGTCCTTCTTAGTCGCTAAATTTAGTCTAAAAACAAAAGGGTTATTTTCTAAATTTTATCTATCTCGAGACCAACTTGAAGCAACCAGTCATATTGGGCTAAGATGTCTGATCTAACCACAATTGTATGGTCACTTATCAAATTAGTTATGTTGATAGTTTTTGCTCCAATTCTCTTGCTTCTTGGCAAAGGAATAGACTTGCTCGACCAGGATCTGTATTCTCAGAAAACATAAGTCTCTCAGCCTCATTTGATACCAAGAATTCCACTATTTGAAATCTTTTTGAGCCTTCCATCAATGTTTGGCCAGCGGGTAAACAAGTCAGGTTTATGATCTTCGTCATAGGACTGTGAAAGAGCTTTATAGCAGTGCTTTCATCACAATTACTTTGTTCGGCACAGACGACAACAGCTCCATAAAAATTAAGCAGAACAGATAGAATTTCATGCTTCAGACCGAGTGCATGCGTTATATTTGTGATTCTAACTCTCAGCTCTTTGCGATGATCTTCTTCAAGAACAAATTCCCTAAGCTTTGATATAATAATTTCATTGTCGGTCTTATCGCAGTCCAAAAACACATCATTTGGATTACTTATTTCACCAACTGTAATCTTTTCAAAGATGAACTTGCATCGTTCGAGAGCTACATTTTCAAGTGTCTCTCTGTTTATAACCTTAAACTGATCAGAAATCTCCCGATTGAGCGGGCTGAACTTGTCCAAGTACTCGTTGTAGAAACCCAAAGTCGTATTAACACGCTTCACGGCCAGATCATTTGAATAAGTGAATAATGCCCATGCACTTCCAGATATGGCTAAAATTAGTGTAGCCCAGACGGTAAACCTTTCTGAAACATGTTTGGGTGGCAGCTTGGATGCGACGTAACTGATGAAATCTCTGAACATGTTATCTCAGCGGTTGAAGTGCGACAAAACCGCCATCACGCATAGAAGCCGAAAATTTATCCAGCTCGATTGAAAGCATTTCTGCGTTGCGAACACAACAACCACAGATTTGGCAAACACTAACAAAGCTGTCGTCCAATACAGACTCTGTAATGTTAATTTTAGAAGATTGACTAAGCTCACTTTGTGCGCTCCAAATGTTGCTAAGGAGTTCTTCATGAGGTTTAGATACGATCGCCGGCAGTTTTCCATTCGATGTATAACTTTCTAAGAAAGTTTTGAAGTATTCTGGGGACGGCGACTGTCCGCATGCGCCGCCGATTTCGCAAATATCAGGCAATGTACCAGGACTATTGTCGATTGGTTCACCATCAGCTCGGCATGTGTAGTTCCCTTTATACACCCCACACCATGTACCTTTAGCTATTTGAATTTCTGATGCATACTCGTCTGTCGCGATTAAAGAGGTCGGCGATTTGCTAGGATCGACAACAGCCCATTTTATAACTGAATTTGCTTTAATCTCGCTTGCTGCACTTTCGCTAAGTTTTAAATCTACTGCGACCGCACAATGATCACTCAATCGATTTCCGAGATATACATCTTCGTCATCATATAGAAGCTCAAAGAAGGACTGCTGATCGACCAGTTCCCATGAAGCATCATTGAAGACCAAAAAATCTATTGGAAATTCTCTCAGACTTTCTCTGGTGGTTGGACATTGCGAGGCAGTTCTAAATGGTAGGCGCCAGAGATTTAGAGACGATGGGTCAGCATCATCAATATCGGCCCAGAGGTGATCACTTTGTCCGTGAAGATCTATGTTCCTATTAAAATCACCCACAAGGATAACTGGCAAACCAGTAGCTTCCTTATTGTCAATCCAATTCTCTAATGGTTCTCGTTGCGCGGCGAGAATTTTGCAATCATCCGAGGTTGGGTTTTCTAATGAGCGGCCATGGCAGCTAGATTTCAGATGCACATTCAACACCCAAAACTGTTTGCCGTTGAATTCTAATTTGGCTTCCACGCCTGATCTAGTCGAATAGTCACCATCTTTAATCGACAAGGATTCTACAGTGTCCCATTCAATAACACTTGCCGTTCCCTTTTTAACGACAATTGCTGTGTAAATATCATTACGGTCTGCATCATCAATACGGTCGGAGAAAAGCAGTTCCCAATCTGATGATGGAAAAACTCGTTCGGCAGCAGCCGGCGAGCCCATTTCTTGCAATCCTATTATATCTGCACCAAGTTCAGAAGAATACTTCTGCAGTAGCAAATAATCATTGTCTTCGCGGATTGGCGCTCTGCTTCTTAGGGCTTCTCCGGAAACCGAATGAAGATTGTTAATATTCCATGTCGCAATTCTAAGATTCTCCGCTTGTGAAGAGGTGATTACAAATGATGAAAGCAATACAAAAAAATATAATAATTTAAGCATCTAGAATCTGTCCTGAATAATTGAGTAAATTGTGTAGCGCTCGTATTGGTGGTATAGTATCATCACCTAATCTTTATCGAGTCAAGTGAGTTGAAGGCGATCAAAACAGTTTAAGGTGTAAGACGTTTTTCGCCGAAGATGTCTTCTTCTGGAGTCGGAAGAAAGTCTCTTTTGTATGAAATCGCGGAATAACAGAAGTTCTGAGAATCAAATCTTTTTGATGCTCAACCTACGACAATTTGGAAAGAGCGGCTGAAAATATTCGCAAACACAAAGCAATTGGATCTAATATATGTCATCACTTCAAAAAGCAGTTATCCAGAGATTCATTGAAAAATTATCTGAGCATGGAGAATTCGACCAGCTAAAAATCAACAAACTTCGTGAGATTGTTGAGGCGGGGAAGAAACCTAAGCCGGACGATTTGATAGAGATCTTTGGTCTTCCACATGGAGGCGATACTCTGTGATCAAAATCACAAAAGCCCATATCGAAGAATTTCGTGGTATTAGGTCAATAGACCTAATTCTTGATGAAAATACTTTTGCTGTCTCTGGGCCGAACGGATCAGGGAAAAGTGGTGTTATCGATGCAATTGAATTTGGTCTTACAGGCCAAATTCGTAGACTCACAGGCACGGGAACTAAAGGGCTTACAATTAAAGACCACGCTCCCCACGTTGATCGAACAAATTTTCCTGATGCTGCATTTGTGGAACTAGAACTATCATTTCCGATGCTTGAAAAGACTGCGAAAATTAGGCGCTCAGTTTCATCGCCCAAAAAATTGAAAATTGAACCAGATGAACCGGAGATAAGGGCCTTAGTGGAACATACGTCCGATCATCCTGAGATCACACTCGCGCGCCGAGAAATACTGAAATTCATCCTTGTCGAGCCATCGAAACGGTCTGACGAAATTCAAGCAATTCTCAAAATTGAAACCCTTGGACAAACTCGACAATCTTTAAACAGCGCGTTTTCTAAATTGAAGCGCGAGACATCAGCTGTAGAAAGTGATCGAGATCGCAAGCGTCAAACATTACTTCAACATTTGGATATAACCGAGCTGGTTCCAGCGCAAATCTTAGCTGTGATAAATACAAAACGCCGTCTATTGGGTCTAAATGAGCTACCGGAAATCAATGCTAATACGTCCTTAGCTCAGGGGTTGGCAGAACCCTCCTCTGGACAGCAATTTAATAAACCAGCTGCACTCATAGAGTTAGGTAAACTGACAGATATGATTGGTGGGTTG
The DNA here is from genome assembly GCA_039986595.1 of Lentilitoribacter sp. Lineage (GTDB taxonomy): Bacteria > Pseudomonadota > Alphaproteobacteria > Rhizobiales > Rhizobiaceae > Lentilitoribacter. The sequence continues at coordinate 891,568 of JBDWQJ010000004.1, forward strand.
TCGGAAATGGGCTCTTCAGTCCCGGTTTTGATAGGCCTAATTGAAAAATTGGAAGCTGACCCACAGCTTATGAATACATTGAAATTGAGAGCCCTTATTGAACAAGGCCTTCCATTGATTGATGGACCTGAATGTCCATTATGTGATCATCAATGGCCCGATGAAGGTCATCTAATTGCGCACCTACACAGTAAGCAAGAAAGATCCAAAGCTGCGGCTGTAATTAAGCAAGAGATTCAAGAAAAGGCCAATCTACTCTCCATCGAAGTAAACGTACTGAAAGATCAATTAGTTGAAGTTTATCGCTTAGCTAAAATAGAAAAACAGACAGAATTCATGGCTGGGGTAGAAATCTGGGGCAAAGATCTCAACAGCTTTCTGGAAAATTTAAAAGACATTGAGCGTATATTGTTGCAAAAGGATCGCCTTTCCATTGGTTGGCATGCGCTACCAGATAATTTCTGTGTGGCGTTAGAAAATTTCGTTGCACACGTAAATGCAATGCCTGACCAAACAGATAAAATAACGGCGCAAACATTTTTAATGAACGCTGCTGAGAGGTTTAAAGATTATATACGAGTTCGCAATTCTGCAACTAAAGCCCAAAACATAAGGGATTTGAGCGAACTGGCCTATCACGCTTGGTGCGAAGCGATGGAAGGAGAGTTAGAGTCACTTTACGAGATGGTCGAAGCAGACTTTAGCAAGTTCTATCGTATTCTGAATGATGGTGATGAAGAGAAGTTTGTCGCTAAATTGCAGGCATCGGAAGGTAAACTTGATTTTGACGTGAATTTCTATGAACGTGGGTTGTTTCCACCCGGCGCATTTCATTCAGAAGGTCACCAAGATGGGATGGGTGTGTGTTTGTACCTTGCGTTGATGAAACGCTTGCTGGGTGATAGTTTTACTATTGCTTTGCTAGATGATGTTGTAATGTCAGTTGACGCTGGTCACCGTTATCAATTCTGCAAATTGTTAATGTCCGAATTTCCCAATACCCAATTTATAATAGCCACTCATGACCGACTTTGGGCTGAACAGATGCGGTCTGCTGGCTTAGTGACTAGGAAGTCTTCAATCTCGTTTCATAGTTGGTCGGTAGAAACGGGTCCGCTTGTTGAGGCAAATTTGGATGTTTGGACTGAGATTGAAGCTGCTCTAGAAAAAGGAAATGTTGAAACAGCCGCACACAGCCTGAGAAGACATCTGGAATTTGTGTCGCGGCTCTTGGCAGACCAATTGGGAGCAAGGCCAGTTTTCAAAGCAGACGGCAATTATGACTTGGGTGATCTTATGCCAAGTTCGATGGCCAGGTTGAAGGAATTACTCGGTAAAGCCATTAAGTGTTCTCAATCATGGGAAAATAAGCCAATGATGCAGCTGGCTTTGGATCGAAAGGATAGATTGAAAGCAGCCAATACAGCAAAAGGAGAGGAGGATTGGGCTATTAATAAAGCAGTGCACCATAATGAATGGGCGAATTTCAGTAAAAATGATTTTGAACCTGTAGTCCAAACCTTCAAAGAGTTAATTGCTTGTGCTCAATGTGACGATTGCAAATCTTGGTTATATATTACACCGAAAAACACAGCGCCAGAAGTATTGAAATGTTCTTGCAGTTTGACAAACTTCAATCTCAAAATGAAGAAAACATAGTAGTTTTTCTTTTACATCATTCAGGCTAATCAGGAGTTCGTTTGCGAGTAATTCAGTTATGCTCGACCTGTACGAGGGATAATAGTTTCACAAATTTGAATAGGTTTACGCTTATGGTCATCTTCTGCCGTTACTGGAATTCTGAATTAAAATTTCTGCCTTGTATAGAATAACGGAAAAGACTTTACTCGCTTCTGAGCTCGTCAGTTGGTCTAAAACAGCAGTTTGGAAGCCAGTTTTATCGAGACTTACAGTCCCATCAAAATAGATATTGTAAACACGAAGAAAGTCTACTGTGCAATCTGCCTACGATACGTCTCCACCACAGTCCTGCAAGCTGCAACAAACTCCGGTTTGCCTGTCTCTAAATCCGCCAATAAATTATCCAGCAACAGCTGCTTTAGATTTATATCTGGAATTAAAAACACCTTTTCGATTTCATTCGCATACCTCTCAATCTCGCGGTTTCGACTTTCAAGGAGTGGGGTGCGGTTTAAATCTAGTTCAATTACAGTCCGCGTTCCTTCTTGGGTCTGTCCCTTTACAAAAGCCCCCGCAAAAAAAAGATGTTCACTTGGCTGTACCGCATATGGATCTATAATGCCGTCCTTTGCAGACTTTTTCTGATTGCAAATTTGACAGGAGAAAGTGAGATTATCCCATTCAAAAGTCAGAGCTCTATCAACAGACTTTGGCGAAACATGTTCTATGTCCCCATGCGCTACGTCCGTCACCTTTGCTTCACAATAAGCGCATTTTTCTGACGTTTCTGCTTTCAAGGCAGCTTTAATATCTGGATGATTATACTTCTTTGTTTTGTTTCTAATCTCGTCTTTGTCATCCTGAGCAACTGCCGCCAACAATTGGGAAGTCCAACTGGCCTTGTTGTCGATTAAAACTTGTGGTTCACGTCCTTTATTCAACCTAATCACGTAAAATTCTTCCAACTGCCTCTGGAAAAAATTGAGAAAGCCCCGCTTGCTCCAGGTCTATACGAAGTCGATCTATGGACTCCTGCGACAACTCAGACACTTCGAACTTTGCTGAAATTTCATTTAGTTCATTTTCTGCCCACATTGGTATTGTTACTGAAACACCAAGAACCTCATCAAGAATTTTGGTGGCGCTTCCTGCTTTGCTTTGCATGTCCACAAGATGTGCAGTTACAGCAGACGAACCATCGTTACGCTCTACATATCTAAGCGCATATATTCGCGAATCTTTAACAGACGAAATTATAAATGGGGAGTGTGTAGCAATTACAAATTGAGTTTGATCAAATGTCCTAACTAGGTTGCTTAAAAAGTCTCGCTGAAGAGAAGGATGCAGATGGTTTTCAGGCTCGTCGATAAGCACAACTGCTTCACTACCATTCGCCTTAATGAAAAGAAATATCTGCCAAGCGGTTTGTATCAATGCCATCAAGCCGCCAGAAGCAGAGTCAATTGGAAATTCACCGGTTAACGTCACTACCACAATTTCAGGACTTCTGACTTCGAGATTTTGAAAGCCGATTTCCGCAGGTAGTAGTGTTCTTAAAATTTCTTGGAACCCCTCATAAAGCCCTACCAACTCAGGAACAGCTTTCATGTGTGCGTTATCAGCGCCAAAGGCTGCAAAGCCAATGAGGGTTTCCTTGAGAGGTGCAACAGGGTTTTCAACACTACTGCCATTGCGTATGAATCTGCCACCACGCTGATAAGTGGATAGAGATTGAGCAAAATAACTAAAGGCGGCTTCAGGTTTGATGCCAGAAACAGGTAGATTGTTGACCGCTTGATAGCGAGGTAATGCCCGATGCGAGCTGATCTTAAATCCAGATACTCTCTGTTTTCCGTTTAATTCAACTTGATATTGAAGGGTGTTTTTTTCATTTACTTCCAAAATAGCTCTGTCGCCAGATGCATAAACAATTGAACCTATACCGTGCCTTTTTTCGTCTGGCTCTGATGATGTCCCCCTTTTGAAAGGGTTGAAACGTGCAAAAAGCGTTCCAATATTGAAACCCGATATACCAGACTTTTTATCGTTTACTGGAGTTGCCAAAAACGGTTCTTCATTCATAGCTGTAGTGCTAATGTTTAAAAGCGATAGTAAAGTACTTTTACCAGATCCATTTGGACCCGTGAGGATGGTTAGGCGTGGATGCAGATCTATGCTTACATCTTTAAATTGTCGCCATTCATCCAAGGTAATTGATTTGTATTGCATGAAAAAAAGCGAGCCTATTTACTTGGGTTTGGTTAATGCTATTGGAATTATGTGACAAGCTCAACAGATTTTTCTACCACTCTCCCCAACTCTGATGATAATTTTTGACTGGAGCGATCGCTTTCTAGGCATTGCTTACTTCAAGCCCATAGAAATGTTGACATGATTTTTGGTTCACAATACGTCTGCAAGTGACGCAAAGCTGTATATCTTGATCAATTTTCCATGTCCGCTTTTTGCGCTTATGCCTCATCATCATTGCTGAGCCGTTCAGCATGGTCTTCTGAGATGACGTGTGAGTAGTGATATTCAATCATTGAGATGGACGTACGCATATTGGTGGCAAGAACATGAATGTCGATTGGTGGAGAACGTTGAAGTTGCCACGTCGCATAGGAATGACGGAAGCAATAAGCAGAGTACGCTTCTCCAAATTGATTGTGTTTGAGATTGGCAACTTCAAGCAGCGCGTTAAGCGCCTTTTTCATATCCCTCAATCGTTTGCCCTTGTATGACACGAAGATCGGATCAGATACTTCAGGCTCTTTGTTGAATGTTCTGATATGTAGTTGCCAGATATTGTGAAAGCATGACAGGACTGTTTTCTTTGGTACAAGACGCTGTGGTAGCTTCTTTTTGCCATATGCAATGATCACTAGCTTGGTGTCTTCGATTGACTTGTTGAGGCTTTCTTCAAAACCTTCAAGGTGATCCCAATTGAGATTGAATATCTCTTTGGTTCGCATGCCAGTTTCAACTGCAATATTGATGAACTCATAAAGCAATGCACGTTGATAAAAGAGCTGAGGATTATGTTGTTCATCCAACATGCGTTGCATTGCCATATCGTGCAGTTTGTTGAACTGTTCTCTGGTAAAATAGGGACGTCGTCCTTTTGATGTTTTGCCAATATCAATGCTTGGAACATCAGATGTTTTAATGATGCCCTTACGTGCTGCATATTTGAAAACACCGCGTAACACATTGGCTTCACGTTTAAGCGTGTTAAGTGATGGAGCCACATGTTCAACTGGACAGATGATTTTCTTTGAGCCACGTTCATATTCAATGAAATGGATATCTCTGCCAGGTCCATTTATCCAATAGGCTTTTCTCCAATCCAAATATTCATAGATGCGTGGCTCACCAATTGTATTGATTGTCTGCTTTTCATAGAAGCCAATCAGAAATCGTTCGCCTATACGTTTTGCATATTTGGCTTTAGCCAAAGCTTTGGGATCAATCTCTGCTTCAACAAACAGACTGTCTACATAAGCTATGCAAACGCGATCAAAGCTTGTTTTACCTTCCAGCATCTTATGTTTGGCTTGGAACTTGGCTTCAGCATATATGTCTTTGGCTTTATAATGTGCTTCAGCCAGATCATCCGTTTTAAGTGACACGCGTTTTTGACCATATCCCTTTAAAGAGAACCGCATCATATAATTTCGAGATCCCTTGCGTTTGGTAATCACGTAAGGAAGCTCTTCTTCATCAAAACCACTGCTGTTGATATTCAAATCATTTCTCCATCTTAATCAGCACAACCAAGGATGAAACAAACAAATGATGATCATGCTGAGCCATATTCAAATTGGCTAGCATGTGAGTTTCACAACAAATACAAATAGTTTTTACGGGCTAAGCCCAAGCGAAATGAGCCAGCTGGGCAAATACATAATAACAGCTCAAAATCCGACCCACGCTAACACTGTGCTAGCTTTTCGCCCAAGCTGCAGCCTGCCAAATTCAAAATCAACCGATGATTTGAGCTAGTTTGAAATGAGCGAAAACTGGCTTAGAGACGCGAGCTGATTTCTGATTGGTAACCTCGGGAAAGTGTTTATTTGGCAATTAAATTACACATCATTCCCACTAAGCACTTCTTCGTTTTCTGATGTATGACTGGAGAATGCAAAGGGTCACCTGCTGGGATATCCAATCCGTCTTTTAATATAAACCTTACGGAATGGGCGCCAGCCAAGCCTGCAGGAAACCTCTTAATTGGTTTGTTTATTAAGTAACCTTTAGGAGTGAACTCCAAGGCGCCTTCACTAAATAATTGGAGCAAGCCAGCCTCCTGAGGTAGCACATCGTATTCATTGGCCCCATGTTTTGACTTCACCTTTGAAACGTCGATCTCAGCTAATCCAGCTGGGTTGAAGTTATGAAAGTCCTGCTGTATCTGCCTAAGTCTTGAATCTTCACTGAGAAAAAGTTCTTTTCTTAGTGGTTCACTCAATTTTCCAGATGGCAAACTGATGGTATTAATGTCATAGTGTCCCACAATTTTATTGAGTTTTATTCCTATTGATTTGGAAAGTGTTTTGAGGCCTTTCGCCATTTGTTTAGTCGATTTTGTTTTTTGGTAGCCAGGTAAGCATTTGTGATCTCCAACGAAATAGAGCTGTGTGTCAGCAAGACCTTTAACACCGATGTCATCTGAGATCACTAATTTCTTTATTCGTTCGATGGCTCCAGAAAATCGTAAGATAATGGAATGATAAAACGATCCGATGACAACAATGGGCTTTGTACCACTTTCAATATTAACATTTGCGGCAAATGTTATATTATCCGCGTTAGTGACTGTAACTGTGGATATGGATTTTCCCTTATACGCTGATACTACAACTATCTCTTCATCTTCAGTAAATTCGGGGAATGAACAACTTTTAGCTTTTCTCTTTCGTTCAGCTAAGATTTGAGGTCCAACAGCTTTCGCTTCAATCATGAACCTAAATGGATCCGGATTTTTCAGTTCAGATGCGAAAACTTGTGAAAATACAGCAATTAGCAACACCACTGATGCCAAACTTAGTTTTATGAACTTCATTTTTTTGTTCGATGTTCTTTTGAAGATAATAGATGTTGCATGTTAACTATTTCATTCTATCCAGTGGTAAGTGTTCTAAAATGATGCAATACCTGTTGTAGCTGATGACAATCGATCTTCAGCATCGAATTTAAAAATAAATCTGCGTTCAACTGAATTGACAAAGCCTTCAAACCAACATGTGAACCAGCCCAAATTACAACCATTTGCGATGGGAGATGCCACCCATTCCCACCCATCATGATGAAATTGATAATAGAGATACAAACCAGACGGGGAGTTTCGCTCATGCTCGAATTCAGCATCCCAATATTGCATTATTATTTTTACCTGTGTTGGCATCAATTTACAGGATAACATAGTTTCTAAAGCTTCATCGATCTGGTCTCCTTCTGCTTTGTCCAGGTTTATCGGCTTTGCAGCCGTCGAGCTGTCTTCAAGAACAGCCAAAAGTGAGTTTGTATGTACGACTTGATTGGTACAGTTATTGGAATTGACTACTTTGCTTTGGAATTCTCTCGCTAGTGGTGATCCAGTTGGGAAAGGAGAGGATAGAGCTAACCCAATAACCAACAAACAATGGCGGCTGGCTTTCACTAGTATTGCGTTCATTTTCTAATCTGAACTTTCATGTCATTTCTCTAATTTAAAGTTCAACCATGTTTTAAATCGACTGCATATTAGCAAAAATAGTTAGTTTAATCGGAGCGTCTATTACAAATGTTTGTTCGTGTTTGATGCTGGGCAAGGTCAAAAACAAAATAGCTCCATTTGACGCAAACGAGCGCATTCTGAACTTTTGTAAGAATTCACCCCAATTACCCCGCACCAAAAAAGTGCAAGGGTCGGCTGCTGTGCTAGAAGTGTGCTAGATTTGAGAAACGCTGTTTGTTAAAGCATTGAAATCATTGATCTCAGAATGCACAAAACATGACTGTGCTAGGTATGTGCTAGCAAAGTGCATGATATGTAATAGAAAATTATGTAGGCTTAACCAACTGATATTGTTGAAGAAAATTGGAGCGGGCGAGGCGATTCGAACGCCCGACCCTAACCTTGGCAAGGTTATGCTCTACCCCTGAGCTACGCCCGCTCATCATCATATTCTGAGGTGTTATGAATATGACTGTCAGTGAAGACCTGCGCTATATGACGCAAGATGAAATGAATTGCAACAACAAAATGCCAAGAATTTTGCGGAAAATGAAGATTTCTAATTTTGGTGAAATTTAACGCCTCATGATCTGATTTAATCTTGTTTTTTAAATCGTGAATTTATGTGCGTGAGGCATTTATTTCACACAAGTAGATTTGCATCTTGTGTAATAACTTGTATATATGAATACATCATCAATGTTTTTTGATACTATGAAACTTTCTATTATGAGTTAGCTGATGCCGCGTCCCAAAAAGTCTGACGAAAAGACAGACCTTTCGAATTTGTTTGGAAAAGCTCAGATTGATCGTTCGCGTGCGATCGGTGATCAGGTTTATCAATTAATGCGGTTGTTCATCATCTTGGACCGGTTGAAGCCAGGTGTACAGATCAATGAGCAAGATATCGGCGAATGGTTGGGTGTTAGTCGCACGCCTGTTCGAGAAGCCTATCAACGTTTAATGCGCGATGGCTTGGTGATTACCCAGCCTAAAGTTGGCTCTGTTGTGTCCACAATTGACAATGATCGGATTAACGAAGGCATTATTATCCGCCGCGCGCTTGAGCGAGAAGTGGTTTGTCTTATTTGTGAAAATGGTGCTGATCTTGATAAGTTTTCGGCCAATATTGCTTTGCAACAGGTTGCTATTTCCCAATCTGATCACATTGAATTTTTTAAACAGGATGAAGCATTTCATCTTATGTTGGCGGAACTTGCAGGGATCCCCACTGCTTGGCGCTTGGCGCAATCGGTTAAAGCGCATATCGATCGCGCCCGCATTCGCATTACCAGCAATTTACCAGATCGAATGGATCAGGCCTTTGACGAACATTTAAAGATTCTAAAAGCACTTGAGCAAAAAGATGCTGACACCGCATCTCAACTGATCAGCAAGCATATCGAAATGATCTTTGTTGATATGGATAAATTTACTTCTGAAAATGCTGCATCATGAATTTTTTAGATCGAGATTTTAATACTCCTGCGGGTGTGCCTTCATTAAATTACCAACCAGAAGAGCATGGTATAGGGATTGTACATTTTGGACCTGGTGCGTTTCATCGTGCCCACCAAGCTCATTATACCGATAAGGTTCTGTCGGAATTTGGCGGTGATTGGCGTATTTTGGCGGTGAGCTTAAAGAGCACGAAAACGGTTGATGATCTTAACGCGCAGGACGGGCGATATTCACTTTTAATCAAATCAAATGGCAGTGAAAACTATCTCAATGTTATCGGTGCAATTGCGCGCGCGGAAGCGGCTGTGCGATCAAATGCTCATGTGTTTGAAACGCTGTCTTCACCAAACACACATATATTGAGTTTGACGGTGACAGAAAAAGCCTATGGGATTGATCGTCAATCTGGGCAGGTTGATCATGCGCATTCAGATATTGCCCATGATCTTGTAAATCCTGACAAGCCAATTGGCGTGATTGGCATGATTGTTAAGGGTCTGTCGCTTCGGATGAAATCAGGCCTTCCGCCTTTTACGGTTCTGTGTTGCGATAATCTTCCAAATAATGGTGATTTATTGCGCAGTGGCGTTTTAGATTTTGCAAACCAAACCGATGAGAAATTAGCGGAATGGATTTCCTCTTTTGGCTGTTTTCCAAACACGATGGTGGACCGGATAACGCCTGCAGCAACGCAAAATTTGTATGATAATGTTGCCGAAATTTTATGTGTTGCGGACAATTTAGCGATCGAAACTGAACCTTTCACGCAATGGGTGATCGAAGATAAATTTTGCGGCCCGCGCCCTTGTTGGGAAAAAGTAGGTGCGCTTATTGTCGATGATGTCGCGCCTTATGAACATATGAAGCTTCGGATGTTAAATGGTGCACATTCTCTCATCGCGTATTTAGGTCATCTTCATGATTGTAAATATGTTCGTGATGCGATGGCAAATGCCGATATTAGCCAATTGGTAAAAAGGCATTTTAGTGCCGCGGCAAACACCCTTTCGCCGCTTGAAGGGGTGGATTTCTCACATTATGCGGATGAGCTTACGCAGCGTTTTGAAAATCGCAATATCGCACATGAGACATATCAGATTGCGATGGATGGAACGCAAAAACTGCCGCAACGAGTATTTGCCCCCGCTGTGGATGCGTTAAATGCAAATCAAGCGCTTGATAGCTTTGCTTTAGCCACTGCAGCTTGGATGCAATATTGTTACATTGGGATCAAGGGACATTCGGTGAAGAACATTGGGGCATATCCGTTGCGTGATCCACGAGAGACCGAGATTGCTGATGTATTAAATGGCGTGGAGCTGAACGCTGACGAAATACAAAAACGATTAAGCGGGTTATCTGATTTCGTGCCTGTAGAATTGTTGAGCAGCGATGAATGGCAGCGATTGGTGACGCTGAATCTGCGTCATCTATTAGCTGATGAATTAACGTTAATTGTAGAGCATGCTCGCAGTTAATGGACATAAATATATAAGGCATACCTGAAAGAGTAATTATGAAAATTGCATGTGTAGGCGAAGCAATGATTGAGTTATCCGTTGACCCATCCGGCAGAAATGCTGCGGTGGGATATGCAGGAGATACGCTCAACACCGCCATCTATCTAAAGCGAAATCTTAAAGCCGCCGGCGATGTTTATTTCACCAGCGTATTGGGACAAGATCAGTTTTCGGACTGGATGCTCAATTATATCAAAGCCGAGGATGTGGATTGCGCCACGATTTTGCGGCACGATAGTTTGCTGCCAGGGATCTATTCGATTTCAAAAAATGAAGAGGGCGACCGAACATTTACTTATTGGCGGGAAAATTCGGCTGCGCGGACGCTTTTTAAAAACCAACAAGGTACGATCGATTTTTCACCTCTTAACGATATGGATGTGGTTTATTTCAGTGCAATTACTTTGGCTATTTTGCCACAAGAAGTGGTGAAGGCGTTGTTTAAATGGTTAGAAGGCTTCCGTGCTGGTGGAGGTAAAGTTGCCTTTGATTCCAATTATCGTCCGCGTCTTTGGCAAAGTCGCGAGGAGGCATTGGAAACAGTTGAACAGGCCTGGTGTTTAACAGATATTGCGGTGCCTTCGATTGATGATGAGATGGAGTTGTTCAAAGATGAAAGTGAGAGCGCTCTGATTAAAAGATTTCAGTCGTATAATATACAAGATGTTGTTATTAAGCGTGGCGAGCGTGGACCTATTGCACTCATCAATGGTGAGTTAAAAGAATTTGATATAGACTTCCCACCAGCAGGTAAGGTCGTTGATACAACTGCGGCTGGGGATAGTTTTAATGGTGGCTTCTTTGCGAGCTTCCTTGCTGGCGGTTCTATTGAAGGGTCGATGCTCTGTGGACATAATATGGCGATGAAAGTGATTGCACATCAAGGCGCAATCATCGATAAATCTCATATGTGATTATAAATGTGAGTTGGAAAATTGACCGAAGTAAAATCAAAACAAGATTTGTTTAATGCGTTGGACGCATTAGAAATTGAATATAAGAATTTTGACCATGAGCCGGTTTTTACCGTTGAAGAATCCACATCGCTTCGAGATGATATTCCTGGCGGCCATACAAAGAACCTTTTTCTAAAAGACAAGAAGAGCAATTATTTCCTTGTTACACTGGAAGAAAGCGCGATTGTCGATCTTAAGGTCATTCACACATTAATCGGCGCAAAAGGGCGTGTATCGTTTGGGAAACCTGAAAAGTTGATGGAATATTTAGGTGTGGCGCCTGGTTCAGTCACCGCATTGTCGGTCATTAATGATACTGAGGCAAATGTAACAATGGTGATTGATGCGCCGTTACTAGAAAATGATATTATCAATTGTCATCCGCTTTTAAATGATGCGACAACGTCGATATCGCGCGATGATTTGATAAAATTTGCAAAACATTTTGGCCATGACCCTTTAATTATAAAAGTTTCGCAATAAATCTATAAAAGACAGATAATCAGTGACATTCACTGATTGAAATAAAATGCTTTGCCGCAAATAGACTGGAATATAAAATGAATGATGATGATAATCCTTACGCTTATGGTTCTGGCGCACAATATCAGGGATCTGCATCATATGGTGCAACTACCATGACCGGCGGAGCAACTGTCCCTCCGATGGCAGCAGCGGCACCGGTTGCGCAAGCGCCCGGCGAAATTATCAAAGACACAACGCTTAATGACTTTAAGGTTGATGTGATTGACCAGTCTGAGCATCAGCCAGTGATTGTTGATTTTTGGGCGCCATGGTGTGGACCGTGTAAGCAGCTAACACCTGTTATCGAAAAGGCGGTTCAAGAGGCCGGTGGAGCAGTTAAGCTTGTTAAGATGGATATTGAGAAATATCCAGATATTGCCAATCAAATGGGGGTTAAATCTATCCCAGCAGTTGTTGCGTTTTCCAATGGTCAACCAGTTGATGGATTTATGGGTGTTCAGCCTGAAGCGCAGATCAAAGAGTTTATCGCCAAATTATCAGCAGCCTCTCCGCAAGGCGGTATGCAAGATCAGATTGATCAAGTGCTCGATGCAGGTGATGCAGCGCTTGAACAAGGTGATTTTGAACAAGCCGCGCAAGCTTTTTCCATGGTTATGCAGCATGACAAAGGAAATAAGCGCGCTGTTGCAGGTATTGTAGACTGCATGTTGAAAACAGGTAGGGTTGATCAAGCCGCCGCGCTTTTGGAAAAATTGCCCGAAGAAGATAAATCTGCGGTTGAGATATCTGGTGCGATCAAGCGTGTGGAAATGGCGCAAGAGGTTGCCAAGCTTGGCGATCCAAATGCGTTGCAAGCGCGTATAGATAGTGATGAAAATGATCACGAAGCTCGTGCGGATTTAGCAAAGATTTTTGCAGCTCAAGGACAGCGCGATGAAGCGGTTGATGCGTTGATTTCGATCATGCGCAAAGACCGTGAATGGCAAGAAGATGGCGCGCGTAAAATGCTGTTGGATTTCTTTGAAGCGTGGGGTCCAGCTGACCCTGCAAGTTCTGCAGGTCGTCGCAAGCTATCGTCTATTTTGTTTTCGTAAAATAAAAAAGGTGACGCATATTGTGTTACCTTTGTAACGGCCTATCATAATAGATAGCTGTTGGTGCGAAAGGCGTAAGATATGCAAGTTGGAAATATGCACTATTTGAAGGAAAGTGACCTGCCTAAAGAGGTAAGGCTATTTCCATTGTCAGGTGCTTTGTTGCTGCCTGGCAGCATCATGCCGCTGAATATATTTGAGCCTCGCTATTTAGAATTGTTCGATGATGCCATGGCGAACGATCGCATCGTTGCTATGGTGCAGCCGAATTTTTTAAACAAAGCAAATACTCCGGTTGATGATCTTTGTAGTGTTGGCACGCTAGGGCGTATTATTTCAATCGCAGAGTCCGGTGATGGTCGATATCTTATTTCACTGGGCGGTGTGTGCCGTTTTAGATTAAAAGAAGAGTTGAGCGTTAAAACGCCCTACCGTATTGCTAAGATCACGCCTTTCATGACGGACATTGAAGAGAAAGACTTTGAGATGCCGGAAGCGAAGGTGGAGTTGCTTCAACATATGAGGAAATATGTTGATGATAATAATATTGAAGTCGATTACGAAGATATTGAGCAGTTGCAAGTATCAGATCTTGTGAACTTATTGTCCGGTTTGCTTCCCTTTGATCTGGCTGAAAAGCAAGCTCTTTTAGAGGCTGATTTTGAGGTGCGCGTGCAAACGCTTATTGCGCTTTTAGAAATGGGCTATTCAAATGATGCATCTGATTCAAAACAAACTGTTCAGTAGTGTGTGCATATGAATGATAAGAAAAACAAACAGCCTGATATTGATCCGCATCTGTTGCAGCTGCTTGTGTGTCCGCTAACTAAAGGCACTTTGTCATATGACAAGGATGCATCAGAGTTGATTTCGGAAAAGGCAAAGCTTGCATATCCAGTTCGCGATAATATCCCGATTATGCTGGTTTCAGAAGCGCGGCAATTATAGCTACGCTTAGTTTAAATCATCGTGCCTTTGAGTAGTTTTGGTCCTGATTGTTGTTGCAATCCGGCAGCTTGTTCAATGAAATAGTTTTTAAGTTTTGGCATGCGGTCAACCAAGCCAAGCCCCAAATCTCGCAGGTGTCTGATCGGTGCAATGTCGTTTGAGAATAATCTGTTTAGCACATCGGTTGTTACACCCATCTGCACAGTGTCAAATCGGCGCCACATCTGATAGCGCTCCAGCGTGTTTTTAGAGCCGTAGTCCAGCCCTAAACGATCCGCATCAACGATTGTTTCAGCCAAAGCGGCTGCGCCTTTAAAGCCTAGATTTAAACCTTGTCCCGCAATGGGGTGAATGCCGTGAGCGGCATCGCCAACAAGTGCCAAACGATTTTGAACGTAGTCACGTGCCAAGGTTAAGCCGAGCGGGAAAGCTTTGCGTGCACCTTCTAGCTGGATCTCGCCAAGTTTATGCCCAAAGCGTCTTTCCAATTCCATTTCAAAAACCAGATCATCACTTTCGATAAGCTTATTGGCAGCGTCTGTTTTTTCTGTCCAAACAAGAGAAGAGCGATTGCCAGTTAATGGCAGGATCGCAAATGGGCCGCTTGGCAAGAAGTGTTCTTCCGCCATGCCATGATGTTCTCGCTCATGGGCAACGGTTGTGACAATGCCGGATTGGCCATATTGCCAACGCATTGTTTTAATGCCAGCCATTTTGCGTATGCGAGAGTTCACGCCATCCGCTGCTATAAGCAGTTTTGCCTCAATAATATCGCCATTGGCGAGCGTTATTATTGCTTGGGTTTCGGTTTTGTTGAAATCAGTAACCGGGCTGCTTTGCAAGATTGGGATGTTCAATTCATCAGCTTTGTCGCGCAGCGCTTTGACCATTGAAAGATTGGGGATCATATGCGCAAAAGGTCTATCGCCTTCAATCGCGCCATCAAAGTTTAAGAAAACCGGCCTGATGGGATCGTTGACTTCAGAATCAGTGACGATCATTTTGTTGATTGGTTGTGCGTCGGGTAAGATATCTTGCCATAGACCGAGCGCTGATAGCATGTTTTCTGCAGCAACTGCGATTGCGGAGGCGCGTGTGTCTTTTTTCCAAACGTCTTTGGGTGCTGCGTCTACAATGGTTATGTTTAAATGGGGAGAGGCGGCCTTGATGGCAACGGCTGTTGCAAGCCCAACATATCCTGCACCTGCGACAAGAATATCAACCTGTGTATGTTTATCTGACATGGTGCCACTCTCCAAAATCTGACGGCGTAAATGCATTGCAAATATTGTAAAAACGAATTCAGTTCCGTTTGCAATCTAGGAGTACTATATCGTAAGTCTGTGTAAGTTCGAAATCAATTTGTGGGTTCAAAATGTCGCGTGACCGATCTTCAACAATGAAGAAGTTTTTAAACTGTCTGAATTTAGAAAACCAATCTGAAACCGAATTTTTAGCGCATACGCCTGATTTTGGCTGGCGCCGCATTTTTGGTGGTCAATTAATCGCCCAAGCAATTGTTGCTGCGCAAAGAACGGTTCAAAAAGATAAGAACATTCATTCGTTGCACTGTTATTTTTTACGTCCTGGGGATCCGGAAACTCCGGTATTATATCGTGTGACGAAAGTGCGTGATGGCGCGAGTTTTAGTATGCGCATTGTTGATGGATATCAAAATGACCGTCAGATTTTTACGCTGCAATGTTCCTTTCATCGGTTTGAAGAGGGGTTGTCGCATCAATCTGATATGCCAAATGTTACCCCGCCTGAAGATCTTGATCTCCTGGATATGCTAAATAAATCTGCTGATCAGGTAATCCGGCCACTTAAGGCTTATATCGATAAAGAGAGACCATTTGAGTTTCGGCCTGTTTCGGTTGATAGATATCTTAATGACGGTGCGCTTGAGCCGCATCAATCAGTTTGGCTCAATCTTGTGGGTGCTGTTAGCGAAGATGATCACGCTGAATATGATGTTGCCATGCTTGCTTATATTTCTGATGCGCTACTCATCGACACAGCTTTATTCCCACACTCAACCAATATTTTTGATGGCTCCATTCAAGGAGCAAGTCTGGATCATGCTTTGTGGTTTCATAGGCCGTTTAAGCTTGATGATTGGGTGCTCTATCATATGGATAGTCCAAGTGCGGCGGGTTCACGCGGGCTTGCACACGGACAGGTTTACTCCAAAAAAGGTGAGCTTTTGGTGTCTGTTATGCAGGAAGGTTTGATTCGTAAACGTGCAAATGCACGTTAATTAGTCACATATTTTATTTTGCCTAATTTTTAACCACATAATGTGTGCCTAATATTTAGGCGAATACCGTATTTTTCCCATTAAAACAAAAATTCTCTTTTAAAACCAATTGATTAGTTAAGAAAAAGTAAAGTTGGCACGGCTTTTGATTCTATTAACGTAGCTGCGCGGTGATGTTGCCGCGTAGGTCGTTAGATGCAGTTTCATTACTGCGAGTAATCAAAGGACGGGAAACGAGATGAAAATCGTTATGGCCATTATTAAGCCGTTTAAGTTGGATGAAGTGCGTGAAGCACTCACCTCAATCGGCATTCAGGGGTTAACAGTGACGGAAGTAAAGGGCTACGGTCGTCAAAAAGGGCACACTGAAATATATCGCGGCACAGAATATGCTGTGAGTTTCTTGCCGAAACTAAAAATTGAAATCGCGGTCGCAGCAGATGCTGTTGATGGCGCAATTGAAGCTATCTCATCTGCTGCCAAAACTGGCCAGATCGGTGATGGCAAAATCTTCACATATTCAATTGATCACGCAGTACGCATTCGTACTGGTGAAACAGATGCAGAAGCCCTTTAAGGCGCCTCAGGAGTTTATGACTATGAAATCAATTAGTAAAAAATCGCTTCTTGCGATGACATTTGCGGGGCTGGCTGTGAGTTCAGTTCCTGCGCTTGCTCAAGATGCAGCGGCAAGTCCGTCGGCTGAAACAGCTTATATCTTCAACACATTGCTATTCCTTATCGGTGGCTTTCTAGTTATGTTCATGGCAGCTGGTTTTGCTATGCTGGAAGCTGGTTTGGTACGTTCTAAAAACGTTTCAATGCAGTGTTTGAAAAACATCGCTCTTTATTCAATTGCCGGCATCATGTTCTGGGCAATTGGTTATAACCTCATGTATGCTGGTGTTGACGGCGGTTATGCCGGTTCCATCGGCTGGGGTTATGGTTTTGACGCTGTAGGTGCTGACGCATTGGATACAGGATATTCAACAGCATCTGACTGGTTCTTCCAAATGGTGTTTGTTGCAACAACTGCTTCAATCGTTTCAGGTACAGTTGCAGAGCGTATCAAAGTTTGGCCTTTCCTAATCTTCACTGCTGTTCTTACCGGTATTCTTTATCCGATTACTGGTGCATGGACATGGGGTGGCGGCTGGTTGAGCGAAGCAGGTTTCTCTGATTTCGCTGGTTCAACAATCGTTCACTCAGTTGGTGGTTGGGCAGCTCTAACAGGCGCGATCATCCTAGGTGCTCGTAAAGGCAAATATGTTGATGGCCGTACAGTTCCGATGCCTGGTTCAAACATTGCGCTTGCAACATTGGGTACATTCATTCTTTGGCTCGGTTGGTTCGGCTTTAACGGCGCGTCTCAGCTTGCTATGGGCACAATCGGTGATGCTTCTGACGTATCTCGTATCTTCGCAAACACAAACCTAGCTGCTGCTGGTGGTGTTGTTGCTGCGGTTATCTTGACACAAATCATGTACAAGAAGATCGATGTAACAATGGCTCTTAACGGTGCACTTGCTGGTCTTGTTTCAATCACTGCTGAGCCTTTGGCTCCTTCAGGTGGCGCATCTATCCTTATCGGTGCTGTTGGTGGTGTGATCGTAGTATTTGCGGTTCCAATGCTCGACAAGTTCAAAATCGATGATGTTGTCGGTGCTATCCCAGTTCACCTACTCGCTGGTATCTGGGGTACATTGGTTGTTCCAGTAACAAACACTGATGCAAACTTCGGTTCACAGATCCTTGGTATCGTTGCAATGGGTGCGTTCACTATCGTGACATCAGCAATCGTCTGGTATGCATTGAAAGTCACAATCGGCCTTCGTGCTTCAGAAGAAGATGAAATGATGGGTATGGATAAGGCTGAAGTTGGTATCGAAGCTTACCCAGAATTTAGCAAAGGCTAATTCGCCAATCGAAAGTAGGTTTGCTGTCCCTCCTCCTCCCTTTCCCAAAACAGCAAGTCTACGATCAAAAAAGAAGGGCTCGATTTTCATCGGGCCCTTTTTTGTTGCGTTGATCATTCTAAATCAAATGAACTATGATTTTATTCGCCAATTGCCTGCGCGTCCGCCAACCAATATCCAATAAATAAAACCACCAGCCATCGCACTTACGATATAAGCAAGCGCATCGTTCTGGGCTGAAATAGATGCAAATGGGGAGAACAAAATTGCAATTGCGACAAGGCCGGCTGTCACTATGTAATAAAGCCAGTCCTTTATTGATTTGAGTTCAAAAATAAAAATGACAATAAAAGCGGGGACCCAAGCCAAGTTCGCAAATTGGAAGGTCAATGTGCCAACGGTTAGAATGAGCGCCAAGTAAACTTCAAAATCGTGATAGATCTCAAAATCCTGCAAGGTGATGAGCCCGGATAAGAATGCAAAGATGAGAGCTGCGGTTATACAAGCAACAAAATAGCCGAAGACAATGCCCATAAACCGAATTATTAGGCGAACCAATTGTGTCATTTAGATAACCCTTGGGTTTTTAGTTTTCGCCGTGGCCGGCAATCATGCTTGTTATCAATTGCGATTCTAACGCTAAGCGCTCACTTTTTCTTAAACGCTCGGATTCAGATTTCAATTGACCGCAGGCTGCCAAAATATCGCGTCCGCGCGGGGTTCGGATAGGAGATGCATATCCTGCTTGGTTGATAAAATCGGCGAACTTTTCAATTTGTTCCCAGTCAGAACACTCATATTCAGAACCCGGCCAAGGGTTGAATGGTATCAGATTGATCTTAGCAGGAATATTTTTAAGCAAAATCACCAATTCCTTGGCATCTTGTAGGCTATCATTCACACCTTTGAGCATGACATATTCAAAGGTAATGCGGCGGGCATTATTAGCGCCTTTATAATTTCGGCAAGCATCCAGCAGTTCTTCTAAAGGGTATTTCTTATTAATTGGCACTAAGACATCGCGTAAATCATCGCGCGTTGCATGAAGTGAGATCGCAAGCATCACACCAATCTCTTCGCCCGTTTTATAGATTTCAGGAACCACACCCGATGTTGAGAGTGTTACGCGGCGACGCGATAGCGCAATGCCATCGCCATCAATTGCGATCAATAGCGCCTTTTTGACGTTCTCGAAATTGTAAAGCGGTTCGCCCATGCCCATCATGACAATATTGGAAACTTTACGATCGCTTGATGGTATGATCCCGCCTGTAGGGGTATCTTTGTTTGGAAAATCTCCCAAGCGATCTCGTGCGACCAAAAGCTGAGCTAAGATTTCGCCAGAGGTTAGATTTCGCACCAATTTTTGTGTGCCAGTATGGCAAAATGTACATGTTAGTGTGCAGCCAACTTGGCTTGAAATACACAATGTGCCGCGGTCATCTTCTGGGATATAAACAGTTTCAACTTCAACAGGCTTGCCGGCGCCACCTGAAGGGAAACGCATAAGCCATTTTCGCGTTCCATCATTTGAAATTTGTTCTTCAATTATTTCTGGTCTGGAGATATCAAAGTGCGCCTCGAGCGTTTGCCTTAAGTCTTTGGAGACGTTATGCATGTCGGCAAAATCGGAAACGCCACGCACGTAAAACCAATGCCAAAGCTGGCTTGCGCGCATTTTTAGCTGTTTTTCTGCAATGCCAACAGATCTTAGTTCTTCAATCAACTCAGATTTAGGAAGGCCAATCAGATGCCTTTTGCTGGTCGAACCTGCCTTTAATCGGTTGTCGACTTCAGTTCGGACGTCTTTATCGGTCAAATCAATGGAAATAGCCATTGTTGTCTATGCCTTTGTAATTTCATGGTTGGTGCTCAGATAACATCAAATTGCTGAACCGTCACGATATATTCTTAAAACCAATCAAAACACTATGACAGCAAAAAAGGCCGGTAAACCGGCCTCATTGAAATCTCAGCAATGTTTATTGCATGCTTAGCTGCAACTTGAAATGTTTTTTAATGCAGCCGTTATACCTGATAGTGAGAAGCTGTAGTCGCGATTATTGCCATTTCTTGATGACACGACTTGCACCGTTGCAGAACTTCCCGCACGAAGAGCTGCAACAAATGCTGGTCCTTCGGCAGCATTTTCAATATGAGCTACCTTGCCACGTGAAATGAACTGGAAGTTTTTGTCGCCAACCTGCACTTTAACTTTAGAATCTTGACGAAGCTTATAACTCATCATGACCTGCGGTTCGTAAACAACATTTTGACCAACACGTTGTGCAACGAGCAAATAATTCTGCCCGTGGGATAATGTGCGGCCTTCTTCAGACAGTGGCGCTGCCGTTTTATGCGGTGATAAAACGTAACACACTTTTCCGTTTGCTGATTGATAGGAATAAGCACCCCAGGCGTTGAACTCTTGAATGAGTGCTGGCGTTTGCGCATTTGCGACCATTGGGCTCATACATGCAAACACAGCACCTAGAGCCAACGTAATTTTCATTTTTTTACTAAACATAGCGATGATCTCTTTCGTCAAAAACATTGTCATCCCCCTCACTTTGTATACCCTTGGCGCCGGATCGGCAGTGTCGACTAAAACCGCTCTGTCGCCTTGTCCCATTTTGCAACAATTGTAGTTACCAAACCGTCAACAAGTAACAAACAATTCAAATTTTGAGATTTTTTTTCGATTAACCAGTAATTTCAGCCCATTAGCCCTTTTATTATGAATAAATTTCGGCAATAGTTTGGCAGCAATGTTCGCATCAATTGTAAAAATCGAAACTGCGGTCGATTTTGGTGGGGGCAAATAAGAATAAAAAGAGGATTATTGTGAATGGGGCGTGATCAGCATGGTCACTTTGCGAAGCTGTCCAATGCAGTAGCGGTTAATCGTGATCAAAAGGCATTTGCGGAACTTTTTGATTATTTTTCACCTCGCATAAAATCATATTTTATCCAGCTTGGGGCCGTTCCTGAGCACGCAGAAGATATGTCACAAGATGTGATGTCTGCTTTATGGCACAAAGCACATCTGTTTGACCCGTCAAAATCGTCGTTGTCGACGTGGTTGTTCCGTGTTGCAAGGAACCGCAGAATTGACTTGCTGCGCCGAGATCGCTCTGCCTTGATTGATGTTAATGACCCGATTTTTGTGCCGCCGGAGCCGATTTCACCAGATGATTATGTTGAAGAAGAAGAACGCGATGAGCATGTTCGCCGCGCGCTTTCATTGCTTCAGGACAAACACGCAGATATAATCCGCATGTCATTTTTCTTAGGGCTTTCTCATAGTCAAATTGCGGAGAAATCAGGGTTACCACTTGGGACGGTGAAGTCTCGAATACGCGTTGCATTTCAAAAGCTTAGGGAGACGCTGGAGGGCGAAATTGATCCTCCAAACGATCTCTAATGAGCAATACTAGACATCTTTGATATCGCTTTTTAGATCTTTTAAGGCTTGTTGTGCAGCATCGCGCTGTTCAGCCGTCATGTGCTTTTTTAACGTGGATATTGCGACCGTTAGAACCGCAACATCGTCACCAAAACCAATCATCGCGATAAAGTCTGGGATGAGATCTGTGGGCAGGACAAAGTAAGCGAGCGCTGCAAGCAAAACGCCGCGTACATGAGTTGGGGTATTTTTATCCATCGCACAGAAATAGGCAGTGACCACATCTTCTGCGAATGGTAATTGAGCGAGCGCATTTTTTAACGTCGGCCAAAATTTTCGACGTATCTTTTTCTCTTGCTTTTGCTGCTGCTCAATATCGGCAGGTGACAAAATTGCATTGATTTCGTTTTTGCTGATTGTTTTTTTACCCATGGGTTAGATTTGGGGTACACTTACGTAAAATTCAATCTATCAAATCTTATTTCAGATAAGATGAAGTTTTACCCTACATAGATTGAGCGAAAATTGGCGTGGTTTCGTTATATGAGTGGAAATATTAAATCAGTACTATTTGTGTGCATGGGCAATATTTGCCGATCCCCAATGGTGGAGGGCGTGTTTAAGGCGAAAATTGCAAACCCATCTTTGGTGCAAAATTTTCAAATTGATTCCGCTGGAACGCGCAGTTGGCACGAAGGCAATATACCTGATCCGCGGGCAATAAAGACAATGCAGCGGCACAATATCGATATTACTGATCAACGCTCTCGTCCGATTAGAAGATCTGATTACTCAGAGTTCGATCTAATTTTGGCGATGGATCATGATAATTTAGATGTATTGATCGCCAATGCCCCGATAAAAGAACAGCGCAAAATTCATTTGTTTATGGAGTTTGCGTTGGGGCAAGATATGCCAATCCCGGATCCTTATTATGGTGAAGGTGATGGATTTGAAACAGTTTATCGCATGTTAGATGAGGGTTGCTCAGGGCTTGTTGAAAAGCTTGAAGCTAAATGATCTTGATTGTTGTTTGCACCCAATAAATAGCGTTCCTCAATAATGTATGGTCCACCGCCACGTGAATTTTTAGATGACATTACAACAAATTCTTCGACGTTAAATGTTCTTGATTTAAAATTACTTCGCGCATCAAGATAGTCACGCAATGCATAATGATTTGTATGACGAAGTCTGGCGAGGGTAATATGTGGCGTAAACTTTCGCCCATCAGGCATAATGCCTATGCGACGGCACTGACTATCGATTGAGGCCTGGAGCGAACTTAGAGTTTCATTTGGTGTGATATCAGCATAAAGCGTACGCGGTTTTTTAGATCCAAAGACATTAATACCATTTAACTGAAGTTCAAATTCTTGTTTTGAGACATGATCAAATGCCTCTAGCACATCATCTGCTGTTCGTTCGTCGACATCGCCAATAAATCGCAGAGTAAGATGATAGTTCTCAACATCAATCCAGCCTGCACCTTGCAGGCCGCCTCGCAATAGGGAAAGGCTTTGTGCGACATCCTTCGGAATTTCCAATGCTGCAAATAACCTTGGCATGGCTGTACTCCTGATCGAATCATCTATGATGTGACCATGAGATTATGACAAGTTCAAGAAATATCGATGTTTGGGATAAAACTTAGTTATTCATCCACAAGCTGCGCTTTGAAAAATGGTTCAGCGATAGGAAGGATCTTTTCGACCATCACCGCAATCCCTTTGGGATTGGGATGAATGCCATCTGATATGTTCAGCTCAGGTACGCCTGCAACACCATCTAGGAAAAATGGGTAGAATTCTACTTCGTATTTATTGGCAAGATCTGGATAGATTGTATTAAATTCCTGCTCATAATCTGCGCCCATATTTGGTGGAGCCAACATGCCCATCAAAAAGACAGTGATGTTACGTTCGCTCAAGCGGGCCATCATCTTGTCTAAATTTTCTCGCGTCGTTTCCGCAGGTAAGCCACGCAGCGCGTCATTGGCGCCGAGTTCTAAGATCACAACATCTGTACCATCAGGAATAGACCAATCAAGGCGCGCTAATCCACCTGATGTGGTGTCGCCTGACACCGCAGCATTGGTCATATTAATTTCAAGCCCATTTGCAGAGAGTGCTTCTGCTAATCTATTGGGGAAAGCATCCTCGCGATCAAGTTGATATCCCGCCATTAGACTATCTCCAAATGCAACCACTTCAAGCGGTTTTGCAAATGCAGTTGTCATTAAAGTACACATCAGGATGAAACAGGCTGCGAAGATACCAGTTATTGCGTTTGTGAGATCTTTTATTTTCATAGTCCAATACCTATTTGCAAACGTAATGAGCTTTAACAATCGTAAGAATTATACATATAGGGACTAAGAGCCGTGCCGCAAACACTTATCGAATTAAAAAATGCTGATCTGACTTTGGGAAGCGAGGCATCCTCGGTCCATGTGCTTAAAAAAATGAACCTTCAACTTAATGAAGGTGAAAGTGCCGGTATTGTTGGGCCTTCAGGTTCGGGTAAATCAACCTTGCTTATGGTTCTTGCTGGCTTGGAACGACTTGATAGTGGTGAAGTTCATATTGCAGGTTCGGCAATTCATGAGATGAGCGAAGATGAAGCAGCTGCATTCCGAGGTCGAAATATTGGTATTGTTTTCCAAAGCTTCCATCTTATTCCAAATATGACAGCACTTGAGAATGTTGCTGTACCGCTTGAATTGGCCGGTGAGAAAAACGCCTTTGAAAAGGCGAAAGAAGAGCTTGTTGCAGTTGGTTTGGGTGAGCGATTGACCCATTACCCATCTGAGTTATCGGGTGGTGAACAACAACGTGTTGCGATCGCTCGTGCGCTTGCACCTTCGCCGAAGCTGTTAATTGCCGATGAGCCAACAGGTAATCTTGATGGAGATACCGGTCAGCAAATCGCAGATCTTTTGTTTCAGAAGCAAAAAGAGCGCGACATGACACTTGTGCTGGTAACGCACGATCCTTCTTTAGCTGATAAGTGTCAGCGAAAGATCGCGGTCCGTTCAGGTGAAATTGAATCTTATTCTGAGGCTGCAGAGTAATGGAAAATTCGTTTCAACAGCTCAGTATAATAGAAAAAACAAAACTCGCGTTGCGATTTGCTGCGCGTGAAATGCGCGGGGGTTTACGAGGGTTTTACATCTTCCTTGCCTGTGTTGCACTTGGAGCTGCAGCAATTTCTGGTGTTAATTCTGTTTCGCGTTCCATCAATCAGTCAATTTCAGCGGAAGGGCAATCCATTTTGGGTGCCGATGTTCGATTTGAAATTGATAATCGGCGCGCAAGTGAGGAAGAAGTTGCCTTTGTTAAAAGTCTTGGCGAAGTGACAATTGGTTCTGGACTGCGGTCCATGGCGCGCAAGCCAGATGGTTCGGATCAGGCTTTGGTTGAGCTTCGATCTGTTGACGAGATCTACCCGCTCTTTGGTGAGTTGGTAACCGAACCTTCAATGCCAAAAGCTGATCTTTTTTCAAAAGATGGTGATGTTTATGGTGCAATTGTTGCGCCCTTGATGCTTGAGCGACTTAACTTAAGTGTTGGCGATGAGCTGCTGTTAGGTGATGCAACAGTTCAGATTAGAGCATCATTAATTGTTGAGCCTGATGCGCTTTCTGAAGGGTTTGGGTTTGCGCCGCGTATGATGATTTCCAATGAAGCGTTGGCAAGTGCTGGACTTATCCGCAATGGTAGTTTGGTTGAATATTCTTACCGCATTAATCTAGATGGTGAACCGACATTATCTGATTTAAATGATGTGCGGGCACTAGCGCGTGAAACGCACCCTGATGCCGGTTGGTCTGTGCGAACGAGCCGCAATGCAGCACCTGCATTAACTGCAAATATTGAGCGCTTTTCGCAATTTTTAACGTTGGTTGGATTGACCGTGCTTGTTGTCGGCGGTGTTGGTGTCGGCAATTCCGTCCGCGCATTTTTAGACTCAAAACGCGGAGTGATTGCAACATTTAAATGTTTGGGTGCGTCATCAAGATTTGTATTTGGGATTTATCTCATGCAAGTGTTCATGATTGCGCTTATTGGTGTTGTGATTGGTATTGCAATCGGAGCAGCGCTTCCATTTATTACAGCATCGCTCTTATCCGCAGCACTTGCGATTGATATTAGTGCTTCTGTCTATCCGAGTGCTTTGCTCTTAGCGGCGATATTTGGTCTTTTGGCTGCTTTGACATTTGCTATTTTGCCGCTTGGAAATGCTGGCAGCGTTCCTGCAACAGCCTTGTTCCGTCAATGGAATTTAGGGCAATCAGGTTGGCCAAAACCAATTTATAGCCTACTTGCATTGGCCTTTGCTGTCCTTTTAGCTTGGTTGGTTATTTTTACATCCGACAACGATCAAATTGCGACACTCTTTTTAGGTGCTGTGGCATTTTCCTTCGTTGTTTTGCGAATTGTTGCTTGGCTGGTGCAGTGGATTGCGAAACGCAGTCCGCAAGTTCAGTCAACACCGTTGCGCATGGCAATCGGTAATATTCATCGCCCCGGCGCTTTGACATCATCTGTTGTGATGTCCTTGGGATTAGGACTAACGCTACTTGTGGCATTAGCGTTAATTGATGGAAATTTACGCCGTGAGTTATCAGGTAATTTACCTGAACGCGCACCAAACTTCTTCTTTGTCGATATTCAATCAAGCGAAATTGAAGGCTTTGAAAAGCTCGTCAATGAAGTCGCGCCGGATGGAAAATTGGTTGAAGTTCCAATGTTGCGTGGCCGTATTTTGGAGTTTAATGGCACTGAACTCAAAGACTTGCAAATCCCACCGGAAGCACGTTGGGTTACGCGAGGTGATCGCGGTGTTACTTACGCTCAAAATCTACCGGAGAACTCAGTATTATCTGAAGGCGAGTGGTGGGCGCCAGATCATAGTGGTGAACCATTGGTTTCTTTCTCTGCAGAAGAAGCGGGTGAGCTTGGTTTAAAAATCGGTGATACAGTGACCGTTAATGTACTTGGCCGAACAATTACTGCACGTATTGCCAATTTCAGATTGGTTGAGTGGGAATCTTTGTCGATCAACTTTGTGATGGTTTTCTCACCTAACACATTTGCCGGTGCGCCGCATTCATGGCTGGCAACATTGCTTGAAAGTGAGGCAACTGCTGAGCAAGAGGGTGAAATTTTGCGTGCCGTTACACAAGCTTATCCAACAGTGACAACAGTGCGAGTAAAAGATGCGCTTGATATTGCTGAACGATTAGTTGGACAGATTGCGCTTGCGATCCGCGCGGCGGCGGCTGTTGCACTTGTTGCCTCCATACTGGTGCTTGCTGGTGCGTTGGCGGCGGGTAACCAAACAAGACGTCATGATTCCGTTGTTCTTAAAACTCTGGGTGCAACGCGCCGAACTTTAATTAGAGCGTTTAGCTACGAATATATGATTTTGGGCCTTTCAACGGCGATCTTTGCGCTCATTTCTGGTGCAATTGCATCTTGGTATGTGATTAATCAGATTATGAACCTGCCATATAGCGTTTTGCCCGATGTGGCGATTTCAACTCTACTTGCTGCATTAATCTTGACAGTTGGCATAGGTCTTGTGGGGACTTGGCGTGTATTGGGGCAAAAAGCAGCACCAATATTGCGTGATTTGTAAAAAATGGAGCAGCAATAGGATTTTACTATTAACCTTGTTTGTTGTTATTATTCGTATTTATGGTAGTAAATACTTGTTGTTTTTGAAAAAACTCCCATATTATGGGTATATATAAATTCACGATGGAGATTGGCTTCATCGTTGGCTATTTTAAAAGAGGAACAAATGGCTGATATTAGAAATTCTCACATGCGTACAGCAACTGCTCGTGAGCAGGACGCAGCTCAAATTGATGCGGGCCTGCGTAGCTATATGTTGAGTGTTTACAACTATATGTCTATTGGTCTGGGTATTACAGGTCTTGCGGCATATGCTACAGCATCTTTTGCTCAATCAAACCAAGCGGTGTTTAACGCGCTTTATAACAGCCCACTGAAATGGGTTATTATGTTTGCGCCATTAGGCTTTGTATTTTTCCTTGGTGCTCGTTTGAATAAAATGAGCGTATCATCTGCGCAAACAACTTTCTGGGCGTTTGCTGCGATCATGGGTATTTCGATTTCCTACATCTTCTTGGTGTTTACAGGCGCTTCGATTATCCAAACGTTCTTTGTAACAGCAGCATCATTTGGTGCGTTGTCACTATACGGCTACACAACCAAGAAAGACCTATCTGGTATGGGTTCATTCTTGATTATGGGTGTGTTCGGCTTGATCCTTGCATCAATCGTCAACATCTTCTTGCAATCAAGTGCTCTTCAGTTCGCTGTATCTGCTCTAGGTGTTTTGATCTTCGCGGGTCTAACTGCTTACGACACGCAGCGTATTAAAGAGATGTACTATGATGGCGATGGCGCTGACACTATGAGCCGTAAGGCAATCATGGGTGCTCTTAGCCTTTACCTGAACTTCATCAACATGTTCATGTTCTTGTTGCAATTCCTAGGTAATCGCGAATAGTAATATACTTATAAAGTTGATTATTAAGGCGGCTTTTATGCCGCCTTTTTTATTGGGAATATGAGTATGAGTTTACTAATCCGCGCAGCCAACGAGAATGATCTCGATGCCATTGTTGAAATATATAAACATAGCGTTGAACATGGCACTGCCACATATGAATTAACGGTGCCTGACTACGCTGAAATGCAGCGAAGATTTGAAGCTTTAACTACGCAAAACTATCCATATTTGGTAGCCCAAGAGGAAGGCAAGATCCTAGGTTATGCCTATGCTGGACCTTTCAGACCACGGCCTGCATATCGATGGTCTGTTGAAGATTCCATTTATCTTTCTCCTGATGCGCAAGGCAAAGGGGTTGGTTATCAATTGCTTGAAAGACTAATAAAAGCATCTGATGAGCGCGGATTTAGGCAAATGATTGCAGTTATTGGTGGGGCCAGTGCCGCATCCATTGCTGTGCATGCAAAAGCTGGATTTGAGCATTCAGGCGTGATGAAAGCCACTGGTTATAAACACGGTAAATGGCTTGATACCACCATCATGCAGCTGGCGCTTGGAGACGGGCAGGATACTGATCCCGATCTGCAAAACTATCCCGGAAACCTCTATCAGGACTAATCAATATGGCTTGATCTGTATCAATGCTGGCAATTCTTCTTCGCATATTATGTCATTATAAATGATGATGTAAGGAGAAAGTCATGTTTGAGAAAGTCCTTGTTGCGTTTGATATTGCTCACCAAGAGCATGGTTTGAAGATTTTAAAACGTGGCCAAGAATTGTGTAATAATGGCGGTGAATTAAAGATCATCTATGTTGGTGAGGAGATCCCCAGTTATATGGATTTTGCTGTTCCGCAAGATGTCATTGATGAGGGTGTCGAAGACACTCGAAAACGACTTAAAAAGATTGCGACAGATAATGATATCCATGCTGAAGTCGTGGTTAAACGCGGTCGCCCTCACGTTAAAATATTGGAATATGCTGAAGAAGCGGGAATTGATCTGATCCTAACCGCATCACACAATCCAGGTATTCAGGATTTTCTGATCGGTTCAACAGCCGCGCGCATTGTGCGTCACGCGCAATGTTCGGTTCTTGTTGATCGAGGCGGTGTGCACTAGTTCTACTTATCGCTCTTAACTTTATCGAGTACTTTTAGAACTTGAGGTAGTTCGTGCCCGCGCTTCAAAACAAGGCCGCTTGCGTTCACGACGCTATAAGCACCTTGTTTGCGGGCACGTTTTGGTTCTTTCTCAATAGTAAACATCGGCACTTCACTGGTACGTTTATAAATTGAGAATACTGCACGATCCTTCATATGATCAATCGCATAATCCCGCCAAATCCCTGTGCCAACATGGCGCGAATATATCTGCAATATTCGATCTAGCTCGGTTCTGTGGAAGGTCACGGGAATGGGGTCTTTTTGGCGTTTGTAAGATGCAAGGTCAACAAGAACCTTATTGTCTTGGGATGGGTGTTTGCTGCTTGCCTGATCTGACATCTATATTCCCTTATTGATGAGCTATCTTTGCGTGTGCTTTGGCAAAATGCAAGATTAGTCTTCAACAATATTCACTTCTTTTCAAAGCTAGGGATTGACGAAATGTGATATTTAATAGCTTGATCAGTAGGTTTCGGGCGTTGAGGTTTGTTTTTATTATGAGTAATCGTCAGATCGAGATATTTGGGTGGATATTGTTTGTAATCTCGGCTTTTGGCTTTATCATGGCGAGTATCGGGGATTTTTGGGCAATGTTTGGCAGTATATTTTTTCTATTTGCCTGTTTTTTGTTTCTGTTTACCTATTTTCGCAAAAACTAGGTAGTTTATACACTGGTATTCACAGATTTAAGAGTGCGTTAACACACCTCACGACATGTTAAAATCACGTAGTGATACTTTACTGCGCGAACATGTTTTCGCCATCTTTTGGTCAAATCCTCTCCTTATTTGGCGACGATCTTACACTGGTCATTTAATTAAAAATGTTCCTAAAGTCGGCCAATAGCCCCCCAGCCCACCGACTTTTTTCGATGAACAGGTTCACTAATTGAATGACACCGCCATAAAGGCCGACCTTTCAAGGTCGGTCTTTTTGGTTAGGGCAAAATACAGGTTAACCACAATTAGCCTTTGTAGCTTGCTGCGCCCAAGATTGCAGAAGGTGTGCCTTCACTGGCCATGGATTGTAACAAGATCGCTGCGCCGCCTTCTTTGACTTTTTCCATAACAGCCATAGGAAGCTTAATCTCTTGTGTATCGCCATACCACATGCCAATTGTTTCGATGTCTTTGACAGAATGGTGATAGGTAATTTGTTTGCCACGGTTTTCACCACGCTTGATATCGACCGTATTCTCATTGTCAAAATATACGGCAACAATGCTGGCTTTACCTTGGCCTTTTCCAATTGTAATGCTGATTTCATCATCTGTGGCAGCTATGGATAGCGGAACAGCCAAGCCGCGTTCAGAGCTTTCAAATGTTGATACGCGTGCTTTAATGCCATTGTAATTGCTGCCTACAAGGTGGTCGCGACCATTAACGATCACTTGTGGGGTATAAACCCCGCGGCGCTTTAGAGTTTTTGCATAAGCATATTGGCGATCAGTGGCTTCTTTTGTTGCCAGGGTGTCTTCCCAGCCTAGATAATTCCAATAATCAACATGGTATGAGAGGGCGAGTACTTTGCCTTCTTCGATGAGTTTACCAAGCGCTTTATCTGCAGGTGGGCAAGATGAACATCCTTGCGATGTAAACAATTCAACAACCCCTATGGGGTTTTGGAGATTGTCATCGGCTTTTAAACTTGATGTCATTGTCAAAGCAATGCTTGCTGCACCTAATAAAGAGAAAAGCTGTTTTTTCATGTCTATACCAATAGTCCTACTCGGTTCATGCAGTTTATCTGCACAAATTACGCCAATCCCCGACTTATCTAATCTATAGTCAAAACCTGTTCACGGGTAAAATCACGTTGTGGTGAGGGTTTTTGTGATATGCAACAAAAAGTCACAAGTTATGGAATTTTTCGTTCAAATCTTGATTAAACCTACTTTAGAGATTAAAAACTATATACAAAGTTTGAATCAGGTCGCGTTTGCAATATAACGATTTATAATGCAACATTGAATTTCATAATAAATTTCGACTTGTAACAAGAAACTAAGTGAGACTATAGCTTGTAACCGACTAAGAGTTTACACCGAGTTGTTAACGGTCAATAGTTGAATAACAATCAGAAGAATAAAGAAGAAAAATAATGACAACTGAGACAAATATGAAGAACAAGAAACCAAACCCAATTGATATTTATGTAGGTGGTCGTATTAAACTGCGCCGTAACATGCTTGGCTTAAGCCAGGAAAAATTGGGTGACGCACTTGGTGTAACGTTTCAACAAGTCCAGAAATATGAAAAAGGCACAAATCGTGTTGGTGCAAGTCGCCTTCAAGCGGTTTCTAAAATCCTGCAAACACCTGTAGAATTTTTCTTCGATGGTGCTCCTGAAGTTAGCGGAAGCAGCAAGGGTGCTGAAATTATTAACTTGGATAATTCGTCTACCAAGCATCTTGAGTTTATTGCTACAACTGAAGGCATTAAACTAAATCGCTCTTTTGCTCGCATCAAAAATCCGAAAGTCCGCGCCAAAGCACTTGAACTTATCAAGGCAATGGCTGACGCAGACGACGATAGCTAAGACTGGTGTTCGCTGGGGGTTTCAACAATTCCCAGCTGCTTTAACTCATTAATCTTCATATTCTCTTTGTGCTCATAAATAGCCATGTTGAGATAGTGAATTAGCGCATCGGTTCCTGATGTTTTCGCGCTCTTAAGAGTTTCCTCTAATAGTAGCTCTAGTTTTCGATCGTGATTTTGCATGTCATTTATTCTTTTATTTAAATCTTGGCATTGGTATGGGCGAACCTCAGAGGCAAGCTACTGACCGATACAATTGCGCAAGATATTTTCAATTTTGTAACTACAATGTAATATTATTTGCTAGGCGGCTTCAAGTGCATAGTCTGCAATAGAGCGTTCAGGGTATGAAACTTGATAAAATGGCTGTTTAATGTCCATTTTCATTCGCATCTGAGTAAGAACTTCAGAATTAATATCAAACTGACCACAGCAGACAGGATGTTTTCCGTATCCATCCGATCTGCCAATTTCATTAAATGATGCGCCAGAACGGTTGTAGATGCGCTTCATCTGAGGTTCGTAGTTTGACAGCATAGTGTGGATACCGTGCGCAAGGCCGACTTCATAGCAGGCGATAAACATTTGCGCCGATGCTTGTCCGATTGCTAGCTCTGGGAAATCCTTTGTGACTTTCTCTGCATCGATGCACATGCGAGTTGCTTCCCAAATGCCAGGTGCTTGAAAGCTGATAACATCAGGAAAGGTTTTGCGGAATACGTCATAAAGCAATGTTGGACCGGTTGTTGGCATTAAGCGCACAACGCCGTAAAGCTTGCTGCAGGTGTTGTCGCACCACATAAGATAAACAGGGTTTTGATCATCATAAATGTCGCGTTCGTATTCACCAATTACAGGGACATCCCATCCAAGATCATCTGCGAATACACGTTTGCGTAATTTAAACATTTGATCCATCAGGCTTGGAAACTTAGTATATTCGTGCGCTTGAATTGTAATGAACATCTGTTTATCCCTCTTTTTTAAATCTGGGATAAACTTGCCATTAAAAAATATGTCTGAAAATTCCTACACTTGTATGACTACAGATGGTCTAATACAATTGGCCTCCTACATATGTACGAGGGTCATGGATCAATCAGTTTCAGTTTGATTGCTTTTGCCACTGCTTGTGTCAGGGTAGAGCAGTCTAGTTTGTAGCGAATGGCACGCATGTAAGTACGGATGGTATTTTCAGAAATATTCAGGATTGCAGCAATATCTTTGTAGTCTTTTCCTAAAGCAGTCCAATGCAATGTTTCAAGCTCTCTGGGGCTCAACGTTGGTGCAGGATCATTGTCCCCGAATAATTCAAAAATAGCGCGTTTGTGCAATGTGTAACCAAGCTCAACCCAGTCTTCGGTATATTCAGCAATGATTTCTTCCCAGTTATCGCAATCAACTTCTGCATTGAGAGAAAACAAACCGCGTCGACCAACTTTATCAACGATGGGAATAGTAAATCCTTGCGGGCTGTGACCTTGCGCTTGAAATTCGGTAAAAAGCTCAATTGCTGCTTCAACTGGTTCAAGCTCTGTCCAATTAAATGGAAGTGCGCGCATCTTGCCTTCATTGATAACGGGGTCAACAGTTATATATCCTTTGACCAGGTACTGACCGACCCAAGCGGGCGAATATGTGGTTTTTACATAAGGTGTATCGAAAACAATTTCACCCGCGACTGATTGGTTCATGTGATAAGAAACATGAGCAACTGGATAGGCATCACGGAATATATGAATCGCAGTTTCCACGTCGATTGCATTTTTGATCGCATTAAAAATACCAACTCGCTTTTCCTCAGCGTCGGTAATCGCATTAGTTGTCACATGCAGCCCCTATCCTTACACCGTGTATTTATAGCAGCATCTTTGTAATGTGAGCAAGTGTCCCTCGTACATATGTAGGAGGTGACCATATAACTTTTATAATATAGGCTTTGCCACGCTATTTGAACAGATATGGAAGAGTAAATGGAAGCAGATACAGCCCAAATTGATGATATTGTGAAATCACTCATTATCAGTTACGGCGATTTGGCGGGTTCTGAAGTTCTAACACGAGCGCTTGTTGCGGAACGAAATAACAAACGTGACATTGCTAAGTTCTGGATGCAGGTTTTTTCAACGTTGATAATTTATGAAGAAACCACGCCGGCATTGTAGGTTATTGGATAAAATAACCGGAGCATAGCCCCGGTTTTTAATCATTGTTGAGATTGTTTATGCAGCAAGATCGCGCAACACAGTGTGCAAGATGCCACCATTATTGATATAATCAACTTCATCAAGTGTATCGACGCGGCAGATCAAAGGAACGTTTTTCACGCTTCCGTCTGCATAGGTCACGACGGCTGTTTTCTTCGCGCGTGGCTTAATATCTGTAAGCCCTTCAATGGTCACGGTTTCATCACCCTGCAAATTTAAGCTTTCCCACGTGGTGCCTTCTTCTAGGCAGAATGGGATTACGCCCATGCCCACCAGATTTGACCGGTGAATGCGCTCAAAACTCTGTGTGATCACCGCACGTACGCCAAGCAGGTTTGTTCCCTTTGCCGCCCAGTCGCGAGATGAGCCATTGCCATATTCAACCCCGCCGAAGATGACCAATGGACGACCTTCTTCTTTATAGCGCATGGCTGCTTCAAAGATGGATACTTCTTCCGCAGATGGATAGTGAATTGTATATCCACCTTCGCGGCCATTTGGCCCGAGCATATGATTGCGCAAGCGAATGTTTGCAAATGTACCACGCATCATAACTTCATGATTTCCTCTGCGCGTTCCATATTGGTTAAAGTCCGCAACACCAACATTGTTATCCATCAAATATTCACCAGCTGGCGATTGTGCCTTGATGGAGCCAGCGGGAGAGATATGATCGGTTGTGATTTTATCACCTAACAAACCAAGGACACGTGCATCTTTAATATCTGTTGTGCCGACGGCTTCTTTACCCATTCCAACGAAATATGGTGGGTTTTGGACATAGGTTGAATTGTCGTCCCATGCATAAGTGTTGCCAGCGGGCACTTTCACAGATTTCCAGTTTTCATCACCATTGAAGACATCTGCATATTTGGCTGCATAAAGCTCGCGGGTGACATATTTCATAATATAGTCTTGGATTTCAGCGTTTGACGGCCAAATATCTTTTAAAAATACATCATTGCCATCTTTGTCTTGACCAAGTGGTTCAACGGTGAGGTCTTTTTGCACAGAACCTGCCAAAGCATAGGCCACAACCAGCGGCGGTGAGGCGAGGTAGTTTGCTTGCACATCTGGTGATATACGACCCTCAAAATTTCGGTTACCAGATAATACACCGGCTGTAATTAAGCCCTTATCATTGATAGTCTTTGAGATGGGTGGGTTCAAGGGACCTGAGTTTCCGATACATGTGGTGCAGCCAAAACCAACCAAATTGAAACCGATCGCATCCAAACTATCTTGCAGACCAGATTGCTCTAAATATTCGGCCACCACTTGTGAGCCAGGCGCAAGAGAGGTCTTCACCCAAGGTTTGCTATCAAGGCCTTTCTCAATAGCGTTTCTCGCCAAAAGGCCCGCTGCGATTAATACCGACGGGTTTGAGGTATTCGTACAGGACGTAATGGCAGCAATGGCTACATCACCATGACCGAGATCATAATCTTCGCCTTCAACTTCATAGCGATTTTCAAGCTGGTTTGGCTTTTTATATTCTTCTTCCAAAGATACCGCGAAACCTTTTGCAATCCCATCAAGTGAAATACGACCTTCTGGGCGTTTTGGTCCGGCCATGGAGGGAACAACATCACTAAGGTCGAGTTCTAGCGTATCTGTAAAGACGATCTCTGATCCATCGCCTTCACGCCACATACCTTGTTCTTTAGAGTAGGCCTCAACAAGTGCAATGCGATCTTCATCGCGGCCTGACATTGTTAAATATCGAATTGTTTCATTGTCGGTTGGGAAGAAGCCGCATGTCGCGCCATATTCGGGGCTCATATTGCCAATGGTGGCGCGGTCCGCCAAGGTCATGGAATCTAGTCCATCGCCGAAAAATTCAACAAATTTACTTATCACGCCCTTCTGGCGTAGCATTTGAACTACGGTTAATACGATGTCTGTTGCGGTGACGCCTTCTTTAACGGCGCCTGTTAGCTTAAAGCCAATGACCTCAGGCAAGAGCATGGAGATTGGTTGACCTAGCATGGCAGCTTCCGCTTCAATGCCGCCAACGCCCCAGCCAAGGACACCCAAACCATTGATCATGGTGGTGTGGCTATCGGTGCCGACGCATGTGTCTGGATAGGCGATGGTTGCATCATCTTCTTCTTTGGTCCAAACAGTTTGTCCCAAATATTCCAAATTAACTTGATGGCAGATACCTGTTCCAGGAGGCACAACGCGGAAGTTTTTAAACGCTTGTTGACCCCATTTGAGGAAACGGTAACGTTCGCCATTGCGCTGATATTCAAGTTCCACATTTTGCGCAAACGCGGTTGGTGTTCCAAATTTATCAACGATGACTGAGTGATCGATGACAAGATCAACAGGTACAAGTGGATTAATCTTCTCAGCGTCACCCCCTAAGCTTACCATGGCATCGCGCATCGCAGCTAGATCAACAACAGCCGGGACACCTGTGAAATCCTGCATCAAAACACGAGCGGGGCGATAGGCAATTTCATTGCCGTCTTTACCCTTGTTATCAAGCCATGCAGCAACGTTCTCAATATCTTGTTTGGTCACCGAACGTCCATCTTCATTACGCAGAAGATTTTCCAGTAAAACTTTCATAGAAAATGGGAGATTTGAAATACCCTTGAGGCCATTTTTCTCTGCAGTTTTCAAATTGTAATAGGTGTATTCTTTGCCAGCGGTGGTGAGTGTCGAGCGACAATTAAAGCTATCAAGTGATTTTGCCATTTAGCCCACTTTCTTTTTTCTTGCCGAATTCTGGCCAAAGCCTGGAAGTGCGCGTTAATGCTTTTAAGACAAAGCAATAAACAAAAGCGGTTACGACCCTTCCGCTATCCGCATAAGGTCTTTATAACCTTGTTCGGCATTGACTAGAATTAACGCTGGGTCGCGTGCGTTGCTTCCCAGTATATAGGAAATTTTGGTTGATACGACCAGAGGGTGACTGGCAATTTCATCGATTTTTTGCGTCGCGACGCAAAATATAGTGCCAAGAAGGTTTAGGATGCGCATATTTGCTGAAAATTTAAGCGTTAAGCGAGGTGAAGACCTTATCTTTAAAGATGTCTCATTTGAGCTTGTTCCAACGGAATCATTGACGATTTCAGGGCCAAATGGTGTAGGAAAATCAACGCTTTTACGTGCGCTTGCGGGACTGCTGCCAATTGATAATGGTCTATTTGAGATTCAATATGATGAGACTGAGTTAAAGCCCGAGCCAAAGCCAAATGCGGAATATTGCCATTATATTGGCCATAAAAACGCAATGAAAGCAGAGCTTACTGTTCTGGAAAACTTGTCTTTTTGGCAGCGCACTATGGCGCAAGATGAAACCGTTGACGAAGATCTGATTATGCCGCCAGAAGCTGCTGTTGAACTGCTCGGATTAACTCACACATTAGATCTGCCGTTTGGTTTTTTATCACAAGGGCAACGTCGACGTATCGCATTGGCAAAATTGTTCGTTTCTTATCGCCCTGTATGGTTGCTTGATGAACCAACCGCTGCGCTTGATAAGTCTTCGAGTGATAATTTTGCGCAAATCACCAATCGCTATTTGGAAAAGGGTGGTATTGTCATTGCAGCTACCCATGTTCCGCTTGGCTTTAAAGAAGTCAAACAATTGGAAATGACGCCACCACCTTTAAATGAAAGCTTCTTTTAATGTCGTTATTTTGGCGGGACATCAAATTGTCAATGCGCAGTGGCGGCGGCGCACTGCTCGGCGTTTTGTTTTTTTTAGCTGTCATTGCCGTAGTTCCATTTGCAGTTGGACCTGATCTTAATTTCTTGCAGCGAATAGGGCCGGCGATGTTATGGATCGGTGCTTTACTCTCCACGCTTTTGGGGCTTGATCGTCTGTTTCAAGCAGAAAGAGATGATGGATCCCTTGATATTATGTTGATGCAGGAAACACCGTTCATCTTGACTGTGTTTATCAAATGCGCCGCGCATTGGGTGGCAACTGGCTTGCCTTTGGTTTTAGCGACACCATTACTTGGTCTTTTGATGAACATGGATCTGTTATCAATCGGTGCGGTGAGTGCAACTTTACTGGTTGGTTCGCCCGCAATTACATTTATTGGTGCGGTGGGTGCCGCTGTTGCCGTCACCTTGCCGCGAGGTGGATTACTGGTTTCTATTCTTGTGCTACCACTTGCAATTCCGGTTCTGATATTTGGTGTTAGCGCCGCTTATGCTGCGGTGGAAGATCCCGCTCCATTTTTGCCACCGTTTTTAATTTTGTGTGCGATCACAATGTTTTTTGCAGTGATTGGTCCTCTAGCTGCAGCTGCGGCGATACGCGCGTCAACAGATTGATTGCACAACTGAGCGTAAGAGTTTAAAAATACATCATGAACCAGGTCGATCTTTCTATTCAACGCCCAAGCGATTTAGCCAATCCAACCAAGTTTTTGCACTTGTCTGGTAAACTTTTGCCTTGGATGTGGGGCATTACACTCATTTTGTTTGCTGTTGGGCTTTATATGTCCTTCACAGCACCTGAAGATTATCAGCAAGGCATTACAGTGCAGATCATGTTTATCCATGTACCCGCCGCTTGGCTTTGCATGATGTGTTATACTGTCATGACCATCTCATCTATCGGCACTTTGGTGTGGCGTCATCCGCTGGCTGATGTGGCATCAAAAGCTGCGGCACCCTTGGGCGCAGCATTTACAATTATTGCCCTTATCACTGGCTCCCTTTGGGGACGGCCGATGTGGGGTGCCTGGTGGGTTTGGGATGCAAGGTTGACGTCCGTCTTTGTTCTTTTGTTGATGTATTTGGGTTTGATGGCGCTCACACGCGCGATGGATGATCCTTCAAAATCTGCAAAAACTGTTGC
This sequence comes from Lentilitoribacter sp., assembly GCA_039986595.1. Classification (GTDB taxonomy): domain Bacteria; phylum Pseudomonadota; class Alphaproteobacteria; order Rhizobiales; family Rhizobiaceae; genus Lentilitoribacter. The sequence continues at coordinate 930,261 of JBDWQJ010000004.1, forward strand.
CATCATTACAATCGTTGGCTGGGTTAATATCCCGATTATCAAATTTTCTGTTGATTGGTGGAATACACTGCATCAGCCTGCAAGCGTTGTGCGCCTGGATGGCCCAACCATTCACCCAACATTGCTTTATCCGCTTTTGGTAATGGCGATAGCGTTTTCGATGTTATTTTTTACATTGCATTTTATGGCGATGCGTAACGAAATTTGGCGCAGACGGGTGCGTTCACTGCGCCGACTTGCAGCGCGTGCAGTAGCTTAGGAAAGGGCAGGATATGTCACATGAAATGTTTGTATTTTTGTCCTATGCTGCGGTTGTCGTTGTCCTTGGTATCGTGATCTGTTGGATCATATTTGATGGCAAAGCGCGCAAGGCTGAACTCGCACGATTGGAAGCTGCCGGGGTTAAACGTCGCTCTGAGCAAAATACATAAAGGTTATCCATTTTGACTGATGAAAATAATCAAAAGCCACAACGTAGTTTTTTTCAAAAACTGATTGTGCTTTTACCGCTTATTATTTTTGGTGCGCTGGCTGTATTTTTCTATCTTCAGCTAACGTCTGGTCGAAACGCGCAGGATTTACCATCTGTGCTTATTGGCGAAAAAGCGCCATCAATTGATTTGCCCGCGCTTGAAAAATTTGATCTTCCTGCACTTAACGATGAGGCTATAAAAGGTAAAATTACCCTATTAAATGTTTGGGCGTCATGGTGTGTACCTTGTCGCCAGGAACATCCATATTTGGTAGATCTCTCCAAGGATGAGCGATTTAATATCGTTGGATTAAACTACAAAGATAAACCGTTTAATGCGGCGCAGTTTTTAACTGGTCTTGGAAATCCTTATTCAGCCGTTGGTGTTGATGAAACGGGCAAAGCAACAATAGATTGGGGCGTTTATGGCGTACCAGAGACGTTTGTTATCGCAGCTGATGGAACCATTGTTTACAAACATATTGGTCCGATAACAGACGCAGCATTGAGTGAAAAAATCATGCCCGTCTTAGAAGCTGAACTTGCGAAATAGTTTCATCTATTTAACTTACAGAGCGTAAACTTTATCCAAGATGTTTCCATATGAACCAGAATTGTTCTATGGATGAAATTATGGAAAGCCTCATTTTTATCCGACAAAATTTTAGATGGTTGATCGCTGGTTTCTTGCTGGCGTTTTTCGGCTCGTTTGGTCAGACATATTTTGTCTCGATTTACGCTGGTGAGTTGCAAAACGAATTTTCGCTCTCTCATGGTGAATGGGGCGGCATCTATATGATTGGAACATTAATCTCCGCGTTCACAATGTTCTTTGTTGGTGGGCTAACAGATGTGTTTAGAGCGCGAACGTTAAGTGTCATTGTCATGGTTTGTCTCGCATGTGCTTGTGTGAGCATGTCTTTTATTTCATCAGCTTTTCTTTTAGTTTTTGCCGTGTTTGCGCTGCGTTTGTTTGGGCAAGGGCTCTCATCCCATATTGCCATGGTGTCGATGGCGCGTTGGTTCGTGGCAACACGTGGCAGGGCGCTGGCATTTGCAGCGCTTGGGTTTGCGTTTGGGCAGGCGATTTTGCCACTATCATTTGTGGCAATTTCAAGTGCAATAGGGTGGCGTCAATCATGGCTCATTGCAGCAGGAATTGCGATTTGTGCCGCGCCGTTATTGTATATCCTGCTTATTCGTGAACGCACGCCGCAAGCAGTAGCCAAAGAAAATAATTCAACAGGTATGCAAGACAGGCATTGGACGCGTAATCAGGTGCTTAAGCATTGGTTGTTTTGGTTGATATTGCCCGCATATTTAGGGCCGGCGACGTTTGGCACGTCGTTCTTTTTTCATCAAGTACATTTCGCTGAATTTAAGGGTTGGACACATTTGCAGTTTGTCGCTCTCTTTCCCTTGCTTACAGGATTATCAGTGCTCGTAACTATGACGTCAGGCTGGGTGATTGACCTATTTAAGTCCGGCCGATTGATGCAGTTTTACGTCTTTCCATTTGCTATCAGTTTCGTTTTGTTTTGGTATGTTGATAGTTTAACCGGCGCTGCGATCGCGATGTCTATTATGGCGATTACTATCGGGCTCCAATCTACCTTGTCAGCAGCCTTTTGGGCCGAATATTTCGGCACGCAATATTTGGGTTCGATAAAGTCCATGGCAACAGTTGCGATGGTTTTTGGATCAGCCATTGGTCCGGGGCTCACCGGGTGGCTAATTGACAATGGTGTAGCTTTTGTTGATCAAATGCTTGGGATTGCAATTTATTTATTGATCGCAACAGTGATGACAACGATTGGCGTGCGCAAGAGTAGAGACCTATCTTAAGGTTTAAGCTTTGGCGTCGTCGGTATCATTATCCAATGAATGCTGCATGACAACGCGCATTTGGAAAACCATGAACACCATGCTGATTGGCATCACACCCCAAACTTTAAATGCAACCCAAAAATCAGTTGAAAAATTACGCCAGACGATTTCATTGATAATCGCGAGGAAGAAAAAGAAAAAGCCCCAACGAATGGTGAGTTTCTTCCAGCCTTCATCGTCTAAGTTAAATGCTGCATCAAATGCATAACGCAGGAATGATTTACCAAACAGATAGCCAATCAATAAGGTCGCACCGAAAAGCGTGTTGACGATTGTTGGCTTCATTTTAATGAAGGTTTCATCTTGCAACCAAAGTGTAAGCGCACCAAAAATCATGACGATCACGCCAGTAATCAGCGGCATAATCGGGATTGTGCGTGTCAAAACCCATGATACCGCAAGCGAAATGCTTGTTGCAGCCATGAAAAGTGCCGTTGCTATAAAAATTGGACCACCGAGTTCCGCAAGGCTAGGGAATTTTTCTGTAAGCCAAGCGCCGCGAGAATTGGCAAAAAAGAACACCACAAGTGGACCAAGCTCTAAAGACATCTTTAGCACTGGGTTAATCGGGGGCTTCTCGCTGATATTTGTATCACTCATAAAGTGTTCCAATAATTGTTTGTTTTACTCATCTGCAAATATGATGAAATTTGGTTGATTACAAGGCAGGCCTTTATCAACTCTACGTGCTGGTATTGAAAACAGATTTTTTCAAACTTTTTTTCTAACTGATGATCTAATCAGATATTCGAGCCGTATAGCATTTTAACAAATAAAGTTCCCCTCTTCTTTGTTTGTTGCTTACGTATCACCCTGCAAAAGATATGTGAGCACTCCGCATGCTTGTTGACCATTCATGTGGGTTAAATCCGGTCTCCCACCGGTATTAAAAAACCGCCTCTTTCCCAAGTGGCGGTTTTTCTTTTCCAGTTTATGTTTATTCCTCTGCACCACCATTGGCGAGTGCTTGTGCAAATTCATGCGCTTCAAAAGGTTCTAAATCATCAACACCTTCACCAACACCGACGAAGTAAACTGGTAATTTATGCTTGGCTGAGATCGAGACCAAGATACCGCCGCGCGCTGTGCCATCAAGTTTCGTCATGACAAGTCCATTTACGCCAGCAACGTTGCGGAAAATTTCAACCTGGCTAAGTGCGTTTTGACCCGTGGTCGCATCAAGTGTCTGTAATACAGTATGCGGCGCTTCCACATCGTGTTTGCCAAGAACTCGGACGATCTTTTCAAGTTCATCCATCAGTTCAGCTTTGTTTTGCAAACGCCCCGCAGTATCAATGATCAAGACATCGGAACCTGCAGCTTTTGCTTGCTCAAAGGCATCATAGGCTAATCCAGCAGCATCTGCGCCCAGTTTTGATGACACAACAGGTGAATTGGTGCGCTCACCCCAAATGTGAAGTTGCTCAATCGCAGCTGCGCGGAAAGTATCACCCGCAGCAAGCATCACGCTTAACCCGCCATCTGTTAGTTTTGCAGCCAATTTGCCGATTGTTGTTGTTTTGCCGGTGCCGTTTACACCCACAACCAGAATGACATGCGGTTTATGGGATAGATCAAGTTCTAACGGCACCGCAACAGGTGACAACACTTTTTCAATTTCCGTTGCCATAATAGATGTCACATCTTCGGTGCTGACATCCTTGCCATAGCGCGTAGATGCGAGCGTATCGGTTATACGGATAGCGGTTTCCAATCCAAGGTCAGACTGGATCAACACATCTTCTAAATCCTGCAGCGTATCTTCATCCAATTTGCGCTTGGTGAAAATCCCGGTGATTTGTTCCGACAACTGATTTGATGTGCGAGACAGGCCTTTGCGCAGACGCTTAAACCAGCTAATTTTTGGCTCTTCAGCTGGTTGTGGTGTTTCCAGTTCCGCAGGCGTTTCGACTTCAGACACGGTATCAGCGACAGCAACCTTTTTACTTTGTTGGTCGTCAGTTTTTTCCACCCTTGCATCAGTTTCTGCTTGATCTTTTACAGGGGTAGACGCAATTTTCTCTGGCTCTGGCTCTGGCTCTGGCTCTGGCTCTGGCTCTGGCTCTGGCTCTGGCTCTGGCTCTGGCTCTGGCTCTGGCTCTGGCTCTGGCTCTGGCTCTGGCTCTGGCTCTGGCTCTGGCTCTGGCTCTGGCTCT